>CAWFBY010000001.1:0-1187647 GCA_963814245.1 uncultured Actinomycetota bacterium
TCGGCGGAATGGTCGATAGAGCCACGTCAACGTCGCGAACTTGCTCCAGGTTCGTACCCGTAGCCAGCGCGACCCGCACGACCCGCACGAGCATGGTGGGTGCGACGTATGTGGCCGCTGTGCCGGGTGTGGGTTCGTCCGAGCGTGCCGATGCGCCGTTCGCCCAAGGGGCGACGGCGTCGCGGAAAGTGGCGTGGTCGTCCGCGACGGGTGGTCCGCGCTCGGCGATGATGCCTGTCGGCATCGCGCGATGGTGGTGGTCGTCGTAGTCGTAGGTCTGGACGAGGGACGGCGGCACCGCATACGCCGGACTGGCGGACATCGTCAGACCGAGTACCCCCGCGATCAGGGCGATGACTGTCAAGAGAGCGCGACTCATTAAAGACGTTCCCGATCGAGGCAGTAGCTACATCATGGCTTCCCCGAGGAGCGCGCCCTGAGAGCCTCGTCCGCCGCCTCTCTGACGACCCACGATCCGTCGATGCGCAGCGCAGTCAGGAGGTCGGTGCTGGCGCGTGGGTGGCGGGCGACCCTGACCCGCACACTGTCGTCACTGTCCGAAGCCAGACGGCGAGGGAGTCGGGATCCAGTTTCCGCTTGCCGGCGACCTCCCATCGGACGGCGGGATCGGGGTCGGATGCAAGCGTCTGCAGGACCTCGCTTGGAACAGTCTTGTTGTGAGCAACCCATTGCCGCATTGACGGATAGGTCGTCACGACTTCGAGCCAAACCGAGACGTCTGCGTTGTCTCGGGTGGCCCGATCCTGGTCGGTGGGGTCTTCGCTCGTGCGCAGTGCGAGGAACTCTTCTGCCGAGGTGATCAATTGAGGTTCCTTCCACGGAATGAAGGTTCCAATGTCGCTCTTGTGCTTGCCTACGATGAAGTCGCCGTATTGGTTGGCGTCTCGGAAGATGTCAAGCAGTCTGAGACACGTCTCGTTACGCGGTCTGTATGAGGGCCTCCGGTGAGGGTTGGTTGATCCAGGCGGCGGTGGGCAGTTGCGGTGCCTGGGGCGGCGGTTGCCGAACCGTTCGGGGTGGGCGGCGTAGGCGGCGTCGAGCGTGTGCTGCCGCTGGGCGCGGATCTCGTCGGCGGTGCCGTAGTGGACTGACGCCGGGGTGTGCAGGCCGATCCCGGAGTGGCGGTGCTCGTGGTTGTAGTAGCCGAAGAACACCTCGCAGAACGCCCGGGCGTCCGCGATGGAGCCGAACGCTGTCGGGGAAGTCCGGGCGGTACTTCAGGGTCTTGAACTGCGGCCTCGCTGAACGGGTTGTCGTTGGTCACGTGCGGCCGGGAGTGGGACCGGTCGACGCCGAGGTCGAGCGAGCAGCGGCGCGACCGGTTTGGAGGTCATCGAGGTGCCGCGGTCGGCGTGGACGGCGCTGCCGGGCGATGCCGCTGCTCGCCGCATCGCTGTCTCGAGCATGCGTCTCGGCGAGCTCGGCGTCCTCGCTGGTCTGCGACCGTCCAGCCCACGACGTAGCGGGAGAAGATGTCGAGCATCACGTACAGGTGGTAGCAGACCCCACGTCGCGGGCCCGCGCAGTTTGGTGATGTCCCACGACCACACCTGGTTCGGTGCGGTGGCGACCAGCTCGGGCTTCGGCCGTGGCCGGGTGGGTGGCTTGGCGGCGCCGCTCGCCCGCAGCTCCGTCGGCCTGCGCAGGAGCCGGTACATGGTGGACATCGAGCACAGGTAGGTGCCCTCGTCCAGCAGCGTGGCCCAGGCCTGGGCCACCGACTTGTCACAGAACCGTTCGCTGGTCAGCACTGCGAGCACCTCCGCCTGCTCGATCGGGGTCAGGGCGTTGGGAGGAATCGCCCGCGAGGGCTGGGCGCCGGCCCGCAAGCCGACGGTTGCTTGGCCCGGTAGTGGCTGCCACGGGGTCGCCCCAGCAGAGCGCACGCCGCGCTTGATCGTGGTGTGCTCGGCCAGCTCGTCGACAGCCGGGTTGATCACCGCGGCGGCGGCTTCGGCGTGCTCCGTGCTCTCGGAGAGCGTCTCCAAGAGCGCGTGTGCTTTTCCCACGATGTCCAACGCCGCCCTGGTCCGCGCGAGTTCGGCCTCGGCTCTTTCGGCACGGGTCCGCAACTGCTCGATCTCCCGGTCACGCCGGTCCCGGGCCCTGGGACCCAACGCGGTGGTTGCGCCCCCCGCTGCGGCCTTGCGCCACTCGGTGATGTGGGAGGAGTACAGGCCCTCCCGACGCAAGATCGCGCCCCGCTCGCCGTGATCAGCCGTCTCGTACTCGGCCAGGATCTGCGCCTTGTACTCCGCGGTGAACGTGCGGCGCTTAGGACGGTCTGCTCTCGGACTCACCACCCCATCATCGGTCCGGGTGGTGTCAGCCAACGTCATCGTCATCAGGTATCTCGCTTCTCACCCCGCGCAAGGAAGGAAATCAGTGGTGGTGTCTCACCTCAGCCTGACGCACAGGGTCTGCGCGCCAGATCAGTCCTCGCGAGGACTCCTCGTAGACCTTCCAGACGCTGCCTCCGTTGCCGGCGGTGTCCTTGGACCACCACAGGCCGTCGGACTTGCTCTTCCAGACAGTTCCGAAGGGTCCTTGCCTAGACGGTATGACGTGACCCGGTCGTGATGACGGGGTTGCGGGCCGGGGCCTCACTCACAAGATTCGTGGGTTACCGAGCAGGGGCTGCCTGCTCGGCCTATCCGACAGTTGTGGGAGGCCCCGGTGTTTACCGAGCGTACGAGTGTTGGGCTGGACGTGCACGCACGATCGGTCGCGGCAGCGGCGATCGATGGCGTCACGGGCGAGCTGTTCCAGAGCGAAGCTGACCCCGTCCTATGACCACATCACCGTCCTGGCTGGCGGAGCTGCCGGGTCCGGTGGCGGTGGCCTATGAGGCCGGCCCGACCGGGTTCGGGCTGTACCGGCGCCTGACCGCGGCCGGGATCCGGTGCGAGGTGGTCGCGCCGTCGAAGCTGCAGAGGCCGGCGGGTGACCGGGTCAAGACCGACGCCAAGGACGCGGTCCATCTGGCCCGGCTGTTGCGGCTGGATGAGATCACCGCGGTGCGCGATCCCCACCGTCGACCAGGAGGCCGCCCGGGATCTGGTCCGGGCCCGTGAGGACTGTCCGCGGTGACCTGATGCGGGCCCGGCACCGGCTGTCCAAGCTGCTGCTGCGCCACGGGATCGTCTACTACGGCGGGAACGCCTGGACCGGCAAGCACGACGCCTGGCTGCGCCGCGACGCGCTCGCCGCAGCTGACGCGCGGACGCGGCGACCCGGCTGACCTTCGACACCGACTACGAGACCGTCCTGGCCACCCTGGCCCGCCGCAGACCGGCTCGACGCCGCGATCGAGGAGATGGCCGCGGACTCGCGAGTTCACCCCACTGGTGCACCGGCTGGGGTGCCTGCGCGGGATCGCGCACCCTGACCGGGTTCGCGCTGGCGGTCGAGATCGGCGACTGGCACCGGTTCACCGGCAACACCATCGGCTCCTTCGTCGGGCTGGTGCCCACCGAGCACTCCTCGGGCGCAGCTCGCGGGCCAGGGCTCGATCACCAAGACCGGCAACACCCACGTCCGCCGGCTGCTGGTCGAGGCCGCCTGGCACCACCAGCCCCGCTACGTGGTCGGCAAGACCATGCGTGACCGCTGGGACCTGGCCCCGGCCGCCGCCCGGGCCCGCGGCGACGAGGGCAACCGGCGACTCCACCACCGGTGGGTGAAGTTCATCGACCGCCGCAAGAAGCGCACACCATCGCCAACGTCGCCGATCGCCCGCGAGCTCGCCGGCTGGTGCTGGTCCCTGGCCGTCCTCGAGTAAGCGACCCCCCGATCTGCTTCGTCGACCAAGCCGAGGTGGCAGCGCGTGGAGCGACCCGCGACGCGACTATGAGCAGCCCACACCCACTCAGGCGGGCCACGCTCGCTGCTAGACACGCGGAACGCACTCCAGCCGAAAAGCCCGTCCTGCGGAATTTTTCAAGGTGGATGAGCCCAGTGGTTGTTAAGCAGCCGGGTTTTCTGCTGCTGGCTGGTTGATCCAGGCGTCGGTGGGGAGCGCGAGGATCTTGGGGTCGCGGGTCGTGGTGAACCTCTCTGGGTGAGCTGCTCGGGCCGCGGACAGTGCCACCGATCTCATGGCGGCGATGACCCGGTGGTGGCCGTAGTGGACGTCGGCTGGGGTGTGTAGTCCGATCCCGGTGTGGTGGTGTTCGTGGTTGTAGGCCTGGGCGAACCCGGCCATGAACGCCCTGGCATCACCGAGGGATCCGAATCGGTCGGGGAAGGCCGGGGTGTACTTCATGGTCTTGAACAGAGACTCGGAGTAGGGGTTGTCGTTCGACACCCGGGGTCGCGAATGGGACCGGACCACACCGAGATCGGCGAGCAGGGTCGCCACCGTTTTCGAGGTCATCGAGGTGCCGCGGTCGGCGTGGACCACGACAGGGATGCCGTGGATGCCGAAGATCTCCTTCATCAGTTCCTCGGCCAACACGCCGTTCTCCCGGTTGTGGACGTGGGCGCCGACGATGTAGCGGGAGTAGATGTCGATCATCACGTAGGCGTCGTAGTAGATGCCCTTGGCTGGTCCGGCCAGTTTGGTGATGTCCCAGGTGTAGACCTGCCCTGGTCCGGTCGCGACCAGCTCGGGCACCGCCCGGGTTGGGTGCCGGGCCAGCCGCCTGCGTTCCTTGACCTGGCTCGCTTCGGCCAAGATCCGATACATGGTGGTAGGCGAACACAGGTACTGGCCCCGGGCAAGCAGGCTGGCGTAGACCTGCAACGGGGGCTGGTCGACGAACTCGGCGCTGTTGAGGACCTCCAGCACGCGGGTCCGCTCAGCCAGGGACAGCTTGTTCGCCGGCACCACAGTCCGGGGTGTCGGGTCGGTCGCAGACACCGAGGCGGTGCGGGTCGCGGTCGCCCTCGACACCCCCGTCAACACCGCCGCCAGCCTGGTCGTGACCCCGGCCGCGGTGAGTTGGCGGTAGGTGCCCATCAGCGCTTCCTGCGTGGCTGCTCGGTCGCGCTCTCGGAGATCTGCTCCAAGAGCGCGTGTGCTTTTCCCATGATGTCCAACGCGATCTCGGTGGTGGCCAACTTCCGCTCGCTCTCGGCCAGTTGGCGACGCAGCCGGGCGAGCTCGGCCTGCTCGGCGTTCGGCCGACCAACCTTCGCGCCAGGCCCCCTGCCCTCCAACAGGCCCGCGTCGCGGAGCCGACGCCATTCGGAGATCAACGAGGAGTACAAACCCTCGCGACGTAGATAGGCACCGCCCACAGACTCCGCACAGGCCACCTCGTAGTCCTCGAGGTGCTGCAGTTTCTGGGCCGGTGTGAACGACCGGCGACGCGACGGGCCACCGGCACGAGGAGAACTCATGGTCCCATCGTGAACGATGCTGGTCGGGCTCGAAAGAACTGAACTGGACATGGATGAATCGATCCTGAATCTCGCCCTGCGTCAGGCGGACTTGCTATGAACCACTGGACTCAACTCACCCTGACACGCAGGGCTGCGGTAACCAACCCGCGCATATCAGTCTGACCGCGCGTCGCCAACGACACGCTCACCACGGCATAGACGACGAAGCACGAGGCGCCCGCCCCGGGGACACCGGGACGGGCGCCTCACCCTGCCACTTGACAGGAGGTCACTACATATCAGTCGCAGCCGTCCCCTCCTCTGTGATCTGCCACAAGCCACGTACGTCGCAGGTGCTCTCGTTGTGGACCAGAATCTCGGCGCTTCCGACGTGGTAGGTGTGGATACCCTCGACGCTGAGGTTGTAGGCAAGCTCCTCGCGAGTCGTTCCGAGCATTAGACCCGAGATCGTGATCAGGCGACCGTCTGCGCTCAGGACCTTTACACCCGGGCTCAGTTCGTCGGCGCGTTCGAAGCGCTGGTCGGTGACTGACCAGAAGGGGTGGTCCTCGGTGGTGGTGATGACCTCACCGTCGATGACCTTATCGGTCACGGTGTCGTCGTGGACGAAGACGTGCTCGACGGTCTTGGCTACCTGTTCGCTGGTCTCGGGATCGGTTGCGATGACTTTGTCACCAACCTCGACGTCCTCGATCGGCTTATGTGAGCCATCGGCCATGAGTACGACAGTGGCCCCGGTGAGGGAACATGCTTTTGCGGCAACCGGCAATCGCAGAAGCGGTGAAACGTCCCCGCCAGCGAACGGAACGTAGCCACCCGTCGTAGTAGTAGCTCCGGCCACCTGGGGGACAAGCGTCGCGGGGTAGTCGTAGGTGGTGGCCGGAAGGGCTGCGGGACCATCCGGACGCGCCGCAGAGCCGTGCGACCAGGGGCCGACGGCGTCACGTGTGGTGTGGGCGTTGCCGATTGAAGGTGGACCGCGATCGGTCTCCGCGCAGTTCTCGGACACGTCGTAGATCCGAGTGTCGTAGGCGTAGATCAGCGTCGCTGAATCATCGGTTGGAGCCATCGCCCCTGCGGGGACCGCCCCCAGTCCGATGAGCGCGACTATCGCAGCAATTACCCACAGCGCGAAACGCCCGAGTCGGGCTGTCATGGTGCTGGTTCCGGTAGGACGAAGTTCTCAAGATCCGGCGGCATGAACTCCTCGTCGACGATCCCGTCGGTGAACTCACGAATCGCCGTTATCACGTTCCTCGGCACGCGCACGCCATCCGTGACGATGACCCACGCAAGCGAGCACAGGCCCTCCGCTGGCTCGCCGTGGTCGATCAGGCTGCGAACGTTCGTCAGACGCTCCTCAGGCAGGTAATCGCCCGCCTGCCAGGCAAGGGCCCGGACCGCCCCGAGGTACTCATCTGGGGTCACGGTGCGTTCCTAATGACGTTCGTCCTGACTTGGGTCATTCGGCTTAGTGCCTTGCGATGGGCTGTATCTCCGCGGCCCATTCGTGCGTCGTCGCAGGTCACGGCCCGGTTGTCGGTCAGAACGGCGGCCACGTTGCGACGAGGTGCCCTGCGTCGCCACGACCGCGCACGACTCCGGAAGCCCGATGTCAGCGGTCGTCAACAACGAACACGCCGCCCACCGGAGGGGCGAGACCCGCTCCAAGTCGGTCAAGGCGACGAAGACGCCAACGAGCTGGCAATCTCTAGCGCCGAAGCCAGTGCATCTCAGCCGGAACGGCCAGACTTAGTGCCTTGCCAAGGCACTTCGCCGCATTATCGTCGCAGGTCAGCGGCTTGCGGCGTCGAGAACCAGTCGCCAGTGACCCAAGTCAGGAGGCAGGTAATCGCCCGCCTGCCAGGCAAGGGCCCGGACCGCCCCGAGGTACTCATCTGGGGTCACGGTGCGTTCCTAATGACGTTCGTCGGGTAGCCGGTCCATATCTGGTCATTGCGAATCAGAACCTCGATGTCGATGCGGCGTCAGCGACTGAGTCGTACGTGGCTCTAACGGATATCCCGACCATAGGGGCGAGCAGCGAAACGGGTCGGCAATGCGCGGTCATGGGCTGCCGACCTCGCGTCTTAGGTAAGTCCAAACCTCCCCTTCTTGCAGATCACGCGAGCATTCGATAGGCAGCGCTACCGCTTCAAATTCGACCATCACGGGAGGCAAGAAGTCGGCCGCCACGTACGCCTCCACCTCCGATACGACTTCGCGGTCTACGTCGGAAACCCTCTCGTAGAGAAAGCGCGCTTGAATGTCTGGGAACGCTGGCCTCACGGCGACGCCGCGGAGCGAAGGCGTGACCATGTCCCACAGCGCGCGCTGGAATGAGAGCAGGACCTCGACACGAAACTCACGAGGGTCTGTGGTCACTGTGGCCTCCCTGGAACGATGTGGACACTGCCATCGGCGCGATAGTGGAGGATTCCAATCGATGTCGGACTACTGACACCATCCTGCGTGACGTACGTCCCGATGTCGTCGACGAAGTCGATGCGTTCCTTGAAGCCAGCCTCGCCTCTCGGAACCTTGTTCACCGGTGTGCCCGTTCCCGCACGCTGTATGAGCGCCTCTGGGTTGGCTGTCATCGTGCTCCGCCCGGGAATGAAGTTCGGATGGCCCGGGAAGTGCTTCGCCTGCTGTCCCCAGTTAACGGTTGGGAGGTTGCCACCTGTCTTTGCGGCCACACCGGCAGGCTGAAGTCCAGAGAGATCCCCGTCGATCGCCGCTGAGAGCCCTGCCGTCATACTCACGGTGCTGTCGACCTGCACGAACTGAGCAGGCAGGTCGTGGGCGTCATAGGCAACGGGCGCCCGAACGCTAGGGCGTACCGAAGCGCCGCGCGACCCACAGCCGCCGGGATCGAGCGGAGCGCCTTGGTCGTCGGTAGTTGGCGGGCCGCGCTCGCTCGTCGCGTTGGCAGCCAGCTGGTCGTAGTCCGAGGCTTCGCAGTTGTAGACGGCGACGGTCGGCGTCGTGGGCGCCGCAAGAACGGCGCCTGTCGGCCATAGTCCGAGTCCCATGACGACGAGCGTCAGAAGGACTCGGACGAAGCGGCGGACCATCAATCCGCGCCTTCACCAAGGAGCGCTGCCAGTTGGATCGCGGGGTCCCACCCATTGGGTCGTGGGTGTAGCTGCTGGCTATCCCAGGGCATGCCTCGTTC
Source organism: uncultured Actinomycetota bacterium (assembly GCA_963814245.1). GTDB lineage: Bacteria > Actinomycetota > Actinomycetes > Propionibacteriales > Nocardioidaceae > Nocardioides. Next base: position 8,546 of record CAWFBY010000001.1, read on the forward strand.
TATCCAAACCTGACGCCAGGTGTCGTAGGTGTACCCCAGATCATCGTCGGTGACGCCGAACTCGAATCCGCACGACCAGCAGATTTCATACGACCCACCGCTTTCAGTGCACGGCGGTTCAGTCAGCTCGGGGTAGCCACAGGCAGGACAGGTGTAGAGGGCGCTCATTGCAGGACTCCCGGCTGCTTCGACCAGTAGCCCGAGCTGGTCGGCTTGAAGAGCGTCTTCGTCATCCCGTTTGGAGCGAACGATCCGAATGTGTTCGTTGCTGGGTCGAACATCCGGATCGTGCCATCTGGAGCGATCTTCGTCGGCAGCTGCTGCGCGCCTCCGCGCTGGAAAAACTCCGAACCCATCCGCGCGTAGTCGTCTGCCGACTTGGCACCGAAGTCCGCTCCGTGGCGAGCAAAGTGGTCGTCGAGGGTCTTGAGGTTGCCCCAACTCTCCTTCGTGGAGAGCCGGATCAGGTCATCACCGCTCTTTGCGGCAACTTGACCGGGATGCACCGACGAGAGTTGCCCGGTGAGCGCTCCGACCGGCCTGGCATCGGTGTTGCCACCCTGCGCGGCCTGGACGAACTGGGGGCTACCGTCGTGGTCATAGTTGTCAGAGACGGTTGCCATTGCGGGGCGGGCCAAGACGCCGTTCGACGCGCGGCCGACGGCGGTCCGATCTTGATCGGTGTCCCACGCGACCGGCGGTCCACGCTCAGTGGCGGTGTCCGTCAAGACGCTGTCGTGGACAGCAGCGTCGTAGACGTAGTGGTGGAGGTGGGCCGACGGTTGCGGCAGCGCCTGCGCGGGCGCGACGACACCGAACAGCAGCGCTATCAGCGCAGCTGCGAGCAGCCACGCCAGTCGGCATGGGCCCGAGCACGTTGCATCGGCAAGTCCAGTCGCGTGCGCCCTGAGTACCAGTAGAACGTCATCACCGACCGGCGTGATCGGTGCGTCAGGGTCGATCCGGCAGTCGCCGGCTCCCGCGTCGGTCATCCACGCCAAGACGGCGCCGGACATGCAATGGGGGTCGAAGAGCTGCGGGCGGGTCGCAGAACGGTAGTCCCTCTGCCCCGATCCAAGCCACTCGACAGCCCGCCTCGATCAGGGTGCCTAACGTCGCTCTCAGGGCCGACTCCATCTCTGAGGGTGCTGGCCAGATGACGATAGGTACTTCCCACATCAGCACCTCCCAACCTTCTCCGTGCAGGGTGAAGTCGGTGGGCTCCGGTTGCGCGATCCAGGCGTAGGCCGGGAAGCTTCGTGTCCGCCGAGCCGCCAGGTCGGCGGAGTCCGTAAGCAATGAGGCCGGGGACTTCGTCTCCGTCGACGATGACTTTCAGAGTCTCTCGGACGGGCGGCCGGATCACGGAAGGCCCCACATCTTGAGTTGATTCGCCGAGGGTACGAACGACGATGCGAGTTGGCCTTGGTATGGGCCCTCCTTGTAGACAAATGCGGCAACCTGCCGCCCGTTGATGTCTCCGAGGAATCCTCGGACTCTCGTTCCTCCAAGGGTGTGGTCAAAGGTGGCCGTCGGGTGTTCAAGGATCGGCGTGAACGCCCGCTCGATGATGCCCGGACTGGTCTTACCCGACCACGCCGGCAGCACACCCGCCTTCGTCAGGTTCTTCGTGCCGTGTTGCAGTCGGCCTGGCGTCAAAGCCGTATGGCCGAGCCCCTCAGCAAACCCGACTGCGGGCTTTGCGGCAACCTGCAATCGCTCAAACGCAGAGAGATCTCTGTTGCGCACGCTGGCAGACCTGTTGGTCGTGCCCGCCGGGGTATCGCTTTGCACGAGCAGCCTGGTGTCGTCGTAGATGTAGGTACCGCGAGACCTGGCGCCACTCTGACGCGCCGAAGTGCCGTCCGATCGGCGGTCGACGGCGTCGTAGGTGGTGGCGTAGCCCTTGACCGGCAGGCCCCGCTCCGGCGCGGTGGCGGTTACGTCGTCGTAGGCCGGGGTGTCGTAGGTGTAGACGACCGCAGCGACGTCAGTCGGAGGCGCAGCGCCGAACGCCGAACTCCCACCGAGGAGGAACCCGAAGACGACGGCAAGCATGGCGATCACGCGAGCCACGGATCCACCTCGCGGAGTCTTGGGCCCAGGAGATCGCGCAGCTCGGCACCAAGCTGACCGGGATCGGGGATCATCACAACTCCGCTGACCGTGATTAGCCCCCGAACCTCCTCTGGACCGTCAATGAACTCTTGCTCCAGCCACGCGAGAACTGATCGACACACGTCCGGGTGTGTGGCGCGGTGTGCCACCAGCCATCGCACGACGTCCGCTAGAACGAGGTGCGGGAGGACTTCCCCCTCGTTGTCGGTGAGGTGCTCGTCGAGGACCGGAAGCAGATCGCGGTGCGTGTGAATCAGCGCGCCGATCGCTGCCACGGTGTTGGCGCTCATCCGCTGCCCCTTAGGACGAGCGACAGTTCGTCGGCAAGGCTCTGCCCGACGAGCCGGTCGTAGTAGGAGGCGTCCGGGTTCCGTCGCAGCCAGTTGTTGAGCCCGGTCAGCGTCTCCTGACCCTTGATCGAGTGCATTCGGCCACCTGTCGGGACTCCTGTGGCGAGCTCATTTCGGATTGCATCCATGGTCGTCCCGTTGCCCAAGCGGTTCGGGTTCGTCGTTCCCTTGTAGAGGTTGTCGACCAAGTTCTGAAGCTTCGTGCTGCCTACTTGCGGTGTAGGCAGGATGTTGTCTGCCGTCTTTGCGGCGCTCACAGGCCGCTGAATCGACAAAGAAGCTCCGTCAGTCGCCCCAAGTGGCGAACCCGCCGTAGTCGTACCCCCGACAACCTGAGTGGGCGTTCCGGGGTAGGTGTAGGTGGCCGTATGCGCAGTCGCGGCGTCCCCAGGGTGCGCCGACTCGCCTTGCAACCAACGGTCGACGGCGGCGTAGGTGTTGCCCGGGTCGTACTGCGTATTCGGCCCGCGCTCCGTCGTGGCGTCGTTCGCTGGCGCAGTGTAAGCGAGGCCGTCGTAGGTGTAGACAGCCACCTTCGATTCCGATGTCATTGCGGCCGCTGGCGCAGCCACTCCGAAGAGTGCGGCGATTAGACCCGCCAGGAGTGCGGCGATCCCGCGCGCGAGCACCATCAGGTCTCGCTCGGCCGATATCGCTCGTAAATCTCGCCTGCCGGCCAATCGTCCTCGAACGCTTGCAGGACCTGAGCCGCAAGGTCTCGCGTGCGGAAATCGCCCCCTTGCTCCCTGTGGTTCTCCAGTGTCGAGCGAACCTCGGGCCACCGCAGCTCGTGCATGGTGAATTCGAGTACCTCGGGCGACCCAGACGGCCAATCCTCCGCGAGGCGGCTAAGCATTGCCACAGCCGTTGGGCGATCAACCTGATCCGACATGAGGAACTCCAGAAGCTCACGGAGTAGGTGCTCGTACGAGTTCACGCCTACAAAGTGATCGCCTGCCTCGCCGATCGCTTGCAACATCCGGTCGAGCAGAGCGGACGTTTCGGCCGCCGTCACGGAACGATCTCCGTGTACGCGCCAGATCGCACCATGAGACCGGACGAGCCAAACGCCTGCTCGGCGGCCGCCTGTGCGCTGGGGCCAACAGGTCTGTAGTGGCCTGACGCATTGTTGATCGACCGAACCTGACCTTGCACGATGCGGAACTCGCCCGCGGCGAGCACGTTGCCGCCGTTCGCGAGGTCAATGTGGCCAAAGCGTCGGTTGCCGATCACCAAGCGGCCATCAGTGCCGACCACGTAGTTGTAGCGGCCTGAGACACCCTTGAGCGAGGTGGGGCTGATCGCATGGAATCCGGCCTGTCGGACTGCATCACCCGGCGCAAGGTTCGAGAAGACTCTGCGTTCGGCGTTTGCGGCAACACCGACTAGCTGAACGGCACGGACATCCCCGTCAATTGTCTCAGCGGACTCCTTGCTCGTACCCGTGGTGTTATCGACTTGCGCGAGCGACGCGGGCACGCCGTAGGTGGTGTAGCGGTAGGTCGCGGCGACGTTCGGGGACGCCGAAGAGCGGTGCGACGAAGCGTCCACGGTCGATTGACCTGCGGGTACGTCGGAGACCCGGGTCCCATCCGGCGGACCTCGCTCCGGCGCGAAGGCATCAACCGGGCTCATATGGTGCGAGGCGTCATAGGTGTAGACCCCGACGATCGTCGCTGGTGGTGGTTCCACCGCCACGGCTGCCGCCGGCCCTAGCAGCGCGCACAGGGACAGAAGGGCGAGGCGAACCACCCACCCCATCAGCTGACCTCTTGCAGCTTGAAGTCCTTCGGGCTGCTCGCCAGCAAGAAGTCGGCAACATCCCGGCGCCAGAGGATCTGGCGGAACGACTGCTTGCCAGCGCCGAACCACTCAGGACTCGCGACCACGGCGGGCTGCTCCGCCATCACCGAGTCAGGCGGCCCTGGAAGAACGTCCATACCAACTGGCATCCAGCGTGTCACTCCACACTCCGAACACGTCTCGGAGGCATGGCCGTGGATTGAAGCAATCAGTCGATTGAGATCCGCTAGATCGAACCACGGCTCGGCCGTCGAATCGATAGCCACTTGGCTTGCGTCAATGATCGGCTCAGTGACGGAAGCAATGGGCCGCAGGCCAATCCCGAAGCGCTCGCTGGCGGCATCCGCGATTGCAGGCGCTAGGCAGTAGACGTCGAACTGCCAGTTTGGCACCCATGCGCCCTCGATCTTCAGGCCCTTGCGTTGGAGGACGATTGGGCCTGTTTGGGCGCGCTTCGGGACGCCGCATGTGTGGCACCAGCCGTCCTCTCCGTACATGGGCGTGAGGCCCCAGGAGTTCTCGGGCCACGGCCAGCCTCTGTTCCGGCGTAGAACGATCTCGACGTAGTCGCTCATCCGAGCCCCAATGCCTGAAGGATCTCCGGATAGTCGCGGTAGATGTTTCTTGCAGCGTTGTTGACCATGCCTGGAGTGACATTCCTACTTCCGTAGGGGATCGCCTGTCTCCAAGCGTTCGTGAAGACTTGGTGCTCCGCTCGCGTGACCACGATCGCCGACATGTCGGCGGTGTTCTGTCCCATGACGGCAGCGAAGCGCTTTTCGACCAAGTGGTGCGCCTGGGTGGCCCCGCCCTGGCCGGCTGTGATCAGACGCTGCGTGCTGTAGGGGGCGATCCCCGACGACGCGTGGGTCAGGTTCCCGAACCTGCTCGCGGTGTTTGCGGCAACACCGGTAGCCACCACCAATTCGACCTGCACCGGGTTATTACCTAGCTGCTGACCTGCGGAAACAGACTCGGTGAGGCCGACGAGCTCCGTGAAATCCTGGGCGGACGCCCGGACGCGGTTTTCTGGCCCGGTTGGGTTTACGGCCGACGCTGTTACGGCAATCCCGAGCGAGGCCAAGGTGGTGAGGAGGGCAGCTAGGAAGACCAAAAATCCTCGTCGCCCGGCGCTCACCAACCGCACGCGGCCGGAGAAGTCACTCACTAGCCTCAATCTCGTCTGACCCAGAACCAAAGACTTCTGCAAACCAGGCGTCCTCTTCGTCGACAACCATGACGAAGTCTTGCCTCTCGAACAGACCCGATTCATAGACCGTCTCTCGCGCCTGCGAAACACCCACGCCCTCGATGTCCCGAACTAGCCTGACAAGGTCGACTTCCTTTGCCCCCTCCCCAACCAAGTGGCTAAGGATGTCGGCCCAAGAGATGCCCCTCGCTCTGGAAGCAACTGCGTATTCATGTGCGCTGTGAGTCATCGGCTCACCCGCCAGGTGACTGCTCCGTCGTCACTCAACGTTGCGGTCAAGTCGACCACATGGCCAGGCTTTCCTGAACTACTGACGCTCCGCACGCCTCGGAAAACTACTTGGTTCACCCCCGAGGGGGCAGCATCCCGGAGCAACGTAGCGCCCGCCTGCCGAATCGCCGCGGACCCCACCTGACCTACCAGAGGTCCATCCATGCCAAACATGGCGATGTCATCGATCGTGACGACGCTCCCACTCCTACTCACGTTGCCAAGCACACCAACAGAGTCGTCCCCGACCTTGAGTGCTAGATCAAGCTCTGCCTTGTCCGCCCAGGTCACGGCTTTTGCGGCAACACCGGTAGCCACCACGATTTTGGCTGGCGCGGGGTTGTCTTCTAGCTGCTGACCTGCGGTTATGTCGTCTGATGCCCCGACGGGGGCTGTGGATTCCTGGCTGTGGGCCCGGACGCGGTTTTCGGCGACACCGGCCGCGGACGCGGATGCGGTTGTGCCGAGCTGGATCGCGGCCAGGGCGGCGATCAATGCGGCTAGGAAACCAAGCAGCCACCGACGCGGGCTCGTCTGCTGGCTGCGGCTGGGCATGGGGTCAGTCTTTCAGTCGCTGACTGCTTTGGTCGTCTGCGACTGCGGCCGTGTCGAGAAAACTCGCCCGTGGTGTGCCGCGGTTTAGTTGGTGGCGGTTGGCGGCTCGGTCGAGTGCTTGGGTGAGGTAGTCGACTGATGTGGCCAGGTCCCTGAATGTTTTTTGGTCGGGGGTGATCTGTTTGGATCCGATTTGTTTGGATAGGCCGATTAGGACCTTTCGGGTCAGGGCCGGGTCGGCTAGCACGGTGGTGAGGCAGCGCGGCGGGGGTGGGGTCGGTGCTCGATGCGTTCGATGGTCTGGGTGATGACTCGGTCGACGAGCTGTACCCGAACTGCGTCTGGGCGGGTGGCTCGGCGGTCTTCGTAGGCGGCTTTCCTGCACGCTGGGGTGCAGTAGAGCCGGGGCCGTCCGGTGGGGCCGCGGACGTGGGCAGTGTGGTGCCGCAGCGGACGCATTGGGTGAGTGGTTGACGCTGCCGGTTGATGGTTGTGGCGGTGACGGCTGGTTTCGGGGTGGGTTTCTTGCGGCGGTAGCGTTTAGGTGGGCGGGCTAGAGGTAGCGGCGGTCCAGGTTGACGTACCTGCGCCCGTGCTCGTCGATGCCTTCTTGCCCGTACCCGACCTGTTTTTGGTCCTCGATGGCGTTCATAGGTTGATGGTGGACCACTGCCAGGGGGTTTTGTCACCGACGCAACCGTGCCCGCCTCGTTCTGCATGAGGTGTATGTCGAATGGGACGGGCGCAGATCATGGTTGGGCGTCGGGGGGCGGGCGCAGCAGTCTCATGCAGCAAAGAACAGGGCGGGCGCAGGGGGTTAGGAGGCTGTTTCGGTTCCGGGGTGGGCGCGGTTCTCTAAAACGATTTCTTGGTCGATAGCAGCAAGTAACTGTGCTGCTGACACTTTGCGGATGGGTTCGGTTTCGACCGGCACCAACCTCGCCTGACCGCCCGTCGTCGGGGGGTGTTGGATGCTGCGGGGAACGTCGCAGCATGCACCGCTTGCAACGCTCTGATGCTGACCTGGGTGTAGATCTGGGTCGTGGACAGTTCGGCGTGGCCGAGCATGGCTTGGATGTAACGGATGTCGGCCCCGCCTTCCAACATCAACGTGGCCAGGGTGTGGCGGAACAGGTGACAAGCCCCTTCCTTATCGTCCCAGAGGTTTTGACGTAGTCCCTGACCAACTGCGTCAGACGGTCCAGGCTGAAGCAGGTGCCGTCGACGGTGAGGAACAAGGTCCCGTCATCGGGTTCAGCAACGAATCTGGGGCGGACCTCTTGGGTGTATCGCTCGATCCAGGCGATCGCTCGGGGGCCGATGGGCACCATCCGGTCTTTCCTACCTTTGCCTTGGCGGACCATCAACGTGCGGCGTTCGGTGTCGAGGTCGCGCCAGTTCAACCGGGCGAGCTCGCCGCGTCGGATGCCGGTGCCATACAAGACCTCGATCATCGCCCGATCCCTCACCCCGGTCGCCGTCGTGAGGTCCGGGACAGCGAGCACGGCCTCTGCTTCCTCCAGGGTGAGCGCGGCTTTGGGGAGCCTCTTCTCGACCTTCGGCAACTCCAACTCACTGGCGGGGTTGGATCCGATGTGGTCGTTGCGCACCGCCCATTTGAAGAACGCCCGGACCGGCAACAACCTGGCGTTCTGGCTGCGGAAGCTGAGTGGTTCCCCGTCGGTTTTGCGGTAGTGGAACAGGTAACGCTGATAGCGCACCAACATCGGGCGGGTGACCTGCACCGGCCGGGTCACCCCACGGTCAACCAACCATGCCGCGAGTGCGGCGAGGGCTTGGCGGCGGGCGTGGATCGTGGCCGACGAATAGCCCCGTGCGCCGAGGTCGGTCAGGAACTCCTCCACCAACACCACAAACCCATGGGAGTCGGCCGGGTCGCCCGGTATGCGTTGCGGGACGTGGACGCCTCGTTTACCCATCAGCGACCACCACCGGACGCGTATCGCAGCAGGTCAACACCCTCCTCAGGGTCGTCCTCGACGCTCACCACAGGTGCCGACTGGGGGCCGACCAGGGGGCGACCGTGCCCCGGCCAGGGGCCGACCACCGCCACTTCTGCCCCGACCGGTTCGGTGTCGTAGTCATGGCCCCGGTCATGGTTCTGGCCGTTGAGCAGGGTCTTGGGATCGGTGAGACCTGCCAGGAACCTGCCACCTGCCTCGTAGGCGGTCGTACTCGATGCAGTCGTACTCGGGTTCCACAACAGCTCATAGCCGAACGCACCCGTCTCCAGGCGGTGTGTCATCACCAGCTCCAGGTCGACCAGGCGGGCCAGGTGAACCTTCAGCTGGGTATCACCCCACCCGCTGCCCTGCTGCGCGAGGTGCTCGCGCAACTGCCGACGAGTGAACCGGACCAGGTCGAGTGGGATCGCCAACCGCTTCGCTTCGCCAGTGGCGTAACCGTGGACGACGGTGAGCAGCCGGCGGGTCTGGGGTGCCAGCTCATCCAGCGACTGGCCCAGGACCGCATGGGCCAGCCGGTGCGCGACCTCGATGTCACCGATGCTGGTTTCGACGTAAGCCACGACCTTGCCGTTGATGGTCGCGGTCTTCCGCTCCCGCTGGTGCTGATGCAGCAGCGTCACCGCAGCGATCAGCCCGAGGTACTTCCCGTGATCGCGACGCGTGCGGGTGCGGCCGTCAGCGAACGTGAGCCGGTCCGCGAACGGGTTGACCACCGCCAACGGCTCCAACAACCGCTGGGCGTCACGATGGACGCCGACGATGGCGTCGCGCTCGGTCCGCGCAGCCAACCCCGCCAAGGTTTGCGCGTGGCGTTGCGCCGTGTGGATGGCGCGGGTCTGGTCCCGGTCCTCATCGACGGTCAGCACCAGGCACCGGTTGAGCAGTTCCTCATCGATATCGATCGCGGTGGTGGTCAACACGATCGCGGTCGGGCCACTCACCTTGTAGGTGTGGGTCACCAACCGCCCTGATGCGGTGTCCTTCCCGGTCGACGCGATGCTGATCTCGCCTTCGGACTGCAGCAGCTTCAACGCATAAGCCGCCCTGCTGGCACCCTCCTCCTCCGCGATGGACAACACCTTGTGGGCCAGGTCGGACTCACCCATGTAGAACAACGACTGCCCCGTCATCGCACTGAAGCTGACCCGGTCCTCACCGGGCACGAACCCCAACACGGACTCCATCACCGCCGACTTCCCCGCGGCCGACGTCGACTGCACAATCACCGCCAACGGGCTGGGCAGCAGACGGCTGACGGCGGTGAGGTAGCCGACCAGACAATTCACGCCCTCCCCGACCATCCCGACCCGGGCAAAATCCGCCTCGATCCGCTTGACCAGTCGGGGATCGCGCAGCAACTCCAGCGCTGTCTCACGCTGTGCCGACGTGAGCCGGACCTCGGGTTTGGCGGGTGCCTGCGCAGCGGCGATCACCTCCTCCGCTCTGGCCTCACACGCCAGCAGTACCCGGCCCAGGTCGGCCTTGACCATCTCGGTCTCGAACCGAAGTTCTTGGGCAGCGGCCGCGACGAACACCGACCGGGCGCGCGCCGAATACAGGTCCAGGGTGTCGACATGGAACCCCGGCGGCGCATCGGACGCCAACCGCGGCCGGTCGGTGCGCGTGACGAGCAGGTTGACTCTCAGGACGTCGAAGCTGGTGACCTTGTCCAGGCCACGGACCCGCCAGCGGCGGGTGCCCAGCTCGATGACCAGCTCCCGGCCGACCACCGCCCCCTGGCCGTCCTCGCTGCCCTCGGGTGTCGGCTCCACCGGCTCCACCGCGTGCGCCGGTGAGTCCAGGCCAGGCTCGATCACCGCCGCCGGCGGCTCAACTTCCGGCGTAGGAACGGGCCCAGGCGGCTGCGGTGCTGGCGCTGGCGGCTCGGGAAGAGCAGCTGGGACAACTGGCTGCGGCGACGGGGCCGCCTGTCGCGGTCGCTGGCTTCGCCAGTGCGTCCATCCACGCGGCCTTGCGCAGGAACCTGCCCAGCGTCTCGGCCGGGAGCTTCGCGGCCACCGCGACCTCGTTGACGTCGCTGTCCCTCGGCAGCTCCACCCTGTAGGACTCCACCCCAACCGTGGCCAGCTCGGCCGCGAGAATCTTCGCACCCTTGTCACCAGCGGTGTCGGCGTCGAACGCGATCAACACCCGCCGGATCCCATGCTCCTGGACCGCGGCCTGATGCTCCGGCGTCCAGCCGTCGACCCCGTAAGCGGCCGTAACATGCCGGAACCCCGCGCACCACAACGTCAGCGCGTCGATCAACGACTCGGTCACGATCAGCTCGTCGGTCCCACCAGACTCAGTGAACGCGCCGATGTTGAAGACGCCGCGGTGCGGACCCGGCAAGTAGAGATGCTTCGGTGGCTGGGTCCGCTGATCCGGTTTACCCAACAGCCGACCGTAAACCTCGCCGACGTTCCCGCCCATGTCGGCGACCGGGAACGTCACGTAGCCGCGGAAGTGCTCATGCCCATTGGCCTTCAACACCCCCAGGTCCCGCAGCCGGGTCCGCAACGCCCGACCGGCCTGGACCTGCGACGGCGGCAACCGGTAACCCAACGTCCGATCGGCGAACCCGATCTTGAACCGCTCGATCGCCTCAGGATGGTCGATCTTCCGCCTGGTCAGAAACCCCTGCGCACCCTCATGGGTGGCCAGCGTCTCGGCGTAATAGCCCGCCACCTTGTTCAACAACACCTGGTCCTCGGCATCCGGTAACGCCAACGCCGGCAGCTTCACCGTCGTCGACCGCAACGGTGGACCCGGGGCCTTCGCCAACGGCGACGAGGGTGCAATCACCGACAACGACGGTGACACCTCCCGCAACAACTCGACCGCATGCCTGAAACTCACGCCCTGGGCGGTCATCACCCAATCAATCGGCCCACCACCCCGACCGCAGGCACCCAGGCAATGCCACAAGTTCTTCGACGGAGTCACCACCAGCGACGGGGAATCGTCCTCGTGGAACGGACACGCACCCACGAAGTCCTTGCCCTGCCGACGCAGTACAACCCCGCAACCCTCCACCAACCGCTGCACGCTGACCTCGGACTTGATCCGGGCCAGCTCGGCGTCGGGGATGCGTGCCACGCCGGACCTCCTGAACGATTTCTGACTTACACTCGCAGGCAACACGATATGCCACGTAATGCATTCTCGTGCAAGCCGACAGGCCAGCGGAGGCAACCATGACCGTCCATCAACGCAGCAGAATGGGCATCACCCCACCCGAGCGGAGGCCACCAGATGCCCAGCCCCTTCCACGGCGACCGCCTCAAGGCGCTGCGCACCGAAGCCGGCTGGTCCCAAGCCGAGCTCGCCGAGAAGATCGGCTCAGACGCCCGCCAGGTCTCCCGGTACGAGAACTCCAAGGTCGCCCCCGGCGTCGAAGCCGTCATCCGCATGGCCGAAACGTTCAACGTCTCCGTCGACTACCTGCTCATCGAGCGCGCCGAACGCCGACCGCTCAACGCCCCCAGCAACCACGTCGACGCCCGCCTGGCCGACCTCGACCAACTCACCGACGAAGAACGCAACACCATCACCAACGTCATCGACGCGTTGGTGACGAAAGCGAAGCTCCGACTCATCACCGGCGGCGCCGGCTGATCACGTGGCCGAGCGGTCCCGCAAGATCTTCACGAAGTACTCCACCCGCTCGTTTGGCCGGACCAGGTTGAGGCGGGCGGCCTCGGCGTCGGCCTCCGAGGGGTTGTCATGCCAACTCATCAAGGCAACACACTGATCGGGCGTGGCGCCGTCGTAGTGCGTGTAACGCACCACAACGGCCACTTCCGGCGACTCACCCGCCATGGACGATGCTTCCAATCAACTCGCCCGTCCGCGGATTCCAGACGTCACCGGTCGGGCCGAACGAAAGGTTGAAGTCAGCCGGGAGATTCTCGTTCCGCTTGATCATGTGGATCTGCTCTCGGAACTCGATCCGAGAGACGCCGTGGTTCTGGCTGAGGCGCGAGAACGCGTAGCCCGAATCCTCCGTCAAGTTGCGAACTGCGCTAGCCGGCAGATCCGCGATATTGGTGCACCCCGTGTTGTGGACCAGAACCGCGCTCTCGCCGGCAAAGTACGTGTGCAGGTCGGCGACCGTGAGGTTGTAGGCAGTCAGATCCTGCTCGGAGATTCCCAGGCTCGCAACAGTGAGCCGGTGACCATCCGCGGTAAGGACGATGTCGCCTGGCCGCAGGTCGATCGCGTCGACCCACTCCCCGCGGCTCTCGACCCAGAACGGGTGCTGGTCGGTTGCGTCGATCGTCGACCCGTCCGAGAGACGAAGCGCGACCATGGTGTGCAGGCCGCCGTGGCGGATCAAGTCTGTGACCTTCCGCGGCCCCGACTCTCCGGTCTCGGGGTCGGTCGCGATCACCTCGTCGCCGAGCTTGACGTCCTTGATCGGCTTCCTCGACCCGTCGGCCATGAGGACGAGGGTGTCGCCGGTGAAGCTGTTAGTCCGGCAGGCGTTGGCGACAACCCGTCCACTGTTTGCGGCAACCTGCGAGCCCTGAAGCGACGAGAGATCTCCGTCGACCACCTCAGCGTGGCCGCGAGTCGTAGGCGTTGCTTCGGCGGCCCGCGCGAGGAAAGCACGAGCGGTGTCGGTGGTTGTAGGTGCAGTCGACGTCTCGCTCGAGCGCGCCAAAGCGTTGTGCGAACCGTGGTTGACGGGCGCACCATGGTGGGCGTAGTCGTAGTTGGTGGGCGGGCCGCGCTCAGTCGTGCTGTATGGCGCCTGGATCGTGGAGGGGTGGCCAGCGTAGGTATACGTCACAGCCGCGGACGGGGATGTATCGGCGGCGATGGCAACCTGTGGGATCGCCAGCCAAGTTGCGAAGAGGGCGACGAGCGCCGCGACGGCAGCGAGCATTCGGCTAGGCATCGCCAACTCCGTGTCGCCTGAGTGTCTGCGGCAGTTCCTGACTCATATCCATACGGGCCGCGAGTGCCTCGATTTCGAGAACGTCGGCCATCGCGACTCGTTTCCCGTCCTCGACGATGAGCCAGGCCAGCGCCCGCAGTGCCTCGCCCAGCTCAGCGTGGTCGAGAAGCTCGTCGACCTCAGCGGAGTCTTCAAACGCGACAGTCCCCCCGAGTGAGATGAGCAGCCCTCGGATCCGGCCAGCGAGCTCGTCGAAGTCGGGAGTAGCCATCACGGGTTCCTCAGCACGTTGGTGGGATAGCCGGTGACGATGTCCCCATTCCGGAGGATGACGCGAATGTCGACACCGTCCCGAGTACCTGTGACGATCGTGCTGCCACCCCGGCCGGTCCGAAAGATCGAACTGGGGTCGGTCGCGACATCCGAGATTTCGTGCATGACGCGGCCCGCTGACCAATCCTTAGGGAACGGGGACTTGCCCGGGAGACCCGGCCAAAGGTGCCCTCCACCCGTGGCGTCCCCGTAGAGGATGTGGTTGCGCCGAGCGGCCGAAGCGAGGTCGACGAACTCGTCTGCCGACTTTGCGGCGTTTTGGCTGGCTGGTAGCGACGAGAGGTCCCCGTCAGTCGGTCCGACTGCAGCACCCGTCGTAGCTGTAGCCCATGCGGCCTGCGCGAGGGTTACGGGGTAGGTGGAGGTGGTCATCGACGGCGTATCGCTCGCTGCCGGGCGCGCCGAAGTGCCGCGCGACCAGCGGTCGACGGCGTCATAGGTGGTGTCGGCATAGCTGGCTAGGGGCGGTCCACGCTGGCTCGCGCTCGCAGTGCCGGGTGCGTGGTAGTTCGGCGAGTCGTAGGCGTAGGCAACTGCTCCCACCGAAGGGACAGCTTGGGCCGCCGTCGCGATTGACGCCAGCCCGATCATCGCCAGCAGGGCCGCGATGAACGTGAGGACCAAGCGACGCATCAGGCGTCACCCCGGACGAGGTCGTATCGCCGGTCCGGCCAAGTGAACGCGTCGTCGGCCAACTGCAATATGTCGACAGCTACGCTCGCCGCCAGCCTCAGATCCTCCCGGCCGACCTGTTCCCATCCAATCGATTGCGCGAACACGAGAAGCTTCCACGAGTCGAACACGGCATGCCCAGCGTCATCCCAGTCAACATCGAGGTCCTCTCCCGAATCCAACTCAAACGCGCAGCCACGGCCATGCAGCTTGAATTCACCCAGCCCGCTGAGCGTGCCGGAGCGAACCGGCTCGCCGCCGTCCCGCGGCCTCAGAAAGAGCCCGGTCCACACAGTCGGCCGCTCGGACCCGTCATATTCCGCAATCAGCGAGTCAAGGCAACGCGCTGCCAGCTGCGTGAACGCGTAAACGACCTCCTGGGGCGTCATCGAAGGTTGTCCCTGCCGACCGAGCAGGTCGCCCGCAGGATGTCGTCAATCGAGCTGTACCTGCCCGGCCCAATGACCGATGCCGGGTCGACAACGCGGTACTGAACATCGATCCCGACTCGCCTGGCGGCCGCCAGACGGTGATGCCCGTCCACAACGATTCGTGACCCCTGAAGCTCTACGACATCGATCGGCGCGATGCCTTCCCAACCGTTCGAACGCATTGACGCCGCGTAGTTGTCCACGGCGCGGGATGATCCACGCCCACTAAGTGCCTCCGCCCTAGTGAACGTGCTCGGAGCGGCCGACCTAACGCTGTTTGCGGCAACACCGACCAGATCGAAGACGACAGAAGGCCCGTCAGAGAGCTGAGCGTGCTCCTGGGTCATGTCCGTTGCCCGAGCGCCGCGCACAAGCGCGGTGGGGTGGTCGTAGCCGATGGCGGGGGACGCCATCGTTCGGTTCGGGCGCGCCGAAGCGCTGTGCGAGGGGCGGTCGACGGCGTCATCGGAGGTGAAGTGGTCGTACGCCGCAGGCGGACCCCGCGCCGGGGTGCTGGTAGTCGAAAGCGCAGAACGGTCGTGGCCGTCGTAGGTGTAGGCGGGGAATGGCTGCGCCGAGGGCACAGCGATGGCGCTAGGAACTGGAACGCCGAGAAGAGCAACGAGGGCAGTGAACGCCGCGACCACGAGCGCACTGATCCACCTACGCATCGGCGGCGTCCTCCCACAGATGGTCGGTGAGCTGGGTGCCGGCGCCGAGCGCTGAGCCAAGCTCCTCGAGATCACGAATAGCTTCGGGCTCGAGCCCAATCTC
This sequence comes from uncultured Actinomycetota bacterium, assembly GCA_963814245.1. Lineage (GTDB taxonomy): Bacteria > Actinomycetota > Actinomycetes > Propionibacteriales > Nocardioidaceae > Nocardioides. Next base: position 23,953 of record CAWFBY010000001.1, read on the forward strand.
CCATTCGTAGATCTGCGTACACAGCGTCTCGAAGGCGACGAGCCATTCGCCCACTTCGATCAGCGACTGCACGTTGCTGAGGTCGTCCGGAGTGAGTCCAACGGCTGCGTCCATCGCCTTGTGCAGGCGGACGGTCATCTCCTCGGGGGTCGGGGTCGCGGTCATGGAATCGGGAATCCCGTGATGATGCCTTCGCCGCCCGGCTCGAGGACGACCCGCATCTTGACCCCGTCGCTGACACCTTCGACGGTGTATCTGACTGGCGCGCCCCCGCGTGTGAATGCGGCACCAGCGCGACCAGTCTGCTGGACCCAGGTGAGCGAAGGATCGGTCGCGATGTCAGAAATCGAGTGCATGATCTTGTCGTCTGACCACCCCTTTGGGAACCAGGTGTTTCCGGCCTCGCCTCCGTATCTGTGACCGTCGAGGATGTGGCTACGACGCGATGCCGAGGCCAGGTCGACGAACTCGTCCGCGGACTTTGCGGCAACACCGGTAGCCACCACAGTTTCGGGCTCCGCGACGTCTTTCCCTAGCCGCTGACCTGCAGCGATGTGTTCCGGGGACTCGACGGAAACCTCAACCACAGACGCCGAAACCCGGACGCGAGTTTCAGCGCCAGCGTCGGCCGCCGCTGATGGCGAAGCACTGCTGAGGATAGTGGCCAGGAGTGCAACCAGAGCGGCCACGAGTTGGAGCAGCCACCCCCGCGAGCAGTGCACCTCCCTACGCAGAATCATCGTTTCCACTGGCCTCCGACTGACGAGCGATCTGCTCCCCATTGGGCGTCAGCCTCAGCCAGAAGCCGTCGCCCATCGGGCTCCACCCCAAGCGGTCGAGTTCCATCTCGGAGAGGTGAACCCACCCTTCGAGCGGAAGGTCCCAGTCCTCGAAGCCTGACTCGCCTAGATCACCTGGAACCATTAGGTCGTCTGAGTACAGGGCTCCAAGGACGTCCAGCACTGCGCGCTTCGTCTCCGGATTGATGACGCCTCCAGTGCAGAGCCACACGACATCGTGTAGCGAGACCCAGTCGACGAGACCGGCCTCCAACAGTTCGCTGACTGCTCGCGCGCGCGTCACCAGGGCACCCCGTCCGCAAGATGCACGGTGCGCTGTCGCCCGCTCACAGGGAAGATGTCGATCGTTGGCCCACCTGTTCCCGAACTTGTACGCCACTGGATCACGCCGCCATCTGGTAGCCGGTACACGTCAGGAACCTTCGGGCCACGCGACGCGATCCGCTCAGCACCAACAGTCCAAGCATTGAAGGTGTCCTTCAGTTCGTCCACCGAACCCGCGGTGCGGACATGCGCGTTCCGACCGGGGCCAAGTTTCCGGAATGAGTCCAGCACCAGGTCCGTGTTTCTCGCCGGGCCGAGGGCAGGACCTGCTTTTGCGGCAACTTGACCGGGATGCACCGACGAGAGTTGCCCGGTGAGCGCTCCGACCGGCCTGGCATCGGTGTTGCCACCCTGCGCGGCCTGGACGAACTGGGGGCTACCGTCGTGGTCATAGTTGTCAGAGACGGTTGCCATTGCGGGGCGGGCCAAGACGCCGTTCGACGCGCGGCCGACGGCGGTCCGATCTTGATCGGTGTCCCACGCGACCGGCGGTCCACGCTCAGTGGCGGTGTCCGTCAAGACGCTGTCGTGGACAGCAGCGTCGTAGACGTAGTGGTGGAGGTGGGCCGACGGTTGCGGCAGCGCCTGCGCGGGCGCGACGACACCGAACAGCAGCGCTATCAGCGCAGCTGCGAGCAGCCACGCCAGTCGGCATGGGCCCGAGCTACGTTGCATCGGCAAGTCCAGTCGCGTGCGCCCTGAGTACCAGTAGAACGTCATCACCGACCGGCGTGATCGGTGCGTCAGGGTCGATCCGGCAGTCGCCGGCTCCCGCGTCGGTCATCCACGCCAAGACGGCGCCGGACATGCAATGGGGGTCGAAGAGCCGGGCGGGTCGCAGAACGGTAGTCCCTCTGCCCCGATCCAAGCCACTCGACAGCCCGCCTCGATCAGGGTGCCTAACGTCGCTCTCAGGGCCGACTCCATCTCTGAGGGTGCTGGCCAGATGACGATAGGTACTTCCCACATCAGCACCTCCCAACCTTCTCCGTGCAGGGTGAAGTCGGTGGGCTCCGGTTGCGCGATCCAGGCGTAGGCCGGGAAGCTCGTGTCCGCCGAGCCGCCAGGTCGGCGGAGTCCGTAAGCAATGAGGCCGGGGACTTCGTCTCCGTCGACGATGACTTTCAGAGTCTCTCGGACGGGTGGCCGGATCACGGAAGGCCCCACATCTTGAGTTGATTCGCCGAGGGTACGAACGACGATGCGAGTTGGCCTTGGTATGGGCCCTCCTTGTAGACAAATGCGGCAACCTGCCGCCCGTTGATGTCTCCGAGGAATCCTCGGACTCTCGTTCCTCCAAGGGTGTGGTCAAAGGTGGCCGTCGGGTGTTCAAGGATCGGCGTGAACGCCCGCTCGATGATGCCCGGACTGGTCTTACCCGACCACGCCGGCAGCACACCCGCCTTCGTCAGGTTCTTCGTGCCGTGTTGCAGTCGGCCTGGCGTCAAAGCCGTATGGCCGAGCCCCTCAGCAAACCCGACTGCGGGCTTTGCGGCAACCTGCAATCGCTCAAACGCAGAGAGATCTCTGTTGCGCACGCTGGCAGACCTGTTGGTCGTGCCCGCCGGGGTATCGCTTTGCACGAGCAGCCTGGTGTCGTCGTAGATGTAGGTACCGCGAGACCTGGCGCCACTCTGACGCGCCGAAGTGCCGTCCGATCGGCGGTCGACGGCGTCGTAGGTGGTGGCGTAGCCCTTGACCGGCAGGCCCCGCTCCGGCGCGGTGGCGGTTACGTCGTCGTAGGCCGGGGTGTCGTAGGTGTAGACGACCGCAGCGACGTCAGTCGGAGGCGCAGCGCCGAACGCCGAACTCCCACCGAGGAGGAACCCGAAGACGACGGCAAGCATGGCGATCACGCGAGCCACGGATCCACCTCGCGGAGTCTTGGGCCCAGGAGATCGCGCAGCTCGGCACCAAGCTGACCGGGATCGGGGATCATCACAACTCCGCTGACCGTGATTAGCCCCCGAACCTCCTCTGGACCGTCAATGAACTCTTGCTCCAGCCACGCGAGAACTGATCGACACACGTCCGGGTGTGTGGCGCGGTGTGCCACCAGCCATCGCACGACGTCCGCTAGAACGAGGTGCGGGAGGACTTCCCCCTCGTTGTCGGTGAGGTGCTCGTCGAGGACCGGAAGCAGATCGCGGTGCGTGTGAATCAGCGCGCCGATCGCTGCCACGGTGTTGGCGCTCATCCGCTGCCCCTTAGGACGAGCGACAGTTCGTCGGCAAGGCTCTGCCCGACGAGCCGGTCGTAGTAGGAGGCGTCCGGGTTCCGTCGCAGCCAGTTGTTGAGCCCGTTCAGCGTCTCCTGACCCTTGATCGAGTGCATTCGGCCACCTGTCGGGACTCCTGTGGCGAGCTCATTTCGGATTGCATCCATGGTCGTCCCGTTGCCCACGCGGTTCGGGTTCGTCGTTCCCTTGTAGAGGTTGTCGACCAAGTTCTGAAGCTTCGTGCTGCCTACTTGCGGTGTAGGCAGGATGTTGTCTGCCGTCTTTGCGGCAACACCGGTAGCCACCACCATTCCAGGCTGTCCGACGTTGTTTCCTAGCCGCTGACCTGCGGCGATGTGTTGCGGCGGCCCGACGAGAACCTCACCAGCAACGTTGAAGGCCCCGACGCGAGTTTCAACCCCGACCCTCGCGGACGCGGATGGGGTTGTGCCGAGCAGGATCGCCGCCAGGGCGGCGATCAGGGCGGCTAGGAAAGGAAGCACCCAGCGACGCATCTCGGTCTGCTGGCTGCGGCTGTGCATGGGGTCAGTCTTCCAGCCGCCGCCGACGACGGCTGTGAGCGACTCGGTGAGCCTCACATCCGGTCCACGCGTGGCTCACACCCCGTTTCTCCTAGCCGCCGTCTCGGCCGCCGCAGGCGGCCGTGTTGCGGGCGTGGTTTCGCCCGCCCTTTCAGGCAGTGCAGTGGGTGTGTGCCAGTTCAGCTCGTCGCGTGCGTGAGCGAGTTCGGCAGCTCGCCCGTGGTCGCTGGGCTAATCGGCCGTAGCGGGGTTCTGGGGCGGGATTGGGGACGGGCGGACGCCCGTAGCATGCGTGCCGACGGTCAGGGGTTTCGCCGCCGACGCAACAGTGCCCGCCTCACGGTGCCAGACGTGTGAACACGATTCGGCTGTAGGTCGCCCGTGGCGGTTGCGGTCAGGTGCCGCGGTCGGCGCGGTTGGCGGCGCGGGCGAACGCCTCGCTGAGGAACTCGACTGATGTGACGAGGTCCCAGAAGGAGTCCTCGGCCGGGGTGATCCGCTTCGACCCGACCTGCCTCGTCAACCCGATGAGGACCTTCCTGGTCAGGGCGGGGTCGGCCAGGACCATGGTCACGCACTCGGCCGGCGGATGCTGCACGCGTTCGACCCGCTCGATGGTCTTTACGATCACACGGTCGACCAGCTGCACCCGAACGGCTCCGTCGCGGCCGGCCCTGCGGTCCTCGTAGGCGGCCTTGCGGCAAGCCGGTGTGCAGTAGACCCGCGGCCGCCCCGTCGACGCGGACGCGGACGCGGGCAGCGTGGTGCCGCAGCGGGCGCACTCAGTGAGGGGCTGACGCTGCTGGTCGATGACCTTCTCGGTCACGACCGGCTTCGGGGCCGGGCGCTTGCGGTGTTTGCGTTTCAGGTGTGCGGGCATCCGGCGACGGTCAGCGGCGGACCAGTCGAACGCCGAGTCTGGCGGTGGGTCTGGTGGTGGGACGGGCGCTGGGTGTGGTGGTGGGTCTGGCTCGGGGTTGTTCATGGTTCTCAGGGTGCGCCCCTCCTTGGGGTTTTGTCACCGACGCAACCGAGCCCGCCTCGTTCTGCATGACGTGTATGTCGAATGGGACGGGCGCAGATCATGGTTGGGGGTCGGGGGGCGGGCGCAGCAGTCTCAGGTAGCGAAGAACAGGGCGGGCGCAGGGGGTTAGGAGGCTGTTTCGGTTCCGGGGTGGGCGCGGTTCTCTAAAACTATTTCTTGGTCGATAGCAGCAAGTAACTGTGCTGCTGACACTTTGCGGATGGGTTCAGTTTCGACCGGCACCAATCTCGCCTGACCGCCCCGTCGACGGGGGGTGTTGGATGCTGCGGGGAACGTGGCAGCGTGCACTGCCTGCAACGCCCTGATGCTGACTTGGGTGTAGATCTGGGTCGTGGACAGTTCGGCGTGGCCGAGCATGGCTTGGATGTAACGGATGTCGGCACCGCCTTCCAACATCAACGTGGCCAGGGTGTGGCGGAACAGGTGACAAGCCCCTTCTTTGTCAGTCCCAGAGGTTTTGACGTAGTCCCTGACCAACTGCGTCAGGCGGTCGAGTGAGAACGGTGTGCCGTCGACGGTGAGGAACAAGGTCCCGTCATCGGGTTCAGCAACGAACCTGGGGCGGACCTCTTGGGTGTATCTCTCGATCCAGGCGATCGCCCTGGTGCCGATGGGCACCATCCGGTCCTTCCTGCCTTTGCCTTGGCGGACCATCAATGTGCGGCGTTCGGTGTCGAGGTCGCGCCAGTTCAACCGGGCGAGCTCACCGCGTCGGATGCCGGTGCCATACAAGACCTCGATCATCGCCCGATCCCTCACCCCGGTCGGCGTCGTGAGGTCCGGGACGGCAAGGACGGCCTCGGCCTCCTCGACGCTCAGAGCGGCCTTCGGGAGCCTCTTCTCGACCTTCGGCAACTCCAACTCACTGGCGGGGTTGGATCCGATGTGGTCGTTGCGCACAGCCCATTTGAAGAACGCCCGGACCGGCAACAACCTGGCGTTCTGGCTGCGGAAGCTGAGTGGTTCCCCGTCGGTTTTGCGGTAGTGGAACAGGTAACGCTGATAGCGCACCAACATTGGGCGGGTGACCTGCACCGGCCGGGTCACCCCACGGTCAACCAACCAGCCCGCGAGTGCGGCGAGGGCTTGGCGGCGGGCGTGGATCGTGGCCGGTGAATAACCCCGTGCGCCGAGGTCGGTCAGGAACTCCTCCACCAACACCGGGAACCCATGGGAGTCGGCCGGGTCGCCCGGTATGCGTTGGGGGACGTGGACGCCTCGTTTACCCATCAGCGACCACCACCGGACGCGTATCGCAGCAGGTCAGCACCCTCCTCAGGGTCGTCCTCGACGCTCACCACAGGTGCCGACTGGGGGCCGACCAGGGGGCGACCGTGCCCCGGCCAGGGGCCGACCAGCGCCACTTCTGCCCCGACCGGTTCGGTGTCGTAGTCATGGCCCCGGTCATGGTTCTGGCCGTTGAGCAGGGTCTTGGGATCGGTGAGACCTGCCAGGAACCTGCCACCTGCGTCGTAGGCGGTCGTACTCGATGCAGTCGTACTCGGGTTCCACAACAGCTCATAGCCGAACGCACCCGTCTCCAGGCGGTGTGCCATCACCAGCTCCAGGTCGACCAGGCGGGCCAGGTGAACCTTCAGCTGGGTATCACCCCACCCGCTGCCCTGCTGCGCGAGGTGCTCGCGCAACTGCCGACGAGTGAACCGGACCAGGTCGAGTGGGATCGCCAACCGCTTCGCTTCGCCAGTGGCGTAACCGTGGACGACGGTGAGCAGCCGGCGGGTCTGGGGTGCCAGCTCATCCAGCGACTGGCCCAGGACCGCATGGGCCAGCCGGTGCGCGACCTCGATGTCACCGATGCTGGTTTCGACGTAAGCCACGACCTTGCCGTTGATGGTCGCGGTCTTCCGCTCCCGCTGGTGCTGATGCAGCAGCGTCACCGCAGCGATCAGCCCGAGGTACTTCCCGTGATCGCGACGCGTGCGGGTGCGGCCGTCAGCGAACGTGAGCCGGTCCGCGAACGGGTTGACCACCGCCAACGGCTCCAACAACCGCTGGGCGTCACGATGGACGCCGACGATGGCGTCGCGCTCGGTCCGCGCAGCCAACCCCGCCAAGGTTTGCGCGTGGCGTTGCGCCGTGTGGATGGCGCGGGTCTGGTCGCGGTCCTCATCGACGGTCAGCACCAGGCACCGGTTGAGCAGTTCCTCATCGATATCGATCGCGGTGGTGGTCAACACGATCGCGGTCGGGCCACTCACCTTGTAGGTGTGGGTCACCAACCGCCCTGATGCGGTGTCCTTCCCGGTCGACGCGATGCTGATCTCGCCTTCGGACTGCAGCAGCTTCAACGCATAAGCCGCCCTGCTGGCACCCTCCTCCTCCGCGATGGACAACACCTTGTGGGCCAGGTCGGACTCACCCATGTAGAACAACGACTGCCCCGTCATCGCACTGAAGCTGACCCGGTCCTCATCGGGCACGAACCCCAACACGGACTCCATCACCGCCGACTTCCCCGCGGCCGACGTCGACTGCACAATCACCGCCAACGGGCTGGGCAGCAGACGGCTGACGGCGGTGAGGTAGCCGACCAGACAATTCACGCCCTCACCGACCATCCCGACCCGGGCAAAATCCGCCTCGATCCGCTTGACCAGTCGGGGATCGCGCAGCAACTCCAGCGCTGTCTCACGCTGTGCCGACGTGAGCCGGACCTCGGGTTTGGTGGGTGCCTGCGCAGCGGCGATCACCTCCTCCGCTCTGGCCTCACACGCCAGCAGTACCCGGCCCAGGTCGGCCTTGACCATCTCGGTCTCGAACCGAAGTTCTTGGGCAGCGGCCGCGACGAACACCGACCGGGCGCGCGCCGAATACAGGTCCAGGGTGTCGACATGGAACCCCGGCGGCGCATCGGACGCCAACCGCGGCCGGTCGGTGCGCGTGACGAGCAGGTTGACTCTGAGGACGTCGAAGCTGGTGACCTTGTCCAGGCCACGGACCCGCCAGCGGCGGGTGCCCAGCTCGATGATCAGTTCCCGGCCGACCACCGCCCCCTGGCCGTCCTCGCTGCCCTCGGGTGTCGGCTCCACCGACTCGACCGCGTGCGCCGGTGAGTCCAGGCCAGGCTCGATCACCGCCGCCGGCGGCTCAACTTCCGGCGTAGGAACGGGCCCAGGCGGCTGCGGTGCTGGCGCTGGCGGATCGGGAAGAGCAGCTGGGACAACTGGCTGGGGCTGGGGTGCCTGTCGCGGTGCCGGCTTCGCGAGTGCGTCCATCCACGCGGCCTTGCGCAGGAACCTGCCCAGCGTCTCGGCGGGCAGCTTCGCGGCCACCGCGACCTCGTTCACGTCGCTGTCTCGCGGGAGCTCGACCCGATAGGACTCCACCCCCGCGGCTGCGAGCTCGGCGGCGAGGGCCTTGGCGCCCTTGTCGCCGGCCGGGTCGGCGTCGAACGCGATCAGGACCCGCCGGATCCCGTGCTCCTGGACAGCCTGCTGGTGCTCGGGGGTCCAGCCATCGGTGCCGTAGGTCGCGGTGACGTGGTGGAAGCCGGCGCACCACAGTGTGAGGGCGTCGATGATCGACTCGCACACGATCAGCTCATCGGTCTCGGCAAACGCGCCACTGTTCCAGACACCGCGATGCGGGCCCGGCAGGTAGAGATGCTTCGGCGGCTGCGTCCGATGATCCGGCTTGCCCAACAGACGGCCGTAGACCTCACCGGCGTTCCCCTCGACGTCGAGCACCGGGAACGTCAGGTAGCCGCGGAAGTGCTCGTGCCCATTGGTCTTCAACACCCCCAGGTCCCGCAGCCGGGTCCGCAACACCCGGCCGGCCTGGACCTGCGACGGCGGCAGCCGGTAACCCAGCGTCCGGTCGGCGAACCCGATCTTGAACCGCTCGATCGCCTCAGGATGGTCGAGCTTCCGCCTCCTCAGGAACGCCTGCGCGGCCTCATGCGTGACCAGCGCCTCGGCGTAATAGCCGACCACCTTGTTCAGCAGTACCTGCTCCTCAGCATCCGGTGCCGCCAGTGCCGGGAGCTTCGCCGTCGTCGACCTCGACGGTGGACCCGGGGCCTTCGCCAACGGCGAGGACTGCGCCAACACACTCAGCGACGGTGACGCCTCCCGCAGCAGCTCGACCGCGTGCCGGAAGCTCACGCCCTGGGCGGTCATCACCCAGTCGATCGGCCCACCACCCCGGCCGCAGGCACCCAGGCAGTGCCACAGGTTCTTGCCCGGCGTCACCACCTGCGACGGACTGTCGTCGTCGTGGAACGGGCACGCACCCACGTAGTCCTTGCCCTGTCGACGCAGTACGACCTCGCAGCCCTCCACCAGCCGCTGCACGCTGACCTCGGACTTGATCCGGGCCAGCTCGGCGTCGGGGATGCGTGCCACGCCGGACCTCCTGAACGATTTCTGACTTACACTCGCAGGCAACACGATATGCCACGTAATGCATTCTCGTGCAAGCCGACAGGCCAGCGGAGGCAACCATGACCGTCATCAACGCAGCAGAATGGGCATCACCCCACCCGAGCGGAGGCCACCAGATGCCCAGCCCCTTCCACGGCGACCGCCTCAAGGCGCTGCGCACCGAAGCCGGCTGGTCCCAAGCCGAGCTCGCCGAGAAGATCGGCTCAGACGCCCGCCAGGTCTCCCGGTACGAGAACTCCAAGGTCGCCCCCGGCGTCGAAGCCGTCATCCGCATGGCCGAAACGTTCAACGTCTCCGTCGACTACCTGCTCATCGAGCGCGCCGAACGCCGACCGCTCAACGCCCCCAGCAACCAAGTCGACGCCCGCCTGGCCGACCTCGACCAACTCACCGACGAAGAACGCAACACCATCACCAACGTCATCGACGCGTTGGTGACGAAAGCGAAGCTCCGACTCATCACCGGCGGCGCCGGCTGATCACGTGGCCGAGCGGTCCCGCAAGATCTTCACGAAGTACTCCACCCGCTCGTTTGGCCGGACCAGGTTGAGGCGGGCGGCCTCGGCGTCGGCCTCCGAGGGGTTGTCATGCCAACTCATCAAGGCAACACACTGATCGGGCGTGGCGCCGTCGTAGTGCGTGTAACGCACCACAACGGCCACTTCCGGCGACTCACCCGCCATGGACGATGCTTCCAATCAACTCGCCCGTCCGCGGATTCCAGACGTCACCGGTCGGGCCGAACGAAAGGTTGAAGTCAGCCGGGAGATTCTCGTTCCGCTTGATCATGTGGATCTGCTCTCGGAACTCGATCCGAGAGACGCCGTGGTTCTGGCTGAGGCGCGAGAACGCGTAGCCCGAATCCTCCGTCAAGTTGCGAACTGCGCTAGCCGGCAGATCCGCGATATTGGTGCACCCCGTGTTGTGGACCAGAACCGCGCTCTCGCCGGCAAAGTACGTGTGCAGGTCGGCGACCGTGAGGTTGTAGGCAGTCAGATCCTGCTCGGAGATTCCCAGGCTCGCAACAGTGAGCCGGTGACCATCCGCGGTAAGGACGATGTCGCCTGGCCGCAGGTCGATCGCGTCGACCCACTCCCCGCGGCTCTCGACCCAGAACGGGTGCTGGTCGGTTGCGTCGATCGTCGACCCGTCCGAGAGACGAAGCGCGACCATGGTGTGCAGGCCGCCGTGGCGGATCAAGTCTGTGACCTTCCGCGGCCCCGACTCTCCGGTCTCGGGGTCGGTCGCGATCACCTCGTCGCCGAGCTTGACGTCCTTGATCGGCTTCCTCGACCCGTCGGCCATGAGGACGAGGGTGTCGCCGGTGAAGCTGTTAGTCCGGCAGGCGTTGGCGACAACCCGTCCACTGTTTGCGGCAACACCGACCAGATCGAAGACGACAGAAGGCCCGTCAGAGAGCTGAGCGTGCTCCTGGGTCATGTCCGTTGCCCGAGCGCCGCGCACAAGCGCGGTGGGGTGGTCGTAGCCGATGGCGGGGGACGCCATCGTTCGGTTCGGGCGCGCCGAAGCGCTGCGCGAGGGGCGGTCGACGGCGTCATCGGAGGTGAAGTGGTCGTACGCCGCAGGCGGACCCCGCGCCGGGGTGCTGGTAGTCGAAAGCGCAGAACGGTCGTGGCCGTCGTAGGTGTAGGCGGGGAATGGCTGCGCCGAGGGCACAGCGATGGCGCTAGGAACTGGAACGCCGAGAAGAGCAACGAGGGCAGTGAACGCCGCGACCACGAGCGCACTGATCCACCTACGCATCGGCGGCGTCCTCCCACAGATGGTCGGTGAGCTGGGTGCCGGCGCCGAGCGCTGAGCCAAGCTCCTCGAGATCACGAATAGCTTCGGGCTCGAGCCCAATCTCCCATTCGTAGATCTGCGTACACAGCGTCTCGAAGGCGACGAGCCATTCGCCCACTTCGATCAGCGACTGCACGTTGCTGAGGTCGTCCGGAGTGAGTCCAACGGCTGCGTCCATCGCCTTGTGCAGGCGGACGGTCATCTCCTCGGGGGTCGGGGTCGCGGTCATGGAATCGGGAATCCCGTGATGATGCCTTCGCCGCCCGGCTCGAGGACGACCCGCATCTTGACCCCGTCGCTGACACCTTCGACGGTGTATCTGACTGGCGCGCCCCCGCGTGTGAATGCGGCACCAGCGCGACCAGTCTGCTGGACCCAGGTGAGCGAAGGATCGGTCGCGATGTCAGAAATCGAGTGCATGATCTTGTCGTCTGACCACCCCTTTGGGAACCAGGTGTTTCCGGCCTCGCCTCCGTATCTGTGACCGTCGAGGATGTGGCTACGACGCGATGCCGAGGCCAGGTCGACGAACTCGTCCGCGGACTTTGCGGCCTCGGGCACTGGCCTGGCCCTGGGCCCCTCTCCTAGAGAGAGGAATCGTCTGATTGCCCCTAACCCGATGAATGCTTCTGCCGCCAAAACAACCCCGCGCCCCCCGGCCCCAGCGCGGTTGCCGGACTGCCAGTCCTCCACTGGTGATGATCCCAGAAGCATTTCCTTGGGGCCTTGAATGGGATGGTGAGCGAGGTAGTTGAGGCTGGACGCTGTCGCTATTGCGGTCGCTTTCGGGTCCTTAAGGGCCGAGTACGTCTCCACGGCGGTGTCAACCAACTCGTTGGCTGCTCCGTCGATGAATGTGTCGACGGGACTATATGGATCGGTGAAGTCATAGATGCTCGTGGTGGGGCAGTCTTCATACACCACTGCCTTGCACTTTCCTCCCTCACCGATAGCGGCATCCGCCTGTGCTCGCATCAATCCGCTCGGATCGGCGAAGGTGGTGGGGTTGTTGCGGGCGTACGCATATGGGTTCAGCGATTGTGGGTCCGTCGGGACCAGTAGGGGGTCGGGGGTGGTGAGGATGTTAAGCGACGGGTTGTAGGTGCGGTGGTCGAGGTGGATGTCCCCGCTTGGGTCGTGTGGTTTGTTGAGGTAGCCGCGTTCGCCTGTGAGTGGTACGGGTGGGGTGCCGGCGGGGTTGCCGTAGGGGTAGTAGGCGGGCCGGTTGATTGTGGTGTTTTTTCGGGTGAGGCGGATGGTGTTTTGGGCGTCGGCGAGCAGCCAGGTCCAGGTGCTTCCAGTGCCCGTTGGGGTGGTGGGTTCTTGTGTGGCGAGTGGGGTTCCGGTGGGGGTTGTTAGTTGTCGGCGGGCTGTGGTGGTGGGGGTTGTCGCGGTTGGTGGGGTTGTTGTGGTTTTGGTGTGGGTGATTTCGGTGTTGCCGAGGTAGACGGTGGTGGTGGTTTTCGAGACACCTGTCGTGGTTTCGTCGATGACTTGGCGCGCCACTCGTAGCCCTGTGGAGTCTGTGGCGTCTGTGGTGGTGAGAGCGGAGCCGGTTGGTCCGCGTTGTGCGGTTTGGAGTTGACCTTGATCGTTGTAGGTGTAGGTCGTTTGTGGTGTGCCGTTGGGGGTGAGGGTGGTGATGCGGCCGGCTGCGTCGTAGGACATCGTGGTTGCGGGTGGTAGGGCGGGGTTGGTCCCGGTGTTGGTGATGGAGCTGGCGGCGTGGGGATTGTCGGGGGTTGCATAGTTGTAGGTGACCGAACTGCCCGATGTTTCGGTGATGCCGACGAGTCGGTCTTGGGTGTAGGTGTAGTTCAGGTTGTATTGCTGTCCGGCGAGGTTTTGGACCGCTGTGAGTGCGGTCCCGGTGGCCGTGGCGCAAGTGGCGGGGTTGGTGGTGTTCGGTGCGTTGGTTTGTGCTGTTTTGAGTCGGTTGAGTCCGTCGTAGGTGTAACACCAGGCGGCGGTTTGATTGTTGGTGCTCGCCGCGATTCGGGTGGGATTGCCTAGGGCGTCGTACGTGTAGTCGAGGCCAAGGTACTTGGTCGGAGTCGTAGTGGCGTTGTCAGTTCCCGTGATCGTGTCGATGCGTCCAGTGTTGGATTCCCAATCGTATTTGCGGTTGAGGGCGATGCCGGTGGTGCCTTCAACTGAGAGCAGCCGTTTGGTTTGGTTACGGTCGGTGTATTCGGCTTGGGCCAGGGTGATGTATCCGGCCGTGTTGGGGGTGCCGATGGTCATGGTGTTGAGAGCAGCGTTGGTGGTGTAGGCGGTGTCGACCACGGTCGCGGGAAGTCCAGCGGTCGCGGGGTAGGTGGTTTTGGTGGGCTGACCGAGGTCGTTGTAGTCCTGTTTGATCGTGTAACTCGCGGTGCCGAGACCTCCGGTGAGGTCCGCAGGGTAGTTGAGGGTGGCCTCGGTGGGGTTGCCTGATTTGTCGAATTTGTCGATAGTGCTGGTGAACGCGCCAAGGGGAGTCGTTGACGTGGTTTTGATCAGTTTGCCGACGCCGTAGGGAACTGTTTGGACGGTGGTGTTGCCGTCGGAGTCGTCATAGACCCAGGTCGCCAGAGGAGAGCCTTGGCTGCCGTCCACGAATCGTGAGGTGGGGCGGCCCAGGGCGTCGTACGCGGTAAAGGTCTTGGGCGTTGCTGGCCCATCGACCCAGTCGACGTGGGGTGTGGCGGCTCCATATCCGTAGGTCGTGACCCCGGGGACTTTCTGGGTTTGCGAATTTGGGGCGTCCTGGTAGGTGTCGGGGTCTGATGATGAGGTTTTCCGTCCGGCCCAGTCGTAGGTGTAGGCCCAGGTGCGGGCGGCGCCGTTGATGTTGCTTGTGATGGAGGTGAGCTGGCCACCGGTGTTGTAGGTGTAGTTGGCCGAGTGGGCGGGGTTCGCGATGGTAGAGGGCGTCTGCTCGAGATATTGGCGGACCTGGGTGGTCGCGCCGTGGGAGTCGATGGCGGTGTCGGTGCGTCCACCGATCTGGGGGGTGACCCGGATTTCGTTGCCTCGATATTCATATCCAGTGGTCGCCAGGGTGGTCGCAAACGATCGTTGTTTGACGGCAGTCGGGCGTCCGGCGGCGTCGTAGTCGGTGCGCGTGTAGGTGGCGGCTTTAGAATCGGCGTCGGCGTTGAGGACCCCCGTTGTGACGGGGTCGACGTTGGGCATCGCGGACATGGCGTCGCGGGTGAGCCCGGCGTCGTCATATCGGGTTGCGTCGACCACGCGCCCGGTGCCGTTGGTTTGTTTGATTTGGGTTTCTAGAGACCTGCCCCACCCATCGAGGTAGGTGTAGGAAACATCAGCTACGCCAGCGGCTCTGCGGGTGCGTGTGATCACTCGGGAGGGGGTATTGGTGGTGACGGAATACTCAAACTCCATGCTCGGGGTGCCGGTGGTGGTGATTCCCGGGTCGCGGACTGTGGTCAACCGGCCCAGCAGGTCGTAGTCGAGATTGGTCGTGATGAGGCTAGGGTCGCCCGCAGCAGAGGGGAGGTTTGCGTCGTCGACGATGGCGGTGGGTTGGCCACGGCGTGGCTCCAAAGACGTAGTCACCGTCCGTCCCAGCGCGTCGGTCAACCTGGTTTTGCGAACCAAGTCATGGTTGCTGCCCGTGGGGTTGTAGTCGATTGTGCTGAGGTTGCTGTACTCGTCCCATTGCTTGATGACGCGCCCGTAGGTGTCATATGCATTTTGAGCGACCAGGGGTCCGCCGGATTCCAGGTAAGTTTTGGTGTATGTCGCCAGACCCCGGGTGAGGGCTACATTGGTGGTCAGCGTGTCGTCGTCATATCGGTATTCGAGCTTTGCCTCAATGGTTGTTGAAGCGCAGCCGTTGCCGAGAATGCCTGCCCCCTTGCGACGGGTCACCACATCGGCGACGCGGAGCCATAGGTCGGTGTTCGCCCGATAGGTAGTCGAAGTGCAGACGTCGTTCGAACTGCCCGCCGACCAGGCGTTGTCTGCAACCGCTAAAACGGCCCCGGCGTAAGGGCTGCGCTGGTCGTCTCCTCCGTTATCGAAGGTACGACGGATGGTCTGGACCTTGGCGGGCTCGCCCACCGCACGCGTGTTGATCTTGGTCAACGGGTTCACGATCATCCGGGAGATCCGACCCCGAAGGTCGGTCGCGGTCGACCACATGTCGTACTCGTTGTATGTCCTACTGATCCACTGGCCGTCGGTGGTGCCGTCGGGTTGGACCAACTCTTCCTCCGCGACCCTGCCCTGTAGCCAGGGCTGGTCCAGCGGTTCACTGGCGACTGTGGAGTTCTCGACCGTCTCCACGTGGACGTCTTGGGTCGAGTTCGCGGTGTTGTTGAGGCGAGCTCCGTTCATCCCCCGGTAGCGAACCACCCGCCGCAGCGATTCATCTCCACTGACAAGGATCTGGTTCGCGGTCTTGCGGGTGTGGACCACGGTTTTGGCATAGCCGCGCCAGTCGTTCCAGGTTTCGTCTTCGTCCTTGATGTTGGGGGAGCTGACGTAGCGCCATGCAGGTTGACCTTGGTAGTCGTAGTCGAAGACGCGTAACTGGGCGAGGTTGGGCGCCGAATTCGCGGCCTGGCCAAGACGGTAGCCCAAGGCGTCATCGCCAAGACCGATCCGCGTGACCACATATTTGTGGAACCACTCCCAATGCGGTGTCCCACTCGAGGGCGCATATTTTTGGGGATAACACTCCCTATCGGAGGCATAACGCGGAAGTTGATCAACATATGCTGCCGTGCAGGTCTTCCCATCCGCGTGGCCGTACACGACGTTGATGCGCCCGCCCATCTCGTTGCGGACCGCGGTGATCCGGAACTTTTTGAGCGCCCGCCCCGTGCCTGGGTCCACCCGATTCTGCAACGAGTCCCCGTCGAACTTGGTGACCGGCGTCGGCAAGAGCGCGCCACCCGAACCGATCCCTTCATGCAAGATCTCGTTGAGCCACAGATCCGGACCATCACCACCATTGGCGTTGCTGTCAGGATCCGGCATCGAGTGTGTCAGCGTGTACCGGTCCACCTCGCGCGCAGTCGCCGAACCTCCGCTCCCCTCAACGGTCTTGGTCAGCACCCGGTAGTAACGCCGAGTGGAGAAAAACGACGGCGAGAAGTTGTCGCACAGATCGTTGCCGTCACAAATCAAATCCCCAGGAACATCAGGCCATATGCCGGTAGCTGCACGTGGACCATCGGTTCCCGTGCAGGCTGCCGACACGTTAACCGTCGCGGTGGTACATCGCGGAAGTGTGGTGATCTCGACCCGCTGCCGTGCGGTGTCGGTGTCGCGGGCAAACCCGTAGGTGATCTGGTCCAGCCACCCGCCGCGGTCATACACTGTCGAGTTCGCCACCGCCGAGGACGCGAACCGCCCGTAATAGTTGGTCTCGTTGGTGTAGCGGTATTCGATCCGGTTGCCCGAGGCGTCCACGACACGATCCAAATTCCACTGCCAGCCCTGTTGACACCACGACGAGGCAATCGTGCCGGCCTTGCACTCCTCACCAACATCGTTGCCATAAACCGGGACCGTCCACACCGACCCAGAACCGTTGCCCTTCCCGAACCAGTAGGTCGTGCCATCCAGGGACATCAACTTGAAGGCCTCGTTGTTGTTGTCGCCGTTGGAGACCCCGCCCGCACCACCAGTGAATAGCTCGACCCGCCAACCGGGGTCGTCTTGGAGTCGGTATTGACTCGACCCGCCCACTTGGATCAACTTCGAGGCCCGTCCATTCAGAACGAGGGTCATCTCGTTGATCAACTTGCCGTCGATCGTCTTCCAACACAGATCACCCTTGGCGGCCAGACCGTCATCAGCACAGGATGCGTAACTCCTCGACACAAACCCCGGCGACATCGACCACCCCAAGCCGGCAGCCGTCGCCTGGCCGTTTTCGACCAGGCTCATCCCATCAACCGACCCCGAGGAGTAGTTCAAACTCAAAGTCGGGGTCGACCCCGCCAACGCGGGTGGCAAGGAAAACGGATACGAGTAGGTGAACTCTCCCGATCCCTCACCGACTTGCCACGACCCCGCAGGCGACAACGGAGTGGCTCCATAGTTGCCCGAACCGCCGGTCACGGCGTACACCGTCCCACCAGATGGGGCCAACGACGCCAGCAAAGGCTGCGCCGCCACCCTCGACCTTGCTTTGCTCCCTGCGTGGGTACCGGCGCGCACGTGCCCTCGCGCCGCTACACCCGACACACCAGAACCACCCACCGAAGGAACACCAACATCGGCCGCCACCGCATCCGCCGTCGAGAACGTCAACGTCTTGGTGCCTTCGTTCTTGGTCGTGGGCAACATCGTGCCCGCGCTGCACTCGTCCAGGTCGGGCGTTGTGAGATAGCACTCCGGATACGCGATCACCTGCAACCTGTCAGCCCACGCCCCCCCAAACACCTGATCAAAAGCGCCGTAAGAGACACGCACGTCAACAGGCCCGACCTCACCCACCGCGGGAGCAGGCGAGGGCGAAGGCTCAGGACCGGGCGTCGGAGACTCCGTAGGAGAGGGAGACGGAGAACCAGAAGGCGCCGGCTCAGCAGGAGGCGACACCGCCACCGGAACCGAATCAATCGCGATCACCATCACCGCCGAAGACACATCCTCCGGCTGGATCAAAGACACCTCAACCGGAGGCATCTCATCAACCAGCGGAGACGAGATCGGGGCAGCAGCTGACACCGCTCGAAAAGAGCCCGAACTGGACCCGGTCGCCGGAGAAGGTGACGGACCCGGCCCCACAGGCGCAGCATCAGCGTCTTCACGCACCTTCACCGGAAGACCCGTCACCGCAGTCCACGTCGCACCAGGATCAACGACTGCCGAACCTCCAGCCGGCAAATCGGCCAACACATCAGACAACTTGACAACGGCGTCCGCCGGATCGTTCGGCTCAGGCAAAGACGGCAACGGATTTGCAGGAACGTCAGGAACATCACCATCAGCGGCCGACGCAACGACAAGAACGCGCGGAGCCGATTCGGCAGGAGCGACCGGCGCCGTCGCCATCACCATCGAAACCGACATCAAACCGATCAGGCCAACCCGACGAACCATGACAACCCTCCCGAGCAATCCTGATCGGGCCCTTCGACTCAATCCAGTCCGCGCATCCTATGCACCAGGCGGGGCCAAATGCCAGGGTCCGTGACCGACGAGCGCCTCGAGCGATTTCCTCACCCAGAGATGAGATCGACACCGATGTTGGAGACGGGAAGCGAATGCCGGTGTCGCCGACACGAGAAGCCCGGCAAGGACGGAGCCCACCGCGATCCAGGAAGAGGGCGAGATCCTGACACCCCTCCACTCCGCTGCCGCTGTTGCGCCGCGACCTCGCGAGTCGTTGGCTGCCAGCAGATCGGCAAAGAACAACGCCTATGGAAACAGTGGCTACCGCCGCGCGGAGTTGAACATTCCGCGCGCGATCTCGCGGGCCGCCGTACGCATGAAATCCTTGAAGGCGCTGGACTGGACGACGTCCTTGACGATGCCCCCGTCGTCCTTCTTGGCGGCCTCCTTGGACTTGGCGACCTTGGTTTCTCGGGCCTGCTCTTTGACCTGCGCGTCCTCGGCCGCCTTGCGAGCGCCCTCCTCGAGCTTGCCCGCGAGCTTCTCGCGGGCGGACTCGCGGTCGATGACTTGGGAGTACGTCGCAAAGCGGGGGCTGGCTTTCACCGAAGCCTCCATCGCCGCCTGATCGGCCGGACCCATCCGTGACTCGGGGGCGCGGAGCCGGGTCCAGGCGACCGGGGTGGGCGCACCGCGCTCGTTCATGACGGTGATCACGGCCTCGCCGATGCCGAGGCTGGTGATCACCTCGCCGAGGTCGGCGTACTCGGAATTGGGGTAGGTGTTGACCGTCTGCTTCAACGCCTTCGCATCGTTGGGCGTGTGCGCCCGCAACTGATGCTGCACCCGCGAGCCGAGTTGGGCCAACACCTCGTCGGGCACATCGGTCGGGCTCTGGGTGACGAAGAAGACGCCCACACCCTTCGACCGGATCAGGCGCACGGTCTGAGCGATCTGATCGAGGAAGGCGGCCGAAGCGTCGTTAAAGAGCAGGTGCGCCTCGTCGAAGAAGAACACCAGTTTGGGGCGATCCACGTCGCCCACCTCGGGCAGGTCATGGAACAGATCGGCGAGCAGCCACATCAAGAACGTGGAGAAGAGCGCAGGTCGATCCACCAGATTGGGCAGCTCGACGAGACTAATCAGCCCCTTGCCGTCGGGCGTGACTTGCAAGAACTCCTTCGACTCGAACTCGGGCTCCCCGAAGAACGCGTCGGCCCCCTGGTCCTGGAACGAGATCAGCTCGCGCAAGATCACGCCCGCCGTGGCGCTGGAGAGTCCGCCGAGGTTCTTCAGGTCGACCTTGCCCTCATCAGAGGTCAAGAAGCCCACCACCGAGCGCAAGTCGGCCAGGTCGAGCAGTGGCAATCCGGCCTGATCGGCGTAGTGGAAGACCAGCCCGAGGCTGGATTCCTGGGTGTCATTGAGGCCGAGGACCTTGCTCAACAGCATCGGGCCAAACGAGCTCATCGTGACCCGCAACGGGATGCCGGTGCCCTGCCCGCCCAGCGCAT
Source organism: uncultured Actinomycetota bacterium (assembly GCA_963814245.1). GTDB lineage: Bacteria > Actinomycetota > Actinomycetes > Propionibacteriales > Nocardioidaceae > Nocardioides. The sequence continues at coordinate 43,679 of CAWFBY010000001.1, forward strand.
AGAACTCCACCGGGAAACCGGTCGCCGTCCACTGCTGGCCCACCGACGAGGCGCGTGCGGTGATCTTCTCGTTCGTGTCACCGGCGACGCTCAGCCCCGACAGGTCGCCCTTGATGTCGGCGGCGAAGACGGGTACGCCGTTGGCGCTGAGCTGTTCGGCCAGCAACTGAAGGGTCTTGGTCTTGCCGGTGCCGGTGGCGCCGGCGACCAGGCCGTGGCGGTTGACCATGCCGAGGGGAATTTTCACGTGTACGTCGGACAGGTCTGTCGCGTTGATCATCAGCCCGCCCAGCTCCAGGGCGGGGCCTTCGAACTCATAGCCAGGTGCGATGGCTGCCGCGATCGGATCGCGGTCAACTGCGTGGGCGGCGGGGTCAGGCGTCTCGGTCATGATGCGCAGCCTAATCGCCCTGGCTCGCGCCGTTAGACTCCGAGCGTGATCTTCAAGCGCATCGGCGTCGGCCGGCCCTACCCGGAGCCGACCCTGTCGTCTCGGGCGTGGGCCCAGTTGCCGCCCCGGCAGGTGCGTTTGGACCAGTTGGTGACGACCAAGGACACCCTCCAATTGGCCAGTCTGCTGGATGCAGACTCGACGTTTTATGGGGACCTGTTCGCCCATGTCATCGAGTGGCGCGGGGAGTTGTACCTTGAGACCGGCCTGCACCGGGCGTTGCGCGCCGCTTTGCAGCAACGCAACGTCTTGCACGCTCGTGTTTATCCGATGGAGGGCTAATGGGGGCCACGATCAAGTCCGCACTCACCTTGGTAGTGCTGATCGGCATCGTTGGGGCTGGCACGGTGTGGGGCTGGAGGTCGCTGACCCAACCGCTGCCGCCCATCACCACCAACTCCGGCCCTCCAGCCATCTGCACTGATGCGACGGTGGCCGCTGGCGCCAAGGTCTTCCCCGGCCAAGTGACCGTGAGTGTTTACAACGCCAGCACCCGCTCCGGATTGGCCGGCAGCACCATGTCGTTGCTGGTCAGCCGCGGCTTCGCCGAAGGTAAGGCCTCAGACGCCCCCCGCGGCACCAACGTCCGCGTCGCCGAAGTCTGGGTTGCCGACACCAACAACCCGGCCGCCGCACTGGTCGCCAGCCACCTGGGCCGCAGCGTGCAAGTCATCCAGAACGACGAGCTGGGCCCCGGCGTCAGCGTCATCGTCGGAGAAGACTTCGACGCTCTCGCCCGGGGGCGCAAGTCCGTCACCGCGAGCGAAGACGCCGTGATTTGTAGTCCCGCGGCCACCGCTGCCTGACACGCTGAAGCCCAAAGAACGAACTCGAAGAGTCAGCGCGCATCCCTCTGGCCCGGCTCTAACCACCGGGCGAGCCGGCCTCCGTCGGAGACTTGGCGTAGGCGCCGCTCGGTCGCCTCCCGCACGGTGCGGGGTGCGACCACGAGCAGGTCGTCGCCATGCCGCAAAACAGTGCGGGTCTGTGGGATCAATGTTTGCCCGTCCCGGATCACCATCGCCACCGATGCACCCGGGGGCAGCCGCAACTCCCCCACCTCCACCCCATGCATCCGCGACACGTCGCTGATGGTCGCCTGGACGAGATCGGCCGCGACCCGTTCGAGGGGGGCGACCTCGATCTCCAGACCACGCGGTTCGGAGCGGCGTGCGACGCCCAGCCAGCGCGCCACCACCGGCAGCGTCGGACCGGTCAGCAGGGTGAACACGACCACGAGCACAAACACCAGGTCGAAGAGCCGCTTCGAGCCCGGGACCTCGGCAGCAAGGGGGATCGTGGTGAGTACGACGGGTACGGCGCCGCGCAGCCCCGCCCAGGCCAAGAACGTGCGCTCGGGCCAAGTGAGCCCGTGCCCCCATGTGCTCGCGAGCACCGAGAGCGGCCGAGCCACCAGGGTGAGCACCAACCCCGCCGCAAGCGCTAGACCCACCGTCGACCAGGTGATCCGCCCCGGGGAGACCAACAGCCCCAGCATCACGAAGAGCCCGATCTGCGCGAGCCAAGCCACACCCTCTGCGAAGGACCGCGTGGCCGCCCGGTGCGGCAATTCCATGTTGCCCAGGACAAGTGCGGCGACGTAGACCGCAGCAAAACCCGACGTGTGCAGCGCCGCCGCGGCGGCGTACGCCAAAACCGTCAGGCACAGCGCCGAGATCGGGTAGAGCCCGGAAGAAGGCAAGGCAACCCGCCGCATCACCCAGGCGCCCGCGAAACCGACCAGCAGTCCGACGCCAACGCCCACCACGAGTTCGAGGACGATCGTGCCCGCCACGACTGGCAGACCTCGGTCGGCGATGCCGCCCGCCGAAACCAGCGTCACCAAGACGACCGTCGGCGCATCGTTGAGCCCGGACTCGGCCTCCAGCGCACCGATCAGTCGCTTGGGCAACGGCACCACCCGCAGCACCGAAAAGACCGCGGCCGCATCCGTGGGCGAAGTGACGGCCCCCAACAGCACCGCCAACTCCCACGGCAGACCCAACAGATAGTGACCGCCCGCGGCCACCACGGCGACCGACACCGTGACGCCGACCGTCGCCAGCGACAACCCCACGCCGATGGCGGGTCGCACCTCGACCCAGTTGGTGGTGAGCCCACCCTCGGCCAAGATCACGACCAACGCCGCAAAGCCCAGCGCGTGCGCCACTTGGGCGTTTTCGAAGCCCACGCCGAGCCCGGACTCGCCAAGGGCAACGCCCATCAGCAGATAGATGAGCAGGCTGGGCAAACCGGCGCGCGTAGACACGCGGACGGCGAGGATCGCGAGGAACGTGACGGCGGACCCCACAAGCAGGACGGTGTCGAGCTCATGTACGTCGAACGTCACGTGCGGCTCCCTGGCGCCGACTGCAGCGGGCCGTTGGAGTCTACCGGCGGGCCGGACCCGGGTTCGGGGCAGACTGGGCGCATGACCAACCGGTTCACCGTCGCCTCCCGGGCCAACGTGCCCCCCTTCCATGTGATGGATCTGCTGCTTGCTGCCGACGCGCGGCAGCGCAGCCACGGCGACCTGGTCAACCTGGTCGCCGGGCAGCCGATGACGGGAGCCCCGCAGCCGGTCCGCGACGAGGCGATCCGGTTGTTGAGTGGAACCGATCCGTTGGGCTACAGCGTGGCCGCCGGGATCGGCGACCTGCGCGAAGCGATCGCCGGCCACCACTTGCGTCAGCACGGCATCCCGGTCAGCGCCGAAGACGTGGTGGTGACGACGGGCTCATCGGGCGGATTCCTGCTCGCCTTCCTCGCCGCCTTCGAGGTGGGCGATCGAGTGGCCATGGCCCGCCCCGGCTATCCCTGCTATCGCAACGTGCTCACCGCGCTGGGCTGCGAGGTCGTCGAAATCGCGACCGGGCCGGAGACCCGATTCCAACCCTCTGTGGAACAGCTTGAGGCCCTCGGGCCGATCGCGGGCCTGGTCGTCGCCTCGCCCGCCAACCCGACCGGCACGATGCTGCTGCCCGACGAGTTGGCCGCCATCGCCCGCTGGTGCGAGGAGCGCGGCGTACAACTGATCTCCGACGAGATCTATCACGGCATCGAATACGCACCGCTGCGAGGCGAGCCTGCCCTCGCTCGCAGCGCGTGGGAGACCTCGCGCGAGGCGATCGTGTTCAGCTCGTTTTCGAAGTACTTCTCCATGACCGGCTGGCGGATCGGCTGGATGCTGGTCCCGCCCAGGCTGCGACGGGCCGTCGACATCCTCACCGGCAACTTCACGATCTGTCCCCCGGTGATCGCGCAACGCGCCGCCCTTGCGGCCTTTTCGGAGACGACGTACGCCGAACTCGACGGCCACGTGGCGCGCTATGCCCAAAACCGCGCCCTCCTGCTCGGCGCGCTCCCCCAGTTGGGGATCGACCGGCTCGCTCCGGCGGACGGGGCGTTCTATGTGTACGCCGACGTTGGGCACCTCACCACCGACTCCATGGACTGGTGTCTCGACCTGCTCGACGCGACCGGCGTCGCCGTGGCGCCCGGCGTTGACTTCGACACCGCCCACGGTGGGTCGTCCGTGCGGTTCAGTTTTGCCGGCGATCGCAGCGACCTCGAAACGGGCCTCGACCGGCTGGCGGGCTATCTCGCGCGGTGACGTCGCCCCCCCCGGGGCTACTCCGCGACGCGGCTCCTGAGCCACTCGCCCATGCCCGGGGTGATGAAGTGCAACGTGTTGTCGCCGTTGGAATAGATCGTGCCCTTCTTGATCAGCCGATCGCGAAGATAAGACAACTCGCGGGCAGCCTCACCTAGCTGGGCCGCGACGGCACCCCCGGTTGCCGGACCGGCGATCGTGGCCAGGGCGAGCAGATAGTCCCGCTCCCGCTCGCTCGCGTCTTCCCAGCGACCCCGGAAGAGTTGCTCCAAGTCGGCCTCGATCCTGGGCTTCGCCGCCGCGGCATGCTGCTCGGAGATCTCGGGACTGTTGGCCGACGCCCGCCAAGCGAAGTGCCCCGCGACCTGAATGGCATAGGGATAGCCCCCACACAAAGCGAGCAGCAACTCGGCCGCTTCCGCCGTCATCGGCCGCCCGGCCTGGTGGGCCGGCTCGGTCAGCGCCAACGCCGCGTCGGTTGCCGTCAGGGGCCCAAGATCGTGCCATTCCGCGCGCTCGAGATAGGTCGGGAGTTTGAGTCGGCCACGGGTGCTGCGCAACGACGGCAGCGCCGCGATGATGACCACCAGCGGCCAATTGTCGGGCACGTGCTCTTGCAGCACCGCGGCCAGGATCCCCAACTCATGGGGGTCGGCTGTGTGCAGCTCATCGAGCGTGAGCATAATGCCGGCGTTGCGCTCGATCGCGGTTTCGGCGGCTCGCTGCAAGATGGCCGGGAACTGCTCGGCCGCCGGTTTGGGCTGCCCCTCGGCCGCATCCATCACGACCTCGCCGCCGAGTCCCACGCCGAACGCTTGGGCGCTGATTTTCCCGCCAGCCAAGCGCGACTTGCGGCGCCTCCGGGCCGGCACCGTGCCGGTCAACAGTTGGGTCACCTCGGTGAGCCGAGCCGAAAGATCCGCGAGGAACGCCCCCGGCTTGGCCTCGACATGCACGGTGGGCCATGACAGGGTGCGGCCAGCCACATTGGCGGCTTCCCCCAGCGTCACGGTCTTGCCGACTCCGCGCGGTCCGATCAAGATGATCGGCCGCGGAGTGCGATGATCGTAGGCCGCGATCTCGAGGGCTTCGCCGACATCGGACAGGAGTCGACCGCGACCCGCCAGCACTGCGGGCGGTTGATTGAATCCCGGGTGGTAGGGATTGGGCTGCCGGTTCATGTTCCCTCCCAGTCATGCACCGTATAGCAAGTCTAGCAAGATTGGCTGACGCAAGCACGGTATAGCAGCGCTCCTCGCTCTCCGCTGCTCCGGTTATCCACAGTTGCGAAACTGCAGGTTTCGCGGGCGCCGCGAATGGGCACAAACTCCCTAACGAGACAAGACCTCAGGGGGAGTGCACGTGTATGGCAACACAGCGATGATCCGGCGCCTGGCCGGGCGGCTCGATGAGGAGGCCGACGACGTCAGAGCCCTCGCGTACCAACTCGTTGCCGCAGCGGACAACGTGGCGTGGCAGGGGCGGGCGGCGAGCGCGATGCGTGAGTCCGTACGCCGCCGCGCGGGGGCGCTACGACGCACCGCCCATCGTCTCGACGACGCTGCTCGGGCACTGCGCCATCACGCTTCCGAAATCGACCGGCTCAAAGAGCTCATCGCCGCCATCGAACGTCGCGCCACCCGGCTGGTTGCCGCGGCCCGCGAACGATTGACCGAGTTGGGACAACGGATCCTCGACGGTTTGCCCAGCGTGGCCCCCTCGGCCGTCGACCAAGTGTTGGACCGGTTCATGCCCCCGCCGACCGGCCATCTCGCCTGGCTGGAGGTGGAGCTGCCCGGGCTTGCCATCGGCGACGAGGGGCGCCCGGGACGGGGGTTGCCGGGTCGGGGGTTGGGCCGATGACGCCGACTCTGCGGGTGACCCAGTCGGCCTTGGAAGCGTTGGCCCAGAGGACCGGGATGGTGTTGCCGTGGGCTCGGCCAGCTCCGAGGGCGGCGGCGTGGAAGACCGAGATCACACCCGACCTCCTGCACGCCACCCGCGTCTTCTCCGAGCCCGATGTCACCGTGGAGCTCGACCTAGCCGTGCAGCGCACCGACCGCGTCGATCGGCTGCACTGCTGGGCCCGATTGGCCGCGGGACAAGTCAGCGCGCTCGTGGCCAGCGGTGCGCCGGAGTTGGAGTTCTCCTGGTTTGGCCAACCGTCGCTGGAGTATCACCTGACCCGGCTCGCCACGCCGGGCGCGCGACCCCATCCACCTGGCCGATTTCGAGCCATCGTCGCCGGCCACGCCCCCAGCGGCCGACGGCGACTGGGCGCCCGGGAGTGGGTGCTCGGGAAATCAGGGTGGCGCGAGTTGAGTCCCGCCCGGAGTCCACTCGAGCCGGGCCGCCTCGGCGATCCGTGGAAGGTTCGCCTCAGCCCGATCGAGCCCTCGGGGATCGGGGCCACGGTCGCCGAACTCGTCTGGGCGGTGCGCGCATGACGATCCCACCCCAGGAGGTGCGCGGGGGATCGGGGGGTCTCGAGGCGACGTACGCCGAGATCCTCACCCTGGCTGCGACCTTCGACACTGCCGGCGATCGCCTCCGCCACAGCGCGGCCGCGGCGGCGGCGGTGCTGGGCAATGGCGACCTCTTGGAGTCGGCCATCCTCGCGCCCGTTTCTTTCACCGAGGTTGAAGTCGCGGTCGGCGGGGCGAGCGCGGGGCCCGAGGGGGCCCTCGCCGCATCGCTTGGCTGGGAGGCTGAGTCGCTCTTGCTCAGGGCCTTGGTTGCGGCGTACGTCGCCACCGACGAGCTGGTGCGCGACACCTTCGAGGTGCTCGACTATGCGCTGGGGCGCGCGGTCGGCTATGCCTTGGGCACGGGCGCCCTGGTGATTGCAGCCACCGCGGGGGTGTGGGCTCCGCACGCGCTGACGACGTACGCCGCCTTCCAGGCGTTGCCGCCGGGCGCCCAGGCCAAGATCCGCAAGGAGCTCGAGCGGGGACTGCTTGCCGCTGGTGCCGAGGCGCAATCCTGGGCCAGCGCTCACCCCGACCTGGTACAACACGTCGCCAACGGGGGCGGCGGCCTGGTGGACGGATTCTGGGACGGGCTGACACCGGGCGTCCCCCCTGCGACTCTGGGGCTGCCGACGTTCGGACCCACCTTGGAGGAGGCGGCGCAGACCCTGGTCGCCTGGTATCCCTCCGACGGAGCTCCCGTCGTGAGCGATCGGCCCGACCTCGCCCTGCCCGACATCGCGGCCGACACCCCAGCCGGGGTCGGGCAGGTGATCTCCCGGCTCGACGAGGTCAACCACTGGTCCGACCTGGATCACCCCCAGAACAACGGCACCATCGCGATAACTTCCTGGTCAGACTCGTCCGGGCAGCCCCACCACATCGTCTATCTGCCCGGGACCGACGACCTGCACACCCTGCCGTGGACGATGGATGGCGACATTCGAGACCTGCCCACCAACCTGCTGGTGATGGGCGACCAAGAGACCGCCTACGCCAGCGGCATCGTGACAGCGATGCACCAGGCCGGCATCGGGCCGGACGATCCCGTGCTCCTGGCCGGCCACTCCCAAGGGGGGATGGAGGCGGCGTGGATCGCCCATCATCATCCCGAGTTTGCGGTGTCCGGCGTGATCACTGCGGGTGCCCCGATTGCCCAGGTGGCCAGCACCGACGGCCCGCCGATCCTGGCCCTGGAGTCGACCGGCGACCTCGTCCCTCAGCTCGATGGCGAGGCCAACCCCCCGGCTGCTGAGGTGGTCACCGTGACGTTCGAGGACGAGGAGTCCACGTTGGTCGGCCATCACTCGCTCGCCAACTACGCCGTCGCGGCGGCCGGGGTCGACGCATCACCACACCCCTCCATCCAGACCCAACTCGACGGACTGCGGGCCGTCGGCTTCTTGACCGGCGAACCCGCGGTCCTGGAGACCCACGTCGTCCAGATCACCCGTGGGCGGTGAGGGTTTGGGTGGTTCGCGGCGTTTCGCCGGCCCCACGTTCAATGACCGGCCCCACGTTTCAATGAGTGGAGCGATTCTGTGCCACCTCGTGACTCAAAATCCGCGCACTGTTCACCCGCCACTTAGGTGGCGGGCGGATCCTCGGGCAACCCCGCCCACACCCGAAACGCCTCCACGGCAGTGGGGAGCGTGGGGAAGATCCGATCCGAGCCCACTCGCGCGAGGAAGTCCGAGCCCGCGAGGTCGTCGGCCAGGTCTTGTTTGAGTCGTGCGATCCCGAACACGATGTCGCGTCGCGCCAACTCGGCGCGCAACTCCTCCAGTGCGTCGGCAGCCGTGATGTCGACCTCGACATTGGCTTCGGCGTTGAGGACAAACCAGCGTACGGGGTCGGCCGAGTTCGCGATCGAGCGCAACGAGCGGGTCTTGAAGTCCTCGGCATTGGCGAAGAACAGGGGCGAGTCATAGCGATAGACCATCAAGCCCGGCAACACCGTGGCCTGCGGATAGTCGTCGACGTCGTGCATGCCCGCCAGATCGGGCACGAAACCTTGGACTGCATCGTGGGGCCGCGAGACCCGGCGCAACAGATCGGCCAGGGAAAGCATGATCGCGACCAGGATGCCTTCGAGGACCCCCACCACCAGCACCGCCAGGGTGGTGCCGAAGGCCAAGATGAACTCACTTCTTCGGAAGCGCAGGAAGCGGCGGAATTCGGCAATCTCCACCAGCCGCGTGGCCGCATAGACCACGACAGCGCCGAGCGCGGCGCTGGGAAACGCGGCAAGCAGGGGGCGCAAGAAGACCACCGCGACGATGGTGCCGAGCACGGTCACGATGCCGGCGAGTTGGGTGCGCGCGCCCACGGCCGCGGCGATCGCCGTACGACTTCCGCTGCTGCTGACCGGGAACCCTTGCAGCAACCCCGCCCCCAGATTGGCTGCGGCCAACGCCAGCAACTCGCGCGGTGGATCGATCGGGTGTTCGCGCTCCTCGAATGCGCGCGCGGTGAGGACATTGTCGGAGTAGGCCACGAAGGTGACCCCCATGGCGGGCACGAGCAGGGCGGCGACGCCCCCCGCGGTGACATCGGGTACGCCGAACGCCGGCATCGCCGACGGAATCTCGCCGATCACCTGCACCCCACGATCGCGAAGGTCAAACAACGCCACCGCGGCGGTCGCGGTCAACATGCCAACGAGCGCAACCGGTGCCCGTGGCCACAGGCGCGCGCCGAGGATCATCAGCGCCGCGGCGGTGACGCCGAGGATCAGCGTGGGAGCGTGGGCCTGGCCCAGATGCCGTACGACGAACCAGGCCTCGGGCACGAATCCGTCTCCCTCGACCGTGAGTCCGGTCAACTTGCCCAACTGGGAGACCACCATGATCGCGGCGACCCCCGACATGTAGCCCACCAACACGGGCCGCGACAGCAAGTCCGAGAGTCGGGCCAGCCCCGCAAAACGGCCCAACACGCACAGGCCCGCGACGACCAGGCACAACGCGACCGCGAACGACGCATACTCCCCCGCGGTGCTGGCCACGCTGCCCACCGCGACCGCCGTCATCAGGGCCGTCGTCGATTCGGGACCGACGGAGAGTTGGCGCGAGGTCCCCACCAAGGCATAGGCGAGCAACGCCCCGATGGCGCCCCACAAACCGGTGACGGGGGGCAGGCCGGCGAGTTCGGCGTACGCCATGACCTGCGGGATGAGGTAGGCGGTGACCGTGATCCCGGCGAGCACGTCGCCGCGCAACCAGCCGCGGTCGTACTCGCGCATCCACATGCCAGGTGAGAGTAGTCCTGAAAGACGGCGGTTAGGAGGGGCTGCCGGTGTTCCTTCGCGGGCGGGACGGGTGCACCATGGGGGGATGAGCGAGTTAGCGGTTTTGTCCGAGGAGAAGTGCCGCGAACTGTTGCGCGCTGGAGTCGTCGGACGGGTGGCGCTGTGCACGCCGGCGGGGCCGCAGATCTTCCCGGTGAACTACGCGGTGCATGAGGATGCGGTGGTCTTTCGTACGGCGCCCTACAGCGTGTTGGGCACCAGTGCCTGGCAGACCAGGCTGGCGTTTGAGATCGACCACATGGACTACGAACGCCATGCGGGGTGGAGTGTCGTGGCCTCGGGGCCCGGATCCCGGATCGATCCCGGGCCGGCGCTCGACGAGGTTGTCCGGGAGTGGAATCCCAGGCCGTGGGTGTCGGGGACGCGGCCACTCTATGTGCGGCTTCGCTGGGACAGCCTCACCGGGCGACGCGTCGGCGACGGCTGGACGCACGACAACGAACTCCCGGTCCGCCGCCAGGTTTAGCGGCGTCCGTCGTCGGTCAGCGTGCGTCGCGGTTGCGGGTGGCGTAGCAGAACGCCACCATCGCGCCGATCACAACGACGATCTTGAGGAGCGTGCGCTCGGCACTGTCCGACATTTGAGTGGCGCGATCGAAGATGGCGATGCTCCAGGCCCCGAGTCCCCAGAATGTCACCAGCATGACCAGCGCCATCGAAATATCGGCGTTCGGGGCTGCTTTGACCTGAGGTGGCTTCACACCTCCATCATCGGTGAGTCCGTCCGCACTGCGCTAGACCAATTTAGTCAAGAAATCTTCAAAACCCTGCGGAGTCGGCCACGTCGGGTCTATCTTGCGTCTCCGCACCCCAGATCCCCACGCGAGTCGGCGCAAACTCACGCAAAAAGTCCCCCGAGTCGGCGCAAACTCACGCACCTCGGACCGGCCGACCACCAGAAGGCCCAACTCAAGGGGCGGGAGGCCCACCTCAACGAGAATGAAAGACACCCGAACCCACACAACCGTGGGTCCGGGTGTCGCCGATGTCTTGAGACATCACATGGCGGTGGCGGAGGGATTTGAACCCTCGGTCGGCTTGCACCGACAAACGCTTTCGAGGCGTTCTCCTTAGGCCGCTCGGACACGCCACCGCCGACGAGGGTACCGGAGGTCGCGCCCTCCCCCGAAATCCCCCACCGGTCCGCCCTCAGTCGGCGATGACCGCCCGGTGGTCGCCGAAGAATTCCCGCAGCAGCTCCCCTGATTCCTGCGCGAGGACACCACCGACCACCTCGGGTCGGTGGTTGAGGCGGCGATCGCGTACGACGTCCCAGAGGCTGCCGACGGCGCCAGCCTTCTCGTCGTACGCCCCGAAGACGACCCGCGCGACCCGCGCGAGCACGGCGGCACCGGCGCACATCGTGCAGGGCTCCAAGGTGACGACCAACGTGCACCCCTCGAGGCGCCATTCGCCGACCATGGCCGCCGCCGACCGCAAGGCCACGATTTCGGCGTGGCCGGTTGGGTCGCCGTCGGCCTCGCGCACATTGTGGCCGCGGCCGATGATGACCCCGTCGGCATCGAGAACGACTGCGCCGATGGGTACATCGCCACCGGCCATCGCGAGCCGGCCCTGCTCAAGCGCGGCGTACATCGAAGCGAGCCAAGGCTCGACGGCAGGAAAGGTCATGCCGAGGTCAGGCCAGCGGCTTCATCAAACTGGGGCCCGAAACCCAAGCGGCGAGCGATGTCGGAGAGCATTTCGTCGGGATACAGCTCGAAGTCGTCGAGGAGCAGGGCCAGGTCCATGGCAGGGACGCCCAGATCTCCCAGGATCTCCAGGTCGCCGGCTGGCACCTGGTCGTCGTCGTCCTCGGGCAGCGGCAAACCCAGCGTCTCGAGGGCGGAGCGCGCGAGGTCCCACTCGTCGGCCGCAGTGATGTCCGACAACAAGATCCGCGTGATCGGACCGGTAACCCGCACCAAGATGAAGAAGTCTTCATCGATGGCGACCAACCCGAGCGCTCCATGATCGCCGGGGAATCGTCGCAGCGCCGCGGAGAGGCTCTCGATGTCCTCGAGCAGACCGTGCGCCAACTCCTGGACCTGCCACACACCCTCCTCACGATAGGCAGCCATCGCGAAATCAATGCCCTCGATCTGTTCGGCAGTCACGATTCCTCCGCTTCACGCTCGGCCCTGAGACAACTCCAACGGACCCAGACTGACAGACCAGCCGCCCAGCACCAACCCTGGTGCCCGCGTGGCGGCCCGCGTTGGCCAATCCCCTTGCTGGACTAGGGTTCCGCTCATGCGCACTCTCGTCGTCGATCACCCACTTGTCGCCCACAAACTCACCACGCTGCGCGACCAGAACACCGATACCCCGACCTTTCGACGCCTCACCGAAGAGCTCGTCACCTTGTTGGCCTACGAAGCAACCCGAGACGTCCGCGTGCACCCGACCGAGGTGATCACCCCGGTCGCCCCGACCCGAGGCGTGACGTTGACTCCGCGCCCCTTGGTGGTGCCGATCCTGCGGGCCGGCTTGGGGATGCTCGAAGGGATGTTGCGGTTGCTGCCCACGGCCGAGGTCGGGTTCCTCGGGATGGTGCGCAACGAGGAGACGCTTGAGGCATCGACGTACGCCGAGCGCCTGCCCGACGACCTGTCCGGCCGCCAGTGCTACGTGCTCGATCCGATGCTGGCCACCGGCGGCACCCTGGCCGCAGCCATCCGCTTCCTCACCAATCGCGGCGCCGATCACATCACCGCGATCTGCCTGCTCGCGGCCCCCGAAGGTTGTGCTCGCCTGGAGTCCGAACTGGCCGACCTCGAGGCGCCGGTGACCATCGTCACCGCCGCGATGGACGAGAGGCTCAACGAGTTGGGCTACATCGTCCCCGGGCTGGGCGACGCTGGGGATCGGTTGTACGGCAGTGCCGGTACGTCGTAAGCCAGCCAGGCCCAACTCAACGGGCAGGCGGGCCCAACTCAACGGGTAGGCAGGCCCAACTCAACTTTGGGGTGGCCGCTGTGTACGTTGAGCACTGGCCCGACGGCAGCGCCGCTTCACTGATCTCAGAGATCTCAGACCGCCAGGAGGAAACCCTTGCGCATCGGCATCCCCCGCGAGTCTAAGGTCGGCGAAACGTTGGTCGCCGCGACCGCCAAGACCGCAACACAGCTCATGGCGTTGGGCTACGACGTGGTGGTCGAGCAAGGAGCCGGGCTGCTGGCCGACCAACCCGATGAGGCGTTCACCGCGGCCGAGGTGACGGTGGCCACGGGGGCCGACGTCTGGACGAGCGACATCATCGTCAAGGTCAACCCGCCCACCGACGCCGAGATCGCGCGACTTTCGCCGGGGAGCACCGTGATCTCCCTGATGGCACCGGGGCGCAGCCCCGATCTGATCGACAAGTTCGTCGGCGCTCGCGTGACCGCGCTTGCCATGGATGCGGTCCCGCGGATCTCCCGGGCCCAGTCGCTGGATGTGTTGTCCTCGATGGCCAACGTGGCCGGCTACCGCGCCGTGATCGAGGCCGCGCATGCGTTCGGTCGGCAGTTCACCGGGCAAGTGACCGCGGCGGGCAAGGTGCCGCCGGCCAAGGTGTTCGTGGTGGGCGCCGGAGTCGCCGGGCTCGCCGCGATCGGGGCCGCGGGCAGCATGGGAGCCATCGTGCGCGCCTTCGACGTACGCCCCGAAGTCGCCGAACAGGTCGAGTCGATGGGCGCCCAATTCGTCACCGTCGACATGGAGCAAGAGGTCAGCGCCGACGGCTACGCCAAGGAGATGACGTCCGAGCAGGAAGCGGCCACGGCGGCGATGTACGACGAGGAGGCCCGCAACGCCGATATCGTGATCACCACGGCGCTCATCCCGGGTCGGCCCGCCCCCCTGCTGATCCGCGCCGAAACCGTCGAACAGATGGCCAACGGCAGCGTCATCGTCGACATGGCTGCGGCCAACGGCGGCAACTGCGAGCTCACGGTGACCGATGACCGGGTCGTCACGCCCAACCTGGTGACGATCCTGGGCTACACCGATCTCGCCAGCCGTCTGGCGGCCCAGACCTCGCAGCTCTACGGCACCAACGTCGTCAACCTCTTCAAACTCCTCACCCCGGAAAAGGACGGCGAGCTCACCCTGGATCTCGACGACGTCGTCCAGCGGGGCATCACCGTCGCCCAAGATGGCCACAGCCTGTGGCCGCCGCCCGCCGTGCAGGTCTCCGCGGCCCCGGCGGCTGCGGTCACCACGGTCGAGCCACGGCCACCCGCGCCGCCACCAGATCCGCGACGAAAGGTGTACGCCGCGGGCCTGGCCGCCGCGTTGTTCGCCCTGCTGGCGGCGTACTCCCCGCCGGCCTTCCTGGGCCACTTCACGGTGTTCGCCCTCGCGGTTTTCGTGGGTTACTACGTCATCTCCAACGTCGCGCACGCGCTGCACACCCCGTTGATGAGCGAGACCAACGCGATCTCCGGGATCATCTTGGTCGGCGGGATCTTGCAGGTCGGCAACCAGAACCCGGTGATTTCGGGGCTCGCCGTGTTGGCGGTCTTGGTGTCGAGCATCAATATCTTCGGCGGGTTCCTGGTGACGCTGCGGATGCTCGAGATGTTCCGGAAGGACTGAGCCATGACCGACTTCTTGAGCTCGGACAACCTGCAGGGACTTGTCCAGGCGTGCTACATCATCGCGGCCGTGTTGTTCATCGGGGCCCTCGCCGGATTGAGCCGCCACGAGACAGCCAAGCGCGGCAACATCGCCGGGATGCTCGGCATGGGGCTGGCGCTGCTGGCCACCTTGTTGCTGGCGGCCCAGCAGGCCGTCACCGACGACCACAACAACTGGCGCTCGCTGCCGGTCACCCTCGGACTGATCCTGGTCGCGATGACGGTGGGCGGGACGATCGGCGCGTGGCGCGCCCGCAAGGTCGAGATGACAGGCATGCCCGAACTCGTCGCGATGCTGCACAGCTTTGTCGGTCTCGCGGCTGTCTTGGTGGGCTTCAACTCCTTCCTCGACCCGGGCGAGGCCACCGAGGGCGCGATGGAACGCATCCATTCGGTCGAGGTCTTCCTCGGCGTCTTCATTGGCGCCGTCACCCTCACGGGCTCGATCGTGGCCTACCTCAAACTCAGCGCGAAGATGAAGTCCGCACCGCTGACCTTGCCTAGCCGCCACCTCCTCAACCTGGTCATCATCCTGACCTCGGTGGCGCTCCTGGTGTGGTTCATGCTCGATCATTCGGCGCTCAACGCCGACGTGGGTCGCGGGATCATCCCGTTGGGCATCATGACCGTGCTCGCCTTGTTCTTGGGCTTCCACCTGGTGGCCGCGATCGGTGGCGGCGACATGCCGGTCGTGGTGTCGATGCTCAACAGCTATTCCGGCTGGGCCGCCGCCGCGGCCGGCTTCATGTTGAACAACGATCTGTTGATCATCACCGGGTCGCTCGTGGGCTCCTCGGGTGCGATCTTGAGCTACATCATGTGCAAGGCCATGAACCGCTCCTTCATCTCGGTGATCGCCGGCGGCTTCGGGTCGGACGGGAACGTCACCGGCGAGGAGCGCGACTATGGCGAGCATCGCGAGATCATTGCCGCCGACGCGGCCGAACTGCTTGCCGAGGCGCGCAGCGTGGTGATCACTCCGGGCTACGGCATGGCCGTGGCTCAGGCGCAATATCCCGTCGCCGAACTCACCGCCAAGTTGCGCGACCGTGGGATCAACGTCCGCTTCGGCATCCACCCGGTCGCCGGGAGGCTGCCGGGGCACATGAACGTGCTTTTGGCCGAGGCGCGGGTCCCCTACGACATCGTGCTCGAGATGGACGAGATCAACGAGGACTTCGCCGACACCGATGTGGTCTTGGTCATCGGGGCCAACGACACCGTCAACCCGGCCGCCCTGGAAGAGCCGGGTAGCCCCATCGCCGGGATGCCGGTGCTCGAAGTGTGGCGGGCTCGTGACGTGATCGTCTTCAAGCGGTCGATGGCCACGGGGTACGCCGGCGTACAGAACCCGCTGTTCTTCAAGGACAACACCCGGATGCTCTTCGGCGACGCCAAGGACCGCGTCGAGGACATCGTCCGGGCCCTCCCCCATCGTTGAGTTGGGCCTCCCTGCCCGTTGAGCTGGGCCTCCCTGCCCGTTGAGCTGGGCCTCCCTGCCCGTTGAGCTGGGCCTCCCTGCCCGTTCAGTTGGGCCTCCCTGCCCGTTCAGTTGGGCCTTAAGGGGAACGTCTCGACCACCTCGTGACGTGGCCGTTTGCCCGGCACCAAATGTGAGGCCACCAACTCGATGCTCTCAGCGCGCCACGTGGGGCCGCGGTAGCCCTCGAGCAACTGGACCCACCGGGTGACGTCGGTGGCCATGCCCAACCGCGCGACGGTGAGGTGGGGGCGGAATCGTTGTCCGTCCACCGCGATGCCCGCGCGAGTGCCCGCGGTGCGCGCCCCCCTCGCCAGCCGATCCAGCTCGGAGTCGAGTTCGAGACCCGCCCACAACACGCGGGCTTGCGCGACGTTTGGGAAGGCGCCGCCGCCGAGGAGGCACGTGTCGAAGGAAGTACGCCGCCCGGCGGCCGCCGCTAGTCCTTCGGACAACGCATCGAGCTTCCGGTCAGGGACGGCGGCAAAGAAGGCTAGCGTGATATGGAACTGCTCGGGCCGAGCCCAACGAAACGGCGCCGCGTGCCGGCGTACGGCCAAGAACTCGTCGAGATCCTCAACGGCCTTTTCGGGTGGCACCAAGGCCACGAACATCCGCACGACCGGCACGCTAGACGACCCGACTCCGAGCAGTCGAGCCAATAAGAGCTAGTCGTCGCCCTTTTCGCCGCCTCCGCCGGTGTTGGCCACGGTGTCACCCCACGTTGAGTTCGCGCCGCTGTGGCCAGCGTTAAAGACCGCGGCAGTCACACCGAGCGCCCCAACGAGCAGCAACACCACGGCAAGGAGATTGACGACTTTGGGGACGACCGCCTTGCGTGCGGGGATGAGGAAGAGCAGGCTCACCACCACAACGCCGAGGAGAACATAGAGGGACATTGCGGCCAATTCGCCGGCCTCGGCGTGCTCTTCCAAGATGGCATGTGCAGCCCGCGTATCGCCCTCGCCAACCATCTCTTCCAGGCTCTCGCCACTGGCCGTGGCCACCGCGGCCGAGGCCGCGGCAAATGCGGTGAGCAGCAGGGTCGGCCATTTCAGGGCGATTCGCCAGCTGGGCTTGAAGGCATAGAGGACCGCCAGCAGGGCGGCCAGGGGCGCAAGGACAACTACCGCGTGCACCACCAGGGGGTGGATCGGTAGGCCAGAAATCGTGTCAAACATCAGAACCTCCAAAGATTTCTCGAGTCGATTTCGACGCTACTGCGGGTGCGCTGAGAGAACTCTGAGAGTCTTGAGCGGTGCGGGTTCTCGTGGTCGATGATGAGCGGCCGCTGGC
Organism: uncultured Actinomycetota bacterium; assembly: GCA_963814245.1. Taxonomy (GTDB): domain Bacteria; phylum Actinomycetota; class Actinomycetes; order Propionibacteriales; family Nocardioidaceae; genus Nocardioides. The sequence continues at coordinate 60,919 of CAWFBY010000001.1, forward strand.
CGAGACCCTGCGGCGAGGACTCACCGATGAGGGCTTCGTCGTGGACTTGGCGTACGACGGTCTGGTGGGGTTGGCGACGGCGATCGATGGCGACTACGACGTCATCGTGTTGGACATCATGCTGCCTCAGATGCATGGCTATGACGTCCTCAAGGAACTGCGCGCCAGCGACGTGTGGACACCGATCCTGATGCTCAGCGCCAAGGACGGCGAGTTTGATCAAACGGACGCGCTCGATCTGGGGGCCGACGACTATCTGACCAAGCCGTTCAGCTTTCCGGTGCTGGTCGCGCACCTCCGAGCTCTGATGCGGCGCAGCGCGCACGAGCGACCAACCGTGCTGCAGTGTGGCAGCCTCACCCTCGATCCGGCGAGCCATCAGGTCCAGCGCGCTGACTCAGTCATCGAGCTGACGCCGCGCGAGTTCGCCCTCACCCATTTTCTGATGCGCCGCCAGGGAGAGGCGATCACCAAGACCGACATCCTCGCCAACGTGTGGGACAGCGACTATCCGGGGAGCGACAACCTGGTTGAGGTGTACGTCGGGTATGTGCGTCGCAAGATCGACGCCCCCTTTGGCTTAGCGACCCTCGAAACGGTGCGCGGCATCGGCTATCGCCTCGTCACTGATCAACCGGAATCCTGAGCTCGAACCGGCACCAACCATCCTCGGCCTCACTCGTCGACAGCTGCCCACCATGGGCCCGGGCAAGGTCGGCGGCGATCGCGAGGCCGAGCCCGCTGCCGCCAGAGTCGCGGCCCCGGGTCGGGTCGAGACGAACAAACCGCTCGAAGACCCGCTCGCGATCCGCCTTCGGGACCGGGTCGCCGTCATTGTCGATCAGGAGCCTGGCCACGGAGTCGTCTTGCGCGAGGGACACCCGCAGCCGTCCACGACTGTGCCGAGAGGCGTTGTCGAGGAGATTGCGCAGCACCTGCTCGAGACGTTCGGGGTCGGAGTGGGCCCGCACCGGGTCGACGTGGACCTCCACGTCGAGGGTCGACTCCGCGCGGAGGCGTCGTACGGCGCCCACCACGAGGTCGTCGAGGTCACAGGCGCGACGCCGCAACGGCAACGCCCCCGCGTCGTACCGCGACAGGGTGAGCAGATCGTCGACCATTCGCTGGAGCCGCAAGACCTCGCCCATCAGGGTCTTCTGACTGTCTCGCCAGATCTCGCCGGTCGCATCCGCGGAGGCCAGTTCGAAGGTGGTGCGCAAGGTCGCCAAGGGGCTGCGCAACTCGTGGCTTGCGTCGGAAACAAACGTCTTGTTCGTGGCATAGGACTGCTCGAGCCGAGAAAGCATCGCGTTCATCGTGTCGGCGAGGCGGGTGAGCTCGTCGCCCGTGAGCGGGACCTCAACGCGTTCGCCGGTCGTGCGTCCGTCGATCGTGGCCAGCTGCCCGCGCAGCCGCTCCACCGGGGTCAGCGAGGCGGATACGGCCCAGCGCACCAGCATCGTGCCGACCGCGAGGAACAGCACCGCCGCGATGCCACCCACGAGAATGGTCCGCGAAACGGCACCCTCTTCCACATGGACGGGGCTCGCCACCACGACCACCACCGGTCGCCCCGTGACATCCCGTGTCCCGCTCGACACGATGACGAACTTGTCTTGGTCGATGCCCTCGATCCCCGCGACCCTCACGAGTTGGCTGTCACCCGGCTCCGGTCGACCCGTCGTGAACGGCGCTTCGAGCGCGTCCCGCTCTGAGGCCGCCAGCACTTCGTCGCCGGGACCGACCACCTGCACCATCGCGTCGCCGAAGACCGGGTCGGGCAACGGGGGCACTGCCTGCTCCGGCGTGAGCGTTTCTAGTTGTACGACGATCTGGCGGGCCTGCAGTTCGGCGTGCGAGCGCGCCGTCTCAGCGAGGGTGGCATCGAAGACCGCCAGGATGAGCCAGGTCCAACCCGCCACGGTGAGGATCAGCACCAGGATCGCGACCGACACCACCCTCCAGCGGACCCCCCACCGGCGAAACACGACTCAGCCCAACTGGGTGCCGACGAGGGAGCCGATCAGGTGGGTGACCCCCATCGCCAGCAGGCCGCCGCCCACGTTGCGCGCGACGGCACGGCCCGTCGGGCTGAGGCCGAGTCGGGCGCTCGACCAGCCGGTCAGCGCCAGCGCCATCGCGACCGACGCCACCGTCACCCAGAGCCGGATCGCCTCGGGGGACAGGCTGATCGTGAGCAGCGGCAGGATCGCGCCGATGGTGAAGGCGAGCATGGAGGCCCAGGCCGCATGCCAGGGATTGGTCAGGTCATGGGGATCGAGGCCGAGCTCAACTTCGGCGTGTGCGCCGAGGGCGTCGTACGCCGTCAACTCGTCGGCCACCTGTCGGGCGACGGGTTCCGAGAGTCCCTTCTGCATGTAGAGATGGGTGAGCTCCGCGAGCTCTTCCTCGGGGGTTTCCTCCAGTTCGCGCCGCTCTTTCTCGAGCAGTGCTTTTTCGGAATCGCGCTGAGTGCTGACCGAGACATATTCGCCGGCGCCCATGCTCATGGCACCCGCCGCCAGGCCAGCGACCCCAGCCACGAGGATCGCCGTACGGTCATTGGTTGCGCCCGCGACTCCCACCACCAGACCCGCCGTCGAGACGATCCCGTCGTTGGCTCCGAGCACCGCGGCCCGCAGCCAGTTGAGCCGAGCCGCCGTCCCGGTCTCGTGGGGCTCGTCATCATGCAGCCCGATCTCCAGCTGAGTCTCGTCGCCGGTGGTCATGACTCGATCTTGCCCCCTGCCCTGTGCGTGGTCGCCACCGGGGGATGGGGATAGTCCGCCGCGCAAAGCATCAGTTTCGAGCCCCCAGTGGTGCCGAACGCGGCGGACTATGTCACAGGCCCAGATCCCGGCCGATCAGCTCTTTCATGATCTCGTTGGAGCCCGCCCAGATCTTGCTGACCCGCGCATCGCGCCACGCGCGCCCAACTCGATATTCGTTCATGTAGCCATAGCCACCATGCAGTTGCAGGCAGTGATCGAGCACGTCGTTTTGCACCTGCGCGGTCCACCACTTCGCCTTGGCGGCGTCGATGGGCGTGAGTTCGCCAGCTGTGTGCGCGATGACGCACTGGTCGACGTACGCCTGGGTCACCTCGATGCGCGTCACCAAATCGGCGAGCAGGAACTTGTTGTGCTGGAACGCGCCGATTGCCTGCCCAAATGCCTTGCGCTCCTTGGCGTAGGCGACCGTCTCGATGAGGATCTGCCCCGCATGCGCGAGGTTGGTGATCGCCGAGCCGAGCCGCTCTTGAGGCAGCCACGTCATCATGTGGATGAAACCGTTGTCGAGTTCGCCGACGATGTTGTCGCCAGGCAACCGCACGTCTTGGAAGAACAACTCGGCGGTATCCGACTCGTCCTGCCCGACCTTGTCGAGTTTGCGGCCACGCGAGAACCCCGGCCGATCCGCCTCGACCGCGAACAGGGTGATCCCCCGGGCCTTCTTCTCGGGGCTGGTGCGCGCGGCCACGAGCACCAGGTCGGCGGAATAGCCGTTGGTGATGAACGTCTTCGACCCGTTGAGCACCCACTCGTCGCCGTGACGTACGGCGGTCGTCTTCAGGGCCGCCAGATCGGACCCACCCGAGGGCTCGGTCATGCCGATCGCCGTGACGGTTTCGCCGGTGCAGAACGCGGGCAGCCAGCGCTTGCGCTGCTCGTCGGTGGTGAGATGGACGAGGTACGGCGCCACGATGTCGGAGTGGATCCCCAGACACGAGGGGAGTGCCATGTTGACCTTCGCCAATTCCTCGGTGAGGACCGCGTTGAAGCGATAATCGCCCGCCTCGGAGCCGCCGTACTCCTCGGGAATCTCCAACCCCAGGAACCCTTGCTTGCCTGCGGCCAGCCAAAACTCACGCGGCAAGGCTTTGGCCGAGACGTGCTCCTCGACGTGTGGAATGACCTCGCGGTCCAAGAATTCTTTGACCGACCCTCTGAAGGCTTCGTGGTCGTCGTCGTAGATCGATCGCTTCATGGAAGCGTATGTTACTGGCGAGTTAAGTTGCGGGGAAGCCACCTCGCGCCACCTGAGTCTTCGGCGCTGCGCGTGGCCCGTCAACGGGGACGGGTTCGGCAAAACCTGCGCGCCGAGGTGGACGCGGGAACCAGGTTGGGACTGTATAGGGATATGCAACGGATCCGACGCGAGACAACCGGTGGTTGTCGGTGATCGAACCGAATGACATTGGGTTCGACCCCGACGACCGTGGGTTCTCGGACTTCTTCCATCGCGAGTTCGAGCCGCTCGTGCGCACGGCGTACCTCGTCCTGCATGACCAGCCCGCCGCCGAGGACGTTGCGCAGGACGCCTTCGGCCAGCTCTACCGCCACTGGACCAAGGTCAGCTCCTATGACAACCCGCACGCGTGGGTACGCCGCGTCGCGATCCGGATGGCGGTCCGGCTGGCCCGCCGCGAGGAGACCCGTCGCGCCCTGACCCGCGGGCAGCCACCGCGCGTGTCGCCGCCGGGGCGCGACCTTGACCTGGCGGCGGCGCTACGCAGGCTCCCGGCGCAACAGCGAGCGGCGGTCGCGCTGCACTACTACGAGGACCGGCCCGCCGAGGAGGTCGGCGCCCTGCTGGGCTGTTCGGCTTCAGCGGTGCGGACTCATCTGGCGCGGGCCCGCACGCGGCTGGCGCAACTTTTGGCGGACGAAGAGGTGGATCATGCCGAGTGAAGAACAGGTCCGGGCCGAGGTGCATCGGATCGCGAACTCCGTCAACGTGGACGCCGACCATCACCTGGCGGCGGTTCTCACTCAGGCGGGCACGGGTGGGGGTAGCAAGACGCCGAGTGGGCTGCGTCGTCGTAGCCGGCTGGTTTCTGTCGCGGCCGCGATGGCGGTGGTCGGTGTCGTGGCAGCGGGGGCCGCGCTGACCGGCGTACTCCCCGATCGCGAAGGCGGCCCCGATCAGGTCGCCCCCACCCTTCTCGGGGGCACCCCGGAGGGCACGGTGCCCTCGGTCTTCGCGCACACCCGGGAGTCGGCCGGCGCGCTGTTGGAGGACCGCGGGCTCACGGTCCGCTATGACACGGAGATCAGTTGTGATCCTGCCGGCCGCCCGGTCGGGACCGAGCCCCCCACGGGAACTCAGGTGAAACCAGGCGCGACGGTCACGGTGTTGCTCGCCTATCAGGGAGGCAACACGGACTGCGCGGTCGATCTGCGGGAGCCCTGGCGGTTCGTCGACTTCGCCACCGGCCGGGGTCCGTCGCCACAGTTCGCCGACGAGGTGGACCTGTTCGTCGACGGGGTGCGCACCTCGACCCTGTCCGGCGCGGACGCGGCAGACAGGTGAGTGGGGAGCGGATTCGGCGCTGGCCATCCTTGCCGAGGCAACTGGTCAGGTGCGGCGCGAGGGGGACGCCTATCGGACCCCGTTGTTGGAGGCCACCACTGGTACGCCGCCCGACACCTGGTGCGGCGTACGACGACCGCAGGCGGCGGGCGATCGCGAGGCGCTCACCCTCACCGTCGACTTCGCGGAAGTCGTCTTTGTGGAGCCGCGTTGTCCCGCCCGCGTGGCGCTGTATCAGACAGACGGCGCGATCGACACGGTGATCGCCTGGTCCGCCGGCGCCCGCGGGAGCGCGCTGGTGCCGATCCCCGATGTGGTCGGGCTGGGGCTCGCCACAGCGCGCGACACGATCACCGCTGCCGGCTATCCCGCGCGCGTCGAGGAACTCGAAACCTGCCATCCTCGCGACGGGGTGGTGGAGCAGGCGCCGACCCAGCAGGCCCTGGACGAGGACAGCGCAGACGACCCCGGCTGGTATGGGCCGGTCACGCTCGTCGTGGAGGTGCCGCACAGCACGCGCGATTGCGCCGGTCTCGACGCAGCCGCCAGCGCCTTCATGCGGTTCAGCCGAGGGGGGCCGCCGCCCGCTTGGTCGCCGCAGGTGTTGCAGTTGCTCGGCTACACCCCGTGGGCCACCGTGACCGCTGAGGGCGCCGACGATCCGGCCGCGTGGGCGTTCTGCTCCGGGGTCGCACCCGAGAACTGCGAGGCGTCACCGTTGGCCGTGGTGGCCGCCACAGGAGAGATCGCGACCGGTGAATTCAGTGAGGTGACCCGCTGGCCGGAGGGACAATCTTGCGAACTCATCGACCGCGGCGGCCTCCCCAGTGGCCTTCCCCTCAACAAACAGATCCTGCTCTACCCCGCGCGCCTCACGTCGTGCGCCGACGACTGGTCGGTCTGGTTGTGGATCGACGAAGCGGGAAGGATTAGCGCCGTTAATCTGCTGGTGCCTGCTTCCAGCGATGCAGGGTGAGGATGCTCCTCCCCGCGCAAGCCCCTCTTGGGTCGCGGACCTGCGCAAACCTGATTGTCGGCGTTGATCGCGGATGGGGGCTGCTGACTCTCCTGCCACGTTTTTGCCACGCATCACAGGGTCACCAAGTGCCTACTCCGGAGACTCACTGGGAGACTCGGCCCCGGCAGCTTCCGCTGGGTCCGGAACGACCTCAAGCGATTCGAGCAGCCGGATGCCGAGTCGCCAGCGCACGTCCGCCGGTAGCTTCATCGCGCCCTCGAGGAACTCCTCCGCACTCTTCGTCACGACAGCACCGTAAGCCGGGTCGGTCGAGAGACGGACGCTGGCCGGACGTGACGAGCCAGGCTGTCGCTATGTCTCTTAATAAGTGACAGACCGACGACACTCCCCGTATCCTTGGCACTTAATAAAGGACATACGGACATGACTGAACTCTTCGCCACTCCAGATCCGGATCTTGAGGACCAGCAGGTCATCAGCGAGATCCACAGCATCCGTGCTTCCCTCGCGGACTTCCTACGCGCGCCCAAACGCTGGAACGGACTCCTTCGCCGCACCTCGACAGCACGAGCGATCCAGGGCTCGAACAGCATCGAGGGATACACGGTCAGTGAGGAGGACGCGGTCGCCGCCGTCGACGAGGAGCCCCCGCTGAGCGCGGACGAAGCGACCTGGTTGGAGATCCTCGCCTATCGCCGGGTCCTTACCTACGTCCTCAATGTGGCGACCGAACCGGGCTTTGTGATCGACGAGGCAGTCATCCGCTCGATGCATTTCATGTTGCTCGACCACGACCTCTCGAAGACGCCGGGCCGGTATCGCACCCAGGAGATCTTCGTCCGCGACGACAAGCGCGGCGTCAACGTCTACGAGGGCCCGGACGGCGACCTTGTTCCCGATCTGATGCGCGAACTCTCCGCGTCCCTCGCCAGCCCCACCTCGGATGATCCACTGGTTCGCGGGGCCATGGCGCATCTCAACCTCGTGATGATCCACCCGTTCCGCGATGGCAACGGCCGCATGGCCCGCGCCCTGCAGACGATGGTGCTCGCACAGGACCAGGTCGTCGAGCCGACCTTCTCCAGCATCGAGGAATGGCTTGGCAACAGCACGCAGGACTACTACGACGTGCTATCGGCCACGGGACGCGGATCCTGGAAGCGTGGCAACGACGCCACGCTGTGGATGAAATTCAACCTACGCGCTCACCATATGCAGGCCCAGACCATGCGGCGCCGTTTCGACGAAGCCGAGACCCAGTGGCGCAAACTCGACGAACTCCTTGCCGACTCCAAGCTCAACGACAGGATCGGAGCGGCTCTCTTCGATGCCCTCATCGGACTCCGCGTCACCCGGCCTTCCTATGTGAAACTCACGGAGCTCGACGAACGGACCGCCACCCGAGATCTGGTGAGCGCTGCCGAGGTGGGCTTGCTGGAGGCGCGCGGCGAGCGACGCGGCCGGCTCTACGTTGCCGGCGAGCCCTTGCGGCGGATCCAGGAGCAGATCCGCTCCGGGAGAGCCCCGCTCACAGACCCCTACCCCACACTCATCGGCGAGATCCGACGAGCACTTCCGTAGCCGAGCGGGTCAACCAGCGAGCACACGCTACGGCGCGAGTAACTTCCTCACTCGTCGTACCTCAGCCGTTCTCAGGAGGCCCTGCTGGCGCGCCTCTGCAACGGCGTGCACCAAGCGTTCCCGCTCGATCCGACCTCGGCAATCGAGGATCGCGTCGGCGACACGCATTGCCAGCAGACCTTCGTAGCGTGTGAGGTGGGGCGCCTCGCCACGCGGCGGAGCAGTCACTTCCATGAACGCCGGCATCTTGGCCCGCGTCCGTTTCGGCGCGACGACGCGGATCTTGCGCGGATTGACGTCAGCAAGACCGAACAGCGCCAACACCGAGTCGCCCCGCAGATATGCACCGCCACCCGCCCTAAGCAGTGCTTCGGCGAACTGATCGAAGGGCGAGCCCGGCGCGTCCGGGACTCGATAGATCCCGTACGCGACATTGACCAGCGCGCCGCGAGCAGCGAGCTTGCGCAACTCGACCGCAGGAACCCCCGCGGCAACGGCCTCCTTGGTCGTAATGAAGCCGTACTCGCCCAGTGCGATCTCACGCACCAGGTCTCGGTACTTCACCTCCGCAGCCATGGCACAACCGTACCGAAAACGGTACGGTTGTGCCAGCGTTGGCGTGACCCCGTGTAGCGTCGTTGGTCGCGTCCTGCCACGCAGGTGCCACGCAGACAGGCCACCTGACCTGCAGTTATGCGTGATTCAGTAGTTGTCTAGACGGTATGGAGTGACCGCTTCGGTTGGCGAAGGGGTTGCAGGCCGGGGCCTCGCTCACACAGATTCGTGGGTTGCCAGACAGATTCCCCTGCCTGGCCTATCCGACATGTGTGGGAGGCCCCGGTGTTTACCGAGCGTACGAGTGTTGGGCTCGACGTGCACGCACGATCTGTTGCGGCAGCAGCGATCGATGGCGTCACGGGTGAGCTGTTCCAGACCAAGCTGACTCCAGCCCATGACCACATCCGTGGCTGGCTCCAGGGGCTGCCAGGGCCGGTGGCGGTGACCTACGAGGCCGGGCCGACAGGTTTCGGCCTCTACCGGGCGTTGACCCAGGCTGGGATCCGGTGCCTGGTCGCGGCGCCCTCGAAGTTGCAGCGACCTGCCGGGGACCGGGTCAAGACCGATGCCCGCGATGCGATTCATCTGGCCAGGTTGCTGCGGATGGACGAGGTCACCGCGGTCGCCGTGCCCAGCGTCGAGCAGGAGACCGCCCGCGACCTGGTCCGGGCTCGCGAGGACTCCCGCGCCGATCTGATGCGGGCGCGACACCGGCTCTCAAAGCTGTTGTTGCGCCAGGGCATCGTCTACTACGACGGTCACGCCTGGACCGGCAAGCACGACCTGTGGCTGCGTCGACAGCACTTCGCCCATGCCGCTACCCGGCTGGCCTTCGAGTCCGACTACGAGGCCGTGCTGAGCACCACAGCACGTCGCGACCGGTTGGACACCGCGATCGCGACCATGGCCGCCGACAGCGAGTTCACCGCCGTGGTGCACCGGCTGGGCTGTCTGCGGGGGGTCTCGACCCTGACTGCGTTCGCACTGGCGGTCGAGATCGGCGAGTGGCACCGGTTCACCGGCAACACCATCGGCTCGTTCGTCGGGCTGGTGCCCAGCGAGCACTCCTCGGGGTCCTCACGGGTACAGGGGCCGATCACCAAGACCGGCAACACCCACGCCCGGCGGCTCCTGGTCGAGGCTGCCTGGCACCACCGCCCGGGCTATCGGCCGGGCAAGACCCTGCGGGACCGATGGGAACTCGCCCCACCCCCCGCCCGGATCCGCGGCGACGCCGGCAACCGCCGGCTACACGCCCGCTGGGTCAGATTCACCGACCGCAAGAAGAGGCCCGTGATCGCCAACGTCGCCATCGCCCGCGAACTGGCCGGCTGGTGCTGGTCCCTGGCCGTGATGGAGAACTAACCGACCCACCAGCTGACTTCGTCGACCACGACCGGCGGTGGCAGCGCCTGGAGCGACCCGCGCAGCTACTATGAGCAGCCCGCCCGACCAGGGTCGGCGACGCTCGTTTCTAGACACGCGGCCCGCTCCTGCCGAACGCCCCGTCCTGCGGTAACCAACCCGCGCATATCAGTCTGACCGCGCGTCGCCAACGACACGCTCACCACCGGCTCGGTCACGAAGCCACGAGGCGCCCGCCCAGAGCAATCCGGACGGGCGCCTCACCCTGCCACTTGACAAGAAGCCACTCCATATCAGTAGTACCAGGGGAAGCGCGGCACGCTCACCGGACGTTGTTGGTCATTGTCGGCAATGTACGGCTGACCTGCGGAAACGTGATTGGCGGCGTTGAAGGTCGACGGTCGCGACGTGCTGTCCTGCCACATTTTTGCCACATCTAACGCGGGGCTCAGGAGCCGAACTCCTTGCGGTCGAGTGTCTTGAAGTAGAGGCGCTTGAGCGCCTGCTCGGCGCTGCGCTTCTCAGTGGCGAAGAAGTCGCGCTCTGAGGACGACAACCCAATGCTGTTGATCTTCGCCCGCAGGAGCTCCAGCGTGCAGCAGAGATCGGTGGCTTGGAACAGGCTGTAGTCGGACGGCACCACCTTGCGAACCTCGACGTTGCTGAGCTGGGAGTTGAAGGCGCTATTGACGATGTTTGTCAGCTCCTTCTGCCCGTTGTCGTAGTAGATGACGATGCGATCCCACGAACTGAAGTACGCCATGTTGTTGCGTATCAGCGCACCCATGTCGCGGGACATTAACGACACGAGGCGGTCGATGTCGCCGATCTCACGCTTGTTGAACACCAGTGAGTGCTGCGTGATGTCGCAGCGGTGCACGAAGTCCATGAGTAGGCGGAAGATGGCTCGTCGTGCTGGGACATCCATCCACCGGTACTCCTGCTCACGCCGGATCAGAGGCCCCGCGTGGATGGCGTGGTCGGCATGAAGTCCGCGTGCGACCAAGCCGTCGTGTATGCCGACGAGATGGCCCGTGATGCTGTCGCTCTGGTCGTGGAACACAAGGCCAACGATGTAGAACGGCGAGTGCTTCTCGTATTGCCCGAAGTCACCGGACTCGTCGATGAAGATGCTGAGTTCACGCACGGACTTACTCCAGAAAAGACTTCAGGCGGGCATCGCCCGCCTGAAGGATGTGGCGAAGGTAGCTCCGCCTAAAGGGTGGACCATGGCCTCTCGGCCAGCCCAGTGAATCAACCTTAGCATCCGAGTCATTGCGAACGAAGCGCTTTCCTCACCCGCAGGCACGCGGTGTGGTCAACAAACGCGGTATGCAGCGGGTCGTAGACGCAGGATCGGCCTGTCATCAATCACGAGCTTGGAGTTGACGGGCTACATCGAGCAGACCATCGAGGGCGTCGTCGTCGCGAGTTCGGTGAGGTTCGACGAGTGCTGGATCGAGTCTTCGTAAAGCTGCGCTGATGATTCCGGAGGCTCCGTACTGGTGTGCGATGTCCCGGGTTCGGTATTGGCGGAGCACTTCAGCTGTTTTGTCGTTTGGGTAGGTCATGACGGCGGTCGCGAGGGCGGGAGCGGTGAGCATTCCGTAACAGACCTCAAAGGCCTCATGGACTGGAGTTGTGAAGGTATCGTCCGCCCGGGCGATGGCGTACCACGTGCCCATCACCTGTATGCGCCAGGGCATGCACACCATCAGGCTGATGTCCTCGATGCTCAACTCCATGGCCCGGTCGCGAACGTAGGGGATGAGGGCGCTCGACTCGGCGCGGTTCGCCGCACCATGGCCCATCCACTTGAGGTAGATGGGTGAGATGTAGGTCTCGAGCCACCGTGGTCCGCCGCGGTCCCGGACGAACCGCCTCTCGGCTTCCAGTCGTGCATACATGGGATCCAGCGCATCGTCGTCCATGAGCCCCATCTTCGGCCAAGACGAGCCGCTTCATCGGCAACCGACCAAAAGGGCTTCCTGTGTGCATTCTTCAGACACGCGCACAGTCGAGATCACGAGAGTGTCCGATAGGCGGCGGAAAGACGCACATCTATCCGTGCGCGGATCGCCGCGTCGGCGCGCGTGTCGTAATCCCATCGCGTTCTGCGCGGGCATTGCGCATGATTGTCATCGTGGCTGCCTTCCCGACCGACACCTTGATGCTTTGGCGACCGACCTGGCCCGAGGAGCTTGCGCTCGTTGCGGCCACGGGGTTCAAGCGTTGGCCGCCGCGCTTGCCAGACCAGCCCATCTTCTACCCGGTCATGAAGGAGGACTACGCCACTCGGATCGCGCGAGACTGGAACGTGTTCGCCTCCGGCGTCGGCTACGTGACCAGGTTCGAGGTCGAAGCCGACTTCGCGAGCCGCTATGACGTACACCAGGTCGGCGGCGACACCATTCTTGAACTGTGGGTGCCCGCCGAAGAGCTGGAGGAGTTCAACGACCATATCGTTGGGTCTATTGAGGTCCTGGCGGAGTTCCGGTGAGTGTCTGGTTGCTGCCTGCGTCTCCGCCCACCGAGTACGCGCTCGCCTTCAGGCGTCGGTGGGCGGATCGGTGGAAGGGCTATGTCCCAAGCAGCGGCGGCTGGGCGCCAGAGGGCACCGTCTATGACCACCGCCATGCCCATCCCGAGTTCCGGGACCCGTTGTCCTCCGACGAAGGGATCGATGCGAGCGTTGAGTTTCACGCTGCTGTCATCGAACGGCTGGCGACCGGCCGACCGGTCACGCTGATGACCTTCGACTTCGAGTGGGAGTGGGAAGGCCAGCCTGGGCGCGAGGTCTCAGCCCTGGACGGTCTCCTGGAGCGCGATCCCCTGTTGAGCATGCTCGAGGAGCCGCAGGATGACGAAGGTGCCGTCACACACGTGTTCATCTCACACATCGGGGCCGATGACCCGCGACTTCGCGAAGTCTGGAGGAAGACCGCCGAGGGTGAGACCCCCGTCTTGGTCGTTGGACCGGAGATGGAGTGGCTCGCGCGACCTCATGAGGAGTGCGTGGCAGTTCACTCATTCGTTGGTGCGGACCTCGATGTGCTCCGAGAGGTCGAGCGCGAGACATGGGACCGATGGGGCGTCCCGCAAGATCGCATCGCCGGGCTCGACTTGGCCCGGGTGGAGGCTTACTTCACGGCCGGGCGCGAGGTATGGCGTCATGAAGGCGTGCGGGTGGTCACCGAGCCGCAGTACCGAGTCTGGTGCGACGGCGAGGTGGACCACATCGCTCACGCGTTGCCTGCAGACCTGAGACAAACGGACTGGTTCCTTGTCGCGCTCGAATCTGATACGGCACAGGCGCAGGTGATCGTGCACGACAGCGGGACGTGCACGGTTCAGTTGGACCCGGACACAACTGACGAGGACTCGGAGCTGTTGTTCGAGCACCGTGGGCACGCAGGCAGCCTCGACTTCGATGGCGTCGTCGGCGTCTTCGAAAGGGTCGTGGCATCCCTGGCGAGCCCCAGTAAGACCGCACGGATCCAGTGACTTGCTCGTCCTGCCCCAGGCCGACCCCGCATACGAGGAATCCACCCGCAAGGTTCACGAAGCCCTGAACTCGCACATTCCTGATTCGGAATTCCAAGCGCTCTGGTGACCGGCGTCGAAGTCCCAGTCACTCAGCAAGTTCTGGCAACCTAATGTGGCCGACACCGACATCAACGACACCTAGTGTGGTGGAGCCGCGCCCATCTTCGCGTCGGGAGCAATGGACGAGAAACTCCATTCAGTGCCTAGGCTGGGCGTGTGGGTGACGTGCTACCTGAGGGCTACGCGTCGATAGACCTGCCTTCTTGGTTTTGGGGTGGCGACCCGGCCGCTCTGCTGGCCGATGCGGCCGTCGTCGCCAGACACGATGCTGCGACTGGGAGGTGGCTTGTAAAGACCGACGAGCGGGATCGGCGGCGTAGGGCAGAGCTCATTGACTATCACTACTTGGCTGGTCCCGGGCTCAAGCGACCTAACTTCCAATACCTGACCTCTCGGATTGACGTCGTCGGCCACGAAAGCGGTCAGTGGGCCATGGATGAGCTCTATGCGCGTGAGCAGCGCCTTGCGCAAAGCAGTAATCCGGTTCACGCCTTCGACGTGATGAGGTTGAGGCTTCTCCTGAGCCCGTCGACAGAGCTAACGCGGCTGGCCCAGAGCGAGTTCCACGAGCTGCTTCAGGTCCCGCTTGAGAGCCAACCTGAGACGAAGGTTTTTGCGAATGCCGGAGCACACCTCATCGAGCGGTCTGGATCACTCATCTGGCGGCACAAGCTGCCCTTCATTCTGTGTCAGATCGCCCAAGATCCGAAGCTGCAGCGTGGCGACATCGCCCACTTACAGGACGCCGCGGCGCAGGATGAATTGGCCTTTCGCTCGGCAAATGGACTGTCCGACGGCATCTACCTGATGGACGCATATACCGGTCCGCTCCTCGCCGCCCTCGCACCTTCTGTTTGGGGGTTCAACGTCCCGCGCAGCTTCGGCTCGTTGATTTTCAGCCTGGGCCAGCCGCTGGCTGGCAGCAGCAACGGCGCAGAAGAGATGCTGCATCACATCGGCGTTCCGGGACGGGATCGGTCCCGCGCCGTGCCTCGATTATCGTCTGGCTCATCCCACGCCGCTGTCCGGTGGTGGTCGGAGTCGCTTAACACAATGTTTGCCGTTCTCTCGGACTATTCCGTCTTTACGGATGCCGCGGGACGGTACCTCCCGAAGCGGCATGTACATGCGCTTCTCACGATCGAGCAACTCTTCAGGAGGACCACATCAGCACTTGTGTCCGAGCGAGATACAAACGCTCGTCGGGTACTGATGTTTAGCGCGCTGGACACGGTAGAGCGGCTAACAACCGTTCAACTTGATCGACTCGCGGACCTGAAGCACGCGCAGAAGACGCTCGCCGCTATTGAGATGGTCCTCCCGTTCGAGGCAGCAGCAATTCTGCTGCCGGGCGCGCGAGGCGCTGTCGAGGCCCTCGAAGAGATGCAGGAAGGGTTCTTCATCCAGCACCAACTAGGAACCCGCGACATTGAGTTGCAAGTCTCTGGCGCGGTGCAAGCGACAGAACCCGGAAAGGCCGCTGCTTTGTATATCAAGGCCCTACGGGACGCTACTCATGGACACGGAGCCCGACGGGAGTCCGCCGCGGACCGAACCGATGCGCTGATAGCGCAACACGACGGGCAAGTTCCTCATGACCTGGGACTCTTGGCGTACCTCTACCTGCTGGAATTGTTGGTGCGACCAAATCGCCTGCGCGGAATCCTGAAGGCGACATGTCGGAAGGGCCGCCCCTGAGCTGACATGACGTCCGATCATCGGCTGGAGGAGTGCGTTTGAGTCGCGTCATAGTGGGCCGTAAGCAGCGGTACGAGGTTCCGGCGTACCCTTGTGCGCACCGGTGTTCAAGGCCCGGTAGAGGCAGCAGCCTGGGGTCGCTGGCAGCTCATTCGGCCAGTGGACTTGCACTCTCCCTATTGCATGTTGTCGGGCGCGGTCTATGCACGTGGTTTGAGCCTGAAAGTGCACACTGCCCCTGTTGAACTGGGGAAGTTGAACTGGGGAAGTGGGCGTGCGCCGGCGGCCTGTCCTTACCGGAAGGGACCCGCAGCAGGGATCGGCGGATGCCCGTACCAGTAGCTACGATTTCTGCGCCCGTCGTCTGTCCATCGCTATGGTCCTCGTACCGGCGCTGGGCTACAACACCCGCCGACGACACAGCTCGCTCGGCTACCAGGCACCAGCCCTATACGCTGAGACCTGTACCCATCGATGAACTCTCACTCGACCCGGACCACTTCACGGGGTCCGTCCAGCGCCTTTAGGTCGTCGCTGCTTGTGGGAGGTTTAAGATGGCGACCGTTGTCCAGCACATCGAAGCCGCCGATGCAGTCATCTGCGCCAACATCGCCACGCTACCCAGTCAGCGCAACCTCCTATCCCAGAACGTCCTGGCGCAGCTGCGGAACCTGGTCGAGGCACAGCCCAGCCCAAAATTGCCCGCCTGGTCGCGGCTATCGCCCTAGGAGACGGAAAATGGGATCGAACAGTGGTCGCCTGAGGCGAAACTGAGCACCTTCTTCACCGCTCCCAGGGACAAGGATCACGCGCCCATTGCGCGCGAGCGAAAAGTCGCCCCTGAGGTAGAGCAGCCCATCACGAAGCAGAGCGGCAGCTTCCTTGCGGAAGTCGACTGGTGACATGTCCTCGTCGGTGAAAACGCGGCCATGCCTTGTGTCGAGTCTCAGTGAGATCCATGCATCTCCGGGAGACCTGATCTGCACAAAGGTCCCGGGGCTTTCGGCCGATGCAACGGTCAAGACCGCGATTCTTGCGTTCAATTCTGCGCTTGCCTCGAACTCAGGCGCCCCTTTAGACAGTTCGACCAGTACGTTTAAGGCTGACTCTGCGTCCACTATCTACCACATCTCCCATCGGCCACCGGCCTTCTTCGCGGCGCGAGGCAGCCACGTGATAACACCAGCCGAACGCTCCATGTGGATATGCACCGGCTGCAGGAACCTGCGCAGCGGAGACATCTTCTTCCAGTGACTAACGGCAGCACCGATCGAGACTCGGAAGGGCATGCCCGGAAGCTGGGGTCCGATGCGCAAAACGTTGTTGCCATTCGTGATGAAGGCAGATGCTTTAGCCAGTGCTTGGGGACAGAACTTCGCACCTCCAATCAGTGCTCCTCTGGCCGCCCCGTAGCCGCCGAAGAGCATGGAGCCCCAGAAGGTTGTCTTCTCGACGGCGTTGTACCAACTGGTGGTGTCGTCGATTCCTACGTGTTGGTTGTACGCGTCCGAGACGGGGTCGGGTGCTACGCCGTTGACGATGCCTCCGCCGAGTTGGTTGACGGCTGCGGAACCCGCTTCACCGAAGTCGCAGAACTCTTCGCGGTCGACGCCAAAGAAGTCGAGTGCCCCGCCGACAGCGTCTGATGCTTTGCAGAGCCCGGTGGGATCGAGGTTGTTGAGGGGGTTGTTGTCGACGTAGGAGTAGGGGCTACCAGTGAGGGCAAGGAGTGTGTCCGGCCCCAGGTTCTTGGTCCACCCGATGTGAGAGTTCGGGGTTGGGCATCTGGTCGCTGGCCAGGTCTTGATTGGTCCAGGCGCAGTGGTGGTAGTCCCTCTCACGGGCAACCACCATCCTCTTTGGGATCGATTGTGTCGGGGTACATCTTCGCGTATGCCGCGGGGGTTTTGCCACCAAGGCCGCGGTGCGCGCGGCGGGTGTTGTAGGTGAGTGTCCACTCGTTGACCACGTGTGTGACCTCGAGCACGGAGTGGTAGATCTCGTGGCCGAAGAGCTCCCGGGCCATGGTGCCGTTGAACCGTTCGACGTACCCGTTCTGTTGGGGGCTGGCCTTGGCCACGAACACAGCGCGGACTCCCTGGTCGGTGAGCCATGCGCGCAGGGTGTCGGCAACGAACTCCCTGCCGTTGTCGGCCCGGATCAACGACGGCTTCCCGTGGACTTCGAAGAGATTCTCGAGGTGTCGTTGGACATGCACCGCGCCGATCGACCTGGCCACCCACGAACCCAAAGCGACGCGGGTGAACTCATCGATCACGTTCAACACCCGAACCGCTCGCCCATCATCGGTTCGACGGGTCACGAAGTCGTAGGACCAGATGTGGTTACGACGCAACGGTGGCAGCTTCCACAGGGAGTTCTCATCATCACCACGTGCCTTCTGACCTGCGCCTTTAGCGCGGCCAGGGGGCACTTGCAGGCCTTCTTGGCGCCACAATCTCTCGATGCGTTTCTTGTTGACCTCCCAGCCCTCCTCGACCAGGAGTGCGTGGATCATCCGGTAGCCCCACTTCGGGTGCCGGCCCGCCAGCTTCGTCATCCGGGCCACCAACCGGGACTCGAAATCGGACGGGACCGGGGTGTAGCGGTTGGCAGATCGGTGCTGCCCGACCAGTCGACACGCACGCCGCTCACTGACGCCGAACTTCTTTTGCAGATGAGCTGTCGCGTCGCGTCGACGGGCCGGGCTTAGAAGTTTCCCTTCGACAAGTCCTTGAGCATCGAGATGTCCAAGGCCTGCTCAGCCACGATCCTTTTGAGCCGGGCGTTCTCCTGCTCCAGCGTCTTGAGCCGGATCGCCTCGTCCTCCTTCAACGCCCCGTACTTCGAACGCCACCGGTAGAACGTCTGCTCGCTGACACCCAGCCGCTTGCAGACCTGCGGGATCGTCGCGCCCTGACCCTGCAACTTCTCAGCATCACGCAACTTCGCCACGATCTGCTCAGGCGACAACCGTTTCGATACAGCCATCACTAACACCGGTCCTCTCACTCATGGATGGATTCTCACAAGATCTGGACCAGAAAACGGGGGGCCGGACAGGCCCAATCAGTAATCCGTTCGGTCAGCGCTCCAGCTGGCACCAGCAGCGCAAAGCTGGCCAAACTTACTCGCCAACCGCCAGCCCAAAGCCCGACCTGGTATCACCAGGCTGGCCGCTTCAGCACCCGGGTGCTTCAGTGGGATCCCAAGGCCGACGGGGTGGAACCTAGACCAGTGAATCGGCGGCTGAGACGCGTGGACAGAGCATCGATGAAGACCACGGCACTACCTCTGCCGCGGACGTGCAGAATCATCGAGTCCACGGCCTCTTCGCTGACGAAGTCGGGAGCCAACAACTCGCCCAAGCGGGGTCTGTGAAGTCGGCTCCGAGAGTCAAATCGCGAACCGCGGCGATCAGATCTGATCGGTCACCAAGAGGCTCTGGTTGGAAGTCTTCAGGGATGTCCGCCACCGACGCAGCGTCGGCGGGGCGGTCCATGATCGAGATGCGCCAACTCACGCCCCCAGCCTGCACCACGGCGAGGCAGCGCTCGCGTCACTCGGCGACGGACGGTGAGAACGAGGCGTACATATCGCGCTCGTCCCAGTCAGCGTCCGCGGCGGCAATCACCACCTCGCACCGGCGAGCGTGCTCCCACGGCCGCCTCGACGGTCCCGAGGCGAGGGCGGTGCGCGCAGCGTCACGCGCCTCGGTGGCGGCGTTGACGACCTTCGGAAGCCCGAGGGCGTGGACGCAGTACGCCAACAGGTCGACGAGGCCGGTCGGCGGAGGCGTCATGCACAACTGCGGCACCAGCGCGACCAGGGCCAACTCAGCCTGATTGGCGTGGCTTGGTTCGCGGCGGATGAGCTCCACGAGATGGATCAGCTCCCGCTCCTCGTCACGAACGCCTGGCGAACGACCAGCGACGGTCAGCGCCGCGCTGACGTAACGCTCGAACTCTCGCTGGAAGTCCTTCCGATCCACGGAAGTCATGTTCTCACGAGAATGGATCGCGACCCGTCAGAGCCAGTTTCAGTGCCACATCAATCGCGATTCTTGCCACATCTCTGCCACATCTGTTCACCTAACAGGCCTCTGACCTGGGGAAACAGGCCAAATCAGTAGTACCAGGGGAACCACGGCACGCTCAGCGGCTGGTGTTGGCGGTTGATGGCATTGTGCGGCTGACCTGCGCAAACGTGATTGTCGGTGTTGGTCGTCGACGGACTCCGACGACTCTCCTGCCACGCTTTTGCCACGCATGGCCGGGCAGTCATGACCGCTCCCACGGAGGCGGCCCGATGTCGGGGTGTGCGCTGTCCAGCCAGGGCGCGGGAATGTGGGCCCATCCGCCGATCTGCTCGTGAGTGCCGTCGGCGAGCGTTGCCCAAACCTCGGTGTCGGCCGGCCGCCAGATGGTGAGGTAGTCCGGACCGTGCACGACCTCGAAGTCCGCGGCTGCCACAGGCCCACGAAACGTCAGAAGAACACGCTCCTGCGGAGGGAAGTCGTACGACATCGCCTCCGGTTCGACCATCACGGAGAACGGAGTGTCAGCGTCCCCCTGCACGAGCATCCGCACGATCTGAACCTCGGCAGACCGGTCGCCCTGCGCGCCAAGTTGCTCCTCGACATCGCGCTTTCCATCTCGGCGACGCACACGCGAAGCCCACCTTTTCGCCTCGTCAGCGTGCCCCCAAAAGCCATGTTTGCGCGACATGTCGCGAGCACCATCGTGCTCGGTCTTCCCGCGTCCAAGGCCCACGTCGACAGGCTATCCATCAGGAGCTGACGCGGTCCCGCCAATAGCCGGGGCGGCGTTTGGCGTGAGCCACCGCAACGATCGTGAGCAGGTCGCCCTCGACGAAGTAGACAACGCGGTAAGGGAAATCGGCCACGCCCTTGGATCGCACCACGGGCTCACGCTCCCAGCCTGGCCACTTCGCCCAGGCATCGGGGCCATCGACGGCAGCATCGACCGCGGCACGGACGGAGTTCGCAAACCGGCCACCCATACCGACCTCGCGGTCGTCGTACCAGTCGACGTCAGCAGCGAACTCGGCCTGGGCTTCCGGGTGGAAGTCGAAGGCGAGCGTCATGCGTTGCGCGCGGCCCGCCGTGCCGCGATATCTGCGAAGACCTGCTCGCCGGGGATGGTCTTCACCTGGCCGCTTCGTATGTCATCGATACGAGTTGCGATCTCGGACGTCCACGCAGTGTCGACCGACTCTTGATCGGCGACCTCGAGCGACTCGAGCAGCCGAATCGCCACGTCTTTGCGCACCGAAGGTGGCAGGGACATCCCCGCCTCGAAGTACTCCGACGCGCTCAGCGACATGCGATCAGTCTACGTGCGACCTCGGACAGCCGATAGACATCCCGCACGTTCGGCGCCGCCCTTAGGAGCGGGCGGCCCACACGGCCTCGAGGCGGGCCCTGACGTCCTCGACTGGGATGGCGCGCGTGGGATCGGCCTTCAACGCGTCGTAGGCAGTGGCTGCTTCGCGGCGCAGCCACACCTCCGCCGCCGCCTCGTACTCATCCGACTCCCTCAGTGCCATGAAGACCACAGTAGGCGCGACCGACGGAAACTCGTAGGCCCTTGGAGCTCATCCGGACCGGCGGATTATCCGCACTGCAGGACCATCCACGTGGCATCCCAGTTCCGGGACGCGAGGTCGTGATCCTTGATCCAGAAGTACAGGCGGCCGACGTCGCCCCACATCATGCCGGTTTCGTCCTCGTGAGAATCAGATCTGGAGGAGAAGGCGCCAGGCGCTCGCGCCCGGAACGAGCGCCTGCGCTTCGGGGCGACTGAGGTAGTTGCCGTCGCCGCAGTAGATGCCATTGCTGGCCACCTGACACTCGACCTGCATATCGCCTTGCACCGGTTCCGGGTTCCCCAGGAAGCGACTCACCAGGTCGTCTCCCTCGCCCAACACCCGGCCGTAGGTTGACCACGGGGATGCGATGCCGACTTGCTCCACGTCGAACGATTCGGAGGCAGGGAACGTGAGCTCCATCGCCAACAGAAGCGGGACCGTTCCGAAGCGACCCTCGTCGGTCAGCGACTCCGGCCATTCACGGCGCTCACATGCCGCGACGTCTGGACTGTAGGTCACGGACCAGGAAGCGTCGTCGCCTGGAGCGAATCCCCAGGCGGACTGCGCGACGGCGTCGTAGAAGAACGACAGCAGCCCCGACGTCGGGAGGCCACTACTTGATGGCATCACCCTTGCGACGTCGGCCAGGTTGAGCTGCGCGATGAAGCTCAGGGGCCCATCCGGCCCGTTTGGCCACGGGACGCCCTCAGGGAGATCGGGCATGCCGCCAAGCCGCGACATCCCGACACTCGCAGCATCGATCGACGAATCCGGCGAGAGCCTGCAACTCGGCCGCACAAGGTCGACCAGCGCGTCCGCCGCGTCGTCCAGACCGACCGCGGCGAGACGATTGCGAAACTCATCGACGTCAACTGGAGGGGTGGTCCACTCCGGCGGTTCGGCCGACGAGCGGTCGCTTCGCTTCTCCGGCTCGTTCCGTTTCCACCACGCCATGCGCCAAGTGTGCTGCACCGCGGGCCGGACGCCGGATCGAAATCCGCGCGATTCCAAGCGGCCACCCGAATAGATTGCCGCTATGCGATTCGGGCGCGAGGCGGGGCGGGTGCGTGACTCGTCGCTCCCACATGGCCACCGCCTTCACGCACTCGGGTCGTGCATCGAGATGTCGGGACCGATCGGTTTCAACGCGACCTGGTCTTACCTGGAGGCCAGGATCGGCGAGTCTCGGCGATCCATCGAGTTCCTGACGCCTGCGATCGACCTGTTGGAAACACAGCGGAGGGCGGGTCAGGACCTCGAGGTGCGGTATGCGGCCCTCCGGCGGTCCCAGAAGCGGGCTGGACTCCGTTCTCCGCGGCGCGATGAGGTCACGCCGCGGTCACCCAGCCGATGGCATGGAGACGAGCGCACCGGCGCCATCCACGAGTTGACTGTTTGGCTCGATCGTCGACTGGCCGGTGAGCTCGTGGAACACCCGCACGGCGCAGCCGCCGTCGATGCAGCGCGGCCAAGGTTGTCCGAGGCGACTGGATCAACCCTGCCGCAGGCAAGGTGACGTTCGCGGCGTTCTACGCCGACTGGTCACCCCGGCAAGTGTGGGTGTCCTCAACTCGGGAGAACGCCGACATGGCCGCAGCGAGCGTGACGTTCGGGGGTATGCCGTTGCGCCCGATCCGGCGCTCGCACGTCGAGGCGTGGGTGAAACGAATGTCGACGGCACTCGCGCCGACGACCATCGACACACGATTCACGATCATCAGAGGCGTCTTCCGGGCAGCCGTCGCCGATCGGCTCATCCCCAGCGACCCCACGATCGGAGTGGTGCTTCCGCGAAAGCGCAAGGCCGAGGCGGCCATGAGCATCCCCACCAACGCCGACGTGGCAGGGCTCCTCGCCGCTGCGGAGCCCCCGAACCGGCCGACATCCCGACCCGGCTTCACCGCCTACGTTGTACTTGCGCGTTCGCCGGGCTACGCCGAGGTGAAGCACTCGGCGTACAGGTTGGTGACCTCGACTTCCTCGCCCGCACGCTGCGGGTCACCCGCCAGATCCAGCGAGCCAAGCCGCCGACATCGAGACCGGGACGAACCTCGTGGAGGCCGTCGCCGGAATCACCGTGCTCACTCGACGACCGAAGTACGAGTCCGAGCGCACGATCTACCTGCCCGACGAACTCATCGCAATCCTTGCCGAGCATGTCCGGCAGTACACGCCCAACGGGGAACCATCACGCTGGCTGTTCGACGAAGGCGGCAAACCCTGGCACGACAACCTCGTGGACTACCGCTGGCGCTCCACCCGCACCGACGCCGGTCTCACCTACAAACTCCACGAACTGCGCCACTACTTCGCCAGCGGACTCATCGCCGCCGGGTGCGATGTGGTCACTGTGCAACGCGCCATGGGTCACGCATCGGCCATGACGACCCTCGGCACCTACGCCCACCTCTGGCCCAGCGCCGAGGACAAGACACGCGCTGCCGCCTCCGGCATGGCGGCGGCGGTCATCGCGGCTAGCCCGACTCAGGCGACTCGTCAGTGACCTCGCCGGGAAAGTCTGCGGCGATGAGCTGGTTGCGCGCCAGGACGAACGCCTCCTGCCGATCGAGGTACGTGAGGTAGTCCGACATAGTTTGCGGGAGCAAAGCTTTGGACAGGTCGCCAGCGACGTTATCGAGGTGCCAGTTCACGGTTCCATTGGAGTTGACGAGCGGGTCGAGGTAGAAGAACTGCACATAGCCCGAGAAGTCTCCAAACAGGTCGAAGAAGCCGCTGTTGCGTGCCAGAACCTGCCCCAGTGGATTGTGCGAATCTGGCTCTTCGTAGTGGCGCCGGATGCACTCCAAGGCAAGGTCGAATCGGTCACAAAGCGGCGCGCTGCCGCGGCGCTGATTGATCGACTGGAGATGGACTGGGAAAACGATGAAGCCGCCGATAGTGGAGCAGACCCGGTGGAACTGCTCTCGCCGTTCCGGTTCCACCTCCTTGTACAGCGAACTAACCGCGAATCGGCTGTAGGCCCTGTGGCTCGTAACGATCGTGTCGCTGCTGACGGCGAAGCGACCGAGTATTTCCGTCTCGTGCCAGAGGTAGAGGTTCCTGGCATCCGCTTGCCAGTTCAGTGCCTCCCCTTGGGTGCCGACTGCGGGCCGACTCCAAAGCGCGCGGTGGTAGTCACGGAGCGTTGGGCTGCCGCTCCGCAGGTCGTCGGGGTCGACACCGAGCGAGTCGCTTGTCATCGCGAAGGTCACATCAATGGACATCTGGGACCGTCTTCACCAACAGTGCATCGCGGATCATGGCCCGGGCCGCGTCTGAGACTCGACGATTGCCATGCGGCTCACGTTCCCGTGGGCCGACGTTGCCGACCTGCGCCCAGATCTCGTTGTAGATCGGCCACATTTCCTGGGGGGTCGCGGCGATGCCGGCACGGTCCTTCCAACCCGCCTCGGCCATCGTCCGGGCCACAACATCCATGTCCACCCGGTCCTCGGAGGTGACCATGTGAACGAGGATCACCGCGCAGACCGAGCCAGTGAAGTCGTCCCCATCGGGAACCAATCGCTCGACGAGGAAAGCCCACAGGTCAGCGTGACGGGCAAGTGCGGCCTTGCCTGCCGCGGTCAGTCGCAGCGAGTTCTTGAACTTCCGAAGCAACCGAAAGTTCTGCAAGGTTGAGCGGAAGTCCGACACAGGATGGACGTCGATCTCGCGAGTTGCCGAGTGGATCCAGTCCGCCATCGTCGGCAGCACCGTCACGAACTCCGTGAGTGTCGCGGGCTTAATCCAGCCGGCCGCCGTGAGGGGAAGACCCTCCGGTGCGGCGGCACGTTCCAAGAGCCAAAGGTGTGCCGCCAACGCCTCCCGAAGCGCCCCACCCTCAGGTGACTGACCGGCGGATGCGCCTACCTCTGCAACGCGATCGCCCAGAGCTTGCTGGAGGGGTGAGCCCGCCAGTCCCGACAGCACATGGCTTAGGCGTGGGTGCAGATAGCGGCGCTCACTCCTCATGAATCAATCTTGCCCTGCTCGATCGCAGTTCTTGCCACATCTCTGCCACATCTGACCACCTAACAGGCCTCTGAACTGCGCAAACGTGCCAGATCAGTAGTACCAGGGGAACGCGGACCAATCTGGCTCGCGCTTTTCGAGGAACCGATCGCGGCCCTCCACTGCCTCATCGGTCATATAGGCGAGCCTGGTCGATTCGCCGGCAAACAGTTGCTGCCCGACGAGCCCGTCGTCGATCAGATTGAAGGAGTACTTGAGCATCCGCTGCGCCGTCGGCGATTTGCCGTTGATCTTGCGCCCCCAATCGAGCGCCTCGGCCTCCAACTCGGCATGCGGCACTACCTTGTTGACCATCCCCATCCGATGAGCGTCCTCGGCGCCGTAGGTGTCGCCCAGGAAAAAGATCTCGCGGGCAAACTTCTGCCCCACCTGGCGGGCGAGGTACGCCGAGCCGAAGCCGCCGTCGAAAGATCCCACATCCGCATCGGTCTGCTTGAACTTCGCGTGCTCCGCGCTCGCCAGGGTGAGGTCGCACACCACGTGAAGGGAGTGGCCACCGCCAGCGGTCCAACCGTTCACCACCGCGATCACGACCTTCGGCATAAACCGGATCAACCGTTGACACTCCAAGATGTGCAGGCGTCCGAGCCGGGCGCGGTCGGCCGGTGTCCGCTCGTCGGTGGTGTCGGTGCCCGTGCCGTCGGCGTACTCATATCCGGTCCGGCCACGGATCCGCTGATCCCCCCCGGTGCAGAACGCCCACTTGTCGTGCTTGGTGCTCGGACCGTTGCCGGTGAGCAGCACGCAGCCGACGTCCGACGAACTGCGAGCGTGTTCCAAGACGCGGAGGAGTTCGTCGACGGTGTGGGGTCGAAACGCATTGAGTACGTCGGGCCGGTCGAACGCGATCCGGACGGTGCCGTGGTCGCGAGCCCGGTGATAGGTGAGGTCCCTCAGATCCTCGAAGCCGGGAATCTCTCGCCAAGCGGCGGAGTCGAAGATCTGGGATACACCATCAATCGCGCTCATGGGGCAAAGGTAGTGGCTCAGCCCCTGGCCTCGACTCCGGCCTACGTGAGCGCTGTCATGAGTCAACATCTCCGACGACGTCCGCCCGAATTGATGGTGTTTCCGCCCCCGTCTGCGGGGGTGTATACCGCTCCCAACGGGGCGGAACCCCACGCGAAGCCACGGCAAACTTGACATGCATGCACCAACAACACTTGCTGCAACTCAACATGGACACCTCTTTGCCCCAGTGGCCTCACTCGGTGTTGCCGAGTTCGCGCTCGTGGTGGGCGCTGAAGGGACACTGGCCACCCGTTCGCGTGGCCATCGAAGGGAATGGTCCATCTGCGTCAACGTGAGCCGACGGCGCCTGCCTTCACCTTTCGTTAGCCGTTAGAGCCTGAAGGTGGCCCTTAGGGCCCAACTCAACGGGAAGGCAGGCCCAACTCAACGGGAAGGCAGGCCCAACTCAACGACCCGGGAGGCCCAACTCAACGGGAAGGGGTCAGGCCCGGGAGATGGAGACGGCCAGGGAGAGGAGGTGGCCCAGGCGGGCCAGTTCGGAGTCCAGGAACTCGGGTCCGCCGCCGCGGCCGAGGACGACGATCTCGTCCGCCGTCAGGGGTGCGCCGCAGTGCAGCGTGATGTCGTCGCTCGCTAGCCGGGTCGCTGCCGCCAACTCGACCCACTCGATTGCCTCCGGGGCGGCCTCGGTTGCTTGGATCACGTCGCCACCGCCGCTTGCGTTGCGGCGCAGCCGGGCGGCCCAGTCGACCCGGAACGCGATCGGCAACATGCCGATCAGGCGGTCCAGGGCGGCGGCTCCGTGTTTGGTCAGTTCCTCGACGACCTCGAGGTCGAGGAAGAGATTGCCACCAGCGGCGTACCGGTTGATCCACAGCACCCGTACGCCGTCCAGCGCGCTACAGGCGGATACCACCGAATCAGGCATCGCGCCGGGATCCATCTCGAGCAACACATCATCGACTGCAGTTCCGTCGCCTCGGTGCTCGACGATTTCGATGGCGGCGATGTCCCCGCCGGCCTCACCGATTGCGGACGCCACACGTCCCAGGGAGCCCGGGACGTCGGGAAGTTCCACACGCATCAGAAATGGCATGTGTTTGAGGCTAGCGGGAACGGGTTACGCGCATGTTTCGGTCCGCTTGGCGGTCCAGACCGCTGCCCCCTCACCGGCCGGCAGCATCGGGCAGTCCTCAACCCAGACTCCGCGCCAGGCGCTGCCGCAAACCACTGGCCCGCAGCGCCCTCCGGCCGATCGCGGAACGCACGTTTGCCTCGGTGCCCACAACACGGACCTTCACCTGAGCTCGCGTGATCGCGGTGTAGAAGAGTTCGCGGGACAACAACCGGGAATCCTCCGGCGGCAACACCACGGTGACCTCCTCGGCCTGGCTCCCCTGGCTCTTGTGCACGGTCATCGCAAAGACCGTTTCGACCTCGGCCAGTCGGGTGGTGGCGAACTCACGACCCGACCCCGCGATCACCGCACGCAGCCCGTCGCCGTCGCGGATCACCACACCCGTGTCGCCGTTGAAGAGCCCCAAGCCATAGTCGTTGGCGGTCACCAGCAGCGGCCGGCCGGCGTACCACTCCCGACTCACGCCCAGTTCGCGCTCGATCAGTCGGTTCCAGTGAGCCGCCCCCTGGGGGCCCTCCCGATGGGCGCACAACAGTCGGTGCCGTTCGAGAGCCGAGATCGCTGCCGCACCGTCGCCCGCCTCCGCTGCCGCCCGCACGGTCTGCGCCGAGGAGACCCCCAGCGCCCGGACCACGTCGATCGAGTGTTGCGCGTCGATGAACTCGATCTCCGGTCCACCCGCGGTCAGCAGGTCCCAGGCCTGGTCGGCATCGCCGTCGCGTACGAAGCCGGCAAGCGCGCCGATCTGTTCTCCGAAGCGATGCGAGGTGCGCAACTGGGCCACCGAATCAGCGTCTAAGCCAGCCACCAGGTCCGCGAGCACGGCGCCGGCCTCCACCGAGGCGAGTTGGTCGGGGTCGCCCACCAACACCAGTCGCGCATCGGGGCGGACCGCCTCGATCAGCCGGGCCATCATCGTGAGCGAGACCATCGAGCTCTCGTCGACGACCACGATGTCGTGCGGCAGGCGGTTGCCGCGATGGTGTCGAAACCGGGTGCGGGTGTCGGGGCGCGATCCCAACAGCCGGTGCAGGGTCGTGGCGTTGAGGGAGCCCAGGCGCGCCCGGTCGACCTCGGGCAGCGCGGCGGTCGCCTGGCGCACGGCCTCTTCGAGCCGGGCCGAGGCCTTCCCCGTGGGGGCGGCCAGGGCCACCCGCGGGGCATCCTCCTGCTCGGCCAACAACGCCAACAACCCCGCCACGGCGGTGGTCTTGCCCGTGCCGGGCCCGCCCGTAAGGACGCTGGTCCAGCGCAGCGCTGCCGTCTGGGCGGCCGCGCGCTGGTCGGCGTACCCCGCCTCGGGAAAGATGCGCTCGCCTCCCACCTGCAGCACGTCCCGATCAACGTGCGGTGGCGGTTGCGCGGTGCGGGCCACCAGGTCCTCGCACACCTGCGCCTCCTCGCGCCAATAGCGGTCGAGGTAGACCAATCCCTCCTCGACCCGGATCGCCGAGGCCGCACACAGTGGACTGGCCGTCACCGCCGCAAGCCAGGCGGCGGGCTCGGGCCAGGCCGCGTCCCCCTCGAAATCGGCGCGGGCGAGGTCGAGGCACACTGCCCCGCGGCGTACGGCGCGCACCGCGAGCGCCACGGCCAGCAGCACCCGCTCATCGGCCTCACCCGCGAGGGCGCCGACGCGCACCGCAACGTGCACGTCGGAGGCCTCGATCACCCCAGCTCGGTTGAACTCGCCCAGCAGCCCCACAGCCGATCGCGCCAAGCGCGCGTCGTGGGGATCCTCGGTCGTGAACAACTCCGTGGTCATCCGGTCAACACCTCCGACAAAGCCACGATCAGCTCCGCTGGCGGCGCCCAACTGAAGACCCCGGCGGGGTGCCCGTCGGTCACCGGGGTGTCGGGGCCACACATCCCGCGCAGGTAGAGATAGAGCACCCCACCAAGATCGCGCGCCGGCTCATAGTCGGGCAACCGCCACCGCAGATAGCGATGCAGCACCACCGAATAGAGCATCGCCTGCAGCGGGTAGTGGGAGTGCAACATGGCCTCGGTCAGCCGATCATGGCGATAGTCGGCGGCGGTCACGGGGATGCCCGGCACCCCAAGCAGGTTGGTCTTGTAGTCGGCAACGACGAACCTGCGCCCCTCGCTTGCA
Organism: uncultured Actinomycetota bacterium; assembly: GCA_963814245.1. Lineage (GTDB taxonomy): Bacteria > Actinomycetota > Actinomycetes > Propionibacteriales > Nocardioidaceae > Nocardioides. The sequence continues at coordinate 89,884 of CAWFBY010000001.1, forward strand.
CTGACCCCGGTCGGCACGGACAGGACCACGTCGATCGACCCCGACAGATAGCCGCGCAGCACTTGATCGCCCAACGCCGGCTGCTCGAGAGTTTGGGCGTACGCCGCGAGCGGGTCGTCGGCGGGCAGATGGGCGCGCAGCAGGGGCGCCAGATCCCGCAACAACACTTCCGGCGTCGCGGCGCCTCGGACGTCGCCCCCGGCGAGCGGAATCTCGAAGTCCAACTCCCGGAGCCGAGCGGTCAGGGGCACCTCTCTCAAGGTGTGCCCGCCGGCCAGCGGACCGAGTGGTGTGTCGAAAATGGGCACGAGTCCCGTGGCCAGCTGTTCGGGCGTGACCGCGACCGGCCACCAGCGCAGCTGGTCGGCGGTGTGCCGTCGCAACTCTTGGTTGAGATCGGGCGCGTCGGGGTCGGCGTGTTCCAACACCGCGTGGACCAGGCTGCCGAAGGCGGCGCCGGCGGGCAGGTCCGCCATGGGCGTGGGAATTCCTTCCGGGGCCTGCGTTAACGACTCCTCAGACTCCGGATCCGGCTCGTCGTCCAGCGGCACCGATTCCGGCTCCGAGCCCACCCGGATCTCGTCGTTGCGGATCAGCCCCGAATAGGAGGTGCGACGCCAGTCGGCGTCGATGGCCCGGCCGAACCTCCTGATCGACAAAGCGGGGGCCGGCGTCGGATCCGGCGCAACGGAGAGCTCGGCCACGACCGACGGCTCAGGGGTGGGCCCGCCCAACTCGGCCAGCGCTCCCAGCACACCCCAGGCATATTCGTCCTCGCGGATCGCCTGACGATCGGGGACCACCCCCACCCCGGGTTGGCGACCGAACAGCAGGCGGTGCAGACCTCCACTCGGGGTGTTCGCGGTGGGGGCCCACCAGGTGACGACCTGCGATTGAGCCCGGGTGAGGGCGACGTAGAGCTCCCGCAGCTCCTCGCCGAAGTCCTCGGCCAAATGCTTGGCCACGTGGTCGTCCCACGCGGGACCGGAGCCAGCCACATCGATCGTGCGCTTCCCCTCGTCATGGAAAAGCGCGCAGTCGACCGGATGCACGAACTTCTCGAACGCAAACGGAAGGTAGACCACCGGATATTGCAAGCCCTTGCTGGCATGGATCGTGACGATCTGTACCGCGGCGGCATCGCTGTCGAGGCGCCTCGTGCGCTCGGTGGTCGGGGCGTTGCGCAGCCGTTCCTCACGGAACCAATGGAGCAGGGCGGTGAGGCCGAGTCGCTCGCGGGAGGCAAGCTCGTGGAGCAACTGAGCGATGTGTCGCAGGTCGGTCAGGTGTCGGTCTCCGTCGGTGCGACTCAGCACGCGCCCGGTGAGCCCGCGTTCGTCGGCGGCCTCGAACAGCGCCGCAACGCCCCGCGCACGCAAGAGCAGTCCCCAGCCGCGCAACGTGTCGGAGACCCGATCGGTGAGTGCGTCGGCGCCCGCCACAAGGCCGGCGGTCGTCTCGCCAAAGAACGCCGTGAGCGCGGCGGCGCGCACGCGCGACGATCGATGCGGCTGCTCGATCGCCTCAAGCAACACCAAGAAGTCGTCGGCCGCGGGAGTCAACAACACGTGCCCCCCGCCGGCGACCACGGACGGCACGCCGCGCGCCGCCAGGGCACGCTGGACCAGCAGTCCGTGCTCGCGGGCGGCCACCAACACGGCCACGTCGCGCGCCGCCAACGGAGCGCCGCCGTGGGTGACCCCCGAGGCCAACAACTCCGCGATGTCGGCGGCGCAGTCGGCGGCGATGTGCCGGCGCACGCCGCCCATCGGGATTTCGCCGCCGCGAGTCAGCCGGTGACCCTCCCTGCCGACGACGCGGATCCGGAACGGTTCGGGGTGTGGCGCCCCGGCCAGTCGGGTGCCGGGGTGGTGCGCCGAAACGGGATGTACGACGATCCGCGGGTCGCCCAGCGCCGCTCCCTGCAAGACCACCTGCAGGCGGCGTACCAAATCGGCGTCGCTGCGCCAGTTGGTGTCGAGGGTGGCCCTGGTGGTGGCCGTCTCGGCGGCCGCGAGGTAGGTCACCACATCACCACCGCGGAAGGCATAGATCGCTTGCTTCGGGTCCCCGATCAACACGATCGTGGCCTGCCCGGAAAAGGCCCGATCGATGACCTGCCACTGCACAGGGTCGGTGTCTTGGAACTCATCGACGAGCACCACCCGCCAGCGGCGGCGCATCCGCTCGCGGGCCGGAGCGTCGGGGGCTTCAAGCGCCGCCGCGAGCCTGCTCAGCAGGTCGTCATAGCTCAACACCCCCTGGTGCCGCTTTCGGCGCTCGACCTCCGCGCGCACTGCCACCGCGAAGCGGACCCGGGCGCCGGCCACACTCGTCGGATCGAGCTCGGTGCCGGCGAGCGCCGCCTGGGGGTCCCCGACCGCACGGAAGGCCAACGCGAGCGCCGCCGCGCGATTGAACGGGGGCTTGGTGGTGCGCTGGCCGAAGTCGGCGAGATAGAGGTCATCGACGACCTCCACCACCAGATCATCGAGATTTTCGACGAGCCGAGCCCCCGGGTCGGTATCGCCGGCGATGCCGAGGGAGCGCAACACGATCTGACAAAACTGGTGGGTCGTCGCAATCGTGGCGGCATCGAAGGACGCCAAGGCATCGCGCAAGCGGTGCCGACGCAGCGCCCGCTCCTCCGCACTCGCCTCCAGCAACAGGGCGATCACTTGGTTGTCGAGGTCGGCCTTGTCCGGGTCGGCCAGCGCCCGCTCCGCTTCGACGAGTTGGGCCCGGACGCGTTCGCGCAGTTCTTGACTGGCGGCTCGACCGAAGGTGATGACCAGCATCTCCTCGAGCCGGGCCGCCCCTTCGGCCACGTGGCGGGTCACCAGAGCAGCCACCGTGAAGGTCTTGCCGGTGCCGGCGCTCGCTTCGAGAAGGGTGGTGCCCGTGGGCAGCGGGCCGCAAATGTCAAAGGGCTCCATCCGTCACCAACTCCCCTGCTCGGCCACCAGAAGCGGAGTCCACAGGCGCAGCGCTAGCGCGCCGAACCGACTCGTTTCGCCGTCGAACTCCTCGCCAGCCGCCGGGGTGTCCTTGACCCCCGGAAGGGCCGCGTTGGGGCCCCACACGCGCGCGTGGGCGGGATCGGATTGTTCCCCAGGGAACATCCCGTCCTCCCAGGCGAAGCCGGCCTTGCGGAGGGCCTCGGCAGGGGTGCCCTGGGTGCGTCGCAGCCGGGCATACTCGAACGATGCCTTGAGGGGCAGCGGCAACGGCTCGGCCAGCCCTCGGTCGCGCAGGTCGACGAGGTCGGAAAGCACCGAGCGCGCCGCGTAGTCATCGATGGGGCCTAGCAGGGAGACCGCATGGTCGTCGCGCGACCTGTTGTTGGTGGGGCGACCCACGGTGTGCGCCGTCCAGTTGTGATCGGGGTCGGAGGCCGCCAACGCGAGGAGGTGTAGCCACGATTGCAGACGATGCGTCGCGCCCAAGCGCGAATAGCTGACCGGCACCAAGCGGTCGCCGTACACACCGGGGACCGTGCCCCGCAGCCAGCGGCCGCCGCCCAGGTCGACATCGACATCGACCGCCGTCGGCGGTCGGGTCCGCAACCCAGCGCCCGCCCGGGCCAACGGCACCGCGCGGCCCATGATGTCGCCGAGGAGCCGCCAGCCCAGGCGTCCGGGTGGCAACACTCCACGTCGCCACTCCTGTTCGCGGGCGCGTGCGGGGTCGACGCCGGCAAGCAGGTCACCAAGGACGCGGTCTCCCACGCTCCACTGGGCAAGTTGGTCGATCTCGACGGGCAGTCCGTCGGTCACTGCGGGATCGTCGTAGGGCAAGGCGACGTCAAGGCGCGAGCGGACAAAGTCGCGCACCGGATTCTTGAAGAACCCGACGAGCTGATCCAGAGCCACGTCGTCAGCAGTGAGCGCGGGCAGCGGCCCGGGGAGGAAGGGAGCCGGCGGGGTGCGCGGCGCCGCCGCCGCTCGGGCACCGGCCAGGGCGGTGGCATCGAACGAAAACGGCGTGCCCGCCACGAGCGCGCCGGGGGTCAGGTTGCGGGCATCGAACGGCTGCAGAGGGTGGTGTACGACGAGCGCCCGCGCCACCCGCCCGGTCGCGCAGGTGGCCGTGTCATCGAGGGCATCGAGCAGTTCACCGAGGGGTACGGCGGGTGGTCGCGGTTGTCCGGTGAAGGGATCGGCACCGGTGTAGGTCACCACCAAGGTCTGCGTGGCCGCCATGATCGCGTCGCACAGCAGTTGACGATCTTCACTGCGCGGATCGCGCTCGCCGGTGAGCGGATCCCGGGCGAGCAGGTCATCGCCGTCGCTCACCCCGGCCCGCGGAAACACCCCATCGTCGAGACCGATGAGGGCCACCACGCGATGCGGGACCGATCGCATCGGGACCAGGGTGGCGACGGTGAGGGTGCCGGTCCGGAAGTTGGCCCGGGTCGCGCGCCCGGAGAGTCGACCGTCGAGCAAGGCGCGCAGATCGGGCAGGCGCAGCAGCCCGGGTTGAAGGCCCTCGGATCGGGCTTCGGCGCCGATCTTGGAAAATTCGCGCTGCACCTGGGCTGCCTGCCAGGTGTCGTCGCGGGCCAGCGCTGTCAGGCCGGTGAGGCCGTCTCCGAGTGCGTCGAGCCAGTCCTCCAGAGGGTGTTCACCGACGAGCGCGTCGGTGCACGCGACCAAGCGGTCGACGAACTCCGCGAACCGTCCCGCCAGGTCGACCTGCCCACTGCCGACATCGTCGAGCGGCAGCGTGCGATCCAGCCAGGCACCGCTGTCGGCAGACATCGTGACTCCGGCCAAGAGCCGATCTAGCCCGAAGCGCCACGTGTTTTGGACGAAGTCGGCCAGGCCATACTCGGCACGATGCTCGGCGTCGAAGGCCCACCGGATGCCGGATTCGCCCACCCAGGTGGCAAGCTGCCGCAGGTCGTCGTCGGTGAACCTGAAGCGGCGACGTACGGGCTCTTCATGGGCCAGATCCAACACCTGGCTGGCGCCCGCCCGACCGCCCGCAAGGTCGAGCAGGCGGGTCGCGACCGACAGCAAGGTGTTGGTGTTGGCGAGGGACCGGTCGGCCAAGGACACCCGCAATTGGTGGGCGGGATGACCCGGCTCATCCCCCAAACCGAAGGCGGCCGTGATCAGCGGCGCATAACTCTCGATGTCGGGGCACATCACCAAGATGTCGCGTGGCTCCAGAGTCGGGTCGTCGGCGAGCAAACCGACCAGGACCTCCCGCACCACCTCCACCTGGCGCGCCGGGCCGTGACACGCATGCACCTGCACCGACCGATCGGCTGCGGTCCACGTCCGGCCCGGCGCGACGCCCGTGCGGTTGTCTGCGATGTCTGACTGAAGCCAACCCAGCAAGGTCTCGGGCGGCCGGTGCGCGGGCACGGCACGACTCGGTTGCGCGGATGTCACGCTCGCCAGGGTGCGCTGAAGTTCGCGCTGGTCCCGCCCGAGACTGGCGAGCAGCGGATGACCCACCAGGCGATGGGACTCGTCTGCGCGCCGCTCCACCGGACCTGGGGTGACCTCGCTCAGCGCGTCCCACAGCGCCGGCGAGGGATGCGGCAGCCAGATGTGGACGTCCCGCTCGACGGCCAGGGCGGCGAGCAACCCCACCTCGGTCACTGGAATTCGGGTGTGTCCGAAGAGCGACAACCGAGGCGGCAGGGCCAAGGACTCGGGGTAGTCGACAATCCGCTCCAGCGTGGCGGCATGGCGCTGGGCAGGAGCGGGGCTCGGCACAAGCGCCACCACCCGGCGCCAGAGCGGGGGCTGCCAGGCCAAGTCTTCGGAGATCGCGCGGCCCTGGCCGTCGGTGTCGCGTCCCGCGGACCAATCGGCGAGCACGGCCGGCCGCTGCACGGCGTACGACGCGAACAGGCCGGCCACCCGCCGGGCCACCGCGAACCGATGCCCCGCCTCCAGATGTCGAGCCAGGGTGGCTGCCCAGGGCTCGGCCAGGGAATCGTCGATGGCGGCGAGCACGCTCCAGGCCAACACCTCGGGAGCCCAGGGATCCCCGTCGCCGAGGGCGAGGACTTCAGCCACCAGCGATCCGGGCGAGCGAAAGTCGACCCCGGCGCACACGCCGTCACCGACCCCCGTCTGCGCCCCCAGCCGGTGGGAGAGCCGCTGCGACAGCCAGCGCTCGATGCCGCGAGCCGGCACGACGACGACTTCGGTGGCGAACGGATCGGCGAGCGGGATCGCCAACTGCTCAGCGAGCGCGTCGGCGAGCGCGTCGGCCCGGCTGGCGCGATGCAGATGAAGTCCCACACCCGAACCCTAGGGCCGTCACCCGCCGGGGTGGATGGCGTGACCATCAGGTTGCATATTGCGCAACCTGATGCGTGATGCGAGACAAGTGCCCTTCTCTGGGCGTACGCTGCGATTGAGGAAGAAGGAGCAGCCACATGTTGTCCGACATCGAGATCGCCGACGCCGCCGATCCGCAGCCCATCATTGCCCTCGCCCAGGAAAAGCTGGGCATCGATGCCGAGGCGCTCTCGCCGTACGGTCACACCAAGGCCAAGGTTTCCTTGCCCTACATCCGGTCCCTCGCCGAGCGGGCAGACGGCACGCTGATCCTGATGACCGCCATCTCCCCCACGCCGGCGGGCGAAGGCAAAACGACCACCTCCGTGGGGCTGGCCGACGCGCTCTCCCGACTCGGCAAGAAGTCGATGGTGGCGCTGCGCGAGCCCTCCATGGGGCCTGTGTTCGGTATGAAGGGTGGCGCCGCTGGAGGCGGTTACTCCCAGGTCGTCCCGATGACCGACATCAACCTGCACTTCACCGGAGACTTCGCGGCGATCGCGGCGGCCAACAACCTTCTCGCGGCCCTGATCGACAACCACGTCCACCACGGCAACGCCCTCAACCTCGACCCGCGCACGATCACCTGGAAGCGCGTGGTCGACCTCAACGACCGGGCACTGCGCGACATCGTGGTCGGTCTCGGCGGCGTCGCCAACGGCAATCCCCGCGAGGACGGCTTCGACATCGTCGTGGCCTCCGAGGTGATGGCCATCTTCTGCCTGGCCGAATCGCTGGCCGACCTCAAGAAGCGCCTGGGTGACATCGTCGTGGGGTACAACCGCGACAAGCAGCCCGTCACGGCGCGCGACCTGCAAGCCCACGGGGCGATGGCCGTGTTGTTGCGAGACGCGCTGGAGCCCAACCTCGTGCAGACCCTCGAGCACACTCCGGCCATGATCCACGGCGGCCCCTTCGCCAACATCGCGCACGGCTGCAACTCCGTGATGGCGACCCGCACCTCGCTCAAGCTGGCCGACTATGTGGTCACCGAGGCGGGCTTTGGCGCCGACCTGGGCGCGGAGAAGTTCATCGACATCAAGTGCCGCGCCAGCGGCCTGCGCCCCGCCGCGGTCGTATTGGTGGCCACCGTGCGCGCGCTGAAATATCACGGCGGGGTGAAGGTTCCCGAGCTCACCGAGGAGCACGTGGAGGCGCTCACCGCGGGGATGGCCAACCTACGCCGGCACCTGCACAACATTCGCGACGTCTACGGCCTGCCCCCGGTCGTGGCCATCAACCGCTTCCCCAGCGACACCGACCTCGAGATCAAGACGCTGGTCGACCTGGTCGCCGCGGAAGGTGCCCAGGCCTATCCCGCCACCCACTTCGCCGACGGAGGGGCCGGTGCCGAGGACCTCGCGCGCGGCGTACTCGCAGCCATCGACGCGGCGAACCCCGACGACTTCTCCTTCGTCTACGACAGCGACCTGTCGCTCGCCGCCAAGGCCGAGGCGATCGCCACGAAGGTGTACGGCGCCGCGTCAGTCACCTGGGACGGCAAGGCCAAACGGCGACTCGAGCGGATCGAAGCGGACGGCTATGGACACCTGCCGGTCTGCATCGCCAAGACGCAATATTCGTTCTCCACCGACCCGGCCAGTCTGGGCGCGCCCAGCGGCCACGTCGTCAACGTCCGTGAGGTGCGTTTGGCGGCCGGGGCGGGCTTTGTGGTGCTGGTGACCGGAGACGTGATGACGATGCCCGGCCTGCCAAAGGTTCCGGCATCGGTTCACATCGACATCGACGACGACGGCAACATCGTGGGATTGTCCTGACCGCTCGCCCGATAAGCCGGTGTGCGGCGCCGAGGTTGTCTATTCTCGCAACATGACTCCTCGCACGGCATCGCGAGAGCGCGGCTCGGCCAGGGTGATCATCCCGGCTCTGGCCGCGCTCTTGGTGTCGGGCTATTTCTTGGCACACACCTGGGCCGAGGCCGAGCAGAAACCCGATCCCCTCCCAACGCCCCAGATCGTCATCGACGATCCGCGGGTGGCCACCAACGCGGTGGTGAACGCGCGCACCGGCGCGCCCGTGCCGAACGCCTCAGTGACGGTGCTCGACGGCAGCGCCGAGGCCGTTCGCGCCGGAGCAAACGGCACCTTCGACCTCGAGTTGACCACCCCCACCCTGGTCCGTGTCGCTGCCCAGGGCTATGCCCCCGAGGTGCTCGCCGCCGCCCCCGGACAGCCCTTCACGGTCGGCATGATGCCACGCACCGACGACAGTGTTTCGCTGCGCTTCGCGGGCGACGTCATGATGGGCCGCCGCTTCTACGAGCCCTCCGACGTGGCGACAGCGTGGCTGAACCGCGGCGCCGATGCCGTTGCCCACCGAGCCCCGCTGGCCAACCTCGCTCCGCTGTTGGCCGACGCCGATCTGACCATCGTGAACCTCGAGACCAGCCTCATCGACCGGCCCTACTTCAAAGGCACCCGGCCCGCACGCTTCAACCAGGAGAAGGAGCTCGTTTTCGCGAGCGCCCCCGAGACCGCCGAAGCCCTGCGCGCGGTCGGAGTCGACGTCGTCGACCTCGGCAACAACCACGTCTACGACACGTTGGGTTCCGGATTGGACTCCACCATCGCCGCCGTTGAGTCCGCCGGCCTGGTGCACTTCGGGGCCGGTGACACCGTTGCGGAGGCCTGGGCGCCCGCGTACGTCAAAGTCCGCGGGCAGCGCATCGCCTTCATCGGCTGTACGACGGTCACCGGCCGGGGCTATCGCGACGAGTACGTCGCCGGCGCGACCCAGGGAGGGGCCGCCGAATGCGTGCCCTCCCTTCTGCGCGAGGCGGTGACCGCCGCCGCTGCCAAGGCCGACTCGGTGGTCGTGATGATGCACGGAGGCACCGAATATCAAGCCACTCAGGACGCGGAAATCCGCGCGCTGAGCGAGGTCGCCACCGCGGCCGGGGCCACGGCCGTGGTCAACGGGCATCCCCACGTGGTGGGTGGATTCTCCGAAAGCAACGACGCGATCGTCGCCGAGACCATGGGCAACATGTTGTTCGATCAGAACTTGTGGAGCACGCTGCGCTCCTATCTCCTGCGGGTCGACCTGGCCGAAGGGCGCGCCGTCCGCTCGCGGGTGGACCCCTTTGCCATGGTCGGCTATTCACCGGTCCCCACGACGGGCCTGTTGGCGGACTCCTCGGCTCGTGCCGCGGCCGGTCTCGTTGACGGACCGATGTTGTTGGGCGTCGGAGGCGCGGGGACCATCGTCCCTGGGCTACCCGGACCCACCGAGCTGGCGGGCAGTCGCCGCGACATCGCCACCATTCCACCCGGACGGTGGCTGGCCCCCGAGCAGAGCGCGGTCACCCCAGGTCAGGACCTCCTGTTCGGCACCGGATCATTTGAGCGGATGGACACCGGCCCGGCGACCACGCAACCGATGCTGTGGGGCCTGGGGAAGTACACCCAGGTCACCAATGCCGCGGCGTGTTCCGGCGGCCGTGGACTCCACCTGGTGCGCAAGCCCGGCAGCGACTTCGACGTCATCGCCACGCCGCTCCATCGGCTCCCCGTCACGCCCGGCGACCGACTCACCGTGGCCGTGGACGTGCGCGCCAGCAGCCCCGGCGCCGTCCTCGAGTTGCGGTTCTATGACGCCTTCTTGGGCTCCAGCAGCAAGGTCCATCGGATCTCGATCGACGGCGAGGGCGACGGGGGCGAGGGCGACGGGGAGCGGTGTCGACAGGTCGTCTTGGATGTCGCCGTCCCCAACGGGGTCGTGGCCGCCCAACCGTATCTGCGCCTCCTCGATCCCGGAGACAACACCGAAGCCGTAGAGTTGCTCGCCGACAACGTCCGCCTGATCCGCTGGTCTGCCCGGGGCGCCGGAGGTCGCGGGTTCGACACCGTGCGGTTCAACGAGTCCGGCGCCGCACGTCTTGTGACCGACCGCCGCTAACCCGACCCGTCGCAGTTTCACCGCCGACCCGTCGCAGTTTCACCAAACCATGTGAGTTTGCGCCGACTCGCGGTGAATTTTGCGTGAGTTTGAGCCGACTCGCGCGCCTAGGCGGCAGTAGCCCCGGCCTCGCGGCGTACCCGCCGGACCTTGGCACTCGGAGCAGTGCCGTTGGCCTCGGCGGCACGGCGGGCGAGTTGCACCATGCGTGCCTGCGCCGCCCGGCGTACGCGCGGCCCACCCTTGATCATCTTCACCAGCAGAGTTGTCTGCTCAGGCAGGTTCTCGACGGTCGTGGTGTCCAGCCAGCCGTTGGGCAGCGAGAGGCGTACGACGCGATGCCAGGCCGAATAGACCTGCGGCACGAGCGGCCGCGAGCAGTAGTCGAGGTCGTACTTCTCAAACAGGGCCTGGACCTTCGGCGCGATCTCGGCGTACCGATTCGAAGGCAGGTCGGGGAACAGGTGGTGCTCGATCTGGTGGGACAGGTTGCCCGACATGATGTGCAGCAGCTTCGAGCCGGAAATGTTCGCGGAGCCAAGCATCTGGCGCAGATACCAATCGCCACGGGTTTCGCCCTCGATGGAGCGCTTCTCGAACGTCTCCACGCCCTCGGGGAAATGGCCACACATGATGATCGAGTGACTCCACACATTGCGGATCACGTTGGCCACAGCATTGGCCGCCATCGTGTGGAAGAACGAAGGGCCGGACAGCAGCGGGTGCACCAAATAGTCCTTGGCCGCCTGGCGGCGAATCTTGCGCAGCACCTTTCCGGAGGCCTCCTTGAACTCGGCGGTCTTCGTCTGCTTCTTCTTGATCGCTCCGCGCAGGTCGAGATCGTAGGAGGCAATGCCGTATTCGAAGATGAGCATGTTCACGAAGTTCCACAAGGGCTGCCCCAGGTGGAACGGCTCCCACGGCTGCTCCTCGTCCACGCGCATGATGCCGTAGCCCAGGTCGTTGTCCTTGCCGATCACGTTGGTGTAGGTGTGGTGCAACTCGTTGTGACTGTGTTTCCACTGCTCGGCCGGGGTCGCGTTGTCCCACTCCCACGTGGTCGAGTGGATCTTCGGATCACGCATCCAGTCCCACTGACCGTGCAGCACGTTGTGCCCGATCTCCATGTTTTCCAGGATCTTGGCGACCCCGAGTCCCGCCGTACCCACCAACCAGGCGGGGGGAAACAGCGAGAACAACAACACCGCACGCGAGCCGAGCTCGAGGTAGCGCTGAGTCTTGATCATCGTGTGGATGTACGCCGCGTCCGAGGCGCCGCGCAGCTCGAGGAACTCCTGGCGGATCGCGTCGAGTTCGCGGCCGAGAAGCTCGATGTCCTCGGGGGTGAGGTGGTCGACGGGGCTGGTCGCCTGCTTCTGGATCGTGGTCATGGGGTCCCTTTCGCTGACACGGATGCGGGGTCGATGGGTGGGCTGGTCAGTGGTCGAGCCGGCAGTCACCGGCGGCCGCGGAAATGCAGGTCTGGATGACGACGCCGTCACCCGGCAAGGCGGTGGTCAGGGCGCCGTCGCGCAGATCGCGCACGACCCCTTCGGCGAGCGGCAGAACACAGCCGAAGCAGACGCCCATCCGGCAGCCGCTCGGCATCAAAACGCCGGCGTGTTCGGCGGCCTCCAGGATCGGGGTAGCACCGTCGGCGACCACGACGACGTCGGAGTTGGCAAAACGCACGGTGCCGCCCTCACCCGCCACGATCCGCTGGGCGCGGAACTGTTCGGTGAACAGCGCCAAGCCAGCCGCGGCGTGGTGTTCGGCGATGGCGTCGAGCAGGCCCGACGGGCCACAGGCGTACGTCGCGCGCTCGGCCAGGTCGGGCACCAACGTGGCCAACTCACTGACGTCGAGCAACCCGTCGACGTCGTCATAGCGAGCAACGAGCTTGATCGCGCCGGAGGCTGCCAGCGCCTTGAGGTCGCGCAGGAAGATCGAATCCGGTTCGGTGGGAGCCACATGGACGACCACGATGTCGTGCTGAGCGCTGCGCGGCAGACGGAGCACACCCGAATCAACCACCGGAAACAGGTTGCGCAACATGCCGATGACGGGGGTGATTCCCGAACCAGCCGTGACGAAGAGGAACTTCCCTCCCTCGAACGGAAGCACAAAGTCGCCGGCCGCTTGCTCAAGATGCACGAGAGTCCCCGGCCGCGCCGCGCGGACGAGGTGGTGGCTCACGAGCCCGTCCGGCACTGCCTTGACGGTGATGGAGATGTAGCCGTCGGGGCGGGGTCCGTGGGTGAGGGAGTAGGCCCGCCATTGACGTACGCCGTCCACGTCGATGCCGACACGGAGGTACTGCCCCGGCACGTGGCCCGCCCAGTCGGCGCTCGGGCGGATCACGATCGTCGCGGCGTCCGGCGTTTCGGGGGTGACGGAGACGATGCGCCCGCGCAGCGCCGCCCCAGGGCGCAGCGGTGCGAACAGGTCGAGGTAGTCACTGGGGAGCAGCGGGGTGGTCGCCGCTTCGAAGAAGCGCACCGCCTTGTCGCGGAGTGCTCGATCACGCCCGGCGGCGCGGTTCGGGTCGACAGCGGTGCTCATGTTCTCCAGTCTGCCTGGCCTGTATGCTCAATTCCTGACCAGCCGATGTGAATCCATGGGCACTGTTTTGTTCGTAGGAGACAAAAGATGCTGTCTAGCCCGGCCAGCCAACCGCTTGTGCTCGACGCGAGCTTGGTGGAGATCCTGCGCGGCCAACTTCCCGATGTTGCGACGCACACCATTGCCGCCGTGATGGAGGAGGTGCCGAGCTATGCCGGCCCCTTCGGTGGACCGATGGGCGCCACCATCGAGCAGGCGGTCCAAATGGCCCTGGCCGGGTTCTTGCGGGTGGCCTCCCGCGGCGGTGACGGTGATCCCGGTACGCCGCTGTCCCCCGCGCTCGATGGCGCTTACGCGCTCGGCCGCGGGGAGGCGCGAAGCGGGCGCAGCGCCGACGCCCTGCTCTCGGCGTACCGTGTCGGAGCTCGGGTCGCGTGGCGCGAACTGTCCGCCACTGCCGTTGCCAACCAGGTGCCGGCGAGCGCGGTGGCGGAGTTTGCCGAACTGGTCTTCGCCTACATCGACGAACTGTCCGCGGCAAGCGTGGCGGGCCACGCCGATCAGTTGGAGACGACGGGCCGGGTGCGCGACCGCTATCTCGACAGGTTAGGCCAAGCGCTGCTCCGCGGCGACCCCGCCGACGCACTGGTTGCCGCGGCCGGACGAGCCGACTGGGTCCCGCCGAAGACGTTGACCGCCGTCGTACTCCCCGAAGCAAACGTGTGGAGCGCCCTCGCGTTGGTGTCGACCGAGGCCCTCCAACCCAGCGAACTGCCCGAACTCAGCGACGCCGGCCTCGCGGTGATCTTGGTGCCCGACGTCGGGGGCCGAGCCCGCGGCGCGTTCCTGAAGAACCTGGCCAACCGCCGCGCGGTGGTGGGGCCGGCCCGGCCCTGGCGCGAGGTGCGCGCGTCCTACCTGCGCGCCGTACGCGCCCTGGCCATCGCGGGCTCCTCTGCGCAGTCGATCGACACCGACGACCACCTCGTCACCTTGGTCTTAGGCGCCGACGCGGACGCGTTTGCGGATCTGCGTGCACGAGCACTCTCACCCCTCAAGGACCTGCGACCCGCGGCCGCCGAAAAGCTCACCGAAACCCTGCGCGCCTGGCTGTTGCATCACGGCCGCCGCGAGGAGATCGCCGAAGCGTTGTTCGTGCACCCCCAAACCGTGCGCTATCGCATGGGTCAACTTCGGGAGTTGTATGGCGAGCGGCTCGACGATCCCGAGACGGTGTTGGAGTTGACCCTGGCACTCGCCTGACGGAGGCGTCACCAGGCTTCGTGGACCAGCCGTCCGCCCACCCACGTCGCGGCGACGTGCATGCTCCGCAGCGCGGCCGCCGCCTCCACCCCGTCACCCCCGGCAAAGGGGTCGGCTTCCAGCAAAGCCAGGTCGGCGACGGCGCCCGCGTGCACCGTCGTCTGTCCGTCGACCGAGCAGGCCAGGGCTTCCTGGGGCGTGAGCGCCTGCTCGCCATGCCAGGCGGGGCGCGCGTCGGCGGAGCGGTGGACGGCGGCGGCCATGGCCAGCCACGGATCGAGTTTGGACACCGGAGCATCCGACCCGAGGGCCACGCTCACCCCGGCATCGATCAAGCCGCGAAACATGAAGCACCGGTCGGCCCGATCCGGCCAGCACTGCTCAGTCACGTCCCGGTCATCGAGCAGGTGTGCCGGCTGCACACTTGCCCTCAGCCCGAGCCCGGCCAGACGGGGGAGGTCATCGCGCAGCATCAGTTGGGCGTGCTCGATCGAACCGGCCGCCCCTGTCGCGGCGTACGCCTCCAGAGCTTCGTGCACCGCAGCGTCCCCGATCGCGTGCGTCGCGACCTCGAGACCGTTGCCCGTGGCCCGGGCCAGCAGCGAGCGCAGTTCGGTGGGGGTCAGATTCGGCGCTCCGGCCTCGGCGCTATCGGCGTACGGCGCGCAACACCAGGCCGTGCGGGTGTTGAGAGAGCCGTCGGAGATGATCTTGAGTGGGCCCATGGTGATCCGCTCGTCGCAGCCGGGCAGGGTGTCGCCGGTGCGCAATCCGGCACCGACGAAGTCGTCGAGGGTGTCGGCGTACGTCGCCACCCGGACCCTCAAAGCCAGCGAACCCGCGCGGCGCGACCAGTCGTCGACGGCCCCCGCAAACTCGAAGTCGGTCACCCCGACGACCCCTAGCGCCGCGGCCGCGCGCATGGTGCGGAGGTAGGCCTCGGACGAAGTGCTCCCCGGGCCCGTGAGCAGCGCGAGCCGGCCATAGGCGTCGAACCACTCCGCCTCCTCGACCACCCCCTCCCGGCGACCCAAACCCAGCGCGTCCAGGGCTGCGGTGTTGAGCCAGGCGTGGTGGCCGTCGCCGCTGATCAGGACCACGGGCCGAGCGCCCGCGACCGCATCGAGGTCCACCGGGCCCACGGGTCGGGTCCACAAAGCCGAGCGGTGACCCCACCCGATGAGCGGCTCTTCGGGGCGCTCCCGAAGTCGCGCGGTCACCAACCCGAGGGCCTCGTCGGGAGAACGTACTGCCGTCAGATCGAGCCGCTCCGAGGCCTGCGTCCACTGACCGAGGTGCACGTGGTGATCCCACAGACCGGGGATCAACCAGCGCCCGGCGGCGTCGTACTCGACAATCCCCGCGGGGTGATCGAGGTCGCGTCCCACCTCGATGACGCGGCCATCTTGGACCCGGACGTCGACCGGGCGGTCGCCATGACCGGGAGCCCGACCCACCTCGACGATGCTGGCATTGCGCAGGACAAAACTCGTCATGAGGTTCACCGTAGTGGGCTGCTTGGCCCCGGGAGGCGCGCACGTGGTGCCCTAGGCTGGCCGGGTGAAGCTGCGGGGACTGGTGGTGCTGATCGCCTTGGTGCTTATTGGCGGTGGAGTGGGGTACGCCGGGGCGCGCGAGGCTGGTCGGGGGGAGTCTGTCGATGGGTCCCCCACTCCCATTGACGCGACCGAACCGTCGTACCCGTTCACCCCGCCGCTGGAGTTCGCGCCCGACCCGGACACCCCGGCTCAGCTGACCGGTCCGTTCAAGACACGCGAGGCCGTCCTCGGCTCGGAGCCCTTCGGGCTGGCCTTTCCCGTGCCGACCGACTGGGAACGTCAAGACCTGGGGCTCGGGGAGGCCCGTTGGGGGTTGCCCGGCGATCCGGCAAACACCTACTCGATCCGGGTCGAACTGGTGGCCAGCCAAACCCGCACCATTGCCCGCACCATCGACCTGCGGGTGGTCGATCTGCGGGACGCGACCGGCATCACCGGGCTCACGGTGCTGGAGCGGACCGAGGACTCCCTGACGTTCTCGTTCGTACTCAACGATCATCTGCGGATCAGCGTGATCCGCTGGGTCTCCCCCCGCGGCACCTCCGCCGCCGAGGCCGAGATCGCCGCCACCGGACGGATGCGCGACCGCGAAGGCATCGAAGCCCTCGTCGACCTCGTCTCCAACAGCATTCACCCCTAACCCGACGCGTTGAGTTGGGCCTCCCTGCCCGTTGAGTTGGGCCTTCCTGCCCGTTGAGTTGGGCCTCCCTTCCCGTTGAGTTGGGCCTCCCTGGCGCTTTCGATCAGCAAGTGCCGATGAGGCCAACGCCGTTGCCGAGCGAGTGGCCGGCGCCGTACGCCGCCGGCTGAGCTCGTGTTGACATGGATGGACCTGCCCGAAGAAATCGATCGATGCATGGCACCGGGCGTCGCCGGTGGGCCCTGGCCCAAGCCCAACTCAACGGTCAGGCAGGCCCAACTCAACGGTCAGGCAGGCCCAACTCAACGGTCAGGGAGGCCCAACTCAACGTCACATCCCGTGGGTTTCGACGCTGTCGAGGACCGCGTTGGCGGTGGCCTGGTCGGCGCTACGGATCTGCACCCACAGGAGCCGGTTGGGGGTCACCTGCACGATCCGCTCGATCAACACCCCGGGGCAACCCGTGAAGACCACGGTCACCAATGGGTCACCATCGCGCACATCGGTGACCGGCTCCTGGCGGTCACCGCACTCGGGATGGCCGGGCATCTGCTCCGGCAACGCGTCCCCGCTCATCAACCCCAGGAAGACGCCCTGACCCGCCGCGGCTCCGAGGTTCCAGTTCGCCCCCGTGCCCGTCGAGAGCGCGGGGAAGCCCGCCACCTGATCGGGCGGGTGCCACGAGGCGGTGGCCCTCTCGTGTGCCCACTCCGGCGGGACCACCACCGACAGCGAGCCCGTCTCGTCGGACAGACTCACCGAGCCCCGCGCGCGTTGCTGCAACACATATCCACCGGCCGCGCCCAGCGCCAACGCGAGCAGACCCAACAACAGCGCCAACGCCCTCCGCCCGCGACGGGGCCGCGCGTCGATCGCCGCCACGCCACCCACCTCGGTCGGCGGCGGCGACAACCCAGGTCTAGCGCCAGGCTGGGTCAACTCGGGGTCGACCGGGATCCAGGCCGCCGGCGAAGCCGACAACGCCGCGGGGTGACCCGCGAGGGTCTCGGTCAGCTCGTCGAGATAGGTCGGGATGTCTGGATAACGCTCGGCCGGCGTCGCCGCCAAGGCCCGGCGTACGACGCCCTCCACGCCCGGCGGCAGCTCCCCCGGCATCGGGTCGGGCGGGCCCGGCGAGGCCGCCGCGACCAGGGACGCGTGGGTGTACGCCGGACGGCCGGTCAGCAGCAGATAGGACAGCGCCCCCAACGAATACTGGTCCGACCGCGCATCAAGATGTTCCCCCTGGGCCTGCTCTGGGGAGACGTACGACGGCGTCCCGGCGATCATGGTCAGGCGTGACGACGCCTCCATCGCCTTGCCGAGACCCAAGTCCCCCACCATGGCCCGCACGCCCCCATCGACGGTGCGGAACAACACGTTGGCCGGCTTCAGGTCCCGGTGCAGCACCCCCCGCTGGTGCAATGCCTGCAACCCTTCGCCGACCTGTCGGATCACCGCAACCGCCTGCCCGAGGGGCAGGGGCGCGAAGTCGAGACGGTCGGCAAGGTTGCCTTGGTCGGCGTAGGCCATCACCAAATAGGGCCGCCCATCGGGCAGTTCGCCCGCGTCCCACACGGGCACAACGTTGGGCGACTCCACCTTCCGCAGGAAGCGACCTTCCTCGACGAATCGCTGCCGCACCTGGTGATCCTCGGACCAGTTGTCGGCCAGAACCTTGACCGCCACGGGCGAGTCGAGCTGTTCGTCGTACGCCAACCACACGGTGGCGAATCCTCCCGAGCCGATGCGCCGAAGCACGGCATAGCGACCGAGACGAGAGGGTGAAGACACCCCTGCATTATGTTGCAGGGACACGGCGAAGGAGTAGGTGCATGAGCGGCGAGGGGTTTACCCCTGACGAAATCGACGATCTGGCTCACCGCGCACAGGGTGGCGACCAGGTCGCGATGGAAACCTTGTTGGGCGCGATTCGACCGCGCGCGCTCAATGTTTGCCGCGGCGTGCTTCCCTACACCCCCGACGCCGAGGATGCCTGCCAAGAGGCACTCATCAGCATCTCGAACAAGATCCGCTCCTGGGGTGGCCGGGGCCGCTTCACCACGTGGATGCATGTCGTCGCCGTCAACGCGGCGCGCTCGACGTACCGCCGGATGAAGAACCAGGCTCAGCCCACCGACGCGATCCACCTCGATCGCCCGGACCCGCGCACCACCAGTGTGATCGCCGGCACCCGCCTCGACGTCCTCGATGCGTTGGAGACGATCGAGCGCGACCATCCGCAATACGTGCAACCGTTCCTCCTGCGCCAGTTCACCGAGATGACCTACGAGGAGATCGCGGAGCACGTCGGCGCGCCCGTGGGCACGGTTAAGGCCCAGGTGCATCACGGCCGCAAGTTGGCGCGGCCCCTGCTCCGCGGGGACGGATGAACCGCACGCGGCGCCGGGCTCTGCTCACTTCGGCGGTCGTCGTGGCCGCGCTCCTCGTCGCGTGGATGACGTACGCCGCAACGCGGGGCGCGGGCGACAAGGGATCGAGCACCGCCGCCAACTCCGCCAACTCCTCCCCGGCCAGCTCCTCCGACCACTCAGCCACACCCGCAGGAAACGCCGTTGAGCTCCCCTCAGAGCAAGACCTCGAGCGGGCCATCTCCGAGCCCCGCGAGGACAGCTATTACCCCCGGACCGGCGACCCCGGCGTCGACGTCTTGCACTACGCCCTCGACCTCGCCTGGGACCCCGACGAAACCACGCTCACCGGCGTAGCGACGGTGACGCTCCGTGCGGCCACCGACGCCGATCGGTTCCAGCTCGATCTGGGGGCGCCACTCGTCGTCTCGACGGTGGAGGTCGACGGCAATGAGGTGCCCTTCGAACACACGGACAAGGACCTCGTGATCACCACACCGGTGGTGACCGATGAGCGCTACACCGCACGCATCGCCTACGCGGGGACGCCCGAGCCGGTGCCCGCCCCCACGACCCGCACCGATTTCTCGACCTCCGGATGGACCATCACCGAGACCAAGGAGGTGTGGACCATGCAGGAGCCCTTCGGTGCCTATTCGTGGTACCCCGTCAACGATCAGCCCGCCGACAAGGCGCTCTATGACTTCACGATCACCGCGCCGGAGCCCTGGGTGGGCGTCGCCAACGGCACGTTGACCTCCCGGGAGGTGGTCGACGGCAACACGGTCACCAGGTTCCACCTCGCGGAGCCGGCCGCGTCGTATCTCACCACCGTCGCCATCGGCGACTACGACTACCGCACCGACGAGACCGCCAGCGGCGTACCCCTCAACTATTGGGCGTTGCGCTCCCAAAAGGGCGCCTTCGATGACCTGGCCTATGCCAAGGAAGCGATCGAGTGGATCGAGGGCAAGCTAGGGCCCTATCCGTTCTCGAGCGCCGGGATCGTCCTCACTGAATCCGACAGCGGCATGGAGACGCAGACGCTGATCACGTTGGGCGACAACCCCTACATTCGGTCGCGCGAGGTGATCGTGCACGAGATGGTCCATCAGTGGTACGGCGACCTGATCACCCCCGCGGACTGGCGAGACGTGTGGATGAACGAGGGGATGACGATGTATCTCCAACTCGTCTATCGCTCCGAGCACGACGATCTCGACATCGACGAGGTGATGGCGGAGGTGGCGGCCGTCGACCAAGGCATGCGCGACCAAGCCGGCGCGCCCGGCGCCTACAACCCGGAGGCCTTCGGTGAGGGCAACATCTACTATCCGCCGGCCCTGATGTGGCACGAGTTGCGACGCAAGGTCGGCGACAAGACGTTCTGGCGGATGGCTCGCGATTGGCCCCAGCAACACGCCTACGGCAATGCCACGCGCGACGAGTGGTTCGACTGGCTGGAGGCCGAGACCGACCGCGAGCTGACTTCGTTCTTTGACGCCTGGGTGCTCGGGACGAAAACGCCACCCCATCCCGCGACCTCGTGACCCTCTCAACCTGATCCGGGAACCTGACTCCTCAACCTGACTCCTCAACCTGACTCCTCAACCTGACTCCTCAACCTGACAGCGACGCCCGGTTGGCGCCATACTGATGCGACCCCATGCCGGCGCCAGGACTACTGCCGGACCACCAACCCGAGGTTGTGGCGAGCAATGTCGAGCACCGACACCCGAGACGCGATCAAGCGACCCTCGGTGGCGGCCGCTGTTGCGGTGCACGTCTACACCTCGCTGGGGTCGGTGCTGGCCTTCTTGATGATCGTGGCCGCCATGGATGGCGACACCACGACGGCGTTGTGGCTGTTCCTCGTCGCCATGGTGATCGACGGCACCGACGGCCTCTTGGCCCGCAAGCTCCGGGTCAAGGAGGCGACGCCGTGGTTCGACGGCGCTTTGCTCGACAACATCGTCGACTACTTGACCTACTGCTTCGCGCCGATGGTGCTGCTGTGGGCGACGGGTTATCTCCCTGACGGCCCCTTCGGGTGGGTTGTGGCGTGCCTGCCGCTCCTCGCGTCGTCGTACCAATTTTGCCGGTCCGACGCCAAGACCGACGTCGGCGACCACTTCTTCATGGGCTTCCCGTCGTATTGGAACGTGGTCGCGTTCTACGTCATCGTGCTCGAGCTCGGCAGCGGCGCCGCGGCGGCGCTGATCATCGTGTTCTCGGTGCTGGTGTTCGTGCCGGTGAAATACATCTATCCCTCACGCACCGTCACCTTGTGGCACACCAACATGGCCGCCACTGCAGGCTGGTTCATTGCGTACGCCGTGATCGTGGCGCAGTTGCCCAACCCCAACCCGATCGCGGTCGCCCTGTCCTTGGCGTACGTCGCGTTCTATGCCGCCGAATCCCTCGTGCTGACCTGGCGCTTCCACCGCAGCTAAGTGGACCTCGATCTTGCCCACAGCAAGGTCATCGTGGCCGATCCGCACCCGAGCTCGTTAACATCGACTTTGCCCCTCCAGCGTTGCCTGCATCCAGTTATCGGGCAGCCAACACGAAACGTGGCTGGTGCATCGAGAGTCTTCCGGGTGTGGGTGGCACGGCGTACTCGATAGAGCCGTCGACCCCGAGACGCAGAACCGCCCAGCCGTGGCTCGCGCGCACCACCGCGAGCACTTGTGAGTTGGTCTCCCATTCCGCTTGGACCACCGTCATGTTCGAGTCGGCGGCCACGCCGAACGCGGCGAGGTAGCCGCCCGTGTCGTCGAACAGGCGGATGTCGAGATCCGCGACGCGGGAGGCACGATAGGAGAGCACTCTGCGGCCGCTGGCAGAGAAGGACACCAGGGGTTGATCGCAGGTCTGCCAGGTCGGAGAGTCCCATACTGCCCAGAACGCCCAACAGCGGCTCCCGAGTTGCACCAGGCCGGGGCTCGTCTCTCCGTCAATGCTCGCCGCGTCGTAGGCCCGGATGGTGTCAGGCAGACTGGAGGGCGATCCCGAAGCGCCCAGACTCGAGGCCTTGCCGGCATGGTTGACCAAAACGCGGCAGCCAGACGACTCAAAAAGCCGGGCGCACCCTCCGGCCCCCCAGATCGCGGGGACGTCGGTGACGTCGCGGAACCGGCCGAGTGACCGCGTCTTGCCCGTCCGCTCGACCGCCAACCAAATCTTGCCCCGATAGCCCGCCCAGGCGACGAGTTGCCTCGTCTGGGAGACCCCCAGACCAGCGTCGTCAGCAGGGAAAGAACGAGTGACCGCTCCGTGCGCATCGAGGATTGCGACCGTTGCGGCCTCTGCGCTCTGGTAGACGATCAGTCCCCGACGGAATCTGGCGATCTTGGTCAGTTCGAATGGCAGGGTCACAGGGCTCCGATGGACGCGATGCCAGATCGAATTGTCGCTCCCCGGCCGATTGGTGAGGTAGGCGACTCGCGGCGGTTCGCCCATGGGCAGATCAATTGGGATTTCGGTGACCTGCGTCGGCGGGGGAA
Organism: uncultured Actinomycetota bacterium; assembly: GCA_963814245.1. Classification (GTDB taxonomy): domain Bacteria; phylum Actinomycetota; class Actinomycetes; order Propionibacteriales; family Nocardioidaceae; genus Nocardioides. Next base: position 112,006 of record CAWFBY010000001.1, read on the forward strand.
TAGTCCGGACCCTCTGTCCACGCGGAACAGGCGCCTGTTCGTATCGGTCGGGTGTCGCTGCCCTCGACAATGTCTCGGGACGGGTTTGCCCTGCCGACGCGAGAGTGGCGCTGGCGGGAAGCAGCAATGCCAGCGCAGCCGCCCCTGCCAGGAGGCGAACTGACGGCGCCCTACCGCGAACGCGGCCCGCAAAGCGGGCATGGGAGTTCACGAAGGTATTCACGAAACCTGTGATGCCTCAGTCGTTCAAATAGTTGCGCCTGCCCCGAATCTGGCCAGCGCCAATTTTGTGCACATACAGTCTCTGATGCGGGTCGTCGGTTCAGCGACTCGGCGCCCAAGGCCGGTTTGATTCCTGCCCGCCGCCTGAGCAACGGATCCGCTGCATCACGGACTCCGCACCAAACTAACAACGTGGGTGCCCAGGCAACTGTCGTGGCTATTGGGCCCCGCAGCGTTCTGGCGCCCTCCACGTCGGCCCGGGTGATCACGCCGTTGGGCCCGGTCGGGGTGAGCGCGGTGAGGTCGGCGCGCCGGTGTCCCTCACGCACCGTCACGTTGTGGCACACCACCATGGCTGCCACCGCAGGCTGGTTCATCGCGTACGCCGTGATCGTGGCGCAGTTGCCCAACCCCAACCCGATCGCGGTCGCCCTGTCCTTGGCGTACGTCGCGTTCCATGCCGCCGAATCCCTCGTGCTGACCTGGCGCTTCCACCGCAGCTGAGTCGTGAACCAGCTTTCCTGACCTCGTCCTAGTGCCGGGCTTCCCAAGCACGACGGGCAGCTTTGACGTCGATGATCTGCCCCAGCTCGTCGTAGAAGTCCACGGACTCCAGTTCCAAGTCTGCGTGAACTACGGCGTAAGCGACAGCTAATTCGGCACCCCATCGAGGAAAGAGCGTCCCTACCGTTGTGCTGGAGTCAGCGAACCTGAAAACGACCCGACTCACATCGTTGCGCCGAATCTGGACCAGATGTACGGCGCCAGACTCACCCGGGGCGGTGATCTCTCGCTCCGTAAAGCTGGAAAAGTCCTCGTCGAACCCGATGCCGGAGAACACGCGCCAGTGCCCGTCAACTTCCGCGGTGAGCACCGGCAGACAATCCCGGTCCGCCTGATCGGAGGGCCTCCAACAGGCAAGCGAACTAGCGCCCAGATCGACCACGACCCCCTCAGCGCGAGTACCCCGCGGCAAGCTTTCGTTCTCCACGGCCTCACCGCGTTCACGTTCATCTATCGGCCCATACAGCCATTCGGGGAACGCGGTTGGCGCAAAATCGGTGACGCCGGCCGTTTCTCGCAATCCCGCAATTGGCTCGATGTGTAGGAGTTCACCGGGCGGAACCGCAGGATGCAGCTGCTCAAAGGTGAGAGGCAGTTCACCCACAGGGCGAGGAATCAGCACCTGCTGATTGGGCAGTTCCGCGGCTCCCTCAACCTCAGCCAGTACGCGACGACCAAGCGCGCTCAACCCTGGTGGCGCGGTCGCTGCCTCGTCCGCGGAGTCTCCCGCGTCGGAGGTGTCGCCACAGCCCGTGAATACCGCCATCGCGACCAGCACACCCGCGACCATCAAGCGCCGGCCTTGCAGCACAGAGCCTGCCGATGCGCGTGTCATTGGCGTTGCGCCAACGCGAGGGCGATCCTGCCGATCAGCTCATAGGGGATCGGCTTGGCCAGGGGGAACTTCGCGGTGGCGGCACCGGAGAGATAGGGCTCGGCTTCGATCAGCTCGGGCGGCAGTGGATAGAGGCTCACGTGGTGCTTCCACCCGGCGTAATGCACCAGACTCTTGCCGCCCAAGGTCACGGTCGGGATGTGATAGCTGATCGTCTCACCGGCATCGGGGAGTACGTCGAAGATCGTGCGCCTGATCTCGCGCAACACCCCCCGGGCCGGCTCAGGGAATCCCGCGAGATAGGCCTCCACCTCGGCTACGGCGTCTGCCATTCGATGAATTCACCCTCTCCGACTCGCACGAAGCCGGCCTTCTCCAACACGCGCTGGCTCGCCACGTTGCCCACCGAGGTTTGGGCGATCACGTGGTCGACCCCCGGTTGGGCAAGCAACGCCTCCACAAAACTGCGCACCGCCTGCGTGGTGTGCCCCTGGCGGCGGGCGTGCGGAATCGCGCCGTACCCAATCTCCACCCGATGCTGCTCATCGGGCGGCCCCTTGGTCCCGAGCAGCCCGATCGCCTCGCCGGTGTCGGCATCGACCATCACGAAGGTGCCTCTGACGCACTCGTCGGCATCGAGGAATTGCACCAGCGAGGGGAACATCGCCAACGCCTCGCCGGGCCAGTCAACGCCAAACGTGACCGCGCGCTCGCCGCGCTGCAGCGGCACCACCAGGGTGAACTCGGAGGAGGCCAACCGAGCCTCGATCATTTGATGATTGAGGGGGATCAGCTCGAGTGACCCGGTGGTCGTCATGGCTTAGAAAAGCATCGCGGTTGCCGGATCGGCAAGGATTCCGGCGACATCGGCGAGGAAACGTGACCCTAACGCGCCGTCGATGTGCCGGTGGTCGAAGGACAAAGCGAGCGTTGTCACTTGGCGTACGACGACCTGGTCGACGCCGCCGCTGGTCACGACCCACGGCTGTTTGCGGATCGCTCCGACGGCTAAGATCGCCGACTCGCCCGGGTTGATGAGGGGGGTTCCGGAGTCGATCCCGAAGACCCCGACGTTGGTGATCGTGAAGGTGCCCTCGGCCATGTCCGCCGGCTGGGTGCGCCCTTCGCGAGCCGTCGCGGTGAGGTCGGTCAGGGCCGCTCCCAGCGCGCTCAGGCTGAGTGCGTGGGCGTCCTTGATGTTGGGCACGACCAACCCACGAGGAGTGGCCGCTGCGACGCCGAGATTGACGTAGTGCTTGACCACGACCTCCTGGGCCTGCTCGTCCCAGAAGGAGTTGATTTCAGGCGTCCGCCGCAACGCCAGGAGTGTCGCCGCCGCGACCACGAGGAGCGGTGAGACCTTGACTTCCGCGAACTCACGACTGTCTTTGAGTCGCTCGACGAACTCCATCGTCCGGGTGATGTCGAAGGTTACCCACTCGGTGACATGCGGCGCGGAGAAGGCCGACGAGACCATGGCCGTGGCCATCATCTTGCGGACCCCTTTGATCGGCTCGCGGGTCTCGCGCTCTCCTGCGGACGCCCAGGAAGGTGTCGTCGCCATGGGAGCCGACAGTGACCTCGCGCCCTCCACGTCGGCCCGGGTGATCACGCCGTTGGGCCCGGTTGGGGTGAGCACGGTGAGGTCGACGCCGGTGTCCTTGGCCAGTTTGCGCACCGGGGGTTTTGCATTGACCACCGCGGTGGGGGCCGCCGGCGCCGTTGCCGGCGTTGCTGGGATGGGCGCCGCCTCGCTTCGCCGGGGACGCCGCGCCACCGCCACTTCGCGCGGGCCGTAGCCCACCAGGGTGGTGTTCTGCTCGCCCGTCGGCGGCACGTTGGTATCGATCACCGGGGCCGCCGCGCTGAGGGCCGCAGGGACCTCCGGTGCAACGACCTCGTCGGCCGACACCACGGAGATGATCGGCGTGCCCACCGCCACGGTTTGGCCTTCGGGAACCAGCAGCGCCGCCACCGTTCCGGCGTACGGCGAAGGGAGCTCGACCAGCGACTTGGCGGTCTCGATCTCAACGACGATGTCGTTGATCGCGATCACGTCGCCAACCTTGACCTTCCACGACACGATCTCGGCCTCGGTCAGGCCCTCGCCCACGTCGGGCAACAGATAGTCAGCCACGATGCCCCCTAGAAGCCCAGCGATCGGTCGACCGCGTCGAGGACTCGGTCGAGGTCGGGCAGGAAGAATTCCTCGATCCGAGACGGCGGGTAGGGCGTATTGAAACCGCCCACGCGCAGCACCGGAGCCTCCAGCGAATAGAAGCACTCCTCGGTGATCCGGGCCGAGACCTCCGCGCCCATCCCGAGGTTGACATGGGCCTCGTGGACCACGACGGCGTGGCCGGTGCGGCGTACGGACTCAAAGACTGGCCCCAGGTCCAGCGGCGACAAAGTACGCAGATCAATGACCTCCAGTGAGATGCCCTCACCGGCGGCGGCCTCCGCGGCGCGCAGGCAGGTCGCGACCGTCGGTCCATAGGCGACCAGCGTGACATCACCGCCCCGGCGCACCACGCGCGAGGCAAACAGCGGATCAGGGGTGAGGCTGTCGTCGAGATCAGCCTTCTCAGCGTGGTACTGGCGCTTGGGCTCCAAGAAGATAACCGGGTCGTCGCTGGCGATGGCCTGCTGGATCATCCAATAGCCGTCGGCGGGGTTCGAGCACGCCACCACCTTGAGCCCGGGAGTGTGCGCAAACTGCGCCTCGGGGCTCTCGCTGTGGTGCTCCACCGCGCCGATTCCGCCCCCAAACGGGATCCGGATCACCATCGGCATCCTGAGGCGGCCCTGGCTGCGGAAGTGGAACTTCGCCACCTGACACACGATCTGGTCGTAGGCGGGATAGACGAAACCGTCGAACTGGATCTCCACGACCGGGCGATATCCCCGCAACGCCAGCCCCACCGCGGTGCCGACGATGCCCGACTCGGCAAGGGGCGAGTCGATCACCCGATCCTCGCCAAAGTCCTTCTGCAGTCCGTCGGTGATCCGGAAAACGCCGCCGAGTTTGCCCACGTCTTCGCCCATCAGGAGGACCTTGGGATCGGCCTCCATGGCTCGGCGCAACCCGAGGTTGAGCCCCTTCGCGAGCGTGATCCGCGTGGTGGTCATCAGCGGGCTCCTTCGATCGCGACATCGGCAAACGAGGCGAAGTAGGCGGCGTACGACGCGCGCTCGGCGGCGAGCTCTGCGGTGATCTCCGCGTAGGTGTGGTCGAACACGCTGAGCGGGTCGGGGTCGACCATGGCGTGCACGCCGTCGCGCAGCCGAGCCCCCAAGTCATCGGCCTCCGCCGCCAGGTCGGAGAAGAAGGCCTCGGGGGCGAGGCCGTTGCGTTTGAGATAGACCTCCACACGTGCGATCGGGTCGCGCAGCTTCCAGGTCTCGAGTTCATCGGAGAGCCGATAACGCGTGGGGTCATCGGTGGTGGTGTGCGCGCCCATCCGATAGGTGTAGGCCTCCACGAAGGTGGGGCCCTGCCCGTCGCGGGCCCGCTGCAAGGCCGCTTGCGTCACGGCGTACGTCGCCAACACATCGTTGCCGTCGACCCGCAAGCCGGGAAAGCCGAACCCGAGCGCGCGTTGATAGAGCGGGATCCGGGTCTGTCGCTCGATCGGCTCGGAGATAGCCCACTGGTTGTTCTGGCAGAAAAAGACGACCGGGGCGTTGTAGGAGGCGGCGAAGATGAACGCTTCGTTGACATCGCCCTGGGAGGTGGCGCCGTCACCGAAGTGTGCGATAACCGCCGTGTCGCGGTCCGGGTCACCGGTGCCGATGTCGCCGTCGCGTTGTACGCCCATCGCATAACCCGTGGCGTGCAGGGTTTGCGCGCCGATCACGATCGAATAGAGCCCGAAGTTGGTTTCTTGCGGGTCCCAGGCTCCGTGGTCGATGCCCCGGAAGAGGCCCAGCAGGACCAGGGGATCCACTCCTTTGCACCATGCGACGCCATGCTCGCGGTAGGTCGGGAAGACGTGGTCTTGTCGGCGCAATGCTCGCCCGGCGCCGATTTGGGCGGCCTCCTGGCCCAGGAGTTGCGCCCAAATGCCGAGCTCTCCGTGACGCTGCAGCGCGGTCGCTTCGACGTCGAGGCGCCGTACCAACACCATGTCGCGGTAGAGCGAGCGGACCATCGCCGCGTCGGCCTCCGCATCGAGGCCGGCACCGAAGGTGAACTCCGGATGAGTGACCCGCTCGCCTTCGGGGGTCAGCAACTGGATGAGATCGGGGCCGGCTTCGTGGTGCGTGGGTCCGAAGACGTGCGCTAGATCTGGGCCCGGGTCTGCCTGGTGGGTCACGTGTACTCCTTGCCTCATCCGACCGGGCGGGGTCTCCGCTAAGGCCGAGTCGAAGTGGGTACGACGTACGCAGGGATGGTGCCTACGTCGATGGGGCCAACGTACCGGGGCGCAGTTCCCGGTGCCACCCGCGTCGTTGAGTTGGGCCTAACTGCCCGTTGAGTTGGGCCTCCCTTCCCGTTGAGTTGGGCCTCCCTTCCCGTTGAGTTGGGCCTGCCTGCCTGTTGAGTTGGGCCTAACTGGCGGCAATTCCACGGACCGAAAGGGGTTTCGCCACGGTTCGCCAGGTTCCTCCCAGGCGCCCAGAACCCCCGGGAAGGCCCAACTCAACGGGCAGGGAGGCCCAATTCAACGGGCAGGGAGGGCCAACTCAACAGGTGGGGAGGAGGACCTCGCCACCCGGCACGTGGGGGAGGTCCCGGCCGACCTGCAGGTCGAGGGGGTTGGTGAGGCAGCGAATGGATCCGCCGCCCTTGTGGAACTCGGACAGGTCGAGCAGCACGACCGTCAGCCCCCACTCCTCGAGCTGATCTCTCACGCGATCGGGACAGGCCGGCATGATCACGGTCGAGCCGATCACGATGGAGTTCGCGCAGAAGGTCTCGAGAGCCTCAGCCTCGGTGATGATCAGCGGCTCGGGGATCAGCGCCAACAGAGCGGCCGCCGACTCCTCGTCAAACGCCGAGGGACACACGATCGCCCGGGTCGAGGTGAGCGGGCAGAACGCCAGGTCGAGGTGGTACATCCCCGGATGCGTGATCCGGAATCCCCGGACCCGGGTATCCAGCCCCTTCGCAAGATGCTTGAGCCCGAGTTCGTCGGTGCGCGGCCCGTAGCCCACGAGCAACGCATCACCGAAGGGAAACGCGTCGCCGGCTTCGAAGTGCGCGCCAACGCCGTCGCGGCCGACGTACGACGTCAACATCCCCTCAGCCAGGAACCACTGCTCAGCGGAACTGGTCTCCATCCGTCGTTGGGGGAACCGCATATGACTGAGCACGGCGCGCGATGCGCCGACCGCATCGGTGAACGCGAGGCCGAGGTTCATGGCATAGACCATGTCGGGGGCGTCGGCGCGTTGCGGAAGCGTTTCGACACTCGCGCCGTGGCCGGTCATCGCAGCGAGCATCGCGTCCCACTGGAGGCGGGCGAGCTGGGCGTCGGGTTGGTTGGCGAGATCCATGAATGGATTGATCTGATAGTCGACCCGAAAGTGGGTCGGCTCAACCGCCAGATAGCGGTTTCCCCAGGCCAACGTCTCACCCATGTGTTGCTCCTCGTTCTTAGCCGCCGATCAAGGGCGGCTGGCTCGCGCGACGCCGCCAGCCGTACGCCGGCGGCTGTGCGTAGTCTAGCCGGCAAATGCCTGATTGTCGGACAATCTGAGCGATATTGTGGGTCCGTCGTCAAAACCAAGCAAGTCGGTGCGACACGTTGGCGCCGCTGACCGCGACAATGGCCCCATGACCGACGCCCCCGACTCCCCCTTTCAGTCGCTCACCTTGACCCATTCCTCCACGGTGGATCGGGTTGCCGACGAGTTGCGGCGCGCCGTTTTCGAGGGCGAACTTGAAGCTGGTACGCCGCTGCGCGAGGTCGCCATCGCCGATTCGCTGGGCGTGGCCCGCTCCACGGTGCGCGAGGCCCTGGGTGCCCTCGTGGCCGAAGGAATTGCGGTCCGCGAGCCCAATCGAGGCGTGTCCGTTGCCGCACCCGACACCGACTCCGTCACCGACGTGGTGCGCGCTCGCGCGGTCCTGGAGGTCGCGGGAGTGCGCAACTGGGGCCGCGCCACGCCCGAGTCGCGCGCCGGCGTACGCCAATCGCTTGATGAGTACGCCGCAGCGGTGGCCGCCGGGGCGTCGTACCAACAACTCAACGAACGCCACCTCGCCCTCCACCTTTCCTTCGTGGCGCTGACCGGCTCCCCACGACTGGTCGCCATGGCCGAATCCCTCATCGCGGAGTTGCGCGTCGTTCTCGCCCAGATCGACCGGATCCGACGCAACGCCCATGATCAGGCGGGCTCCCACACGCATCTCTTGGAGCTCCTCGAAGCCGGCGAGATCGACACCGCTGCAACCGACCTCGAACACCACCTCGCGGGAGCCGAGGTCGCGATCCGCGAGGCGCTCTTCCACGCTCCCCAAGACGACTGAGCATCCGGATCCCGCGACCTGGCTAGGATCAAGGAGTGCGATTCTTCGTCTGGCTCCTGACCAATGCCGTTGCCGTCTCCGTTGCGGCTTGGCTCATCGACGGCATCTACTTCGACGGCCCCTCCTCGGGAGCCGAGCAGTGGCAAGAGAAGGCGCTCCCCGTCCTGGCGGTGGCCTTCATCCTCGGCCTCGTGTCGATCTTCGTCGAGCCTGTCGTGAAGTTCTTCTCGTTGCCCTTCATCATCTTGACGATCGGCCTGTTCCTGCTCGTCATCAACGCGTTGATGTTGCTCCTCACTGAGTGGATCGCGCGTCAGGCTGATGTTGGTTTCCACGTGGACGGCTTCTGGGCGGCCCTCCTGGGTTCCCTGGTCATCACACTCGTGAACGGCTTCATCGGGCTCGTCGTCGACGAGGACGACTAACGTCGCACCCATGTCGTTGTGCCCGCGCCCCGTTCCACGGAGGAGGCCCCGGATCACCCAGGGCCCGGCACCTACGCCGTCACCTTCGTCTGCTCGGGCAACATCTGCCGCTCACCCACCGCGGAGGTCATGCTCACCCACCACCTTCGGGACCCTTCCCTCATCACACCAACCCTCGCCTCCCGAGTGGTGGTCGACAGCTCCGGCCTCGGAGATTGGCATGTGGGTGACCCGATGGACCGCCGGTCGGCGGGCGTGCTCCACGATGCCGGCTTCGACCCGACCCGGCACCGCGCACAGCAACTCCCGCGCGATTGGAACACCCGCTATGACCTGGTGTTCGCTATGGACTCCGGACACCTACGCGACCTGCGCCACTCCGCTCTGTTGCGGGGTGCGAGTGAGGAAGACCTGGCCCGGATCCGCCTGTTTCGCGACTTCGATCCCACCGAGGCTGGCGGAGACGTGCCCGATCCGTACTACGGTGGAGCGCAAGGATTTCGGGAGGTGCTCGCCATGATCGATCGCACATGTCGCCACATCGTCGACCAACTTGCCCGGGGGCTGGCGCGCACATGACCCGGCAACCCGCGGTTGCCCGGCGTGCCGAAGACCTGCTCGGCACCGCCGTTGTGGCGACCGCGCCGGTGTCGGGCGGCATCGCCACGGCCACCAAGCTGCGCCTCTCCGACGGCACCACCGCACTGATGAAGACCCTCCCCCATCCACCCGCGGGCTTCTTCGCGGCCGAGGTGCGCGGCCTCCGCTGGCTTGCTTCGGTCCCGGGGGTGGCGGTGCCCGAGTTGCTCGGTGCCGACGACACGTGCGTGATCGTGCGCTGGGTCGAACCCGGCAAACCGACGGGCGAGATGGCCGGCGAGTTCGGCCGAGCCCTGGCGGCGACCCATCGCGCCGGTGCGGCGGCGTACGGCTTCAGCGACGACGGCTTCGTCGGGCTGCTGCCGCTGGCCAACAACCCAACCGACAGTTGGGCGGAGTTCTACGCCGAGCGGCGCGTGCGCCCCTACCTCCGCCTGGCCCGCGACAAGCGGCTCATCGACGACTCCCGGACGCAGCTGATCGAGTCCGCGTTGAGCAGGCTGGGCGACCTGGTCCCCCTCGAGCCGCCCGCTCGGCTGCACGGCGACCTGTGGAACGGCAACGTGCTGTGGGGCGCCGACGGTCACGTGTGGGTGATCGATCCGGCTGCCCATGGTGGCCACCGCGAGACCGACCTGGCGATGCTGGCCCTCTTCGGCCTGCCCCACCTGGGTCGGGTGCTGGAGGCGTACGACGACGCCGCGCCCCTTGCCGACGGATGGCAGGAGCGGGTCGGGCTGCACCAGCTCTTCCCCTTGCTGGTGCATGCCTGCCTGTTCGGGGGCGGGTACGCCGCGCGGGCGGCTGCGGCGGCCTCCGAATACCGCTAGCCCACCCGGATTCCGCGGAGGTGTTCTCAGGCACGATTCAGGCACGCCTGGCAGAGTTGGCCGGGTGAGCGCCACTTCCGCCGGGACGACCCCCAAACCTCGCGTTCTTGTCGTCGACGATGACCGTGCGGTTCGCGAGTCGTTGCGGCGCTCGTTGGAGTTCAACGGCTATGACGTTGCGGTCGCCGCCGACGGCGCCGAAGCCCTGGCCAGCATGGGCCTGGCCAACCCCGACGTGGTGATCATGGACGTGATGATGCCCCGCCTCGACGGGATCGAGTCCACGCGTGCGCTGCGCAAAGCCGGCAACGATGTGCCCATCCTGGTGCTCACCGCTCGGGATGCCGTCGGAGATCGGGTCGAAGGCCTGGACGCGGGCGCCGACGACTACCTCACCAAGCCCTTCGCGTTGGCGGAGTTGTTGGCCCGGCTGCGCGCCCTCCTGCGTCGCGTCGTACCCTCCGACGGCTCGGCCGAAGAAGTGCTCTCCTTTGCCGACCTGTCCATGGATCTGGCCACCCGGGACGTCCGCCGGGGCACCAGGTCGATGGAGCTCACGCGCACCGAGTTCACGCTGCTCGAGATGTTCTTGCGCCGGCCGCGGCGGGTGCTGGAGCGAGCGTTCATCCTCGACGAGGTTTGGGGCTATGACTTCCCCACCACCGCCAATTCGCTGGAGGTCTACGTCGGCTATCTTCGCCGCAAGACCGAGGCCGAAGGCGAAAGCCGACTGCTGCACACCGTGCGCGGCGTGGGATATGTGTTGAAGGAAACGTGAACAACTCGCTGTGGCAGTACCGCCGGTCACTCGCCTCGCGAGTGACGCTGCTGACCACCATCGCCGTGGGTTTGTCGGTGGCGTTCCTGGCGCTCGGTGCCTTCATGACGGTGCGCATGCAACTGCAGGCGAGCCTCGACAAGTCGCTGCTCAACCGGGCCAACAAGGCGGCTCAGGCACCCACGATCTCCGCCGCCGCCACCCGCAACGTGCCGTCGTGGATGTTGGGGGCGGCGGACGTGCGGGTGATCTTGATCGGCGCCGACAGGAGCGTGGCCACGGGTGACGACACCGGGCCACTGCTGCAACTCGGGACCCCCGAGCTTGCTGTCGCCCAGGGCACCCGAGAGCGCTCGTTGCGCACCATCGAGGCAGCCGACGGAGAGCGATATCGCGTGGCCACCGTCCGCACCGACTCCGAACACGCGCTCGTCGTGGCCCAACCTCTGGCTCCTCAGGAGGAGATCCTCGGCAAGCTCGCGTTCGTGATGTTGACCTTCGGCGGTCTAGGGGTCTTCGTCGCCGGGCTGGCCGGCTGGGCCGTGGCGCGCAACGGTCTCCGGCCGGTGCGTCGCCTCACCTCCGATGTCGAGCGCATTGCCCGCACCGAAGACCTCGCCCCTTTGGCCGTTGACGGCGACGACGAGATCGCCCGCCTCGCCACCGCGTTCAACCAGATGCTGGCGGCGCTTTCCGCGTCCCGCGATCGGCAGCGCCGGTTGGTCGCCGATGCGGGTCATGAGCTGCGGACGCCGTTGACCTCGCTGCGCACCAATCTCGACCTGCTGACCCAGTCCGACGTCTCGGGTGGTCTCCCACGGGCTGCGCGCTCGGAGCTGTTGAGCGACGTACGCGCGCAGATCGAAGAGCTCACCACCCTGATCGGCGACCTGATGGAGCTCGCGCGCGATGAACCCACCACCCTGGTGGTCGATGACGTGGAGGTGAGCGAGGTGGTCTCGCGCACCGTCGAGCGGGTACGCCGCCGTGCCCCGGGGCTGACCTTCGAGTGGGAGATGTCGCCATGGTGGGTCAAGGGCGATCCCGGTGCGCTCGAGCGGGCCGTAGCCAACCTCCTCGACAACGCCGCCAAATGGAGCCCCCCTGGAGGCACCATCCGGGTGGCGCTGATCGACGGTGAGCTCACCGTCGACGATGAGGGTCCCGGCATCGACGAAGCCGATCGGCCCCATGTCTTCGAGCGGTTCTATCGCTCCGAAGAGTCGCGCTCGATGCCCGGCTCGGGCCTGGGACTCTCCATCGTCAAGCAAGTCGCCGAACGCCATGCCGGCACCGTGAGCGCCGGGTCTGCCCCCGGCGGCGGAGCTCGCCTGGCCATGGCCCTGCCCGGACGCGCGACCCTGGCCCCTATTGCTGAGCCAGATGCCCCAGAACCCGCAGCAGCCGGTCGGCTTTCCACCGTGACTCGGCGTACTCTTCGGTCGCGTTCGATCGCACCGTGATCCCGCCCCCCGTGCCGATCCGCCACACCCCGTCGCCGTTGCTCATCGCGCTGCGGATCACCACGCCGAGGTCGGCCCTGCCATCGGCAGCGATCCAACCGAAGGCCCCCGCATAGGCCCCGCGGGGCGTCGCTTCCACGGCGTCGATGATCTCCATCGTGCGGAGCTTGGGTGCGCCCGTCATCGACCCGGCCGGAAACAACGAACGCAGCGCACCGACGGGGGTGATCTCGGGGGCGAGCGCGCCGCGCACGGTGGACACCAGCTGGTGGACCGACGCGTAGGACTCCACGGCCATCAGCGCCGTGACCTCCACGCTGCCGGGAGTCGAGACCATCGCCACGTCGTTGCGGAGGAGGTCGACGATCATCAGATTTTCGCTGCGGAACTTCGGATCGGTGGCCAGCATCTCCCGCAACCGCTCGTCCTCGGCCGCCGTCGCGCCCCGGGGTGTCGTGCCCTTGATCGGCTTGGTTTCGAGGACCCGTGCGGAGTCGATCAGCGCATAGCGCTCGGGCGATGAGCTCAACAGCCAGGCGCGGGCTCCCTCGACATCGTGTTGCAGAAAGCCAGCGTAGGGCGCCGGGTTGATCGTCCTGAGGAGCAGGTAGGCCTCCGCGGGAGTCAGCTCGCTCGTGGTTTCGAGGCGATAAGTCAGATTGACCTCATAGGAGTTGCCCGCGTGCAGTTGGTCCTGGACTTCGGCGAACGCCCGGGCGTAGTCGTCCGGTGGCTCCTCGTCGATTGACCAGTCGGCGCCGGACGCTCCGAGCGTGGGGCGAGCAGCCGGATCAGGCAACTCGTGGTCGAAAAAGCGCACATCGCGAGCTCGCATCCACACCGCGTCAGGGAGGTGAGGGTCCGGTCGGGCCGGCAGGTCGGGCCGCGCTGCATAGCCGAAGTAGCCCACCCAGTGCGCCTCCGGGGGGCCATCTTGGAGCTCTCGCTCGAGGGCGGCGAAGATGTCATCGCCGGCCGGCTCGGGTCCGGCCGCCGTGTGCCGCGTCACGACGCCGAGCGCCGCGTCGTACGACAAGGAGAGGTCGTCGTCGGCGAGCCAGCCGATCATCGAGCGCCGCCCGGACCACTCCCGCGCGCCACCCCCGTCGAGCCAGAAACATCGGGCGTGAGCGGCCGCGACGTCGCTGAAGTATTTCGCCGCGTCGGTCATGAGGACCCCAAGAAGTTGGCCACGAGATCGGCGCCATGTTCGGACAAGATCGATTCGGGGTGGAACTGCACGCCCACCTGGGGCAGGTCGTGATGCGCGACGGCCATGATCAGGCCGGTGTGCTCATCGATCGCCGTTTGGCGCAGGCAGGCGGGCAGGGTCAGCGCGGCAAGCGAGTGATACCGAACGGCGCGGAACGGGGCGCTCATCCCCGCGAAGATTCCGGAGTGGTCGTGGCCGACCAAGGCCAGCACTCCGTGTCCGGGAGGCACCCGATCCACGGTGCCGCCGTACGTCGTCACGAGGCCTTGCATGCCCAAACAGACCCCGAAGACCGGGCGAGTGCCCGCGAGGAGCACCTCTCGACCCACGGCGAAATCTGCCTTCACGGCCGGGTGGCCGGGTCCGGGCGACAACACCACGTGGGAGTGCGTCAGCACCTCCTCGACGCTCACCTCGTCGTGCTGCACCACCCGCGGCAGTCGCCCCGTCACCCCAGCGATGAGATGCACCAAATTCCAGGTGTAAGAATCGTGATGATCGACCACCACCACGTCGGGGACTGCCACCGCCACAAGGTACCCCGCCCGACGGTGGATCGTCAGGGGAGCAGGTCGCGCACCAAGTGATGGATCAGGTCATAGCCGTGCTCGGTGAGGATCGACTCGGCGTGAAACTGGATGCCCCGGAAATGTGGGCCGGCGAGCAGGTGGATGTCGCCGGTGGCCGGATCCGCCTGCACAGTGATGCCATCGTCAAGGTGTACGACGCCCACGTCGCCCAGTTGGCTCGGGTCGACCCGCCCGACGAAGGTGTTGTAGAAACCCACCCTTTCGATGCGACCGTCGATCGTCACGGGCGACTGGGTGCCCTGGAAGACGATGTCCTTAAAGGCCAGCTCGATCCCCAGTCGCTGACACAGGGTCTGATGACCCAGGCAGACCCCCAAGAACGGCTGCTTTGCAGCGAGAAGTTCATCGACCGCCGCGCGCACGGTGGCGATCTTGGGATCATCGCCGTCGCGCGGATCACCGGGGCCGGGGCCGACGATGGCCAGATCGAACCCGTCCAGCGCCCCCGCCACGTAGTCCTCGTGCCGCACCACCTCCGACGACACACCCAACACGCCCAGCACGTGGCGCAACATGTTGACGAAGTCGTCCTCGGCATCGAGGATCACCGCTCGTTTGCCGCGCAACCTGGCGTCGGGCGCGGCCCCGCCCTGATCGGTGAGCCAGAACTTCGAAAGCCGATGGTTGCGTGAGTTGAGGGCGATCAGCACATCTTCGTCGCGCGCCAACTCCTCGATCCCGGCAGCGGGCGCCCCGGCCTGCGCGACCAGCCCGAACGCGCTGAGGATCCCGCCTGCCTTGGCGTGGGTTTCGGCGACCTCATAGGCCGGCACGGAATCTCGCACCAAGGTGGCCCCGGCCGTGACCCGAAGCTGGCCGTCGGGAGTCACGTCGGCAGTGCGGATCACGATGGGCGAGTCCGCGGTGGGCTCCCCCGCTGCGTCGCGACCAAAAAGCGCCAGCGCCGCGCCGTAATAGCCACGACCGGTGGTTTCATATTGCTCGATCAGTCGGCAGGCGTTCTCCACCGGGCTGCCGGTCACCGTGGCGGCGTACATCGTGTCGCGAAGCACCTCGCGCACATCGCGGCTGGTCCGCCCGGCGAGGAGATATTCGGTGTGCACCAAGTGGGTCATCGGCTTGAGGAACGGGCCCAGCACCTGCCCGCCCTCGTTGCAGATGTCGCACATCATCTTGAGCTCTTCGTCGACGACCATGAAGAGCTCGTAGATCTCCTTCTCGTCCTTCAAGAAGTCCAGCAGCGCGGCCTTGACGTCGACCTCGGGGTCGCGCGGGATGCGGAAAGTACCGGAGATCGGGTTCATGCGTACGTCGCCACCGGTCACGCTGACGTGACGCTCGGGGCTCGCGCCGATCAAATAGCGATCGCCGGTGAAGAAGCAAAACGTCCAATAGGCTCCGCGCTCGCGCGCCAACAGCCGCCGAAAGACCCCTAGCGCCTTGGCGGCATCCCAATCCGCCACCACCGCTCGGAAGTTGCGGCCCACCACCAGGTTGGCGCCCTCGCCCTGACCGATCTCGTCGCGAATGATCGCCTCGACGACCTTCGCGTAGTCGTCATCGGGTGTCTCGAAGCCACCTGGATCGGTGAAGTCCAGCGGCACCTCGGGCAACGCGGCCAGCACGTCGTCAATCGGCAGTTCCAACTCGGTGTCCACCGTGACCACGACCAGGGGCGCACCATCGTCGTGGGCCCGAAATCCGCGTTCGCGAACCTGGCGGAAGGGGATCGCGACCAGCCGGTCGAAGCGTCGCCCCGGCGCCGGCGGCCCGTGCTCCAACGGCACATCCAGGATGGTGTCGACCTCAGTGCGGGTGCCGCCAACCAGGGTCACGGTGGCCGAGTCGCGCAACCGGATCGCCGCCCAGGCCTCGAGACCGATCAGGTCGTCGAAGGCGGCACGGGCGTTGCTCTGGGGGGACATGAGGAAACCCTACGGCGACTGACGGCGTCGGGCGGGTGAGTGTCCGATGCGTGACTTGCTAGGAGATGATCGTCAGGAGTTGGGTCGCCCGGGTCAAGACGACATAAAGCGTGGCCCGGCCGGTCGCCGACTCGGCCTCGATCTCCTCGGGCCGCACCACCACGATGCCGTCGAACTCCAACCCCTTCGTGTCGAGCCCGCTCAGGACCACGATGCGGTCCTCGCCCGCCGGGGAGTCGGTCGACACGGACCCCGCATGGGGCGCGTCGTCGGCAAACTCCGGCCACGCCGCCAACCACGCGTTGACCTCGGCTCGGCGCGCCGCCGAGACGACGATCGCGATGGTGCCGCCCACCTGGTCGGCGATCCGGCGTACGGCTGCGCGCGTAGCCGCCTCCACGTCCACGGTCCCGCTGATCACCTCCGGGTCGGTCCCGGTCGAGCGGACGGCCGTCGGCAGGTCAGCGTCGAGGCCCACGCGTTGGGCGTACGCCGCTGCGTAGGCATAGATCTCCGAGGAGTTTCGGTAGTTGGTCGAGAGGTGGAACTCGTGCACCTCCTTGCCGTCCAGGGCGCTCCTTCGAGCGGTCGCCGCCTCCGCGGGCGCGGGCCACGAAGATTGGGCAGGATCACCCACGATGGTCCACGACGCCGCGCGGCCGCGACGACCCACCATCCGCCATTGCATCGGCGTGAGATCCTGGGCCTCATCGATGAGCACGTGGGCGAAGCCGTCGTCTTCGATGCGATGCGTGGGTGGCGCCCACGGCCGGCCGGTCGGGGCGTACTCCCGATCCGACGCGGTAGTGAGCTCCTGGAGGTCCGCTCCGATGTGATCATCGAGCTCGTGGTCGTCCTCGTGCCGGGCCGGGATGTCACCCAAGGCATAACGCAGTTCGTCGAGCAGGGGCACGTCCTCGATGCTCGGCATCGTCGCGTCCGACCAAGATTTGAGCAGCAGTCGCTGGTCCTCATGGGTGAGGACCCCCTCCGCCACCCGGGCCAGAAACTCCGGCTGCCGGAGCCAGGCCAACACCGCTGGCGCATCGAGTGGCGGCCACCAGGCGACCGCGAAGTCGAGGAAACTCTGCGTCCCGAGCATCTCGTCGTGAAAGGCGTCACGGCCCCGCTCGCGACCACGCTCGCCCCGCACCTGCTTCCACATCGCCTCCAACAGGGCCGACGCGACGCGCGGTAACTGCCGGTTGCGCGGCCCATGGGACATCAGGTTGCGGCGAATCGCGCCGAGCAGACGTGGATCGAGGATGATCACATCGTCGCGCCAGAAGATGCGGTAGTCGCGCGGGCTTTCCGGGGCCTGTTGCCGCGCCGTACGCCGCATCAGCTCGGCCATCCTCGCCGACCCCTTCACGTCGGCGACCCGCGGCTCGTCGTGGCGGAACGCCTTGAGCCCGTCGACCACCTCGCCCAACGAACGCAGCGCGATCGCGGTCTCACCCAGAGATGGCAGGACGCGCTCGATGTAGCGCATAAACACGCCCGACGGCCCCACGATCAGCACGCCACCGCCTTCGTAGCGGCGCCGATCGGTGTAGAGGAGGTACGCCGCGCGGTGCAACGCGACGACCGTTTTGCCGGTGCCGGGACCCCCCGAGATCACCACCACGCCCTTGCCGGGGGCGCGGATGGCGCGGTCCTGTTCGGCTTGGATGGTCGCCACGATCGAATGCATGGATCGGTCGCGGGCCCTCGACAACTGGGCGATCAGGGCGCCCTCGCCCACGATCGGCAGGTCCGTTTCCGCGGCAGCGTCGAGCAGTTCGTCTTCGACCCCGACCACCTTGTCGGATGCGCAGCGCAACACGCGGCGGCGTACGACCGATTGCGGCTCGGCCGCCGTTGCTTGATAGAAGACCGCAGCTGCCGGCGCGCGCCAATCGATCAGGAGCGAGTTGCGCTCTTGATCGCGCAGGCCGATGCGGCCGATGTAGCGGGGCGCGGGGTCCAACTCGGGGAGCAGATCGAGTCGCCCAAAGACCAGACCTTCGTGGGCGGCGTCCAATTGGGCGATGCGTTTGGCCGCCTGGAAGACCATCGCGTCGCGCTCCACCAGGCCACCCTCGTGGCCCAGATGGGCGCGGCCGTGCCCTTCTCGGGCGAGCTGCTGGGCGGCCTTGGCCGACTTCTCCAACTGCACGTAGACGCGGTCCACGAACTCTTGCTCAGCCGTGATCTCGCGCTGCTCGACGTCGTCTGACACCGACACTCCTGGTCCCCCGTGTGAGGTTGCCGACCCCGCCGGGGCCGCGTTGCTGACAAGTTCCCCACTCTATCCCGGCCGCCCCGCCGGAGACACCTCCGACCCGTCGCAGTTTCACCGCTTGGGTTCAAACTGCGACAGGTCGGCGGTCAAGGTCGGTTCCTTCCGGCGAGGAATTGCGCCATGGCAGCTTGGGCATCGGGTGAGGCAAACAACTGGGCGCTCATCTCCGCGAGATCGGCCCCGTAGCGGTCGATGCGCAGCAGTAGATCGCGATTGAGCAGCCGTTTGGACTCGCGCAGGCCTTGCGCCGACCCGAGTGCCAGTGACCGGCAGATGTCGGTCACGGTTTCGTCGAGCCGGTCGGCGGGAACGGCCTCGGTGACCAGTCCGTACGAGGCAGCTTGGGCGCCGTTGAACGTCTCCCCACCCAGCGTGGTGAGTGAGGCGGCCCGCGGGTTCATCCGGTGATGAACCGTCAGCGAGATGATCGCTGCCGCCAACCCCAACCGCACCTCGGTGAGCGCAAACGTCGCGCCCTCGTCCGAGATCGCAATGTCGCTGGCTGCGACGATCCCGATCCCGCCGGCGCGGACGGCACCAGCCACGCGGGCCACCACCGGCTTCTCCAGCGCCACAATGCGGCGCTGGGCCTCCACGATGAGGGTCGCCGTCTCCGACATTTCCCCGGAGGACGCCTCCGACAAGTCGGCACCGGAGCAGAACGCGGGCCCCCGCGCCGCCACCAACACCACCCCGACCTCGGGGTCCGCCTCCGCTCGGGCAAGCCCGGCCAGCAAATCCTCAAGCAATTGCTGCGAGAGCGCGTTGCGGTTGTGCGGCGAATCCAGGGTGAGGGTGGCCAGGCCATCGTCAAGCTCGTAAGACACCAGCTCGACGGGCGACTCACCCATCTGCTGGCCCACGACTCAGGCACGTGCACAGGCACGCTTCGTTGCCCTCGGGGTCGGCGAGCACCCAAAAGCTCGGCGCCTCGTCGTCGGCAACGAGCCGGCCCCCGGCGGCCAGCGCGGCGGCCACCCGCTCCCCGGCACGATCGTGGGGCACCCACACGTCGAAGTGGATCCGGTTGCGTTCCGTGCGCGGCGGATCCATGTCTTGGAACCACAGTTCGGGGAGCTGTTGCATCGGGTCGGCCAACGCACCGCCGCCCCGATCGGTATAGCCGAGCACGGCCAGCCAGAAGGGAGTGATCAGGGCCGGGTCCGCGGTGTCGATGCAGATGTCGAGCCGGTGCGTCAGCTCGGGGCGCGCCTGGATTCCCAACGCCGCCGCGATGGCGCTGATCGCTCTGGCGAGCGCCAGGTCTCGATCGGTGACGCCGCCCGCATCGTGGCTGTTGAGCGCCACCAGCACCTGCGCATACCTCACATCGACTTCCGGGTGGTGGCCCTGCTCCTCGGCGGTCTGCGCGATGCGCGCCACAAACTCCGCCCCCACCACAAACGACCGAGTCTCAAAGTGCGCCTGCAGGTGGCGATCGAGCAACCTCCACTCGGTCAGGTCGGCGGCAAATACCTCGTCTGGGCTCAAGGTGCTCATTCCGCCAGTATCCACGCGCGCACCGAAAGGACTCAAAAATAGTTTCCGAACAATCCCATCCGCCGACGCAACGGCTCCGAATCACCCCCGATTGCGAACCCAGACGGGAGGTAGTCGGCAAGGATGGGCCCTATGGCCACGCCCGACGACGACACCGGATCCGGCGCCTCCTCAGGAGGCGTCCCGGCGCAGTCGCGCGCGCCATCGGGCGGGCCCGGCACGGACCCGAATCTGGGCGAGTTGCTGCGCCGCTGCTCACGTGGGGAAGCCGCGGCGTTTGCCGAGATGTACGACGCGACCGTACGGCGCGTGTTCGGCCTGGTGCTGCGGGTGGTCCGCGACCCAGCTCAGGCCGAAGAAGTCACCCAGGAGATCTACCTTGAGGTGTGGCGCACATCCGCTCGCTTCGACCCGACCCGTGGCAGCGCACAGTCCTGGATTCTCACGATGGCCCATCACCGCGCGGTGGATCGGGTGCGCCAAGCCGAGGCAGCGACACGCCGCGACGCGTCGTACCATCACAGCAATCAGCCCGTGGCTCACGACAGCACCGCGGAGGCGGTCGCGGCTTCGCTCGAAGCCCAGCGCGTACGCCGCGCGCTGGAGGCCCTGACCAATGCACAACGCGAGGCGATCGAATTGGCGTATTTCGGCGGCTACACCCACACCGAGGTTGCCACGATGCTCGATCTGCCGATCGGAACAGCCAAGACCAGGATCCGCGACGGCCTGATCAGATTGCGCGACTCCATGGGAGTAGGAGGTTCGGTGGCATGAGCGACATCCACGCATTGTCCGGCGCCTACGCGGTGCACGCTCTCGACGAGATCGAGCGCGCCCATTTCGAGCGCCACCTGGCGGCCTGCGCCGAATGTCAGGGCGAGGTCACCTCGCTGCGCGAAGCCGCCGGCACGCTGCCCGACCTGGTTGCGAACGAGGGCGTGCCGTCGGCTCGGTTGCGCGCGAGCGTGCTGGCCCGCATCGACACCGTCCGCCCACTCCCTCCCCTCACCCCCACGAGCCATCGAGCGGCACCCCGGCGGCGCTGGATTCCGGCCCTGGTCGCGGCCGTGGTGACGTTGTTGCTCGGCGTGGGCGTGAGCGTGTGGCAGCCCTGGGCCGACGAACCGCCGCCCACCGCGGCCGAGCTGATCAAGCAGGCCGACGACGCGCGGCGTACGACGTTGTCCTTCCCGGACGGCGCCACGGCAACGGTGCTGCACTCCGCGTCCGTGGGCCAGGCGGTGATCACCACCTCCGAGATGGCTCCTCCGCCCACCGGCAAGGTCTACGAACTGTGGCTGCTGCACCCCGATGGCTCGCTCACGCCTGCCGGGCTGATGCCCATGCGCGCGGATCAGACGGTTGTTTTCGACGGCGACGCGTCGGCCGCCACGGGGGCCGGCATCACCGTCGAGCCCGAGGGAGGCTCGGATCAACCGACGACCGAGCCGATCGCCTTGTTCAACTTCACCGAAGGCGAGCCGCTCGCATGAGCCAGGACATCCCCCTGCCGCGCACCGCCGCGGTGATCGGTTCCGGGGTTGCCGGGCTGACGACGGCCCATGTGCTGCACTCCTCCGGGGTGCGCGTGACGTTGTTTGAGGCCGACGCACGCTTCGGCGGGCACGCCGACACCCACCAGGTCGGCGAGTTGGCGATCGACACGGGTTTCATCGTGCACAACGAGCGCACCTACCCCGTGTTGCTGCGCCTTTTCGCCGACCTGGGCGTGCAGACCCACGAATCCGAGATGTCCTTGTCGGTGCGCTGCGATCCGACGGGGCTGGAGTACGCCGGAGCGCTGGGGCCGCGCGGCCTCTTCCCGTCCTGGCACAACCTGGCCCGCCCGGCGTACCTGCGTCTGCTCACCGAAATCCCCCGATTCCACCGCGCGGCGCGCCGCGCACTGGTCGCCTCGACAGGCCCGGTTCGAGACGAGGAGACCCTCGGCGCCTTCCTGGACCGCGGCCACTTTTCGTCCCTGTTTCGCAGCCACTTCATGGAGCCTCTGGTGGCTGCTGTGTGGTCCTGCGATCCGGGGACCGCGCTGGACTATCCGGCCCGCTATCTGTTCACGTTTCTCCAACATCACGGCATGTTGCAGGTCTTCGGATCGCCTCAATGGCGCACGGTCACCGGAGGTTCGAGGGAGTACGTCGCCCGCGTTGTCGCCCAGCTGCCGGACGTGCGGCCCGGCACCAAGATCACCTCGTTGCTCGAAACCGATGCCGGCGTGGAGGTGACCGACGGCAACGGGCGGCGAGAGAGCTTCGATGCCGTAGTGATCGCCACTCATCCCGATCAGGCCCTCGCCATGCTGGCCCGGCCGAGCCGGGAGCAACAAGAGGTGCTCGCAGCGATGCCCTACTCCACCAACCTCGCTCAGTTGCACACCGACGACCAGATCCTGCCCCGGCATCCGCGCGCGCGCGCCTCGTGGAACTACTTCCGCCGCGCCAACGCCGCGAACCCGGTCACGGTGACCTACGACCTGACCCGCCTCCAACGGCTGCCCACCGACACCGCCTACCTCGTGACGTTGGGCGGGACCGATCTGGTCGACCAGGCCAAGGTGATCGACACGATGGAGTACGCCCATCCGCTCTATACGCCCGCCTCGGTGGCCGCCCAGGCGCGGCTTCCCGAGCTCAACACCACCCGAGTGGCGTTCGCCGGCGCCTACCACGGGTGGGGCTTCCACGAGGACGGCGCGCGCTCCGGGCTGGCTGCGGCCGAGCATTTCGGCGCGGTCTGGGCCTCGACTGATCGCCGCGCGACCACCCGGCCGGGCATCTTCGCGACCACGATCCGGCACACGCGGCGTACTCCCTTTCGCCGGACCTTCACCCACCACAACCACACCTGGCTCGTCGATCTGGACCGGCTCCCCGACCATGGTGCGTTGGCGCGCTTCGAGGCTCGCGACCATCTGGGAGACCCCGACCTCAGCCTCCGAGCCAATGTCGAAAACTTCCTGCGCGCTCACCACCTCGAACTCGACGGAGGTCGGGTCCTGTTGGCCGCCAACGCCCGCGCGTTTGGCTATTGCTTCAACCCGATCAGCGTGTTCTGGTGTTTTGACCCGGCCGGCTCTCTCGCCGCCGTGATCGTCGAGGTCCACAACACCTACGGCGACCGCCACGCCTACCTCGTGCACCCCGATGAGCAGGGCCGAGCGCGGACCCCCAAGCAGATGTACGTCTCGCCTTTCCACGGAGTCGACGGCACCTACGACCTCGCCGTACCCGTGCCGACGGACCGTCTGCAGATCGCCGTGACCCTGCGCACCGATGACGGTCAGGTCTTCTCCGCGTCGCTGTCCGGGCAGCGCACGGAGCGTTCGCCGCTGCGCGCCGCCCCCGCCGCATTGCTCGGGTCGGGGCTGATCCGGGCCCACGGGATATGGCTGTGGGCCCGACGTGTGCCGGTGCGGCCCCGCCCGGCTCATCCAGCCACAGGTGAGGACAGATGACCGACATCGAAGTACGCCGCGACCACGCCTGGCCCGGCCTATTCGCCGCGCCCACGGGCCCGCGCACGCGCGTCTCCGCCGCCGTCGCGAAACGTCTGTTCTCCGGGGTGGTGGGGCGGTTTGGCATCCGCGTCCTCGTCGCCCCCGAGTGGCGTGCGACGCAGGGTCCGGTGGCCGAGGTCCCGACGATCGTGCTGGTGCGCCCCGATGAGTTTTATGCCCGGATCGGGCGCGACGGCCTCATCGGCTTCGGTGAGTCCTACATGACGGGCGCCTGGGATTCGCCCGATCTTGCCAAGCTCCTGACGACTCTCGCGGGCGAGATCGGCACGCTGGTGCCGGCCTCCTGGCAGCGGCTACGCAAGTGGTACGTCGCCCGGCACCCCACGGCGCACCGCAACAGCGAGGCCAACACGCGCTCCAACATTGCCCACCACTACGACCTGTCGAACGACCTTTTCGCGGCCTTCCTCGACGAGACCCTCACCTACTCCGCCGCCCTTTTCGAGGGTGGGGACGAGCCACGGGGGGCTACGTCAGACACGTTGCCCCGCGCGCAGGCGCGGAAGATCGATCGCCTCTTGGACGTGACCGGGGTCGGGCCGGGGACGCGCCTCTTGGAGATCGGCACGGGCTGGGGCGAGCTCGCGATCCGGGCGGCTCAACGTGGCGCGATCGTGCACTCAGTCACGCTGTCGAGCGAACAACGCACCCTGGCGCAGGAACGGGTGTTAGCCGCTGGCTGCGCCGACTCGGTCACGATCGACCTGCTGGACTATCGCGCGGTCACGGGTGAATACAACGCCGTGGTTTCGGTGGAGATGATCGAAGCGGTGGGACACGAGTTCCTCCCGGCCTACTTCCACACGATCCGCGATCGCCTCAAGCCCGGCGGGCTGGCAGGGATCCAGGCGATAGTGATGCCCCATGAGCGGATGCTCGAGACATTGGGGACCTTCACCTGGATCCACAAATACATCTTTCCCGGCGGGTTCCTCCCCTCCCCCGATCTGTTGACTCAGGTGTCACAGGAGGCCGGATTGGTCGCCGACGGGCAGTTCAGCTTTGGTCGGCACTATGCCGAGACGCTGCGCCTGTGGGACGAACGCTTCCTGGGCGTCGACGTCGCTAGTTTGGGTTTCGATGACACGTTCCGGCGGATGTGGCACTTCTATCTGACCTACTCGCGGGCCGGATTCGACTCGGGCTATCTCGACGTCCAGCAGTGGTGTTTTCGGCGCCCGGCTTTGAGCAGCCACACCTGAGTTAGCGCCGACTCGGGGACTTCCGGGGGTGAGTTAGCGCCGACTCGGGGATCAGGCTTTGAGCATCGCTGTGGTTTCGGCATCGGCGTGGTCGCCCTCTCGGGACAGCTTGCTGGGCCACCAGATGACGCGTCCCACGTCGTAAGCCAGTGCCGGGACCAGCAACGAGCGCACGATGAGCGCATCCAACAGGACCCCGAACGCCACGATGAAGCCGATCTGGGCCAAGAACAAGATCGGGATCACGCCGAGGGCTGCGAAGGTCGCGGCCAACACGATGCCTGCAGACGTGATCACGCCACCGGTGGCGGAGAGGCCCTTCAGAATTCCGGGATGAGTGCCCTGCTTGATCGACTCCTCGCGCACGCGAGTCATCAAGAAGATCGAGTAGTCGATGCCGAGAGCCACCAAGAACACGAACCCGATGAGCATCGTGGACGGGTCCGACGCGGGGAAGTCGAACACGTGGTTGAACAAGAACGCACTGATCCCCATCGTGGCTCCGAAGGACAACACATTGGCGATGAGCAGCAGCACAGGCGCGACGATCGCGCGCATCAAAAGGGCGAGCACGATGAAGATCACCAGCAAGATAGCGGGCATCACGATCCGGCGATCTCTGTCGGTGGTGTCCCGCACATCCATGTTGATGGCGGTCAAGCCACCCACCAAGATGTCGGGATCCAAGGCATCGAGGTCGGCACGCAAGGCCCGCACCGTCTCGGCCGCTGCCTCGGAGTCGGCGGCGTCGGACAGCGTGCCGAAGACGATTGCCTTGCCGTCAATGATCCTCGGCTTGGCGAAGTCGGCGCCCTCAGGCACAGCAAACACCGAAGGGAGACCCAGCGGGGAGGGCTCCGCGATGCCCGGATGTGCGGCGACCAGTTCGACCGTCGCGGCAACATCGTCCTCGGGGACCACGAGCTGGATCGGGCTGGCGTTGTCTGCCTCATAGTGGGCATCGATGATCTTCTGCGCCTCCACGGATTCGACCTCGGTGAGGAACAACTCGGTCTGGGGGACTGGGTCCTCCCTGAGCGTGGTGATCATCGTGGCCGCCGCGAGCAAACCGACGAAGGTGACCACCCACACCAATCGGGCGCGGCGCCCGATCAGCCTGGCCAGCGCTCCCCACAACCCCTTCGTGTCGGTGTGCTCCGAACCGAAGCGAGGCATGAAGGGCCAGAAGGCCACGCGTCCGAAGAGCACCAACGCCGCCGGCAGCAGCGTCAACGAACTGAACATGGCCGCCGCGACTCCAATGGCGCCCACGGGACCCAGGCCGCGCAGGGAGGCCAAGTCGCTCAGCAGGAGACACAAGAGTCCCAGGATCACCGTCAGACCCGAGGCCAGGATTGGCTCGAAGGCGGCTTTGTAGGCCACTCGCATGGCGTCAAAGCGCGACTCATGATCACGCAACTCCTCACGGAATCTCGCGACGACCAGGAGGGAGTAATCCGTGGCCGCGCCGACCGCCAGAATGAACAGGATCCCCTGGCTCTGGCCACTCACAGTCAAGAGATCGGCCTTAGCTAGCGCATAAATCGCGGCCGAGGCCACCCCCAACGACAACATCGCGGCGCCGAGAACGATCAGCGGCAGAATCGGCGTCCGATAGACGATCAACAAGATCACCAGCACGACTGCCAACGCCACCAGCAACAACACGCCATCGATGGCGCCAAAGGCCACGATGAAGTCCCCGAGGATGCCCCCTTGGCCGCCCACCAGGGCGGTGAGCCCGTCGGGGGGATCGACGATCACGTCCCGCATCGATGAGACGGCCTCCGTCACCTCCTCGCCTTCGCTGCCGGCCGTTTGCACAATCAGTTGGGCGGCGCTGCCGTCACCCGAGGGAATCGGGTCGCTCACCCCGTCCTTCACCACGTTCTTGACGTCGGCCAACTCCGCGGCGTACGACTGGATTGCGGCATTGTCGGCGTCGGTGAGCCCTCCCTCGCGGAAGAACACGATCGTGGTGGGAAACGTCTCCTCTTCCTGGAAACCGAGCAACACGTCGAGCGCTTCGGTCGACTCCGCGCTTCGAGGCAGGTAGGCCGCGTTGTCGTTTTCTTGAACCTCGGCAAGCTTGCCCGCGAAGGCACCTAACGGCCCGCCGATCACCAGCCACAACAGGGCCACGACAGCGGGAAAGACCCACCGCCTGGAGGACCGCGACTTGGCAACGACCGGAAGCTCAGCAGACATGGGGACCATGATGACCCATGCCACCGACGGCGCCACGCGCCCCCAGCCAGTTGCAGAAATCCGCAGCGGATCCCCAGGCGCTAAATCGGGCCGACCACACTAAGGTGTGGACTGATCGCATCAGAATTGCGTGTCGTCGCACAGACGGTCAGCCACGCAGCACACGAGGAAACGAGATCCCATGTCGTTGTATGCAGTTGTGAATCCCGCGACCGGCGAAACGGTGCGCACCTACCCCACGATCACCGATGAGGAGTTGCAAGCCGCCGTCGCGTCCGTTGACTCGGCACACTCGTCGTGGTCGCGATCGACCACGCCCGCAGAGCGGGCAGCACTGATCCACCGGGTCGCCGAACTACACCGCGAACGCCGCGAGGAGCTCGCCGCGATCATCGTCCGAGAAATGGGCAAGACCATCGAGGGTGCGCTCGGCGAGGTCGACTTCTCGGCCGACATCTATGACTACTACGCCGATCATGCACCCGGTTTCTTGGCCGACGAAAAGATCGACCTCATCTATGGCGGCGAAGGCTCGGCCGTCCTGCGGCGCAGCTCGCTGGGTGCGCTGCTCGGGATCATGCCGTGGAACTTCCCCTACTACCAGGTCGCTCGGTTCGCCGGACCCAACCTCATCATCGGCAACACGATTCTGCTCAAGCACGCTCCGCAATGCCCCGAGTCGGCCGCCGCGATCGAACAGATCTACGCCGACGCCGGCTTCCCCGCTGGGGCCTACGTCAACATCTACGCCTCCAACGAGCAGATCGCCGACGTCATCGGCGATCCCCGCATCCAGGGCGTCTCCCTCACCGGTTCGGAGCGGGCGGGCAAGGCCGTCGCCGAGATCGCCGGCCGTCACCTCAAGAAGGTCGTGCTGGAGTTGGGCGGGTCCGACCCCTTCATCCTGCTCTCAACCGACGACCTGGACGCCACGGTCGAGGCGGCCGTGACCTGCCGCCTGGACAACAACGGGCAGGCCTGCAACGCCGGCAAGCGCTTCATCGTGGCCGAGGATCTCTACGACGCGTTCCTCGAGAAGTTCACCACCGCCGTGACCAGTGCCAAGGTGGGCGATCCCAACGATCCCGACACGGTGCTCTCCTCGCTCGTCTCAGAGAACGCGGCCAAGATCCTGACCGATCAGATTTCTCGCGCCGTCGCCCAAGGCGCCACGCTCACGTCCGGCGGAGAGCCCAACGGAGCGTTCTACCCGGGCGGCGTACTCACCGGTGTCACCAAAGACAACGACGCCTACCGAGAAGAACTCTTCGGCCCGATCGCTCAGGTCTACAGGGTCTCCTCGGAGGCCGAGGCGATCGAGTTGGCCAACGACATCCCGTTTGGTCTCGGCTCCTACGTCTTCACCACCGACCCCGATCAGGCGCTGCGCGTGGCGGATCAGATCGATGCCGGCATGGTCTTCATCAACCTGGTCGCGGCCGACAGCCCCGAACTCCCCTTCGGCGGTGTCAAGCGCTCCGGGTCGGGGCGAGAGCTCGGTCGCTTCGGCGCCGACGAGTTCGTCAACAAGAAGATGATCCGGATCGGCTAAGTCGGACCTTCTTGAGTGTGGGGTCAGATCCCGAATGAGTCTCTAGGAGAAACGAATGACTGACCCCAACCCACATCAGAATCCCTACGATCCACACGGGGGGCAGGATCCGTCCGCCTACGGCCAGCCGGCGTACGGCGGCCAACCGGCGTACGGCGGGCAGCCCTACGGCCAGCCTGCCTTTGGCTTGCCTCCCGCGGCGTACGCCTCCTGGGGCAAGCGCGTGGGTGCCTATCTGATTGATTCCATCTTCGTCAGCATCGCCTCCCTACCTGCCTACATCGGCTATTTCATGGCGATCGCCAACGTGGTCGACGATGCAACCGTTGATCCCGTCACCGGTGAAGTCCAAAACGTCGGCAGCTTCAGCGGCGCCGCGATCGGGCTCATCCTGGTTGGGTTAGTCCTGGGACTCGCCGCCTTTGTGTGGAACACCTGCATCAAGGGGGGCGGCACCGGCTACAGCATCGGCAAGGGCGCCATGGGCATCCGGTTGATCAGTGAACAAACCGGTCAGCCGATCGGGGCCGGGATGGCCTTTGTGCGCCAGCTGGCACACATCGTCGACAGCGTTCCGTGTGACATCGGCTATCTCTGGCCGTTGTGGGACCCCAAGCGCCAGACCTTCGCAGACAAGATCATGAACACCGTGGTGATCGAGCAGCCCAAGCCTTAGATGCGATAGCCGCCCAGCAACAGCACCCCGCCGACGTACAACACACCGAATCTCAGCAACCCCGGGCCCGGCCCACGTTCCGGGGAACGCGCTAGCGACCCTTGTCTTGCTTGCGGATGTATGAGCGGGCGCCCAGGCCGACGCCCCAATAGGACGCGATCCACGACAGCGCCAGGGATCCGAGCGCGATCAGCAACCAACCCCAGGGCGGCACCGTCTCCAGGCCATCCGAAATCCGGGCGCGCACTCCCTCCGGGCCGGAGGAGGCCGCGATCCAGAGGGCGCCGATCACGAGGAAGGCGATCTGCACCACGGCCACCACGAGCAGGGCGCCCTGAGCAAAACTCCGGCGCTCATCGTCAGTGGGCACGTCACCGGTTTCCCGGGCGAAGCGGTCGCCGATCGACATGGCGACCAGCCCAGGGAGGACCAGGCCGACCCCGCCGCCGCTCTTCAGATTCAGGACCGCATAGGCCACGGTCACCGCCACGAGAGCCGCGGCATAGTAGGCGGCGTACCGCGGCAGATAGTCCCTCACGCGAGCCCCTTTCGTTTGTCCGGTCGACGGGTCACCCTAGCCGCTCCGGGCTCCCCCTTGAGATAGTCCGCCGCGCAAAGCACCACTTGCGCCTCGGAAATGGTGTCAACCGTGGCGGACTATCTCTCAGGGAGAGGTCATGGGAATCCCCCAGGGACAAGTCTCCAGGGAAGGGCCAGGGTGGAAGCATGCGAAAGTACGCCGCCGTCGCCGCCGCGCTTGGGCTGATCGCCACCTGGGGTTCGGAGAACTTCTTCTGGTCCGCGCCACCCGACGACCTGACCCTGTTGGGGCTGCTCTACACCTGGGTCGCCTACACCATCTGCGTGGCCACGGCACTGTCAGCAGTGCTGATGACCGGGGTGCGCGGCTGGTCGGCCCTCTTCCTCGGGGGCGCCATCACGGGTTGGCTCGTCGAAGGCGTTGTGGTCGGCACCATCTACGAGGCCTTCCCCTTCCAGCTCGTGTGGACACCCCTCGCCTGGCACGCGCTAGTGACCGGATTGGGGGTCCTCGGACTGAGCCGAACCAGCGCCCGCTGGCCGCTGCGGATGCAAGTGGGCGCCTGGGTCGCGCTCGGCTTGGGCGCCGGGGCGTTCGCGCTCTATTGGCCGATCGAGCGTGACCTCATGCCGGGGGCGATCACGACTGCGGCGTACCTCTGCGGCTGGGGATTGGTGGTGCCGCTAGCCAATGTGATCCTGGATCGGATCGAGACGTTGGAGACGCCGAAGCGTTGGGTGCTGCTCGCCGCGCCCGCCCTGGCCACCGGCACCTGGGCGCTGCTCGCCGTGAGCTCGCTCAACCCGCTGTACCTCGCCCTGCCCGCCGTGCTGGCACTGACGGTCTGGATCATGCGTCGGCTGGGCCAGCGCACGGCGGGCACACCGCTCGCGCTCGGAGCTGCTCCACGCCAACCGTGGCGCCACCTGGTCTTCCTCGTGGCCCCCGCGGCCACCACCGTCGTGGCCGTGATCGGGTGGAACACGACAGACGGCGTGGACGCGGCCGCAGCCGTCGCCTCCGTCACCGGGTTGGTGAGCCTGGGCGTGCTCACCAAGTTGAGTTGGGAGGCCTTACGCCGCGACCGTCATGACGACACGAGCGCGCTCGAAGGGGTTGACCCAGGCCCGGCGTACCCATGAAAGGCGCACCAGCGACCAGGCCAAGAACGGGATAGCCACCGCAAGGGAGAGATCCCAGTAGGGCAAGCGCGCGAGACCGGAGAAAACCAGCCCCGTCATGGTCGT
The DNA here is from genome assembly GCA_963814245.1 of uncultured Actinomycetota bacterium. Classification (GTDB taxonomy): domain Bacteria; phylum Actinomycetota; class Actinomycetes; order Propionibacteriales; family Nocardioidaceae; genus Nocardioides. Next base: position 142,635 of record CAWFBY010000001.1, read on the forward strand.
ACTCAACGCCAGGCGGGCCGAATAGCCGACCATCGTGACAGGCGGAGCCGGCGTGGCCCGCGCCGAGCGCATGTCGACCGAGAAAGGGCTCTGGTTGGACCAGCGCAGCGCGGCACCCACCACCTGCACGGTGACGACCACCCAGGTGCACAGCAACGCGGTGAGTTCGTGCGGCTCGGGCAGTCCGGCCCTCAGCGAGGCCAACACGATCGTGAGACCCGACGCGACCATCAGCCACTCGGCCAACACGATGGCGCGAGCCCGAAACACCACCACCGGGTCAACGGGCAGGCTTTCTCGCCACAGCGTCCCCCTCGCGTCCAGACACCAGGCGTTCACACCAAAGAGGAGAGCGCCTCCGGAGGCGACGAGCCCCGGCAGGATCGTCATCGTGTTCCATTGCAGGTCGCCGGCCAGGGCGATGATGCCCGGGCCAACGGCTAGGACGAGCATGCCCCGGCGCATCGGGACCGCGCGCCAAATCGAGCCGCGGTCGATCCGGATCAACATCAACAGGTCGGAAGTGGGGGTCTTGCGGGAGAGGCGGGCACCGGTTTCGGCGCGGATCTCGTCGCGAGGAGTACGCCGCGCGGCGAGGTGCGCCGGCACCGCACCGAGCACCACCGACACCGCGATGATCGCGATGAGTGCGGACACCGTGATCACCCAGCGGGTGACCTGACCTTCGCGCGCGGCGATCATCCCCAGCATCACATGGGTGGTCGGGATCTGATCGAGGACCGATGTCAGCCGGCCCGCGAGCTGCAGCCAGACGGCCAGCGCTCCAGCAACGACTCCCATCACGCGCACCACCACGATGCCGTTCGCTCCGCGGCGGATCGTCTCCATGGTCCAGGCAATCACCTGGGCAATCGAGGTTGCCGCGACCACCCACAAGAAGGCGACCAACTCAGCCCCGATGAGGTGCTGGGGCCCCAATGCGTAGGCAGTCGCACCGAACAAGGTCCAGGTCTGCAACAGCCACGCGATGTTCAGGGGTGCCAACAACAGGGCCCCAAGGTGGTCGGTCGTGGGACTCACCGCGTAGGCCACTCCGTGCTCGTGAGAAAGCAACTCCCGGCCACCGCCGGAGGCGACGGCGGAAACCACGGCCAGAACGAACATGCCGGCCAACGCGGTCGGCAACAAGATCAGAAACTCGGCGGCGCGACCCGTTTCGTTGATCGCCCCGGCGCCGGGGAGGTAGGCCGGCCCGAACATCGACGCCGCGGTGATGGCGACGAAGCCGAGGAGGACCAGGCGTGCCGCGCCCTTGCGGCGTACGGTCGCCGCCCGAAACCACAACAGGTGCCGTACGTCGCCGACCGCTCGGCGAGCGGCGCGCACGCTAGTCAAGGAGGGAGCGGTAGGCACGGGCGCCTTCCTCCCCGATCATTTGCTCGGCGTTCAACGTGGCGACGCGTTCCCCGCCGCGCAGCACCAAGACGTTCGAACACGCTTCGACCGCCAACTCGCGCAGATGGGTCGAGACCAAGACACACGCGCCACGGGCCCGTGCATCGGCGATCACCTCGAACGTGGCCTCGACCCCGATGGGATCGACGCCGTCGAAGGGTTCGTCGAGCAACAACACCTGGGGATGATGGAAGGCCGCCAAGATCACCGATAGGCGCCGGCCCATTCCATGCGAGAACCCGGCCGTCACCCGATGCGCCACGTCGCCGAGCTCGAAACGCTCGAGCATGGAGCGCGCCCGGTCTTCCCAGTCGTCCATCCGCCGGAGGCGCGCGGAGAGCTGCAGATGTTCCCAAGGGGTAGCTCGCGGGACGAGGCCGCCCACATCGGGGCAATAGCCGGTGCGCTGCTTGATCTCGAGGGGGTGGGCCCGCAGATCGAGGCCGGTGACGAAGATGCTGCCCGCGGTGGGCGGGACCACGCCGGCGAGTACGCGCATCGTGGTCGACTTTCCGGCGCCATTGCGCCCGAGCAGCGCACTGGCCTGGCCGGCCCACGCCGTCAGGTCGACGCCCGCCACGGCCTCGACCTCGCCGAAGCGCACATGGAGCCCGCGGACGTCGATCACGGGGGGAGTCTGGGAATCAATCACCCGGCAAGTCTTCCCGACCCGGCTTTACTTGTCAGAGGAATCGCCCGATCGGCGTTGAGTTGGGCCTCCCTGCCCGTTGAGTTGGGCCTCCCTGCCCGTTGAGTTGGGCCTCCCTGCCCGTTGAGTTGGGCCTCCCTGCCCGTTGAGTTGGGCCTCCCTGCCCGTTGAGTTGGGCCTCCCTGCCCGTTGAGTTGGGCCTCCCTGGTCGTTGAGTTGGGCCTCCCTGGTCGTGTTGACTGGCGCCTGTGGATGCATCCGAATACCGCCGCCATCTTGCGGCCGAGCTGGCGGCGTACGCCGATCTCTTGGGTACGGCGCTCGCCTCACCCGAGTCGATGGCGAGCGAGATCGACGCCTGCCCCGGCTGGAAGGTGCGCGATCTCACCCTCCATTTGGGCGGGCTGCACCGCTGGGTTGCCCATGCGATCACGCACCTCAACGGCAATGCGCCCACCCCGGAACCCCCGGCCGACGAGCAACTCCTCGAGTGGTTCGCGGAAGGTGCGGGCCTCGTCCTGGCCGCACTCGACGTCGACCCGGCGACGCCAACGTGGACGTTTGCGCAGGGACACAACACCGTCGCGTTTTGGCAGCGGCGCCAACCCCAAGAACACTCGATCCATCGGTGGGACCTCCACCGCGCCCTCGGCGAGCCCGCCGCATTGGACCCGGATTTGGCCGCCGACGGGGTCGACGAAGTGGTGACGATGTTTTGGCCGCGGCAGGTGGCGCTGGGCCGGGTGGCGATGCCCGCCGACGGACTCCAACTTCACCTCACCGACCGGGCCGGGGCCTGGACTATCGGGACGGGGCAGCCTGCAGCGACTCTGTCTGGCACGTCCGCCGACGTCCTCCTAGCGCTGTGGCACCGACGGCCCGCGGAGGATCCGCGCCTGACCTGGTCGGGAGACGTGGCCCGCGGACAGCAGTTGCTGACGCTCGCTCTGGCTCCCTAGTTCACGCAGGAAATCCCTCGCCCGAAGTGGCCATCGCGCGCAATCCTGGCGAGGGAAGGAACCGCTCGCCGTACGCCCGAGCCAGCTCGTCGGCCCGCGCCACGAAGGCGGCCAGGCCGACCTCGCCTCCTCCCTCGTCAACGTCGGGTGCCAGATAACCGGCCATGAACTGGGCCACGCCGCCGGTGTTGGGCGGAAAGCCGATCCCCATGATCGAACCGATGTTGGCCGCGGCCGACGAGGTGATGATGCCCTCCGCGAAACATGCCGCCGTCTCGAGGGCTTCGATGAACAGCATCCGGTCCTTGATGTCGGCCAGCGGGAGTCGCGCCGACGCCTGCGGGAACTCGTCGGCAAGGCCGGGCCAGAGTCGCTCGCGGCGACCCGACGCGTCGTACTCGTAGAACCCGCGCCCCACCTTGCGCGAAGGTCGCCGGAGGGCGATCATCCTGGCGATCACCTCGTTGGCGGGGTTGTCGGGAAGCTGTACGCCGGCCAGCGTGGCGGCGGCTGAGGTCGCGGCGCCGATCTTGGCCAGGAGTTCGAGGTTGAGCTCGTCGCACAACTGAAGCGGCCCGACGGGATAACCCGCCTGCGTGCCGGCCCTTTCGATAGAAACCGGGGAAACCCCCTCCGCCAGCATCCTGAGTGCCTCGTTGACCCGCGTCCCGATCACGCGCGAGGTGAAGAACCCCCGGCCGTCGTTGACGACGATGGGGGTCTTGCGGAGGAGCTGCACGAGATCGTGCGCTTTGGCCAGCGCGGAGTCCCCGGTTTGGGCGCCGCGGATGATCTCAACCAACGGCATCTTGTCGACCGGACTAAAAAAGTGCAGCCCGATGAAGTCGGCCGGCCGATCGACCCCGGTGGCCAGGCCACTGATCGGGAGGGTCGAGGTATTCGAGCAGAGCAAGGCATCCGGAGCGACGTACGCCGCGGCCTCGGCGAACACCTTCGCCTTCAACGCCGGATCCTCGAAAACCGCCTCAATCACCACATCGCAACCCGCGAGGTCGGCAGCCTCGGAGGTGGGCTGGATGCGCGCGAGGAGCTCGTCCTTGTCCGCGGCGGTGGCGCGCCCGCGTGCGATGGCCTTGTCGAGTAGGCCGGAGGAGTGGGCCGCGCCGCGGCGCGCCGATTCCGGGGTGAGGTCTTTGAGTACGACGTCGAGCCCGGCCCGCGCGCACGTATAGGCGATCCCCGCGCCCATCATCCCGGCCCCCAGCACCGCCACTTTGGTTGGCGTGAACGGCGGCTCCCCGCTGGGCCGCAGCGCGCCGGATTTGATCGCCTGCAGATCGATGAAGAACGCCTGGATCATGTTCTTGGCGTTCTGGCCGGTCAGCAATGAGACGAAATAGCGCGATTCGATGCGCGAAGCCGTGTCGAAGTCGGTCGCCGCACCTTCGACTGCTGCCGCGAGAACTGCGCGCTGGGCGGGATAGTCGGCCCCCTTCAATTGCTTGCGTAACAACGCGGGAAAGGCCGGCATGAAGGGGGCCAACGAGCGCGACGTGGGGGTGCCGCCGGGCATCCGATAACCCGGGCGATCCCAAGGGCTAGCGGCCGCTTCTGGGTCACCTTGGTGTGCCATCAGCCACGCTCGAGCCGCCGGAAGCAGGTCTTCCGCCGCAGCAAGATCGTCGATCAGACCCTTGTCAAAGGCGACATCGGGTTTGAAACGGGTGCCGGGCAACAACACGTCCATCAAGGCGGGCTGCAACCCCAGGAGTCGTACGACGCGCGTGATGCCGCCGCCACCGGGCAACAGTCCCAAGGTGACTTCCGGCAGCCCGAGCTCCACACGCGGATCGTCGACCGCGATCCGATGTTGCGCGGCCAGCGCGATCTCAAACCCACCGCCGAGCGCCGTACCGTTTATCGCCGCCACTACGGGCCGCGGATAGACCTCGAGTCGGCGCAAAGTCGCCTTGATCGCCTCGATCGCGACGAAATAGCGCTCGGCGTCATCGGCGGTGGCTGTGATCATCTCAATGAGGTTGCCGCCGGCGAAGAACGACTTCTTGGCGCTGGTGATGATGACCCCGGTGACCTCCGACTCCTCGGCGTACAGCCTGGCGACCGCGGCCGCCATTGACCTTTGGTAGAGCTCGTTCATCGTGTTCGCGCTGACGGTTGGATCATCGAGAGTGAGCGTGACGATCCCGTCGCCGTCGCGGTGGTAGCGGACGGCCGTGTCCGACTCGCCGTCGTTCTGCCCTGGACTTTCGCTCATTGCCTGATTCCTTCGCTAGTGCTTCCGTGCCTGGTGAGTTGGGCTTCACTGCCAGTTGAGTTGGGCTTCCCTGTCGTACGCCGCCAGTCAGGCCCAACTCAACGGGAAGGCGGGCCCAACTCAACGGGAAGGCGGGCCCAACTCAACGGGAAGGCGGGCCCAACTCAACGACCAGGAACCGCTTCAACGATGGTGGCAATACCCATGCCACCGCCTACACACAGGGTGGCCAACCCGCGCCGCAAGCCCCGTCGTTCGAGTTCGTCCACCAGCGTGCCCAAGATCATGGCGCCCGTCGCTCCGAGGGGGTGCCCCATCGCGATCGCGCCGCCGTTGACATTGGTGATCTCCTCGCCGATCCCGAGGTCGGCCATGAACCGCAAGGCAACGGCAGCGAACGCTTCGTTGATCTCGAAGAGGTCGATGTCGCCGACCTCAAGTCCTGCCCGAGCCAGCGCCTTGCGCGCCGCCGGCGCCGGCCCGGTGAGCATGATGGTGGGATCCGCGCCCGACACGGCGGCGGCGACGATCCGAGCCCGTGGCCGCAACTCCAGCTGCGCCCCCATCTCGGCGGAGCCGATCAGCATCAACGCGGCACCGTCCACGATGCCAGAGGAGTTGCCCGCGTGGTGGACGTGGTCGATCGACTCGACCCAGTGGTACTTCTCCAGCGCCACGTCGTCGAAGCCCGCCTGCGACCCCATCTCCGCGAAGGACGGCTTCAGTCCCGCCAGCGAGTCGACGCTTGTGCCCGGCCTGATCGTCTCGTCGCGCTCGAGCACCACGAGACCATTTCGGTCTCGGACCGGGATCACTGAGTCAGCAAATCGGCCATCGGCCCATGCCTCGGCCGCCCTCAAGTGCGACTGTGCGGCGTACTCGTCCACGCGCCGACGATCCCAACCACCCAGCGTCGCAATCAGATCGGCGCCGATCCCCTGCGGCACAAAACCGGTGCGGAGGGCCGTTGCCGGGTCCATCGCCCAGGCGCCGCCATCCGACCCCATCGGCACCCGACTCATCGACTCAACCCCGCCCGCGAGGATCAGATCTTCGAAACCACTGCGCACGCGCGCAGCGGCTTGGTTGACCGCCTCCAGGCCCGAGGCGCAGAACCGATTGAGCTGAACCCCAGCTACGGTTTCCGGATAGCCCGCCGCCAGCGCCGCCGTTTTTGCGAGATCGCCACCCTGGTCGCCCATGGGAGTCACGATCCCCAGAACCACATCGTCGACGCGGGAAACATCGAGACCCTCGTTGCGAACCCGCACCTCGTCGAGCAGTCCGACCACCAGGTCGACCGGCTTCACCTCGTGCAAGGACCCAGTCGCTTTGCCCCGGCCCCTGGGGGTGCGGAGGTGGTCGAAAATGAAGGCTTCTGGCATGCGTGCCCCTTTCGCAAAACAGCCTGAGGAGGCTGGCGCCCGCCAGTCTGCCACCGCGCGCACACGCGCCCCCTAGGGTGGGGCAATGGCAGCGTCCGCGGGCACCACTGTGTTGGTCACCGGGGCGACGGGTTTTATCGGAAGCCGCGTCGCGCCCGAGTTGGTGGCCCGAGAGGTCACGGTGCGCGCGATGACCAGACGTCCTGCGGCGTACGACGGGCCGGGCGAGGCCGTGGGTGCGGACGTTTCCGACCCGAGCACCCTCGCACCCGCACTCGCCGGAGTCGACGTCGCGATCTATCTGGTGCACTCCTTGGACTCTGCCGACTTTGAGGAGCGCGATGCCCAGGCGGCCGAGTCCTTTGGGCGCGCTGCCGCCTCGGCCGGAGTGCGGCAGATCATCTATCTCGGCGGTCTCGGCAACGACGGCGAGGAGTTGTCGCCGCATCTGCGCAGCCGCCGCGAGGTCGAAAGTCTCCTGGGAGTCGGCGGAGTCCCTGTCACCGTCTTGCGGGCGGCGATCGTGGTCGGACATGGCGGGATCTCCTGGGAGTTGACCCGGCAGCTCGTTAAAAACCTGCCCGCGATGATCGTGCCTCGCTGGGCCGCCACCTTGACCCAACCGATCGCGGTCGCCGATGTGGTGCGCTACGTCGTTGGCGTCGTCGATGAGCCGCGCGCGTTCGGCCGTGTGTTTGAGATCGGCGGGCCCGACCAACTGACGTACCTCGAAATGCTCCAAATCGCCGCCCAGGTCCGCGACGGACGACGGATGCCGATCTTCCAAGTCCCGGTCTTGACGCCGCGACTGTCGTCGTACTGGCTCGCGCTCGTCACCGACGTCGACCTCACCACCGGGCGCAACCTGATCGACTCGATCGGCACAGAGGTGCTGGTCGGCGAACAGTCCATCCGCGAGATTGTGCCGGGCGAGCCGATGTCGTACGCCGAGGCGGTACGCCGCGCGTTGGACGAGCGCGATCGCGCCGCAAACGTCTAGCCAAACACCGCCGGCAAGGCGAACAACACCGTGACCGACCAGGTGACGTGGGTGATCACGGGCGCCAGAATGCCCCCGGAGGCACGACGCTGCAGCGCGACCACCAGACCCAATAGCACGGCGGCGAAGGCGAGCATCAGGTTGCCCGTGACGAGGGTCGCGGCGGCGTAGGCGGCGGTGGTCAGCGGCACGGGATGACGCGGAGTCGCGGCATAGGCGGCGCCGCGGAAGAACAGCTCTTCGGCGATTCCGTTGACGGCAGTGATGAGGACGAGGAGGGGGCCAGACCCTTGATCGGCATGCTCAAGCACCCGACGTACCTGATCGTCTAGGACGGGGATTTCGCGCACGATGAGCCCGCCCACGACGAACACGCCAGAGAGCAGGAGCCCGATCAGGATCGGTTCGATCCAGGGGCGACGCGGGCCCGCGGGCCCGGCGATGCGACCGAGGTGCAGCGGACCCGACGCGAAGGCACCCACGGTCCAAACTGCGGCCAGCGCCAAGGTCGCGGGATAGAACCAACCGTTGCCCGGCTCTATCCGCAGCGACAGCGCCAACACGACGGCGCCGATGATGACGAAGACCGCCGTCACCGACTGACGCCGACGTAGCGATGCTGGGCTTTCGCGATGATCGCGCGGGACCACATCCCACAACGCTCTCCGCAACCAGGCCTGCACGACGGTGACTCTACGTCTCGCGCCGCGTTGAAGCCGCACCCGCGAGCAACCAGGCAGGCCCAACTCAACGGGCAGGCAGGCCCAACTCAACGGGCAGGCAGGCCCAACTCAACGGCCGGAGCTGAAGGAGGCTGCGCTGTGGGAGCGGGCTGCGCCGTTGGTTCCGCGGCGACCGCCGGAGCGGGTCGAGAGGGCGGGCCCCAACGATTTCGCAGACGATTTCGCAGACGATTTCCCGGCCGACTGCCCTGCGGGTTTGGCGAAGGTCGAGCCCGACGTTGTGCTCTTCGATCCGCGGGGACCGCCGCCGGACGCGTCGCGGCCACCGGTTCGTCCCCCTTCGGAGCGCCCGCCCCCGGCGCGCGAACCAGATCGCCCACCCCCGGCGCGCGAACCAGATCGGCCACCCCCGGATCGGCCACCCCCAGAGCGCCCACCAGAACGGCCGCCGGAGCGACCATCAGAGCCGGTTCCCGCTTGTTCGGGCAAACCGCCGGGCACCAGGACGCGTTCGCCCGGAGCCAGCGTCGCCAACATCGGGTGCGCGGGTCCTTCGATGCGCGTGGTCACCGGGGAGATGCCGGCGGCGCGGGTCAGCGCGCGGACATCGCGGACCTGATCGTCGGTCATCAACGTGATGACGGTGCCTTCGGCACCGGCGCGCGCCGTACGCCCCGAGCGGTGCAGGTAGGCCTTGTGCTCCACCGGAGGGTCGGCATGGACGACCAGGGCGACGTCATCCACGTGGATGCCCCGCGCGGCGATGTCTGTCGCGACCAGGGTGCTGGCGCGGCCGCTATGGAAGGCGTCCATGTTGCGCGTGCGTGCGTTCTGACTCAGGTTGCCGTGCAGATCGACCGCGGTGACCCCTTCGCGATTGAGCTGACGCGCCAGCGCCTTGGCGCCGTGCTTGGTGCGAGTGAACACAACCGTGCGCCCTGGCGCGCTCGCCAGGTGGACAAGCACGGGGATGCGGTGCGCCCGGTCCACGTGCAGCACGTGGTGATGCATGGTCGCGATCGGCGACTGCGCGGAGTCGGCCTGGTGCGTCTTGGGCGCGTGCAAGAAGCGCTTGACCAAGACGTCGATCGCCTTGTCGAGGGTCGCCGAAAAGAGCAGCCGCTGACCGGTGGTCGGGGTCTGATCGAGCAACCGGCGCACCGCTGGCAGGAAGCCAAGATCGGCCATATGGTCGGCTTCGTCGAGCACGGTGATCTCGATATCGGACATCGACACGTGGCGTTGGCCGATCAGGTCCTCGAGACGGCCGGGGGTGGCCACGACGATGTCGGTGCCCCGCCGCAAGGCCTGCACCTGGGGGTTCTGGCCGACCCCTCCGAAGATCGTCATCGTGGTCAAGTTGGCAGCGGCGGCCAGCGGAGCGAGCGCGGCATGGATCTGGCCGACGAGTTCGCGGGTAGGGGCCAAGATGAGCGCACGCGGGGCGCCCTTGCGCGTCGTACGCCGATCAGCGGCGAGGCGGGCGACCACCGGGAGCAAGAAGGCATAGGTCTTGCCGGAGCCCGTGCGGCCGCGGCCGAGGACATCGCGCCCAGCCAACGAGTCGGGCAGCGTGGCGGTCTGGATGGGAGTAGGGACGGTGATGTCCATCTGGGCGAGCGTGGTCGCAAGCTTTGCGGGCACGCCAAGATCGGCAAAGGAAACAGAAGACAAGGGAATGGGTTCGCTATCGGTCGGTGTCTCACCAGGCCGTTCTCGTCGGCGACGAGAGATGAAGTCAGCGGTGGCCGCACACGAAGTGCGGGGCGCGAGCAATGATCCGCGCGGGAGCCCGAGGTAAGACTGAGCGGGCTGCTGGGAGCAACGTTATCTGGTCACGATGACAAAACGACAATCTTGGCGAAACCCGCGATCCCGCCGCCCTCACTCAAACTTCAATACGCCATCGTTGAGGGGCCCGTGGCGGATGGTGCGGATGTCGCGCAGATAGTTCTGCCGGAGCTTCCAGGGCTCGCGCGATCCTTGCTTCGGAAGCAGGTCCAGCGCGCGCACGACATAGCCTGCGGAGAAGTCCATGAACGGCTCGGCATCGACCGAGGGGTCGCGCACTGGAACGACCGATCGATAACCGTGCCCGCCCAGATAGTCGAGCAATCGGCAGACGAACTGGGCCACCAGATCGGCCTTGAGCGTCCACGACGCATTGGTATAGCCGACGGTGAAGATGAAGTTGGGCACCCCCGACAACATCAGTGCCCGATAGGACATGGTCTCCGGCAACTTCACCTCGCCACCATCGACCACCAGTCGGATGCCGCCAAAGGGTTTGAGCGCCAAACCGGTGGCGGTGACGATGATGTCGGCCTCGAGTTCGGCTCCCGATGACAGCGTGATCCCCTGCTCGGTGAAGCCTTCGATGGTGTCGGTCACCACTTCGGCGCTCCCGTTGGAGATGGCCTTGAAGAGATCGCCGTCGGGCACCAGGCAGAGCCGCTGATCCCAGGGACCGTAGGTCGGATTGAAGTGGGTGTCCACGTCATAGCCCTCGGGCAACTCGTGGGCATTGAGCCGCCGGATCACGCTGCGCATGACCTGGGGACGACGCTGGCTGAGCTGATAGATGCCGGTCGACATCATCACGTTCTTCCAGCGGCTAGCGACGTACGCCGGGCGCTCGGGCAACACGGCGCGCAGCCCGTTCACGATCGGGTCGCGCTGCGGCATCGGCAAGATGTAGGTCGGCGAGCGCTGCAGCATCGTCACCTTGGCGGCGGTCGAGGCCATCGCCGGGACGAGCGTGACGGCGGTGGCGCCCGAGCCGATCACGACCACTCGCTTTCCGGCATAGTCGAGGTCCTCCGGCCACAACTGCGGGTGCACGACCAGGCCCCGGAAGCGGTCGAGGCCCGGCAACTCCGGGGTGTAGCCGGCGTCATAGTCGTAATAGCCGGAGCACGACCACAACAAACTGCAGGTGATCACCACGTCCTCGTCGTCGTGCCGCGCGGTGACGGTCCAGCACGCCGATCCCGAATCCCATTCGGCGCTGACCACGGAGTGCCCATAGCGGATGTGCCGGTCGACGTCGTACTCTCGCGCGGTCTCGCGGACATAGTCGAGGATCGCCGGGCCGTCGGCCAGGGCGGTGCCGCCTTGCCAGGGTTTGAAGCGGTAACCCAGGGTGAACATGTCCGAGTCCGATCGCACTCCGGGATAGCGGAACAGGTCCCAGGTGCCGCCGCTGGCCGCCCGAGCCTCCCAGATTGCGTAGCTGCGCCGAGGTTGTTCTCGGGTCAACTGCGCGGCCGCTCCGATGCCCGACAGACCCGCCCCGATGATGAGTACGTCGACGTGGTTGCTCATGCGAAAGAGATTACTGACGCGGCGAACCTTCAGGTCAACCCCTGGGCGGGCTCGGCGTACCTCGCCACAAATGCCGCCAGCAGTCGCGGCGGCTCGGTGACCACACTGGCATGGGCCATCGCCTTGAGTCGGTCGACCTCGCTGGGGTCGAAGTAGCCGTGGTCGCGATAGGTGTCCACGCGTGTGCAGAGCCCCTGGGCATCCAGCTCGGGGTGGAATTGGGTGGCATAGACGTTGGCGCCGAGCCGGAAGGCCTGGACGGGACAGGTGGGCGAGCTGCCGAGCAACACCGCGCCCTCGGGCAGCCGGGCCACGGCTTCCTTGTGGCCGACGAAGGCCTCAAACGTGGCAGGAAGGGCGCCGAAAAGCGGATCCTCGCGGCCCGCATCGGTGAGCGTGACGGAGATGCAGCTCACCGGCTCGCCGTACGTCCGATCCACCACGCCCCCCAGCAAGCCCCCCAAGGTCCCGATGCCGTAGCAGGCGCCGAGGAAGGGGAAGTCCGCTGCCACAACGATCTCGGCCAGCGCCCGCAGTTCGCGTTCGGCACGCAGTTGGGTCCGGGACTTGGCCTCCTGGGGATCGCTGACGTTGAACGGCCCGCCCCCCAAGATGATGCCCGACCAATCGTCCAGCGCGACCTGACCCAGGGCGGTCCGCTCAAGGCGATGGCGTACGACGTCCGCGGGACGCAGCCCGGCGTGGCGCACCATGGCGGCGTATTCGTCGTCGGCGGCGTCATCCTCAGCGCGGGTGCCCAGAAACAGGAACGGCTTCACGCCGAGTGAGCCTACGGCGTGGTCTCCGGGGTCAGATGCAGCCACGGGCGACTGAGCTCGAAGCGGCGTCCGCTCACTGCCGTGGGCGCGATCTCGATGACGTTGTATTTCAGCGTCGAGATCCAGGGCCGAAGCGGCACGTTCTCGGCCCGGTGCTCCTCATGCTCATCGAGCTTGCGGGCGACCCCACGCAGCACGACGCTGACGGCGCGGTCGTCGTCGAATTCGTCGACCTCGAAGGCGATATCGGGGTTCATCACCACACCCAGCAGCTTGGAGCCCTCGGCGGAGCGGATCAGCAACGTCCCCTCGTCGACGGCATAGTTGACCGGGGTGATGTGCACTTGTTCGGCCAGATGGAAGGCCAGCCGGCCAAACTCGTGGCTGCGCAGGAACTCCCAGCAGTCGGCGCTGGTCATGACCTCGATGGGCTCTTCGGTGCTCATGGTGTGCCTCCTCGATGGGGTCGTCCTCCCAATCTACGACGCTGCGTCGTATCCGCGAAAGGGGCAGCGGACGCCCGATATCAGCCTGAGTGAGCAACTCCGCTGGCCACCAACTCGGCAACGTTCTCGATCCCCCACGCGGTGAGCGCGGCCACCGTGTCCGCACCCGGGTCCGAGGGCAGCGAGCTCAACGCGCCGGGCGTGCGGGAAAGTCGCGGGGCGGGCGCCGGCTGGCGTACCCCGTCGCGCGCCACGAAAGTCTCCCGCGCCACCAGGTGCGGGTGCCCCGCGGCCTCGTCGGGAGTCAGCACCGGCGCCACGCAGGCGTCGGTCCCGGCGAAGAGGTCGGTCCATTCCGCCAGGGTGCGCTCGCGGAACCGGGCCGCGAAGGTCTCACGCAACACGTCGTACGACGACGGGTCGACGCGGTCGGGAACCCGACCCACAAGGTCGAGCCCCTCCAGCAGCTCCTCGTAGAACGCCGGCTCCAAGGCGGCCACCGCCATGTGCCGCCCGTCGGCGGTCTCATAGAGCCCATAGAACGGCGCACCTCCGTCGAGCAGTCCGGCGGCCCGCTCGCCCCCGGCCAACCCGGCCGCTCGGAGCCCGGAGTTGATCATCGCCAGATGGGCCACGCCGTCCACGATCGCTGCGTCGACCACCTGGCCGCGTCCCGACGAGCGTGCCTCCAGGAGCGCGGCCAGCAGCCCCATCACGAGGTAGGTCGAGCCGCCGCCGAAGTCGCCCAACAGGTTCGCGGGGAAGTGTGGCCGCTCGGGATCCTGACCGAGGCCGTAGAGCTCTCCGGAGATCGCCAGATAGGTCAGATCGTGGCCCGCGGTGGTGGCGAGCGGCCCCGTTTGTCCCCACCCGGTCATCCGGGCATAGATCAACGCGGGATTGCGCTCGGCGCAGACATCGGGCCCCAACCCGAGTCGTTCCATGGCACCGGGACGAAGCCCCTCCACGAGCACGTCGGCGCGCTCCACGAGGTCCAGCACGACCGCGACACCCTCGGCCCTTTTGAGATCGAGCGCGACGCTGGGCCGCCCGCGATGCAGGATGTCGTGACGGCCCAGGTCGAAAGGCCCGCCCCCGGGCCGATCGATCCGGATCACGTCGGCCCCCAGATCGGCCAGCGCGGCACACGCGTGGGGCACCGGCCCGATGCCGGCGAGCTCGACGACCGCGATGCCCCGCAGCGGGCCCGCGCCCTGGCCGAACTCCCAACTCCTCGTCACTCCACGTGCCCCGCGCAGGCCTCGTCGAGGAAGGCCAACAGTCGGTCTTGCTGTGCGGGCGCGGGCGTCACGATGTGGGAGATCGGAGCGGCCGCGCCGATCTCGAGCCACACCCGCCAGACAAAGGTCTGCGTGCTCTGGCTGCGGCCGTGTTCGTCACAGCGGCCGCGGGTGATGTCCAGCGGGATCGCCACCCGGGGCGCCCCGGCGCGAAGGGTGGCCGCGCCGCGCACCTGGAGCGCAAACAAGACCGACCCCTTGAGCTGCGCGACCCGCAGCCGTTCCTGGTTGGTCGCCCGGGTCACCCAGAGCGTGCCGTGCAAGACCGATTCCTCGCCCCGACCGGTGACGCGCCACCGGTCGCCGTACGCAAACTCGGCTGCCGCCGCGATCGCCTGCTCGTCGCAAGCGGTGCGCCAGAGCCGATCTAGAAATCTGCGACCCGCCGGGTCGACCTCTTGGCGAAGTTCCAGGCCCGGGGCGAGGGCCAGTGCGTACGCCGGCTCGGCGGGGTCGGCGGCACAGTCGGGATCGGGCAGCTCATAGGGCAGATCGAGGGTGAGTCCGGCCCCGACGAGGTAGGGAAACTCCTGGACCCCACCGGGAAAGCCGGGCCAGTCGAGCCCGACCTGGCTCACCTCGATGTCCTGATCGGACTCGTTGATCATCCGGACCTGGGCCCGGTTGGTGCCCTCGAGCGACCGGGTCTGGATGAAGGTCAGGTGCACGCCTTCGGCGTCAACCGCCGCTCCCGGACCGCCGACGCTGGGCGTGGGCGTGGGTTCGGGCGCCGCGGGCGTCGACGTGCAGCCAGTCGCGACGACCGCCACGACAAGGAGCGCGAACCTCATTGGGGCAACACTCGCTGGAGGAACTGTCGGGTGCGTTCCTCACGGGGCGCCGTGAAGATCTCGGCCGGGGGTCCCTGCTCCAGGATCCGCCCACCATCGAGGAAGCAGACCTGGGTGGCCACCTCCTTGGCAAAGCTCATCTCATGAGTCGCCAGGAGCATCGTGGTGCCGTCTGCGGCCAGGTCGCGCACGATGGCCAACACGTCGCCGACCAACTCGGGATCCAAGGCAGCGGTGATCTCATCGAGGAGCACCAAAGCCGGATTTGTGGCGAGCGCCCGAACCAGCGCCACCCGTTGCTGCTGGCCACCGGACAGCCGGTCGGGGTGCGCGCTCGCCTTCTCGGACAGCCCGAACTTCTCCAGCAACTCCCGGGCACGCGCTTCGGCCTCGCGCCGGCCGATCCCATGCACCTTGCGGGGAGCCAAGGTGATGTTGTCGAGCACGGAAAGGTGGGGGAACAGGTTGTAGGCCTGGAACACCATGCCGATCCGGCTGCGGACGACTCGTCGATCCGTCCGTGGATCCGAGATCTCCACGCCCTCGAAGCGGATCACGCCATCGTCGATGTCCTCCAGCAGGTTCAGGCACCGCAGCAGGGTGGACTTGCCCGAGCCCGAAGACCCGATCAGGCAGATCACGTCGCCGGGGGCGACGCTCAGGTCGATGTCGCGCAAGACGACGCGGTCGGCGTACGACTTGCGCAGGCTCGCCACCTCGAGCAAGGCCCCGGTCATCGCGCGCCCGCCCGCTCGCGCTCGGCCATCCGGTTGCCCAGCCAGTCGGTGAACCGGGCTAACGGGACCGTCATCACCACGAAGAACACCGAGACCACCACATAGGGCGTGTAGTTGAAGTTGAAGCTCGAATAGTCGCGCGCCGCAAAGACCGCATCGAAGATCCCCACCACCGACACGAGCGCCGTGTCCTTCTGCAGCGACGCAAAGTCGTTGAGCAAGGGGGGTACGACGCGGCGCACGGCCTGAGGGACCACCACATGTCGCATGGTCTGGCCGCGGGTCAGGCCCAGGGCGTCGGCGCTGGCCACCTGGGAGGGATGGATCGACTCGATCCCCGAGCGGAAGACCTCGGCGACGTAGGCGCCGTACGACAGCACGAGCGCGAGCAGTGCCCAATAGAACGCGTCGTTGGGCAAGCCCTGCAGCCGCAGCGCCGGCACCCCGAAGCCGAGCAGCAACACCAACAAGATGGTGGGAATGCCCCGGAAGAGGTCGGTATAGGCCACCGCCACGGCCCGCACCGGCACCAGCCACGGCGACCGCGACTGGCGCGATAGCGCCACGGCCAGCCCGAGCAGCAAGATCAGCGGCTCGGCGATGAGGAACAGCAGGACGTTGTATTTCCAGAACGCCTTCCAGATCGACGGGAAGGACGCACGTGCCTCGTCCAGGTTGAAGAACGTCTCACGCACCCGCGGCCACCCAGGCGACGAACTGATCAGCAGCCACCCCAGCCCGAAGACGAGCACCGTCATCACCGTGGAGATGATCACCGAGCGCAAGCGCAGTGCCCGGCGCGCGCTGCGCCGGGCCACTTCGCGCGGGCTGGGCTGCCAGGCCCCCGCCTGGTCGCTGCCCGACCCTGGGTCAGTCAAGCGTCGGCACGCCCACGGTGTCCGAGAGCCACTTGGTTTCGATCTCGGCGAGGGTGCCGTCGGCCTCCAGCGCCGCCAAGGCTTCGTTGACACAGGGCACCAGAGCCGAGCCCTTCTCGAAGAGCATGCCGAACTCCTCCTGCTCACCGGTGGCCTGGAACTGGCCCACGATGGTGGAGTCACTGATCTCCACGGCCGAGATATAGAACGCGGTCGGCAGATCGGCCAGAATCGCGTCGACCTGGTCGTTAAGCAGCGCCTGCTTGGCGGCGTTGGTGTCCTCGAACACGAGGGGCTCGGAGTCGGGGTCGATAACGTCGCGGATCGCGCTCAGCGAGGTCGTGCCGGTTTGTGCGCCGAGGCGTAGGCCCTGGAGGTCCGCCAGGCTGCCGGCGCTCGGCTCCAGCGGTCCCGTTAAGGGCGATCACGGCCTGAGTGGCCTGGTAGTAACCATCGGAGAAGTCGACCACCTCGGCTCGCTTAGCGGTGATCGAGATCTGGTTGATGTCGAAGTCGAAGTCCTTCGCACCAGGCTTGTAGGAGCTGTTGAAGGGCACCTTGACCCACTGGACTTCGTCGGCCGTGAAACCGAGCTTCTCGGCCACGGCGTAGGCAACCGCCGACTCGAAGCCCTTGCCGTTGCTGGGGTCGTTCTTGCGGAACCACGGGTCATAGGCGGGCGAGTCGGTGCCGATCATCAGCATCCCCGACATCTTCACCGCCAGGTTCTCCTTGGCGCACGGCTCGGCTGCAGGCTCCGAAGAGCCGGTCGGGTCGCCGGAGGCAGCGGGATCGGAAGCGGAGGTCGAGGGAGAGTCCTCGACGGGGGCGCAGGCCGTGATGGCCAGAAGCAACGGGACAGCCGAGATCAGGGCGATTTGACGAAGGCGCATGCCCGAATGGTAGATGCCCAACCACGTGAGAAGCACCACTGGACGAGCACTCTGGGAAATTCTGGGCCATCCTGTCCCAGTGACCAGCTATCCGCACCTGCTCGCCCCGCTCACTCTGGGCAACCTGGAACTGCGCAATCGCGCGGTGATGGGTTCCATGCACACCGGTCTCGAGGACCGGGTGCGCGACCTGCCGCAACTGGCGGCGTACTTCGCCGAACGCGCCCGCGGCGGGGTCGGGCTCATCATCACCGGCGGTTATGCCCCGAACAAGCGCGGCTGGCTCAAGCCGTTCGCCTCGGAGTTGACCACTCGCCTCCAGGCGATGCGACATCGCGACCTGACCGGGCCGGTGCATGAGGAGGGTGCCGCGATCGCGTTGCAGATCCTGCATGCGGGGCGCTATGGCTATCACCCGTTGAGTGTCAGCGCTTCGGCCATCAAGTCGCCGATCACGCCGTTCAAGCCTGCCGCCCTGTCCGGCAAGGGGGTCGAGGACACGATCACGGCCTACGCCAACACCGCGGCGTTGGCCCGCAAGGCCGGCTACGACGCCATCGAGATCATGGGGTCCGAGGGATATCTGATCAACCAATTCTTGGCGGCGCGGACCAACGAACGCACCGACCAGTGGGGCGGCACGGCGACCAATCGGATGCGCTTTCCTGTCGAGGTCGTACGCCGCACCCGCGAGGTGATGGGCGAAGATTTCCCCATCATCTACCGCATTTCGCTGCTCGACCTGGTCGAGGGCGGTCAATCGTGGGACGAGATTTCCGAGCTCGCGCACCTCCTCGAAGAGGCCGGGGTGAGTGCTTTCAACACCGGCATCGGCTGGCATGAGGCCCGGATCCCGACGATCATCACGCAGGTGCCTCCGGGCGCCTGGCGCGCCTCGACGGCTCGACTCAAGCGTGAGGTCTCGATCCCGGTCTGTGCGTCCAACCGGATCAACACGCCCGAGTTGGCCGAGTCGATCCTCGCGGCCGGCGAGGCCGACCTGATCTCGATGGCTCGGCCCTACTTGGCCGACCCGGAGTTCGTGACCAAGGCCGCCTCCGGCCGGGCCGACGAAATCAACACCTGCATCGCCTGCAACCAGGCCTGCCTCGATCACGTTTTCGGTGGCGAGTTGGCCTCGTGTCTGGTGAACCCGCGCGCCTGCCGGGAAACGACGCTTGTGTTGACGCCCACGAGGTTGGCGACCGGCGTCGCCGTGGTCGGTGCGGGACCCGCGGGGCTGGCGGCCGCGGTCTCCGCCGCCGAACGCGGCTTTCGGGTCACCTTGTTCGAGGCCGCGGACGCGTTGGGGGGACAGTTCCGCCTGGCCATGGCGGTGCCCGGCAAGGAGGAATTCGCCCAGACGCTGCGCTACTACGGTCGCCGGTTGGAGGTGCTCGGGGTCAAGGTGCGGCTGGGCACCCGGGCCAGCGTCGAGGATCTGGCCGGATTTGCCACCGTTATCGTGGCCACCGGCGTGACGCCGCGGCTGCCGGAACTGCCCGGCATCGACCATCCGAAGGTCGCCACCTACGCGCAGTTGCTCGATGGCTCGGTCACCGCCGGCCCCTCCGTCGCGGTGCTCGGTGCCGGCGGGATCGGCGTCGACGTGGCGCACTATCTCAGCCACGACCCGAGCGAAGGACTGGCCGAGTGGCTCGCCCACTGGGGGGTCGGCGATCCCGCCGAACACCCTGGCGGTTTGGTCGAGCCGACCCCACGGGCCCGGGTCCGCGAGGTCACACTGCTGCAGCGCAAGTCGACCCCCATCGGGAAAGGGCTCGGCAAAACCTCCGGTTGGGCCCATCGCGCGGTGCTCAAGCAGAGCGGGGTGCGCCAACTGTCCGGGGTGACCTATGAGCGGATCGACGACGAGGGATTGCATGTGACGCTCGACGGAGTCGCCCAGGTGCTTGCGGTCGATCACGTGATCGTCTGTGCCGGCCAGGAATCGGTGCGCGGGTTGTACGACGAACTTGAGGCCGAGCGCGAGTCCGGCGTACATCTGATCGGCGGAGCCGACCTCGCCCACGAGTTGGATGCCAAGCGCGCCATCGAACAGGGCACCCGGGTCGCCGCCGCAATCTAGATGGTCCTCCGGACTCTCTAGAACTTGTAGCCGAACAGGTCGATGTCGCGAGCGAAGATGTCGGCAATGCGTTTACGGGTGACGTCGGTGTAGACGGTCTCGTGGGTCCCGTGCTGACTCGTGTTGTGCTTGATCGGCTCGATCTGGGGCAGATCCAGCCGAGCCAGCACCGCCCGCATGTCCGCATTGAACGTCTCGGTCCGACCGATGAAGTCGGCGCGGCGATGCTTGGTCGTGAGGTAGTTGATCTGCGGCGTGCGCAACCGACGATGTTCCTCCGGCCCCCGCATGATGAAGTCGTCGAAGTCGCGATAGCTGTTGGCCGCCACCCAGAACGAGTTGATCTTGCGGCCGCTCAAGTCCTTGCCCGACTCGGGCCCGTTGAACTTGTTCCACTTCTCGATCATGGCCCACCACGACACCATCCGAACCCACGGATTGCGGACAAACCCGAACACCCAATAGTCCGCGGCGCTCGGCTCGCGACGCAGGATCTGGCCGAGCGTCGAATGCCGCACGGCAACCGACCGGGCGTCGTCCAGATGTTCGCGCAGCATCTTGTCGATGCTGGAGCCGCCGGTCTTCTGCACATGCACAAACAAGGCACGATGCGAGTCAGAGATCAGCACGGGGTGAGGTTATCGCAGCAGCCTGGCCCTCACCGCGCCACGGGCGACGACGGGCTCACTTCACCCGCAACAGGGTGGCGCGGCCGTGCACGCGGATCAGCTCCAGCGACCGACCGGCGTGCGACTCGGCGAGCCAGCGGCGCACGATCGCCCGCTCCTCCGGCCGATTAGTGTCATCGAGGACCACCAGCGCGCCCGGCTCCAGCCGTTCGGCGAGGAGCGGGAAGGCGGGATAGCGCGCCTGTTCGGCGATGGTGCCGATCGGTCCATCGACGAAAAGCACGTCGATCTGGGCGACGTCGGCGAGCCCCGTGAGGTCGTACCACGGCGTCGTGGTCCCATCCGGAAGCGCCACGTCCACGATCGGGGCATCGACCACGGTCCCGAAATCCGCGACCCCATGATCGCGCAAATAGCCCCGCGTCTCCTCGGCGAAGACCGGGTCGGCGTCCAGGGCGAACACCTGCCCACCCCGGCCGTTGGAGCGCAGGACCAGCGCGTCGAGCAGGGTGGAGGCCCCCGAGCCGCAGTCCACGATCGTGAGTGGCCGGTCGGTGCGCTGGATCTCGTCGATGATGGCCAGCACCGAGCGCGAGGTGGCCGCCCACCCGCCGAGGGCGGGAAGGGGGGCGCTGCCGGGCGCCACCTCGGCCAACAGCCGCTGCAGGTAGGCCGTATCGGAGGGCAACATGTCGAGGTGTTTGCGGGCGCCCTGCACGTCACGGCGTACGGCGCCCGCTTGGCGGCGTACGACCTCTGTCGTTCGCGCAAGCGAGTTGCCCAGTTCCTTGTCACCGCGCGCGACCTGGGCGCGCACTCCACGCACCCGGGCATCGAGCGCGTCCAGCCGCAGGTGAGCGCCGATCAGCGCTGCCGCCAAGGCCACAGCGGCGAGGACCCCGGCCCAGCGCGGTTGGTCGAGAGCCGCGAGCACGGCTGCGACGAGCGCCAGCGCGGCCGCGATGGGCATCGCTAGCCCGAGCAATCGCTGCTTCATCGGGATCCTTCCGCGGCGTGTTGGGGTGAGGCTGGCGGAGCACCGCCAGCGTGCGGACACCCAGACTTCGGCCGCCAGCCTAGGGCACAGCACTGGTCGCGCAGACTCTGCCTTCTAGACTCGGCGGGTGCGAATCACGGTGATCGGCTGCGGCTACCTCGGCGCCACCCACGCGGCCTGCATGGCCGAGTTGGGGTACGACGTATTGGGGGTCGAGGTCGACGACGCAAAACGCGCGACGTTGGCGGCGGGGCAGGTGCCGTTCTTCGAGCCACGCCTGGGCGAGCTCCTGGCGAAGCATGTGGCCTCGGGCAGGCTCCGCTTCACCGATTCCACGGCGGAAGCGGCCGCCTTCGCCGACCTCCACTTCCTCTGTGTCGGCACCCCCCAAACGGCCGGGGGGCTCGGCGCGGACGTCAGCCAGGTCGACGCGGCCATCGCTGGTCTGCTCCCACATCTAGGGGCCGAGGACCTCGTGGTCGGCAAGTCCACGGTCCCCGTCGGCACCGCCCAACGGCTCGCTGCGACCTTGGCCACGAGTGGCGCCGCGTTGGCCTGGAATCCCGAGTTCCTCCGGGAGGGACTCGCCGTTGCGGACACCCTAGAGCCCGACCGACTCGTTTTCGGAGTCACCTCGGCGCGCACCGAAGAACGCCTGCGCGCCTTCTATGACCGCGTCATAGAAGGCGGGACACCGGTGGTGGTCACCGACTTTGCGACGGCCGAGTTGGTCAAGGTGGCCGCCAATGCCTTCTTGGCGACCAAGATCTCCTTCATCAATGCGGTGGCCGAGGTGTGCGAGGTGGCGGGTGCCGATGTCGTCGATCTGGCCGACGCCCTCGGACACGACGATCGGATCGGACGCAAGTTCCTCAATGCCGGCATCGGCTTCGGCGGGGGGTGTTTGCCCAAGGACATCCGGGCCTTCCTACATCGGGCAGGCGAGTTGGGCGTGGACGATGCGATGGCCTTCCTGCGCGAGGTCGATGACATCAACCAGCGTCGCCGCGTGCACATGGTCCACACCGCGACGAAGATGCTCGAGGATCGCGTCGCGGGCAAACGTGTCGCCGTCTGGGGAGCGGCCTTCAAGCCGGAAAGCGATGACGTGCGGGACTCACCGGCGCTCTGGATTGCCGGCCAACTCCACCTCGCCGGGGCACAGGTTTCGGTCTACGACCCCCAGGCCGCCGACACCGCGCGGCGCATGTTCCCGACTTTGGAGTACGCCGCCAGTGCCGTCGCTGCCGCCCGCGACGCCGACCTGCTGATGCATCTGACCGAGTGGCGCGAATTCCGTGAGGTCGACCCCGCGGAGATCGGCGCGCTGGTGCGCCGCAAGGTGGTGCTCGACGGGCGCAACTGCCTCGACCTGCGGGCTTGGCGCGCCGCCGGCTGGATCGCCCGCGGGGTCGGCCGGCGCTAAACCGAGATTCACCGACGCCCGGCGCCCTTGCCTACACGGAGGGCCCTGGATGGACGCTGCGATTCAGTCCATGGTCAACTGCCTCGGGATGGAGTCTTGAGTTCCTGCAGAAAGGTCGGGATGTCGTGTTTCTTCGGAGCCGCTCGCTTTTCCTGGCAGCCAAGCCTCGCGGCAGTCTCTTGTGGCCTGGCCGCGCTTTCGGGGACGGCGTTAGCGTCCGATCCTGACCACGGGGAGGCGCTACCCATGTTGGCTGAGCATGCGCGCACCTGGGCCGAACAGACTGGCATGCCCGCATCAGTGGCGCTCGCTCAATTCAGTGATCAACACGCTCTCGAGCCTTACCTCGCGAGCCTTCCAAGGATGTTCGCGCCAACCTACGCAGGCAGTTGGATCGACGACCGGGTAGTGCACCTCCTTTTCGAAGGCGCCGTGCCTCCCGAAGCAAGGTCTCGCATCCCCACCTCCCTCCAGATCCTCAGAGTTGAGTTGACCGCCGACAACGGCTTCAATCTGCGTGAGGTCTATGCGCTCCAGGACCAGGTGGTCGCCCTCCTCAGGAACTCCGGGGTGGAGAAAAGTTTCATCGCGTTCGATCAACCCACCGGCACGCTGGAAGTCATGCTGGGAGAGAACGCCAACCCTCCGCCCGCGCTCGTTAGCCTGCGCGATCAACCCGGTCTGCCGGTCCCCCTCCGCATCGAGTCCTACCCCTGAGCCAATCACCGTGGATTTCCAGGTGGGCCGGCGCTAAACCGCCGCGGGCATCCCGTGATTGACCGCGATCGACGGGTCAGAGAACACACATCCCCGGGCCCCCACAACCACCCAGCCTGAAGCGAACCTGTCGAGTGTGAAGCTCACCCGAACCTCGCCCTGGGCAGTGACCACCTCCACCACGAGGAATCCCGCGCCTTGATCAGGCAACACGCGCAACGTTTCGTCAGGGTTGACCGTTTCGCCCGCCCGCACGGCCGCTTCGGGTGCGGGACTGCCGTTGCTGCCCGTCACGAAGTCGCTGCGCTCCCACATCGACTCACACGTCCCCTCCGAGGGCTCGACGACACCGGCGACCGGGTGGTGGGCGCTCAGGTCGAGGGAGTACGCCGCACTTGTGGCGGCCAACACGACACCCGACACCAGGGCTGCAACGAATGCTCCCCCGGGCATCACGGCAGTTCTCCCGGGGCGCATTCCAGCAGCCGACTGGGAGCGAAACCTTCCCACTTGGCGCGCAGCCGTTCGGGGTCGAGGAAGAAGTCGAGGTCGACCTGCCAGGTGTGGCCGGAGTCCCCGCGCCGGAAGAGATAGCCGAGACCCTGGGTGCGATAAACGGTGCCACCGGCGGCCAGCAGGTCGGCGAGCAGCGAGGCGTCCACGTAGCGGCGTACGGGCCGGAAGTTGCCCAACTCCCGCAGCACCGACCGGTCGACCATCATCGTGCCCCCGGCCACAAACCGACCGCCCTCCTCGGACTGGTCGCTGCGCCGCACGGTCACGTCGAGCGGCTCGAGATAGAGGAACTCCGCCGGCATGCCCACGAGGTGCGCCCCGCTGTAGTTGCGCGCCAACAGCAGGTCGGTGATGACGTCGGGGCCATACCAGTCGTCGTCATCGAGCTTGAGTACGACGTCTCCCGAGGCCGCCTCAACGGCATCGGCCAGCACGTCGCCGAACAGCACGTCGGCTGACCGGGGAAGCACCACAGTGCGCACGTGATCGCCGGCCAGCTCGGCCACCTCGCCCGCATCGGCCTCGAAGCCGTGCGGGGCATAGATCAACTCGAAGTCGAGACCCCGTTGCTTGCGGATCTGCGCCAAGACGTGCGTCATCTGCTCGGCACGCTTGGATGCCAGCACCACGCTGACCGACGGGGTCGCCGGTGGCCGCAGCCCCGCCTCGGCTGCGACCCGTGCCCGCCAGGTCGGCATCGAAAACTCTCCGAGCGCAGCCCGCCGCAACACGATGCTGTGCTCCTCGCGGGCCAGCGAGTCGGCCAGGGCGACCTCGGCGGTGAGGGCGGCTGTGATGGCCTCGCCCAACAGGCCACCGGCCCACTCCGGAACGGCGCTGGCGCGCAGCGGAACCCCGGCCATCGCGAGGCCCGCCACCGTGCGGACATATCCCAGATTGAGGGTCGCGGGCCAGGTGACCTCGACGCCCGAGTGGGGCCGCACCCGGCGCACCATCTCCTCGGTCGCACCCCGCCGAGCGGTGGTGACCACTTCACGTTCGTCGAGCCGCAACACCGGCACCCCGGCATCAACGAGGAGGAGTTCTCCGAGCCCCCGGCCGGGCTCTCGATCAAACCCGATCGGGTTGAGGATGCGCTCCTCGAGCGGCCCGATCGGGGACGGCCACGCATCGTCCACGATGACCAAGGGGGCTCGGCCGGTGACGTGGTGCGCCGCAAGACCCTGCGGCCTGGGGGTGTCCGTCACGATCACGTCGGGGGGCACGTCCCGGTCGGCGTCCGTGGCCGCCTCGAGCGCGTCCAAGGCGATCGCGTGCACCTCGCCTGGAGGTGCGACCGCTTCGCCGTGGACGCCCACACGGACCCCCTGGTGCGGCGTCAAGGCGCGGCGTACGGCTTGGCGCGCAAACTCCGCCAACACCAACTTGCCGTTGACCCAGTTGGTGAACCGCACCAGCGAGAGATATTCGAACTTCTCGCGGCGCGTGCTGACCATCGTCATCCGCGGCCAATCGTCGCGCGGCGTCAGCGGCACGACCTCGTGGGCAAAGCCCAAATAGACGGCCAGATTCCTGGTCGCCCGGGTCGCGGGCAGGCGGGCGACCGTGCGCTGCAGCGCGTCGCGATCGGGCACCAACAAGACGATCGTGCCCCAGCGGCCGGTGTCGGGGACGGAGTCACAGGGCAGGTGGACGACGGTGGTGCCCTCGGGCAACCGGTGGGTCACCTGCGCCACGTCCTCATGCACCAACGCCAGGATCGGCTCCGCCGCGAGTTCCCCGAGCAACAACAAGGGGTCTCGAGGTGACACCGCGGGCCGGGCCTCCCCTACAGCCGCCCCGAGAGCCGCCGTGGGTGCGGCGGCCGCAGCGGCAGGAGGCTGCGCCGCGGTTCCTGCCGGCGCTCGCTGCACGATCGGCCGATCGGCTTGCGGGAGCCACGTCTTGGTGACGTGGTCGATGATGTGTACGCCGGGCGGCGAGGTGATCTTGATCAGTCCCGAAACCTGGTCGGCGCGGCCTTCGCGGATCGCGCGGTCCACCTCCCACTCGCGGCGCTTGCGCGGAGCCCGGGCGGAGTTGAAGTCATCGACGTTCGTCCAGTGGGCAAATTCGTCGGCGTCCAGCCACTTGAGCTCGATGCACAATCCCTCGGGAAGGATGAGTCGTTCCGAAGTCTCGGGCCACTCCCTGACCTCCCATTCGAAGGCCTTCACAAACGTGAACTCCGGGCCCATGGGATAGATCCAGGGCTCCAAGAACCGCATGCCCACGTCCAGCCAGCCGGTGCGTTCGTCCACGACCGTCAGCGGGTGACGCGGCACCACCACGACGGCCTGGGAGTCCTCCAGCTGCCACGACAGATCGGCGAGCGTAGAGACCCCCTCCGGCGTGAGCACCATGTCGCCGTCCCACTTCATCGAATAGGCCGTGCGCACGTGGCTGAACGACCAGTTGTAGAAGTGCGTCAGCGAGTGGACCGAGTCCGCCGGGGTGGCCCGGTGCTCGGCCCCCGCGCGACTGACCCGGAACGGATATTCGATTCCCGTGTAACGATCGGCGGCACCCACCTCGGCGGCCACGCGGCGACCCACCCCGGCGGTGTCGTCGTCGGAGAGGTTGTCGACCAACACGATGTGCTGGACGGCCTCGAACATCGGCGGCAACACCCATGGCAGGTTGCGAGCCTCGTTCTTCACCCGGAACACACACGTCAACCCGGACGGCAGACGCCCTTCGTGCCAGGGCCACGCGACGTCATAGTCGGGTAGGCCTTCGCGACTCGCAATGTCGGCACTCATGGTCGTCCCCGTCGCGGTTCCTCGAGGCTCCGATCGACCAGTGGCCGCGGCGCCTGCGGCAGCCAGGTCTGGGCGACATAGTCGATCACGTGGCGTTCGTCGGGGGTCTCGATCCGGACGATGCCGGGCTGGTCGGCAAACCGGCCAGCGGCAAGCGCCGTGAACAACTCATACTCCCGGCGCTTGCGGCGGGTTCGGGCGCTGTCGGCAAACGCTTCGGGACTGGTCCAGTGGGCAAACTCGTCGGCATCGAGCCACTTCAGCTCGACGGCGCTGCCCTCGGGCAGCCGCACGCTGCGGGCCCGGTCGGGATAGAGCCGCAACTCCCATTCGAAGGCCTTCGCGTGCGTGTAGTCCGGTGCCACGGGGTAGCCATAGGGCTCGGCGTTGGCGAGCCCGAGATCGAGATAGGCGACCCGCTCCGACTCGACGTACAGACTGTGCCGAGGCACATAGAGGACCACCTCGCGCCCCGGAAGTTGCCAGGCCAGATCCCTCAGGATCGCCTCGCCGTCGCTGGTGAGGACCATGTCCCCGTCCCATTTGAGGGAGTAGGCCGTGTCGACCTGGGCGAAGGACCAGTTGTAGAAGTAGGCCAGGCTGTGCACCGAGTCCGCCGGCGTGTGCAGGTGCTCCGGGCCGCAGCGGCTGACCTCGAATGGGTAATCCACCACCGTCAGCCGGTCCGCCGCGCCCACGGCGGCAGCGACCTCGCGCGCCACGGTGGCGGTGCCGTCGTCGGACAGGTTGTCCACCACCAGGGCGGCATCGCAGGCCCGCAGGAGCGGCGGTAAGACCCACGGCACGGAGCGCGCCTCGTTGCGGACCCGCAGCACGACTGTGCACTCCAGCAACTGGGTGACGGCACGCTGCCACGGCCACACGACGGCGAAGTCCGCACGGCCCTCGAGATTACCGCCCGGAAGGTCGCCGACCTGGGGTTCGGCCGGGCTGATGGCGAGGCTCACTCGCTCAGCGCTCCTGGCCCACTGCCCTGCGCAGCGCGCGCCGTACGCCGGCGGGCACCAGGCGGCGCAGGCCGTGCGGGACCCGATCGGCCATCCGTGAGTCGCTCACTACCGCGGGAAGGCGGGGCGGCGAGGTGCGACGTGCTGCGATCACGCTCGACTGGGCCAATGCTTCGGCCTCTTCGTAGAGGTCGGCGTACGCCGCCCGCAGCTCGTCGAGATGCTCGGCAGCGGCAGCCGTGTCGCCGTCGGGTTCGGCGAGTGCGTCGAGTTGCTGCCAGCTCTCCTCCGCGATTTCCCGCAGCCGCGGCGGGACGCTCACTTCGTCCCAGGTCAGCGCAACCCGACGCAGCGTCGGGTCGATGAAGTTGTGCACGCGCCTGATGTCGTTGGCGGACGCCGTCTGCACGGCTTGCAGACCAAACTGCTCCCCGATCGCAAACAGCGGCAGCGTCCAGTCGGTGAGCAGGTCGTGATAGCGCACGAACGCCCGCTGCGAACCCCGCGTGGCGCGCTCGGTGTGCAACATCATGTTGACCCACGCCGCGGTCCGGGAGACCTCACCAAAGCGGGTGGAGTAGTACTTCTGCTTGCTGCCGACGACCTCGGTCACGGGCCGCAGCATCGTGACGTACGACGGAGTCGCGCCCGCGCGCAGGGCGGCCGAACGCCACAGCCCCAAGAACCAGGAGAGCCGCGGATCCTTGATCACGAGCTCATCGCCACCCTCGGCGAACTGTGCTTCGAGCCAGTGGTGGAGGCGGTCACGAAGCTCGTCGTCGGTGGCGAGCTTGCCGGCCTCGAACCAGGCAGCCGGCCGCGCGTCGGACACCTGGACCTGGCTGCGCTTGAGCAATTCGTCGTGCAGATCCACCACCCATTGGGGTTCGCCGAAGCCCTTGGGATTGGTGTCATCGGCTTGCACTTCGGGCTGCGGGACGTGGACGCCGAGGGTCTGCAGGGTCCCCGACATGGTGCTGGTGCCGCTGCGTCCGGAGCCCACCACGAAAACGACGCGACGCGCCCCAGCGGGGGCGGTTCCGGCAGCGGTGGAGACGGAGATTTCAGTCGGGGTGCTCGACATGGCCGACAGCCTACGGCGTAACGGCCCGATGGTCAGCGACGGTGTGCGGCGATGACCCGTGCATACCAGTCAAAGGACCGCTTCGGGGTGCGGACCAAGGTGTCGTAGTCGACGTGCACTAGCCCGAATCGCTGCGAAAAGCCCTCGGCCCATTCGAAGTTGTCGAGCAGGCTCCAGGTGTAGAAACCGCGCACATCCACGCCGATCTTGATGGCCTCCGCGACGGCACGCAGATGCGCGTCGAGGTAGTCGATGCGGGGTTGGTCATCAACCACGCCGTGCTCATCGGGCCCCATCCCGAACGAGCAGCCCGACTCGGTGATGAAGATCGGGGGCAGCGCGGCTCGATAGCGGGCCCGCAGTGTCACCAGCCATTCGCGCAGCGCGTCGGGGACGATGGGCCACCCGAAGTCGGTCTCGGGGTAGCCGATCACCGGGCGGTATTCGAACGGCATGTCGGAGTCGTCGGGCGCGGCCGCAACCTTGAGGGGGTTGTAGTAGTTCACCCCATAGAAGTCGAGCGGCTGACGGATCGTCGCCAGGTCCCCGGGCTCGATCACCTCGTCGAGCAAGGGCTGCAGATCGACGGGGTAGCGCCCCAGCAGCATGGCCTCGATGAACATGCCGTTCCACAGCGCATCGAAGATCTTGGTGGCGCCCATGTCGGCGTCATCCTCACTCGCGGGCCACATGGGCGAGTGGTTGTTGGCGCAGCCGACGCTCTCGGCTCCGGCCGCACGCAAAGCGATCGCGGCCTTGCCGTGGCCCAACAGGATGTGGTGCGAGATGGGCACCGCGTGGAAGGTCAGCTCCCGACCCGGTGCGTGGGTGCCGAGGCCATAACCCAGCAGCGCGTGCACGTTCGGGGAGTTCATCGGCACCCAGTGGGCGACCCGGTCGACGAGGCGCTCGGCCACGATGGCGGCGTACTCGCCAAAACGGTCGCTCGTGTCGCGATCGATCCAGCCGCCGCGGTTCTCCAGCACCTGCGGCAGGTCGTAGTGGAAGAGCGTGGCCATCGGCTCCACGTCATTGGCCAACAACTCATCAACCAGCCGGTCGTAGAAGTCCAGACCCGCCGCATTGACCTGACCCGAGCCGGTCGGCTGGATGCGCGACCACGAGATCGAGAACCGATAACCGCTGCCCCCCAGCCGCTTCATCAAGGCGGCGTCTTCGCGATAACGGTGATAGTGATCGCACGCTACGTCGGCGTTCGTGCCGTCGGAGATCCTGCCGTCGGTGTGGGCGAAGGTGTCCCAGACGCTGGGTCCGCGCCCGTCAGCGAAGGAGCCACCTTCGATGGGGTACGCCGCAGTCGCGGTCCCGAAGACGAAGCCTTCGGGCAGCGACGGGAGATCGCCGCCCGTCTCGCGTTTCTTACGTTCACTTGAGGCCGACCCCGAGTTGTCGGTCGAGCCTGTCGAAGCCACGTGCTAGTCCTCTCTCGCAACCGACCCGCCGGTCGCACAGGAGACGATAGTGGGCGCAAGCACGACCTGTATCGGGGTTGGCCGCATCGGGTCGCCGGTCAATACCAGCGCCGATGGTTGCGCTCGGAGTCAGGTCTTTTGTCGCCAGCCGCGTTCGAAGGGCAGGCGCCAGGCCCGCGGCGCAATCAACTGGTGGATCTGGTTGGGCCCCCATGAGCCTTCGGCGTAGGGCCGCACCGGCGGCGGCTCGGCCAGCAACTGTTCGGAGATCTCCCAGAGCCGCTCGACGCCCTCGGCCGTGGTGAAGAGCGTGTGGTTGCCCTTGACGGCATCCAAGATGAGCCGCTCGTAGGCTTCGAGGACCGAGCCCGCCCAGGTGGTTTCGTCGACCGCGAACTGCATCGACAACTTGTCGAGGCGGAAGCCCGGACCGGGTCGCTTGCCATAGAAGGACAAGCTCATCTTTCCCTGATCGGCTAGGTCGAAAGTGAGGTGATCGGGGCCGTGTTGGCCGATCCCCGAACCCTCGGGGAACATCGACTGGGGTGGCTCCTTGAACGCGATCGAGATGATCCGCTGCCCCTCGGCGAGCTTCTTGCCGGTGCGCAGATAGAAGGGCACGCCCGCCCACCGCCAGTTGTCGACAAAACAACGCAGCGCGATGAAGGTCTCGTTCTCCGACTCGGGTGCCACCCCGGGTTCGGCGAGATAACCGGAGTATTGACCGCGCACCACGTCGTCGGGATGAATCGGCAGCATCGACCGGAAGACCTTGTTCTTCTCCTCGGTGATCGACAGGGGATCGAGCGACGTAGGAGCCTCCATGGCCGTGAAGGCCAGGATCTGGAAGAGGTGGGTCACCACCATGTCGCGGTAGGCACCGGTTGCCTCATAGAAGGAGGCGCGTTGCTCCAACCCCAACTTCTCCGGCACGTCGATCTGGATGTGATCGATCATGTTGCGGTGCCAGATCGGTTCGAAGAGCCCATTGGCGAACCGGAAGGCCAAGATGTTGAGCGCCGGCTCCTTGCCGAGGAAGTGGTCGATCCGGAAGATCTGTCGCTCGTCGAAAACCTCGTGGACGGCGGCATTGAGCACCCGTGCGCTCTCCAGGTCGGTGCCGAACGGCTTCTCCATGATGATCCGGCTGCCCTCGACCAGGCCCGCCTCCGCGAGGGTGCGCACCACCGCGAGGGCGGCCTTGGGTGGCACCGAGAGGTAGTGCAGGCGGGTGTGCGTCTCGGAGAGCCCCTCCTCCGCCCGATCTACGGCGGCGCGCAGCGACTCCGCGGTCCCGCCCGGCGCCCACTGCAGCCGCGACGCGAAGTCGCTCCACTGCTCGGGCGAGACCTCCTGGGCGTGGTCGGTCAGGGCCGCGCGCACGAACTCGACAAACGACTCCTGAGTGAAGTCGTCTAGCGAGGTCCCCACGATCCGCAGCTGCGGCAGGAGGCCGGTGCGCAGCAGGTGCAACAGCCCGGGCAACAACTTGCGGCGAGCCAGATCGCCGGTCGCTCCGAACAAGATCACCGTGGTCGGCGGTCCAGGGGCGCCCGACGGGGGTTCTTTGCTGGTAGTCATCTGGTCACCTTTCGGTCCGTGCGCCTTGAGTCTCGGGTCAACTCACCGGAAGGGCGACGTAGGTCGTGTCGAGATATTCGTCGATTCCCTCGAAGCCACCCTCGCGGCCAAATCCGCTGTGCTTGACCCCGCCGAAGGGGGCGGCCGCGTTCGACACCAGACCGGTGTTGAACCCGACCATGCCGTACTCCAGCGCCTCGGCCACTCTGATCGTGCGCGCCAGGTCTCGGGTGTAGACGTAGGAGGCCAGGCCGTATTCGGTCGCGTTTGCGCGCTCGATGGCCTCGGCTTCGTTGGCGAACGTGGTGATCGGCGCGACCGGTCCGAAGATCTCCTGCCGATTGATGTCCGCATCGGCGGGTACGCCGAGCAGCACGGTCGGCTCGTAGAAGTGGCCGGGCCCTTCGGGCGCGAGCCCTCCGGTGACGACGGTCGCGCCCGCAGCCACGGCGCCCGCCACGAGTTCGCCAACAGAGATGACCGCCTTGTCGTCGATCAAGGGGCCCACGTCGACGCCCGCCTCTTGGCCCCGGCCCACCCGCAGGCCGCCCATCCGGGCGCCCAACTTGTCGGCAAACTCGTCGGCCAACGACTCGTGCACCAAGAACCGGTTGGCCGCGGTGCAGGCCTCGCCCATGTTGCGCATCTTGGCCAACATCGCGCCGTCCACGGCCGCGTCCACGTCGGCGTCCTCGAACACGATGAAGGGCGCGTTGCCGCCCAACTCCATGCTCACCCGCTGGAGCTGCCCGGCCGACTGGCGCACCAGCACCTTGCCGACCGCGGTGGAGCCGGTGAAGCTCAGTTTGCGCAACCGGGGGTCGGCCATCAGAGCCTCGGAGATGGAGGGCGAGTTGGTCGTGGTGATCACGTTGACCACCCCCGCCGGAACCCCGGCATCTTCCATCACGCCGGCCAGCGCCAGCATCGTGAGCGGGGTTAACTCGGCCGGCTTGATCACCATCGTGCAGCCGGCGGCGATGGCGGGGCCGATCTTGCGGGTGCCCATGGCCAGCGGGAAATTCCATGGAGTCACGAACAGGCACACCCCGACCGGCTTGCGCATGGTGAGCAGTCGGCTGCCTCCTGCTGGAGCGTGCAACCAACTGCCCTGGATGCGCACCGCCTCTTCGCTGAACCAGCGGAAGAACTCAGCGCCATAGGTCACCTCACCGCGCGCTTCCGCGATCGTCTTGCCCATCTCCAGGCTGATCAACTCGGCGAAGTCGTCGGCGCGCGCGGTGATGAGCTCAAACGCGCGACGCAAAATCTCGCCCCGGTCGCGCGGTGGCGTCTTGGCCCACTCGGCCTGCACCCCCGCTGCGGCATCCAGGGCGGCCATCGCATCGACGGCGGAGCCGTCGGCAACATCGGTCAGCACCGAGCCGTCGGCCGGGTCGAGCACCCGGAACCGGGCCCCGCTCGCCGAGGGTCCCCACGCGCCGGCGATGAACAAGCCGCGTCGGTCTGGGTTCAACAGGTCCATACCACCCATGGGCTCAGCCACCTTTCGACATACCGAATTTGGGGATTCCTCTGACAACCCGCAATTTGGCTACCATAGTTGTATCGACCGACCGGACTTCCGGGCGGTCCACGAACTCCGGACTCCTCGCTGACCCCATGCAGCGAGGGGTCCGGTTTCTTGTGTGGAAGGGCCGCGCCATTTCGTGTTCGAGACGTTCGGGTCGATACCCTGTGTGCGCCGCGAAACCCCACCAGCAAGGAGCCGGACCCCTATGCAGTTGCGCTCCGTTGCCGGACTCGGCGTCCTCGCCACCCTCGCGCTCCTATTGGCGGCCTCTCCTCGTCCGGCGCCGATCGCGGCGGCAGCGGCCCCCGATCCCGGGCTGAGCGCACGGTGGTCGACCGACACCCCCACCAACCTCGGTCCGCTGGACCGGGCAACGGCCGAGATCACCTTCACCGCCCCGAGCAATCAGGGAACGGCACCAGTCGTGGTCGAGCTGCAACTGGGCAACGCGACGGCCGACCCCGGCGTACCCACAGGTTGCCGGGCCGGCGGCGTCCCCCCTTCCGGGGTCTCCGCCGACCGGCTGCAGGTGACCTGCAATCTGGGCGCGCTTGACCCGGATGAGAGCGTCACGTTTGCCGTCGACGTCACCGCCGGCAACTCCGGAGCCTTGGCCGTCCAGGTTGGTCCCTACGTCAACGCCGGCACCGTGCTCAGCCACACGGTGTCCGGCATTCCGTCCCCGAGGTACTACCGACTGCTCTCAAGTCCCGACTTCCTCAATGCCGACGTCGCCGACTTGGCCAAGTCGAAGTGGGCAAACTTCAAGCCGGGCAACGCCAACTCGTGGAACCGCTCCTACGCCACGGCTCTTGAGAAGATCCTGTCCGACTGGGAGTCCTTCCACCCCCAGGCGGTCACGGTGCCCGGCGACCTGGTCAACGGCCGATGGATGAAGGACCCCGACAACCTGCGGCCCTTCGGTCCGGTCCGCACCAAGGCCCAACGCATCGAGTCGATTCGGCGAGCAGGCCACACCTACTTCTCCGCCTGGCTGCGCCGGTTCAAGGAACACAATCTGCCGGTCTACGCCGGACTCGGCGACCACGACATCGGGGACAACCCGTGGCGCGGCACCTCGGTTCTCAATGAGAAGCGCGAGAACGCACCCCTCTTCCGGTCGATCTTCGCCAAGTACCTCACCAAGAAACCCAACGGCGACTACAAGTACCCGTCCCGTCCGGTCGGCACACCCTGGGAGGGCACGGCGTACGCCGTCCGTCCCGACCCGAACGTCCAGATTGTCATGCTCGACGTGTTCCGGACGATCACCGGCGACACCATCGCCGAGGTCGCCGACGGACAGTTGGAGTGGGTCGAACAGGTCCTGGCGGACGCCCAACGCGACGGAGTCGATTGGATCGTCGTCGAGGGGCACACGCCGATCCTGGGGCCGGTCCGCCGCGGGCCGTCGTCCGGCCTGATGTACCGCTTCGGCTCCCAGTCCGCGTTGTGGTCGCTGTTCAAGCAATACGGCGTCGACGTCTACCTCTCCGGCGAAGTGCACGCCAGCAGCGGCATCGTCCGCGACGGGATCGTGCAACTCAGCCATGGCGGCAACATCGGGTACGGCGGCGGTGCGTCGAGTCGTGGCGGCACCTCGTTCGTGGTGTCCGACTTCTCCGAGGGTCGACTCGTGATGAACCTCTACAGCTGGGATCGCGAGCACAATCATGACGGCGCCGTGCTCTGGCAGATGGCCGGCAACCGGATCCCCGAAGTGCAGCGTTTCGTGTCCGAACCCATTCAGGTGGGGTCGGTGACCATCACCAACAACGACACGTCCGCAGTCAACGACAACGTCGTGATCGAGCGCTCCGGGCTCTTCAAACTCTTTGACCCGAGCACCGAGTCCGGTGACTTCTCCCTGGAGTGGCTGCCCTAACCACACCCTGACTATTCCGCCACACCCTCTTGTGCAACCAGACGAAGAGGAGTTGTTTGGGGTCAGGAGGTGTTTGCGATGGCAGACAAGGCTAAAGACCGTAGACAACCGGGGCACAACCTTGAGGTGAGCAGCCCGGGACAGATCCGCAATGTGGTGCTCATCGGACCGGGCGGCTCGGGAAAAACCACCCTGATCGAGACCCTGTTGGTGGCGTCCGGTGCCATCAGCCGGGCGGGCTCGGTGCGTGACGGCACCACCGTGTGCGACTTCGAAGAAGCCGAGGCGAACCACCAGCGTTCGATCTCCTTGGCCCTGGCCCCGGTGCTGCACGCCGGCGTCAAGATCAACTTGATCGACACCCCCGGCTACGCCGACTTCGTCGGAGAGCTGCGGGCGGGCCTACGCGCCGCCGATTGTGCGCTCTTTGTGGTGGCCGCCAATGAGAGCATCGATGCCGCGACCCGTGCCCTGTGGCGCGAGTGCGCCGAGGTGGACCTGCCCCGCGTCGTGGTGATCACCAAACTCGACCAAGCACGCGCCGACTACGACGGCGTACTCCTGGGGGCTCAAGATGCCTTCGGTGACAAAGTGCTCCCTCTCTACCTCCCCGTGCGCACAGGAGGCGAGGTGACCGCCGTGGCGGGCCTGCTGTCGCCGACCGAGCACACCGACGACGCCGCGCGCGGCAGCCTGATCGAGGCGATCATCGAGGAGTCCGAGGACGAGACGCTGATGGACCGTTATCTCGGCGGCGAGGAGATCGCGGAAGACGTGCTGGTGGCCGATCTGGAGCAGGCGGTCGCCAAGGCCACCTTCTTTCCGGTCGTGCCCGTGTGCTCGGTCACCGGCGTGGGATGCTCCGAACTGCTCGATCTCGCGGCCCGCGCCTTCCCCGCGCCGCCCGAGCATCGTCCGCCCGACGTGTTCAGCCCAACGGGCGCGCGGCAAACCGCTGCCGACGCCATCGCGTGCGACCCCTCGGCCTCCCTGGTGGCCGAGATCGTCAAAACCACCAGTGATCCGTACGTCGGCAGGGTCAGCCTGGTGCGCGTGTTCTCCGGCACCCTGTTGCCAGACGCGACGGTGCACGTGTCCGGCCACTTCACCTCCTTCTTCGGCGAAGCGTCGGGACACGCCGACCACGACGAGGACGAGCGCATCGGCGCCCTGGCCTACGCCTTCGGCCGGACCCTGGTCCCCACTCCGCACGTCGTCGCAGGCGATCTGTGCGCCATCAGTCGACTGACCCGAGCCGAGACCGGGGACACCCTGTCCGACATCACCAGCCCGGTCGTGCTGCGTCCCTGGTCGATGCCCGAGCCGTTGCTGCCCGTGGCGGTGCAGGCTCGATCGAAGGTGGATGAGGACAAGCTGTCTGTCGCGTTGGGTCGGTTGGCGGCCGAGGATCCGAGCATTCGCGTGGACTACAACGTCGAGACGTCGCAACTGGTGTTGTGGTGCATGGGTGAATCCCACTCCGAGGTGGTGTTGGAGCGGCTGGCGCAGCGCTACTCGGTCCAGGTCGACCCCATCGACTTCCTGGTGTCGCTGCGCGAGACCTTCGCCGGGCCGGCCAAGGGCCACGGCCGCCACGTCAAACAGTCCGGCGGGCATGGCCAGTTCGCCGTCTGCGATATCGAGGTCGAACCACTCCCGGAGGGGACCGGTTTCGAATTCGTGGACCGGGTGGTAGGTGGCTCAGTGCCTCGCCAGTTCATCCCGTCGGTCGAGAAGGGCCTGCGGGGGCAACTCGAACGCGGCGTACACAAGGGCTATCCCGTCGTGGACCTGCGGGTCACCCTCACCGACGGGAAGGCCCACAGCGTGGACTCCTCCGACATGGCCTTCCAGATGGCCGGGGCGCTCGCTTTGCGCGACGCCGCGGAAGGGACCGCCATCACGCTGCTGGAGCCTCTCGACTTGGTGAGCGTGGTCATCCCGGACGACCTGGTGGGCGCGGTCATGTCAGACATCTCCACCCGGCGCGGGCGGCTGTTGGGCAACGACAAACTCGGCGAGGACCGCACCGTGATCCGTGCCCAATTGCCGCAAACCGAGTTGGCCCGCTATGCGGTCGACCTGCGGTCGTTCACCCACGGCGCCGGCACGTTCAGCCGCGAATTCGCTCACTACGAGGCCATGCCCGGTGAGGTCGCGAGCCGAGTGGCAGCGCGCCCGCGTTAACCGGTTGGACCGGACCGGTGACTACTCGCCGTCGCCCACCTCCGTTGGCGGGCGGAGCCAGAAATAGAAGCCCGCCCCGACCACCAGCAGCACCATGGGAATGATGAGCCAGAGCCAGTCGACGATGTGTAGTGCGGTGGGTTGGAAGGTCACGTTAGGTCCCCACAATCAGAGCGATACCGGACATGGTGAAGCCCACCATGGCAAACAACAACGGGAGTTGACCGACCTTGCGGGTGCGCTGGGGAAACACTGCCATCGATCGATCGTGAGCAGCGATGACGCCCACCACATGGCCCAAAACGATGGCCGCCACCTGCACCAGCGCGATCGTTTGGGTGGAGATGACGGTGTAGTCGATGGCTTGCCCGGCGGTGCCTAGGAGATTCCACCCACGTCCGAGCGGGTCGGTGGCCAGCAGGAAGCCCTCCTGACCCTGGAAGACCGCGAAGGAGAAGTAGTGGGCGACCGTGTAGCCACAAGCGATGGGCACCAGCGAGTGCACGAACGCCTCAGGCAAGGAGTTCACGTCGGGCGCGTACGGCCGGGTCAGCGCCAAGGCTGCGGCGTACACCCCGAAGACCAGGCAGATCGCCGCGGCCAGGCCCAGCGTACCGTACAACAAGTACGGCGCGCGGTCGATGTTTTGGGTCCACCCCTTCCAGAACGACGTCCGGGATAGTCCGTCGAAGGCGGTCGATCCGAGCAAGACGCAAACCACCACCACGAGTCCCGGCGCACTGGGCAGCGCCGAGAGACCCGACAGGGGGTTGCGCAACACCCAGCGACCATCGGAGCGGCGGCCGAGGGGAGACAGACTCCCCACGACCGTGGAGTAGACCTCGAAACCGTCAGCTCGGGCAAACCAGTCCGGCCCATAGCGCAGTCCACCGGCCAAGTGCACCAGGGCATAGGCGAGCAGAAAGATCCCCACCACGCGCGGGCCCGAGGCATTGTCGAAAACGAGTTCGAGCCACAAGAAGCTCAGCAGCGACACCACCGCGGGCCAATAGCCCCACGCGGTCGGCATCTCTCGCGGAGCCCGTCCGCGACCGATGGCCGTCACGATGGTGCGCAGCGGGTTGAGAGCGCGGACGGCGGGTCCGAGCAACAAGGAGACCGGCAGAATGCCAACCCAGAACCACACGTAGAACCAGGTCGGTGCCGGATTGCGGGACACATCGTCGGGACCGAGCCAGGTCGTCGCCACCAGGATCAGCGCGGCCACGAGTCCGAACAAGCGCACGGCCGCGCGCACGGTGGGCGACTCCAAGACGGCGCTCAGCCACGCGGGAAGCTCCCGCCCGTCGTTTGGATCAAAGCGGGAGCTGTGCCAAAAGACGCTCAGGACGACGAAGGAAAAGACCACGGCGGCCACGCCGCCGTAGACCGCCATCCATAACGGTACGGGGAGATCCGATCGGCCCCCGAGCCCGTGAGCGAGGGGCATCACTCCACCCTGAGCTCAAACAGCAGCTTGCCGGAGCCTTCCAACTCAGCTTCGAACACGCCGGGGATGTCGGCCTTGAAGGTGACCTCCCCAGGCACGCCCGGCTCCAAGTCCACCGTCTTGTCGTAGCCGTGCACGTGCACTTCTTCGGCAACATCGGACGTCACGCTGATCGTCACCTCATCGCCCACCTTGACGTCGTAGGTCTTCGGCGCCGGGCTGATCTTGTCACCGGTGACGCTGACGGAGATCGCGCCGGCTGGGAGCACAGGCGCGGAGGATTCCGCGGCGCTTTCGCTCTTGTCCGGACTCGACGACGCTGACGGGCTCGGTGAAGCGGAGTCGCTCGGCGAGGCAGACATGGACATGCCTTCGTGATCGGTCATGTCATCTCCGCCACAGGCGGACGCGGTGCCCAGCACCAGGGTCAGGGCTAGGGCGGGGGTAATCCGGGACATTCAGTGGCTCCTGTTGGGTCGTGTTAGGGGCGCCGCAGCCGCCTCACCAGGGAGCGGCTGCGGCTGTCTGCGCGGTGGCGGGCGGGCCTGGCCCCGGGTGGACCGCCACCGAGTCGGAAACTATGAGGGAGTAGCGCCCGTCAGGCTGGCGTCGTCGGCCCGAACGCCGGGCCCTGGTCGGTCAACCTCGAGCGGATCACCCAGGAGAGCACGACGCCGTGCACGATGTGGGCCACCACCAAGATGGGCCAGCCGACCAACGTCGAAAGGCTCATCGCGTCTGTTTCGAGGCCGGCCACTGCGCCGACGATCTGCAGTGCACCGAGGTAGAACAGGCACATCATGACCACCCCGTGCAATCCGCCCAGGACATAGCGGATCCACCCACGGATCGTCCGCTTGCGAATCCCGATCGCGAAGATCACGCCGCTGATCGCGCCGAGCATGAGGCAGATGCCAAAGCCCCCGATGAACTGCTGCTGGAGAAACGTAATCGGGTCGTTCGCGGCATAATCCGCTCGGGCGACCTCCAATGCTCCGGGACTCATGATCGACACGATGGCGT
Organism: uncultured Actinomycetota bacterium; assembly: GCA_963814245.1. GTDB lineage: Bacteria > Actinomycetota > Actinomycetes > Propionibacteriales > Nocardioidaceae > Nocardioides. Next base: position 182,393 of record CAWFBY010000001.1, read on the forward strand.
AGAACGGCGCAGCGGGCCCGTAGCCCGCAAAGATGCCGCCCAGGGCTAAGATGCCCGCTGTCGGGAAGGCCGAGATGATCCCCGACACCAGGCCCGATTCGACCGTCGTTTCGAAGGCCCGTCGGCGCTCGGACAGCGGATCTGGTCCCAGATCTGGGCGAACCATCTGGTTCACCCGGCCGCAGTGATCTCGGGACTCTTCTGTGCCGCCGCCGAGGGCCGGTCATCGACGAAGTCCTGCTTGAGCATCTCTTCGAGATGGAAGTAGGTCCCACTGAAGAGCAGACGACCACTGGTCGGTGCCTCGTCGCGATAACCCGAGCGGTATCTGCTGGAGCGGCCCGTAGCCAACAGTAGGATGAAGGCGGAGATCATGCCGCCTCCGAGGATCAACGGCCCCAGGCCGACGAGGGCATCTAACGTGCCCATCGCCCCGCCGTGAGCCAAGATCTGTTGGTCGATATTCATGGTTCCTCCCAATGGTTGGAAATGTGGCTACCGGTGGCGCCGCGCGAACGCGGCGCCACCGGTGGCTTAGGTTGATGCAACTGTCACGCGAAACTCTCGGGCTGGACGAACGACTGGACGGTCACGAAGTTCTCGTTCCCGGCCGAGTCCACGACCCGAACCACACCCGTGACCTGCATCCGCGATTCACCGATCGGCAAGAGCCGCTCGGTCATCCACACGTCATCGGCCATGGTCAACTCAACTTCCTTCGTCTCGCCGGGAGCAATGGTTGCATCCGGGGAGATCTCAAGCGACCTTTCACCCTCTCCGAAGACAACGGAGCTTGTGTTGAAGGCGTTCACCGTGGCGGGCGCGGTGCCATTATTGGTCAACGAAACCTTCAACGTCACAGACTCGCCATTCTCAGTGAAGGTGGCACCGGTTGCCCGGCCCTCAACAAAGGCATCATCAAGCTCGGCCGGCGCAGGAGCGAACCGAAGCACCTGTTGTGGCAACCGATCCGGATAGGCCGAGCGAACATAGAACATGCCACCCACGAGCAACACCAGGGTCAGCGCCATGATGATGTCCATGTTGCGATGATCCTTCTTGGTGATCAGTCCGTAGTCCTGACCATCGGTGTTCAACGGGATCTGCAAGTTGACCGGCAGACGGGTGACCGTCGGCTTCGGGACAATCCACAGCAGCAGCCACACCATCCCGATGACCATCCACAGGATGTTCCAGAAGGTGAGGTTACCGAGGCCAAGGCTTTCCAGATTGACCACGTCGCCGTTGGCCAGCGTCACCGGGTTGGTGAAGCCACCAGCGGCCTCGTTCACATTGATGTACTGACCCGGGCCGAGCAACGAACCAGCGCCGTGGATACCGAGGATCGGGTGCACGTGCCACTTGCCCTCACGACGTCCCTGGAGGGTCATCTCGAACTGGTAGACACCACCCTTTTCGACCTCGATGGCCATCGGCGTCGGCTGACCATTGATCGTGCGTTCCTTGATGATGACGACCGGGCCCGGCGCGACAACGCCGAGGAAGCCCAACTTGGGCTCCGCCAGCTGCTCGGGGTAGGTCTCCAGGATCTTGGCGTTGCCGGTGATGGTGAACTCTTCACCCTGCTCCACTGTGTCCTTGGAGAACTCGACGTCCCAGAAGACGACCGTGCCCATTCTGAGGAAGGCCTCTTGTGCAGCCTCGCCGTGGGCGCTTGCCGGGGAGGCAGGCGCCATCATGGTGACCGCCAACGCGGCCACGATCAGGGCACAAACCCTGCGAATAACACTACGCATTGAAGGTGTCCTTTCTCAGAATCGCTTGATGAAGCGGCCGATAGGCCAGATGGCGAGCATGCGACCGATGAATTGTCCGATCCAGTAGCCACCCACAGCCATCGTCGCGCCGAAGGCCAGCGAGACGTAGAGGGTCTGGCCGAGGAACGTACGCAACGAGCCTGCCTCTACGAGGCGGAGATACTCGGGCGTTTGACCACGGACGTATTCGATGCCCTGGATGTCGGAGGTCGTGACCTGCAGTCCCATCCAGTTGGCGCTCTGGAGGTACGGCGCCATCATGATGTAGTTGGTCACCCACCAGATGATCGCGAAGCCCATGCCGCCGATCAGAGACGTCAACACAAAACTCTTCGTTTTCAGCAGAACCCAATCGAGCCAGATGGCGGCGGCCAGCATGCAGGTCGGCCACACGAAGTTGATCGGGAAGTCACCGAACCAGTTCCACTGCACGATGCGGCCAATCCATTCGGCGAAGCCCATACAGATCGCGGTGTAGACCGCGCCAGTCGGGAAGCGCCACGCCAACCACTGGATGTATTGCAGGGCTGACGGAATGATGATCAGGGCGAAGGGGGTCACGATGGGCCACCACTGGCGGTCCTTCCAGTCCGTCCAGAAATCCCAGTCGCCAGCGAACAGCAACTTGGTGATATCTGCGGCCGCGCCCACCACGAAGGCGGCCGTGACCCAGAAGACAATGTCCCACTTCCGGTCGATGTACTTATAGCGACGGTTCAGTAGATCGCGTAACGCTTGGGTACGCTCGTCTACTTCCCCCGGCGCCTGTGCGGTGGCACTCATGGAGGCTCCTTTATTTCTGGTGAGGGAGTTTCTGCTAGGGGTGGGGCCCGCCGCCGTTGGTGCGACGGCGGGCCCCGTTTAGTGCTTGTTCCCCGTTACGCGACCGCGGCGTCAGCCGTGGCAGCGACAGGGGCTTCCTCCAGGATTTCGTCCTCGATCTGGAGGAGTCGGCTCAGCGACTCAGCCCAGAGGGCGAAGATTCCCGATGCCAGCCAGCCGTACGTGACGAATGGCCAGTGGAACGGAGCGGCGAAGATCTCTTCGGTGATCCACATGGAGTGGGCCCACTCGTTCATCGCAACCTGCATCATTTCGGTGACCGAGGCCGAGATGAGCAGGAAGAAGGACCAGGGGAAACCCTTGTCCGGCGAGTAGATCTTCGGCAGACGCGTCCGACCGTAGAGGTAGGTACCAATCGCCATCGTGATTCCGAGCGGGAACGCCCAGAAGAACATCACGATGTGACTCGGTGTCAGCGCCGTATCCCGGACCGTCGTCTGGTGCCAGACACCATCCTGGTTCGGGAAGAAGCTGGCCATGAAGTAGAGCGTCACCGAAGTGGCGCCGATCAGGCCCCAGAACACCGCGATGCGGCGTACTTCCTCATCCTTGGAGATGGGCTTGGCGGCAGCAGCAGCATCGAGCTTCTGCCCCGACTTGATGAGGTAACCCCACCAACCCAAGGTGATGATCGTGACCAAGACCAGTTCAAGGATGAACAGGTTGAACCAGTAGGTCTTGAATGCGGGACTGGCCGAGTCGAGACCAGCCTCGTTGTACCAGGCGTACTTGCCCTGGTAGATCCGGAGCCCGATGAACGAGGCGGACAGCATGGCGATGGAATAGAACATCCAGCTCCAGCCGCCCATCCAGTCGATGGGCCCCTTCCCCTTGGGGAATTCTGAGGAGTGACCGGTATCCCGGATCTCCTCAGTTCCTTGATCGATAGTTGCAGACATATCTGTCTTCCCTTTCCTTCAACCGGCTGCTAGCAAGCCGGAAGTTTGTGGTTTGTTTGGCGCTGAAGTTCGTGTCGCCTAGGGGACGAGGACCGCGCGCCCGCGCACGCGGCCATGGTGGAGATCATCAAGCGCCTGGTTGGCGTCATCCAGGGAGTAACGCTGTGCATGCAAGGTGACCTTCTTGGCAGCAGCCAAGTCCATCAGCTCGCTCAACTCGGTGTAGTTGCCCACTAGGCTACCCACCACGCTGATCTCGCTGAAGATAATCTGCAACGCCGGGATGTCGACGCGACCGCCGTAGCCGACCACGTAGTAGGTCCCACCGTTGCGAATCATATTGGGGCCGGTCTCGGTTGTGCCATGCTCGGCCACAAAATCGATGACCGCGTGCGAGCCGAACCCACCGGTCAGGTCCTTAATGGCCGTGACCGGGTCGTCCTTGCCGTCCACCACGTGGTCGGCGCCGATCTCCTTGGCCATGGCCAAAGCATCGGGGTTCGTGTCGACCACAATCACCTCGGTGGGCGAGAGGGCCTTGAGGGACTGGATTGCGATATGCCCCAAGCCGCCGGCGCCGATGACGACGCACGAACTACCGGCCTGCAATCCAGGAACTGCCTTCTTCACGGCGCGGTACGCCGTGATGCCGGCGTCGGCCAGTGGCGCAACGGCAGCTGGGTCCAGGGACGGGTCGAGCTTGATCATCGCTCGCTCATTGGACAGCAGGTACTCGGCGTACCCGCCGTCATGCGACAGGCCGGGGAACTTCCCGTTGGCGCAGTACATGTCCTCACCACGGCGGCAGCCGGCGCACACGCCACACGTGACGAGCGGGTGCATGATCACCGGGTCGCCGGGCTGCACGGTCGTCACAGCCGAACCCACCGAGTCAACCCAGCCGGCGTTTTCGTGGCCCAACGTGTAGGGCAGCAGGTGCCCGTCGGCGTCCTGGACGTCCTTCCAGACCTGCTCGATCACGTGCAAGTCGGTGCGGCAGACGCCGGCGCCACCGATCTTGACCACCACGTCGTGGGGGCCAGCGACCTCGGGCTTGGGCACGTCCTCGATGACCAACTGGGCGTCATATTGATGCAGCCGTGCGGCTTTCATGCAACTTCTCCTCTGGTGATGTCCTGGTCGGGGTACCGCTGGCTGAGCAGCGATCGGCAGAGGTGGCCATTGCCCTCGAATGAGATGGCCATCACCGACGCTGACCTCCGGTGGACCCGGAGCTTGTCCGGGTCCACCGGGCGGCCATCGGCCGCGACGAGGAAGGGGCTGTTGTGGCGACAGTCGATCCCCAACTCCTCGCGCGTGGAGTGGTACTTCTCAAAAGCGGGCAACCCAAGCGCCTCGACTTCACCCAGAGTGAGTGCTGTCAGATCGGCGTCGTCGGCGCCGGTTGGTCGCACCTCGCGACACAACCGCTCCTGGCGAATCAAGAAGGTCTTGCGCGTGAACCGGTCGCGCAGACCACTCAAGTCTTCGGCCGCCTCGGCACCGAACGTGTCTTGGAACGAACCGCCCTTACTGACTGAACCGCTGATGCGCTCGGACTCGAAATGTCCGTCCAGATCCACCGTCACCTTGCCCGCCCCCGCGACTCGCTCTGCAGCCAGCTTCACATCGTCCACCATCAACCAGGTGAAGTTGGGCGCGCAGAAGAACGTCGGGAGCTGCATGTGTACGACGACCTGGTCGCCCTGGATCTCAACCTCTCGGATGAAACCCATCGAAGTCACCGGCTCGTCCACCTCAGGATCGTGGACGGTCGCGAGTTCGATAAGCACGCGCTCAGCGGTCAGCATCAGACGAGCGCTCCCTTGACCTCTTCGGCGCCCACAACCCCATCGGGGATCGGGATGTCGTAGAGGCGGGCAGCGTTGAGGCCGAGCACCTTGGCCTTGGCCACATCGGAGATGCCGAAGCCGTATTCGGCCTGCGCATCCGCGGTGAGGTCGAAGCTGAGGAACTTCTCGATCAGCCAACGCGGGGTCCAGATCGCGTAGTCCGAGCCGAAGAGGATCTTGTCCTCGCCCAGCCAGTAGAGCAATTCGCCCATCATCTGACCGAAGTAGCCCGGACGCGAGTGGATGAACGGCATCGCGACGGCCATGCCGGCGTACACGTTCGACTCCTGCGTGGCGATCCAGCAGAAGTCCTCCAGGCGCGGAAGACCGATGTGCTCAACGATGAAGTTGAGGTTCGGGAAGTCCGTGGCGACATGGTCGACGTCGTGCACATCGAACGAGTCACGGTCCAGGGGCCACACGGTGGGGCCCTTGTGCACGTGGACGTTCTTGATGCCCAACTCCTGGGACTTCTCGAGGTAGGTGTAGGCCATCGGGTCGGCCAACGAGTAGCCGCGGGAGTCGCCCTGCCACTCGGCGGTGTAGAGCTTGACGCCCTGGATCTTGCGCTCGCTGCACTCGCGCTCGAGGTCTTCCAGGCCCTTGGCGCCATGGCGCGGATCCCAAGCAGTGTTGCAGATCAGGCGGCCGGGATTCTCGGCCTCCATCTCGAGGCCTTCCTTATGGCGCCGGAAACCGGTGTGGTAAAACTCGTTCAAAACCGTCGGCTGGAAGATCGCGACGTCGACGCCACCGTCCTCGAGAACGTCCTTGAGGATGTGCTCCTTCTCCAGCTTGGCGAAGCGCTCTTTGGGCCACTTCTCTTCTTCGGGGCTCAAGCCGTTGTGGTAGTCGAAGAAGCACTGGGTCCAACCCTTGCCCCAGTCGTTCTTGCAGTTCTCGTCCGAACCGTCCCAAATATGGATGTGGCCGTCGACGATGAAGTAGTTCTTCCCGTCCCTGGTGATCATCTGGTCGTCCTCCTCGTTGGCCTGCTGAGCCGTGCCTAATGGCCGCCCCTGGTTGCGGCAGGCGGATAACTGGAGTGAAGGCCCGTTCGTGGTGCCGTGTCGAGCACCCTGATCCCGATGCGTAGGGGCCTTCCACGTGGGCCGGAAAGGTGCCCATTTGGGGTCTGACTGGCCTTGCTTCTGCGCCCACAGGCCGCGGCGTAGTCGCCTGGATCACAGACATTTGGCGGGGATTGGACCCGCATTTCCGAGCGACGTGGTGAGCGGCGGCCAATTCGGCCCACAAACCTTCCGCAGACTCGCTCGGCCCGCGCACTCTTCGAAGCAAGCCTTCGGAAGGGGCAACGCCAGATGACAACCGAGACCCTCATCATCATGATCGTCGGAATCGTGGCCTTGGCCATGGTCCGGGGCATCGTTGCGATGGTCGGCCGCGATCACAAATCTGACCACGCCGACGAATCCAGCCCCACCGCCGTCCGCGGTAGTGGGCGCCAGGCCCACCTGCTCTACCCCGTGCCGCCCGTCTCGGATGTGGCGGTCTCGACCCCGGCCCAAGGTGCCCGGGTCCCCAAGGCCTCCTGAACCAGCCCTACTGGACGCTCAGCCGATGTCGGGCTGAAGCGATTCGGCCGCATCGATGTTGTAGGTCTTGATCTTGCGATAGATCGAAGCACGCGAAATCCCCAGCGCCTCGGCGGCCATTGCCTTGTCACCGTTGCAGGCTCGGAGCGCATCGACGATCGCCTCGCGCGCCATCCATTCGAGCGGCGTCAATTTGCGGCGTACGCCGGAGCCGAAGCCCGCGGGCAGGTCGCTCACGTCCAGGACGTGACCACTCGTGCCCCGCACCATGGTCAGCACCAAGTCGTAGACCTCGCCGAGGTTCCCCGGCCAGGGTTCGCGCACCAAGGTGTTCATCAATGCCGGCGTGACCGAGTGCACCCGGCCGCTGCTCGCCCTCTCCAACATCGCCGGCAGGATGCGGTGCAGATCCTGGACCCGGTTGCGCAGCGGCGGCAACACGACCATCGGCACCCCGGAGGCCGACAACTCCCCTTCGACCCCGCCGACGCCGGACGCCGGCGACCGGGAGTGCAACGTGAACACCAACCAGCCGTGCGCCTCTGTGGTCGGCTCGGACAGGGCAGCCAGCAGCCGGGTCACCTCGCCCTGCGCCAACGCCTGTGCCGAACGGATCAGCACCGGTTTGCCCTCGCGCCAGTTGGTCAGGGCGACGTCGACCAGACCCGCGTCGTGCTCGACCGCGGCGTCGAGTACGGCGACCGTGCGGCCCGGGAAGATCTCCCCGGCGACCGTCTCGGCCATGGTGCGCTTCCCAACTCCCGGTTCACCGATCAAACACACCGGCAATCCCGCCTGGGCGAGGCGGCGAACCATCACCCCCGGCCCGATCGTCACCGGCGAAAGACCGCTGAGGCTGGGCATCGGGTTCGCTGGCTGGGCAGACCCTGCGGTTTGTGTCGCTCTGGGGATGGTCACCGAGCCGAGCAGCGTCGCGGCCGCGGGGGAACGGCCTGCTGCGTCGGCGGGGCTCGCCAGGACCTCGATGAGGGCGCCGGACAACTCGCCGCGAGCCGACCGGACCGCCTTCATCCGCAGGGGCACGACGCCGGCTCCCGCGGCGATCAGGGGCAACTCCACCGAATCCCGACCCGACAACGCGTCGGTGACTATTGGCCACAGCTCTTCTCGGCCAAGCCCGGCCAGCTTGCGCAACACCACCGAACTTCCGATGAAGGCCTCATCGCTGATGGCCAAGAAGCGGTCCTCGCGATTGCGGCTCGCCACTAGGTATTCCTGAAGCAACTGTCGGGCGCCGTTGCTGGACAGCTGGAGCAGGCCCTCCTCGATCACGGTCGCCGCCTGCCGCGCCAAAGCGGTCAGCGCCGGATTGGCTCGATCGGCCCAGGTGGTGATGTCCAGAACGCCGAGTTGACGCCGGGTGATCGGATCGCGGAGCGGCACGCCCACGCAGGCAAACACCTGGAGTTGCTCGTTGAAGTGCTCGAAGCCCTTGACGAGTGACGGCTTGCGGCCTTCGAGGGCCGTGCCGATGCCATTGGTGCCGACGTACTTCTCGGCGTAGTTGAACCCCGGTGCGAGGTAGGCGGCGTCCAACTGGTTTTCCAGCGACGGCTCGCCGGAGCGCCGGATCAGCACCTTGCCCCGGCTGTCGGCAAGCACCACCGTGATGGGACTGCCGAGAACATCCTCCTGGACACGGCCGATGACGGGTTCGGCGGCGCGCACCAATTTGCTCGACAAGTCGATACGCTCGTCATACGGCGTGTCGACGTCTGACCAGTTGGCGCCGTCGTCGAACGACCGTCGCCACGAATCGAGGATTTCTTGCCTAGGGCCCTCACCCTCGCCCACGTCGCCCGCCGAGAGCAGTCGCTCCCGGGCGCGCGCCAGAATCTGGGTCCAACCACCGATACCTGTGACCATTTCACACCTCCCGTCTCAAAGTGAGACGAGTCACAGTTTGATATGAGATTGAATCGAATACAACACCGGGGGGCGTGATGACACGAGGAGATGGCTCATGACCCAGGCCACTAGCGTGGTGGGTGCCCGTGCACTGTCCGACGATGGCGAGATGCCAACGGCGCGACGGATGCTCAATACGGCGGTCAATGTGACCGAGACGCTGACCATCATTGCGTCGGACCCGCATGGGGTTCCGGCCAAGTTGCTGGCCAGGCGCCTCGGTCAAAGTCTCTCCACCACTTATTACGCGCTCCAGACCCTGACCTCGGTCGGCTTGGTCGAACCTTCGCCGTCCGCACCTGGGCTCTACACGCTGGGCCCGCGCATCGCGGAGCTCTATCGCGGGTACGTCGCCAACCGGACGTTGCCGGAGCGGTTGACCCCGATCTTGGCCGAATTGCGTGCCGCGACCACGGCGCGCGCCTACCTCGCCGCGTGGACCAGCGGTGACATGGAGGTCACCCAGGCTTTGGGCCGTCGAGGCGCCACCGAACTGCAGGACGTGTCGAGCGGCTTCCGTGGGGGCGCCCACGCGCTCGCCATCGGCAAGGTACTCCTCGCCGCCACCCGGCCCGAGCGCTGGCCCGCCTACCTGTGCCAGTCGCGGCTCGAAGCCTTCACACCGGCCACCATCTCGACTCCCGGGCAGTTGCATGCGGAGTTGCAGCGGGTGCGCGAGCAAGGCTTCGCCACCGATGACGAAGAGTTCCGCGACAAGGTCAGTTGCGTCGCCGCCCCGGTCTATGACAGTGCCGGGCGCGTGCTGGGAGCGATGGGCATCTCGGTTCCCCCGCGACGCTTCCATCGGGAGATCGGCGACCTCGTGGCCGCCGTACGCTCGTCGGCGCGCGACGCCTCTGAGATGTTCTCCGGACTCGACCCCCTCACCGCCCTGGTCCGCCAAAGCGCCGAGGCGTAAGCCCTTCCCTGCCCGTTGAGTTGGGCCTCCCTGCCCGTTGAGTTGGGCCTCCCTGCCCGTTGAGTTGGGCCTCCCTGCCCGTTGAGTTGGGCCCTACTGCAGCAGCAGCGCGGCAATCCGGCGATGCCCCAACCTGACCGCATGCTCGCGCGGGGACACCCCGGCTGCATCGCCGATCGTGGGATCGGCACCTGCCCCGAGGAGGATCTGGACGATGTCGACATAATCCTGCGTGCCGTCCCCCAAGATGATCGCCTCGAGAAGCGCGGTCCAGCCGAGATCGTTGACGTGGTTGACGTCGATGCCTGTCCGGGCGACCCGGCGGACATAGTCCACGTGGCCCCGCTCGGCCGCAGGGATGAGGGACACCCCGCCGTACCGGTTGCGCAAGCGCAAGTCGGGACCGTACGCCAACAACAGCTCCGCCATCGGGACCGAACCGGTCACTCCCGTGACCAGCCAGGGCGTGTCGTGTCGGTCATCGAGGGCGTCCGGGGACGCGCCCAACGCGACGAGCAACCGAGCAACATCCAGGTGATCGTGAGTCACGGCAAGAAGCAGGGGGGTCCGCCCCGAGCGGTCGCGACTCTCCAGATCCGCCCCCAACCGCGCCGAGATGGCTACCCCATCGGCGTCGCCTCGAGCGGCGGCCGCGAGGAGCGCCGCCTGGGGGTTCGTCGGGGGCGACGCTGCCAATGCTCGGCGCAGGGTGTCGGCCACGGCGGTCTGGGCACGTTGCGTGGCCAGCTCAAGGGGTGCCGCACCCTGAACGGCCGCTTCGATCTTCAGGTCGGCGCCCCCGGCGACGAGAGCCTGCACCGTCGTGACGTAGGGCTGCGTCCCATCGCCGAGGATGATCGCCTCGTGCAGCGCCACCCAGCCCAGATTGTTGACATGATCTCGGGCGATCGCGGTCTGGAGCAGCCGCCCGACAATCGGCCAGTGACCGCGCTCTGCTGCCCGAATGAGCGCCGTCCCATCAAAGCTGTCATGCAGGTCGAGATCCGGGTCGTGATCGAGGGTGAGATTGAGCAGAGTCAAATAGCCCTCGCTGGATGCGATCAGGAAAGCGCTTTGGCCGGTCTCGTCGCGCCAGTCCACCCGCGCACCCCTGGCAATGAGGCGAGCCGCGCGGGGTACGTCGTTGTCCCAGGCCGCTTCGATCAGCGCGCGGTCCAGGTCGGGGTCCGCGCGTTGCGTCGGAGTCGGGCCCTTGTCGATTTGACTCTCCGCCTCTGTGGGTTCGCCCGTGAGGGAGGATGCCGCCGACGAATCGTCGGGCGAAGGCTCCACCTGATCGGCAACTGGCCCGGGATCCGAGGTTGAGCAAGCTGCGAGCAGCACCGCAACCAGCAGCGTGGTCGTGATGCGCGCCCGGAGAGCCATCTCCCCTCCTCCTGTCAGGCTCGGCGATGATCGCAGCGCGGACCCAGATCCCAAGGACCTGCGCGAGTGCCTACGCTGTGCACCGTGTCCAAGGTACTCACCTCCCTGCCCGTCGGCGAACGCGTCGGCATCGCCTTCTCCGGCGGACTTGATACGTCGGTCGCCGTTGCCTGGATGCGTGAGAAGGGTGCGATTCCCTGCACCTACACCGCCGATCTTGGGCAGTACGACGAGCCCGACATCGACGGCGTACCGGGGCGAGCAGCGGCGTACGGCGCCGAAATCGCCCGCGCGGTCGACTGCAAATCCGCGCTCGTCGAGGAAGGTCTCGCCGCGCTGGCGTGCGGTGCGTTCCACATCCGGTCGGGCGGCCGGTCCTACTTCAACACCACGCCGCTCGGCCGTGCCGTCACCGGGACCATGCTGGTGCGGGCCATGCACGAGGACGGCGTGGACATCTGGGGGGACGGGTCGACGTTCAAGGGCAACGACATCGAGCGGTTCTATCGCTATGGGCTGCTCGCGAATCCCGATCTGCGGATCTACAAGCCCTGGCTGGATGCGGACTTCGTCGCCGAGCTCGGCGGCCGGGCGGAGATGAGCCAATGGCTCATGACGCGTGACCTTCCTTATCGGGACAGCCAGGAGAAGGCATACTCCACCGACGCCAACATCTGGGGCGCCACGCACGAGGCCAAGACGCTCGAGCACCTCGATGTGTCGCTGGAGACCGTTGAGCCGATCATGGGGGTGAAGTTCTGGGATCCCGCCGTGGCGATCGAAGCCGAGGACGTCACGATCGCTTTCGAGGCTGGCCGACCGGTGGCCATCAACGGCACGGCGTACGCCGGCCGCGAAAGCGCCGTCGCTCTCGTCCGGGAGGCCAATGCAATCGGTGGTCGACACGGGTTGGGCATGTCCGACCAGATCGAGAACAGGATCATCGAGGCGAAGTCTCGGGGCATTTATGAAGCCCCCGGGATGGCCTTGCTCTGGACGGCGTACGAGAGACTCCTTAATGCGATCCACAACGAAGACACGGTGGCGAGCTATCACGCGGAGGGTCGCCGCCTAGGCAGACTCCTCTATGAGGGCCGCTGGCTCGACCCGCAGGCGCTGATGATGCGCGAGGCGCTACAACGCTGGGTGGCATCGCTGGTGACCGGCGAAGTGACGCTTCGGCTGAGACGCGGAGACGACTATTCCATCGTGCGCACCGACGGGCCGGCATTTTCTTATCATCCCGACAAGTTGTCGATGGAACGCACCGACAACGCCGCCTTCGGACCCACCGACAGGATCGGGCAACTGACGATGCGCAACCTCGACATCGCCGATTCGCGGGCCAAGCTCGAGCTCTACGCGGCGCAGCCGCTCGACGAGGGTCAGGTGTTGGTCGAGCACGGGCACCTGCTCGGGGAACTGCCCCAGGGCGGCGCACAAAGGATCGCGGCCAACCCCGCGGCGCATTCCGAGGACGAGATCGCTCTGGATGCCGCCGCCATGGAGTTCGGCACCGACTGAACCACCGCCCCTGGCCGGTGTGCGACTCGTCACGGTTCCTTTTGCTCCGCGGAGGAGCATGATGGAGGTATGACCGGCAAAGAGGAGTACGGAACCTACAGCGTTGACGACGAGACGCAACTCCAGCCCGAGGACACGATGGACTATCACGGTGTCGCGGACATTCTGGACGAGGGAATTGTGCCGAGCGACCGTTGGTCCGTCGCCCAAGGCTTCGGGAACACCGCTGCCGAGGAGCACGAAGGGGAGACCCTCGACCAGCGTCTCGCCCAAGAAATCCCTGACTTCGATGCCAGTCGGGACGACTGGTCCGAGGACGTGCTCGACGACGAACAAGTGGGTGACGCCCGCTCGGGTCGACTCATCGCAGCAGACGATGCCGATGACCGATTCGTCCTCGACGTTGGCATCGATGGCGCCGGCGCCAGCGCCGAAGAGGCCGCTATGCACGTCATCGAAGAAAGTTGAGTTGGGCCTCCCCGTCAATAAGAAGGCCCAACTCAACCGCCAGGCCGGCCCAACTCAACCGCCAGGCACGCCCAACTCAACGGGTTAGCCCAGGGTGAGGGCGGTGTCGTCGACCACGAAGCTGGTCTGCAACGAGGCGTCCTCTACTCCGCTGAAACTGACCGTGACGGTTTGCCCGGCAAAGGCCGAGACGTTGAACGAGCGGAGGGTGTAGCCCGCCGCCCTGTTCAGGTTGGAGTACGTCGCCAAGGTCGTCGTACCCACCTTGACCGTCAACTTGTCGTACGCCGTGACCGTCGTTGTTTCGGCCGAGTCGATGTGCAGATAGAAACTCAGCGTCGCGGCACAACCCGCCGGAATGGCGACCGACTGGGTGAGCGTGTCGGAGTGCGAGGAGCCGTAGCCGTCGAGCCACGCCTTCCACGTGCCCGTGCGCGCGGCCTGGCCGGTCGCGTTGGTGATCACACCCGCGCTGGCCGGCCAACTCGCCGCCCCGCTCTCAAAACCGGGGTTGAGCAACTTCTGGCCGGTGCAGCCGCCACCGCCTGTGCCACTCACCGTCCACGTGAAACTGGCTGAGCCGGCGGCCCCCGTGGTGTCGGTCGCTGTCACCGTCGAGCTGAAGGTGCCGGCGGCGGTCGGCGTGCCCGAAATCAGCCCCGTGCTGGCGCCGATCGACAACCCAGTCGGCAGACCAGTCGCGGTATAGGTCAGGGTCTGCCCAGCCGCCGAGTCCGTGGCCGTGATCTGGAGGGACTTGACCGTGCCCACAGTGGCGGTTTGGGCCCCGGGGTTGGTCACTGTCACGGTGTTGCCGCCCGTCGTACAGGTCGGGTCAGCGGTTTGTGCCGGGACCGAGACCGCGTTCCAGGCCGCCTTCACCGCGTTGAACTCCGCGCAACTGCCGGGGTAGAGGTTCTTGGCAGCCGTCAGCGTCCAGGTGCGGTATTTCAGGTACGACGAGGTCGTGGTCTTCATCAACATGGCGTTGTACATGATCTTCATCGCCTTGGTGATGCCGATTCCCGTCACCGTGCTGCCGTTGCACGTTGGGCTCGTCGGCTGACCGTTGGTCGGGTTGCTGCCTTCGGCCAGCAGGTAGAACCAGTGATCACCAGGCCCCGCTGCGGCATGCACTTCGGCGGTCGGGATGCTGCTCGAATAGCAGTTGGGATCGCCCACCAGGGAGGGGTTGTACATGTTGCGGATCGGGCCCTGGCCAACCAGGTTCACCTCTTCGCCGATGGTGTAGTCCGGCGGATCAAAACTCGCACCCTGGTTTGAGAAGAACTCCGCGGCCGTCCCGAACGTGTCCGCCACAAACTCTTGGGTGCCGCCTCGGGAGATACCTCCGGGCGTGAAGTCATCGATCCCGTGGCCAAGTTCGTGCACCACGACGTCCATCGAGCTGATCCAGGCACCGGCGTTGTTGCGGCCGATCTGGACCTGGGTGCCGTCGTAGTAGGCATTGACATCGGCCAGCCCGACCCGAATCGGCCAGCCGCCGCCGGTGCCGTTAAAGCCGTTGCGACCCAGCCAACTGGTCAACATCTGCTTGCCCGTCTGCGCCGAGAACAGGGCGTCCACGCAGCCGGTCTCTTTGCTGGTCGCCACGCCGTTGCCCCAGACATCGTCAGTGCCGCTGAAGGTGAGGTTGGTTGCGGAGTCCTGGCAGCTCACGTTGGTCAAGGTCGGATCCTTCATGGAGTACGTCGCGCCTGTCAGCGTGGTCTGCAAGGACAGGGGTGCTGGGCCGTTGTAGGCGCCAGTGCCGGTGCCCTCGGCCACATGCTCGACGGCATCCAACACTCGGCCTGTGCGCGCGTCGACGTACACCTCTTGCCGTGACGGGTCGCCACGCAGCGAACCGGTCACCATCGTGGCCCAGGCCAGATGGGAGCTGGCGCCTTGCCAGACGACGAGGCGGGTCGGGCCGGCGTTGGCGACACGGCTCAGCTCTGCTCGCGAGATGCGGGCGGCTGCGCTGGCCGCGACCTTGGGGGTCATCGAGGCCAGCGCCGTCGGCTTGGTTTGCGCGACCGACGAGGCGAGGTAGCGCCCTTGACCATCGGTGACGATCACGAAGTCCCCGCCCACGACCCGCAGGCCGCGATAGATCCGCTCGTAGGCGACGTACCGCAGCGCGGCCGTGGGCGCTGAAACGGATCGCTCGACAAAACCGTCGTGCGGGCCAACACGCAGTTGGGGGGCCTGGCCCTCGATCAGTCGAGCGGCGGTGGCGCGGGCACGCGTGGTCGCGTCCGGTGCCTTGTTGGCAGCGTTGGCCGCGGGGGTTGGGCCAACAGCCAGGGCCGCTAGCAGGGCGGCAATGACGCCGCCGACGAGTCGTGTTTTCACGGTAGTGAGGCTCCTCTGATCCGCCGGCCCTCGTGAGGTCGGCTCGATGAAAGCCAGCCCCGAGATGTGGGCGAGCCGCTTTGCACCGTCGCAATCGTGGGCGTGCCGGGTCAACGTCTGGGCTTGCTCATGTTTATGCATTGCACGAACCTGCGGGACTTGGCGGGTTGGCTGTGACCCAGATCACAGCGATCCGGGGAAGAACGGCGTGTGCCCCGCGGTTTGAGTCATTGAAACTTAAACTTCCATCATTGATCTAGGAGCACTCTCGTGAGCATCTTCACCCGCAAGGCCGAAGCCGTCGCCGACACCTTCGACGCCCCCACCACCGCCGTGACCGACGTGGCCGGTGACTACACCATCGATCCCACGCACACGCGCCTCGGCTTCTCGACTCGCCACGCGATGGTCACTACGGTGCGCGGGCAGTTCAAGGACTTCGACGGCACCGCCCACCTCGACACGGCCAACCCCGCGAACTCCTCGGTCACCTTGAACATTCGCGCAGCCAGTGTCGACACCGGTGTCGCTGACCGCGATGGACACCTGCAGTCCGGCGACTTCTTCGACGTCGCGACCTACCCCGACCTCACCTTCGCGTCGACCGCGGTTGCCCGCGACGGCGACGTGTGGACCGTGACGGGTGACCTCACGATCAAGGGCGTCAGCCAGCCGGTGACGATCGACTTCGAGGAGACCGGGTCGGCGCGCGACCCCTTCGGCAACCTGCGGGTCGGCTTCGAGGGCGCGACCAGCATCAACCGCAAGGACTGGGGCCTCACCTGGAACGCCGCCCTGGAGACCGGCGGGGTCTTGGTCTCCGAGAAGATCAAGCTCGACTTCGACGTGTCGGCCATCCAGTCCGCCTGATCACCGACCCCGTTGGATCGACACGGGCCCGCCTCGACATCATCGAGGCGGGCCCGTTTCAATGGCGGCATGGATCTGCCCGAAGGCTTCACCCAACGCCCACTCACGCCCTCGGATGCGGGCGCCGTCACTGCAGTGATCGCCGCCCAGGAACTCGCCGATGTCGGCGAGGTCATCATCGAAGAAGCCGACATTGTCGGCGACTGGCAGCGTCCTAGTTTCGACCTGACCGCGGCGACGGTGGGCGTTTTCGACAGCGACCGGCTGGTGGCGTACGCCGAAGTCACGGGCCCCGATCGCGGCGACGCGGCCGTCGACCCGGAGTACCGCCGTCGGGGCGTCGGAACCCAGCTGGCCACCTGGATGCAGGCTCGCGCCCGCAGCCTCGGCTCCCGTGTGATCGGCACGCCGGTGCCGGCGGGGTCGCCGGGTGACCGCCTGCTGGAGGCCCTCGGCTATCACCTTCGATGGACCAGTTGGGTCCTCGAACTGCCCGCCGGAGCGGCCATCCGGGCCCGACAGTTGCCTGCGGGCTATCAGCTTCGCGAGGCCACCGAGGCGGACCACAACGCGCTCCACGGCGTCCTCGAAGATGCCTTCTTGGAGTGGTCGGTGCGGGAGCGCGAGAGCTTTGCCGACTTTGCCGCGAAGGTCCTGTACCGCCCGGGGTTCGAGCCGTGGATGCTGCGCGTCGCGACCGACGAGGCGCAGGCCGTGGTCGGGGTGTCGATCGTCCTCTTAGCGGGCGAACACCAAGATGAGGGCTTCATCGACCGCCTGGCGGTCCGCGCCGACCAGCGGCGGCGCGGCGTGGCGCAGGCATTGCTCGTCGATTCCTTCGCGGCGGCCAGGTCCCACGGGGCGACCCGCTCGAGCCTCTCGACGGATTCGCGTACCGGGGCCCTCGGGCTCTACGAGAAGGTCGGCATGCACGTCACCTCGACCTGGGTGAATCGCGCGATCACCCTCTGACTATTTGGATAGTCCGCCGCGGACGGCACCAGAAACTCGGGGCAAACTGGTGTCAAACGCAGCGGACTATCTGTGGAGGTGAGGGCGTGGAGGAGATCGAGGCTCGGATTTCGTCAACGGTGTTGGGGTGCCCGGACCCGCCGGTCCTGGCGCACTTCTATCGAGAGTTCCTCGGTTGGAGCACGGTCCATGAGCAACCCGGCTGGGTCCAGATCAAGCCGGCCGAGGGCGGACACGGGATGGCCTTCCAACTGGAGCCGTCGTACGCCAGACCAGCGTGGCCGGCAGGCCCCGGAGAACAGCAGATGCAGGCGCATCTCGACATCGGAGTTGCCGATCTCGATGCGGGAGTGCAGCGCGCCGAGTCCCTCGGAGCCACCCAGGCGGCATTTCAGCCGCAGGACGACGTGCGGGTGCTGCTGGACCCGGCCGGGCACCCGTTCTGCCTGTTCGCCCGGAGCTAGGCGAGGCTGAGGAAGAGCTTTTCCATCTTCTTGACGTCGAGGCCGTCGGCGTCGTCGTCGGGGTTCCGCACGCAGTGCGCGATGCCCGAAGCAACAATGGCAAAGCCAGCTCGGTCCAACGCCTTGGACACCGCAGCCAACTGCGTCACGACCGACTCGCAGTCGCGTCCTTCCTCGAGCATCCGCAAGACGCCGCCCAATTGACCCTGGGCGCGCTTGATCCGATTGATGACGTGGGTCATCTCGGCGGGGTCAAGATCCATGATCAAACTCCTTGGGCGGACAGAGCGGACAGGGCGGCGCCGAGACGTTGTTTCGCGTCGGCCGCGACGGTGCGCAGGGCCGAGCTGTCGACGAACGACATCATCGCGTCGGGGTCGATCGCTTCGACGATCGTGGTCTGGTCGTCCAGCGCCCGCACCACCACGTTGCACGGCAGCATCGCCGCAATCGACGGCTCAGCCTGCATCGCCTGGTGGGCGAGCGCCGGCCGGCAGGCTCCCAAGATGATCTGGTCTGCGACGTCCACGTCGAGTTTGGCCTTCATCGTGGCGCGCACGTCGATCTCGGTGAGGACGCCAAAACCCTGATCAGCCAGGGCTTCTCGCACCGCCGCCACGGTTTCGGCGTACGGCGTCGGCAGGGTGGTCGACAGAGTGTAGGACTTCATCACTGCTCCTTTGCGTTGGCCATCGCGGCCTCGACATCGAGGACCCGCACGGCTGCGATCAATTCGGCTAGCGCAGGAGCCGGCAACGCCCCGGCCTGGGAAAAGACCAGCGTTCCCTGTTTGAAAGCCATCAGCGTCGGGATCGAGGTGATCCCCGCAGCGCCGGCAAGGCCCTGCTCGGTCTCGGTATTGACAGACCCGAACGTGATGTCCGGGTGGTCGAGTGATGCCTGCTCATAGATCGGGGCGAACAGCCGACAGGGCCCACACCACGACGCCCAGAAGTCCACCAGGACGATCTCGTGTGCGGCGATCGTGGACTCGAAGTTGTCCTGTCCGAGCTCAAGGGAGGTCATGGCGTAACCTTTCGGAGGCGATAGTTTCAGAATACCCCAGGGGGTGTTCTTTCCCAACCGGTCAGGAGCGTCCGATGTGCCGAGCAGTTCGTTGTCGCACGTGCGGTCTGATCACCTGGGCGGGCTGCGGGGATCACGCGGACGAGGTGATGTCCCAGATCCCGCCCGCCGAGCGCTGCCTCGGTCACGACGCTGCCTTCCAGCACTGACGTGCGCTGTGTGAGTTTGCGCCGACTCTCGTGGATTTTGGAGGGAGTTTGCGCCCCCTCGCGGTTGATTTTTCGTGAGTTTGCGCCGACTCGCGCTATTTGGCTTCTTCTCTGAGCGAGGCTCCGCGCGCGTTGCGGACGGTCAGCCAGGCAGTGACCAGGGCCAGCACCCCGAGGGTCGCGGCACAGCCCACGGCCCAGACCGCCAGCCGACCGGAGTCGATCGAGGTGACCAGGGCGGGGGTAGCTGCGGTGTCGACGTACCCCAAGGTGATGCTGCGCAACACGATGTCTTGGGCCAACGTCCCCGCGGCGAGCCCCGCGAAGGTGGCCGCGCCGAGCGCGAAGACGAACTCCCAGGCGAGAGCCCGCAAGACCACCATCCGCCGCACCCCCACGACCCGGAGGGCGGCCGCATCGCGACGACGCTCCGGCAGTTGTACGGCGGTGCTCACGAGGAGTCCGGCCAGGGCCATCGCCAACACCAGCGCCGCGACGACGAGATAGAGCCGCAGCGCCAGCGCATAAGCCCCGCGATTCAAGGTGCCCTGCTCTGCGTCCAGCGTGGTGCGCACGCCGAACCCCCGGTCGGCGAGCGCCTGGCGCATCTCGGGGGGCGCGTCACCGCGCATCAACACGGCATTGACGAACATGTCGTCGTACAGCAGGCGATCGGCCGTCACCATCGTGAAGTCGATCAGCATCGCGTCCGGGCCCACCAACGGAATGCTTGCGGACGTGGCCACCGGATCGACCACCAAACGCTCCGCGGTGAGTTGCAGCGAGTCCTCGAAGAGATTGTCGGCGAACCCCACCCCCACGACGACGGGACGGGCGCGCGGGATCGCCCCGGTGGTGAGCCGCGCCTGGCCCGGCCGCCCCTGGGTGTCGGCATCGATGGTGACCACACCACCGGCGCTGGACACCTCGGCGACATTGGAGGCTGGGAGCAGATCCGGACTCTCCAGCCACCCAAACGCGTCCACCCCGCCCGTCACCTCCCGGTCGTCGACCAGGATGCCGCGCAGTTCCAGAGTCCCTCTCATGACCGCGGGCAACGCGGCCTGGCCGCCGAAGGTGAGCCCATCGAGGCGGCACCCCTCGTCACACCCGTCGAGTCGCACGGTCTGGGTCGAGAGTCCCGGGGGAAACGGCCCCACATAGACCTGCGTGCGGGGTTCTCCCAGCGCGGCACCCCCGGTCGGATGCATCCGGAGTTCGGCCCAGACTTCTCGATTGGATTCCAGGTCGCGCTGGACCGTGAGACCGATCGTGCGACCCGACACTTCGGGCGAAGTGATGTCCGGCGCCAAGCGCGACCCCAGATCGGCGGCCTCCAGCCCGGGAGTCCATTCGGGTCGCCAGTTGAGCACCCGCCCCATCCGGGCTGCGTCCACCACGGTGACCCGACCTCCGACGGCGTCCAGGGTGCTGGCCGACATCATCCAGCGGGCTTCGGGATCGAGGTCGTGGGTGAGGTCGTACGTCGCGGAGAAGGACAGCGGGGAATCCCACACCACACTCGCCGGAGCCCTAGTGGCGGCGACGCTCGCCCGCCACCCAGCCGCCGCGTCATGCACTCCGAACGAGAAGACGCCGATGGCCACGGCCGCGGTGATCGGGAGGATGACCAGGGTTCCTTCCCGGCGCCGGGACAAGGCCCGGGTGGTGATGAAGCCAGTGATCGAACGCGCCTTTGCGCCACGCCGCGCCCACCAGGTGGCGACGGCCGCCACGGCTCGAGTCGCGGCCAGGCCAGCGACCACACCCAGCAGAATCGGCAACACGAGGTGGGTCAGATCCGGGCCTTGGTCCGAGCTGCCCACCAGCGTGCCGACAACCACCGCCAAGGCGAGCGCCCCGAGGGTGAGCTCAACGAGAAGCACCCACCGCGGCCGCGCCCCGGGCCGGTGGGCCCCGCCCAGTTGGGTGCTGAGCGGCACTCTGACCACCGAGCCGACGGAGAAGGCTGCGACCAGCACCCCCGCGGCCAGCACCGAGAAGGCGGCCGCCCAACTGGACCAGGGCAACACCAACGGCAGCCCGTCGGTCAACCACCATCGGCTCAGCCCGAGCACCAGACCGATACCGGCGGCAACCCCGAACGGCGTGGCGAACGCGAGCACCAGGAGCGGCTCGGCGAGCCCGAGGCCCCACAACTGCCGCGTGGTCACCCCGCGCAGCGAGGCCAGGGCAAGCTCGGGCGCTCGCAACTGGGCGGCGGCCGAGAGCAACCGAAACAGCAGCGCCAAGGCGACCAGGATCAGCGACAACACGGCGGGAGCGATCGAGGTTCTTGCGGTGCGCTCCTGCAGGCGGATCTCGGCGGCCACGGCGGTCAAGTCCCCGGCTGAGTCGACCTCAAGGGAGCCGGTCCGCGTGTCGACCAGGGCTCCTTCCTTGGGTTGACTCGACAGGGCCCGCTCCAAAACGGGGCGATCGAAATCGGCGGGGATGGCCAAGCGGCGATCGACCCGGACGGTCCAGAACTCAGGTGACAGTGATTCAAACGACGACGCGTCGACGATCAGAGGCGCTGGCGCGAACGGCGTAACGACCCCGGTCCTGGTATCGACCCGGCGCGGCACGCTACCGAGCCGGAGCGGCTCAAACCAGAAGTCTTCGGTTCCGGCTTCCGGGGCGTTGTAGGTGCCCACGATCGTGAATTGTCCATAGGGCTCCCCGAGGTCGGCGACATCGCCGATCTCGAGCCCGGTCGGCTCACCATCGATCGCCGCGAGCAGCGCTTCGCCCGGCCGCTGGGGGCAGGCCCCCGTCACCTCAAGGTGGTCGCACTCTTGCGCGATCGACAACAACATCGCATTGCCATTGAGGGCCGCGATGCGGGTGGTCTCCAGCGACGTCTGTGTCGTGGCGTACGGCGCAGTGATGGCTGCCGCGACGGCCCGCACGGCGTCCTGCTCGGCTTGGCCCGGCTCGGTGTCGCTCCCCGAGTCAGGGGTGAAGCGCCAACTCGTGCCCGACAGCACCGGCGGAGCCTCATTGAGCCGAGTCACGACATAGGAACGGGTGACCGCATCGGCGAAACTGGGGCCCAGCAAGGCGCCGGCCACGGCCAGAGCCGCGAGAGCCATCGAGCCGACGCTCAACATGACACGCGCTCCGAGGCCGCGCGCGATGGTGCCGAACAGACTCATCCGCCGGCCTCCTCACGAAGGGTCGCCGGACGGGTCGGGCCGTCCAGGACCCGCGCCGTGCGCCAACCGACCAGGCACCACACCAGGGCGGCGGCCAATCCGGCCACGAGCGGTGGCCACCACAACACGCCTTGCGCCAGGGGCAGTCCGTGTTCGGGCGGCACCACCAACGGAAGGGTCGGCAGCAGGGCGCGCACGGCGAGCACACCGCCCAAGCCCCCGACCCCGGCGAGAGCGGCACCGACCAGTCCCAACTCGACCAGACCGGCGCGGGTGATCTGGCCGCGGGTGAGTCCCAACAGCCGCAACGACGCCATCTCGGTGTTGCGCCTCGGGCCCTTGCGTGCGTTGAGCGCGGCGGCGATCAGGGCGGCCACCCCCAGGCAACACAACGCCATCAGGGCATAGGCCCGTGCCTGCCCGGCCCGACTCGCCTCGACGACATCACGGCGTACGCCCTCAATCGCGCGCGGGCGCCCGACGCCCGCGGCGGCGAGCCCGTCGAGCACGGACGGGGGCGTGTCGGCGCGAGCCAAGATCACTACCGTGGCCGCTGGCACGGAAGGCGAGTCCCCCACCAGCGTCGCCGGGAGATCGGCCAGGACCCCCGACGCGGCCACGAACGGGAGCGCCTCCACCCGCCCGATCACCTCGGCCTCGCGGGTCACCCCGCCGGCCGTCAACACCTCGCCGAGAGACGGGGGTCCGGTGGTGGAGAGCACGGGCAGCGCCGCCGCGGGAAGCGTGAAGCTATGTGCGCCACGTCGGCCGATCATCAGACCCGCCGGACCGCCGGGCGCAGCGTCGGGGTCGGTGGTCCATCCCTGCGACAACAGATCCGATCCGGCCAACTCCGCGCGGGTGACGAGGACGGCGCCGCCCGCTCCTCCGGAGGCACGTTGCACCGTGATCCCGGTCGCGGCGCATCCCGCGGCGCAGTCGGGGACGGCGATGGTGAGGGCAGATTCGCCGATCTCAACCACCGAGCCGACGGAGCCGACCGAGCCCCGATCATCGAGATAGGTGATGTCGATCCGCAGCCGGCCAGACGGACCGCTCGCTGCCAGGACCAGCGTGTCCCCCTGGCCGACTATGAGGCCGGAATCCCCCGGCTGATCCCGCACCAGCTCGCCGACCAGCGGGCGTACGTCGGCGGCTCGGGTCCCGAGGTAAAAGTCCCCCAGGACCGCCTCGAACCGGCGCAGGTCCAACAACGCCCGGCGATCTTCCGACCCCGCCGTATAGGCGCCGGCCATCAACCATCGCCCCTCCGGATCGAGACTCCGGGTCAACTCGAGCGCGGGAAAGGCGCCCCGTTCGAATTCGAAACGCAGCGGTGCTCCCGCTTCGAGGCGCGCCGTCTCGGTCGCCCATTGGTCGATCCGGGACGCCCCCGTGAGAGCAACGGTGGCGATCACGACCGTGGCCACCAGCAGCCGCACCGGTCCACCGACGCCGACGGCGTTGCGCAGGCGGCGTACGGCCAGATAGCCCGGCAGCCCCCATCCGTTGCTGGGCGCGTTCAGCAGGGAAACCACTCCGGAGAGCAACCATCCAGCCAGGTGACCAGCCGCGAGCCCCACGACGGCCGGGCCCACCAGCACCAGGGCATCGGGGTCGTCGGCGCCCGTGACGGCCGCCCGATAGATCGCCACGCCTGCGGCCATCACGACCAGCAACGTGGTGAACATCGCCCGAGTCGAGCGTGGCCGCGGCCGCTCGGCGACGCTCACCTGATCGGCGAGGGCCTCGCGCAACACACCCGCCAATCCGATCCGCACCCCGATCGCGGTGGCGATGGCGACGCCCACCGCAGCCCCATGCGCCGCCCACCCCACGGACGCGTCCACGGCAAACACGCCGATCAGCCACCCGATCACCGCTCCCAACGCCACGGCGATCAAGGTCTCGGCGAGCAGCAGTCGGAGCAGTCTCGACCCGGTCAAGCCGCGGAGCCGGGCGACGCCGATTTCGGTACGCCGCGCCGTACCCAACGCCGTCCCCACGGCGGGCACGGCCACCAGGCCCAACACGACCAATGGTGCCGCCAACATCGGAGAGCCGCCGACGCTCTGGGCCACTGCGATCACGCTCACCGTGCCGGCCACGACGATCGCGGTGAGGGCAACCAGCGTGAGCAACAACCAACGCCGCGCCCACACCCCGCGGAGGGACCGGCTCATGCGTCCTCGGTGGGCTCGACAGGTCGGGCAAACGGCGAGCGGGGTTCACCCTCGATCACCGAGGGGGGCTCCGGGGCCAGATGCAGGGGCAGAGGTGCGACGGGATCGGGGTGCGGCGCGTCCTCGGGCTTGGCCCCGGAAGGTTCTGGCGCGGAAGGTTCTGGCGCGGAAGGTTCTGGCGCGGAAGGCTCCGCCGGGGCTACCGACGGTGCACCCGGCTCGGACACCGCCGAGTCAGACACCGACGGATCAGGCACGCTCGGCTCAGACACCGCCCGCTCTGCGCCGGAGCGCCGGGGACGACGTTCGGCCAACACCAGGCGCCCCTCGTCGAGCGCGTAGTGCCGGTCACACTCCGCCACGACCGCCGGGTCGTGGGTGGCCACGACCACGACGGCTCCCCGTTGGGCTTCCGCACGCAGTTGCTCCATCACCAGGCCGCGGTTGCCCTCGTCGAGCTCGCTGGTCGGCTCATCGGCCAACAACACAGCGGCGCCCACCACGAAGCCGCGGGCGCAGGCGACCCGCTGCATCTGGCCACCGGAAAGCTCTTCCACCTGTCGGTCACCAAGGTCAGCGATGTTGAAGCGGGCCAGCGCCGCCTCGGCACGTTCGTCGGCGTCGGCCGGCCGCACCCCGCGGGCGCGCAAGGCGATGGAGACGTTCTCGCGAGCGGACAGGATCGGGACCAGCCCATAGACCTGAAGGATGAAGGCCACGTCGCTGCGCGGGTCGCCAGTGCCCTGCCAGGTCGGCGACGCGTCGTACTCCACGCTCCCCGTGGTCGCCTTGACCAGCCCGCCCACAATCGAGAGCAAGGTGGTCTTCCCCGAACCGCTCGGCCCCGACACGGCCGTCAGCTCGCCGGCGCAGAAGTCGAGGGTGATGTCATCCAGCAGCACGCGAGAAACCGTGTAGCCGACGTGCTCCACCAGCACCGCGCCCGTCATTCGAGGGGGCCTTCGGGGTTGGGGCGCGAGAGCCGGAGGTGACTGTCCGATTCGGGCTCGATCCGCACCAGGGTCCCGGCCGGCCATTCCTGGGCGAGGTGTCCGGGCAGGTGCAACACCCCTTCTTCACCGATCACGACCCACTCCGCGCCGTCGCGTCCCTCGGATCCCACCCGACCGCCCTTCATGGTGACGGTCCGCGGGAAAGTGTCGGCCACCTCGGGCTGGTGGGTCACCACCACGATGGTGGTCCCGAATTCGTCGCCCACCGCATGGATCAGTCGGAGTACGTCGTCTCGGTCCTGGTGGCTGAGCTGGCTGGTGGGCTCGTCGGCCAGGAGCAGATCGGGTCCGGCGGCGACGGCGCACGCCAGCGCGAGCCGTTGGCGTTGGCCGCCCGACATGGTCGCGGCCGGTTGCGCGGCTTGCTCGCGCAGGCCGACCAACTCCAACAAGTCATCCACCGGTCGAGCCAACCGACGTGCCTCCGGGCCCATCCCCAGTCGGGCGAAACCGATGTTCTGCCGCGCTGTGGCATAGGCCAGGAGGTTGCGCGTGGCGCCCTGGAGCATCGTGCTGACGCGGCGCGAGCGGAGTCGCGCAAGGTAGCGCTCCCCCATCCGCGAGATCTCCTCGTCGCCCAGGAAGATCCGCCCGGCACTGGGCCGCTGCACCCCACCCAACAGCGTGAGCAGAGTGGACTTCCCGGAGCCAGACGGGCCCAGGAACGCGACCCGCTCACCGGGGCGGATGACGAGGTCGACCCCGCGCAGCGCCACCACGTCGTGCCCTTCGAAGGTGCGGTAGAGATGTACGACGCCTTCGCAGCGCACCCCTAGCCCACGGCCCTCCCCTGGTGGCAGCCCGATGGTTTGCGTTGCCATCGCCCCCTCGAAGTCGTCCGCGCTCCGCGCCACGCCAGTCAGCACATCGCGCCGGGCGGGCCTTGGCAATCTCCGTTTGGGGATTGTTAGCACCCCGCAACCTAGCCCGCCACCCCGCTGCTCGGCACTCGGGGCCACTCACCCGACCATGTCAGTCGCCGCCCAGCGCGGCCAGCGCCCGTGGGTGCAGGATCGCGATCCGGCCTCTGCCGAGGGAGATGAGCCCCCCTTCAGCCAACTCGCCGAGGATCC
The DNA here is from genome assembly GCA_963814245.1 of uncultured Actinomycetota bacterium. Taxonomy (GTDB): domain Bacteria; phylum Actinomycetota; class Actinomycetes; order Propionibacteriales; family Nocardioidaceae; genus Nocardioides. The sequence continues at coordinate 208,874 of CAWFBY010000001.1, forward strand.
GCGTAGCGGTCTCCCGTGACGTGCCGGCGAGGGCCGCCAACTGCTCGTGGGTGATCACCACCTGCTGCCCGCGGCCGAGCGGGCGGGTGGCCGCAAGCGCCAGCAGGGCCGAAGCGATCCGCTGGGGAACACTCTTGAAGATCGCATCTGAAAGTCGTTGCTCCAATTGAGCCAAGCGCCGCCCCAAGATCCCCGAGATGCGAGCCGCGATCCGTGGATCGCCAAGCAGCAGCCGATCGACGTCCGCCTTGCTCATCACGCAGACCACGGCCTCTTCCAACGCCTCGGCGAAGTTGTCGTGCATCTGCTGACCGACCACCACCATCTCGCCGAAGATCGTTCCGGGGGAGATGATCGCCGTGGTCAGGGCCCGGCCGTCCACCGAGACGCGGAAGATCCGAACCCGGCCCTTCTTGAGGATAAAGAGCGCCTCGACCGGCTGGTGGGGGGAGAAGACCAGCTCCCCCGGCCGATAGGACTTCATCGGCGCCGCCCGGGCCATCTGGTCCATCTCAGCCGCGGAGAGGTCAGCGAAGATGTCGACCTCCGACATGCACCAGGTCCGCTCGGAATTGGCGCCTGCTTGTTCCACGTCTCGATCATCCTCACGTCGGGCGGGCGACCAGGGGGCTGGGCCAATTGTGTCCAGCCGGGCCACCACTGAGTCTAGGTTGGCCGCGATGTCGCAGGCTTCCTCATTGGCCTCAGCGCTTGGCACGCACGGCGACGACGGCACCGAGCACCATCCCGAAGATCAGATGGCCCATCAGGCTCTTCATGGTCGTGGAGTTCATCATGAACAGGTCCATGTTCAATCGCAAGGGCATCAGCACGAGGGCTCCGAGGACCCACCAGAGCAGGCCGTACGCCGCACCCTGGCCGATTCCCGTGGCGAGGCTAGGCACGCGCCCCTGGGCGAGGACGCCGAATCCGGCGCCCAGGAAGGCCGAGATGGCCAGGTGCACCAGCCATCCCACACCGGCTGAGTCGCTCCCGACCAACATGGCCACCATCGGCATCATGTCCATCATCGCCATCAACATGCCGAAGACGACCCCGCCGGCCAGACCGCCGAGTGCTCCGGTCGTGACCGCGGTGCTGGTGTTAGGGGCGGAAGTTTCGAGCGTGGTCATGATGTTTCCTCTCCACAGGTGACTGATGACCTCTCGAACTTAGGAACCGCCCCGCCCTCTGTCGGTGAGCCCGCTCACATAGGTGATTCACAGGTCGCCCAGAGTCACCGCCTAGCCGCTTGGCGCAGGCTGAGACCCACCAAGACGCGTGATCCAGATCCGAGGAGAGTCATGAACGAGGCCAACAATCTCGACCCCACCAACCCCGAGGCGGAAGCCGTCGAGAGTCCGATGCCACAGGTCATCCAGTCCGACGAAGCCATCCGGGCTTCGACCCAGGAGCCCGCGATGGGCTATGCCACACCAGCGGCCCGCCAGCACACGGGCTGGCGCTCCCGGCTCGGGCTCGGGGCGGCTGCGTTAGGCCTGCTCACGGCCGGCGCCGTCGGTGGCTTCGCCCTGACCCATGCCGTGGGCGACGGTGACCGACCCAGGCACGAACAGTTCGGCGAGCGCCAGGGGGGCGACTTCCACCCCGAGGGGGAGCACGGCCCCGGCCACATTCTCCCCGGCCAACTTCCCCCGGCTCAGGATGATGATCGATAGCGGATGAAGGCGGGGGCTGCTAGCGCCGCCACCACCGTCAGCACCACCACCAGAACACCACCACCGGCCGCCGCGACCGACGTACCGACGAGCGCGGCGGCTGTGCCGTGGGCAACATCTGCCACCCGTGGCCCACCGGCGACCACCACCAGGAAGATCCCCTGCAACCGGCCGCGCACCTCGTCAGCGGCCGCCGACTGAAGCATGCTGGTCCGGAACGCAGCCGACGCCATGTCCGCGGCGCCACCCACGACGAGGAAGAACACCGCGAGGCCGAGAAAGGCACCTCCGTGCCCGTTGGCGGCTCCGGCGGCAACGCCGAAGCCGATCATGGCCACGCCCCACACAAGGATCGCCACGATCACGGCCAGACCCTGACGTTGGATCCGCGAGACCCACCCCGAGAAGACCCCGCCGATGACCGCCCCCGCGGGGATCGCGGCGAAGAGCAACGCGAAAGCGAGACCCCCCTTGTCGGGGCCGCCGAAGTTGAGGTTGGCCAACTCGGGAAACAACGCCCGAGGCATCCCGAAGACCATGGCGATGATGTCAACCAGGAAGGACATCAGCAGCACCGGATGGTGGCGCAGGTAGGCAAGCCCGTCGATCACCGAGCGCATCCCAGGCGCCTGCCGCACCCCCTCCACGGGCAGTCGAGGCAGTCCCCAGGCCGCGGTCACCGTGGCAAACAGGGTGACCGTGTCGACGAGATAGAGCCAACTGAACCCGAGGATCGGGATCAGCGCGCCGGCCACCAGCGGCCCCGCGATTGCGCCTGCTTGATAGATGGTCATGTTCAACGAGTTCGCCGCAGGCAACAGCTCCGCGCTGACCAGTTTGGGGGTGATCGCGTTGCGGGCCGGCTGATTGATGGCGAACAACGCCTGCTGGAACGCGAAGAGGCCCAGCAAGAGCCACACGTTGTCGTTGCCGGTCGCGGCCTGAACCCACAGCACCGCACTGGTTGCCGACAACCCCAACGTGGTCACGACCAGGATCGTGCGCCGGTCCATCGCATCGGCCAGCGCCCCGCCCCACAGGCCGAACACGATCAACGGCACGAGGCCAAACAGCCCGGTGAGTCCGACGTACGCCGAGGAGCCGGTCATCACATAGATCTGGGCCGGGACCGCAACCACGGTGAGCTGAGCCCCGATCACCGTGACGATGTTGGCGACCCACAGATTCCGGAAGTGCGGGTTGGCGAGGGGCCGAGTGTCCGCCAGCAATCCACGCGAACGCAACGACACTCCTCCTCATCAAGCCGGCCCAGAGCCAGCGGTTGTGTAGCCACCGTCACCGAGGCGGCGCCCGGCTGCGGCGTACGGTGGGACAGACTCAAGCACACAACGAGGAGTGCCCCAAGATGAAGGCATCAACATGAAAGCCCTATGGCGAGACACCGTCCTGGCGGACAGCACCGAGACGGTCGTTGTGGAGGGCAACCACTACTTCCCCCGTGAATCCCTGCGCGACGACCTCTTCTCACCCAGCGCGACTCAGACTTCATGCCACTGGAAGGGACTGGCGTCCTATTTGAGCGTGACCGTCGACGGTGTGGTCAACACCGACGCCGCGTGGTTCTACCCCGAGCCGCTGCCAGCCGCCGACCAGATCCGCGACCATGTCGCGTTTTGGAAGGGAGTCGAGGTCGTCGAGTCGTGATCAACGCCCTGGGCGCGTGGAGCCGCCGTCGCTGGGCGAGTGCCGCAGTGGCCACCGTGGCGACGATCCTGGTGCTCGGGCTGCCCACCGATCTGATTCCCAACCCGGTCTTCGCACGCCAGGTCGAGGCTCCCTGGTGGACCTGGCCGGCGCTGCTCGTCACCTCGGTGTTGAGCGGCCTGTTGTTCGCGACCTACGTCCGTGAGCCGGGCGGGGGTCACGTCGAAGTGGATGCGGACGGCAAGCGCGGGATCGCGGGGGGCCTGCTCACCTTCTTCGCGGTGGGGTGCCCGGTGTGCAACAAGTTGGTCATCTTGGCGCTGGGGTACGCCGGCGCGCTGAAGTGGTTTGAGCCTGTGCAACCCTTCCTCGGCGCGGTGGCCATCGGGTTGCTCGTCTGGGCCCTGCGCGCCCGTCTCCGCGGCCAACTCGCGTGCGCCGTACCCTCGCGCGATCCTGCCGAGGTCGGCCGATGAAGTTGGTCCGCGTCGTCGAGGTCGCGACCCCGATCGACCGGGCGTTTGCTTATCTCGCCGACTTCACCACCACCAATCACTGGGACCCCGGCACGGTGTCGACCACCCTGATCTCCGGCGACGGCGGGGTCGGCACGACCTACGCCAACATCTCCACCTTCCTCGGCCAGCGCAGCGAGCTGACCTACACGGTCATCGAACGGCGCCAAGACGAGCGGCTGGTCCTGCGCGGCGTCAGTCCCAGTCTGGTGGCGGTCGACACCCTGACCTTCGCCAGCACGGCCCTCGGCGGCACCCGCGTCACCTACGCCGCCGACTTCACCTTCTCGGGCATCGCCCGCTTCGTCGTACCCCTGCTCGCGCCCGCGTTCAAACGTTTCGGCGACCGGGCAGCCGAAGGCCTCCGCAGCCACCTGGCCCGGCTCTAGCACCACTCCTGCTGCATCCCACGCGTGTGGGTGCATGCAAATAGGCCCGATGGGCTATTGCCTCCACGACCGGTCCGGTGTTGGCTGGAAGTTCCGCATCCCGTCGAACGCTCGAGGAGTTCTGATGGCGCTACGTCGCTTTGTTGTGCTCATTGCCCTGGCCCTGGCCCCCCTGTTGGTTTCCATGGGGGTGGGCCTGCAACCGGGCCAAGCCAACGTGGCACCCTCCGACGCCAGGACCGCCCCCGCTGCGCTGGTGTTGAAGGTCCACACCAGCACCCCGCGGCACACCGCCCAAAAGCTCATCACTCGCGGCTACGACGTGCTCGAAACCCGCGTCGGCACCGACCTGCTCGTGATGGGCGACACCCAGGTGCGCGACCGCCTCACCCGTCAGGGTTTCCGGGTCTCGCTGCACCAAAAGTTGCCCACATTGTCCAAGGCCGCGACCAAGACGTTCTACGGCGGCTACCAGACCAACGACGAGTACGCCGCGCACCTCGGCGCCGTCGCGGCGGCGTACCCCAGCCTTGCCGTCACCTACGACGTGGGTGACTCGTGGCTGAAGACGCAGAACGCCGCGCTCGGCAATGACCTGGTCGCGATCTGCATCACCGCACTCAACCCCGGCGACTGCCAACTCACTCCTGCCTCGGCCAAGCCGCGGTTCTTCCTGATGGCCACCGTGCATGCTCGTGAGTTGACCGCCACGGAGATCGCGGATCGTTGGGTGACCGAGTTGACGTCGAAGTACGGCATCGATCCCGAGATCACCTCGATCGTCAACAACACCGAGCTCTGGGTGCTGCCGATGGCCAACCCCGACGGTCGCGAGATCGCCGAGCCGGGCACGCCCACGCCGTACCTGCAACGCAAGAACGCCAACAACTCCGCGGGGGGCGCGTGCGCCAACCCGCCGACCGCGTCCAGCCACGCAGGCGTCGACATCAATCGCAACCACAGCTTCTTGTGGGGCGGTGTCGGAACCTCGGCTGGCGTGTGTGACCAGACCTATCGGGGCACCGCTGCGGCCTCCGAGCCCGAGACCCAGGCGCTTCAAACCCTGATGTCGCAACTGTTTGCCGACAACCGCGGGCCGGCGATCACCAACGCCGCGCCGACCACGACGCCGGGCCTGATGATGACCCTGCACAGCTATGGCAACCTGGTGCTCTTCCCCTGGGGTCATGTCAACACCGCCAGCCCCAACGACGCCGGGTTGCGCTCGATGGCGTTCCGGTTGAACTACTTCAACGGCTACACCGCCGGCCAACCGGGCCAGGTGCTCTACAACACCACCGGCACGACCGACGATTGGGCCTACGGCACCCTCGGCGTTGCCGCGACCACCGTGGAGGTTGGCCCCAGCAGTGGCACCTGCTCCGGGTTTGTGCCCGCCTATAGTTGCCAGGCGTCGTTCTGGACCACCAACCGCAGCATGCTTATCTATGCCGCGAAGTTGGCGCGTCAGCCCTATGCCCTCGCCTTGGGGCCCAACACCCACACGCTCGCCTTGACTCCGACTTCAACGACGGCCGGCACCTCGGTGGCGCTGTCGGCTCGGGGACAGGACTCGGCGTACGGCAGCGCGGGCGTTTCTCGGCCGGCCTCCCAGCGGGTCACTGCCGCGCAGTACTACATCGATGTTCCCCCGTGGGCGGGCGGTACGCCGCTCGCCATGACCGCCACCGACGGGAGTTTCAACAGCGCCTCGGAAGCCATCCGAGCGACCATCTCCACCACCTCGCTGGCGCCCGGGCAGCATTTGATCTTCGTGCGCTCCCGCGACCTGAACGGCAACTGGGGTCCGGTTTCGACGGGAGCGCTGACGATCTCCTAACCACCAGCGGCCGTTTCTAGGGTCCTCAGGGCGCGACACGCCGATTTCGTCGGAGTGTCGCGCCACGAGGACCCGAAAAGTGGCCGCTTGTTAGTCGGCGCTGGGGGTTTCCAGGCGGGCCAGGCGCGTGGCCAGCCCCTCTCGGCGATGCGCGTTGCCGTGCAGGTCGACGTACGTCGTGCCGAAGTGGGCGAGCAGGTCGTCGTCGAGGCGGCGTACGGCGCCCGCGGGGTAGCGGTAAGCCATCTGCTGATTGACCGCCACCGTGTCCACCGAGCGCAAGGACTCGCTCAGCTCGTCGAGCGAGGCGATGCCGAGCTCGAGGAGAAGCCCCGAGATCCAGGCGTAGTGGTCGGTGCGCGACCAGCCTGCGCTGGCATAACGCCCGGCGAGGAAGGTCGCGAGATCTTGAGCTGAGACACGCGGATCGTCCTCGTCGGCGGCCGGTGGTTGGCCGCCGCTCATCCCGGCCTGCAGCCGATCCCGGATCATCGAGAATTCGCGGTCGGCCAACTCGAGAAGCCCGGCGGCGAGGGTGAACCGGCGATCCAGGTCCGGGCGCGTGTTCGACCGGGACCGTGCCCTTGTAGCGGATGTCGTGCTCAAATTCCGCCCAAGCGTGTTGCAGCACCGTGCGCAACTGGATCGACGCGCACCGCAGCGGCTCGTAGGAGGTGCCCTCCCCGTGGTCGAGACTGACCAGCAGGTGGCGCGAGGCATAGCCAAAACGCCCCTCACTGGCGGTCTCCTGACCCAGATCCCGGTCGTCGAGGACGGTGAGCTGGTCGGCCAACAGTTGCGCGACGGCCAGCACGTCGCTGTCGACATAGGTGATCACCCGGACCCCCACCTGGTCGGTGATCTCAAGCAGCGGGCTGGCGTGCAACAACTGGCCGTCGATGCGCCGGTGCGCCTTGGCCGCAAACGACGCGACGCTCTTGGCCCGCCCCGTCACGCTGAGGTAGTTGATGCCGGCTTCATCGAGGATGCCGGTGACGAGGTCGACGAACTCGGCGCTGGCCACCTCCAACGAGGGCTGCCGAGCGACGTACGTCGCCACCGCCCGGTCGATCTCTCGCGAACCCATGGCAGCACCCTGCCGTGCTTGGCGGCCCAACACCAACCCCCACCCCCGTTGAGTTGGGCCTCCCTGCCCGTTGAGTTGGGCCTCCCTGCCCGTTGAGTTGGGCCTCCCTGCCCGTTGAGTTGGGCCTCCCTGCCCGTTGAGTTGGGCCTCCCTGCCCGTTGAGTTGGGTCCGACTGGCGCCTAGCGCGCCATGTAGCCGCCGTCGATGTAGAGCTCAAGCCCGGTCACGAACGACGCGTCATCGCTGGCCAAATAGGCGACCCCGGCCGCGATCTCCTCGGCAGCGCCGAGACGGCCCATCGGCGTAAGCGCCGTCATGACGTCCCACACTTCGGTGCCGCGCGCTTGCTCAAGAAGCGGGGTGGCGATGAATCCCGGGTGGATCGAATTCACCCGAACTCCCTCGGTCGCCCAGTGGAGAGCGACGTTCTTGGTGAGGGTTCGGACCGCTCCCTTTGCCGCGTGATACGCGGGCGACGTACCAAATCCACCGCTCGTCCCGAAGATCGAGCTGATGTTGATCACGGACGCATGCTCGGAGCGTTTGAGCTCTGGGGCAGCGACCTTCATCCCCAAGAAGACACCCGTTTGGTCGATATTGACCGTTAGGTTCCACTCCTCAAGGGAGGTGTCTTCGATGGTTTTCAAGTCACCCATCCCAGCGTTGTTCACCAAGATGTCGAGGCCGCCAAAATCGTCGACCGCGCGCACCACCGCCGCCTCCCAGCCCACTTCGCTGGTCACGTCGTGTTCGACGAAGATCGCCTTGGCGCCGGTTTCCCGAAGTGCCGCGGCGGCCTCCTCGCCCGCGGCGATTTGTATGTCGGTCAACACGACCGAGGCTCCCTCACTGGCGAGCCGCTGAGCCGTTGCCTTGCCAATGCCACTCGCGGCCCCCGAGACGAGTGCCACCCTGCCTTCGAGCCTGTTCATCTCATCCTCCTGTTGGCGACGACCCCGTTTCGGGAACCGTCCGTGAGTAGGTTGCGCGGGTCCATTCCAGTGGTGCCCGGACGTTTCCAGTGTTCTCCGCGCAGTGGCCCGACCCAATGCCCCGACGCGTCTGCTTGATCACCTGCAGCGACATGAGTTGGGCCTCCCTGCCCGTCGAGTTGGGCCTCCCTGCGATCATGTGTGGCGCGGCTAGCCACGCCGTTTGCCAAGTCAGCCGGACGAGTTGGGGGCACATCATGGGTTTGTTGGATCAGGTCAAGGGAATGAGTGGCGGGCCGGTGACCAGCCGGGCTGCCCTCGATGAGGCCGAGGCTGACTCTGAGGAGAGCCGGATTACCAACCTCGTCCAGAGCCTGCTCAACATCGGCCTCGACGGCCGCGGCCCATTCGACGGTGCCCAGGCGGTCGCCGAGTCGGCTTTGGCCAAGGAGAGCGGGCCCGAAGGCGCCATCAACCGGGTCGCCCGGGCGCACCTCGTGAGCGGCGCACTAGGCGGCTTCGCGACCGGGGTTGGCGGGTTCGTCACGATGCCAGTGGCGCTTCCCATCAACGTCCTGGAGTTCTATGTGCAAGCGACGCGAATGGTGGGGGCCATCGCGAGTTTGCGAGGGTACGACGTGTCCGAGCAGCGAATCCGGTCCGCGATCTTGCTCACCCTCGTGGGATCCAACGCCGACGAAGTCCTCACCAAGGCCGGTGTCGTCACCGGCAGCAGTCGGATCACCTCACTCGCGCTGAAGAGTCTGCCGCCAGCCGCCTTGTTGATGATCAACAAAGCAATCGGATTCCGACTCCTCCGCGGAGTGGGAGAGAAGGCCTTCTCCCGCCTCGGGCGTGGAGTGCCCTTTGTCGGCGGCCTTGTGGGCGCCGTACTCGATGGTTACATGATGAAGCGGATCGCCGACCAGGCGAAGGTCGAATTCCCGCAGGTGTGAGCACGACCACACTCGGTGCCGGGGATGTTTCGCGCGCACCCTGGTGTTAGGACTAGTGCCGCCGGGCATCCGTCCGAGGGCGATCAGTTGCAGAAACGGGAGACCCCCAACATGGCCACCATCACCGACACCATCAAGAACATCGTCGACGAACTCGAGATCGAGCGACGGATCAGCGAAATCGCCGAACAAGCCGAGAAGGCGTTGCTCGTCGCGTTGGCGAAGGCGGGCGATTATGCCCACGAACACAGCTCGGACATCGAGGGAATGCTCGACAAGGCAAGCACCGCCATCGACGAGCGCACCGACGGCAAGTTTGCTGACACCTTGGACAAGGTGAAGGAGCAGGTCACCCTCGGCGTCACCAAGTTGGCCGAAAGGCGCGGAGTTCCCGCGGACGTCGACCCCACCGAGAACTGACCCAGCAACTAGGCGACGTCCCGGCCATCAAGGTCGGGGCGTCGTTTATTGCGTCAGGCGGGCCCAACTCAACGGTCAGGCAGGCCCAACTCAACTCAGGGGTTTGTGGGGTGCGCACCCTGATCCGCTTAGGGTGAATGGGGACGGAGACTCGGCTCATGAAGATCACACTTTGGATCGCGGGACTCGTTTCGGCGTTGACGCTCGCTGGGTGCGCGGGCTCGATCGGGCCCGAGCGCGGCAATCCTCGACTGCATGCCACCGAGTCACCGGGGTCACTTGGCCCAGAGTGGTTTGGCTTCATCGGGGTGCGGTGCCTGCTCGATGATCCCAACGACGAAGGCTCCACGTCGGACTACGTCCAGGAAGTCAGCGGCTTCACCAACCTGGCTCACGTGTGCGTGTTCGACAACGACGTGCACAACGAACTCGAGGACCTACCCCAACATGGCCTGAAGGCGTTGCTCGACATCACGCTGGTGCTCTTCGAGTTCACCGAGGGCGACGCTCCCTCAGGGTCGGGACAGCGCTATGTGTTGCGCGCCGATGCCCAATCGGCCTGGGATTCGTTCGTGGCGACCAACGCGGATGTCCTCGATGCCGACCACGTCGGGGCCTACTACCTCGTGGACGAGCCAATCTGGAACGGCGCCACCCCCGCCGACATCGAGGCCGCGACGGCCATCGTCGAGCGCGATGCTGGCGAGATCCCCAGCGTCATCGTCGAGGCGCCCGGGGCGTTAGAGAAGGCGGTGTTTCCCGAAGGAGTGGATTGGGTGGGCTTCGATTTGTACGGCGTCACGAACCCGGTCGCGGACCCGGCGTACCAATCCAGCCTCGCAACCCTGCGAGAACAGGCCCGCCCCGAGCAGCGGATCGTGGTCGTGCTGGACTCCCAATGGCTGCCCGTGTTTGGTGAGATCGGCATCGAGCAGACCGAGTTGGCGACCATCGCGCGCAACTATTACGCGTTGGCGACTCGGGAAGCCAATGTGGTGGCGCTCATCGGCTATACCTGGCCGGGCGGGATCGACGCGGACCAACTGGGCGCGCGCGACCTCCCACCCGAAGTGCGCGAGGTCTATGAGGAGATCGGCCGCGAGATCCTCGATCGGCAACGCCGGGGCTAGCGTTAGCCGCCCAATGTTACCTGGACGAGGTCGAAGCCGCCCGGGGAGGCCCAAATCGAATGCCGGACCTCTCAGCGATCGGTACCCCCGAAATGCGCGGTGATCGTCTGGGCCGATGCATCCACCGTGACCAGGCCGCCGTACGGCAAGACCCACTGCGGACTTGTGTGCCCGAAGTCGACATCAAGTACGACGACGAGGCCGGGGTGATATTCGTCGACCGCCCGAAGCACGACCTCACGCAACGCCTCGCGGGAAGCGGCTGCTTGGGCCTCGCTCGGACTCGACTCGCGGTCCGCCACCGGAGGACGGCCCCAAAGCAACGCCGCAAACTGCATTAACAGGCCACGCTCGCCGAAGTTGCGGAGCATCCGATAAACGGCCTCGGGGGTCGGTCGTTCCTCGTCAGGCTCCAACAGCAGGACACAGCCGGCGTACGCCTCTGGCGGCGCGATCCAACGGCCCACCGCAAGATTCCAATGCACGAACTCCAGGCGCCGCCCCAGATTGGACCCGACACGACCCGGGGCGGACCGTGCCATGGCCAAGGCTCCGCGACCTGATCGGACGGCGCCGCGTTCAAGACCGAAGGATCGTCCCAGCGCAACCCGAGGTCTCGGCTGCGAGCCACCGGCGATAGCTGTACCGAACCACCGAAGAGCGCGGCCCGAAGCGACTCCAAGTGCTCGGCGTCGACCTCTGGACCGGGCCCGAGGTGGACTTGCGTCGAGCAGCCGCGCAACCGTCATCGTCGTATCCATAGCCAGCTGAGACATTGATGTTGTCGCTGTAGCCCACGAACCACGTCGGGTGAGCGCGTACGACGCCCGCATCGAGGTGAGGCAGGACGGTGATTGATCGTCGCCTCCATGGCCGCGAAGATCGCCCGGATCCCAGGAGCGGCGAAGGCCGCCATGAGATCCACAGCCCGCTCCTGCGGCGAGCTCTCCCGGCGCGTCGAAGGAAACTCCACCGGCACGAGTCCCAGGTCGTCCCGGATCCTCCGCAGGGCCTGCTCATGCACTTCGGGGAAGAAGGCTGGGGCCGCCCACGCCGGCGAAAGCACGGCCACAGAATCTCCCGGTCGGAGGAAGGGAGGGGAGATCAATTCGGGGGGCATGCCCCGATCAAACCACTAACTCCGCGCTGGAGTCAGCGACCCGGGAGCCTGCCCGTCAGGCCCCTTGCCCGACTCGACATGGCCGGGGCAGGCCGAGAAGCCTCAGCCGGCCGACTTGGCCCAGGGCGGTGGGAGGGCGATCTGCCGTGTGATGACCGGGCGGAGGGCGTCGCGGGCCTCGGAAACGGTCGGGTTGGTGAGCAGTGCGGCGGGGACCCGAAGGCTTACCTCAAGGGTTCCTGTTTCAACGGCGCGACCCGTCCTGCCCATCGATGTCCGGGTGCCGCCACTCGCTGTGACCCGGATGTAGAGGCCTTCGATGCCGTTGGCCACGGCAAACCGTCCCCAGTCCTCATCCTGGGTGACCTGGCGCGCAGCTTCGTTGAAGATTTCTTTCACCGGCCTGCCCACCAGGTCCCGATCAAGGTGGCCGTACACGGGGGGCGTTGTTCCCACACGAGGGGGTGCACAAATTCCGCGTCGTCCTGTGGGCCGACCCCTGCTTCGGTCTCGGTACTCGTCAATGCGTCGCGCACTTGCGCCAGGTCCCTGATCAGCGATCGAACGCATTCGGCATCAGTGCATTCAGCTGGCCATGCCTCTCCCGTATGCCATCCCTGGGGGGTCCTAGAGAGCACTTCGGCCAAGCGCCCGCCCGAGCGCAGTACCTCGCACTCCGAGGCCCCTGGTGCATCCCAGTTGACTTGTCTGAGCGTCAAGGTTTCATAGCCGCGCGCATCCAGCCACGCGTGGAGAGCCGCTGACTTTCCCACAGTAGTTCCCAAAAGGAGATAACGCCCCCAGACCCACGATCCGCGACCGGGCTCTGGGTTGTCCACCGTCATCGGTTGGTTGGAAGGACCGTGCCAATGGCGAAGGTGGAATCGTCCCGGCTCGGCGTCATTGTCCTTAGTCCAACCTTTGCCGGTCCGACATTGAAGCAGCTCATAGATCTCGTTGCGCATCTCCCCCGGGCTCGACCGACTCAAGCCTTCAAGAGCGCTCACCCGCAATGCCCTGGCGCGGGACAAACCTGCTGCGGCTGAGCCCGGATCTGGCGCGGCGTGGGGTCCGCAACTCCGTCGAGCAAGACCGCCAAACGCGCATAAAGGAACGGGTCGTCAAACTCAGCCCAGGCGGTGTCGATCGCGTCATCGAATTCCTCCATGGCCCCATAGAGACCGATGATCGTTTCTGGCCGGTCCAGCCGTCGCACGCCAGACAGATGCCGGCGCAACCCACCCGGGGTAGGAGGAACTCCCCGGGCACACCGATCCAACACGTTGGAGAGCTCCATCACCGACAACTTCCTCCTTTGACCTAGGGGACACGGCCGTACTGCAACTAACCACCGCTCCAGGCGGGGCCCAACTCAACGGGAAGGCAGGCCCAACTCAACGGGAAGGCAGGCCCAACTCAACGGGAAGGCAGGCCCAACTCAACGATGAGTCGGCCGTCGGGACCCCAGCGGACCGGCATGGGGTCGCTGATCCGACCGACGAATGCGCCCGCCGCATTCTCGTTGTCGAAGGCCATCAACTGCCAGCTTCCCGAGCGATCTTGCACCAGCCGACCGACATACCGACTCGGCCCGTGCAGCACATAGGCGGACCCCACATCGAAGGGCCCGGTCACCGACGCGGCGTTCACCGCCCAGATGCCGCCCGGGCCTCCGGGCCCCCGGCGCGACAGATCCAGCTCGCCGTTGAGGCACGAGAAGATCAGCACCGGTCGGCCCTCGACGACGGCCACCTGGGTGACCTCAAGTTGCCCGAAGCCGGAGTCGGGCTCGCTCAGCGGCGGCCCGACCGTCCACTCACGCAGGTCGGGGGACGTGGCATGCCCCACCACGCCGCGGGCCGACGCATCCCCAGACGACGCTCGCGCCGTGACTAGCATGTGCCACTCCGCGTCGCCGCGGAACACCCAGGGGTCGCGCCACGCGAGATCGGGCCAGAGCCGGGATTCGGCCTGTTCATACCATCGCTGGTCGGCCTCGATCGGCCCCACGGTCGCGCGCTCCCACACCATCAGGTCGGGCGAGGTGGCGGCGAGCACGCGCTGCACCAGCCCCGCCTCGGCGCGGCTGACGCCGGTGTAGAACATCCACCAGAGACCGGTCTCGTCGCGCACGATCGATCCGGTCCAGGTGGCCTGATCGTCGTACGCCGGCGCATCGGCCGGCACCAACGCATCGGCCACCTCGACCCACTCGACCAGATCGGACGACACCGCGTGCCCGATGCTGGCGCGAAGGTGGCGCCGGTCAGGATCGAGCAACGCGCGCGACGCCTTGAGGAAGAACAGGTGGAACCGGTCACCATCGTCGGCAAACCAGAAGTCCCACACCCACGAAGCCTTCAGTTCCAGCATCGGCGGCCCCTCAGGCGGTGAGGGCGGAGTCTTCCGCGGCGACGCGGAGGGCCTGGGCAGCGATGGTGAGGGCGGGGTTCATCGCCGCCGACGACGGGAAGAACGAGCTGTCCACGACCCACAGGTTGTCGAGTTCGTGTGCCCGACACCAGGGGTCGAGCACGCTCGTGGCTGGGTCGGTTCCGGCCACCAGCGTGCCACATTGATGGCTGTTCATGCTGATGTCGAAGGGCTGGGTGAAGACCACGTCATAGCCCACCTCGCGCAGCAGCGCTTTGGCCTTCTTGAGCAACCGTTCGTGGGTTTCGAGGCCGATCGCTTCGCGGGCGGTGCCGATGGTGCCGAAGGGCCCGATGGTGACCCGGTTGTCCAGCGACGGCAGGTCTTCGGACATCACCAACCACTCGACGCTGCGGGAGGCCATCTTGTTGAGCAAGGGGGTCGGGACCTTCGTGGCATAACTGCGCATCATCACTCCCTGCACCTTGCCGATGAGCTGGAGCGTGCCGAGCGGTACGCCGTCGCCGCCGTCGAGATACCAGTCGTTGACCGAGAGGGTCTTCTGGAACGTCACGTCGTTGGTCCGATTCAGGTCCACGGCCGCCAGGTGGGTGTTGTTGTGCATCATGAAGTTGCGCCCCACCAACCCGGTCGAGTTGGCCAGCCCGCTGGGGTGTTTGCCCCCGGCGGAGGCAAGCAGCAACGCCGCGGAGTTGACCGCTCCAGCGGCCAGCACGAACTTGCGACCCCGGATCTGCACCTGGCCGGAGGGTCCTTCCGCAATCAGGTGGGTGACGTTGCGCCCGGTGTAGTCGGTGGCGATGTGCAGCACCCGATAACCCGTGATGAGGCGGGCGTTGCCGGTGGCCAGCGCCGGGTCGACGCCGCGCGTCTCCGCATCCCCCTTCGCGCCGAGCTTGCACGGGAAGCCGTCACAGGTGCGACACCGGATGCAGTCGCCTTCGAGGTCGATCGCCATCGCGTTGCTCGACGGGTGCACCCCCTGGGCTTCGAGCCGGTCGGCCAAGTCGGCGATGTAGGGCTCATGGGGGACGGGCGAGAAGGGGAACGGCGCGCTCCGCGGGAGGAGCTGTCGGGTCCGCCGCATCGCTGCCGTGTACGCCGTACATCTGCTCGGCCTGCGCGTAGAACGGCTCGAGGTCGGAGTAGCGAAACGGCCAGGCCGGCGAGGTTCCTTCGAGGTGCTCGACGGCCTCGAAGTCGCTCTCCCGGAACCGCGGGAGACTGGCGCCGTAGACCTTGGTGCTGCCGCCGACCACATAGTGCACGCCAGGGCGAAACTCGTTGCCGTCTCGGTCCAGCCACTGGTCGTCGGGTCGATAGCGACGCTCGATGAAAACCGCCTTGGGATCCCAATTGGCGTCTTCGCGAGGCAGCCTCTCGCCACGTTCGACGATGAGTACGTCGACGCCGTGACGGGCGAGCGCGTGGGCCATCGTGCCCCCGCCCATGCCGGAGCCGATGATGACGACATCGGCCGACAGGTCGCCACCTGACCGCGGAAGCGGGGCGGTCGGGTCTGTGGTCATCGAGATCTCATTCGTGGGGTGCGGCGGCGGGTCGCCACATGCTATGGGTTCCCTACTCTGGTGAGTATGCCTTTGACCTTTCTGCCCGCGATCACCGGCTCGTTCGCCACTCCGGCCGCTGAGAATCCGACCGTCGCGATGATCGAGGCGGCCTATCGCCACCATGACATCGACGCGCGTTACCTCAACACCCAGGTCGAGCCGGCGGGGCTCGCGGCCGCCGTCGCGGGTGCTCGAGCGATGGGGTGGGTGGGCTTCAACTGTTCGCTGCCGCACAAGGTGGCGGTGATCGAACACCTCGACGAGCTGAGCCCGGGCGCCGAGATCATGGGTGCGGTCAATCTGGTCGTGCGCGAGGGCGACCGACTGGTCGGCCACAACTCCGACGGCGCCGGGTTCTTAGCCTCGCTGCGCACGGTCACGGACCCGAGCGGCGCCTCGGTGGTGTTGTTGGGGGCGGGTGGCGCGGCCCGCGCCATTGCCGTGGAGCTGGCCCTCGCCGGCGCCGCGCAGATCACCGTGGTGAATCGGGATCCGGCGCGGGGTCAGGAGCTGGCGGCCCTGATCAACCAACGTACGCCGTGCGCGGCGTCGTACGACGTCTGGCACGGGCCGTACGCCGTGCCGGAGACCGCCGACCTGGTCGTGAACGCCACCTCGATCGGGCTCTTCCCGGAGATGGAGTCCGCACCCCCGGTTGACCCGGACACCTTGCGCCCCCCACTGATCGTGGCCGACGTGATCCCCAACCCCCCGAGCACCCGCTTCCTGCGCACGGCCGCCGAGCGGAGCTGCACCACGCTCGACGGCCTCGGCATGCTCGTCAATCAAGGGGTGATCTCGATCCAACTCTGGACCGGGGTCGCGGTGGACCCGAGCATCATGCGCCAGACGCTGACCGAGATCTTCGGCTCTTAGGAGCCTCCGGAACCCTCGGGACCGGACGCATCGGGCGTGCGGTCCTGGACCCGTCGCTCGTGCAAGCGCTCCTCGGCGGCATCGCGATAGGCCAAACAGGGAGCATCGACGCCGGAGTGCTTCTCGATGAGGTGGAAGATCCAGCGGTCCATGGCGGCCAGGTAGCCGTTGTCGCCACCAGATCGGTAGGCCGACCAGTTGCGGCGGCGGCCCTTGACGACGCACGCGGAGCAACTGATCTTGTAGACGAGCTGCGTGCTCCCATCAACGTCGATCTTCACCCGCGCCAGGGGTCCACCCTCCGCTGCGGCTTTGCGCTCGCGGGCAGATCGACTCGCCGTCATGGGGCACCCCTGATTCCTAGAGATGCGCAGCCTACGCGTCTCCATAGCGGTCGTTTGTCGCCTGCGCAGGGATTTTGAGTCACCTGGTGACTCAAAATCCCTGCACAAGGGGCTCCGGCCCACGCGGCCCACCAACTTCAGCAAACCCTTAGGTGGGTTGACACTCGATGTTTCACTTAGTGGGGGTTGAGTGCGATCTGGAGGATGGAGTGCAGGTTCCCGCACCGCTCGAGTATGAGCGAGCAACGAGTGTTGGGCATGCCATTTCGTTGCTGGAGCGACTCGGCGACGAGGCTCGGATCCTCGCGGGCGGGCACAGCCTGATCCCGATGATGAAGTTGCGCCTGACTCATGTGGAATACCTCGTCGACATCAACGATCTGCACCCCGAGCTCGACTATCTGCGGATCAGCGACAAGGAAATCCGGATCGGCGCCTTGACCCGGCACCGCGCGCTCTTGGAGTCCGACGCCCTGCATGACCACCTCCCGATTTTCCGTGACGCCGAGCAGGTGATCGCCGACCCGGCCGTGCGCAATCGCGGCACGTTGGGCGGTTCTCTCTGTCAGGCCGACCCCTCGGAGGACCTCTCGTCGGTCTGCACGACCCTGAACGCCGCCTGCGTCATTCGCGGCGCCACCGGGGAGCACGTTGTGTCGATGGAGGACTTCTATCAGGGCCCCTACGAAACCGCGGTCGGCCCGGCAGAGATCCTCACCGAGGTCCGGATCCCGATCCGCCCCGGGGGTGGCAGTGCCTACGCCAAGGTCGATCGCAGGGCGGGTGACTGGGCCGTCGTCGCGGCCGGTGCCGCACTCTGGCTCGAGGACGGGCTGATCGCCGATGCCCGGGTCGGTCTGGCCGCCGTTGGCCCGAACACCACCGGCATCCCCGCGATCTCCGCGGCACTGCGCGGCCGAGAGCCCTCGGAGGAGGCCTTCGCGGAGGCCGGGCGGATCGCCGCGACCAGCTGCACTCCCAACACCGACGGCCGGGGGAGTGCCGACTACAAGCGGCACCTTGCCGGCGAGCTCACCCGGCGCACGCTGCGCCGGGCCGCCGAACGCGCCCGCACCCGAACGGCCGGCTGAACCATGCTGGTCACCCTCACCGTCAACGGCACGGTCGTCACCCGCGAGGTCGAGGCCCGCCTGCTGCTGGTCCATCTGTTGCGCGACGAATTGGGGCTGACCGGCACGCACGGTGGCTGCGACACGAGCAACTGCGGGGCCTGCATCGTGCTGTACGACGGCGAGCCGGTGAAGTCGTGCACCGTGTTGGCACCGATGGCCGCCGGTCACGACGTACGCACCGTCGAAAGCCTCGAAACCGACGGCCACCTCGACCCCGTGCAAGAAGGCTTCATCCAGTGTCACGGGCTGCAATGCGGGTTCTGTACGCCAGGCATGTTGCTGACCGCCCGCGCCTTGCTCGACCGCCAGCCGCACCCCACGGACGACGAGATCCGGGAAGCGATCTCGGGGCAGATCTGTCGCTGCACGGGCTACACCAGCATCGTCAGATCGGTGCAATGGGCCGCCGCCCACGCCCGGGAAGCCGACGTGGTGGGGCCATGACGACTGCCAAGGCAGGTCCGGAGTTGCCCGCCGGCAACGACCTGCATCCGATGGGTCATGGCCGGATGTTGCGCAAGGAGGATCCGCGGTTTGTGCGCGGGCTCGGCACGTTCTGCGACGACGTCACCTTGCCGGGACTGCTCCATCTCGCGATTTTGCGGTCCCCCATCGCCCACGGGCGGATCGTCGGCATCGATACTTCCGCCGCCGAGGCTCACCCCAAGGTCAGGGCCGTGGTGACCGGCGCACAGTTGGCGGAGCGGGGCTTGGCCTGGATGCCCACCTTGGCCCACGACGTACAAGCTGTGCTGGCCACCGACAAGGTGCGCTTCCAGGGCCAAGAGGTCGCCTTTGTGGTGGCCGAGGATCGCTATGCCGCGCGCGACGCCCTCGAACTGATCGATGTGGAGTACGCCGCCCTCCCGCCGGTCGTCGACGCCCGCAGAGCGTTGGACGCCGACGCCCCGGTGGTCCGCGACGACCTCCCGGGCAAGGGCGACAACCACTGCTTCGACTGGGAGGTCGGGGACGCGGCCGCCACCGACGCGGTGTTCGCCAAGGCCGACGTGGTGATCAGCCAAGACCTTGTCTATCCGCGGGTCCATCCGGCACCCCTAGAGACCTGTGGAGCCGTGGCCGACTATGGCCGGGTCGACGGACAACTCACCTTGTGGCTGACCAGCCAGGCACCGCATGCACACCGCACCCTGTTCGCGATGATGACGGGCCTGCCCGAACACAAGATCCGAGTCATCTCCCCCGACATCGGCGGCGGCTTCGGCAACAAGGTGCCGATCTATCCCGGCTATCTGTGTGCGATCGTCGGGTCGATGCTCACCGATCGGCCGGTGAAGTGGGTCGAGGACCGCACCGAGAACCTCATCTCAACCAGCTTTGCCCGCGACTTCATCATGCACGGCGAACTGGCCGCCACCCGCGACGGCAAGATCCTCGGAGTCCGCAACCGGGTGCTCGCCGATCACGGTGCTTTCAATGCGGTCGCGACGCCTGCGAAGTTTCCCGGGGGCTTCTTCGGGGTCTTCACCGGCAGCTATGACATCCCCGTCGCACACTGCACGATGACGGCGGTCTACACCAACAAGGCCCCCGGTGGTGTCGCCTATGCGTGCTCGTTCCGGATCGCCGAGGCGGTCTTCCTGATCGAACGGATGGTGGACCTGCTCGCCCTCGAGTTGGGCCTGGACCCCGTGGAGGTGCGTCGCCGCAACTTCATCGCACCCGAGCAATTTCCCTATCTCACCGCGACCGGCTGGGTTTATGACTCCGGAAACTACCCCGCCGCGATGGACGAGGCTGTCCGCTTGGCGGGGTACGACGAACTGCGCGCCGAGCAGGTCGAGCGGCGCGCCCGTGGCGAGCTGATGGGCATCGGCGTCGCCTTCTTCACTGAGGCCGTCGGCGCGGGGCCGCGCAAACACATGGACATCTTGGGGCTCGGCATGGCTGATGGCTGCGAGCTGCGGATCCATCCCACGGGCAAGGCGGTCGTGCGCCTCTCGGTGCAGAGCCAGGGCCAGGGCCACGAAACGACGTTCGCGCAGATCGTGGCCGAGGAGATCGGGATCCCGCCCGGCGACATCGACGTCGTGCACGGCGACACCGACAACACGCCGTACGGCCTGGGGACCTATGGCAGCCGGTCCACCTCGGTTTCGGGAGCGGCCGCCGCTCTGGTTGCCCGCAAGGTGCGCGACAAGGCGCGCCTGATCGCGGCCCACCTGCTGGAAGTCGAGCCGGATGACTTGGAGTGGAGCAAAGGCAGTTTCGGGGTGCGCGGCATCCCGCAGGCCACCTTGACGATCCAGGAGATCGCGCTAAGCGCGCATGGGGTCGATCTCCCCGAAGGGCTCGAAAGCGGGCTGGAGGCACACCTCACCTACAACCCGGAAAACCTCACATTTCCCTTCGGTGCCTACATTTGTGTGGTGGACATCGACCCCGGCACGGCCGTGGTGAAGGTGCGACGCTTCATCGCCGTCGACGATTGCGGGACCCGGATCAACGACATGATCATCGAGGGCCAGGTGCATCGCGGGCTGACCGATGGGGTGGGGGTGGCGCTGATGGAATACATCGGTTTTGACGAACACGGCAACTGCCTCAACGCTTCCTTGATGGACTATCTGATTCCCACCGCCCTCGAAGTCCCCGAGTGGGAAACCGGGCACACGATCACCCCCTCACCACATCACCCGATCGGCGCCAAGGGGATCGGCGAGGCCGCCACCGTCGGCTCGCCGCCCGCCATCGTCAACGCCGTCATCGACGCCCTCCGGCCCTTCGGAGTGCGCCACGCCGACATGCCCCTCACCCCGTCCCGGGTGTGGGATGCCATGCGCGGTCGCGCCGCTCCACCGCATTGAGCTTCAGGCAGCAACCCAAGCCCAACCCGCGCCGTACCCCATCACCTGAGAATCAGAGGCCACCATGAGTTCGACACCGACCCAGGAACGCATCTCGGAGCTCACCAGCCGTCGAGAACCTTTCGTGCATGCCCGCGTCGTGCGCGCTCAGGAGCCGACCTCGGCACATCCGGGCGATGCAGCGATCGTGCACGCCGACGGCACGATCGAGGGCTTCGTGGGCGGGCATTGCGCCACGGGCGCGGTGCGGACCGCCGCCCTGGAGGCGATGGCAACCGGCGTCAGCACCCTCCTCCGCGTGTTGCCCGACGACGCGGAGACCTTCCCCGAGGCCCCGGGCGCGCGGGTCGTGGTCAACCCTTGTCTGAGCGGAGGAGCCATGGAGATCTTTCTCGAGCCGGTGCTGCCCGCACCCCTGACCTACGTCGCTGGCGACTCCCCGATCGCGCGGGCGGTGGCCGATCTCGCGGGACACTTGGGCTATGCGGTGGTCCGGTCCGGGGACGGTACGCCGAGCGGCGCGGTCGCCGCGATCGTCGCCCAGCACGGGGGTGACGAGCCCAAGGCCATTCGCGCGGCCCTCGACGCGGGAGTCCCGTTCATCGGCCTGGTGGCCAGCACCAAACGCGGCTCCGCGTTGCTCGATGAGATGGCTCTGACCCCCGACGAGCGTGCTCGGGTGCACAGCCCGGTGGGGCTGTGGATCGGCGCCCGCACCGCCTCGGAGATCGCGGTGTCGATCGTGGCCGAGATCATCAAGTCCCATCGGCTGGAAGGGGCCGAACAGGCCGGTGTCGCCGCGGGCCCGACAGACCCATTGTCGAGCGATGCCGTGGCTCCGGCGGCCGGAGCCACCCCCACGCAGGCGATCGACCCGATCTGCGGGATGACGGTGACCATCGGGCCTGACACCGTCCATCTTGAGCTGAACGGCGAGGACTTCTGGTTCTGCTGCCCCGGCTGCCGAGACAAGTACGCCGCGGCACAGTGACGTGGGCACGGTGACCGGGCTGGTCCTCGCGGCCGGCGGATCGACGAGACTGGGGCAGCCCAAGCAACTGTTGCCCTTCGGCGACGCGACCCTGCTGGACGCGACACTGGCGATGGCCCGGGCCTGTGAGTTTGACCAACTGATCGTGACCGTCGGTGGATCCGCCGATGAGGTGGAAGAAGTCGTCGACCTGACCGGTGCCGTCGTGGTCCGCAATCCGGTCTTCGGCGAGGGCTGCTCCTCCTCCATCGCTGCCGCGTTGCCGTCGATTGCCGCGGACGCCGACGGGGTGGTGCTGATGCTGGGCGACCAACCGGCGGTCGACCCGGCCACAGTGCACGACCTGGTCACCGCGGCCCAGGGTGCTGAGGTGGCGGTGACCCGCTATCGCAACGGCATCGGCCATCCGTTCTGGCTGGGCCGCGACCTGTTCCCCACCTTGGCGACACTGCACGGCGACAAGGGTGTGTGGAAACTGATCGACGCTGCGGGGCCGGACTTGTTGGAGCTCGATGTCGACGCCGACATCCCGCGCGACGTCGACACCTGGGACGACTATCAGGCGCTGCTCTCCGAGCGTGGCGGCGGCCGATGACCCCTACCCAACTCAGGGCCTTCGCCACCGTCGTACGTCTTGGCTCGGTCAAGGCTGCCGCCGCGGATCTCCACGTGTCCGAAGCGGCCGTCTCACTGCACGTCGGACAACTCCGAAAGGAGCTCGGCGACCGGCTTTTCACCCGCACGGCTGCCGGACTCGCCTTCACCCCCGGAGGTTTGCGGCTGGCCAGTCGGGCGGTCGAGATGCTGGGGTTGCAGGAACGCACCGTGATGGAGGTGCGCCAGGCCGGCGGGGGGCGGCGTTTGTTGAGAGTGGGCACCTCCAGCGTGTTCGCCGAGTATTCCGCTCCTGGTCTCCTCGGCCTGTTCGCCGACCGCGCCCACGACCTCGATGTCGAACTCAGCATCCACCGGGCCTCCACCTTTGAGTCGTTGCTGTTGACCCGCGCCGTCGATGTCGCCATCGGCCCCCGCGGGACCGGGGAGCACCCGGCCATCTCGATCAAACACTTCCTCAACTATGAGATCGCCGCGGTGGTGGCGGCCGAACATCCCCTCGCCACGGTGCAACCCAGCGTTAGCACCCTGCGAGAACAGACCTGGCTCTTGGGTCCCTCCGCCACCGAAGACTCCGGCGTGGTGCGCGGCATGCTGCTGCGGGTCGGCGTACCCGAAAGTCATCAACGCATCTTCCAGAGTCACTCCGCCGCTCTGGAGGAGGTCAAACGCAGCAAGGGCATCGCCTTGGCCCCGTCGTTCGCGGTCTCCCGCGATGTGGCCCGCGGCAGTCTGGCCAAGGTCCCCGGGCCGCTCCTCCAGGGCAAGGGCACCTGGAACATCTGGACGTTGGCCGACCACCACGCCTCGCCCGAAGCCCTCGAGTTGGGCCGCTTTGTCACCAACCCGCGGGCAACCCAAGCAATGCTCCGGGGCAGCGGCGTCAACGTCGGTCGCTTCCAACCCTCGGTGCATGTGACGTTGTGGAGTTGATCGCCGACTGTGGTCGAGTGTCGCCGAGTGGTGTCAGGATGACTCGGTGACCGGATGCGCCATCGAGGACTTCTTCGCGCTGGCCGACCAGCTGCCCGGGGTCGCCCGCACGGACAATGGTCGCTATTGGCGGATCCTCGTGGCGGATCGGGTTTTCGGCTATCTCTGGGAGCCCACCCGCACGGTTGGACTGAAGCAAACGATCGCCGAACAACTCGCGCTCGTCGCCGAGCGCCCCGACACGTTCGAAGTCCAGTTCACCATGGGCGGCTTCGGCTGGGTCGTGGTCCAGTTGGCCGGTGTCGACCGTGACGAACTGGCCGAGCTCACCTTCGAAGCCTGGCGATTGACGGCCCAGTCCGAGTTGGTCGATGCCCGCGCCGACCGGTTGCCGCGCTAGCCGGTCGCGACTGGGCGCTTAGGGCCCAGTCATTCACAACGGCGAATGTCCGGCGGTGGTGGTGGCATGCTGGGGCCAGGGGGGGTGTCATGAGCCGACGAACGCCAGACCGGCGCTGGTGGCTTGGCCCCGCCACTTTGGTCGCAATTGCTCTTGCGCTCGGGGGGTGCGAGGGGACGAGCGACAAACAGGCCTCCACCGAGGAGAACTATCGTCGCGCGGAGCGAGCTTCGGAGGCGGTTGTCGCTTCCCTGGTGATCCCGCAAGGTTCGATGCGTCTCGAGGGCGCACCTGAGGGTTGGCCGGAATCGAACCCGTCGTTGGGTCCGTCAGATCAGAGCCTGACCCGGACCGTCTGGTGGTCGATCCCTCTTGGAGAGCCAGAGGTGGCCGAATTCTTGACCGACCATGCCCCGCCCGGGATGGAGCACCCCGAGAGTGAAGAGGTGGTCGCCGAGAACGGCACTCACGGGATCGCGTCCACCGAATATGTCGCCTCGACGCCGCGCGATCCGACTGCGTACACCGACCCCAACCTGCTCCTGCAGTTCAAGCAGTTGGGCGACATCACGGTGTTGCGCGCCGACACCTTCCTCGCTGCGAGATACGCCGTGCCCGAGGTCAACCGCCTCCGCTCGGACGTGCTTGCGGTGGAGATTTACCGGCGACAGCAGTCCGCGCATCGAGACGGAACCCCCACGCGGACGAGGTTTCGGTTGTCCCAACCTGACGACGCCGCGCTCATCCAGTTATTGGTTGACGGCTTCAATGCTCTTCCGGGGAGCATCACCGCATCTGGCTTCCAATCGTGCCCAGTCCAGCTAGGGCCGCCGCCTCGCGACACAGTGAAATTCACGACGTCCACGTCCGACATCGTGGCGACGCTCGAGCCGGGCTGCTCCGGCCAGGTGAACCTGCACGTTGACGGACAGCCGTTGGACGTGACGCTTGATCCCGACGGGTGGGGTCCATTGCTCGACGAGGTCACTCAGGGCATCCGCGATGCCAGATCTGCCCGAGACCAGGCCATCGCGCTGGCTGTTGCCCGCGATCAGATCGATGCGCAGGAGGCAACGATCTTGAGCGCCACGTTCAGCGTCCGCTCAGGCAAGGTGTTGCAATCCAATATGGGCCGCGCGTGTACGTCGGGTCGGTTGGTCGACGTCAAACTCATCGGTTCGTTCCCGCACATCGTGACGCCCGGCAACCCGGTCCGTCCGGGTGAACCTGAGCCGGATTTCACCGTGCGCGCCATGTTGATCACGGCCGATGCGCGATCCGGAGTGCCCTGCCGGATCGGGGTACAAACCGCGGAGAACGGCGAGCCCCAACCCAAAGCGAACGCAGTCACCCTCGACCTGGATTGACAGCCGCTAGGACCCCGCTTGTGACCAACCGGCGAGCAGCGGGCCACGAACCCGCGACCTCAGCATCGTTGGTGGAAGGTGATGGTGCCGTTGGGTTTTCGGTGGTGGGTGTAGGTGGGGTTGTGGATGAGGTGGTGGTGGTGTTCGCAGAGGGGGTCGGTTTGGTTGAGGTTGGTGTGGCCGCCGTGGGCCCAGGGGTCTCGGTGGTGGAGGTGGGTCCAGGCGTAGGGGACGTCGCAGTCTTCGGCGATGCAGGTGGCATGGCGGGTGGCCAGGGCGACGCGTTGGGCTTGGTTGTGGAAGCGGTGGGTGCGGCCCAGGTCGAGGGGTTGGCTGGCTCCGTTGAGGATGGCGGGCAGGATCCCGGCTTGGCAGGCGATGCGGCGGGTCTCACCAGCGGAGAGGTGGTCGCCGGTGTCGAGGTGGGCCGCGCCGAGGGCTTGGGTGAGGTGGTCGTGGTTGATGGTGACCACCACAGTGGCGGCGGTTTTGCCGTGGAGGTGGTCGGTGGGGAGGTGTTCGAGGAGGTCGACGAAGGCGAGTCCGCGGCGGTGGGCCCAATCCTCGATCCAGTCCGGTGCCCCAGCCTGCTGGTTCTGGGTGGTGTCGCGACGGTTGCGGCGCGGTGAGGTCATTTGTTCGAGGGTTTTCTTCAGGATTGCTGCGGCGAGGGCGGGGATGGTGAAGTGGCCGGTGGTGGTGCCGTCGTGGTTGTCGTGCAGGGTGAGCCGGGTTTTCGCGCGGGCTTGGGTTTCTTCGTCGCGGAGCAGGTTGTCTTCGTGGGCATCGACCGTGGCTTGGTCGGTTTCGACCGCGGCCAACGCGCGGCGGGCGAGTTTGCGCAGGGTAGGTGGGTCGACGGTTTTGGCTTGTTCGACCAAGGCGACCTCGACTGCTTCGCGCTTGTCGCGGGAAAGGCCAGCGGGGAGGTGGTTGGTGGCGTTCACGATCACCGCCGCGTGGGCCGGTGAAACGTGACCCTCGTGCAGGGCGGTGTTGGTCGCGGAGAGTCCTTCAGTGAGTCCCTGAGCCAACGCCGAGGCTAGTTTCACTTCACCGGCAGCGACTGCGCCACCGGTGCGGGTGTGTTTAGCAACCCAGGAGCTGGTGTCACGCATCCCCGAACTCTGGGAGACCCGGGCGGTGTCGGCGGCCGCTATTAGGGTGAGTTTGGCGGCTTCGAGCCGGTTGATCGCCCGACCGAACTCGGCCACCAGTCCGGCGTACTCCACCGACACGAACGCCCCCGGATCAGCCAACTCGTCCAACAAACTATGGACGCCCGCGATCACCTCTGCGGCGATCCCGCGGAGGTCGAGGTCGTGATCGAGGGCCGCTGTCATACCCCGATTCTAAACCAAACACCTGATCGAAAACAAGCACACATACAAATCTGTGGACAAAGGCCGCAGAGGACTGCACGAGCTCGAACCCAACTAGGGTTTGCGCCAGACAGACACGTGGCTCTCACTGTCGGAGGTGAACGGGCTGCGATCCCAGTCGGCGAAACGGCCTTCCAACTCCAGGCCTGCAAGTTGCGCCATCAGGTCGCATTCACTGGGCCAGATATAGCGGAAGTTGCCAGAGCCATATCGCGTGGAACCATCGGCTTCGGACCAATAGTGGTGCGAGGTGCATTCCTGGGTCACGAGGTCGTAGGTGTCGAAGACCAGGTGCCCGGCGTCCAGACTCATGGGTACGGCGGATTGGCCGGGCGGCAGGCGCCGTACCGGCGGGATCCAGAGCTCGATGACGAACCGTCCACCGGGAATCAGATGCCGGGCGGCGTTGCGGAAACACTCCACCTGCTCGCGCTGAGTGCGCAGGTTGGAGATCGTGTTCCACACGAGATAGACCAACGAGAACTCACCCGGGACCCTCGTGGTCGCCATGTCACCCACCACCACCGGCAGAGACGCCTCGGAGGCCTTGCGACGAAGTTGGCCCACCATCGGTTCGGACAGCTCGATGCCCGTCACGGGCACCCCCCGAGCCAGCAACGGCACGCCCACCCGACCGGTGCCGATGGCAAACTCCAGGGCAGCCCCTGGACCGGCCAGCTCGGCCAGGAAGTCCACCGTCGGATCCAACACCGCGGGAGCGAATCGCTGCGCCGAGTCGGCGTCATACTGTTCAGCCGTTTGCTGGTCCCACACCTCGCTGCTGCTCATAGCCACGCAGCCTGCCGCCAGGATGGCCCCGTCTCGACCCAGATTCGCCCAGCGCCCCCACGACCACCAAGGCTTTACGTAAGCCATCCCTTAATCCACCATTGCCGCCCGGGGGGTGCGGGTGGAGAGTGGCGCCACCAATGGTGACGGGGCTCGGCTCCGTCCAGCGGGAAGGACGCGCAACCACGATGCCGGTCGAGTCAGACGGTCACAGCAAGGGCAACCCTCGCTTTTACGAACTCATCGAAAATGCGCCGAAGACCGGCAAGAGCCCCACCGTGTGGGCCTGGCCGCAGTTTGTGGACTTCCTCAAGGTCGCCGGACAGCCGGTGCAGGGCCCGTGGCCACCCCACCAGGAGCCCCGGCCCGACCCCACCGACATCGAGTCGGGCCCGGTCGTGGTGCCAGATCCACTCACTGACCCCCATCACTAGCCTTCGGGCCGCCAGACGACTTTCCGCTCGCTCAGCAACGCGCCCACGGAGGTAGGCATGTATCCCTCAAGGTTCAACTACGAGGCTCCTCGCACGATCGAGGAGGCCATCGCGTTGCTCGCCGCAGGCCATGGGGAGGCCAAGGTCTTGGCCGGCGGCCAGAGCCTGGTCCCGATGATGAAGCTGCGCTTCGCGAACCCCGAGATGCTCGTGGACATCAACAACCTGCCCGGCCTCGACTACCACAAGCAGGATGCCGACGGCACGCTGCGCATCGGCGCCCTGTGTCGCCACGCCGACATCGAGCGCTCGGAGCTGATCGCCAGCACCCAGCCGACGATGGCCGCCGCCGCCCACCTGGTCGCGGACCCGATCGTGCGCAATCGCGGCACCTTCGTCGGGTCGTTGTGCCACGCCGATCCCCAGGGTGACTGGGCTGCGGTGCTGACCGCGCTGCACGGCAGCGTGGTTGCCCAAGGCGCCACCGGCCGGCGCAGCATCGCCATCCGTGACTTTGTCACCGGGCCGTTCCAGACGGCTTTGGCGTACGACGAGCTCGCGGTCGAGGCCGTCGTACCCGCACCGAAGGGTGCCCGTGCTGGTGGCTATCTCAAACTCGAACGCCGCGTCGGTGACTTCGCCACAGCGGGCTGCGCCGTCGCCCTGGACCTGATGGGTGACCGGGTGGGCACAGCGGGCATCGCCCTGACGGGAGTCGGCAGCGCCACCGTCGATGCGGCCGCGGCTGCGGAGTCACTGGTCGGCAAGGCACTCAACGCCGAGACCATCGCCCGGGCGGCCGAGCTCGCCGCCGAAGTGGCCAAGCCCAACTCCGACCACCGCGGCAGCGCGGCGTACAAGAAGCACATCGTGCACACCTTCGTTACCCGGATCCTGACCAGGATCGCCGACACGACCCAGAGAGCGGCCTGACCCATGTCCAATCTGTACGACGAGATCAAGACCGAGGCCCCCGAATCGACGCCGATCCGCCGGGTCACGATGAGCGTGAACGGCGCTCAGCGCGTCGCCGATGTCGAGCCGCGCCTGCTCTTGGCCCACCTGCTGCGTCAGGGTTTTAACCTGACCGGCACCCACACCGGCTGCGACACCACCAACTGTGGCGCCTGCACCGTGCTCGTCGACGGCACCCCGGTGAAGAGTTGCACCATGCTCGCGGTCCAGGCGGAGGGTCACGAAGTGACCACCGTCGAAGGCATGGCCACGGCGAGCGAGTTGCACCCGATCCAGGAGGGTTTCAAGGACGAGCACGGCCTCCAGTGCGGCTTTTGTACGCCGGGCATGATGCTCACCGCCAAGGCCTTGTTGGAGGAGAACCCCGATCCGTCAGAAGACGAGATCCGCTTCGCCCTCTCGGGCAATCTGTGCCGTTGCACCGGCTATCAGAACATCGTGAAGTCGGTGATGTGGGCGGCCAAGAAGATGCAGGCTCAAGAGACTGCGTCCGCAGCGCCAGCAGAGGAGAGCTGAAACCATGACAGCCACCATCGGCTCACAGGCCCTCGACGAGATCAAGATCGGCGGGATGGGCGCCAGCCGCCGCCGCGTCGAAGACAACCGCTTCATCCGCGGCAAGGGCAACTATGTCGACGACATCGTGCTGCCCGGCATGTTGCACATGGAGATCCTGCGCAGCCCGCTGGCCCACGCCCGGATCAAGTCGATCGATGTCAGCAAGGCCTACGATATCCCCGGCGTCCAGCTGGTGTTGACCGGCGAGATGATGGCGACCCGCAACCTGGCGTGGATGCCCACCCTCAGCTACGACACGCAGGCCGTGTTGGCCACCGACAAGGTCAGGTTCCAAGGCCAGGAGGTCGCGGCCGTCATCGCCGACGATCCCTACATCGCCAAGGACGCGTGCGAGGCAATCGTCGTCGAATACGAAGCGCTGCCCCCGATCGTCAACCCGACCCAGGCGATGGCGCCCGGCGCGCCGCTGATCCGCGACGACAAGGAAAACCAACACGACAACGTCGCCTTCAACTGGGAGGTCGGCGACAAGGCCGGTACGGACGCGGCCTTCGCCCAAGCCGACAAGGTCTCCAAGATCTCGTTGCACTATCCGCGCTCGCACCCTTCCCCGCTGGAGACCTGCGGCTCGATCGCCGACTTCGATCGCGCCACCTCCAAGCTGACCGTCTATATGACCTCGCAGGCGCCACACATCGTGCGGGCCGCGGTAGCGATGGTCGCCGAGTTGCCTGAGCACATGATCCGGATCGTCTCCCCCGACCTGGGGGGCGGCTTCGGCAACAAGGTGCCGGTCTATCCGGGCTACGTCATCTCGATCCTGGCCTCGATCCTCACCGAACGACCGGTGAAGTGGATCGAGGACCGCACCAGCAACCTGATTTCCACCGGCTTTGGTCGCGACGTCTATCTCGACGGCGAGCTCGCCCTGCGCAACGACGGCAAGATCCTGGCCGTGCGGATGCACACCGAGTCCGACCATGGCGCCTTCTTCGCCGACGCCCAGCCGAGCAAGTTCAAGATCGGCCTGATGCACTCGGCGTTCGCCTGCTACGACATCCCCGTCGCGCACCTGACCGCGCGGGGTGTTTACACCAACAAGGCCCCCGGAGGCGTGGCCTATCGCTGTTCCTTCCGGGTCACCGAGGCGATGTTCTTCCAGGAGCGGATGGTCCAGGCTGCGGCCGACGATCTGGGCATCGATCAGGCGGAGTTCCGGCGCCTCAACTTCGTTAAGGACGACGACTTCCCGCACCGCACGGCGTACGGCTTCCTGACCGACTCCGGCCAATATGCCAAGTGCCTCGACGTCGGCTTGGAGGCGATCGGCTATGCCGACTTCCTCAAGCAGAAGGAGGAGGCCGCCTCGCGTGGGCGACTGCTCGGCATCGGCATCTCCACCATGACCGAGCCGTTGGGCGCCGGGAACAGCCGCGAATACGACATCCTCGGCATCAAGATGTTCGACTCCGCGGAGTTGCGGGTGCACATGACGGGCAAGGCGATCCTGCGCACCGGGGCGAAGTCCCAGGGCCAGGGTCACGAGACGACGTGGGCGCAGATTGTGGCGCACGAGTTGGGCATTCCCGCCGAGGACATCGTGGTCGAGGAGGGTGACACCGACACGGCGCCGTTCGGCATGGGCACCTACGCTTCGCGGAGTACGCCGGTGGCCGGCGCCGCGGTTGCGATGGTCTCGCGCAAGATCCGCGCCAAGGCTCGCAAGCTCGCCGCCCACTTGTTGGAGGTCTCCGAAGAGGATCTCGAATGGGAGTTGGGCCGGTTCTATGTGCGGTCCAGCCCGGACCGGGGAGCGAGCATCCAAGAGTGCGCGATGGCGGCGTACTCCAACATGCCCGACGGCATGGAGCCTGGACTCGAGGGCAACGCCTACTACGACCCGCCCAACCTGACCTGGCCGTTCGCTTGCTACATCACGACCGTCGAGGTCGACCCGCTGACCGGGGTGTGGGACGTGCTGCGGATGGTGGCGGTTGACGACTGTGGGGTGCGGATCAACCCGATGATCGTCGAAGGACAGATCATGGGCGGGTTGACCGAGGCCTACGCGATGGCCAGCATGCAGTTCATCACCTTCGACGCCGAGGGCAACTGCGTGGGGTCCAACTTCATGGACTATCTGCTGCCCACCGCCTGGGAGACCCCGGGTTATGAGCTGCACGAGGTCGTCACCCCCTGCCCGCACCACCCGATCGGCGCCAAGGGCATCGGCGAGTGCGCCACCGTCGGTGGCCCGGCCGCCTTCGTCAACGCGGTGATGGATGCCCTCAAGGGCACCGGGGTCCGCAACATCGACATGCCGCTGTTGCCGGACCGGGTCTACGAAGCGCTGACCGAGCGGCACGACGTGTCGGGCGCCCCACCGATCAAGACGGACCGCTGATGCGCCCCGTGAGGAGGACGACATGCTGATCGCCAACGATTTCACCGTGGCCCAGCCGCTCGACAAGGTCTGGGACTTCTTCGGCAACATCCCCCAGGTCGCCTTGTGCCTGCCTGGGGCCGAGCTCACCGAGGATCTCGGCGATGGCGCCTACAAGGGCAACGTCGGTCTCTCGATGGGCCCGGTGAAGATGAAGTTCGCCGGGGACGCCAAGATCCTCGAGCGCGACGACACGGCCAAGAAGATGCTCATCGACGCCGCGGGTGCCGACGAGAAGGGCCGCGGCAATGCCAAGTTGCTGCTCACCGCTCAGCTTGAGCCTGCCGGTGCTGGCACCAAGGTCACCATGCAGCAAGACATTCAGCTCTCCGGGGCAGCGGCGCAATATGGCCGCGGCATGATCGCGGACGTCTCCTCGGTCCTGATGGCGCAGTTTGCGACCAATATGCAGACCCGGATCGCGGCCATCGAAAGCGGCGTTGATCTGAACACGCTTGCGGGCGCCAAGTCGGCCAGCGGGTTTGCGATCGGCCTCCAGGCGATGCGGATGGCGCTGATGCGGGTCGCGCGACGCTTCTTTGCTCCCTACCAACCCGACGCTCGCTAGGAGGCCGCCATGTTGTGGTGGATCGGCAACATCATCCTGCTCGTGGTGGTCGTGCCCGTGCTGGTCGCTCTGCTCAACCGGGTGCTGGCTGCGCTGGAACGGATCCGCGGTGCCTCCGACGAGATTCTCGCGGGTGGTGGCGCGCTGGCCGGTGAGCTGGACGGCGTACCCGAAGCACTCGCCGTGACCGGTGGGACCGTCCACGACATTGCCACCGGTGCCACCCGGTACGGCGGCTCCGTCGCGAAGTTGTTGGGCTAGAGGGGAGCACGAAGATGCCATTAGTTGCCTGGGTGACGCTCATTCTCGCCACCCTCATCATTGCGGCGGCGGCGTTGGGGCTGATCCGCGTGATCGGCCACCTGCGGGCCATCACCGCGACCCTCGACGACGTGATCGGCGGAGTCGGGGTGGTCGCGCAACGCACAAGCACGGTGCCGGCCTCGGTCGCCGCGGTCAATGCCAGCCTGTCTCCGGTCCGCGACTTCTGTGAGGGGATCTGACATGGCTGCGATAGCTGCCGCACCGTTGGCTTGGGTGGCGAATGCCGGCTGGGTCACGGGCTACACCATCGGCATCGTCGTGGTGCTGGTCGTGGTCGCCCTGGTCGTGCCGATCTTGATGTTGGCGCACCGCATCGGCCAACAAGCCGAGGCGATCAACACCTCCCTGTTGGAGTCGGTGGACAACACCGCCGGCCTGGCCGGGCTGCGCACGAGCATCGACCACGTGGTCACGATCATTGGCGGCCTGAAGCGCGGTCGCGAACGGCTGGGAGGCTGAGATGACTGTCATGTCCGTGTTGCTCACCGACACCGAACGATCCCTCTGGTGGGGCGCGATCATCGGCGGCTTCGTCGTCGTGTTGGCCGTGGCCGCGCTGCTGACCATCTTGGTTAAGCTCGTCTCGACCATCGACGCGCGGGTGGCGCGGGTCGTGACGACTCTTGAGGCGGCCGTCACGAACACCAACGACACCTCCCTGATCGCCGACACCGCCGGTGGCGTGGAAGCGGTGCTGGCCGAAGGTCTCGAACACCACTTGTTCCTTGGCCGCGTGCTCGACAAGGTAAGGATGTAACTCGATGCTCATCACGTTGTCTGTGCTCGCGATCGTCGCTCTGGTCGCCGTACTCGCCGGCTTCCTCTACGTCGTCGGCACCAAGCTGACCAACATCGCCGGCAACCTCGAGTCGTGCGCCACGCTGGTGCGCCAGATCGAGGCGAACGCCAAGCCGATCATCCCCGGCCTCGAACACATCAACCGCACGGGCGGAGTCGTCGCCGGCGCACTGCCGCTGTTGTACGGCATGGCGGAGGGCATCGTCACCGGTGTCACCCCCCAGCCCGAGGCACCCGCCGAACGGCCCCCCGCTGTGCCTGCCGCCGGCACCCGCCGGTCGCGGCTGCATGATGGGGTTGGTTACGCGCCGGTTGGGTGACCGACGGCGCCTGGCGAGCGTGCCTAGTCAGTGTCCGGTCCGGATTCATCGCATCGCGTCAAGATAGGTGACCGCGGCCGCCACTGAGGCGGTGGCTTCGCTGGTCAGGTGGTCGGTCGAACGCTGAACCCGGAGCCGGGGACTGGACGTGAGTCCGGCACTGAAGCGGGTGAATCCGTCGGCTATCGGACGGGCCCCGATGCACGCCTAACAACCTCTGCGTCCGGTGCCAAACCGACCGCGGACTTGGAGGGTGACAAGGGAGACGAGAAAGATCGTCAACAGTGTCCGAGGAATCATCAACGTGGCGTGCGACCGAGTTAGGAGCACCGCAGGCACTCCCTGCGTCTACCGACCCCGCATCACGCAGTCCACGTCGACGCCCATGTTCAGGATGTCGTCCGCGCCACCCAGCACTCGCCGATCGGCACCTCACGCCCCTAAGACCTACAACGCCACCCAACCTTCACCGAAGCGGCTGGCAAAGTTCTTCCAGATGTCGCTTGCCAGCGTGATGGGACCACCGTGTTGCCACGAGCATGGGACCACCTGGAAGTGTTGGTGAGCATCACAGAGCCTCTCTTTCGGCGTCAACGGCGCCACGCTGGTTGAGTCGGTCTCGTTGTCGGTAGGAGGGCCCTTCGATGACGAGGGTGTGCGCTCCTGAGGTGAGCCGGTCGATCGCGGACTGGGCGAGGAGCGCGTCACTCATCATCGACAGCCACTCGGAGGGTTCCCGGTTCGAGGTCACGATCGTGGAAGCCTTGCGGTGGCGCTCGACGATGAGCTCGTAGAAGTCGTTGGTCTCGGTCGGGTCGAGCGTTCGTAGTGCGAAGTCGTCGAGGATGAGCAGGTCCACGCGGGCGAGTCTGCGCATCTCGGCTTCGAGGCTGTTGTCCAGGCGTGCGGCGCGGAGCCGGGTGAACAGTTTGTCGGCGCGGGCGGCGTGGACGCTGAGCCGTCGGCGGATCCCGATGTGGCCCAGGGCGGTGGCCAGGTGGGTCTTGCCGACGCCGACCGGTCCGAGGATCAGCACGCCGTGGCCGGCTTCGGCGAACCGCAGGCTGGTCAGGTCCGATACGAGTGCCCGGTCGTAGGTGAGGTCGTCGGGTTCGTCCCAGGTGTCCAGGCGCATGGTCGGGTCCAGTCCGGCGGTGCGTGCTCGCAGCATCGCCGAGCGGGACTCGCGTCGGGTGACCTCGTCGTCGAGGAGCAGCTCGAGGAAAGCGGCGTGACCCATCTTCCGTTGCCGGGCCAGGGCGAGTCGCTCGGGCAGGGTGTCCTTGAGGCCTCCCAGCTTCAGGGCTCGCAGGGTCTTCATCAGGTCGGCGCCGATCGGGTCCACCGGCCCGGAGGTCGAAGTGTTGTTCATGCTCGTCGTGCTCATGGGGTGGTCTCCAGTTCTGGGCTGGCCGATGGGTTGGCGGAGCTCTTCGCGATGCCGGGGATGAGCCTCAGTTGTGCTCGTGCTCGGGTGGTGTACTCGGCCGGGTCTCGGGCGAACCTGCCGGTCGCCGCACCGGCGGCCGCGGGTAGCACCGGGGCCTCGCGCTCGATCGCTTTCTCCAGCATCGAGGCGATCTTCGCCACCGATACGACGTCGAGGTCCAGCGAGCGTGAGCAGGCGGTCTCGACCGGTCCGGGGCCGTAGCGCCGGACCAGGCCCAGGAGCCGGTAGACGCTGCGCATCCGGGTCCAGGGCAGCGGGTCGTCGAGGAGCCGTTCGGCATAGATGCCGATGCACTCCCCGTGTCCCGCGCAGGTCGCGATCAGTGTCGTCAGGTCCCGCATCGCGTACCCGGCCCGCTCTTCGGGCAGGTCTGTTCGGTCCGTCGAGCGGCCGCCGGGAGGCTGCCGGGGGTGGGTCTTGACCAGCTGACCGCGATGGAACAGCTTGACCAGCTCGGAGTCGGCGCGAGCATCGAGATGCTGCCCGATCCACTGCTGTGGCAGCGAGTACAGGGACTTGGCGACCTCGACGTGGAAGTCGCGGTGCACCTTGACCCGGGTGAAGACAGGCACGTCATAGGCAGCCGGAACCGCCAGCAGGCATGGTGCTTCGAGCTCGTTGAACATCTCGACCGGGCGGGCTGCGGTGGTCCCGTGGATCCGCATCCCGGCCCGCTCAGCACACCAGGCGGTGACCCGGGACTGGGCGTCGGCGAGGTCGGTGAAAGTCTCTCCGGCCCAGAAGTTGCCGCGCACGTACTGCACCGCGCGTTCGACCCTGGGCTTGTCCTGTGGGGTGCGGACCCGGGCGGGGTCGGTGGCGAACCCGACGTGCTGGGCATAGTCCAACCAGCCCACGTTGAGCCGCGGGTTGACCGCGTCCGCGTCGGTGACCACGGCCTTCAGGTTGTCGGGGATCAGGACCTTGAAGACGCCTCCGAAGAACGACCACGCGGCCTCACAGCCCGCGATCATCGCGACCAGGGTCTGGGAGTAGGTCAACCACACGAACATGTGTCGGCTGACGACGGCGGTGAAGATCAACGCGTGCACCCGGCGCTTCTTACCGGTCTCCTCATCGAGGATGAAACCCATCTGCGCGAAGTCGATCTGGCACTCCACACCGGGCTCACCGTCGTTGATCCGCATGGTGGTCGTCTTGACCCGAAACCCGCAGCGTTCGACCGCGAACCGGTGCAGGGTCCGGTAAGGCACCACACAGCCCTGACGGGCGAGCAACTCCTCGACCTTCACAATCGACAGCGGCGGCTGGCCCTGCCCGCCAGCGACCCAGCCACGGATCTGCTCCTCCCAGCCCAGCAGGATCTCCCACGACGCGCCGTGCCCGTTCGGTCGCGCCGGCCGGACCGCCGTCACGACGGCGCCGATCAGCTCATCGGTGACCGCTTCGACACCGGCCTCCCGGACGAGGCCCT
The DNA here is from genome assembly GCA_963814245.1 of uncultured Actinomycetota bacterium. Lineage (GTDB taxonomy): Bacteria > Actinomycetota > Actinomycetes > Propionibacteriales > Nocardioidaceae > Nocardioides. The sequence continues at coordinate 245,497 of CAWFBY010000001.1, forward strand.
CAGCCTGCGCGGCCTCGACGTAACGCCGGGCGGTCTTGCGGTCAACGCCCGCCCGCTCCGCCGCCTTCCGGAGCCCGGCTCCCTCCAGCCAACCGCGGAGCACCTCACGCACCTCAACCACACTGACCTCCCTGAATCCCACTGATGACCTCCACGTCGGAACAAGCAACGTGGCGAGTCAACGAGCGGACACAAGACCCACCGACCAGGCGCGCCGGGTGGTCCCATGACTGGCAACCCAGGTGGTCCCATGAAGCTGGCAGAAAACCGGTCAGGCCGGTCCCATGCTCATGGCAGGCGACATCCAGAGATCGAGGAACCCCGTTCGGGGGACCAGCCGGATACGACCCATACCGAACCTCATCCACGCCCATGCCATCCACCACCCCAGTTGGCGACGCTGCCCATGGCCTAAACAGGACACCGAGATAGGTCGGATCTGCCTCCCAACGAGCCTCCTCGCTCTGTTTGGCAAGCCAGCTCTCGACCCACGCCCTCAACCAGTCACAGCACTCACTCAAACTACCCGCTGGAGGCACCGTCCAGAGTCTGACAGTCAAACCGGTAAAGGTTGACGTCACGACCAGCACGCACTGATCCCCATCCGAGATCCGCATCCAATCCGGCGTCCAGGAACTCGCTGCGTTATTATCCCTCAGGGACATAGCCGTACCTCTTATCAACGATTCGATCGTCAAGATCGATAGCTTCGTGCCTCCGGAACACGTGTCATCGGAAGAACTCATCCGGTGCGCGATCGACAGCGCGTCTCATGTTGTCCTCGGTCAGCGCCGGGATAACAAGCGTCCTGCGGAGCTCAAACCCGACACGCTCCGTCAGTTCTTCCGAAACGTCCTGCGAGAGCCGCGCCGGGTCATAGAAGGTCACAGGCACCGGCGTGCCCTCCACAACGACCTTCGCGTCCCAGAAGACACCTTTTGCCGCAACCTCCCATGCGTACTCAGGGAAATCGGTTGGTAGCACGAGCTTGCGTTCCATGGCTAGTAGCACTCAATTCTTGACAGGCAGGCTCCAAACTGCGCGGGCGTAAGGTTCGCTCCCGGCTGTGGCACGATCTCGTAGTGATGAGGGTCCTGACCGCGCTGGATGATGCGTAGCTCGTCGGGAATCGTCGACGGATTGATCTCGTGCGGCGTGAACCCCTTACTCGAGACGCTGTCTGGGTTGTCGAAGACTGAGACGCCGTGGGTGTCGCGTACTAGCCCAGTCTCTGGATCGACCTTGAACTCGTTCGGGCGCGGCGTGAACGAGGGTGCATCGGTGCCACGAGCGCCACGGAAAAACTGGGGTCCCGTTTCCGCGGCCTCCCAGGCATCGTCGATTCGGTCGCCTGCAGCCTCCACGGCTTCGTCGGCGTGCTTCCACTTCATGAGTCCGGTGAGCATGTCACCGATGAGGTTGACGACTCTCTTCCCGACCTCGTAGCCCCGTTTCCAGTGGATGCCGTACTTTGCGATGACCTTGCCGGCCACACCGCCCGCCAGGCTGGTGAGCACGTTGAACGCGGTTTCGGCGCAAGCGCCTTTGTCTCCACTGCTGAAGCAGTCGAATGCGGCGGTGATTCCGAGCTCGTCCATCAGGATCTTGCCGAGGTCCTTGGCGGTCTCGATCAGTTGCTCTTTGACAGCTTCGTACTCGATGGAAGCTGCGGCGTACTCCGCGATCGCATCCATCACCTCGGGCGGGGGTGGCGGGCTGGAGCTGACCGGCGGGGTGCTGCCGACGGGTCCGCCCCACTCCTCGATCGGGAACATGCCACTGGCGTCGGAGAACACCAGCGGGTTGTTGTTGCCGTAGCCATAGCCCTGGAGCTGACGCGGATTGTGGATGTCGCCGACCGGGTCTAGGGAGATGAACCGTCCGAGCAATGGGTCGTACTCTCGCGCACCTAGGTGCACGTAGCCGGTCGAGGCATCGTTGGTTCCACCCACGAAACCGCGTTCACCGGTCCAGGCAGGGGTGGCGTTCGGCGCCGTACGGGCGGCCCCAAATGGCAGTGAGCGGCGCTTGGTGACCCCTTGGGTCGATGCGTCGATCTGCACCGAGGCCGTGCCATGGTGGTCGCTGCCGAGGAAGCGGAGCGTCGCAGTCGTGCGCAGCGCCACAGCCTCGCCGTTCGCGCTGTAATACCTCGTGCCGGACTTGGTGGCGCCGACCACTTTGAGTTCGGTGTGCCCGAGGTAAAGGGTCACGCCGCTCGCATCGCGCCGGATCAGCCGGTTGCCGCCTGCGTCATAAACGAAGGATGCGGTGTTGCCGGCCTTGTCGACGCTCTTGGTCAGTTGGCCGAAGACATCCCAGGTGTTGGTCTGGGTGGAGTTGATCGTGGTTCCGGTCTTCTTGGATCGTGTCTCCAAAGAACCGTTGCCGGTATAGGTGAACGTCTCCACAGGGTCGGCAGTGGTTCCCGCAAGGTCGGTAGTGACCGTCTTGGGGGAATGGGGGGACGTCGAGCCTGTGTAGCCAAAGGTCAGTGTCGCCGACACCGTGCTGCCGGTCTTGCGCTGCGTCTCAGTGGTCCGGTTGCCCGTTTTGGGGTCATAGGCCCACGTGTGCCAGTACGGCGCAACGCCAGCGGCCGACTTCGTGGCGCAAGCCGTCGCTGTTGTGCTCGCGGAGGTCCAGGCATCGGTGAGTTGTTGCAGATTGTCGTAGGCGAAGCACTGCACATCGTTAACCGAGGTGGTGCCGCCCGGAGCCGTGCCGGTGTCGGTCAGCCGGGTGATGTTGCCGGCTGCGTCGTACTGATATTGAAGCTTCAGATCCGGCACGGTGGAGAACCCTTGCCGGGAGACCTGGATCAGGGATGGACGCCTAGTGGCCTGCTCGTAGTCGCGCTTGTCGTAGACCGACTTGCCCAGCACGGCTCCCATCGTCCGAAGCGACAATTCGCCAAACGGCGAGTAGAGCGTGTCGGCGACATAGGTTGCCCGTCCGATGACGGTGTCCAACTGTCCGAACGCGTCGTAGCGGTAGTTCACCGTCTCGGCGGTCAGATCGCCAGCGGCTGGCAGAGACTGCGAGGCCAAGGTGCCGTCGCGGTTGTAGGTGAAGCCGGTGTGGTAGGTGCCCGCCAGCCCGGTCTCGCCCGCCGGGATCGTCACATCGACGCCGGTCGCCCGGTAGGCCGCGTCGTATCCGGTGACAGTCGTGGAGTAGGCGCTGGTCGCACCGGTCGCACCGGTCGCATCAGTCGCGTACCGCTTGTCGCTGACCATCTCACCCAGGGCGCCCGGGATCGTGTCGTAGGCCCACTCGGCGAGGACCTGCGCCCCATCCTTGAGCGCGGTACGACGACCCTGGATGTCGTAGTCGGTGGTCAATGTGTGGCCGTTGTTGGTGGCCGTGGTCTGGCGGTCCAAGTCGTCGTAGCCGAAGCTGCTCGGGCCCTTGTCCGGATCGGTGTTGGAGATCATCCGGCCGCGCAGGTCGTAGGTCATCGTCCACTGGTTGCCGGCGAGATCCTTCACCGACTTCAAGTCGCCCGCGGGCCAGTAGGTGTAGCTCGTGTTGGTCGCGATGGCGGTGGTCGACGCGTCGCCGGTGTACTCGATTTGGTTGACCATCCGGTCGCGCGCGTCGAAGACGGCGGTGGTGGTTGGTGCCGCGCCGGGAGGGTTGGTGGTGATCCGGTCGCCGCCATAGGTCGTGGTGGTCGACCACTTCACGGTGTTGAACTCGCGCAGTTGCTCGGTCACCGCTCGGCCCGCGCCGTCGTAGACGGTGCTCGTGATCGAGGCGATGGTGTTGTCCCCGGGAGGTGCCACCAGTGTCGTCGAGGGAGGGGAGGTGTTGTAGTAGGGCCCCTTGCTTGCGGTGAGCAAGCCCCGGCTGTCGTACTCCATGTCGGAAATGAGCCGTCCACCCGACCCGTCCGCAGCGGGCATCTGGTATTGCCGCGGTCGCAGCAAGCCATCGTAGAAGGTGTAGTTGGCGGCGTAGGTGCCGTCGTTGCGCAACTGGTGGGTGGTGACGATGTTGCGACCCGTCTGGCTGATCTGGTAGTCGAACTTGACCACCGGAAGGGCTCCGCTGGCCTTGGAGTCCACAGTGCTCCAGGCTGCGTTCATCTGCCCCAACGGGCTGTAGGTGTAGTCCGTACGGCGCTGATTGAGGTCTTCCTCAGCATCGGGGCTACCCCAGAACCGGTTGACGTACTGCACCGACTTCCAACGGTCCGCCGGGAGGGTGCTCGCAGGGTTCGGAGAGTAGGTGGTGATGGAGTCGGGAATCCCGGTGGCCGGGGCATACACGGTCGACTCAAGGTTGCCCAGTGCGTCGGTGGTGCTGGTGACTCGGCCGTAGGCGTCGTAGGTCATCTGCGCCTTGGTGACGTACGCCGGGTTGCCCGGGGCCCAGGACTCCAGTTGTTGGGTTGTGGTGACATTGCCTGTCGTGGGCGCGACCCCGAACGCCTGGTCGTCGTAGAGGTTCCGCGTCTCGGAGATGTAGTCGGCTTCTGTCGTCGGGGCGACGCCGCAGTCGGCGGCGGTGACGGTGACCTTGGCGGGTGTCGCGAGGATCCAAGCGGATCGGTTCTTGGCGTAGGTAGTGCGCGTACACGCGTTGTCAGTTGCGACTCCGACCTCGCCGACGTCGTCAACAGTCGTCGTAAGGCCGTCGGCGTCATAGTCAGTGACGACTTTCGTCTGCCGCACCCCACCCGCGGCCAGCGGGGTGAAGACCTGCACTGTCCCAGACTTCATCATCCGCGAGCTGTCGGTGCCATCGGTTGCGATGACCGGCCCCAAGAAGGGTGTGTTGACCGTAGTCGACACCTCAGCCCCCGTGGCCGAGCCGAGCTTGGTGATCTCCTCTCGAACAAAACCCGAGTAGCGGTCGTGGTCGCTGAGGGCGGGCGCGCGCACCCCGGTGACCGAGACGTTCCGCTTGACGCCGTCGGTGCCCGTGCGGTCGCCATCCATGCCCCGCATGTAGATGTACCGCTTGTACGACGTAGCGGTGCCCGTTCCGGTCACCTGACTGACGTCGCCATAGCCGCGCCAGTCCGACCAGGTGCGGTGCTTGGGCTTGTTCAACTCGCCGTCGTCGTAGTGCCACGCGGGGTTGCCGCTGTAGGTGTACTTCGTGACCACGTCCACCGCACCTGAACTGCTGAGATCCGAACTGGTGACCGTGTTGACGAGATACTTGTGGAAGAAGTGCAGGTTGGGCTCAAACGCACCGGGTTCGGCCCACCAGACCGGGAAACAGCGCATGGTGTTCTGGTCGAGCGCTGTTCGTGCGGGGTGGTTGGTGGCGGTGCACTCCGGGGCGGAGTAGTTGACCGAAACCACGTTGCCGGCCTCTGAGGTGACCGACTGCAGGCGGTATTTCAACAGCGGGGGAGCAGACAGGTTGTCGGGGTAGTTCTCCACACGGTTGGGCAATTGGGTGTATTGGAAAACAACCGGGTCCAAGGTCATCGTGCCGCCGACCAGGCCTTGGTGGGTGATGGTCTCTAAGCGCATGCTCCTACCCGATCCGTCCCCGGCAAGGGGATAGGTCTGGTCGAGGAGATACTTGTCGACCGCCTGGTAGGTCCCACCGCTCGTCAGCACCTGGGTCGTGATCGTGTCCAAGCGCTTGCGAGTGAAGAACGCAGGCGAGGTCTGTTCAGGTTTGCATGGATTGCCGGCCAGACAGATCAGGTCGAAGGGCACGTCTGGCCAGTGAGACGCGTTCGTGGCGTTGAGGGGGTCGTTCTCGCAATCGAACGTCGGCTCGCTGCCGACCACGCAACGCTCCTTGTTGCCGAACAGGATCCGCGCGGGGCCATCGCTCGCGCGGTTGCCAACCCGGGCGCCGTACTCGATCTTGGTGAGGTAGCCACCGCGGTCGTAGGTCAGGTCTTCGGCCCCGCTGCGGGCGCCGTACCGATTGGTCTCCACGTTGTAGAAGTACGTCGTCAGGTTGTTGCGAGCATCGACCACGAAGTCGAGGTTCCAACGGTAGGCCTGCTGGCAATGCGAATCCGCGAACGCAGCCGCGTGACAAGGCTCGCCCGGCTGGTTCCCAAAGACCGGGGCGGTGAATGTCGAGTTGGTGTCCTTGGCGTCGCCGGACTGCCACTTCTCCTTGCCGAAGTAGTACTGCGTGCCTTCAGGGGTAGTTAGGACCCAGTACTCGTTGTTGTTGTCGTCGTTCGAGCCACCGGTCAGGTGCTCGATCCGGGAACCGTCGGCGTTCTTCAGGTGCCACTCGTTGGTGCCAGCCGGATTCACGAGATCGCTGGAGTGACCGGCGAGCACAAGCGACGCGTTGTCGTTGCGCCAACACTGATCGGAGGTCTTCTGTCCGGCGTTGGTGCCGTCCATGTCGTCGGCACACGCCACGAACTTCCGCTCGACATAGGCGTTGTCGATCGTGAACCCTTCGCCGATCGACGAGGTTTGGTTGTTGGCTCCAGCGGTGCGGCCGTCGACGGACCCGGAGGAGTAGTTGATGGTGTATTGCGGGGCCGGGCCGTTGACGGCCGGGGGGATCCGCATCGGGTAGGACCAGTTGAAGTCGCCGGTCTGGAGTCCCACCTGCCACGAGGCCGACGGCGCCAGGCTGGTGGCCGCAAAATCGCCCGATGGTCCGCCTGCGGCCGCTGCCAGCGACACCACCGCCGTCCGATTGGTCAGTAGGGCGGGTTCAAGCACTGTGGAGACCGTCTTCGTGGCCGGATCAAACGTCGTCGGCAAAGTGGTCTGCTTGCCGCGCCGCCTCGTGCTGAAGTGCAGTCGGGAAGCCCAACTACCGCCCGCCGCCTCGGCGAAGGAGGAATAGTCCACCGAAATCGGGATACCCGAATCGGTCACCTTCGCGTCTCGATCAGTCGAGATCCGCAGAGCCAGTCCGGGAGTGCCTGTGGCCAGACGTCCGACCGTCACAGAGAGGTCTGGCCTGGCCCGACCCGGCGAACCGATGGAGACCGGCGACCCGGTGACGACCGCGCGCCCGCGTCCTGCTGTCACCCTGCCCGAGGCAGATGGCCAGGTCGGTCTGGCCATCGTGGCCCGCGACCCCGGCAGGATCTGCGGCTTCGGTGTCGCCTTCCCTGGATCGGCGGTCACCTCCACGGCCGGCGTCTGCTGCGGCCTTGGTGCCCCCGAGCGAGCCGCTTGCGCGGGCTGAGCGGTCAACACGACCGTCGTGAGCCCAGAGGCAACCAGCGCCAGCGCCACAATGGCGCCGACGCGGGAAGCCCTGCCAAAGTGCCCGGCTCTCCTCGACATCGCTGACTCCTACGGTCCGGTGACGTCGACGAAACTCGCGAACTCGCCATACAGCTGAGCCACCTCGCCCGGATCAGCTGCCCAGTTGAAGGCCCGCACGTGGTCTACGTCGCCGATCCATGGCCCATCGACGGCCCCCGTTGCCGTCGTTCCAGCCCCCACTCGGAACTGGGTGGACGAGGTGGTCTGGGGGGCCGTGATGGCGCCCTGGGTGCTGGCCTCATTGTCGACGTAGAGGATGGTGCGCCCCTCGGACTTCAGATACACGCCCAGCAAGTGGATGTAGCCCTTGGTGAGATCCGCCTCAACCGTGGAGCGAGCGGTGGCATAGGAATTGGTCGCCGGATTCCAGACCCCGAACACATAGCAAGGCTGGGTGGTCCCGCCAGCGGCGGGACAAGCCGACTCGACGCCGAGGCGGAAGGCTGCACCGCTGGCGCCTTTCTGCGAGACCGCGTAACGGTTGACCGTCACGCTCGCCGGGTCGACCCAAGCAGACACACTGAAACTGTCGGTGGTGTCGACGACCCCCGCCGTCGCCTGGGCGGTCGGCGGCACAGTCTGGGTGGCGAAGCGCAGAGCCCATTCGTCATAGGTCACCTCTGGCGGGACCGGTGACGTGAACGCGCCACGGAGCTGCCAGGAGACGCCGGTGCCCACCGTCAGCGGAGTGGCAGTCGCGTCGGTGGAGGTGTCAGCAGCAGTGCCGCCGGACCCTTCGTTGAATCCATACCTGCCCTGTTCGTTGATGCCCAACGTCTCGATCGCGAGAGACCCGGGGGTGATGCTTGGGTTTCCCGCCGCGTCATAGGCCCAGACGTAGAGCACGTTGAGACCGGACTTGGGCAGCGGCGGCGCGATCACGCACTCCCGGGTCAATGCGGTGCAACCAACATTCGTCACGACGATCGAAGGACCGCCGCTTGGTGTAGCACTCGAGTTCCATTTGTATGAGTACCCAGTAACATCTGTGCTGGAGTTAGGCCCGATCCTGAACTGTGGTGGCGAAGAGCTACCGAAGACGAGTGGCCCCGGCGACACAAGTTCGACACTGGGCTCAACAGGCGCATTCGGGTCAACCGTGAACTCACACCACGGGCCAAAGGTGGACAGACCCGCGCTGGTGTTCTCGATCGCTTCGGCACGCCACGAATAGGTGCCAGCCACGAGTTTGCCTTGGGCGTCCTTGGGCAACCGGGAGGTGATGTCCCAACGGTAAGGGTCATAGGCCGTGGTGTAGGCGTCTTTGAAGGTGGTCACAAAGGGCGAGCCGATAAGCGTTCGTGCTGTGCCCACGCCAGAGTAGAGACTGAACGACACCTTGACCTCATGATCCTCCGGGTCCTTCGTCTTGGCCACCAGGAGGGGCCCATCGTTGCCAATGACGGGACGCGCAGTCCCGGTGCCGCAGGTCCGTCCTGGCGACTCCAAAGACTCGGCGGGGGCCGTGGGTGGTTTGCTGAACGTCACGCTCAGGACCGTCGGGTCGTTGCCGTCACCGTCTGGCTTGGGCGCGAACCGCTTCCAGGCCGCCGCGTTGGTCTCACTCGAGGCTCGAAGCCCCAGGGTCAACTTGGTCTTGCCGTTGGACGCCGCCCACTGGGCGGCCCCCTTGACGTCGAACCGTAGATCTCGATCACCGGCCTGGTCGGGAGGGCAATTCTCTCGACCGTGCGACACGGTGAGCGTGTCCTGCTTTGCCGACCAGGCCGGCTGATTGTTCCAGTTGGTGCCACTTGAAATGGCGCCCGTGCGCCAAGCCTCGATGGCTGTCTTGGTGCAGGAGGCCGCCCACACCTCACGGGCGATGAAGGTCGCGGAGATAACCGTGGCACCGTCTAACTTGGTGCCGAGGTCGACCTGCCAGAAAAGGCGCTTAGTGCTGACGCCGTCAAAGTTCTGATAGCCGACACCCTGCCCGCCGTGGGCGGTCTCATTGGCCCAGTTCCAGAATTCCATCGCCGGGTACTGCTTGAACACCATGGACCGTCCGGATTGGTTCCAGGGAACCGTGCCATTGGGGTCGATGTAGACCGGATAGACCGTTTTTGGGTCATCGAGCAGGGTCAGGTCGGGACGAATCTTCACCAGACCGCCCCCCGGCGTCACACCGACGCTGCCGAGCTTCGCGTTCTCCGCAGGGCCCATTGAGGCGGACTTGCCGGTGGCCACCCCGACGCCCGTGGAATCCCACATCGCCGTGTCAGTTGACATCAGCGCCGGGCGGCCAAGCGAGTCAACGACCGCATAGCCATCACCGCGGGCTGCCAGCGAACCGCCCGCAACTCGTGCTTTCAAGTCCAGCGCACGCAGGGCGGGGTTTGTGCCGGCACTTCGACTCGAGACCTCCAGCACCTGGGTATAGCCAGTCGGCGTCGCGGTCATCACAAGGTCGACGCCGGGGAAGGCGTTGGGGTAGCGCGCGACGCTTCCGCTAACGATCGGCACCGGCAGCGCCGAAGGCCAGTCGAGCGATAGCGTCGCACCGCCACTAGCCATCCGTACCAGTTCGGTGCCGCCACCGCCGCCGAAACTCACCTCAGCTTCGCCGAGGGATGGCGTCCACTTTCCGCCATCGGAGCGCAGTGTCAGGTCGAGCTGCCGCCATCCTGTGGATGTTTCGGTGCGGTAGGGCTCGCTTGCGACATCGAGCGTGAGGGTTCCGTCGGGGTTTGCCCACAGCGACTCTGTCTCGGTCCGTTCCGAGGTCACCTCGACACGCACTCGGGAGGCAACCGCGGCCGCATGTGCTTGCTCACGGGACAGGTCGCCGCCGGTGATCAGCGCCGGCGGTGTACTGGAGGTCACGGTGCCAGTGGCGCCAGAAGTAGACAGCACCGCGCTTGGCGCGAGCAAGCCGGTCAGCAAGACAGTGGCTGAGAACAGGACGGACCCGAACCGAGAGGCCATCGAGGCCACCCCCTGACATTCACGACGCGCCGAACGAGCGTCTGAGCCGCCATGATGCCTGCACCCTCCGAGCGTGTCCAGACCTTGGTAGCTAGATCATCTGGAAAGCGGAGGCGGTCTCAGTCGCGGGTCAGTTGGAACGATGGAGTGGTAAACGACTTCGTGGGGCCGCCGTACTCCTCAAGCGTGAGGCGCAACCGGTAGCGTCCGGGCTTACAAAGTCGCCCAGAAGAATCCCGCCCGGACCACGAAGGGTGATCCCAATGTTCAAAACGTTGACGGGGGCGTCCGGCGCGGACCTTGGTCCACACTACGTTGCCCTGTCCGTCGATAGCTCTCAGCGTCGCTGCACTTACGGTCGCCATCTCGATGTCCTTGTTCAGGTAGATCGGTACGAATGGCTTTCGGGATGGATTGAACGTCGAACTTGTCGTAGATAAGTTCTTCAGCGACTGACCCACCGGAACCAACGTCGTCGTGACCAGGCGAGACACATAGTCAAACCCCGATCGGCTGGCTCTAACGCGGAATTCGATCCAATAGTCGCCGGGCTTGACCGTCTTGGAGCGAACTGCATAAACATCGACGGGAACCTCGCGACCAGTGTCGGTCTGTTTGCCAAGGGTCCCGGTCTGCCATCCGGTCCACGGCGTCTTGTCAGGCCCCAGGAAACGCCACGACACCTCCATGTCCGGGAGCGCCCAATCGGGCTGCACTGCCGATCGGAAGATGTCGGCGAACCCATCGCCGTTGGGAGTGGCGAAGAAGTCATAACTTGTGGCGTAGGGCTGCATCTGGCGCCGCAGGATGAGCAGGTTGAACGTATAGGCGTACGACGTGCAGATCGCGGGGTTGACCAGACTGCAGCGCATCAGCCCAACCCGATACTGGCCGTCGGCCAGATCGCTGAGATCGACGGTCTCGGTCACACCATCGGCAATCTCGATCTCACGGGTCGGCCCGCTGTAGTCAGAACGACGAATGACCACCTTCACCGAGGGCGCGTGCACCGAATCGTGGAGTGTGAAGGACCAGTCGGCGAGGTCAGGATTGAGAAAGATCTCCGGCTGCCAGTCCATCGACACCAGCCACGGCTCGCTACGGAAAAGCTGGATTGGCGTCACCAGCGAGGTGTCCTCGCAGCTGGCGACCTCTGGGCCGGCGCAGGTCACGGCCGAGGCCTTGGGAATCCGGGCCAGCCCCAGCATCGACACCGTGGCGCTGGCCGCACCGTCAACGACCTCGACAGGCGCACTATCGACGTACCCCTGGTCACCCAGGTAGAAACTGACCGGGTTGTAGAGCCGAAACATCACATAGGGCCCCGGCGCATCGGTGATGCTGATCGTGACACCCAACTGTTCAGGGTCGGCCCAGGCAAAGGTCAGCGTCGGGTCGACGGCCCGCGCCGGCGTCGCCGACACCCCCACCGCGACCAAAGCCGCGCAGAGCACCCCGGCCACCCGGCCACGCCATCGTCGGATCCACATTTGCGACTCCCCTGATCCCCCAACTGGTCGCGACATGATAACTCCGGACAACGTTTTGAGTCCCGATCTTGATTTGGCGATGACTCCCTGATCGGCCCGGCCGAGCCCGGCCGAGGTTGCTGCTCACGTTCAGTCGTGGCTCTCGGGCAGTTTCGGTGCACTGATGACACCACCGACTGGGCATCGGCCGGATCCCTCACCGCGATGGTTGTCGTTGCAAGTGTTGCCGCCGACAATGACCCATCGCCATGTCGAACCTGACGAAACCCCAACTTCATGCCCGGACGCGCGGCCAACGCGAAACTCGCCCGCTGGGGGACATTCGGGCGGTCGAGCAGACGCCTAGGCAACGGCTGCTGCGCGACCACCGGCGCAGCTGTCGAAGTGGCGGCCGACGCACTGATGTTCACTAGCACCAGCAACCCCAACAACAACGTGATGACGATGCTCACGCACACGCCCAGCAATGACAGCTGTTTTTCCCGAGACACCCGAACTCCTACCCGCAACCCGTCGCGCTCCCCATGCGCACCAACATCGAGATCGAAGACGACTGCGTCCAGACCATCATGGTCAGGACGAAGACCGATGCGGTGGACTTGGCGTTGCGGCACCTCGCGGGTCAGCCGATGACCAGGGATGAGGCCCTCGCGATGCGGGGGGCGCGCGCCATCGAAGACGTGCCGCTGGATGTCCCGCCGCGTGGTGCCGCGTGATCCTGGCCGATACCTCTGCCTGGATCGAGTACGACGGGGCGACCGGGAGTCGCGTTGACCAGCGGATGACCGAGTTGGTCAGCGGCGGCCACGAGACGTTGGCCGTGACCGAGCCGGTAGTGATGGAGGTGTTGGCCGGAGCGCGGACCCACGCTCGTGAAACAGATCTTCGTCGGCTCTTGCTCCGTTTCGAGCTCCTGCACTTTGACGCCATCAGCGACTTCGACGCGGCGGGGACCATCTATCGGCGCTGCCGCCACCTGGGAGTCACGCCCCAAGGTTTGGTGGACTGCCTGATTGCAGCGGTCTGCTGGCGACGCGGCGCCACGCTCCTGGCGCACGACGTCCATCTTGACCGCGTGGCCGGAGTCATCGGACTGGATCTCGATGAGGCATCGCTACGGGCCTAGCGCCTCGACATGGCAGGGATCACTCCACCCAGCTTCTGGCTCCCAGACCGCCGCGGCGGGTGCTGACCGGTGGTGCCCTGCTCGGATTGGACTTGAGCGATGCCGTAATCTGAATTACATGATTACAACCAATGAAGAAATCGCCGCCTGGTTCACCGGCCGGCTCCCCGCAGAATGGTCCCAACCCACCCCGGCAATCACGGTGGATCGTGAAGAGATCACCATCGTGGTCGCCGTCCCAGCCCCCGAACTCGACAAGGGCGCCTCCGACGGCGCAACGAGCGAAGCCGCGGCCGGACGCATCTCGGCCTGGCGCGAAGAAACCCGCGAAGCCCGGATGGCCATCGCGGCCGAAGCCCAACGGCGCTTCGAACGCAGAGTGTCCTGGGGCGCCTCGATCGGCCAGGACAACACACTCTTCACGCACGTCGCCCTACCCGTGATGACTCGCCTTCGCCAACCCCAACGCCAGGTGCTCGACACCCTGGTCGACTCCGGCGTCGCCCGCTCCCGAGCCGACGCCCTCGCCTGGTGCGTACGCCTGGTCGGACAACACACCGAAGACTGGCTCGCCGAACTCAGAACCGCCATGGATAACGTTGCGGTCGTGCGCGACCAAGGCCCTGCTGCCTGAGCCCGACCAGCGTCGCCACATATACACGTAATACGCAGGATCGGCACGGCTTCAGGACGAGGCACCAGGCGGGACAGCCCGATGACCAGAGCTGGAGCTCGTGCGATACGGGGGACACACGCCGTCGAAGATGTGCCCTGGACGCGGTCCGCGATTTCTGCCCCACAAGTCGACAAAACAGCGCTGTTGACAGTCGCAGGCGGCGCTAAGCGCAGGATCGGCCTTGACCAACTTCGTCCTGGGGCAAAAGGTCAAACCGCCACTATCAAGTAGATGGGCGTCCTAACATCAGGCTGTGCAAAATCCACTGACCATCAGCAATACCGCCACGGCGGCCGACCTTGTCGCCGGCTTCAAGGTCCGGAAACGAGCGCTGCGCCACAGGCCCTGGGTGCGGCCGATGATTCTCTTGGCGTTACTTGCCGTCTCCATTGCCGCCGTCGGAGCCCTTTTCGGTCGGCTGACCGAATTTGTCGAGATCGCTGGGCGCCCGCTGTTGTTCGCGATAGTGCAAATGCCCGTGCTGATGGCCGTATTGCCCTCGATCACGATACGAAACCTGGTGCGGGCGAACCCGTTTCTGACCGAAACCCACTCGCTCAGTTTCGCAGACGGCGGGATTGAGTGGGCCAGGCCCACTGGCCCTCACGAAGTATCCGTGGAGCGCGGTCACCACTTGGATCGAGCAGCCAACCCGGCTGGTTTTGAACCTCAACGATCGCCCGGATGGCGCCTTCATGGTGATCGGCAAGGGCGAAACCGATGATGCCACCTGGGAACGCGTGCGCGGGAAGATCACGGCCCATCTCGGTCCCGCGGTGGGTTAGTGGTTGCCTGGTGCATTCGGCTTTGCAACTACGCCTCTCGCACCCTGCCGAATCTGTCAGCTTCGGACGAACGACTCCAGCGGAGCGTAGTTGCCCTGGTCCGCTTCGATGAGTGCTTCGATGTAGGCCTTGCGCGTCTGTGAGACCTGCACCAGGTTCGTCCGGCCCCACGTGAAAGGCTCCGCGCCCAAGCTGAGCAGCACCAAGTCCGTGAGCTCACGCGAGTGTCGGCCGTTCCCATTGGGGAAGGGATGAACCTCGACAAGTTTGTGATGCAGGCGCGCTGCCGCCGAGTCGACCGGCATCGGTGCCTCGCCGGTGAACCAGTAGGGCGCGCTGCCCAGGAGTTGCGCGGTTGCCTCGGTGATCTTGTACCAAGGGACGCCGATATTGCTGTCGGTGGTGCGGAACCTACCGGCCCACTCCCACACCTCGCCGTACATGTCGCGGTGAAGTTCGCGCACAGTCTGATGGTCGAGAAGTGACTCCAACGTCAGACGTCGCGTCCCTCGAGCGACCACTCGTCGGCGCCATGTGACCCGTGCCTGCTGGATGTTGTCCAGCTCAGCCTGGTTGAGGTCCGCCCGCGTCGCGACCCACGACGGCAGCAGCCCCTCCCGCTGCGCCTCGTCAATTGGGGTCGACCCTTCCGGGTCCGCTGCGAGATATGGGCGTCGGGCAGGCTCCGGCCCCGAGCGGCCATTCACTCGCGCCACAAACCCGGCAGGTTCTTCAGCTCGGCCACCAGATCCCGTTGCCGCTCCCGCAACTCCTCCTCGGAGACGCCTTGCGCTTCGAGGTCCATGGTGTGTCCAAGGGCACGGAGCTCGCGCCATGCCAGCTCACGAGCCCGGCCATCGACCAGCTCCTCGAGCGGAATTCTGGGAACGACGGCGTAGACCAAGTCACATCCCAGCGCGTCTGCGGCCCGCTCCAACGTGTCGAGTTGGATGCGACCCGCGAGCTCTGACAACTCGAAGCGCGTCACACTCGACGCGGCCACGCCCAGGCGCGCGGCCACGTCTGCAGTGGTCATGCCCAGCGCCTCGCGGATAGCCCGAAGCCAGCCGCCAGCCGGGCGGGCCGCAGCGGCACGCGCTGCAGACAGCTCCGGGAGACGCCGGTCCAAGGCGCGTCGCGCACTTCGTTGACGCAAAGCGGACTTCGAAGTCACGGTCGCTCCTGAAGCTATGGGTGATCAGTGCGTTGTAACGCAGCGATCCTAGCATGAAACATGCGTTCTAACGCACCCTTTGACACTATCCGAATGCGTTAGGACGCAATGAGGGATGCGACCCAACCAACTCAGGCCTCACCCGGATCAGGCCTAGGCCCAGGCTGACGCTCGGTGGTCAGGGGGCCGGCGGTGGGGGCGGAGTACTCCCCGATCCAGGTGTCTTTCCAGACCTGGTCAAACTGTTGCTCGTTGCAATGTGGGTGGTGGACGGCACACAATTCCTGCGCGATCTGCTCGCGGTGCGAGGGCAGCCCGCCCGGGACGTCGTACGTCGCGATGTAGAGCCCCCACTTGTCGGCCCGGCTCAACCAGCAGGGCGAGCGGGGGTGACGGAACGGCAGCCCCTCGGTGGTCAGATCCTCGGAGTGGCCCACATAGATCACCGAATAGCGGTCGGGATAGGTCTTCGCGTCGGGCTTGTAGAGGATCACGAAGACCGCCGCGGCCGCCGGGGGCGTCCAGCCGCCGAGGACCCGCGGGCCCTCAAACGGATAGCCCGCCAACGAGCCGAGCCGGATCATTGCGGATCGAGCGTGATCTCGTAGACGTCGTCCATCTCGTCCTCGGCCTCGCTCAGCGTCTCGGCGCTGGTGATCTCCCACGCCGGCATGCCGGCAACGGTCGCCGCCTTGGAAAACTCAGCCCGCGCCACCTCCACCGCCTGATCGCGATGCTCGGCCTCGACGACGATCTGCGCGCCGTACGCCGTGGTCCCGATGCCCGAGGCAACGCCCTCCAACAGGGCCACCGCGTCGGCCAGTTCGACGATCTCCTCGCGGGTCATCACCCGATCGCCCTCGGCGACCAGCGTCACACTCCATCTCATCGGGCTCTGTCTCCTCAGGGGTTAGCGCAACTCGGGCAGCAGCGCGGCGAAACTCTCCAGGCTGTTCAGATCGTGTCCGGAAAGTATGACGTCGACGAAGGGCGCCGCAGCCATCATCCCCATCGTGGCCGGCACAAACTCTTTCGCGTCACCGCGATGCGGGTTCAGCCACACCACACGATGGCTCAGGCGGTCCAGTCGCTCCATGGCCGTCTCGAGCACGGCCGGGTCGCCACGGTCGAGCCCGTCGGAGCAGATCACCACGATGCCGCCCCGACACAGACCCCGACGACCCCACTCCCGCACGAACGCATCGAGCGAGTCACCGATCCGGGTGCCGCCCTCCCAATCCACGACGACCTGGGCGGCCCGATCCAACGCATCGTCGGGACGTCGCTGGTCGAGTTCTTTGGTGATCCGCGTCAACCGGGTGCCGAAGCAGAACACCTCAACGCGGCGGGATGCCCGACTGGTCGAGTGCGCAAACTGGAGGAGGTTGCGCGAATAGTCCGCCATCGAGCCGGACACATCCAGGATCAGGGTCAACGGTCGCTGCCGCAACTTGCGGCGCCGCCAGAACAACTCGGCCGGCTCACCGTGGGTGCGCATCGTTTCGCGGACCGTACGCCGCATGTCGTGGAGGCGTCCACGGGCGTTGGCGGACGTACGCCGCGTGCGTCGCTGCGGCGGCGTGAGGCGCACCGTCTTCATGATCCGACGCAGTGCCGCGAGCTCTTCGGGAGTGCAAGCCGAGAACGCCTTGGCCTTCAGGGTCGACGCATCCGAGGCAACCAGGCCGAGCATCGCCTCTCGCTCTTCGCGCTCGTTCGACCCCGGCTCGGTCTCCGGCACCTGCAGCACACTGCCGGCATCGGACTTGGCTTTCACCGTGAACGGCTTCGCCTCGTCCGGCGGAGCGGGGTCGCCGAGGAAGAAGCGCCCGAACACCGCGTCGTACACCTCGATGTGATCGCGTCGGTGCACCAGCGTCGAGCGGCCCGCCCAATAGAGGTCCACCAGGTCGGTCGGATCCAGGGCAGCGACCGCGGCACTGAAGGCCAACAGATCCCCCGACCCGACAGTGACGTCAGCGTCGCGGAGCTCGCGGCCAAAACTGACGAGAGTCTCCACGAAGGCGGGGGTCCCCCCAGTGAATGACTCAGGCACCCGACGCGATCTGGTCGAGGTTGCTGCGGACCAGCTCCAGATCGTCGCGGTCCTTGATCACCGCCATCAGGGTGTCATCGGCGGCGGCCGCGTCGAGGTCGTCGGCACCCAACACTTCAAGAGTGCGCACCCAGTCGATCGTTTCGGCGACCCCGGGTGGTTTGGTGAGGTCGAAGCCGCGCAGCTTGTTGACCGCGGCGACGACCTTGTGGACCAAGGTCGCGGACGCCTCCGGCTCCCGCACCAGCACGATCTCGGCTTCGCGCTCGGCGGAGGGATAGCCCACCCAGTGATAGAGGCACCGTCGCTTGAGGGCGTCGTGCAGCTCGCGGGTGCGGTTGGAGGTGAGGATCACCAACGGGGGTTTCTCGGCCGCAATCGTGCCGATCTCGGGGATGGTGATCGCAAAGTCCGAAAGGAGTTCGAGCAGGAACGCCTCGAACTCGTCGTCGGCTCGGTCGACCTCGTCGATGAGCAGGACCGCCTGGTCACCCGCGCGTACGGCGTCCAGCAGGGGGCGCTCCAACAGGAAGCGTGGCCCGAACAGGGCGTCCACGGCCGAGTCATCCTCGAGCTGCCGCTCTGAGAGCGCCCGGATCTGCAGCATCTGGCGCGCGTAATCCCACTCATAGAGCGCCTGGTTGGTGTCGATGCCTTCATAACACTGAAGCCGGATCAGTCGCCGGCCCAACACCGAGGAGAGCACCTTGGCGACCTCGGTCTTGCCGACCCCGACCTCGCCCTCCAAGAGCACCGGTCGGTTGAGGGTCAGCGCGACGAACAGGGTGGTGGCCAGCCCACGATCGGCCAAATAGCCGCCGGCGCGCAGGGCATCGGTCAACTCGCCGACGTTGCGGGCAGGCTCGACCGGAGGCGTGCTAGTCACCGGGACGCGTCACTGCTCTCGGGCAGAGCCGAGCACCAGGTCGCGCAGGCTGGTCCCGTTGTTGACGAGCTTGCCCTCGCGCGCCAACTTGCTGCGCCACGCGGCGCCCACATCGCTGCCCGGCTCGGCGAAGCCGTCGAAACTGACATCCTTCATGTTCTTGCACGACTTTTGCGGTCCACAGGCCTCGTCCAACTCGGCCTTGGCTTTGTCATCGGCGGACCAGAGGGCGCGCAAGACTTCGACCGGTTCCTCGGGCATGGTCTCTCCTTCTGGGGTGGGAGTCACTCTAAGCGGCGCATGGGGGTCTCGGGAGGGCAGATTAAGCAATCTCTTGACGGCTGCGGGCGCTCAGGAAACCACCCGACGTGCCCGAGCGTACGGCGAGCGCCTCGGCCACGATGGACACCGCGATCTCGGCCGGACTGGTGGCCCCGATGTCCAGCCCGGCTGGGCCGTGCACCCGATCCAGGTCGGTGACCCCACGCATGGCCAGCCAGTCGGCCCGATCCTGCTGAGTGTGCCGCGAGCCGAGCGCCGCGATATAGCCCACCCGGCTGCCCAGCGCGGCCGCGAGCACCGGGCCGCCGACCTCCACGTCGTGGCTCATCACGACCACCTTGTCCAACACCGAAAGCCCCGCAACCAGGCCGGTACTGGTGGCCAGGTCGGCGCTGATCGCGGTGTTCCACCCCAGGTGCTCGGCGATCCCCACCAAAGCCTCGGCGATCGCTCCCCCGCCGACGATGACGAGTTTGGGGACCGGCCAGAACACCGAGATCACGGTGTCGTCGGTGATGACGGCCTGGCTGCCTCCGCCCTGGAAGAGCCGCACCGCCTCCTCGCCCGCCTCGGCCACGGTGTCGGCGGTGTGCAGGGTCGTCGACACCACGGCGTCGCCGTCGAGTGTGGTGACCAGGCAGACGGGCTCCCGCTCGGCCAGCAGCGGCCACAAGTCCGCCGGCAGGTCCGCCGCGGGGACCACCAGACAGCGAGCGCTGCCGCCGCAGTTGAGACCCACGACGAGCGCTTCCAGGTCCGTGATCTCCAGGTTGACTAGCCGGCCGCTGCCAACGCGGGCCGCCACATCGGCAAGCTGGTCGTTGGCCGAACCCGAAAGTACGCCGCCGATCCGACCACCGCCGGGGGTGAGCGCCAACGCTTCCGATCTGTCCCGGGTGCTGAAGCCGGAGGTGCTCACGGCCCACGCCACCTCCACCTTGGTGCCGGAGCGAAGACAGGCAGCGACCGGAAGCGCGACGTCGTACATGATCGGAGCCTAACCGGGCGGCCCCCGACGGGGGTTTAGTGAAGCGATTCTGAGTCACCAGGTGGCCCAGAATCCCGCCCGCCACTATCGTCGAACCAGCCCCCGCCAGGGCCGGGCCCGGGCCACACACGATGATGTGACACGTGACCCTCGCCACCTCGCCCGCGCTGCCCAAGTCGGGGACGTTGTGGACGGCGCTGACCATCATCTACATCGTCTGGGGCTCGACCTACCTCGGCATGGCGGTCGTGGTCGAGTCGATGCCGCCGCTGGTCGCGCTGGGCACGCGGTTTCTGACGGCCACCCTCGTGATGGGCCTGGTCCTCACCATCCGCCACGGTGCCTCGTCCATGGTCGTGCCATGGCGTGAGGTGCGCAATGCCATGTTCGTGGGCACGCTGCTCCTCGGCGTCGGCATCGGCGCGGCAACCCTCGGCATTCGCTATGTCCCGAGCGGTGTCGCCGCGCTGATCATCGCGGTGGTCCCCCTCTGGATCGTGGTGCTGCGAGCACTCACTGGCGATCGCTCGTCGGGCATCACTGTCCTCGGTGTGTTGGCGGGCCTGGTCGGTCTGGGCATCCTGGTCTGGGCGGGAGCGGCGGCGGCATCGGACGGCCACTCGTCGTCGTCGGCCACGAGTGGTCAGTTGACGATGTGGTCGCTGATCATCGCGGCGGGCTCGGCTTCCTGGGCGGTGGGATCGTTCCTGCAACCGAGGTTGGCGACTCCGACCAACCCGTCGGTGCTGACGTTCTACGAGATGCTCGCGGGCGGACTCGCCCTCAGCACGGTCGGACTGTTGCGCGGCGAACACCTCAGCGACCTGGGCAACGCCACAACCCGATCGTGGATCGCCTGGGTCTATCTCGTCCTGATCGGCTCACTGGTGGCCTACTCGGCGTACGTCTGGCTGCTCGGCAATGCGCCACTGTCGCTGGTGACCACCTACGCCTACGTCAATCCGGTGGTCGCCGTCCTGCTCGGTTGGTGGGTGAAGTCCGAACCGATCACGCTGGGCATCGTCTTCGGCGGGGCCATCATCTTGTCCGGGGTCGTGCTCGTCGTCAGCGGTGAGCGATCCCGGGACTGAACGCGGGCCGCGGAGCCCTGCTGCTGTTGTGCCTGGCGAGGGAGTCACCGCGGCTGGGTGTAGGCCTCCACCACCGCGATCAGCGCCGACTCGAGGGCGGTCCGCCCGGTGCCGTCGCGACGACCGGGCACGTCCGGGTGCGTACGCCGTCGCAGCAGGAGGCCGGACTCGACGGCCTCGACGGCCCACACCAGATCTACCAGGGTGCGGCCTTCGATCAGGGTTCGCCCCGCATATTCGAGGATGCGCTGCAGCAGCTCGGAGACGTAGGCGAGATAGACCTCGTTGGGCTCGGCCGACAACTCGACCAGCCGCTGCCGGGGCCCCATCGCGATCACCCCGAGCATCAAGAACACCGACGCCTCGTCATAGCTGAGGTCGAAGTCGGCGCCAAAACACCGCGCCACGACCTCCCGCCACTCGACCCCCTCGGCGATCGCCTGCTCCAGCACGTCCCGCACGCTCTCGTCGCCGATCTTGGCCGCGTCGAGGAAGATCCGATCCAGGACCGAGACCTGGAACTCCTCCTGGGTGGGCCAGATGTTGTAGGCCGCCCCCGTGGTCATCAGCACCGCCTGGGGATCCGCCGCCCGCAGGTGGTGGTTCACGTCGTCCAGGACGTCGGTGATCCGGATGCCTCCGAGCGGATTGGCCGCCGGGTCGCTGACCTCGGTGCCGCCTTCGAGTCGGGTCGCCATCACCCGCAACGCCGCGTCCATGAGGAGTTGGCGGGTCTCTTCGCGGGTGCGTCGCTTTCGAGGAGCTCGTCCGCGTCGGCTCGTGTTGATGGGCTCCCCCGTTTCTGCTGCACTAGGGCTAAGGTCAAGGACTTACGTAAGTAGACTACGCAGCCATCGCATCCGCAAGGGGCCAGCAGTGACCGACCACGACCTCCGTCCATTCATATCTGGCGCGTACGCCGCCTCGCAAGACGGAGAGTGGCTGACCTCGATCAACCCCGCCACCGAAGAAGCGCTCTGGCGGCTCCCCGCAGGTCACCCCGGTGACGTCGATCGCGCCGTGCGCGCCGCGCGCCGAGCCACCGCCAGCTGGGCGGACGACCGCGACCTGAGGGTGACGTCTCTCCTCGCCTTGGCCGACCTGATCGACGCCAACGCCGAGGAACTGGCGCGGCTCGACACCCTGGAGATCGGAATCCCGCTGGGCGTGACCACCCAGGATGCGACGATGGCGGCCGACCATCTGCGCAAGGTCGTCGGCATGCTCGATCAGGTCGATGACGACGTGCTCGGCCCGGCCCGCCGCGTGCCCCGCGGAGTGGTGGCTGTGATCGCGCCCTGGAACTTCCCCTTCTTCGTGGCCCTCACCAAGGCGGCTTCGGCGTTGGCCGTGGGCAACTGTGTGGTGCTCAAGCCCAGCGAGCTGGGCTCGGCCAGCGCCCTTCGTCTGGCGGAGCTCGTGTGCGAGGCCGGTGCCCCTGCTGGGGTGCTCAATGTTGTTCCCGGTCGCGGCGACCTCGTGGGCGACGCGCTGGTGCGCCACCCCGGGGTCGACCAGATCAACTTCACCGGCTCGCTGGCCACCGGCCGCGCCGTACTCCGCGCCAGTGCCGAAGCCTCCCTGGCGCCCGTGCTGACCGAGCTCGGAGGCAAGTCGGCGCACGTGGTGGGTGAGCATGCGCCCGACCTCGACACGGTCGCGGACGCCATCGCCGCCAACATCTTCTGGTGTGCCGGCCAGGTGTGCTCGTCGGGATCCCGACTCATCGTGGCCGAGCAACACCACGACGCTCTGGTCGAGCACCTCGTCGAACGGGCCGGGTCGTGGGCGCCCCGTGACCCGCTCGATCCGGAGGCGTTGGCCGGACCGCTCGGGTCGGAGCAACATCTGCAGACCGTGGACCGGATGGTGCGCGAGGCGGTCGAGGACGGTGGGGTGGTGCGGACCGGCGGAAACCCCGGGCCGCGGCCGGGCTGGTTCTATCAGCCGACGATCATCACCGGGGTCGAGTCCGCTCACCGCCTCTTCCAGGAGGAGGTGTTTGGGCCGGTGCTGGCGGTGACCGTCGTGCGCGTCGCTCGCCGAAGGCATCGAGTTCGCCAACGCAACCGACTATGGCCTGGTCGCCACCGGATGGAGCACCGACGACACCGAGATTGCGGCCCTCTCCGAAGGACTGCGGGCGGCCTGGGTGACGGTCAATCCCCACCTGTCGCCACCGAGCGATCCCCGCGCCGGAGCGGAGTCACTGGGGGCATCGGGCTCCGGAGTCGAGGGCGGGCTGCCCGCACTCCGGGCGGCCACCCGGCTCAGCATCGTCGCGGTCGGGCGACCCGCTTAGCGGCGTACGGCGGCTAGCGCCGCACCTGCACGGTGAAGGAGCGCGAGCTGGCAACGCCGGTCGCGTCACGCACCTTGAGTTTGAAGGTGAACTTCCCGGCAGTGGTCGGGATCCCCACCACGCGCACGCTGCGACCCTTCGTGCCGATCCGCACCTTAAGGCCTTTGGGCAGCGCGCCCTTGACCGTCCAAGTGAAGCGCGGGACACCTCCCGAGCGCGCGACGCCGGCGTCGTACGCCTTGCCGATCCGCGCCCCTGGAAGCCTCAAGGTGGTGATCAGGAGCGGATCGTGCGGCGGTTTGACGACGACCGTGATCACGCCCGAGTCGGCAGCCACGGGGGCGTCGACGCGGGTCGCGGTTGCGGTGAAAGTGAAGGTGCCGGCTTGAGTGGGTGTACCGGACAGTACGCCGGTCAGGCTCAGCGTCAGCCCTGGCGGAGGAGCGTCAGCCGACCAGGTCAACAGGTCCGCCGCCACCGCGCTCGACGTCAAGGAGGTCGCATAGGCCTTGCCCACGCGGAGCAACGTGGTGAAGGTCTGGTCGGGCACCACCGGCGGGGTCGGCGGGGCGACCTGGACGACCAACGTGAAACTCGCGGAGGCCGTTGCGCTGACGGCATCGGTGACGGTCACCTCGACGGCCTGACCCGCGAGGGCGGCGGCGACGGTCCCGGTGATCTCGCCGGTGCTGGGGTTGATCGCCACACCGTCGGGCAGACCGGTGGCCCCCCAGGCATAGGGCGAGGTCCCGCCGGTCGCCGTGATCGGAGTCGCGGCAAAGGGCACGCCCACGGTGGCGACCACCGGGTCTCCGGCGGCCACTGTGAGGGGTGTCGCGGAGGGCAGCGTGGTGTCCAAGGTGAGCTGGAATCCACCAAGCGACGCATAGTCGCTGTAAATCCCGGCGGTGAGGGGGTTGCCGGTGCCGACGCCGTCGATCAGCGCGGTGTACGTCGCGGGCTCAGCGGGGAGGGTGGTCGACCAGACCGCGCCCATCGCCTGCCGTGTTGAACCGGCAGGGTTGAGCGTCGCCACGGTGGCGCCGGCGGCGTCGAGGATCCGCATCTCCAGATTGAGGTTGGTCTCCACCGTCGTCGAGAGTGCAGTCAAGGTCGTCGCTCCGGCGGCCGAGAAGATGAAGGCGTCGACATCGGTGCGGGTGCTGATCAGCCCGGAAAGCGTCGCGTCTTCGGTCAGGGGCGTGGCCGTGGCGGCGGTGTTGCCGAGGTCGTCGGCGCGAAGCGGCGCCTCGGCGCCGATGATCGCAAGATCGTCCTCAGTTTTGGTGGCACCGGTGTATTCACCCTTCGACCACTGAGCCACGGCCCGGCCATAGGGCGCGCCCATGATCGGGCCCCATGAGCCCGAACCGCTGTAGTAGGCACTGGTGCCCTGGCCGTCGTGACTCAACCCGAAGTTGTGCCCCGATTCGTGACTGATCACGAGGCCAAGATCAACGCCGCTGCCACCCACTCCGTCGGCGAACGCCCAGGCGGGTTGGTAGTAATCGTGGGTGGAGCCGGTGGTGCCAAAGACCCCCAGATAGGCGACGCCCGCGCAACCACAGGCGTTGTAGACCGCGCCGGCATTGGTCACCTGCACTCGGCTCCCATAGACCAGGTCGGCCGAGGAGGTGCGCTGGATCGCACTCTCGCCCAGATCTTGGGTGGTGACATTGATGGCGAACGGCGCATAGTCCTCGGCCACCACGAGCCAGGCCTGATAGATCGCATTGCGCTCGGCCGTTGAGAAGGTGGCGCTCACGGTCGTGTCGAGTGAGAAGGTCTCGGCGGTAATGGTGGGCAACGAATAGTTCTGGTTCCAACCGGTGCCGGTGATGCTGCTCCCGATGAAGTCGAGATACAACGTCTTGTCTGACCCCGGGCTGGACTGCAACGTCAAGACGTCAAGGCCTGGCGGAGCGGTGGCGGCACTGGGGGCTGCCTGTTGGGCCGCCTGCTGGGTGTCCCGGATGGGTTCGACGAAGAACTGCTGACCGCACCGGTCGAGCCACAGACTGTGGTCGGTCGCGGCGGCGCCGAGCTCCGCGGCACTCTGGTCGTGGCGCTTGGCGACGGCGGCCAACGTGGTCGGTGATTGAGCCGCCACGTCTGCCGCCGGTTGCGGCCTTGCGAGGAGTGGTACGTCGCAGCCGGCGCCCGAGGGCAGGGCCTGCGCCGACACCGGGGCGACGGAGATCGCCAGAGTCGTGGCCACGGCGGGGAGGGCCAGCAGCGCCGCGGCAGCGCGGCGTACGCCCAAGCTGATCCTGCGGGGCACGGCTGCCCTCCGATCGCGGTCGCGTGCCCAGCGGGGGGCAACCGACCGATCCTCCCCCGCCGCGCGAACCGCCGCGGGTGAATGAGCTCAACTCCGTGGCAATGTCTGGTCCACAGCATTAGCGTCGCCTCATGCGATCGAGGTGGGATGACCCTGCGTGGCTCGCGGGTGCACACGCTTGGATCGACGCTCGGCTGGCGGACCTGGGACGCACCCGGACCGGCCCGATCGAGCAACCCCACAACTATCCCTGGTCCACCGTCCTGCGGGCGCCGACCGACAACGGCCCAGTGTGGTTCAAGGCCAACACCGAGCAGCTCGCTCAGGAGGCGGCGCTGGTGGAGCTGTTATCCGAGGCCCGACCCGACTGCGTCCCCGCGTTGTTGACCCGAGACGCGGCACGCGGCTGGATGTTGATGCCGGATGCGGGCCAGCGATTGCGCGACCTCCCTCCTGAGGAGGCCAATCTCGATGCGTGGCGAGAAGTCCTACCGCGCTATGCCTCGCTCCAACTCGACCTGGTCGATCGGGTGGATCAGTTGCTGGCCATCGGGGTGCCGGATCGGCGCCTGCCGACGCTGGCGCAGGGCTATGCGCGCACCATCGACACCGTGAGGGCGGAGGCGCGCTTCCATGACGCGCGCGCGCTGGTGGACGAGTTGATCGACCGGCTCGCGGCCTTCGAGATCCCCGAAACCATCCAGCACGACGACCTCCACGACGGCCAAGTGTTCCGCAAAGACGGCCGCGAATGGATCCTCGACTGGGGTGATGCGTGCATCTCACATCCCTTCTTCACCCTGTCGGTGACCCTTGAAGGCGTGCTCGCGTGGGGGCTCGACGACGTGGAGAACTCGGTGGACACCGGGCCGTTTCGCGACGCCTACCTGGCGCCATTCGTGGCGGCGTACGGCGCGCGCGTGGCCGCCGCGGTCGAGCCCGCGCTGCGCCTGGGTTGGGTGTGCCGGGCCATCAACGGGCATGTCCCGGGGGACGATGCGGCCACGCTCAGGAGGCTGCACATGTTCCTCGACGGGCGGGTCTAGATCGCGTCTGCGGGTCGTGCTGCGCGGGTGCGAACCGCGGCCAGCACGGCCGTGATCGCAAAGGCCAACGCCACCAGGAGTCCGGCGACGAACGGGTCGCCGAGCCCGGTGCCCGAGCCGTGGCGCTCGGTGAGCGTGAAGGCGATCCCCGCCACCGTGAGAGCGACGGCGGCCGCCAGCGAATCGGCGATCGACAACGCCGAGCTGTTGAAGCCGCGATCGGCATCGGTCGACGCCTCCAGCATCGCCACGCTGGTGCGTGGATAGCTGACGCCCATCCCGAAACCGCCCACCATGTAGGCCCCGATGAACAGCCAGTCGGAGATCTCGCGACCCGCGAGGTAGACCGCCAGCACGCAGAAGCCGATGCTGATGCCCACGATCGCGGCGCCCCATGTCATCGCGGCTCGGTGGGTCAGGAAGGCGCCCATCCGTCCTTGAAGTTGGCTGCCGATGGCCCACGAGATGCCGACCAAGGTGAGCGCGATCCCGGCGCGAGTGGTCGAGTAACCCCAGTGATCTTGCAGCACGAACGGCACATAGGCCTCGACGGAGAAGAAGCCGGCGGCCAGTGCGCCGCGGGTCACGATGGTGCTGGGCAGACCTCGTACGGCGCACAAGGTGCCGGTGGGCAGCAGCGGGCGCGCGGCCACCAAGATCACGACGGCGGCCACCGCGGCGGCGGCGTACCCCCACTGCCCGCGATTGCCGAACAGGTCCAACACCAAGACGCCGGCGGCCGCGAGAAGGGCCCACCAGCAGCGACCCCACGCGATCACCGCTCCGCGATCCGGGGTTCGAGGCGGCACCTGGCGCAAGGCGGGCACGCACAACGCCAGCGCCAGGGCGGCGAGGAAGACGGCGGAGAGGAAGACCCACTGCCAGCCGAACTGATCTGCCAGCAACGCGGCAACGGATGGCCCGACCAACGCCGGCAACACCCAGGCTGCCGCAAAGCTGGCGAACACCCGCGGCTGCAGGGCTGCGGGATAGACCTCACCCACCAGCACATAAATCACCACGATGCTCGCGCCACCACCGAGACCCTGGACGAGCCGGCCGACCACGAGGATCTCCATCGTCGGCGCGAGGCCACAGACGACCAAGCCCAACGCGAAAACCGACACCGCAACCCACAGCGGGCGGGCCGGTCCCGAACGATCACTCCAAAGGCCCGCCACGACCATGCCGACGATGCTGCTCGCAAGCGGCGCGGCAAAGCTCAGCGCAAAGAGGTGCGCGCCGTCCAGGTCGCGACTGATCCCCGGCATCACGGTCGTGACAGCCAGCGACTCGAAAGCGGCCAGGAAGATCAGCGCGAACGTGCCGATGGTCGTCATCGCATAGGTGCGCCCCAGAAGGCCCTCGGCGCGTGGTGGCGCAGGGGGTGTCGATGGCGCCGGCGGTGCCGGCGCGGGATCCAGGGGCAGGGTCACCCCAGCACGCTAAGAGATGAAGCCCACTTGAAGTCAATTCGCGTGGTGCCGCCGAAGGCTTCTCGGAGGTTCGTGTCGTGGAGGTGGGGGATGATGCCGGGTATGGGTGCAGGAGTGGCAGATGCAGACACCACCAAGTTCTTGCTCAAGGACGCGCTGTTCAATCGTGCCTCGGTGACCAAACTCGCCGACGAGTTGGCCGGCGCTTGGCCATCCTTCCCCGCGGCACAGTTTGTGAGCGATGTCCTCGCCGGCTTCCCCGAACGCGAGCTCAAGGCGCGAATCGGCTGGATCACCGATTGCCTCGAGAAGGGCCTGCCGGCCGACTATCGGGAAGCCGTCGCGATCATCCTGGCCGCCCTCCCGGCTCCCTGCGATCCCAGGTTGAGCGATGACGATTTCGGCGAGTTCATCTATGCGCCGTACGGCGAGTTCCTGGCGCGCCGGGCCGACCGCGCCGACGATCTTGACTTCTCCCTGGCTGCGCTTAAGGAGGTGACCACGCGCTTCTCGATGGAAGACGCGATCCGGTCATTCCTCAATCGAGATCCCGAGCGCGTGCTCGCCGAGTTGCTCACCTGGACCGACGACGAGCATTACCACGTGCGGCGGTTGTGCAGCGAAGGCACCCGCCCCAAACTCCCTTGGTCGAGCAAACTGGTGGTCGACCCCGACGTGGGGTTGCCGATCCTGGACCGACTGCGGGCCGACCCGACCCGCTTCGTCACCCGATCAGTCGCCAACCATCTCAACGACATCGCCAAGACCGACCCCGAGCTGGTCGTGGCCACCTTGCTCCGATGGCGCGACTTGGGAGGCCAGGAGCCACGGGAGGACACGTTCATCGTCCGGCACGCGCTGCGAACGCTGATCAAGCAAGGCCATCCGGGGGCCTTGGCTCTGGTGGGGGTGCGCGCCGACGCACGAGTCCGGGTCGGTGACCTCCAACTGTCGAGCGTGGTGCGACTCGGGGAGGCCTTGGCGCTCTCCGTCACCCTCGAGGCCGACGAGGACGCCGAAGTGTTGTTGGACTACGTCGTCCACTTCGCGGGTCCGAACGGCGAACTGTCCGGACGCAAGGTCTTCAAGTGGCGACAAGTTTCGATGGTCGCGGGTCAGGTCCTGCCGCTGGCCAAGTCCCACCGGTTGCGGGCCGGGATGACCACGCGGCAGATCCGCCCCGGCCAGCACGAGGTCCAGCTCCTCCTCAACGGGAGGCCCCAGGAGCGCCGGTCCTTCCTGGTAGTCGACTGATGGCTCCTGGCTGATGGCTCCGGGCTGATTTCTCCTGGCTGATTTCTCCTGGCTGATTTCTCCGGGGGCGCCGCGGGCGTCGTACCCTCTGGGAGTGAACGCGCCGGTCCCGCCCGAGGTGACGGCCGACGGCATCGATCCCGAGGACTTGGCCGTGACCGTGCGTGTGCTGGGCGCGCTGCATCAATTGCCGCCAGACCATCGCGACATCGCCACCGTGAAACATGCGGCGTCGCACATGTACAAGGCGCTCAAGCGGGAGCGGCGTACCCTCAAACGCGAGGCCGAGTTGGCCGCCGATCGGGCCATCTTGGAGGCGACCGCGACGGGTTCGCCAATGCGGATCGACGACGAAACCCAGGGCATCGCGCTCGTCTCCAACGCCGCGGGGGCGTTCGCTGGCGAGTTGCTGAACCCCCGTGGCTGCTATATCTGCAAGGCCGACTACACCCTGGTCGACGCGTTCTATCACTGGCTGTGCCCCTCGTGCGCCGCCTTCTCCCACACCAAGCGGGACCAGCGCACCGACCTGAGTGGCCGACGGGCACTGCTGACAGGCGGGCGGGCCAAGATCGGGATGTACATCGCGCTACGCCTGCTCCGCGATGGCGCACACACGACCATCACGACGCGGTTCCCGCGCGACGCCGTACGCCGGTTTGCGGGGCTTCCTGATAGCGCCGACTGGTTGCACCGCCTCAAGATCGTCGGCATCGACCTGCGCGATCCGACCCAGGTCATCGCGCTCGCCGACGAGGTTGCGGCCGACGGGCCGTTGGATATCTTGATCAACAACGCGGCCCAGACCGTACGCCGATCGCCGGGTTCTTATAGCCAGTTGGTCGAGCTCGAGTCCGCTCCGTTGCCGGGGGACATCGCGCTCCCCGAGCTGGTCACCTTCGACCACATCAGCGACGCGCATCCGGCGGCGATCGCGGGGACCCTCGAACAGCACGCGGTCGCCCATCATGAGGGCGAGTCCGTAGCCGATGCCGTAGCCGCCCAAACCGCGGCCTCGATGACCGCCCTATCGCTGAGCGCCGGCTCGGCCAGTTTGGCGGCTCACGTGGCCGGCACCGCGGTCGATGCGGGAGGGTTGTTGCCCGATCTGCAGCGGGAGAACTCCTGGACCCAGAAGGTCGACGAGGTCGATCCGCTGGAGTTGTTGGAGGTACAACTGTGCAACGCCACTGCGCCGTTCATCTTGATCTCACGGCTGCGCTCGGCGATGCGCGCCGCCGCGGCGGCCGCACCCAGCGGGCGGGCCTACGTGGTGAACGTGTCGGCGATGGAAGGCCAGTTTTCCCGGCGCTATAAGGGCCCCGGGCACCCGCACACCAACATGGCGAAGGCCGCGCTCAACATGCTCACCCGGACCAGCGCGGAGGAGATGTTTGAGACCGATCGGATCTTGATGACCGCGGTCGACACGGGCTGGATCACCGATGAGCGGCCGCACCAAGAGAAGCTGCGGATCGCCGCCGAAGGTTGGCATGCACCGCTGGATCTGGTCGACGGCGCGGCCCGGGTCTATGACCCGGTGGTGCGGGGTGAGGCGGGCGAAGACATCTATGGGTGTTTTGTGAAGGACTATCGGCCCAGCCCCTGGTGACGGGCCTAGTCGCGACGGCGTGACTGGAAGATGGCGAAAATCGACAGCAGCGTCCCCACATAGCCGAAGAGGCCCGTGACCGCGGTGATCATGAAGAGCTTTCGGCCGAGGGCGATGTCGCCTTTGCGCAGCACGAACAGGGCATAGAGCGAGACCACCAGCGTGATCCCCGCCGTCAGGATCAAGATATAGAAGATGGTGTCGGAGTCGATCGGTTCGCCGTATTGGCCGGACTGCCGAATCCATGTCGAGCCGAGTTGAATCACGGACCAGCCGGCGATGAGTCCCGCCACGATGGACAGGGGCCGGGCCATGGGCGAGATGGCGGGCTGGTCGGCGGGTGCCGTCGGCTCGGTGGAACTCAAGGGTGACCTCTTTCGGATGTCGTCAGGCTCAGGCTAGGGCAGTGCGGTGAAACTGCGACGGGTCGATGGTCAAACTGCGACGGGTCGGCGGTGAATTTACGACGGGTCGGTGACTATCTGTTCAATGCGCTCCAAGGTCCGGGCCATCGAGCGCTCGGTGCCGGGGCCCATCCGGCGCACAAACGGCTTGGACGGCCACGCTTCCTCGCTGATGTCCCAGGTTTCGCGGACCAGGGTCCCGCCGTCGACCGGCTCGAGGTCATAGCGCCAGGTGCGGCCCGTGACGACCAGGCGCAACGGGCCCTGGGCGAGGGTGCGCCAACAGATCACCCGGTTGTCCTCGAAGGCGATGATCACGTTGCGGGTGGAGTACTTAGCGCCCAACTTCATGTCCATGCCGAACGAGTCGCCCAACTTGAGCCGGCGACCTCCGCTGCGCGCTCCGCGGACCGTGCCCGAGCCGTCGATGTCGGCGTGGCGACCGGGGTCGGCCAACAGGTCGAAGATCGGCTCAGGGGGAGCGGGGATCAGGCGTTGCACGGTGATCCGGTCGGTCATCGACTGGAGGCCTTTCGATATTGAGCGTTGGCGAGCGGGATGAAGATGGCCAAGATGACCACCGACCAGATCAGCGTATAGATCTCCGGGTTTTCCAAAGCCCACGACTTGTCGGTGGTCGCGAGGCCGACGGGGTCCTTGTTGCCGAACTGGTCGCGCGCGGCCTGCGTGATCGCGGAAACGGGATTCCACTCGGCGAAGAACTTGAGCGGACCCGGCAGCCCCTTGAGCGGCACGAAGGTGTTGGCGATGAAGGTGAGCGGGAAGATCACCAGGAACGAGGCCTGGTTGACCACCTCGGGGCTGGGCACCAGCATGCCGATCCACGCCATGATCCAACTGATGGCATAGGCGAAGACCAGCATCAGCACATAGCCCAAGGCCGCGTGCCACACGTTGGTGTGGATCCGCCAACCCACCAGCAGCCCGGTCAAGCTCATCACGATCAACACGATCACGTTGTTCACGACATCGGAGAAGGTCCGGCCCGCAAGCACCGCGCCCGGCGACATCGGCAGCGATCGGAAGCGATCGATGATCCCGGACTTCACATCCTCGGCGAGCCCGGCCCCGGTGATGGTGGCTCCGAACACCACCGTCTGAGCGAAGATCCCGGCCATCAAGAACTCGCGATAGCCCTCGCCACCACCCTGCTGGTCGATCGCGCCACCGAAGACGAAGGCAAACAGCAAAATGAACATGATCGGCGACAGTGTGGTGAACACCAGGAGCTCGGGGACGCGCTTGATCTTGATGAGGTTGCGCTTGGCGACAACGAGGCTGTCGCCCACAACTGTGGACATGCTCATGCGGCACCCTCCTCGGTGCTTGCGTCAACTTCCTCGGCCGGGCGCCCGGTCAACGTCAAGAACACGTCGTCCAACGTGGGTCGGTGCAGTCCCACGTCATCGACACCGATCCCGGCGGAGTCCAACACCCGGAGGGCCTCCACGAGCACGCTCGCCCCGCCGGTCACGGGCACGCGCAACGAGCGCCTCTCGGCGTCGATGACCACCTCGCCGACGGCGTACTGGCTGAGCAGCCCGGAGGCCTCGGCCGTGCGGCCCCTGTCAAGGACGGTGATCTCGATGCGTTCGCCACCCACCTGGGCTTTGAGTTGATCCGACGTGCCTTCGGCGATCTTGCGGCCCTTGTCGATGACCACGATGTTGTCGGCCAGCAAGTCGGCTTCGTCGAGATATTGGGTCGTGAGCAGCAGCGACGTGCCGCCGGCGACTAGGTCTTTGAGCACGTCCCACATCTCGGTGCGGCTGCGCGGGTCGAGCCCGGTGGTGGGCTCGTCGAGGAACAACACCGGCGGACGCGCGACCAGCGCACCGGCAAGGTCGAGTCGTCGGCGCATGCCACCCGAGTAGGTCTTGGCGGGTCGATCGGCGGCGTCGTCGAGCCGGAACTGCACGAGCAGTTCGCGGGCCCGGGCCTGGCTGGCCGCGCGCCCGAGGTGATAGAGCCGGCCCACCATGTCGAGGTTTTCGAAGCCGGTGAGATATTCGTCGACTGCGGCGTACTGTCCCGACACCCCGATGTTGCGGCGTACTTCGCGCGGGTCCTTGGCCACGTCGATGCCGGCCACGAACGCGCTGCCTGCGTCGGGGCGAATCAGCGTCGTGAGGATCTTGACCGCCGTAGTCTTGCCTGCGCCATTGGGCCCGAGAATCCCCAACACGGTCCCCTTGGGCACCCGCAGGTCCAGCCCGTCGAGGGCTTTGACGGTCTTGTAGTGCTTCACGAGGCCTTCAGCGAGGACCGCATCAGAAATTGTCACGCGACCACCCTGCCATGACCCACCGACATCGCCGCAAACGGTTATCACCGGTTAGCGTGACCGGGTGACCCCGACCTACACCCTCAACGATTCCCGCCCGATCCCGGCGATCGGTCTCGGCACCTACCCGCTCCGCGGGGAGGACGGCATCGCGGCGATGGTTCACGCGATGGAGCTGGGTTATCGGCTCATTGACACGGCCGTGAACTACGAGAACGAGGCCGAGGTCGGGGAGGCCATCCGCCAGTCCGGGGTGGCCCGCGAGGAACTCTTCGTGACGAGCAAGATCCCCGGACGCCATCATGGCTATGACGACGCGATCGCCTCAGCCAAAAGCTCGCTCGAGCGGCTCGGGCTCGACTATCTCGACCTGCACCTGATCCACTGGCCCAATCCGGCGCAAGGGAAATATGTCGAGGCTTGGCGTGCGCTGGTCGACCTGCGTGAGCAGGGGTTGGTGCGCTCGATCGGGGTCTCGAACTTCACGCGCGCGCATCTGGACCGGATCATCGGCGAGACCGGGGTCACCCCGGCGGTCAACCAGATCGAGCTGCACCCGCTGTTCCCCCAGGTCGAGATGCGGCGTACCAACTCCGACCTCGGCATCCGCACCGAATCGTGGAGCCCGCTGGGCAAACGCAAGGGACAGTACGCCGCCGCGCCGGTCCGCGCGGCCGCCGAAGCACACGGGGTGACGGCGGGTCAGGTGATCCTGCGTTGGCACGTCGAACTCGGCGCCCTGCCGATCCCCAAGTCAGCCGACCCCGGCCGCCAAGCCGAGAACCTCGACGTCTTCGGCTTCGAGCTCAGCGACGACGAGGTCGCCGCCATCACCGCACTCGGCGTGCCCGACGGACGACTCTTTGGTGGAGATCGGGACACCACCGAGGAATTGTGAGGCTCAACTCTCGCTGACGGCCGCGAGCGTGCGGGCCTCGGTGTCGATGTAGCGCTGAGCGAGCCGGCCGTACGCCGCACGCGGCACCCATGCCAGTGGCCCCACCCAGTCGATTTCAAGGCTGATCCGGGAACCACCTGCGGGCAGTTCGGTGATTGCGTGCGTCGCTGTCGTGGTGACGCCCGGTGCCCTCGACACCCAGGTGAACCCATGCTCGGGCTCCCAGTGTGTGATCGTCCACTGCGCCTTCGGCAGCTTAGGCTGCGTCACGGCGTACGACGCCCCCACGCCGGGTGCAGGCATATCCGCGGGGCCCAGATCTAGCGGGGCGAGCGTGTCGACAGTCGGCAGCCACGACGGCCAACCCTCCAGGTCCGACAACACTTCCCACACCCGCGCAGGCGACGCCGAGGTCACGTGTTCGGTGGTCAAAGTCATGTGACCCATGATGCCCCCGGAGGCAACTCTGTCTTCGTTCAAGGACATACGCCTCATGTCCTTGAACGAGGACGGTGTAGATTGTCCTCGAACCAGGACAGAATGGAGGAGACCGTGGGAGAAATCCAGATTGGCCACTGGGTGAAGTTCGGTTCCGCAATCCGCGAGGCCCGTCGCACGCAGTCCCTGAGCCAATCCGAGCTTGCCGCGCGCGCGGGCGTCTCCCGATCTTGGCTGGCACGGCTCGAAGCCGGTCATCGCGGAGCTGAGTTTGAACAGATCTTGCGGACCGTTTCCGCGCTGGGTTTCGCGTTGAACCTCCGCGACGACGGCCCTCAGGGGGGCGGGATCCCCAAGGTCGCCGACCGCGAGGAGCTGGTTGCCGATCACGGTGGCGCTGACGCTCGCCTTCGCGAAGCTCACGAGGCTTCGCGAGCCACCCGTCGATCCGTTTGGGCCAACGCGTCGACCACCGCGGAGCAGTTCGATCATGACTGAGCGACTTCTCGTCAGACTGTACGGCGAGACGGTCGGGCTCCTGGACAGGAAAGACGCGACCCAGCGTCCTACATTCACTTACGAAGAGGAGTACGCCGCCCGAGGGAAGGTAGCCCTCTCGGCGTACCTGCCCTTGCGCAAGGAGACCTTCGATGCCGGCCGCGTCGCCCCCTTCCTCCTTGGCCTGCTCCCCGAGAGCCGGGACGCGAGGTCGGCGTGGGCCAGCCGTTTAGGAACCGGCACTGACGACGCGTTTGGCCTGCTGTCGCGGATGGGGTGGGACTGCCCCGGTGCCGTGCAGTTCTGCACGCCAGCGGACTTGTCCACACTGGAGAACCGGCGACCCTCTTATCGCCCCGTGACGGAGGCGGACATCGCTGCCCGATTGCGTCGGCTCAGTGACGATCCAGGTTCGTGGGCCATGCCCAAGGAGCACTGGTCACTGGGCGGACAGCAGGAGAAGTTTGCGCTAGCCAAGGTCAACGGAGAGTGGAACGAGGCCCACGGGGCCGCGCCGACCACCCACATCATCAAGCCCGGAATCAGGCGGCTGCACCATCAGGCCCTGGTTGAGCACCTAACCATGGCTGCGGCGCGCTCGGTTGGTGTCGATGTTGCGTCGACAGAGTTCGTCCCCTTCGAGGATCAGTGGGCGATCGTCGTCGAGCGCTTCGACCGCTCCATTGACCGCGATGGCTCCATCAGGCGGTTTCATCAGGAAGATTTCTGCCAGGCGCTGGGCCGCGTCCCAGATCGCAAGTACGAAGCCAATGGCGGCCCCACTCTTGGCGACATGGTGCGAGTCGTGAATCGGCAATCAAGGTCCCGGGCCGATGACCTGCTTGCGTTGGCGGACTTTGTCATCATCAACGTCGTCGCTGGGGCTCCCGATGGCCACTCGAAGAACATTTCGCTCCTGCACGCTCCGGGCGCATCCTGGGTTGCCCCTCTCTATGACCTGGCCAGTGCGATGGTCTACGACGGCGCCCGGGTGGATCGCAGCGTCGCGGTTGCTGTTGGCGGGGAGCG
This sequence comes from uncultured Actinomycetota bacterium, assembly GCA_963814245.1. Taxonomy (GTDB): domain Bacteria; phylum Actinomycetota; class Actinomycetes; order Propionibacteriales; family Nocardioidaceae; genus Nocardioides. Next base: position 281,708 of record CAWFBY010000001.1, read on the forward strand.
CCAGGTGGAGCGCATTCGCCGCAAGCAGTGGGGCAAAGCCGCGGAAAAGCTTGGCTTGGCCGCGGAAGACGTGATTGGTCGCGTAGCCGCAGCAGCCGAAGGATTCCCGGACGCGTTTCTCGCTGCACTAGGTCAGCTCGGTGATGCGCCGGGCGCCGAGGTGGTGCTGGATCGCGCGGCCGGTGCCATGCGGGGCCACTGCGACAAGGTTCTGGCTGGGCTCTGAAGTGCGGGAGGTCACGCCAGGAGTTCGGCGTACGCCGCGCGCGTGGCCTCGTTGAAGCAGACCAGCTTCACCGTGCGGACGTCCGTTGGCGTGCTCCGCAGGGTTTCGACGGCGACGCGGGCCGCGGCGTCGACGGGATAACCGTAGATCCCGGTGGAGATCGCCGGGAACGCGACCGTTAGGGCGCCGACCTCGTCGGCCCGGGCGAGGGATTCTCGATAGCAGGACGCGAGCAGCTCCGGCTCGTCGTACCCGCCCCCGCGCCACACCGGACCCACCGTGTGGATGATCCACGGTGCCGGCAGCCGAAAGCCGGGGGTGATCTTGGCCTGCCCCGTCTTGCAGCCCCCGATCGTCCGGCAGTGCTGCACCAACTCGGGGCCGGCCGCACGATGGATCGCGCCGTCGACCCCACCGCCACCCAGCAGCGAGGAATTGGCGGCGTTCACGATCGCGTCAACGTCCTGGGTGGTGATGTCACCGACGATGACTTCGAGTTCTGGTGTCATGCCTGCTGGAATTCGAGCCGGTTGCCGAAGGGGTCGAACGTGTGGAAGCGGCGGATCCCCGGGAGCTCCCCATCAGACCGGGTGACCTCGTCCCCACGCAACGCGAGGGCCGCGGCCAAGGCATCGAGGTCGGTGACCAGGAACGCCGGATGAGCCTTCTTGGCCGGAGCGAACGGCTCTTCCACCCCCAGGTGGAGCACCGCGCTCCCGGAGGCGAACCAGCAGCCGCCGCGCGCGGCGAGCTGGGGAGGCTTCGGGAGCTCTTCCATCCCCAGGACGCGCCCGTAGTAGTCGCGTGCGGTGGATTCACTGCCCGCAGGTACGGCGACCTGAACGTGGTCGAGGCCCGTGATCATGAGGCCACGGTAGCGCCGACGAAGGCCCCCGCTGGACCCATCGCTGCGGGCTTCGCCCTACCTGCCGCGTGAAGCCGATCCGAACGGATCCCGGTCGCCGTGTTCGTAGGCACCGGCAATTTCCCTGATCGCTTCGGAGGACGCGGTCCAGCCACGGACCCTTGAGACTCCGGGCGGCGAAGCGGCACTAGCCCAACATCGCGGTCCAGGCTATGCGAGCTGCGCGCCAACAAACGGTGGCGGCGCAACCAAAAGCACAGACCAGAAAGAACGTGAACTTCGCAAAGTCTCCGGTCGTCAGAAGCACTCCCAAGATCGCCAGGTTAGCTCCCCCGGAAATCAGCAAGATCTTTGGGCCGGCGCCTGCCTTGGCAGCGTCGTACGCCGGTATTTCCCAGCCAAACAGGCCGCCAACCAGCCCACCCCCAAGCAGGGCCGCAACGATCCACTGGGGGGTATTTTCGACCCGGGCACCTTGACCGAAGTAGTCCGCGAATGCAACCGCACCCAGGCCAATGAGACCAAACGCCAGTCTGGCGGCTGGCGGGGGCGCCAAGCCTGGGCCATCTTCACTTGCTCTATTCGATCCCATCAATTCCAAGCCCGCCTATCGGTAGGGGACAATCCAAGAGGCACTCGGGTGACGGGTGCGCGACCTACGACGGCGCAGCCGGCGCCAACTCACCTCACTCGGTGTTGCGGAGAGGCCCGGCCATCCTCAGCACCAGATCCTGCACGAGGTGCAGCTCCGCGTCTATCTGTCCCAACGTCAGCGTAGGCCCGAGTTGGAAGCGGGCGCCGAACGCGCATACCCGGTGGGTCTTGGACGTGGCGTTGCCATACCCCTTGCCCAGCCAGGGTGGACCACCCGCTTCGACCAGGGCCCTCCAGTTAGCGCGATCCGTGGGATCCCGCGGGGACGCCGAGGTCGTTTGCCAGCCGCGGCCGTCCATGGCGCGGCCCTCGCCATCGAGGACGTGTTCGCGGAACATCCGGTGCAGCAGGGACCAGTCGAAACCTGCCGACGTCGACGGTCCGAGGTGGCTGAGACCGACGAGGACCTCCGGCCCAACGAGCCGGGCCGAATAGGGCTTCACCGAATCGGCGCGCCACGACACGGCCCGCAAACCTTCCTGGATCTCCGCGATCACAAAGTGCTCTGGGGTGATGGCTGGCGTTCGCATCGCCGCCACCCAGGCGCCACCGCCGGAAGACATCTGCAGGTCGTTCTCCATCCGACACCAGGTGTTCATCTGGACCGCAAGCCAGGCCACGCGGGCGCGGAGCGCCAGTTCTCATCTGGACCGCGAGCCAGGCCACGCGGGCGCGGAGCGCCAGTTCGAAGTCAGCCGGGTCATCGGGCACGGCGGTCTGCTGCAGGGATGGGTGACAACTGAGGTGTGGTGCCGTGAGCCGGGTCATCGGGCACGGCGGTCTGCTGCAGGGATGGGTGACAACTGAGGTGTGGTGCCGTGAGGTGCCGCTGAAAGGATGTACACCGTGCCGAAGCCTTATCCCAGAGAGTTCCGTGAGGACGTTGTCCGTGTGGCCCGCAACCGTGAGCCGGTTGCTGTAAGAAGCTCACTCGTCTCGGTGCAGGGTCTCTCCACGAGCCCGCATCTCCCGGTAGAGCCGCCGGGCGGCGAAGTAGCCCGGCCTTCCACGTAAGGGTGGTGGCACCAACGGGCCCCGCATGAACGCCCACACAAACATGGCGACGAACATACATAACGCGGAGGGAATAAACGCGACATAGAGCACCCATCTCTGGATCCATTCCGGGATCTGCCCCACTTGATTCGAAGCCCACATGTCAGCCGCAACGCCTGCGAATGCGAGGGCCCCGGCCGGCATGGAGTAGAAGCTCCAAGCCGCGCGCGCTTCGCGTCGGGCGTATTGACGATCTGAAAGGATTGGATTGTTCATTACAAATCCAAGGAACCGCCCTCCGACGCGCCAATTCGACCAAACCAGCACCGTGGCAATCGCCAAGCCCACGGCCAGGGCTGACATGAACCAAACGCGCATTTTGTAGGACCTTCCTCACAGTAAGAAATACGAATGAATTACCAATCCAGCGGGATATCCACGGGGGACAGACGGTTAAAAATCCTGGCTGGCAACTGGATTCCTTGATTGATGCCAGCCGCAGCCGGCTCATAGACACTTTCCTCCAGGCGGTCGGTCAGCCATCGCCCCGCTAGGCCGCCACCTACCCCTCCCGCCACTCCCCCGACTCCCGCTCCAACCACGGCCCCCTCCGGTCCCAAGGACCCACCCAATAGCGCCCCACCCGTGGATCCTAATTCTGCCCCCGCATACGCCATGGCGCTTTCGGTTGCACCCTTAAGCAGAGCCTCAGTCCAGCCATCACCATTTCGATGGTGATCCCAGACGTTATAGCCGAAGAAAGCTGCGCCACCACCCCTCTTTGTCCACGTCCAAGCACGTCGCGCGTTGGCGCTGGTGAAGTACTTCCCTCCTGGAATCGCAGACCTGAGGACGAGGCCAACCAAAGCGATATTTCTTTGCTTCGAATTGGACGAATGCAACCCTCCCGATGTGAGCGTGTTGAAGAACTTCTGAGTGATTCCCCAGACACCTCCGACGACATCTGGAATACCTGGGGCTGCGACGCAAATCATCGCGGCGCATCCTCCGGTTGCTCCTGAATCCCCTTCGGCTTCTGCTGGGGTCCCGGGGTCGCCTTCCTCGTCCGTCCCCCCGCCGGCACCATCTCCAGATCCGCCCCCGGATCCTCCGGTGGCGCCGCTGTAGTCCGGGTGGCAGATGTGTTCTGGACACAGACCGCTTGGGTCTGATCCGGTGATGGGGTTGTTGCGTGAGTAGGCGTAGGGGTTGAGGGATTGGGGGTCGTTGGGGTTGAGGAGGGGGTCGGGGGTGGTGAGGGTGTTGAGGGTGGGGTTGCAGGTGCGGTGGTCGAGGCGGATGTCGCCGCCTGGGTCGTGGGTTTTGTTGAGGTAGCCGTGTTCGCCGGGCAGGGTGGTGCTGGTGGGGACGGGGGCGCCGTGGGGGTAGTAGTTGAGTTTGTTGGTGGTGGGGCTGGCGGTGTTGGTTTTGGTGATCCGGAGGGCGTTTTGGGTGTCGGCGGAGAGCCAGGTCCAGGTGGGGGTGACGGCGCAACCCGCACATCCAACCCACCCACCGCACCAGTTGATGGAACACCCGACCCCGCAACCAAACCCCCACTCGCCCCAACACTCGGGCTCGGGCTCGCACCCTGGCTCGGGCTCGGGCTCGGGCTTGGGCTTGGGGAGACACTCGGACTTGCCGAAACACTCGGGGCCGGCACCCCCAAAACCGGGGCACCCCCATCCAAAGCCAGCAACATCACCGCGCTCGACGCATCCTTCGGCGTCGTCACGCTCACCTCAACCGGCCCCGACTCCACCGGCATCCCCCGCACCACCGACCGACCCCGAGCCGTCGGAACGGGCGCAACCGTGGAATCCTCACGAACCTTCACCGGCAAACCCGCCACGCTCGTCCACGTCGCACCCGGATCAACCACCGACGACCCATCATCAGGCAACGCCGCCACCGGATCGGGCAACACATCAATCGCATCCGCCGGATCAACCGGCTCCGGAAGCGACCCCAACGGACGCGACGGCACATCAGCCACCACATCACCAGGCGCCACCGGGGCCCCCACGAGACTCGTCTGCACCGACGCCCCCACAGCCGCCACCGGCGACCACGAACTCACCACCACCGAGGCACACGCCACACCAACAACCACGACCCGAGCAACCACAGCGACCTCCGCACCCCGTCGGGTCCCCATGAGCGCCCGAGTCCCAGCAGTAAACTCCACGAACTCCATCCCGTCTAGGGCGCGGGCTGCGCCTTCAACTACGGCACCTCCACGCGGCGAGGTCACACAAAACAAACATGGGCGCCGCCCCTCGAGGACGGCGCCCACCGGTGGGGCTCATCACGGAGCCTCAGTCGACGCTCCAGCGCACCCGGTAGAGCGTGTCGCCCGGGCCGTTGATGTCGTCCACCTCGCCCGTCTCGTTCTGGCACGGGATGTTGTTGAGGGTGCCGACGAGGGTGAGGGTGCTGGCGTCGCGCTCGAAGACCTTCACGTCGATGGAGTTCTGGAAGACCTTCGAGCCGATGTTGCTGCGCTTCTGGCCCTCGGCGTACTGCCTGACCGCCGTCTCTTCGCCGCCCAGCTTGAAGAAGATCTCGTCCTTGCCACCGGCGTCGTTGTCGTTGAGTTCCAACACCTTGTTGGAGTGCACGGTCAGCTCGCAGGAAGGCGTGGCCGACGCGGGGGCGACGGCGTACGCCGCCAACGAGGTGAGCGCCAAGCCCGTCAGGCCGAGAGCTGATGGGACCAGTCGTGTGATTGCGTTCATGATGTTTCTCCTTGAATAGTCGGCCGGACTCGGTGCCCGACCTGGTGTTGGGACTTAGGTTGCGCCGGGCATGTCATTGCGATGTCAGAGTGCGGGGCGGCCAAGTCGCCGTACGGCGCCCCGCAGGCTCCGCGCGAAGCCGGCAGACCAGGCCCGCGTCGGTTGCTCGACGGCCCCCCCGTTGGTCGGAGGGCTGGTGAGCAGCCGGCGGGCGCGACACCTGTCGGCATGGCGGATCTGCGCGATCTGCACCTTGTTCGAGATGGCCTGGCGCGACAGGGATTGCGGGAGCCCCTGCGGGATGTCGATGAAGGCCTCCAGCGTTTGGCCGCAGAGGCGGCAGCGAACTGTCGAAATCATGATGTTTTCTCCTTGCTTTGCCGGCCCAAGCACGGTGCTCGGCCCGTGATCCCCCGAGGGTCCGCCGCACGCATCAGCGCCAGGTCAGAGTCGCCCGCCCAGCAAAGGGCTTGTGCCCCGCCGCCGGCAGCGCGATCCTCGAAGAGACGATGACCCAGATCAGCGCCCCCACGGACGTGCCGCGGGCCCGGAAGCCCACCGGCCGTCAGTCCGCGCGCGCCCCTGCCCGCAGGCTGGTCATCGGCGCGGCCGGCTATGGCAAGACGGCCTGGGTCGAGTCGGAGACCGGTGGCGAGGTCGTCACCTGGCTGCGCGCCGACCAGATCCCCTCCCCTGGCCCCGAGCTCGAGCCAGGCGCTCGGGCCCTGGTGATCGAGGACCTGCATCGACTGGAGCCCGGCGAGCAGAACACTGTGGTCGAAAGCCTGGCCGTCCTACCGCCGGAGATCTCCCTGACCCTGACGTCGCGCGACCCGCTGACCGCCGAGACCCGAGGCAAACTGACCGGCCCGGTGTCCGAGGTGGGGCCAGCGGAGTTGGCGCTCTCGCCGGCCTCGGTCGCCGCCGTACTCGCCGAGGAATATGGCCTGGACGACCCCGAACTCCCCACCCGGATTCATGCGGCGACGGCCGGCTGGCCGGCGTTGGTGCACCTGGCGGCGGAGGCTGCTTCCCGTGGAGTAGCGGCCGATCTGGTGGCGATCCTCGGGCAGCCCGGATCCGCTGCCGCGCTCTGGCTGGAGAGCGACGTCCTCAGCGCCCTCCCCGACGACCTCCGGCAGCTGCTCTCGACGGTCGCCGACCTCGAACCACTCACCGCGGACCTCATCGCGCAGGTCCTGCGAGACAATGAGCAGGCTCCCGCCGATGGCACTACCGAGACCGACATCGTCGACCGGCTGCTCAAGACCGGGTTGTTGGTGCCCCACCCCCGCGCAGTGTTGGTGGGCAGGGATGGGCTGCGTCTGGTGCCTGTCCTTCGCGCCCTGCTCACCGCCACCCCGAGGCCTGGGCCGGGCGATTTGGCCCGCCTCAACGGGGCCGCCGCGTGGTACGAGGCTCACGACCTGTCCTTCGCCGCGGTCGACGCCTACCGACGGTCCGACCAAGGAGCCAGGGCCGAGCAACTCCTGGCCGAGCGCGGCAGTCGGATGATCGCCCAGGGTGACGCCTCGGCGATCGTCGCGTTCCTGACCGGCGAGGACGTGGACCTGGCCCGCGCGGGGGGCCTTGACCCCGGCGCGCGGCGTACGCTCGGCGACGCCCTCAACCACACCGGCCAGGCGTACGCCGCACTCGGCGCCTTCGCGCCACTCGAGCAGGCGGCCGATCGCGACGGCTGGGACGCCGAGTTGGCCGTTCGCGTGGCCGCCGCGCACTTCAGCCAGGGTGATCTCCCGCTCGCCGGCGAGATCCTCGACCGAGTCCCCCAGGACGAGTTGCCGGACAGCGGAGTCGGGATCCTGTGGCGCGCCGCCCGCGCCAATGTGGCCTCGATGCTGGGCGACGACAACCTGGCGCAGCAACTCGCGGCCCGTGCACTGCAGTTTGCCAATCAATCGGGTGCACCCGGTGACCTCACCGCCGCCCATCAGGCGATGGCCAAGACCAGCTCGGGTTCGCGCAAGTCGGCCCATCTCGCGATGGCGCTGGCCGCCGCGCGCAAGGACGGGGACGCCGTCTCCATGGCCCGGATCCTGGGCAACCAGTCCTACGCCCTGCTTGCTGCGGCGCAATTCGACGAAGCCCTGGTGGTGTCGCGCGAGGCCGTGCTGGCGACCGAGTTGGTCCGGCCGATGGGCGCCTTGACCGCCGCCTTGCACAACCTCGCGGAGGCGCTGACCCGCGTGGGCGACTACGACGAGGCGCGCTGGCACCTACGCCGGGCAGCCGCTGTCAGCCAACGGCTCGGACCCAACCGCGCGGCGGCCAGCCTGTGTGGCCTGGGCGACGTACACCGTGCGTTGGGCCAACGCGAGCAGGGCCGCGCGGCCTACGAAGAGGCCGTCACGCTCGCCCGGGCCTCCCACGAACTTCAAGTCCTGGTGCCGGCGTTGGCCGGCCTCGCCCGGTTGGTGCTCGACGAGACCCCCGCCCCAGCTCGGGCGGCGGCCGAGGAGGCGTGCGAGCTGGCGTCGGCCTCCCTGAAGCCCTACGCGCTGATCGCGCTCGGCTGGGTCGAGCTGGAAACCGGCAGCCGAGCCCGCGCCGCCGAGCTGGCCCGCGAAGCGGCCGCGATGGCCCGTGTCGAACAGTCGATGGACCTGCTGGCCGAGGCGCTGGAACTGGCCGCCGAGACCGAGGGGCCGACGGAGGCCGTGGACTCACTGACCGAAGCCCTATCGATCTGGCGAGGCGGGGGTGCCGATCCCGACGCCAGTCGGATCGAAGTGTTGCTGGGGCGGCTGGAAGGAGCGGATCGGGCTGCCCGGGATCGTGGCCGTCGCGCCGCCGAGCGATTGCAACGTCTGGGGGTCAGCACGTTCAACGGGCGGACGTTCGGCGCCGACCCCGTCGGCAAGGACCTCACCGTCGCGGTGTTCGGCCGGTTTGAGGTCACGGTCGGCAGCAAGCCCGTGCCGCTGCCGGCCTGGAAGTCCAAACAGGCGCGCACCCTGCTCAAGATCCTCGCCGCCCGACGCGGGCGGCCGATCAGCCGCGCCCTGCTGTGCGAACTGCTGTGGCCGGGCGATGATCCGATCAAGACCTCCCACCGGTTGTCGGTGTTGCTCACCACCGTCCGGACCGTTCTCGATCCCGCGAAAGCGTGGCCGGCGGACCACTACGTCAACTCCAACACCAACGGGGTGTGGCTGGACCTGCGTCGGGTCAGCTACGACGCCGACGAACTCATCGACGACGCCGAACACGGTGCGGCGCTGCTCGCGTCCGGGCAGACCGAGGCCGCCAAGGCGGTGCTTGAGACGGTCGATGTGCGTTATCGCGGTGAGGCTTTCGAAGACGAGCCCTATGAGGAATGGGTCCAGGAGGACTGGGCCCAGGCGCTGCGCGAGGAGACCCGCGGCGCGTGGCTTCGCTCGCTGCGGCACCTTGCCACCGTGGCCACCAAGGAGGGCCGCAGCAACGACGCTAGCGCCATCTTGACCCGACTCTTGGGAGTCGATCCGTACGACGATCGCGTGCACCGCGGTCTGGTCAGGAATCTGGTCCGCGCCGGTCGCCACGGAGAAGCACGTCGCGCCTTCACCCGCTGGACCGAAGCGATGGTCTCCGTGGACGCCCCGCCCCCCGATCAGTCTGAACTCAACCCGCGCACGCGATGACTGACGGGCCGGGCTGGATCGGGCTGGCGGCCCATTCTGACGCCACGATGACGTGCCGCTGGGACGGTCATCACCAGCAATTCAAACCGCTCGGGTCGACACAACAAGGGGAACGATCATGCGCAACATCGACACGAACTACAGGGTCAGAAACCTGATCCTGGCTACCGCAGCGGGCGCCGCTTTGGGCCTGGGAGGGCTTACGGGGGGCAACGTCGCGGCCGCGAGTCTCGCCGTACCCGGCTCGGAGCCGCCGCCCTGCCCCACCCCGGGCAATGTCATCAAGGGGACCAAGGGCAACGACACCTTGACCGGTACGTCAGGCCCCGATCTGATCGACGGACGGGGTGGCAAGGACACCATCAGGGGCCTCGGCGGTGCCGACGTCCTGATCGGTGGGAACGGCAAGGACAAGCTCCGGGGCGGCGAGGGTGACGACTGCGTCAAGGGCGGCGACGGTGGTGACGATGTCGCCGGGGACGATGGTCGTGACCGACTCAACGGCGACGACGGGGACGACTTCCTCAACGGCGGCCCCGGTCGTGACCGCATCGATGGCGGCAAGGGCTTCGATCACGTGGTGAGACGGCAGCAGCAGGACAGCCACCTCCGAGTCGAGCACTGAAGCCAGCGGCTCCTCGGCCTAAAGGAAGGTGAAAATGCCATGCAACTCACCACATGCCCCGAGTGCGGCCTGCCCGCCGAACTCTTAGACCGGTTCGCCCTCTACAGCACCGACGGCCCCATCGAGCACGTCAAGATCGCGTGCGTGAACAAACACTGGTTTGTGATCGCCGCGGAGCGAGTTAGCCGACCAGCCCCTCGTGGGTTGGGACCGTCCCCTCTCCGAGAGAGGATGGAAGGAGAGCCCGCGGCGTCGCCGTACGGCTGATGTGGTTCGGGCTCGGACGGAGCAAGGCCATGTTTGCCAGGTTGTTTCGACTTCTGATCACCACCAGCGTTGTGTGCGCTGGCGCGGCTGGCGCTGCGACTGCATCCGCCGGCACTCAAGACGCGGCCACCGGGGGCTGGGACCGCCCCGAAGTCGTGGCACCAACCGCCGTAGACGACGTCCAGGTCGCGCCCAACGGCGAGATGACGCTCGTGGTCCCCCGGTCGGATGACGTGGCTTTGCGCCAGCGCCCGCCCGGGGGTGACTGGGGCACCCTCACCCCGGTGCCGGGCACGGACTACGCCGACAACGTGCGCGCGGCGTACGACGGAGCCAGCCAGCTGACCCTGGCGTGGCTCGAGCAGCGCGGCTCGGCGCGGGTGCTGACCGCGCATCAACTGTCGGGCGGCGGCTGGAGCACCCCTGAGGTCGTGGCCCAACGCAGCGACGGCCGGTTCGCCGACCTGCAACTGGTCGCGAACCAGCAAGGCGACGCTGCGGTTGGCTGGGTTTGGCACCGGAACGGGATGGCGTCACGGTTGCTGGTGAGCCAGGGTTCCGCCGGCTCCTGGGGCCCTGTTGAGCAGTTGGGGAAGGTCGCCATGTTCGAGTTGGCGCTCGGTGACTCGGGCCTCGCCGCGGTCGTGAAGAACCACTTCGAAGGCCAGGAGCCCAACGTGACCGAGATCGTGCACGTCGTCCGGCAGCTTCCCTCGGGGGCCTGGGGAGCCGGCAAGGTGCTGGTGCGGGTGCCCGACGTCACCTTCTTTATCGGCCTGGGGTCGGTGGCGGTCGATGGTGGCGGCACAACCACCGTGGCCTGGCGGGCCGAGTCGCCCACTGGTGACTGGCAACTCCGTGTCGCCCGCGCCCGCGCGGGCCATGCGTGGGGCGCCACGGTCACGCTCGATCCGCACGCTGGCGCCGTCTATGAGTCGCCACCGGTGGTTAAGGCCGCAGCGGATGGCAGCGTAGCGGCCTTCTGGATCCACCAAGAACGCGCGTTGCGGGTCGCCCGGCATCCGGCGGGCGGCGACTGGACGCACCCGGTCGTGGTGACGCAAGAGATCGGCACCTATGTCTGGGACGCGGCCCTGGATCCGTCGGGCCGCGCGGTCGCCGTGTGGGCCGAAGGCGGCTGGTTCGGCGAACCCGGAGTCGGGTTGCGCGCCCGGCTGATGAACCGCCAAGGTGTCTGGGGTGCGCTGGCCAACATCACCCTCCCGAAGGCGCGGTTGTATGACCCGGTGGTCGCGATGAACCACGGCGACGCCCTCGCGGTGTGGGCCCACGTCATCGACCGGGACAGCCTCCAGGCGCGGGCAAGCATTCATCTCGCCGGAGCCCGATGAAAGAGTGCCCGGACACCGGAACGCCGGCGTACGGTCAAGAGTGCGGCCACGCGTAGCCCACGGCCAACATGAGCGCGAGCGTCGCTGAGGCGTAGTAGGGCCACGACAGCCGCGCCAGCCGCAGGAGCACCGCCGACACCAGCGCGACTACGGCCATGGCGACCAACGCCAAGGCGGGCCGCTCATAAAAGGTGACTCCCAAGGCTGCTGTCGAGACGCCCACCGGCGCGGCCAGCAACACGGCCTTGATCGTCTCCGAGAGCCGGGTGCGATGCACCACCGGGTAGAGGACGACCAGCGCGGTCGCGAACCCACAGCGCAAGGCGTTCACCGGTACGCCGGGTGCGTCTGGGTCGGCGTAGGCGGGCCCGCCCTCGCTCGACTGTGGGTAGAAGAGAGCCTCCACCACCAGGTTGAGCAAGGCCAGGAGGAAGAAGGAGAGCAACAAGGTGGCCAAGACACCCCCCGAAAGTTCGACCAGCCGCACGGCGATGGGCCGGGAACGGACCGCGTTCACGGCTCACCTCCCTGCGACTACGCCGCCTGGCCACCCCAACACAACCGGGAGTGGCGGGTTGCTACTCCATCCAGAACGCTTCGACGATCACCAAGAGGACCACCAAGCCTGGGAACAGCGTCAAGGGCAGCCACAGCAGCGACCAGCCCTCGTGCCGCACCTTTGCTGCAGCCGCGAGCACGAGCCCTGCGAGCGAGGCCACGAGGCCGACGGCACTCGACGCCATAGTGAGGGCGCCTACCCAGTTGTCCTCGGTAGCCTCAACCCCGCCCCCGGCCCAGGCCACCCCGAGAACCCCGAAGCCCATCACCAAAACGGCCAAGGCGGCCTCGGCCAGCCCAACGGCCCAGCGGGCCAAGCGGGTGTGCGCCTGCGTAGGTCCTGCCGAAATCGGTGTCTGCCCTGAAATTGGACCAACCGTCATCGAACTCACCTTCTCAAGCGAGAGGCTCAACAACTCTCCGCCACTTCCATCGTCCCTCGCGTCCCCGGGGAACCGGAGGTCCGAGGGCTACCAGATCAGTGAGATAGCAGACAAAGACTCCGCTGGCGCACGCTGCGCCGCCTGCCCGCGGGCAGAGCGAGCGTGTGGTCACGGACTGCGGTGGGTGCTGGCTCGGTAATGACGCTCGATGTTGTCCACGACCTGAGTCCACGCGCTCAACGCAGCACCGTGGTTCATCGCGACCGCGGGGTCGTAGACCCGTTCCTGGCGCGCGGTGATGTTGGCGGGCACACTCCATTGCCCGCGCCGGTTCATCAGGCTGGCGACCACTCCCCGCCCGGCCTCCCCGAACCAGCCCCCGCGGATCCACACCGCGACCGAGCGACCGCTGGGGTCCAGGGCGGCGTCAAAGGGCGAGACCACGCGCTCTGGTTTGACCTTCACGGCCGCCGACCACGTGCCTCCGACGGGACGGCGTACGGCCCTGATGGTGCCGTTGAGACGCATCCACAAGGCCACTGTGAGGCCCGAGTCGTTGGCTAGCACCTTGGGCGGAGAATAGGCGAGGTCGGGGTTCCCGGCGTTGGTTCCGAGCACCAGTTCTGGTCCGAAGGCGTGCCCTCGCGCGGCTCGGCTGGCGCGGATCTGCCAGGACCCGTCGGAGGCTCGGTCACGCCACACCACGGTGGTAGTGCCAAGACCATCAACCGCCACTGTGGTTGCGCCGGGAGCGATCACGAAGCCGAAGAACTCAGCCAGCACCCTTGTCGCCCCCCATTCACCCACGAGCGGGCGTCGAGCCACCAACACCGTCGCGGTTTCGCCATCCCAGGTCGTCCACGCCAGCGCGACCGGGCCCGAGGCACCCAAAGCCACGTCGAACCGCTCCCCGACGAAGCGACTAGGGGTTAACCATGCACCGCCCGCGCGACGCTGGCTCACCAGCACCGGATGCGTCCGCTGCCCGAGCCAACGTGCTCCCAGAGCCGCGTCGCCACGAGCGTTCACCTCAAGGTCGAGTTCCCAGAACCCATACGAAGGGCGGGTCGCGATGACCTCAATTGAGCTCCAGCCTCCACCCTCGAGCTGATGCCGGCTGACCAGTCTCGCTCGGTCCTGAGCCTCGGCCCAGGCGACCACCAGCCGACCGAAGCCGTCGTACGCCGCTCGCACGTCGTTGGCGGCGCCGTTTCCCACTAACGTGGTCGGGACGCCCCACGCCCCACCTGCTGGCCGCTGGGCCAGGCGAACGTCGCCGTCCTCCACATAGGCGACGGTCATCGAACCGTCGGGGGCCACGGCCACATCGAAGGAGGGGTACGGACCCGGACTGATGCCGATGGTGACGGGCGCGCTCCAGCCGCCCTGGGGCAGAAGTGGCTCGGGGCCTCGGGGAGCACCCCCCGCCGCCGCACCTCCCGGGGGAAGCAGACCGGCACCTCCGGCGCAGATTAGCGTGGTCGTGACGAGCAGTCGGGACAGTGTCGAGAACATGATGCGCTCCAAAGTGAGCCACCGGCCGACGCCGGGTGGACGCCACCGCCAGAGCCCTCACGACCAGCCTGCCTCGCGTCCATTGCCGAACCAAGGGCTAGGTTTGCTGGTATGACCAGGGGCGCCGGAGTTCGGCGGTGAAGGCGGTTATCCAGGACCGCTACGGCGCGCCCGACCTGCTGCGTCTCGAAGACGTCCCGATGCCTGCCCCAGCGGCCGGGCAGGTGCGGATCAAAGTGGGCGCAACGTCGGTCAACCTCAGCGATTGGGAGGGCCTGCGCGGCTCACCGGCCTATGCCCGGTTGGGTGGGCTGCGACGACCCGCGCGCCGGGCGCTCGGCTCGGATGTCGCGGGCGTGGTTGACGAGGTCGGCGCCGGGGTGACCGGTTTCAGCCGTGGAGATGAGGTGTACGGCGACAACCTGGCGCTGATGGGTGGGTTTGCGGAGTACGTCGTCGCACCTGCATCCGTGCTGGCTCACAAGCCGGCCCAGCTCAGTTTTGCCGAGGCGTCAACGATTCCTCAGGCCGGGGCAATCGCCCTGCAAGGGACTGCGGCTGCCAAGGAGGGCAGCCGGGTGCTGATCAACGGCGCCGGTGGTGGGTCGGGGTCCTTTGCGATTCAGCTCGCCAAGCGCGCCGGCGCTCACGTGACCGGTGTCGACAACGCCGCCAAACAGGACTTCATGCTGTCGGTGGGCGCCGACCAGGTGCTGGACTATCGCCGCAGCGACTTCAGCCGCACGGGCGAACCGTTCGACGTGATCCTCGACATGGTTGCGCATCGGTCGGTGTTCGCCTATCGGCGTGCCTTGGCTCGCGGCGGCAGCTATCGGTGCGCGGGAGGCTCGGTGCGCGCGCTGCTGCGGGTGCTCACCGTCGGAACGCTGGCGGGACGGTTGAGCGGTCGCTCCCTCGGCGTACTAGTCGTCAAGGAGGGTCCGACCCACTTCGGGCCGCTTGCCGACCTATGCGTGGCGGGGGAGGTCAAGACCCACATCGACCGGACGTTTTCCCTCGACGAGGTCCCCGCCGCGCTTGCCTATGTGGGCGAAGGACGCGCCCTCGGCAAGGTCGTGATCACCCCGTAGCAGGCCCAACTCTTCGAACCACACGTTCACCGCGATGAGTTTGCGGTGCGGTCAACCCCGCCACCGCCCACGAGCGAAGAGGGTGACTCATCGGGGAACCACGGGGAACGGGGCGGTGTGGCGTTCCCCGTTCTGCAGCTCGATGTAGAGGTGAAGGTTTGCACCGTGCTCTTCATCGCTGGCCGTGGAGCGGAGCACGTCCACCTCCAGGAACCAGTCGGCCATCCGGCCCCCTTCGAGCACGTGCGGCAACGGAGTGCTGTCATGCATCAGGTCATAGCCCGAGTCGCGTTCGCTCGCGTAGTAGCCGTAGGCCGGGCCGCCTGGGGAATACCAAGAGCCCACCTCATGGACCGTGCAGGGCCCGCGCCCGGTGTTGCGGACCTCGAGATGAGCCCACGGGGTCTGATCGGCGTCGAAGTAGTGGATGGCTGTGAGATCAACTACATGCCCCGCGGCAACCCACCGCTCCCGCTCCTCGCTCCGCTCGGCCTCGCGCTGGGCCCGGTCGCGACGCTGCGACCACAAAGTCCAGGCAACATTGAACGCCGCCACCATGATCGTGACGACCAGGACAATCGCCTGCAGTGCCTCCACAACCCATCACCGTACGCCGCCACGTGGGGTTGAGCCACCGGTGTCGATGATGCTGTGGGCCCTCATGCGGGTTGGAGACCGTGGTCCTCCTCGACGTAGGCGCGGCGATACGACATGACCGCGGGTGGACCTCACAAGTCGGGCTGGCCCCAGTAGTCAAGCGCGTCGCCACCATCGATCGCAGCCTGAGTCGTGGTGAGGTCCACCCGGGGGTCGTTTGCCAGATCGAACATGTCATCCACGCTGATAGAGAACTGAAGCTCGCGAGGGTCTTTCGTGACGGCCTCGGGCCCGCTGGACAGCACGATCGCCCAGCTGTCGTCCTTGGGCACAACGACGTAGACAACGCCGGGATCCTCCTCGGGTTGTGCGAGGATCCACGCCAGATAGCCGTCAGCGGTCTTGACGCAGTCATCTGCGGCCCCGAGCAGAGGGGCATCGCACACTGCGGTCTCCGGCGCTGGCATCACGGCAACGCTCAGAGCTTCGTCGTAGGCCAGTTTGGTCGCGACGGCGCCTGCGCCGATCCGTCTGCTGGCCGCGGGAAAGCGGCTCGCGCTCGTCGGCGGACCAAAATGCTCGGCGGCCACCCAGGCCAATGCCCCGGGTGTGATCGGTTGGTCGCCACCCACCTCTTGGTCCCGACAACCACCGAGCGCCAACATCGCCACCACGGTGGCTGCCCATCCGATCCGCATGCGACCACCTTAAGCCGTCGCTCGGCCGGCATATCGGCCCTGGCTCGACGTCACTGATCGATGACAAATCCAGAATGTCACTGATCAAGGACTTTGGTGAGAAGTGCAGCCCGGTGAGCTGTTGTGGCGACGCATGAGTCGAAAGTGCCGGGCAGCGTGCGACGGCCTCGTCGCTAAACGATTAGCGGATGTCGGCGCTAGTTCCTAGGTTGGTCCGGTGCCCCAATCCGTGCTGCCCGAAGTTGCCGTCGCCTCCAGTGGCAGTGAGGCGTTGCCCCGGGGCCGCACTCCGGTGGACTGGCGCCGACTGCGCGGCCCGGCCACGGCGGCCTGTCTGATCGGATCACTGGTCGCCGCCACGTTGGCATCACTGGCCTCCATCGTCGCCGGCCGGCTGACGGACAACGCGTCGACCCAGCTCGTCCAACTCCTCGCGTTGTGTGTGGTGGGCGGCGCGTTGATCGACACCGTCGCCAAAACGGGCTGGTTTGCCATCGTCGACCGCGCCGAAGGAGCGCTGCGGGCGGACCTGTTGGAAGCGGCCCTCGCGCAACCACTGTCCGAGCTCACCGAGCAGGCCGTGGGCGAGATCCTGGACCGGATCGACGACGACACCCATGAGGTGGGGCAGCTCTTGCGTTGGGCGGTATGGATGGCGGCGCGCACCCTGCTCGGAGCGGGGCCGCTGTGGTTGGTCGCGGGCTTCACCTGGTGGCCAGCGTTCATCCTCTTCCCCATCGCCGCGGTGCTGGCCATCGCCGTGGCTCGGCCCCTGTTGCCGGGAGTTGCCGAGCGCAAGGTCCTGGAGGAGATGGCCTGGACCGATCATGCAGCCGTCATGGAGGAAGGCATCGCGGCCCGCGACGATCTGCGCACCAGCCTGGGTCAGGCGCACGTCCTGCGCCGGAGTACGGCGCTCGCCGCCGAGGTGCTGCAGCGACTCAAATCGGTGCTTGTCCTGGAGACCCGGATCACGCGGCGCACCGGCATCCTCCTGCACGCGCTCCTTGCCGGAGTCGGGGTCGTCGGGGTGGCGCTCGTGGTCGGCGACCGACTTGGTACGGCGTCGCTGGTCACCCTGTTCCTGGTCACCTCAACCTTCGTCGGCCAAGTCGACATGTTGGCCAGACACCTGCCCGACCTGCAAGCAGGCTTCGGCGCCGTCCTCCGTCTGCGCGGGATGCTCGCGTCGCCCGCCGAGCCCCAGGGTGGACTGCCGGTGCCTCACGAACACGGGGACCTGGAGTTCCGAGACCTCCACTTCGCTTACGACCACGGGACCTTCGCGCTCGCGGAGATCAACCTGATGGTCCCTTCGGGTCACACCTGCGCGCTCGTGGGCCGCACCGGCTCGGGGAAGTCGACGCTCGCGTCCCTCCTCTCGCGCGCAGTCGAGCCCGAGCCGGGCCAGGTATTCCTCGGCGGCGTCGACGTACGCGACCTTGATCTGCAAGAACTGCGCGCCGACGTTGGCGTGGTGACCCAGCGCACCGAGATCCTGTCGGGGACGCTCGCCGACAACATCGCCCTCTTTGCGGACCTGCCCCGCGCCCAGATCCAGGCGGCCGTGGAGACGCTCGGCCTGACCGCCTGGGTGGCCGGACTGCCGGACGGCCTCGAGACACAACTCGGCCCCGGCGGGACCAGCCTCTCTGCCGGCGAGGAGCAGCTCGTCGCCTTCGCTCGCCTGCTCGTGCGCGACGTCAAGGTCGTGATCCTCGACGAGGCGACGGCCCGGATGGATCCGGTCACCGAGGCCCGGGTGGTCGCGGCCGCCGGCCGCCTGCTCGCCGGGCGCACCGGACTCCTGGTTGCCCACCGGCTCTCGACCATCGAGCGCGCCGAGCAGGTCGCGGTGCTGGAGCGGGGCCGGGTGGTCCAACACGGTCCTCGTGACACCTTGGCGCGAATCGATGGCCCCTTCCGGCGGCTGCTCGAAGCCTCGGCGGAGACCGGGGATCTCGATGAGGTGTCGACGGCGGAGGAACTGGCCGTCGAGCGGGACGCTACCGACGGTCATGTCATCGGCACCTCGCGGCGTACGACCCAACCGCCCGCCGCGCCCGCCCTCGAGCCGACGCCCAGCCTGTCCCGCACCACCTTCCGGGCAATGACGACCAACCCGTCGTGGGGCTTGGTCGGGATGGCCTTGTTCCTCCTGTCCGCGATCACCGGGGCGTTCGGCGCGGTCACCGGCTGGATCTGGGGCCACCTGGTCACTGCCCTTCAGCGCGGCGAGCAACCCTGGCTGCTCGCGGTCGCGTTGGTGGTGTCCTTGGTGGCGTCGCCGCTGCTGCTGTCCCAGGCGTTCTGGGTCTATCCGCGCTGGTGGGTCTCGGTGCAGCTGGGCGTGCGGACTGCCGTACTGCATGGCCAGACGGGGCAGCGTCGTTTGGTGCGTACGCCGCCCGGCGAGGCCGTCGCGCGGGCCATGGACGCCGACCGGATCACCCGCTATGCCGACCGTTGGGTGGATGTGCTCAACGGCTTCGCGATCGTCGCCATCACCTCCGTCATCGCCGGCACCTGGATCGCGGGCGGGATCTTGCTGGTGGTCATGGGCTCGGCAGCGTTGGCGTCGTCATTCGGGCGTCGAATTGCTGGCCGCTCCGCGGCCGCCTCCTCCACGGCACGGGCCCGCTTCGGCCGGGTCTTGGTCTCCTCGCTCGACTCGGTGCGGACCATCAAACTCGCAGCCGCAACGCCGGCGATCCACCGGCATCTGCGCGAGGTCGACGGCGGACGAGTGGCGGCGGCGGTGCGCGAGCACCGGGTGCAGGCACTCTTGGACGGCGTCCCGCTCGTGATGGTCCAGTGCGGCGTCGTGGCCGCCTGGGCTGGGCTGGTGAGCGGACGCTGGGGACTCGCCACGACACTGCTTTTGGCCAACGCCGTCAGTGGTTTCGACTGGTTCGGCCGCGTGGCGGGCGCCGTGGTGACCGAGGCGCCCGGGGTGCGGGCGTGGATGGAAGCCACCAGTGAACTCTCCGGCGGTGGCGACATCACCCGACTGCCGCCGGGGGTCGATCTGCGGACCGGGGTGGCCCCCGACCCGGTGCCGGCCGTGCGCGAACCGCTGCACACGCTGACGATCCGGGGCCTCACGGCTGTCCATGACGACGGGACCGTGGGGGTCAGCGACGTCGACCTGACCATCGAGTCGGGCGAGTTGGTGTTGCTGCTCGGGCAGGTTGGCTCGGGCAAGTCCAGTCTGCTCGGAGCCCTCGCCGGGCTGGTGTCCTCGACCGGCTCGATCAGGTGGAACGACCGCGAGCTCACCGACCCGGAGATCGATCTGCGCCCGGGCCGCATCGCCATCGTGACCCAGGTGCCTCGGGTGCTGTCCGGCACGTTCGCGGGCAATATCACGCTCGATCACGCAGACCGGGCACCCGAGCCCGCCATCGACACCGCCCGGCTGGGTCGCGACGTCGCCGACGCCGGGGGTCCGGACGCTCTCGTCGGGCACCGCGGCGTACGCCTATCCGGCGGCCAAGTGCAGCGACTCGCGCTCGCCCGAGCGCTGGCCTGTCGCGCCGAAGTGCTGGTGGCCGACGACGTCTCGTCGGCACTCGATGCGGCCACCGAGATCGAGCTGTGGCAAGCGCTGCGGGCCAGCGGCGCCACCGTCCTCGGCTCGACCAGCAAGGCCGCCGCCCTCGCCCAGGCCGACCGGGTCGTTGTGTTGGCTGATGGGGTCGTCGTGGACCAGGGACGCTGGAGTGCCCTGGCCAGCCGGTGGTCACACTTGGCTGGCTGAGGCAGCGCGGGCTTCGAGGATCGACAACCGGGAACGGGTGTGGACCACGTTGGTCAATCGCAGTCCCGCAGCGTCGAAGAGCGCCGCAAACTCCTGCTCGCTTCGTTCGCGGCCGCCCGGAAGCACGAGCATGTTGAGGTCGGAGAACGCGATGTCGACTTCGTGACCTGGCCTGCCGAGGATCATTTCGACGACGAGTACGACGCCGCCGTCGTTGAGGGCACGTGCGCAGGCGCGGAGGATTTCGATGCACTGCTCGTCTGGCCAGTCGTGCAAAATCGACTTAAGGATGTGGGCGTCTGCGGGTGGCACCGCTTCGAAGAAGCTGCCGCTCTCCGCAGTCCAGCGCGAAGCGACCGAAGCCGAGGCCGCGGCTGACGGGGCCATCGCCACGACGTGCGCCTGGTCGAAGACCGTGCCACGAAGGTGTCCGTGGGCCTCGAGAACAGCCTCGAGCAGCGCCCCCCGGCCGCCGCCTACGTCGACGACGCTCGACAACCCAGTGAAGTCGTAGGCGCTCGCGACGGCGCCGGCAACAAGGGAGCTGAGCGACGCCATGTTGGCGTTGAAGATCGCGTTCTGCTCCGGCAGGCGTTCTCGATGTGTCCAAACATCGATCCCGTGGAGTGCCTCAAACGCGGTCTCACCCGTGCGCGCGCTGTGGGCGAGGTGGCCCCAGGCCGCCCAAATCGCGGAGTCCTGAAGGGTGCGCGCGAGGGGTCGGATGGACCCTGGCGAATCGGAGCACAGTCCCTCACCGAGGCTGGTGTTGGCGAACGTGCCGTCACCCACTTCGGCGTACACCCCGACCGTCGCCAGCGCCCGCAACAGCCGGTTGAGGGAATCCCCATCGACAGACAAAGCGTCAGCCAGATCGGCAGCCGTGCGCGGCCCGCCCATCAACTCGTCCGAGACTCCCAACTCGGCGGCGACACTCAGCGCGGCCGAGACACGGAAACTGGTCACCATCGAGCGGAGTTCGTCGCGGCTAGGCATGGATCGATCATGCTCCCGTGGCGGGCCCTGCGCCAGGCGGGTGGTGAGCTCACGCCCGGAAGTAGGTCTTGGGCCGCGATGAGACCATTCGGGCGGGCAGTTCGTGGCATCGAACGTACGCCGCACCCCTGGCGACCACCGAGGCTCCGGCGAACTCCCCGCCGGTTCGGCCCCTTGGTTGGCCGGATCGGCGACCATCCGGGGTGGGGGTGCGTCCCACGCGTGTGAAACAGGCCCGGCTCGTCGTCGCCATCTTGATCTTGACTCCGCTCCTGGCTGGTTGTGGCGCGCAAACCCACAAGGCCGCTCCCGAGCCCAAGTCCGCCGCAACGACGCCGTCGACGACCCCCACCGAGTCGGATCGGCCGACACCCAAGCCATCGAAGCCTCCGACCCAAGGCATGCCGTGCAATCCAGGGTCGGGCTTCCCAGTTCCCAAACCGAGATGCCCCGACGCCAGCCCGGAAACGGGCTGGTTGACAGTCAATGACGACGGGCTGACGTTGAGTCCGTTTCGGACGCTGCGAAACGACGTCGAGGGTGCGGCGTACGCCGCGGAACAGGACGAGGACTACCCGTTCCCCAACGACTACTTCGACGCACCGGTCGGCGCCCGCCACTCCGTTGAGCTGGCCCCACGCACCGTCTGCACGGGCATCATTCGGGTGGGGTATCAAGCACCACTCCAAGACCACATCGTGAGCTGCGATGCCCTCCAGCGAGTGGCCCAGCGGCGAGAACTGCCCGTGGCTGTATGGGTGGCCGAAGGTGATGCCATTCAGGTCTCCGAGTTGTACCGCCCCTAGACGGTATGGAGTGACCGCTTCGGTTGGCGAAGGGGTTGCAGGCCGGGGCCTCGCTCACACAGATTCGTGGGTTGCCAGACAGATTCCCCTGCCTGGCCTATCCGACATGTGTGGGAGGCCCCGGTGTTTACCGAGCGTACGAGTGTTGGGCTCGACGTGCACGCACGATGTCGCTTGCCAGCGTGATGGGACCACCGTGTTGCCACGAGCATGGGACCACCTGGAAGTGTTGGTGAGCATCACAGAGCCTCTCTTTCGGCGTCAACGGCGCCACGCTGGTTGAGTCGGTCTCGTTGTCGGTAGGAGGGCCCTTCGATGACGAGGGTGTGCGCTCCTGAGGTGAGCCGGTCGATCGCGGACTGGGCGAGGAGCGCGTCACTCATCATCGACAGCCACTCGGAGGGTTCCCGGTTCGAGGTCACGATCGTGGAAGCCTTGCGGTGGCGCTCGACGATGAGCTCGTAGAAGTCGTTGGTCTCGGTCGGGTCGAGCGTTCGTAGTGCGAAGTCGTCGAGGATGAGCAGGTCCACGCGGGCGAGTCTGCGCATCTCGGCTTCGAGGCTGTTGTCCAGGCGTGCGGCGCGGAGCCGGGTGAACAGTTTGTCGGCGCGGGCGGCGTGGACGCTGAGCCGTCGGCGGATCCCGATGTGGCCCAGGGCGGTGGCCAGGTGGGTCTTGCCGACGCCGACCGGTCCGAGGATCAGCACGCCGTGGCCGGCTTCGGCGAACCGCAGGCTGGTCAGGTCCGATACGAGTGCCCGGTCGTAGGTGAGGTCGTCGGGTTCGTCCCAGGTGTCCAGGCGCATGGTCGGGTCCAGTCCGGCGGTGCGTGCTCGCAGCATCGCCGAGCGGGACTCGCGTCGGGTGACCTCGTCGTCGAGGAGCAGCTCGAGGAAAGCGGCGTGACCCATCTTCCGTTACCGGGCCAGGGCGAGTCGCTCGGGCAGGGTGTCCTTGAGGCCTCCCAGCTTCAGGGCTCGCAGGGTCTTCATCAGGTCGGCGCCGATCGGGTCCACCGGCCCGGAGGTCGAAGTGTTGTTCATGCTCGTCGTGCTCATGGGGTGGTCTCCAGTTCTGGGCTGGCCGATGGGTTGGCGGAGCTCTTCGCGATGCCGGGGATGAGCCTCAGTTGTGCTCGTGCTCGGGTGGTGTACTCGGCCGGGTCTCGGGCGAACCTGCCGGTCGCCGCACCGGCGGCCGCGGGTAGCACCGGGGCCTCGCGCTCGATCGCTTTCTCCAGCATCGAGGCGATCTTCGCCACCGATACGACGTCGAGGTCCAGCGAGCGTGAGCAGGCGGTCTCGACCGGTCCGGGGCCGTAGCGCCGGACCAGGCCCAGGAGCCGGTAGACGCTGCGCATCCGGGTCCAGGGCAGCGGGTCGTCGAGGAGCCGTTCGGCATAGATGCCGATGCACTCCCCGTGTCCCGCGCAGGTCGCGATCAGTGTCGTCAGGTCCCGCATCGCGTACCCGGCCCGCTCTTCGGGCAGGTCTGTTCGGTCCGTCGAGCGGCCGCCGGGAGGCTGCCGGGGGTGGGTCTTGACCAGCTGACCGCGATGGAACAGCTTGACCAGCTCGGAGTCGGCGCGAGCATCGAGATGCTGCCCGATCCACTGCTGTGGCAGCGAGTACAGGGACTTGGCGACCTCGACGTGGAAGTCGCGGTGCACCTTGACCCGGGTGAAGACAGGCACGTCATAGGCAGCCGGAACCGCCAGCAGGCATGGTGCTTCGAGCTCGTTGAACATCTCGACCGGGCGGGCTGCGGTGGTCCCGTGGATCCGCATCCCGGCCCGCTCAGCACACCAGGCGGTGACCCGGGACTGGGCGTCGGCGAGGTCGGTGAAAGTCTCTCCGGCCCAGAAGTTGCCGCGCACGTACTGCACCGCGCGTTCGACCCTGGGCTTGTCCTGTGGGGTGCGGACCCGGGCGGGGTCGGTGGCGAACCCGACGTGCTGGGCATAGTCCAACCAGCCCACGTTGAGCCGCGGGTTGACCGCGTCCGCGTCGGTGACCACGGCCTTCAGGTTGTCGGGGATCAGGACCTTGAAGACGCCTCCGAAGAACGACCACGCGGCCTCACAGCCCGCGATCATCGCGACCAGGGTCTGGGAGTAGGTCAACCACACGAACATGTGTCGGCTGACGACGGCGGTGAAGATCAACGCGTGCACCCGGCGCTTCTTACCGGTCTCCTCATCGAGGATGAAACCCATCTGCGCGAAGTCGATCTGGCACTCCACACCGGGCTCACCGTCGTTGATCCGCATGGTGGTCGTCTTGACCCGAAACCCGCAGCGTTCGACCGCGAACCGGTGCAGGGTCCGGTAAGGCACCACACAGCCCTGACGGGCGAGCAACTCCTCGACCTTCACAATCGACAGCGGCGGCTGGCCCTGCCCGCCAGCGACCCAGCCACGGATCTGCTCCTCCCAGCCCAGCAGGATCTCCCACGACGCGCCGTGCCCGTTCGGTCGCGCCGGCCGGACCGCCGTCACGACGGCGCCGATCAGCTCATCGGTGACCGCTTCGACACCGGCCTCCCGGACGAGGCCCTCAGCCTGCGCGGCCTCGACGTAACGCCGGGCGGTCTTGCGGTCAACGCCCGCCCGCTCCGCCGCCTTCCGGAGCCCGGCTCCCTCCAGCCAACCGCGGAGCACCTCACGCACCTCAACCACACTGACCTCCCTGAATCCCACTGATGACCTCCACGTCGGAACAAGCAACGTGGCGAGTCAACGAGCGGACACAAGACCCACCGACCAGGCGCGCCGGGTGGTCCCATGACTGGCAACCCAGGTGGTCCCATGAAGCTGGCAGAAAACCGGTCAGGCCGGTCCCATGCTCATGGCAGGCGACACGCACGATCTGTTGCGGCAGCAGCGATCGATGGCGTCACGGGTGAGCTGTTCCAGACCAAGCTGACTCCAGCCCATGACCACATCCGTGGCTGGCTCCAGGGGCTGCCAGGGCCGGTGGCGGTGACCTACGAGGCCGGGCCGACAGGTTTCGGCCTCTACCGGGCGTTGACCCAGGCTGGGATCCGGTGCCTGGTCGCGGCGCCCTCGAAGTTGCAGCGACCCGCCGGGGACCGGGTCAAGACCGATGCCCGCGATGCGATTCATCTGGCCAGGTTGCTGCGGATGGACGAGGTCACCGCGGTCGCCGTGCCCAGCGTCGAGCAGGAGACCGCCCGCGACCTGGTCCGGGCTCGCGAGGACTGCCCGCGCCGATCTGATGCGGGCGCGACACCGGCTCTCGAAGCTGCTGCTGCGCCAGGGCATCGTCTACTACGACGGTCACGCCTGGACCGGCAAGCACGACCTGTGGCTGCGTCGACAGCACTTCGCCCATGCCGCTACCCGGCTGGCCTTCGAGTCCGACTACGAGGCCGTGCTGAGCACCACAGCACGTCGCGACCGGCTGGACACCGCGATCGCGACGATGGCCGCCGACAGCGAGTTCACCGCCGTCGTGCACCGGCTGGGCTGTCTGCGGGGGGTCTCGACCCTGACTGCGTTCGCACTGGCGGTCGAGATCGGCGACTGGCACCGGTTCACCGGCAACACCATCGGCTCGTTCGTCGGGCTGGTGCCCAGCGAGCACTCCTCGGGGTCACTCACGGGTACAGGGGCCGATCACCAAGACCGGCAACACCCACGCCCGGCGGCTGCTGGTCGAGGCTGCCTGGCACCACCGCCCGCGCTATCGGCCGGGCAAGACCCTGCGGGACCGATGGGAACTCGCCCCACCCGCCGCCCGGGTCCGCGGCGACGCCGGCAACCGCCGGCTACACGCCCGCTGGGTCAGATTCACCGACCGCAAGAAGAGGCCCGTGATCGCCAACGTCGCCATCGCCCGCGAACTGGCCGGCTGGTGCTGGTCCCTGGCCGTGATGGAGAACTAACCGACCCACCAGCTGACTTCGTCGACCACGACCGGCGGTGGCAGCGCCTGGAGCGACCCGCGACACGACTATGAGCAGCCCGCCCGACCAGGGTCGGCGACGCTCGTTTCTAGACACGCGGCCCGCTCCTGCCGAACGCCCCGTCCTGCGGTAACCAACCCGCGCATATCAGTCTGACCGCGCGTCGCCAACGACACGCTCACCACCGGCTCGGTCACGAAGCCACGAGGCGCCCGCCCAGAGCAATCCGGACGGGCGCCTCACCCTGCCACTTGACAAGAAGCCACTCCATATCAGTAGCTCGGCAAGGGGCCATGACCAAGTTTCTCGTCGAACCCTGTGCGTCAGCCATTCGCAAACAAGCCTCGAACCAAGGCGAGCAGCGAGCGATGTGCGCGCACCTCGAACCCTTGGGGCGTGGCCTCCTTCCGAAGGCGCAGTACCAGACGTTTGCCGTTGGGTTTGTCCTTGCTAACCCCCGGAGACCCCCATGCTTTCAGGTCGCCATGCAACGCGGCTGACAGTTTCAGAGGGGTATCCGCTCTGTCCGTGGCTTCATCGATGCCATCCTTCGCCAGACCAGAATCCTCCACCACGCTGAGCCAAACCTGGTCATCTTTCCAAAGCGCCGAGTGCCCCACCTCGCTGGTGCGCATCAACCAGATCAGGCGTGGCTTCTTGGCAAGGACGGGTTTGTCTTTCGGTGAAGCGCTGTACAACTTGCGCGCCGTGCCCTCAAATGTCCCCTCCGTTTGGGCTCCCCGCCAGGCCATCAAAGGGGGTGGCCAGAAGACTCACAAACGCCCACCAGTGCTCGTGGGCGAAGACCGCCATCACTGCAATGGCCGCGAACGCCACGGAAAGCGCGTTATGCATGGTGAACTCAGCCCGGATCTTCGCCGCCAAAGCACCAGACGGCGGCTCGTTGACGCGAAGCCAGTCGTAAGCCTCGCCCGCGGCCTTGTCGCTGGTAACCCACCGGTCCTTCGGACCCCACGTCAGCCTGTCCTCATGCATCGAACGGCGGGGCACCTGGAGCACCCACCAGCCGTGTTCGTTGCCACGCTGAACTGCTTTTGCAAGGGGCGCGATCGCGTAGCCAATCACGAACGGGACGAAGATTAGGATCAGGGTCGCAGTCGGGAGCGCGTTGCCGGGATCGAGCTGGCCTCCGACAACGACGCTCAGCAAATTTCGCCAGTCATCCTGCCCTAAAAGCAGGATCCAGGAACCGAACAGCACGAGTCCTGGGACATACCTGGCGAGGATGTCGAAGAAGACCTGTGGGATGAGTTCGGTCAGTGCCGTCACTGGCTTACCGCCTGTCTGGGGGGCTCAGAAACAGCGTCAAGGATGCTGACACCAGCCCCAGACTCCTCGCTCACCAGATACCTGTCAACGCCAGTCTCGACCGTCAACCCATCCGCACAACAAGCGATAGGGGCACCTCGGCGAGGACCGCGCTCAGCCGGTTCTCTTGGACCTCATGAGCGCGGCATCGTCACTCATCCGGGTGGCTGCGCCCCGAAGCGGCGTACCTCTTGTGGCCAACCACAGGCCTCGGCGAGTTTGCCCGCCCACATCTTGGCCACGTCATCGTCAGCAACCTCCACCACGGTAAACCCGCCCAGAAACTGCGCGGTCTCGGCGTACCGCCCATCGGAAATCACCACGCTGCCACTTGTGGCGTCCGCGCTCCAGATCGGGCCTTCCTCCTCCAGCCCGCCGGCAAAGACGTAGACGCCAGCGGCTTTCATCTCGGTCACCACGGCCATGGCGAGCGGTCCGCGGCCGCGGAACCACTCTTCGGAGTGATCGCCTACCCACTGCTGGTTGAAGTAGATGAGGTATTCAGTCATGGCTCGGCCTTCTCCTGTGGCGTCTCGGCGATCGGTCGCCGCGGTCCGGCGGTTTGATCTTTCGTCGGAACTGTACGGCGCGCACTCGTGGCCTCGGTGGCATCGCCAAGGCAGGTCAGTGGTTGTTCGCGGCGTCGATCTGTGCCACCCAGCCCTGAACCTCAGCCACAGCTTCATCCACCTCGGGCGGTAGACCCGGGATCGGAGCGATAATGTCGTCGAAAGCCCGACGGTAGATCTCCGTCCACCGCTCTGGCGAGTGGATGGTGGGCGGCCAAGCATGGGCATCACGACCCCCAAATACCTCGACGCAGGCTTTCCTGGTGAGCGGCATCTCATCGTCCGGGATCAGCGGTCGAAGGAGCAGCAAGTCGATCAGGTCGTGTGCGCGTGCATTCGCACGTGACCCAGGAAACTGTGCCGTGCACGCATGTAGCTTCTGAGCCACTTGGTAGTGCAGCGATACACACTCGACTGCGGCAGTCTCGGGCAGTCCGAGTGACTCGAGACCGAGGTAGGCTCGTTCTGCGGGAACGACCATGTCTGTGTCGTCGGCCATCGCTGCCTCCACGCTAGAGACCTCGATCGGCACGTTAGACCATGGCTTCGTGTCATAACTCAACTGGAGGGTGAGCCGACGAGGCTTAACCAGGAGACCGGGCACGTTGATGGGCTCGACCTTCGTGATGCGTGCAGTAAAGCCGTTCCACCCTGCGTCGGTTACTCGGCGCACCAAGTCCTCGACGACATCGAGGCTTCCACGGAATGCGACGTCGAGATCCTTCGAGGTCCGTGATGCCTCGATGCCAACCCGAAGTTCGATCATCGACCCGCCTTTAATCAGGAACATCCCCTTGCCATCAAGGTGTGAGGCGCGCGACAGCATCTCAGCGATGATGAGCAGCGCCAGGTGGCGCTGCACCCGGTTTTGCGGAAGATCGAGATTGTTCGCCAAGGCGGCTACCAACTTCACGAGGGCCTTGAAGTTCCCCGGCGGCTCCGGAGCCTTGTCGACACTCATCGGTCTCGTCGTCCCCGCTCATTGTGACCCCTAGTCGGCGGGCTACCAGCGGTTCGGCTCCGCCTGGCGCTCGTCGATCGCCGGTGGTCGAGACGGTAGCGAAGCCGACGCCCTTCGCGCGGGTCAATGAACCCGACTCGCATGGCCTCGCCGATGGCAGCTTGCACTTGGTAGGGATCGGATCCGCTGTCCACGACTTGGCGCAACGCCGTCGAGATCGTCACCGTCGAAATTCCTTCGAACTCGTCAAGCTCGCCATCGACCAAGTTCTCCACCCAGATCCGCAGCAAACGAGGAACCTTGCGCCGTAGTTGGTAGCTCGAAGGGATGGTCAGGTCGATACGCGTGCCGCTGAAATCGCCCAGGTCCCGCATGAGCAGCGCAGACTCATGTGAAACCACAGCGCGCCCGGCCGCCCATGCGGCAGCCTCAGCGAAGGGCGCGAGGCCGCTGATCGGCAGCGTTGGAACGCGGTAGACGCCGCGATCGAGACGCTCAAGTCGTCCCCGAGCCGCCATCACTCGCAAGTGCGTCGGGTCTACTCCGAGCACCCTGGCATCCTTGGAGGTCACGATGCCTTGGTGCTCAGACGCGAACTCCAAGACCACGTCGAAGACCTTGCTTCTCATGTAAACAGCGTAACATTTTGTTACGGAAAATATGCTCTCGTACGCCCTCCCATCGTAGGCAAGGCCGCGGATCAAGCGGGTGTCCCCCGAGCCACTTAGGCGCGATCGCCGCAGGGCCAAACGGCGGCGAGGTCGTCGTGTGAAGGTGGTACGACGCGGTTGTGCTGGGTGCTGAGGTCGACGCGCCTGCGAGGTGTGGGAGCCGGGCCACGGCGAATTCGTCGCGAAACCGCGGGCGTCGTACTCCGACCAGACTCCAGGTTCGGGGGCACCGTGTTCGGCGGCACGTCACCGTAGCCCCGTGCCAAACTTCAGCGCATGGCACTATTCCGGCGGAAGACGTACGCCCCCGCGGCCCCCAGCCTCCCGAGCACGGGACACCCGGGTGACGACACCTTGTTGCAACAGATCGCGAAGCACAGCGACCTCGCAGCGCCGCGTCACTGGGTGCACTACCTCTACTTCCCCAATGAAGAGACGGCCCGAGCGGCCGCGCAAGTTGTTGAGGCGGCGGCATGGTCGTTGCAGGAAGTTGCCGAGTCCGCTAGCGGCGGACCCGATTGGGTGGTCATCGCCGAACGCCACGACGCGTTGACAACACCCTCAGAAGTACACGCCGCACGGGTGTTCTTCGAAGCCGTCGCCAGCACAAACGGCCCGGGCGAGTACGACGGCTGGGAAGCGAGCCTCTAGGTCGCCGACGCTGCCGAAGGTTGGCCAACGCCGAAGCAGGTACGCCGCGCGGCCGGCCCTTGGTAGGTTGCCAGCCGTGGCACCTCAGGCAACGACGGTCGGCCCCCGCCCGAGCCGGGCCCTCTCGACGGCTGTTGGTTGGATCGCAGCGCTCCTTGCTCTCTGGCTCATTGCGGGCGCCGTCATGAGCGACCACTCGTCGTACTTCCGGATGGTTGAGAAGGACAAGTCGTGGCTGGGCTACCTGCCCCCCGATGGGCCCGTTGACATCAACCTCGGGGGGTTGACCACGGAGTCTTCCTCACACGGCCAAGTGCGTCGGATTGATCTGCATCTGGTCAAGAATCGCGACGCAGTGTCCCTCTGCTTCGCTGCCTCACGGGCTGCTCTGGACGCTGGTTGCCCGGGTTTTGAATTCCTGGGTACGACGGACCGCGTCGTCGAAGGTCGGTATGTCGGGCTCCTCGGCGACGACGCCGTTGACTGGCTGGAGGTCCTGGGAAGCCAGACACCTCAACTTGAGGATCTCGACTACCTGGATGAGTGAACCGACCCGCCAGGCTTGGGCTCGTCGACCGGCGGCACTGACCGCCCCAACGCATAGGCTGCCCGGGTGGGCGTCAACGACTTGAGCAAGGAAGAGTTCGGTCGGCTTTATGGGCCGTGGGCCGCGCGTACGCCGGCTGACGTCGCCGCCGTGATGAACGGCTACCCGGGCACGTGGTGGGTCGCCGGGGGCTGGGCGCTGGAGGCTTTCACTGGGGTGTCGCGCGATCACGAAGACACTGACGTGAGCATCCTGCGTGCGGACCTCGCGCTGCTCAGGAGGCACCTCGCGGGACGGCTCGATGTGTGGACCGCCGCCGACGCCGCCCTGCGCCCACTGCTGCCCGATGACGATCCGGACGGCGCGCCCGACGCCGTACTTCCCCCAGGTTGTGGGCAGGTGTGGACCCGGACAGCTGCCACCCAGCCGTGGGAGTTCGACATCCTGCTCGCCCCGGGATCCCCGGACGTTTGGGTCTACAAGCGGGACGAGTCCGTGCGCATGCCGATGGACGACGCCCTGTGGCAGCGCGAGGGGATCCGATATCTCCAGCCCGAGATCCAGTTGCTGTACAAGGCCAAGGGCCTGCGCGCCAAGGACCAGCTCGACTTCGAGCACACGCTGCCCCACCTCGACCAGCCCCGACGAACCTGGTTGCGGGCCGCCCTGGAACGCACCCTCCCCGGCCACCCCTGGCTGCGCGCCCTCTAGTCCCGGCAGCAGACGCTGTGCCGCCGCCTGGCGGCGTGTCGGCGTGGCGCCTTGCTCGCGGAGGTCGAGGCCACCCTTCCCCGTGGACACGAGGTACGGTTCGCGCCATGAGTTCTCGTGGGCGCTCGTTCAGCGGCCTGATCGGGTTGTTGGTTGTGCTTGTCATGCTGGTGGGGGTGCTGGCGGTTCCGGCCTTGCTCGGCGACCGGTGGAGGGCGCTGAACCCATTTGCTGAGAAGACCGTCGACCGGACGGGCCCGTCGGTGCTGAAGTCGTTGAACGATCTGAGCGAATACCACGCGGCGAGCGGGTACTACGAGACCGTGGTCGACTTGGAGAAGGACACCGCGCATCTGCCTGATTGGATCAGTGGCGAGCGGGTGATCTACGTCGGCAAGGGCGACGTGGACGCAGTCATCGACTTCGGTGAGCTCGACGGGCGTCGCGTCGTACTGTCGCAGGACGGTACGTCGGTCACGGTCAGGCTGCCCGCGCCGACGGTGGATGAGCCCGTGCTCGACCTTGAGACCAGCTATGTCGTCGAACACGAAGAGGGTCTGGCGACCAAGTTCCAGGGGTCGGATCTTGAGGAGGAGGCCCAACTCAAGGCGGTCGAGCAGATGACCGCTGCCGCCACAGGCGAGGGCATGCTGATCGACCTCGCTGAGACGAACACGATCCTGATGTTGCGGGGCCTGCTGGGTGCGCTGGGCTGCACCGACATCACGATCACTTTTGATGAGGCCTTGGGCTGAGCAGCGGGGGGCTGAGCAGCGGGGCGACCGCTGGTCGCTCGATGTTCGCGGGCAGCAGTGTAATCCGATAAACGGAGGTATCCTTTCGACTATCGGCTATTATCAGACACATACGTTTGGTATCAATCGAAGTGGGTGGTTGGGGTGCGTCGTCCGAGTCCAGCGAAGGTGCTCTTGGCTTCGGAACGTATCGGCCAGCACGTCGTGACCTGGCGTCGCCTTCTGGGTCTGACCGCCGAACAGGTGGCCCAGCGCGCGGGCGTCTCCGCGCCGACACTGCGCAAGCTCGAACACGGGGATCCCACCGTGACGCTGGAGACGTACCTCAATGTGCTGCGCGCGCTGGGACGACTGGAAGACGCGGTCGCACCGCTTGACCCGTACGCGACCGAACTGGGTCGTGCCCGCGCCGACCAGGCGCTGCCGAAGCGCGTACGACGCTGATGGACACTCAGCTGGAAGTCGACCTCGATGTGGACGGGCAGAACGTCCACGTCGGGGTCGCACACTTCGCTTGGCGCGGACGGGCGGTCACGACCACCTTCACCTATTCCCCGGCCTACCTGGCACGCACGGACGCGTATGCCATCGACCCGGCGCTCCCCCTCGACGTCGGCCGCGGACACACCACTGGACTGCCGGGAGCTTTCGCCGACAGCGCGCCCGACCGTTGGGGCAGGCGCCTGATCGAAAGGGCCTGGCCCGGGCCGGCCTCGATCGGCGAGGTTGACTACCTGGTGGGCGTCTCAGACCATTCCCGCCAGGGCGCCCTTCGCTATCGGCGCCCGGATGAACCGCAGTTCATCGCAGTTGGTCATGACATCCCGCGGCTGATCGACCTGCCCCGGCTGCTTAACGCATCTGATCAGGTCGTCGCCGGGCGGCACGACGCCGAGGAGATGCACGCCGTACGCGAACTTCTCGACGTCGGCGGCACCACGCTGGGGGGTGCTCGACCGAAGGCCTCGGTGCTCGACACCGACGGTGCGCTATCGATAGCGAAGTTCCCCCACCCTGGTGATGAGTGGGACGTCACGGCGTGGGAGAAGACCGCACTCGACCTTGCCGAGTTGGCTGGGCTGGCCGTACCACCCAGGCGGTTGACCCGAATCCAGGGCCGGAGCGTGCTGATCCTGCGCCGATTCGACCGTGCCAGCGGCGGTGGCCGCCTGGGTTATGTCAGCGCTATGACGCTGAGTGGCCTACGTGACGGTGACGCATCCGACTACCTCGATCTTGCCGCCGCGATCGCGGACCACTCCAGCCAGCCGGACGCCGATCTGGCCGACCTGTGGCGCAGGATTGCTGTCAACATCGCCATCCGCAACATCGACGACCACTTCCGCAACCATGGGTTTCTCCGCATCCGCGGCGGCTGGGTGCTCTCCCCGTCGTTTGATGTCAACCCGCACCCGGATCCGACCAAGTCCCGCGCGACCTCGATCAGCGGCGCAACGTCCGCCTCCGACGAACGCGACGCGCTCCTGGTGGCCGCGCCCTACTTCGGGCTCACCCCCGACCGCGGCGTCGACGTGCTGGCTCAGGTGTACGACGCAGTGAGCGCATGGCGCTCCGTGGCAACGAGCAACGGCGTGGCCGATCATGAGCTGCGGATGTTCGCCGCCGTACTTCCGTAGGCCGTCAACGAACACTCCTGTTTGGCCGGTCAGCCCGGAGAGGTTCGCCGCACGCGTCTGGGGTTCCGCTCCAAGTCCGGGCGCCAGGTCCCACGAACGTGTTCGATGATCCGGTCAGCCATGGCCGAGGCTTCTTCCTGCACGTGCGCGGGAAGCGACTCGGCCGCACGACGGAAGGCGTCGGGGAGGACGTCGCGCAACCCTTCCACCCACAACAACATCTGCTGTGGCGCGACGTCGAGCTGGCGGGCAGCTCGTTTCCAGTCCTCAGGCCCAACGTCGAGGAACTTCCAGTGCCGCCCGATCTTCATCGCAGAGTCGAGTCGCTCGTACTGCGGGTAGCACGCTGCGGAGGCGATGTCGTACAGCGGCGCCACCTGTGCGCGGCCGCCGATCAGGACCAGTGAGTAGTTCTTCGCGTGTGCGTCGGCGCCGCCGATGAGGATATTGAACGCCAGTCCCTTGGCGAACCGCTCTGCCGAGATCAGACGGTCCGCGGCCGGGAATCCGCGCAGCAAATCACCGATGTCAGCGACGCCCGGTCCGCCGTCCGACTGGTATTTCAAGCCCGGAGTGACCGACAAGGCTTGGCACATGTCCTCCTGATGCACTCGGACCCACCGCCCCGACTGGGCCTGGAACCGGTCGTAGCGGTGCGCGATGATCGCAGCGACGTCCTCGTCCTCGATGAGTTCGATCCGCGCGGCCAGCAGTCCCGCCTCGTCGGCCGCGCGCATGCACAACGCCTCGTTCACGTGGTGCCTGGCGAACCCATCGATGGCCGGCTTGATGATCCGATTGGTGGGTGTCGAGTCGCGCGGAATGCCGTAGCGGCCAGTGTCCGGGTCCTGGAACAACGCGATCTTCGGCTGAGCGCCCGCCAAGCTCCACCGGCCGCCGAACCGGCCCGGATCCCAGTTGTCAGCGTGCTCGGCAACCTCCCGCATCGTGGTTGCGAACTCGCCAGGGCTGAGCCACTCGATGTCACCCTGGCGCTCGAGCGCATCGGTGGCGTCAACTCCTGCGGATAGCACCTGGACCGCTCCGGCGGCATCACGCCCGACCTGACCGAGGAGAGCAAACGGGTTGTTCGGCGACACGCCGTACTGCTGCGCCCACCGCTGCCGGGTCGCTTCCGAGTCGGGCAACAGTCCCTCCAGGTATGCGCGCACGGCCTTGTTGCGGTGCCGGTCCGCCGCGAGCGGCATCGACAACGACAACGGGGTCGCGTCCGGACTGTCGCGGTACTCGTCGAGATAGGTGAACGACAAGGCGCCCTGCGGGGCCTGCTGCAGCTCACCGACCGGCGTGCCGTCGAGGTACACGAACAACGTGCGGGTTGACGGCATCAGCGGCCCTGCCGCGAGAACAATGCATCAAAGGGATCGTGAGCGCCGCCGCCTGGCAGCATGGCGGCTGACGCCTTGCTCGCGGAGGCCTTGTCGGCGCTGGTCGACCTCGCGGGAGGCCGGGAGGCCGACTGAGGTGACGGGGTGACCTCGAGGACGAGGCCAAGAGCACTCAGGGCGTCGAGGACTTTCTGGACCTCAAGTCGGGGACTGCCTCCTTCGAGGCGTACGACCCATTCGCGCCCGACGCCTACCAGCGCGGCAAGCTCAGCCTGCGTAAGCCCTTGGTCGCGGCGCTCGGAGCGCACCAGGGCGCCGAGGTCGCGCATTGCGTTGAGTTTCATCAGGCTCCTCCGGACGAGCGGACGGCTGGTCAGTCGCGAACCGAGATCCGACCACGGGTGGTCGTTTGGCCACCTCAACGATTGTAGGCGAGCGCCAACATTTAGGAAAGTGGTCGTTCGCAGACAGAGTGGACCCTGACCGCGGTGATCCCCAGACCGAGGATGTCGGGGGTGAGTTCATTTACGTCGGCAAGGGCGACGTGGACGCGGTCGTCGACTTCGGTGAACTCGACGGGCGTCGCGTCGTACTGTCGCAGGACGGTACGTCGGTGACGGTCAGGCTGCCTGCGCCGACGGTGGATGAGCCCGTCCTCGACCTTGAGACCAGCTATGTCGTCGAACACGAAGAGGGTCTGGCGACCAGGTTCAAGGGATCGGATCTTGAGGAGGAGGCCCAACTCAAGGCGGTCGAGCAGATGACCGCTGCGGCCACAGGCGAGGGCATGCTGATCGACCTCGCTGAGACGAACACGATCCTGATGTTGCGGGGCCTGCTGGGTGCGCCGGGCTACACCGACATCACGATCACTTTCGACGAGGCCTTGGGCTGAGCAGCGCGCGGGCGTCTCCGCGCCGACACTGCGCAAGCTCGAACACGGGATCCCACCGTGACGCTGGAGTCGTACCTCAATGTGCTGCGCGCGCTTGGGCGACGCGCGTACAACGCTGATGGACACTCGGCTGGAAGTCGACCTCGAAGTGGGTGGGCAGAACGTCCACGTCGGGGTCGCCCACTTCGCTTGGCGCGGACGGGCGGTCACGACCACCTTCACCTATTCCCCGGCCTACCTGGCACGCACGGACGCGTACGCCATCGACCCGGCGCTCCCCCTCGACGTCGGCCGCGGACACACCACTGGACTGCCGGGAAGCTTTCGCCGACAGCGCGCCCGACCGTTGGGGCAGGCGCCTGATCGAAAGGGCCTGGCCCGGGCCGGCCTCAATCGGCGAGGTTGACTACCTGGTGGGCGTCTCAGACCATTCCCGCCAGGGCGCCCTTCGCTATCGGCGCCCGGATGAACCGCAGTTCATCGCAGTTGGTCATGACATCCCGCGGCTGGCGCCACGAGTCCCTCGTTCGGTGGTCCTCAGGGAAACGCCTCTGGAGTGTCCAGGTCGCCGAGGATCGGAACATCAGTCTCGTTGCCTCCGAAGCATCGGTGGCCGTGACCCGGACCAGACACCTCAGCGTGGGAACTTCTTGCGTCCGTTGACACCGACGAACATGCGGTCGAACGGCTTGAAGCCGAGGGACTCGAAGTTCGGGACGAGCAGGCTCCAATAGCAGCCGCGGTCCTTGCCGAAGTGCTTGGCGAGGTCGCTGGCCTCCTGGTCCCTGAGGGTGATGTCGTCGGGCATGTCGACAGCGCTGCCCTTGGCCGGGCTGCCGGGCTGGTCACCGACCTTGTGTTGGGGCCGCAGGTCGTCGTGCTCATCGTCTGGGTAACCGGCGTCGTTGTTGCTGGAGCGGAACAGCGGGTCGCCCACGATCCCGTCCTTCTCGCACGGCTTGTTCTTGTTGTAGTAGGCCTCGATGGTGTCGAAGTGGTTGGGGTCGCCGCCGACGACCATGAACGGGTCGTCGCTGCCCGCGTCCTCGGGCCCGATGCGCTGGTAGAGGTTTCCGTCTGTCGCTCCGATGACGTCACCCAGCGGGAGGTAAGCGATCGCCCTGGTGATCCCGGAGTCCGGATAGGCGGCTACGTAGATGTTGTTGTACGACCTCCGGGGCCCCAAAACTGTCGGCTTGGAATTGAACACGCTGTAGCCGACCAGGGGTGCGTCGATGGTGGAGGCGCCTGCGTTCAGCACCAGGCAGGTGTTGTGCCACAGGTCGATGGGACCCTCTGGTCCGTTGCTCTTATAGAGGAGACCCTGCCGTAGCGGGTTGGGAGGCCCTTCCTCCGACCGTGGCCGGATGCCCAGGGTCGGTTTGCGGATGTCGAAGAGGTTTCGGAAGATCCGCACGTGGCCGAGTGGCTTCCCAGCGAAGCTGAGCGTAGTCAGGACCTTGGTGACAACGTTTCGATAGATCCAAAGGTCGTCGGTGTCGGCGTCCTCGGAGCCCATGAAGAGCGCGTCGTCGTTGATGTTGTTGAGCCAATTGTGGTGGAACCGCATCCCGTGGCCGAAGAGACAGAGGTCGTGGGAGTTGACGAACTCGCAGTGGTGGACCTCGGTGCCGTTGGCGTTCCGACGGCTGGATAGGAGGGCGTTGCAGGTGGCGCTCCCCAGCGAGTTCGGCCTGACGTCGACCTGAGTGGCGTTCTGCTTGGTGCCCGGGACGAAGTTGTATTCGTCCTTGCGGTCGCTGCGGAAGAACCAGGTGGGCAGGCCCCCGTCGATCTCGCAGTCATGGAACACCATGTGATCGTTGTGCTGGTCGTCGTCCACCTCCAGGCGGATGGCGTTGCTGCTGCCTCGAATGTTGACATGATCGAACTCAAGGTCGTCGCACGCCTCGATGAGCAGCGTGTTCCTTCCTCCGAACCGCAGCGTGATCCCGTTGAACCGCAGGTGCGAGCAGTCGGTCAGCCGGAGCGTTGGTGTGAACGTTTTGGACAACGCCAGCCTGACGCGACGTGGGTCGGTGATTCCCTTGTACGCCGGCCAGTCGGCGTAGTCGAAGCGTGTGTGGGAGAGGCGGATGTGCAGCAGTTTGGTCTTTGGGTCGAACCAGATGCCGGGGCCCATGTACATCCAGTTCCGGAACTCACGTGGACATTCAGTGGGGATCTTCCGCCTGGGTCGCGGCCCTTCGTCCGTGGGGTCTTCGATCCACACATGGTTGTCGCCTGGTGGCGGCTCCGCGGGATCGATCTCATCGAGGGGCCGGTCATCTTCGATGCGGATGTCGAACTCGTTCAGGGATCGCAGGTCCCCAAGTTGGCTGTAGGTGATCAGCCTGGTGTGCTGATGGGCGTCGAGGAACGCCCCGCACGACACCTCGTCGTCGAGGGCCACTTCCCAAACGAACTCGTTGGGGCCGTCACCCCCGATCCAGTGGTCGGCGGCGAGGAAGCTATCGACGTACCCATCGATGGTGACGGGTTCGCCGCGGTACGCCGTGATCAGGCATTTGCCGTCCGCGGGACCGTGTACGCGGGTGATGTGGATGTCCTCGACGTAGGTGCCGCCGCGCAGATAGACGGGGCGTTTCCCGTCCGACACCGTGATGCCTTGCGCGATGGAGTGGAAGGGATGTGTGAAGGTCCCAAGTCCTGGATCGGTGACTGGGTCCCAGTTGGGGGGCGGTGGGCTGACGACGACTGGCTTGATCCCCTGCACTTGACCAGAGAGCTCATTCACCAGGTCTCGTAGTTCCCGGATGCCAGGCATAGCGCGCCTCCTGTCGGCAGCGAGGGCCGCCGGCGCCTTCCGCGGACGGCGACACCCACCTTCCGTACTACCACTTGGAGTTCGGGTTGGCTACCCGAGGAGTACTCCGCCCGGACCCACGACCTAGTGAAGCGGTGGTCGTTTCGCGGCCTGTGACGGCTCGTATCTGACTGCCCCGCATCGAGTGCAGGTCGAGACCGTATCCGCACCCGCCATCGAGAGATGTGCCTCGGTCAACTCCCACACGTGCTCGACACACGTCGAGTCGTCATCCGCCGCCTTGTTCACCCGGCCACGCTACCCCGACGAGTGATCTCGCCTGTCAGGATTGCCCGATGGACGGGGTTCGCGAAGCACTCCTGGCCGAACGGCAGTTGGCGTTGCAACGCCTGGCGGCGCTGACCAGCGACTTCGATGAGGTGGTGGCCGCTTCTCGCGACACCAACGCCGACGACGAGCACGACCCTGAGGGCGCAACGATCGCCTTCGAACGGTCACAGGTTTCAGCGATCGTGTTGTTGGTCGAGGGTCACCTCGCCGAGGTCGAAGCCGCGATCGGTCGCTTGGACACCGGCGACTACGGGGCGTGCGAAACGTGCGGGGACCCGATTGCGAAGGCCCGCCTAGAGGCGAGGCCCACAGCGCGCACCTGCGTGGGGTGTACGCCGCCGCTCTGAGCGACCGACACCTCCCCCGACGTATCCCCAGCGCCTCTGCCTGCTCCTGACAGAGGAGTTCCTGACCTGAATCAGGCTGGCCAGGTGGTGGAAGGGAAAGTCATGCAGACCGACAACACGACCGAAAACGTCCTGCGATTTCTGCAGATCCGACCCGCGGCCCCGCTCGACACACCGGGTGGGCCGACGGAGTCGACAGGCCAGGAAGCGCGCCAGCCTGCTCGGCGTCTCGAGCGGCCGCCCGCCGGGGGGTCGCCAGCCACCGAGGCCATCGAGACGAACCCCTCGGCAACGCCGTCCGCTGTGGTTGACGAACTGGTGAGGCTGGCCCGTCCGGCGTACCTCGATCACGACGCGGGCACAGAGCAGCGCCGCGGCGGCGGCGGCTACCGACTCAATGATCGTGGCCGTGGCCAACTCTCCGGGCCAGCGCTGGACCTGATCACGCAGCTCAGCTTGGACCCGGCCGAGGACAGTTTCGAGGCGTTGATCCTGGCCTTGGAAGGCAACGCCAACATGGCGCCGACGAGTCCGCCGAGCTATCCGCCGCCACCACCGGTCCCGACCGAGGACTTGCCCTATCTGCGCGACGTCGGCGTCGCTGACCTCTTGGTCGTCAAGCAGCATCTGAAGTCCTACGAGCGGACCGACATCGCGCACGTCGAGAACGTGCTTGCCGGCGAGACCAAGTCACGCACCCACCGCAGGCTCGACCGCTCCGAAGAGACGATCACGCTGGAGCGCGAGACCACCCAGGAGAAGCAGACCGAGCTGGAGACCGCCGAGCGGTTCGAGTTGAACCGGGAGATGGCCCGCACCGTGCAGCGCGACCAGGAGTTTGGCTTCGGGCTCAGCATCTCCGGGAAATACGGTCCCACCGTCGACTTCGCGAGCAACCTGCAAACGACCTCAAGCACCTCGACCGAGGAGAGCGTGCGCAGCGCCACCCGCTACACCAAGGACGTCATCGAACGGTCGTTGGAACGAGTTGTCGAGCGCGTGCGCGAGGAGCGGGTGCGCAAGCTGCTCCATGAGGAAGAGGAGACCAACCTCCACGAGCTCACCAACCCGAGCAGCCAGCACCGCGCGGGGGTTTATCAGTTCCTCGACAAGGTCTACGAAAGCCAGATCTTCAACTACGGCATCCGCCAGATGTTCGACTTCATGGTGCCCGAGCCGGCGTCCTACCTGTGGCACCTGGAGGGCTCCCAGGCAGACCTGAACCTGCCCACCCCACCGCCCCGCCTGGACGCGTTCGTGGCGGACTTCACCGCCATCGACGAGACCAACTATCCGGGGCTGGCCGCTCGTTTCTCGGCCGAAGGGATCGAGCCGCCCCCGCCGGTGTTCGTGACGGCGGCAGCTTCGATCGTGCACGGCCAAGACGCCCCCGATGATGGCGAGGAGGGCCACCCGCGCAGCGTGCTCCAGCAGGACCTCAGCACGCCCGAGGGATACGTTCCGTTCCGCGCGCTGGTCCGACCACTCGCGCTGACCGACGACTCGCTTGCCATCGCGATCACGGTCGGCCACGAGCAACTCGTGTGGATCCCCGGCAGTGGCCAGATCGACGTGGGTGAAGGTCACGAGATCGGCGCCGAGCCGCTGGAGTTGTTCCTGCTCGCCGAAAGCACGGTCTACGAACCGCAGAGCAAACTGCCGGTGCACGCCGTGGCGTTCGAAACCAACTCCTACTCGCTCGCGGTCGAGGTTGTCTTCTTGCGCTCGCCGGAGGCCTATCGCCGGTGGCAGATCAAGACCTATGACCGACTTTCGGCGGCGTACGCCGATCTGCAGGCGCGCTATGAAGCCACCGTCGCCGATCTCAAGGCGGCGGCACAGGCGGAGAAGGCCAACACCACCACCCGGTTCGGTGCCCCGCCCTCCCAGAACCTGAAGACGATCAAGGCCGAGCTCAAGAAGCACTGCATCTCGATCGTGACTCGCCAGCGCTACGAAGGCTTCGACGCGGTCCAAGACGGCGACCCGCCGTACTTCGACTTCGAAGACGCTGCCGAGCTCGGCTCCTTCACCCGCTTCTTCGAGCAGGCCTTCGAGTGGGATCAGCTGCAATATGTCTGCTATCCCTACTTCTGGAGTCGGGGCGACCGTTGGGCGGATCGATTCTTGCGCCAGGACGTGGACCCCACCTTGTTGGAGTTCTTGCAGGCCGGTGCGGCGCGCGTGGTCGTCCCCGCCCGCCCGGGCTTCGAACGCGCCGTGTCCTACTACTTGGAGACGCTGCGGATCTGGAACGACGAAGGCGAACCCACCGTGGAGGATCCGCAATATCTGCCCATCGTGACCGAGATCGAGGAACGCACGGGAGCGCCTCAGGGCGAGATCCCCGTGGGCGAGCCGTGGCTCACTCGGGTGCCAACGCCGCTGGCGATCGTACGCCGCGAGGAGACGTTGCCGGAGTGGGAGCGCACCGATCCGGAGAGCTGGGATTGGGAAGAGGTCTGAGGTCGCGCCATGGGCGATCCCGGACCGGGCGTTGACCCCACGCTGGAGAACGAGACCTACGTCGTCGACCCGGCGTACTTCAGCGACGACGACCAAACCGTTGCTCAGGTGTGGTTGCTCGCTGATCGGATCCGAGCCCTCTTGGCGCAGACCACGCACAGCCCGCAGGATCGCGCCGACCTCGAGGTGGCTGTCGGCCGACAACTGCGCACGGCCGTGCTGTATCGGCTGATTTCCAAGTTGGGCACGGCGACCGGCAAGGGCGGGCTCACCGTCTATGCGCTGCTGTTCCCGGGGCAGGCTCGCGACAACACGGGGGTGAAGGACCTCAACGACAACGTGCTCGGCTATACGTTGCATCAGCAGTTCATTGCCCGGCGGCAACAGGAGATCCGGCGCTTGTTTCCGCCGCAGTTTGTGGTCGTGGGTCAGGACTACAAGACCGCACTGTTCCTCACCCAGGAGCAGGCCAGAGCCGACTTCGACAAGCGACTGCGCGAACTGGACAAGGTGCTTCGCCAGATCCTTATCGACGAGTTCCTGCCCAAGTCCAAGAAGGACGGTGCGCGCGAGCTGAAACGAGCCTTGGAGAGGGACAAGAACTATAAGTTCGACATCTATTTCGGCACCGACACTTTGGCGACGGGCTCACCCACGAGTGATGTGGTGCTCACCGTGATGTTGTTGTTGACGCAGGCGCTGAAGGGCGCGGCCATCGCCCGCTACATCTCGAAGGGGTCGTCTGTCAGGAGCCACAAGGCCCGAAAGTATGGCAAGTCCGCGAAGCCCGACAAGAAGTTCGACCCGCGGGGCAAGGGCTTCGCTCACGCGGACTTCCTCAGGGTGGCCGGCACCGCCTCCGGGATCAAGGCCTTCATGTCGACGCCGATCGGGAACCAGCCGGATCTGACCGACTACAACAGCATCTATGTCGACACGGTGTGGACGGTGGCCTTCCTGGTGCGACAGAACCTCGCCAACCGGGACGTGATCCGCGACGTGCGCAAGGGACGCCTGGTCAACCCGCCGTGGCCGAACGTGAAGTATGTCGCGTCGACCCAGATCCAGCTCCTGGAACTGTGGGTGATGATCGTCAACGTCATCGACTTCATCAAGGACTTCTTGGTCACCGAGATGTCACTTGAGGTCCGACAACAGCACAACCTCGCGGTGCGCGTCCTCGACGAGTTGGCGGACCCCGCCAAACCCATCGACATCCGGCAAGCCACCGAATTGCTGACGCATGACCTCAGGCAACGTGAGATCGCCGTGCTGGGGGCCACCTCGGAGTTCATGTTCTTTGCCGGCGCCGCCGACCATGCGGCCCGCATCTTCTTCATGATGGACGTCCGCGATGTCGGTGTGGAGACCGCGCTGTTGTACGACGCCACGACGAACCGCATCCTCGATGAGAAGTTGAGCGGGCGGCGCCTGCTGGAGGCCACGATCCAAGCGACCGAGCCGGTCAACCACATGCAGCGATTCACCTACGACTTCGTCACCCAGGTCTTTGGCCGCTATCACGGGTTGCTCAAACACAGCGCCTCGGTGCGGCGTACCGACGGGTCGGTGGAAGCGGCGCGGGCCTTCAAGAAGGCCGCCAGCCCGCTCGGCGCCTTTGAGGACGACGTGCAGATCCTGCTCGGCGGAGACGAGGTGATGGTGGCGTGCCACCCGCGCTTCGCCGCCTATGTCCATAACATCGTCGAGGAGTTGTCCGCCACCTTCCTGGGCCCGGGACGCGGCCGGGTGATGGGGACGAGGTGGGGGGTGGCGTTCTCGTTGGCTGTGCCGCCCGGGCGCACACAACATCAACTCGCCCACGACCAGGCGATGCGGCTGGCCGACGAGTCGCATGGCTTGCTCAAGGATCTGGAGCGCCGACAACGCCGGATGGAACGGCTCATCCAGATGCTGCAAGACAACCCGAAGAAGGAGAAGGAGGCGCCCCCCTTTCACGCTCAACTCGACGGGCTCAAGTTGCGCCGACACTTCGTGCGGACCAGCCACGGGAACCCATTGCGCCTGCCCACCAAGCAGCTGATGCCGCTGGTGCTCGACCTCCGGGAGGGGCGCATCCCTGTGCTGGGCAGGCGGATCGTGGAACTGGTCGACTTCACCGGCACGGTCGTCGACCACAAGGACCTCGTCAAGCGGGCCGATGCCCTCGAGGCGAAGATCCGCAAGAAGGTGGGCCGAGACAACGTGCGCGTCGAGACGCCTCCCGTGTTCAAGATTCCGCTGCCAAAGCCGGACAAGGACAAAGACAAGGACCAGTAGGGCTGATCGGGAT
The DNA here is from genome assembly GCA_963814245.1 of uncultured Actinomycetota bacterium. Classification (GTDB taxonomy): domain Bacteria; phylum Actinomycetota; class Actinomycetes; order Propionibacteriales; family Nocardioidaceae; genus Nocardioides. The sequence goes on from CAWFBY010000001.1 coordinate 325,705, forward strand.
CGCTAGCGAGGCTCACCCGTGGGATCCCGAAGGTCGCCTAACCTGAACGGGTGACTCGGGTCGAACGTTGGGAACGCAAAAGCGAGATCCCGCTGTTGTTTCTGGCGGTCGCGTTCCTGGTGGCCTATGCCTGGCCCGTGCTCGACACAGGCATGGACAACGACCTGCGCACGTTTCTGGGGGTTGCTTCCTGGACGGTCTGGATCGCCTTCGTGGCCGACTTCGTTGCGCGCATCTGGCTCGCCAGCGATGATCGCCGCAGCTATGCGATCCGACACTGGTACGACGTCGCCCTGATCGCGCTGCCGATGCTCCGGCCGTTGCGGATGCTGCGGTTGCTTGCATTCGCGAGGGTCCTGAACAGGTCAGCGGCAGGGAACCTCGTCGGCCAGGTGACCACCTACGTCGTCGGCGTTGCCATCGCATCCGTCGGGTTGGGAAGCATCGCGATCCTGGACGTCGAGCGGGACGCCGCAGGCGCGAACATCACGAAATTCGACGCAGCCTTGTGGTGGGCATGCGAGACCGTGACGACAGTCGGCTACGGCGACGTCTACCCGGTCACGACGCAGGGCCGGGTCATCGGCGTCGCGCTCATGGTGGTGGGCATCTCCATGGTTGGTGCGGTCACAGCCGCCGTAGCGGCGTGGATGGTTAAGCAGGTCGAACGACCCCAGGACTCAGAGGGGGATTCCGCCTCATAATCTCCGCTGCCCGCCCTGTCGGACCGCCTACTAGCCTGAGCCCAGCAGCCGTCCGGGAGTTGAGCCGATGGGATTCCAAGCACGGAAGAGCTTCAAGGTCATGCCCGGCGTTCGGATGACGGTCAGCAAGAGCGGCATCAGTACGTCGGTCGGAACCACCGGCGCCAGGGTCACCAGAACGGCATCCGGACGAACGACGCGAACGCTTGGCCTGCCGGGCACCGGGGTCCACCACACCAAGACCATCTCTTCGCCCTCGCGTCCCGGTCGGGGTGCCGCCCCGCCTCCAGCTTCCGTCGCGCCGCCAGCCAAACCTGGGCTTACTGCGCCCAGGTGGGAGAAGGAGTTGTACGCCGCCGTGATGGGCGGTCACTTCCAAGATCTCCCGAGAATCGCTCAGGCTCACCCACAGGCTCGGCTGGTCGCAGCAACTGTCGATGGGCTCATCGCCTCCCAGGCGGGCGAAGCGGCCAGGGCGCTGGAGATCCTCCGTTGGGTCTGGGGGCAAGGTGGGGCCATCGAAGCCCACCCCTTCGTGGCCAAGTACCTGAGCGACGCCCGCGTCACTATCGGCATTGCCACGGGGGTGTCGGCCACTCTGCCTCTCTGTCGCGACGCGGTGGGCCTCGCCCTAGCCGAGCTTGAGCAAGAGGCTGGCCAGACACGGAGAGCCATTGAAGTCGTCGAGCGATTCGACCCTTCGCTCATCGCAGCAGTCTCACTGTGTGAGTTGTACCTCGTGCTCAGCTGGCACGACAACGTTGTCCAAGTGACCAACGGACTCACGAACGTCGACGATCCAACGGCGCTGCTCCTGACATACCGAGGCATGGCGTTCCAGGGTCAAGGCCACGAAACAGCAGCCCGCGAATGCTTCAAAGAAGCCCTGAAATCAAAGGCCCGTGATGTCGGCATCAGACATCTCGCGCTGGTCGCACGGGCCAAGGGGTACATCCGCGAAGGCAAGCCCGCTATGGCACGGAAGGATCTCGAGCGCGTTCTCGCCGAGAACTCCTCGCACGCCGAGGTGCGCGATCTGCTGGCCAGCCTCTGAGTCAGTTGGCGCCGCCCATTCGCGCGTTCGACATCCGCTTACATGGCGAACCGATGCAGAGCCCCAATTGCGGCGGTATGCAGTGCCGCGTTCCCCGGAGGGTGTGCGCGGCAGAAGGGCGGCACGTGGACCGAGTGCGCGACTTCGACACCGGCCGCGCATCCAACGGCGGCACCGAGGCCATCAACGGCCTCATCGAACTCCACCGCCGCATCGCCCGCGGCTTCACCAACCGCGACAACTACCGACTCAGAATGCTCCTCATCGCAGGCGGCCTACCCCACACCCAACGGTGAAGAGCCGGTTTCCAGGCATTGTAGTTTGCGGGGCTTCGCGGGATAGTCAATGACGAAGAAGTTGGCGGGGGTGGTGCGCTCTCCGCGGCCTCAGTGAACGATTCCATACGCGATCAGAGCCACACCTGTCGTGGCGAGAATGAGCATAGCGATCGCGTCGATGCCTCCCCGCGCCCTCCATGCGCCGATTGCCAAAGCGACCATAATGACGCCGCCAAGGATCGCACCCCAAGTCAGGTCAATGAGCAATGCAAAGAAGGAGCCTCCCGCGGCGAGTATGAGCGCTAGGAATAGTTTACCGAGGTCTTTCGACGGGTACGAGGCGAGCCTACCCATGTTCATCAGTGGACCTCCGCGTAGATCTCATACGTGCCGTTACCGCGAACCGTGTGTTTGATGTACGCGTATGTACTGTGAGAACACACCTTCCCCCCCGGATAGGGCACGCATTGTCTGAAGAAGCCCTCGCGGCCGCGAATCCACTGCGACTTATCAGCGCTGAAGGTGGAGTCGTCACGCGAGAGCCTCACAAACTCCCAGAACGGTCCAGGAGTCCCCTGACTCCAGTCAGAGCCCCTTGAAGTGATGCTGCCGTTCCTCCAACACCAAGTGAGTGTCTGGCTGAAGTCCCACATGTCAGCGTGGAAGACGTTCTCGCCCACCAGCCTGCGGCCCTTCGTCTTGCAGCGGTCTGCCTGGTACCCGGCTTCAAAGCCCTCGTTGAAGAGGCCGGGGTCCTTGGACTCTCCCAGATACTCTTCCTCGGATCCGGTTTCGGTCGCGGTGACGCTCAAGAGCGTAGAGGCGACCATCGTCAGGTCGTACTTCGCCTGGGAAATCCAGTCGTTGTCGTAGCCGGCGGCAGTCGCCTGCGTCACATATGTCGCTTCATCCTGCGGAGTCATGACCTTGGGAGCGGAGAACCAGCCTTCCAGGACAAGGACCACAGTAGCTGGCCCGCCGCTCCGATTGTGGAGAGCGATCTTTCCCTGTGCCCCGGGGCGGACTACGACGGTGGTCGAGTGGTCTACCGGGTCTCCGAGTTGCCAACCCACCAGGCCTACCGGCGCGTAGGCGCCGCCCGCTCGCCAGACATCGAGGTACCCAAACCCGGCGCCGCTGGTGTCTTTCACCCGTACCGCCAACATTGCACCTGCCGCCCCGTAGGTGGGCACGCCCGCGATCCCCCCGACGCCAACTTCTCTCGTCTCATCCGCTGCCAGTGTGAAAGTGCCAACGAAGACCGGACTAGTTGACGTGAAGCCGCCTCCCTCGGTGGTGCTGCGAGAGAAGTAGCCCTGAGCCACGATCGAGAGATCGATGTCGCTTGACCCTGTGTTGACAATCGTGATCGAGCCAGTCTGCGACAGCGGGAGAGAGGCACCCATGTCGTTCGGGCCAGTGCCAACAGCGTAGGTGACGAGGGGTTTTGCGGATGCAATTGGGTCGCCAGCCGCGACGATCTTCAGGCTTCCGTCAGCTTCAATGTCCTCGGTTCGAATGGCGGCGAAGATGGCTCCAGCGTTTGATGGGATGCCGCCCCCTGTCAGTGTGACAGTCAATGAAGCACCCGCTCCGAGTTCAGCCTGCGGAACCCCGAGACCCGTTGAAGTGCTGAGGAGTCTCGTTGGGCTGACCGGGACGAAGCCGCCAGGGATAAGGCCCGAAGGGCCGACGCTCGTGAAGTAGCCCTGGACGTCGATGTTGAGTGCGGTGGATCCGGCTGAATTCGAGACACTGATGTTTCCATCTGGGCCGGGAACCACCGCCACAGTTGTCGAACGCGGCGCTGTGGCGGGTGTGACCTGAAGGTGGCTGTAGGTGGGCGCAGCGCTACCGGTCGTCCAGACTCGGATGTTGGTCTGAGACGCGGTGGTGGTCACTACAGACACATCCACTAGTACCGCGCCAACCCCAGTTGTGGGGATCCCGTTTCGGCCCAGGACGGCAACAGAACGGGACTCCTGGGACGAAAGCGCTGTGGCCCCGGTGGCGTCCAAGAGACGTCCGTAGGGCACTGAGACGAACGATCCACCCGCACCGACGGCGTCGGCTGACGCAGGTTGCGGAGCAAAGGCCAGGGCCGATGCGGCGATTGCCAAGGCGATGAGTGCGGATCCAGTCTTCTTCAAGCGATCCTCCGAGATGCAGGCTTCAGGACTCCCGCACAGTACAGGGCGGGCGATTCCATGTTCGAGAGGGTCTAGACAATCGATGGGCGTGATGCAGTGGTAGGTGACAACCTGTCACCCGATCGTGCAGCAGTCCCGCCCGCTTCATCGTCCTTGTCTCGTCTCGAGGTGTAACTGATGGCCCCGAGATCTACGTGTGTGAACGCTCGTCGAAGTTGGTATGCCAGCAAGTAGGCCCATCTTCGCGCGTACACGCCTTCGAACTCTGCGTTGACTCGTCCTGCCAATTCGTCTCCGCCCGCCCGCCCGCCCGCCCGCCTGGCGGCCGTGATCGCATGTTCTTGGAACGAGTAGACGGCGTTCGTCGCTGCGAACGCCGTCACGTGAGCCCTCCGGCGAATCGCCTGGCCAGTTTGAGGCTAGGGACCCCGGTTCCGACCCCAACGGTGAGCAGGACGCGCTGCAACCGGAAGTCCTCAACGATCTCGGCTAGTAGTTCGAGCATCGGCGGGTGGTTCCCTCGCACGACCCTGAGGTAGCGATCACGAAGGTCATCGTGCTCAGCTCCGGAAAGGCTCTCGACCGTCACGATCTCATACCGGATGTCACGATCGGGGAACTCAACGAATCGGCACAGGGCGTAGCGGTCTCCTTCCACCCCTCGACTGTAAGTCCCCCGTCGACTGGCGCGGCCCGGGAAGCCAAGCCCGCGACTCTTGTGATCTTCGCCAGGTCGACACTGGGTCAAGGTGGACGGACCCGACGCAGACGGCGCGCGGGCTGTCAAACGCCAGCGACGTAGGCGGTGAGGAAGTGGACGCCGTGTCGGTCGAGGTTGCCGCGGGCGCGGTCGTAGTGCTCGGTGGTGCGCGGGTCGGCGTGCCGGGCCAGGATCTGGGCGTCTCGCAGCGGGACGCCGGCATCGAGGGCGTTGGTGATGGCCGCGTGCCGCAGCGAATGGGGGCTGATGTGCCGTGGGATCCCGGCGGCCTTCGCGATCCGGGCGACCATCCGATAGACGTCGCGGCGGTCGACCGGGTTGCCCGAGATCGGCCGCAGCATGAGCCGTCCGGCGGCCCGTTGACCGCGGCAGGCTACCAGGACTCGGAGTACCGGGACCGTGATCGGCATGGTGGCCGGCTTGTTGCCCTTGCCGACCAGGTGCAGGACCCGGTGGCCGCGCAGGGTTTCGGCGTAGTCCTCAATCCGCACCGCTGCTGCTTCGGAGGCGCGCAGGGCGTTGATCCCCAGCAGGAAGGCCAGCGCGCCGTGGTGGACGGTGATGGTCTGGGCGACCTGGAGGAACCGGATCAACTCGAGCCGATCCAGGCCCTGGGTGCGGGTCTCGTCACGATGCACCTTCGGGAGCCGTGCATAGACCGCGGGGTCGGCTGGGATGAGTCCGTCGATGTGGGCGAACCGGAAGAACCCACGCACACCGTGCATCATCGTGCTCACCGAGGAGTCCATCAGCCCGGACTCCCCGAGCTGACGGATGTAGAGCTCGACGTGCGCGCGTTGGATCCCGAGCAGCGGGTCGAGCCTGTTGGTCTCACACCAGCCGAACCAGCGCCGCAACTGGGATGCGTACAGGGCATGGGTGTGCCCGGAGTACCGGGCCAGATAGGACACCGCCGCCAACTGTGCGGTCGACATCGTCGAGGGCTGGAACGGCAGAAGAGTGGTCGCGCCTGACATGGAGTCACCTCACGCGGCGATCCACCCTGTCCCAGACCCGCTCGCCGCCAACGCGGCCGGGCACCTGGACCCCACGACGCTAGCCCCATGCAGGGCCATGGAGGATCGCGTCCGCAGGCGGCGGAATGCAGCAGGTCCCTGGCCGCGCGACTCGCGGCATGTGAGTGCGGTGGCGACGTGGTGGACGTGGAGGTGGCGGCTTGCCCCGTCCCGTCGTGGCGACGGGACGGGGGCGGCGCTAGCCGACTGCCGTCAGCCGAGCCTGATGTGCCCGCGGTACACGTAGACAATCGGGTCACCGATGATGTCCTTGAAGTCGATCCGACCCTCGGCTCCCTCGAACCCGCCGGTCCCCGAGCCCGCAGCGATCGGGTGCTGACAGCGCCCGAAGATCTCGACGACAAAGCCCGGCTCGTACTTCCCCTCAAACCGGTAGTTCGTCGTGAACGTCCCCTCGGCCCCGCCGTTCGGCGACCCGACGAACGTCTCGTGCCCGGTCTCGATCCAGACCCCGGACGGCTTCTGCACCGACGTCACCACGTTGGTGTACAGGCAGCCCTCCAGGTCCCCGATCAGAGTCAGCCCCGGATAGTCGTCGAACCCCACGGGCGGGTCCGTGCACGCGCCGTCGAACCCCGCGTCCCCACCGATCTGCGTCGTGCCCTCCGCCTGAACCGGAGCCATCAGCCCCAGTCCCATCACTGCGCTCACCATGCCAAGCAGCATCAATCGTAGAATCTTCATGTGCTCGCCCTCCTGCAGCCGCTGGGCTTCTGGGGCGGCGCGGTCGGCCGTACCTGTCCCGAGCGACTCCTTGCCACCCTCCTCGCCTCCGGGCCAGCCGTCAACACTCAACGGAAAGCCAAGATCGGCCGATCCAGCAGGCGACCCGGACACAATGCGAGACCACGTGGAAGAACCACAGCCGCGCCCGCATATCGAGCATGATCGAGTGGATCGGGTGCGCCCGTCTGGCGGCGGTAGGACGCACCCTGAGAGCGGCAAGAGCGTGCACTTTTCAGTTGCGCTCGGCGAACCAGTCCGAAGGCATGACGGCACGAGCCGGGGGCTTTCCGACCACCTGCACCACCGGTACCCAGACTCGGTCCGGTACATCTTCTGCGAACCACGAGAACGCCTCGATCTGTGACGCATCGCGGATGCGCAGGGGATCGTCGACCTCCATCGACACTGCCCGAATGAGGAACAGTTCCTCCAGCGCGGGTGCGTCGAGCGCGGGAGCGAGGCTTTCGAGGCCCTTGAGGGAACCGAGTTCTAGCCGGGCGAGAGACCGCAGGCGAGCCATGCTGGGAAGAACCACCAGCTTGGGGAGCCCGTAGAGGCTGAGCAGTTCCAAGGTCACGAGCTCGCCGACCGCCGAAGCATCCGACAGTCCCCTGACCTGGTTGATCTGGAGGCACCGAAGCCGTTCGCACCAGATGACGAAGTTCGCGGACGCTCCCGACCCTCCCCTGACGTCCAGCCAGTCCAAGTTCGGCAAGGTCCCTAGGAAGCCCTCCGGCACGTCGACGGCCCACAACGTGAGCCTCCGCACCGGCGCGAGCCAGTCGAGGTCGGCGGGCTCGATCACGGCGTGGTCTATCCAGACCTCATCTGTGCCTCGCACTCGGGCGACGCCACGCGCCCGCGCCTTCTTCGCCATAGTCGCAAGTATGGAAGACCTGCCTGCCGGACGACCGCATACCAACATGGTCGAGTGGATCGGGTGCGTGCGACTGGCGGCGGTATGCAGCGATCTTCTGGCCGCAGGACTCGTGGCAGGTGCGGGTGGTCCCTGCGGATGGCGGGCAGGCGCTAACCGTTGGTCAGGTAGCCGTCGCCACGCTTGGCAACAAGGCATGCTCCGGCCTGGACTGCATCACCGAAGTCGAAGCAGCTGCCGTTGAACCTGGGCTCCATCAGTCTGACGTCGGGGAACTGGAACGCGAGCGCTGACAACTGCGACCACAGCAGGGCGGACTGCGCGCTCGTGGTGCTCTGCAAGTGGCCGACTCGCAAGTCCAAATCGATGATGGCCCGGTTGCCGACGATCGAGACTCCATTGAGCATCCGTCGGGATCCCAAGGAGACGAGGTACCTGCTCTCGGAACGGTTGGGTCCCGCCACGTAGGCAACGAGGGCCCGACGCAGGCGCTGCTCTGTGGTGGCTCCAGGATCGACGAAACGTTGCACGGCAACCGTGCGCTGGTTCGTCGCCTTGCACGCGAAGAACACCAACACCCGGTCCGGACGCGTGACTTTCGAGTCGTCCTGGCACCGAGTTGGCCTCGTTGATGGTGAGGAGGCATCGGATGGTGATCCTGAGACCGATCCCGATGGTCTGGCGCTCTCCTGAGGGACCGATCGGGTCCCTGAGGGTGACCCTGAGCAAGCCCCCAGCAAGAGACAGACGACCAGCGCGGCCGTGGGGTAGCGCATCACGTTCGCCCCTTTCGCGATGGGACACCTATCACTATGACGCGCTCGCCCAGATCGCGGTTGTCAACCCCGCGATCGCACATCGGCAACGTCGAGTTGATCCTGCCCGCCCGATTCGCGGCGGAATGGGGCACCCTGACTGCGGCATGTGCGGATCCGGCCCCTCCTAGGAATAGAGTCCGGCCGTGACTTCTCGCCGCGTCGCCGCGCTCTGTCTTGCTGCTGCTTGCGTGTCACTCGCCTTCGCCCTGTTCATGGCCTTCGACAACACAGCGGTGGACGTGAGTGCCTCGGACCTCGGCGATGAGGGCCCTGCGGGCGTCGTCGGCTGCGTCGTCGCTCCGTGGGATGCCGTGCTGAATAGTAACTCCGAGGGTCCCGGCGGAGAGCACTCCCAGCCGTACTTCCAAGAGGTCGCATCCGACTGCTACGCCGCGAACAAGACCCGGTTCACAACAGCCGTAGCAAGTGGCGTCATCGCGTTCCTCCTGCTCGCCGTCGGCGGCGTGCTCACCGTCAGATCGCATCCGCCAGTGCTCGCGACCACGGACTGACAGCTACCGCACATCGGCTGCTTGTCGGGCGGCAAGGTCGGACGTTCTTGGGTTCTTCAGTCCGGCTGGAACATCACCCGCTCTGTAGCCGGAGAACCATGCGATGCGAACTGCTCAAGCGCATCCAGCGCGTCTGAGAGTCGCACAAGGCAGTCGCCCGGGGCCTCCGACCACGATCCGAAGTAGTCGTAGACCATCGCGCTTCCTGCCCCAATGCCGACGCTGTGGAAGCTCTGGCCAAGGGAATCAACCCACACGAGATGCGCCCGGTCACCGTCGGTCCCGAGGGTCACCGATGAGCCGTCCTCGCAGGTGACTTCGGCGGCCGGACGTCCGCGACCAGATGAAAGACCGAGGACCGTTTGCACGAGGTCTGCAACCTGCCAGTCGGGGCCGATCTCTCCATGAACCGTGTTCTCGCCCACAGGGTCATAGAACGCCGTTCGAGTCATACCTCTGACTCTGTCAAAGCCGTCTCCGCAGTGCACGCTCGTCGGCAATATGCCGGTGATCGCAACGCCCGGCTCTCGGCAGGGTCGAGCGGATCGGTTGCGCCCGACAGGCGGCGGAATGGGCTAAGTCAGCGTGACACCAAGTCGTGCAGCGGTCCCTGGCGTGTCGCGGGTGGCGTGGTCAGTGGCAGATGTTGACGTCCTGCGAGCCGAGGACGCCGTTCTGGGCCTCGCGCATCGGGTGCAGCCAGCTGTTGGTGGTGGGCACGAAGGCGATGCTGCCCGCCACGCGGCCTTCCTGTCCGCGGACCTCGACCTCATCGACGACGAGCGGGACCGTCACGTTGCGACGACGAACGCCCTCCCAGCAGGCGGAGGCCTTCTTCTTCGTCACGGCCTGCTCCAGGGTGACGGTGTCGCCCTGCAGATTGCCGTTGTAGCGCCAGGCCACGGTCGTGCGGTAGCCGGTGAAGCCCTCCCACGGTGCGTGGACCGCGACGGACATGCCCCAGGTGCGCTTGGTCAAGATGTCGAACGTGACCGAGCCGTCCTTGACCACTCGGGTCTTGGAGTTCCAGATGTCGACCTCGCCGGCGTTGGCCTCGGCGATGGTGCCGAGAGCGCTGGTCAGCTGGATCTCGCAGCCTTCGCAGTCGTCGACGGTGAACGTGAGCTGGGTGCGCGGCGCGGCAGCGCGTTCGTCGGTGACCGCTCCCGAGGCGGTGCCTGCGGTGGCGACCGGCACGAGCGCGGCGGTGAGCAGCGCTGCGGCGACGAAGGACTTGCCGAGGATGGTGGTTCTGGTGTTCATGATTCTCCTTGGTTTGTGTCAATCTCAGGACGCGGCAGTGCCGCGCGGGGTTGCATCTGGTTCTCAGGACGCGAGTGATGGCGCCTCTGTGATCGGGTGGTCGATCGGCTCCTCCTCCTGGCGTCGGCGGAGCAGGGCCGGGACCAGCGTGAGGAGCGCGACGCATGCGTAGATCAGGCCGAGCAGCGTGCCGAGGCGCTCCTTGTCGGCGCCGGTGACCATGGTGAAGAAGAAGGCGCCACCGAAGGCGTTGAGCATGGCGTGCCAGACCGCGGCGTGGGTCCAGGAGCCGCGGCGGTGGCGCAGCATCTGGAGCACGATCAGCTGGAAGCCGGAGTTGCCGAGCAGGCCGACCACGACCGGCATGTCACCGGTGATCATGAGAGGCAGGTGCCAGAAGATGCGCAGCGGCGCGAGGACCGCGAAGGCCCCCCAGAGTCCGTGGCGCCGCAGCAAGATCGGGGCGGCAAACGCGGTCCAGCCGGCCTCTTCGCCCAGTCCAACGAGCACCAGCATCGCCAGGAACGTCACCGGGATCTCGGGCCATGCGCCGAGCTGCCCGGCGCTGGGGAGCGGCGCCCCCAGCAGGTGGTTGACCAGCACGATGAGCACGTGCAAAGCGATCGGAGCTCCGACAGCGACGGCGTACAGCCACGGTGACGCAGCCCATCGCCGCAGACTACGTCCCCAGGCGAAGAGCTCGTCGCGCCCCTGGCAGGAGGTAACGACGAACGCGGCCATGACGGGGCCAAGAGGCATGTTCTCCGGGTGGGACCCGATCCCGGCGAAGGCGAGGCCATAGACCATCCAGCCGAAGAGGCAGGCTAGGACGGCGAACGCAGAGAGCGGGTGTTTCCGGACGAGCTGTAACGGCGAGGACATGTGGTCTCCCTGGCTGGTGGCGCCGACGGTCGAGCGCCTGGGCCAACCATCGCGAGGGACGGGGTTGGCCGGCATCGGCCGCGGGACTCGACCCGAACCGGTCCTGCAGACCTGGTCCGGCCGTGCGATCTCCATCTCCAGACGGAGGAACTGGCGTCGACGCCACGCCTAGGGTGAGGAACCACGCGAAGTCAGGAACCAATGATCACAGCCGCTGCGTCGCCCACACGTCCCGCAGGTCCCGTCCCCGCACTGACCGGACGTCAGACCGCGTTCGACGTGCTCCTGGCCGTCGTGTGTGTCGCGGTCACCCTGGTCGTCAATCTCAGCGGTTCCGAGTCGGTCGCCGCAAACCGCGACCCGGACGCAATGATCCTCGCCCTGACCGTTGTGTCGGTCGGCGGTGTCGCGGTGCGACGGAGGTTGCCGTTGACGGCCCTCGCGGTGACCCTGGCCGGCGTTCTCGGTTTGGTTCTGCTGAAGGGGACTGTCGGGATGGCCACGATCGGGCCGCTCATCGCGACGTACACCGCCGTCTCGCTGGGCAGCGCGCGCAACTCCCGTCGTGCGATCGCGCTGGTGATCCTCGCGTTCGCCCTCACGGCGCTGCTCGATCCGGTCGACCTGAGCAGGGAGGGCGCCGTCATCAGCGGTGCGGCGTTCGCAGGCGTCATCCTGCTGGCCACCTCGACCCGGGCTCGCCGAGAGAGTGCCGAGGCCGACGTACGTACGGCGGAGCAGCAGGTCGCCCTCGAGCGGGAGCGCGCCGACGCCGAGCGGGAGCGAGCGTCTCTGGCAGCGACCCAGGAACGACTGACGATCACCCGCGAACTGCACGATGTCATCGGCCACGCGATGAGCGTGATGATCGTGCAGGCGGGTGCCGCGGGGCGGCTCTTGGACACCGCCGACGCGGACCGGGCACGGACCGCGGTGGCCGAGATCGAGAGCACCGGTCGCCGGGCGATGGGCGAGATGCGCAACCTCCTCGGCGTCCTGCGCGACGGTGAGACCGAGACCGAGAGCGACGGGTCGCCGCGTGCCCCCACACCCACCCTGGACGACGTACATCCGCTCGTTGCCCGCGTCGCGCAGGCGGGCCTGCCCACCGTCGTGGCAGTGCACGGTGTGCCCCGTGTGCTCTCCACCGGGATCGGCCTGGCCGCTTACAGGATCATCCAGGAGGCACTCACCAACTGCCTTAAGCACTCCGGCGCCACCCGTGCGTCGGTCGACGTGACCTACCGGCCAGCCGAGGTCGAGATCCTGATCACCGACAACGGCAGGGGACCGGCCCACCACACCGTCGAGCCCGTAGCGGGACACGGCCTGGCCGGGATGCGCGAACGAGTCGCCACCTATGGCGGTGACCTCACCGTCGGTCACAGCCCCGAGGGGGGCTTCCGGGTCCGAGCGACCTTCCCGGCAGAGGTGACGACGTGATCCGCGTCGTCGTGGCCGATGACCAGGCTCTGGTGCGATCCGGCTTCTCCCTCATCCTCGGCGCGGAGCCCGGTATCGAGGTGGTCGCGGAGGCCGCTGACGGCGTGCAGGCCCTGGCCGCCGCCCGCCTCCACACCCCCGACGTCGTCCTGATGGACATCCGGATGCCGGGCATGGACGGGATCGAGGCCACCCGACACATCACGTCAAGCCCGGGGACGGCCGGGGTCAGAGTCCTCGTACTGACGACATTCGCGGCCGACGAATACGTCGTAGCCGCGCTGCGAGCGGGAGCAGATGGCTTCGTCCTCAAGGACACCGAACCTGCCGAACTCGTACGGGCCGTGAAGGTGGTGGCCGCCGGCGATGCCCTTCTCGCGCCCGAGGTCACTCGGCGCATGCTCGATCGGTTCACCCAGACCAGCGATCCACGAGAGAACCTCGAGCTACCGCCCCTGACCCAGCGCGAGCGAGAAGTGCTTATCGCAGTCGCCCTCGGACTGTCCAACCTCGAGATCGCCGACCGGCTGGTCGTCAGCTACTCAACGGTCAAGACCCACGTCAGCCACCTGCTGACCAAGCTGGACGCCCGGGACCGCGCACAACTCGTCATGCTCGCCCACCGAGCCGGGCTAGGCAGTTGAACCGCCACGTCTCGAAACACGCCCATTCTGGGCGGAATGCCCTACGTGGCAACCCAACCACCAACCGACGGACAATCTGCCCGTGGTCGACAAACCTGATCACACGCGGAAGGACGCGTCCCCACATCGTGCACGCACCGAGCCCAAGGTCAGCAGATGGGTCGCAGGAACGGCAGTCGTGTGCGAGTCTTTGCCGATGCTCATCAAGGGATGCCGACTACTCCTCGCAGGGCTGCTGGGCGCCCTTGTCTTGGCGGCGCCTGCCGGCGCCCGACCAGACCACTCCCTGCGGGAGACCTCGGATTGGCAGGGTTCGCGTGAGGCGATGCCAGAGCGTTACTCGTGGCTCAACAACTACACCCCTTGGGACACCTACACCATCGTTGTGGTCCGTGGTATCCGACCGGCTGCGGTCCTTAAGGCATTGGGTGGGGTTAAGCGTCGGACCGCAGACAAGACTCCTCATCAGGCCTTGGGCTATGTCTTTGAGCACCTCGGCTCCGACGCGGTGCCACGGATAGTGCAAGTTCAGCGTCGAGGTCACGCAGTGGTGATCTACGCGCCCTTGGGGATTCTTAGCGATCGCGCGTTGGCTCGGCTTTCGCGTCGCGGCGTCGCAGCCGAATTCATCACTACCGTCGAGTTGGATACCTACGTCACCGTTGCCAAGCACGGCAAGATCCGCCGCAGCTTTGACGCTGGCTTCAAGCCTCCTCGCAAAGGCGCGCTCCCGTCCGAGGCTGACCTCGACTGGGGGACGCGCCGGCAGAACATCTGGGCCACCGCGTGGGCCTTCAACGAACGCGTGACCCTCACCCACATCAGTCGCGAGTGGTTCGAAGGAAGCCATCCGACGTTCATCATGAAGAAGGGCGCCTTGGTCTAGGTCGCCGCTCACGTCCGCGAATGCCAGGTGTCTAGGGTTATCCCGTGACCCCCTGGCTCCAGACCGCGCTGATCGTGGTGTCGTTGCTGATCGCGGCGGTGGCGACGGCGTACGTCGTGCTTGATCGGGTGACCGACCGGTGGCTGCTCGGCCCGGTTGCGGTCCTCGCGCTGGGCACCGTGATCCAACTCATCTACGGGATCATCGCGCTGGTGAAGACCGACGCTGAGGTGTCGGGGCCGACGTTCGTTGGCTATCTGATTGGCCTGGCGTTGGTGCCACCCGCTGCCACGATCTGGGCGCTGGGCGAGCGGAGCCGCGCCGGCACCGCGGTCTTCATCGTTGCCGGGCTGCTGGTCCCGGTGTTGCTGCTGCGGCTCGACCAGATCTGGACGGCGTCTGGTGCCTGACGCGGCCCTGCCCCAACGGCAAGCCCCCTCGCGGCGTACCGGATTCGGCCGGATCCTGATCGCCTTCTACGCCATCCTCGCCCTCGCGGCCACCGGACGCTCGGCAGTCCAACTCGCCACCAAGGCCGGGGAGGCGCCGATCCCCTATGCGCTGTCCGCGGTCGCGGCCATGGTGTACGTCGCCGCGACGGTCGGTCTGGCCCGCGACGGTGATCGGTGGCGACGCGTGGCGTGGATCGCCTGCGGCACCGAACTGGTCGGCGTACTGATCGTGGGTGTCCTCAGCATCATCGAGAAGGACTGGTTCCCCGACGACACCGTGTGGTCGGGGTTCGGCAGCGGCTACGGCTACCTCCCGCTCGTGCTGCCCTTCGCCGGCTTGGCCTGGCTTCGACACATCCGAGGGGCACGCCGTGCGGGCTAGGGAAGTGGCGGCGGCGCCGGGGGTGGCTACTGACCTAGGCCAACAGCTTCTTGCAGTCCAGGGCTCGTGCGGCAACAAGATCGTTCAGTCTGGCCGAGAGTCGACTGTTCAGTGCCCGAACTTCGGGCTCGTGTCGTGCCGTTGAGAAGGCGTCGGGTGCCGATGCAAGCAAACTGTTGGCGCGGCTACGGACCTCGCCCTCCGTCAGATTCAGGTCTGCGGCCAATCGGGCCCACGGACTTGAAACAGGGTTCGCTCTGTAGGTGCTGCCGAACTTCATTGCCAATCTTTGCTTCTGTATTGCAATGTCATATGGAAGCGCCGAGGCGACGTCGTAAAACGGGGCTAGTCGAACCTGGTTCTGGTTCAGCACTAAGGAATAGTTCTTGGCATGCGCGTCCGTCCCAGCGATGATCCAGTTCCAGAGAAGAGCGCCGAGGAACGATTGGGTCGCCTCCAGCGCAGTTTCTCGAGGCATCACTCTTCGGAACAGGCTGGCAACTTCCTTCGGTCCAGGGCCGCCCTCGTTCTGATACTTCCGTGTCGGATGCAAGCCGAGAGCCTGGCAGATGTCTTCTTGGTGCACGCGCACCTGAAGGCCGTTTACTGAAACACGGTCGTAGCGAGTCACCACGATGGCCGACTGGTCCTCAAAACGCTGAATGCGACTCCGCACTGCGCGGAGGCCGGCGATGCGCATAGCCGAGAGGCATAGATGCTCGTTGAGATCATGATCATCTAGACCTTCGATGGCCGGCTTTAGGATGTGGGTGGTCGCTGTTGCGCCATGAGGTGCGCCCCAACCGTTCTCCGGATGGAAGAGCAGAGCGGTCTTGGCCTGGGCGCCTGCGAGGCTGAATCTGCCGCCATGCCGCGTTCCGAGCCAAGCTGTGTTGTCGGCACGTAGATCACGCAGTCTCTTCGCAACCTCGGCGTCGCTCAGCCACTCGACGTTGCTCTGGGCACTGCTTTGGGCCTCGAGCTCGTCTACGCGCTCAGGGGCGACCAAGCGAACCGCTCCGGGGCAGTCCTCGCCGACGGGTGTCGCAAGCATCGAGAAGGCCGAACCGCTCGATACGTGGAACTCCCGTGCCCAACGGCTGAGGACTGCATCGTTGTCGGGGAGCAGGCCCCAGAGCCATGGGGTGATCTGACCGTCGGAGTGGGATTGGACCTGCTTCGGCATGGAGACCGAGATGGGGGTAGCCGACGATAGGTTTGCGTAGCGTGGGTTGTACTCGAAGGCGAGCTTGCCTCCGCCGAACTGCTTGACCGTCCCCGCGTGATCGGCACCCATATAGAGCTCGAGGCATTTGGTGCTCACGAGCGCCCGCGGTCGTAGTCATCCAAGAGCTCATCTAGGTCGAACTCATTGGGGCTGTCTATCCCAGTTGGGCTAATTGTTGTCGACGCTGGCTCTAGTGACTCAGGAGCGAACAAGGCAAGCGTGTAGCCGAGTGCTTCGACGACAGCAATGACGCTGCGCAGTTCTACGGTCAACTTCCCTGCTTCGAGGTCAGAGATGAATGTTCGGGAGACGCCGGCCCGATTCGCCAGCGCAGCCTGGGTCAGTTTGAGCGAATGTCTTCGGCCGCGCACGGCCGCCGCCACGTCCTGCAGGGCTCTAATCTCCATGGTCGTCCCCTCCCCTGACTGTGTCGCCGTACGGCGACACAACCATAATGTAGCCGTACGGCAACAATTGGTAAATGCAGCCGTACGGCGACACGTGCAAGCTGCAGCCGTACGGCGACAGATCGGAATGGCCCAGCCGGCAGAAAGCCAGCCTGTCGACGCTCTGACTCGACCTCCGACTACCTACGACACCGACGACGCGGTGTGGTCGAGGTTCGGCAGCGGGACGGGCTACGGTCCCTCGCGCTCGACTCACTTGGCGCGAGGATCCTCAGCAGCGACTTCGACATCCAGGTAGTCGAGGGTGTCCAGCCGCTCGTGCAAACCGAGTGAATAGGCCACCGCCGTCTCATGCCAGTTGCCGACCTCGATCGCAAGCCGCTCGAAGTTCCCGACTGCGGCGCACGCTCGCGCCGTACGGAAGAACTCATCGGCGAAACTGCGTTGTTCGTCCCCGCCAAGGAAGTCGAGCCAGCCGAACGGAATGCGCAGCCGGTCAAGCAGTCGATCGGAGTGGTCATCGTCGAGCACCAACGCGCCGAGCATTTGGGCGAACGCTTGGACCATCTCGTGCTCACGAACGGCACCGCGGTCCTTCGAGATCCGAAGCGGCTCGGCATTGCGTCGCGTGAGCACGACATCACCTTCCTCCAGGCTCGCGATCACCTTGTTGGGGTCCCGCAACAGGGTGGAGAAGGTAGCCGTTGTGGTCATGGCCCCCGATGATATCTGAATTACTTCAGATATCAATCGGGTACTCACTCCCCGCGCGTGCTTCCCTCGTCAACGGGCTCCACCTCCGCCCGCAGATCCAGCCCTTCAATAGTTGGCGTTAGCTTCTGCCGTCATCAGGACCTTCTCGCGGGCGAGCACAACGCCGAGCCGGACCAGCACGGCAGCTGGGACACCCCAGCCGAGGAAGGTCAGCATGGTCCTGTTGAGCACATCTCTAGCCGCCTCCTCGGACGTTGTGGCCCAGAGGTCGACAGAGGAATGAATGCTCTGACTGAGGGCGATCCCGAGCACGACGTACCCGACGATGATGAGCAGTCGCCCGAAGCGATCGCGCAGGCCGCGGCGCCGCGCTCCCCTCCAGACGTAGGCGCCGTTCACCAGTACGACGGCGCCCCACGCAACGAGGCTGGCGGCGTCGGCGGACCTCTCGGGTCCTGCTCCGTGGAAAGGATCCTTCACGTCGGCGACTGCGAGCGCGCCGCCGATCATCATCACCACTCCCACGAGGACGGTGATCGAGCCGACGAACCAGAAGAGGACGTTGGGTCTGATGGGCCGTTGGTCCGCAGCATCGCGCACCTGAGGCGGGAGGAACCGAGTGAACAGCCACGCAAGCAGCGTGATGACCACGCCGAGAAGGACGACGAACTCGATGACAAGCATGGCTTTGCCTCCAGATTCCTACCAATCAAGAGGAGGTCGGCAAGCGGAGGCCAGATACTCGTTCGTCTCGCCGCGCGGATGCGGCAACCTTTTGCCGGCGTACGACGAAGGTCAGTCATGGAAGCCGTCGGCGTCAACGATTCAAGCCTGCGCGGACTACGCCGCTGGAACCTCGGCCTCACCGTCCTGCACGGCGTCCAGGCGATCGTCGTACTCGCGCTAGCCAGCGACTTCGCGATCACCGTCACCTCGCAATATCCCGAGGGACCTCCGGGCACGCCCGCCACGGCTCCGGCGGCGATGTTCGATGTCCGCGTCGGCGCGGCCATTGCGGTCTTCCTGGGGTTCGCGGCCCTCGACCATCTGCTCACCGCGACCGTGCTGCGTGGCCGCTACGAAGCGGATCTGCGGTCGGGGCTCAACCGCTTCCGCTGGATCGAATACTCCTTCAGCGCCACCGTGATGGTGCTGCTCATCGCCTTCTACAACGGCATCACCGGCATCTCCGCCGTGGTCGCGATCATCGGCGCCAACGTCGCGATGATCCTCTTCGGCTGGCTCCAAGAACTGATGAATCCGCCCTCGCGCGAGCGCACCACGATGGTGCCGTTCTGGTTCGGCTGCGTGGCCGGCGCCGCCCCGTGGATCGCGATCGGCATCAACACGATCGGCTCGGAAACCGTCCCCGGCTTCGTCTACGGGATCATCGTTTCGCTCTTCATCTTCTTCATGAGCTTTGCGCTCAACCAGTGGCTGCAATATCGCCAAATCGGTCGCTGGGCCAACTATGCGTACGGCGAGAAGGCCTATCTCGTGCTCAGCCTCGTGGCGAAGACTGCCCTCGCGTGGCAGATCTTCGGTGGCTCACTCGCCACCTGAGGTCTGTTCATGACCCCCCCGCAGGCACTGACCATTGCGGCCGCCCTGCATCTCGGGTTCCAGTTGACCGTCACCATGCTGGTCTACCCCACCCTGATCCGGGTTGACTCGGCCCACTGGTCTCTCGCCCACTATCGCCACAGCCGAGGAATCGCTCCGCTGGTCGTCCTGACATACGGCCTGCTGATCGCCGCGGGCGGCTGGGCGCTCATCACGTCGTACGACGCCGCCGTGCTCGTCTCGGTCTGCGGCAGCGGGCTCTCCATGCTCACCACCGCCCTGGTTGCCGCACCCGCGCACACCCGTCTGGCCGCGGGCCCCCAACCCCGACAGCTGCGCAGACTCGTGCGGGCCGACCGGGTGCGCAGCGTGGGCGCGATCATCTGTCTAGGTGCGGCGCTGCTGGCGTCCTGAGCTGCGCGACCGCTCGAGTCCTTTACTCCCCTGCCCTTGTCCTCGCGCACCACGGGAGAGCATCCTGAGTTATGGGGGCCCGAGCGAGGAGCACCAGATGAAGAAGAGTTCAGCGACGGCGTGGGCCGTCCTGCTAGCCGCAGTATTCGTCATCGCCCCGTGGGGCATGACAGCATCGAACGCCGAGGCGGCGCGCAAAGTCACCGTCGAGGTCAACGCGAGTTGCCAAGCGCCAACGGTCGGCACCAACTATTGCTCGATCCGTGGAGCGCTGCCGGGTGCCGCGGTCGACGGCGGCGACATCACCTGGGAGGTCGTGCTGTTCCACGACAGCCAGTGGCGGGTGCAGCTGCAAGCGTTCTCCGAGGGCGCCGTCGAGTGTCAATATCCCCTGCGTGCTTGGGGTTCGACCACAGTCCCCGGATCCAGCCCGGTCGCCTTCAACACCACCGCATCTTTCTTGGTTGGCGTGAGCTTTGCCGATCAGCCCGCACTTGATTTGGGGGTGCAGCGGCTCCGGATCGACACCCGGGGGACCTGCGGCTGACCTTCAGGCAGTCATGAGGCTCAGCCCAGTACGAACTTCGCCTCACCGGCGACACCGGTGGCGCGCCGCGGGAGCCGTGATCGAATCCCTCGGCCAAGGACGCGGTAACGAAACCGACGGGGACCGCAATGGCAGTGGCCGTGGCACGACAAGGAGGACCCAACCGGGAGGGACGATTCAAGGACGGAAGTCACGTGAATGTTCATCCGGCACCTCCCGGTGTCCGGAGACTCGTGGGGCCGCTCGGCTTTGAACCCGTCGCCCCAGTCCAGGCCTCGATCTCGACCTTGCTTGCGCACCCGGGTGGCGAAATAGCGGCCCGCCCCGGTGCACGTTGTGTTGCCCCCGCCAACCGTCTTCGTGCGCTATCTCGCGACCAGCCCGTCACCGAGACCACCTGCCCTTTGTCCTTCCTACTCGCCTTCACGTACGCCTTGGCATACCTGCTGGTGACCTCAGCACGAGACCGCATCGACAACTCACTCCTCAGCCCTCATCAGCGCTACCGATTCGCGGGCATTCCTAGTTGATGCACTGAAGGCGTTTTTACGGGCAGTTCTACTGCTACTCGTCGGGCTCTTGCGGCTACTGGGCTCTCGTGATACGTTGAAAACACGCTGCATGAAAGGTTCTCGGAATGAATCGAATCGCTACCAGGCGAAAGATCTTGGCGGCTTTGGTTGTGCTCCTATTGGTAGCCGCAGGTATCTGGCTGTATCTGTTCCTAACCGCAGGCCAATTGACATCTGCTAATAGTGAAGAGTTCCCGGAAGAAGCTACTGGAATTTCCTATTCGAAACCCGCCGTATATCACCGTGACCTTGGAACGCTTACTGCGAGCTCTGACATAGTTTTAGAAGGAACTATTCTGGATGCAGGACCGGGGGAGACGTTCGCGTTTCCGGAGGATGCCGGGGGGTCGGAGACCGTTCGCGAACTCCGCATTGCTGTCGACCGAATCCGCTATAACCCGGACGGAATCGAACTGCCTGAAACCGTCAAGGTCGTGGAGGGTTGGTGGGCCGACGGCGTTGGGTTCGCATACGAAGATATGCCTTGGGCTAAAACTGGACAGCGCGGCTATTTTTATCTGCAGACAGATGTAGGCGGGACCGCTTCTGGTCCGTATTACTACACATCGGACTTCGGTCGATTGTTGATAGGAAAGGCCGGACTCAGTCCCAGTGGTGGCCACCACGGTGGCCCTTGGGCCGAACTCGGTGCAGACTTAAATGCGAGCAGGGTTGAGCTTCGGATACAGCAGGCCATAGATGACTCGATAGCCGGGAGGGCCAAGCCCGCGTCTCTGCCAAACACATCTGGAAAATGAGGGGATGCTAGAAATGCTGACGCGGAGTAACTTGTCGGATGTGCGCAGATCCAGAACGCTTCCTATCATGAATCGGCTTGGGGTTTCCATTGCGGTTCTTTCCTTGCTCCTCCTTCAGTTATCCGTGCAAGCAGACGCTTCCAATGACGGGATGATCGATCCAGACAATGTAGATCACTATGTCGACCGCAATGACTTGGATGACCCAAAGGCTGTCGTCGCAACGGATCACGGCATCGCGGAACTCAACAGGACTAAGATGGACGCCACTCTCACCGGAAGCGGCGATGTCGAGGTGTTCGATCACGAATATGGCAGCACTGGGAGTTGGCGTAACATTCTTGGGCGGACAACTTGTGTTAACCGGACTGCGACGCTTTTGGAGTGTGACGTTTACGAATTGAGTTACAACCTTACTTACATGAGTGGCACAGGCACCGCATACTGGAATAGCTTAGCATGCCATGAGTTTGGCCACACAGCTGGCCTCGATCACGAGCGGTACCACAGCAACGACAGCAACGACAACTCGTGTATGCGTAGCGATATCGACCCAACTAAACTTGACGACCATGACATTGGTGTCATCAACTCCGATGTCTGAGCCGTGACTTAAGGTTTTCCACTGGGTTTGTGCCGTGAAGTGCCGATTTGAGAGTGGCAACCATCGCGAATGGCGCGCAAGACCGACGTGCGCTAGCCGGATGCCCTATGCGTGCGGCAATTCCTAGTGTCGCGTGTCGTAAATAGGTGAACGCTATGCATCTGAAATCATGGCGGTATGGCGAATCGTCCTGCTCCGGCCCTGGTGTTGCGCTTTGGTGATCGTGAGGTCCTGGAGGGGTGGACTCGTTCCTCGACGGTTCGGGCGGGGGCCGCGAAGCGGGCGCGGATCTTGTTGCTCGCGGCCGACGGGGTGGGGAACCGGCGGATCGCTGAGCTGGTTGGTGCGAGTCCCACGACGGAGATCGCGTGGCGCGAGCGGTACCAGGAGCGGGGTCTGGCCGGTCTGACCGATCGTGATCGTCCGGGCCGACCCGGCGAGCTGGACCATCGAGCGATCGTGGCGGAGACGCTGAAGCCGCCGCCCAAGAAGCTGGGTGTGACGCACTGGTCGACCCGGCTGCTGGCCGAGCGGTTGAAGGTCTCGAATACCTCGATCGCCAGGGCGTGGCGCTCGTATGGGATCAAGCCGTGGAAGATGGATTCGTTCCGGTTCTCCACCGACCCCGAGCTGGTCGGCAAGGTCACCGACATCTGCGGGCTCTACCTGGCCCCACCGCAGAACGCGATCGTGCTGTGCGTGGATGAGAAGTCCCAGATCCAGGCCTTGGACCGCACGGTGCCGATCCTGCCGATGCAGGAGGGCAGGATCGAGCGCCGCTCGCACGACTACTTCCGCCACGGCACCACCACCCTGTTCGCCGCGCTCGACATCGCGACCGGGCAGGTCACCGCGGCACTCAAGCCACGGCACCGCCATCAGGAGTTCTTGACCTTCCTCAGGCAGATCGAGCGGACCTACCGCGGCGTCCTCGACGAGGACGGCGACCCCGTCGTGCTGCACCTGGTGATGGACAACTACGCCGCCCACAAGCACGCCAACGTGAAGGCCTGACTAGCCAAGAACCCGCGGTTCGTCGTGCACTTCACCCCGACCCACGCTTCTTGGATGAACCTCGTTGAGGTCTGGTTCGGCCTCGTCGAACGGCAGGCCGTGCGGCGCTGCGTCTTCAAGTCCGTCAAAGACCTCAACACCAAGCTCCGTGCCTTCACCGACGGCTGGAACGACCGCTCCCACCCCTTCGTGTGGACCAAGACCGCCGACGAGATCCTCAAGAAGGCCAACCGTCCAACGACTTCAAATCCGCGCCACTAGCCCGGGTGATCGCGCTGACCCATAACACGCTTCCTTTGCGTCGACCCAGCTCTGGGCAGCTAGTCCACCGCCGCATCCACGACCCACCTTCCACCGACGATGCTGAGTCACCTCCGGATTAGGCATACTGACCTCGCCCGATCGGCGTGCGACGAGGACGAAGGTTGCAACATGGATGAGATCGACCCCGTTCTCCAGATCGACCCCGTTCTCCAGATCGACCCCGTGCTCAAGGCCGACCCGCCGCGCTTCACCGAAGCGGAAGCCGCAGAGCTCGGACAACGGCACTTCGGCATCGCCGCCGACGGCGGAGTCAACCTCGGCAGCGAACGCGACCAGACCTTCCTGCTGACCTCGGGCTCGGCGTCGGTGGGCATCTTGAAGGTGTCCAACGCCGCCGAAAGCGTCGCCACTCTCGACATGGAGTCACTGGTGATCCGCCACATCGCGCGGGTCGACCCCACCCTCTCCGTGGCGAGACCGATCCCGCACGTCGGCGCCGACGACCCTGACGCGGCGGCGGCGTACCGGATCCAAGTCGCCGGACAGCGCGCCAACCACTGGGCCCGGGCCTACCCCGTCATGCCCGGCCGGATGCGGTCGGCACCGTCCGAGCTCAGCGACCGCGCCGTGATCGCCTGGGGTGAGACCACGGCCCGACTGGCCAAGGCGATGCGCGGATTCAGCCACCCCAGCGCCCACCGCTCGCTGCCGTGGGACCTCAAATCGGTGCCGATGGTGCGCACCATGGTCCCCGCCATCGCAAACCCCGACTGGCGGGCGGCGGTCGAGCGGGCGCTCGACAGGTACGACGCCACCATCGCGCCGCGCTGGGAATCCCTGCGCGCCCAGGTTGTGCACGGCGACCTCAACATCGACAACGCGCTCGTCGATGACGACGGGCTGATCACCGGGATCATCGACTTCGGCGACATGAGCCATACCGCCCTGATCACCGATCTGGCCTCGGTGATCGACTCGCTGGTCCTGGATCGCGAGGGTGACGAGGCGTTCCGGATCGCCCGGCTGGTGCTCGACGGCTATCAGCGCATCACCCCCCTGGAGCAAGACGAACTGCTCCTCATCAGCGATGCGTGGGCCGCCCGCGCCGCTGCCGGCATTGCGATCGCGTCGTGGCGCAGCGCGGAAGGACTCGAAGACCCCGAGTTTGCCGAGCGCGACCTTGCGCGGCTCTACCCCGTCCTCCAACAGCTCATCGACACCGGCTTCGACGAAGCGGCCAGGCGGGTCAGCGGTCTCCGCCCGATCGGCAGCCGCGAGGATTTGATGCGTCGTCGCGAGGCCGCGTTTGGGCCCGCCGTCGAGCCGCTCACCTACGACGAGCCGCTGCTGATCGATCACGCCTCCGGCGTCTGGATGTACGACGCCAACGGCGACCGCTTCCTGGACGCCTACAACAACGTGCCCTGCGTCGGGCATGCGCACCCGCGGGTCAACGAGGCGATCGCCCGGCAGTCGCGCATCGTCAACACCCACATGCGTTATCTCCACCCGTCCGCGATCGAGCTGGCCGAGCGCCTCCTCGCCACCTGTCCCCCAGGTCTCGACACGGTGCTTTATGTCAACTCCGGCTCCGAGGCCAACGACCTCGCCTGGCGACTGGCCACCCATGTCACCGGCCAGCGCGGAGCGATGTGCACCCACTTTGCCTACCACGGGATTTCCGAGGCGATCGCCCCGCTCTCACCCGAGGTTCTCTACTCCGGGCGGCTCAGCGAACACGTCGAACGCTGGCATCCCGCTGACGCCTACCGCGCCGAACATCTCGACTCCGCAGAGTTCGAGGCGGCGCTCGGCCGACTTGAGGTCAAGGGCCTGCCGCCCGCGGCGGTGATCCTCGACGGGGTGATGCAAAGCGATGGCGTGCAGGTGCTGAGTCCGGCGTACGTCGCCGATCTGGTCCGCCGCACCCACGAAGCGGGGGCACTGTGGATCGCCGACGAAGTGCAAGGCGGGCACGGCCGGACGGGTGAGGCAATGTGGTCCTTCGAACGGTTCGGCATCGACCCCGATTTCGTCACCCTCGGCAAGCCGATGGGCAACGGGCATCCGGTGGCGGCGGTGATCACCAAGCGCGTGTTTCTCGAGGGCTTCGCCGATGAGACCGTCATCTTCTCCACGTTCGGCGGCAACCCCGTTTCGGCGGCGGCGGGCCTCGCCGTGCTCGACGTACTCGAAGATGAGCGGGTGTTGCCCCGCGTTGTGGCCGCAGGTGAAGCCCTGCGCCAGGCCGTCCGCGAGGCGACCCGAGACGTCGACTGCGTCGGGGAGGTCCGCGGCATCGGCTTGGCCAACGCGATCGAGATCGTTACCGACCGAGACAGCAAGCGGCCCGATCAGGCCAAAGCCGCGCGCCTCAAGAACGCCATGAAACGCAACGGCGTCCTCGTCGGCACCACCGGTCCGGCGGTTAACGTGATCAAAGTGCGGCCCCCGTTGGCCTTCACCGAACGCGAGGTGCCGATCTTCGTCGAGGCGCTGACCGCCTCGCTGCGGGAGGCTTAGCTCAGCGTTTGCGCACCGCTAAGTCGGCCAACACCTGTTGGCTGGCCAGCTTGCCCGGGGCGCCCATCACACAACCGCCGGGGTGGGTCCCCGAGCCGCATTGGTAGTAGCCGTCCAACGGGGTCCGATAGTCGCTGTAGCCGGGGGCCGGTCGGAAGAAGTACATCTGCGGCGCCAAAAACTCGCCATGGAAGATGTTGCCCTCGGTCAGCCCGGCGACCCGCTCGATATCCAGCGGGGTGACCACCTCGCGTTGCAGCACCAAATCGGAGAAGCCCGGGAAGAACGACTCCAAGGTCTGCTGCACCGTGTCGCCCAGATTCTGCCGCTCGTCGTCCCAGTTGCCGGGGGTGCCGTCTGGCCGCTTCAACTCATAAGGCGTGTATTGGATGAAGCAACTCATCACGTGTTTGCCGGGCGGGGCCATATCGGGATCCACCACCGACTGCACGGCTGCATCGATGTAGGGCCGCGAAGAGAACCAGCCATATTTGGCGTCGTCGAACGCGCGCTCCAGATATTCCATCGACGGGCCGATGTTGGTGAAGCCGCGGTATTGATCAAACCGATCGCCCAACGCCGGGAACCGCGGCGTACCGTCCAGCGCGAAGTTCACCTTCGACGACGTGCCCTGGAAGCGGTAGCGGTTGATGGCGTCGACCAGCTCGTGCGGCAACTCGCGCGGGTCGACCAATTGAGTGAAGGTACGCCGCGGGTCGAGCGCCGAGGTGACCGCTTTGGCCTTGATCACCGTGCCGTCGGCCAAGGCGACGCCCTGGACTCGGCCGTTCTTGGTGACCACCCGGTCGACCTCGGCGTCGAGCAGGATCTCGGCGCCGAACGATTGGGCGGCCCGTGACAACACCTGGGTAAAGCCGCCGTTGCCACCCTTGTGGAACGCCCAGGACCCGAAGTGGCTGTCGTGTTCGCCCATCGAGTGGAACAACAACACCAGGCCCGAGCCCTGCGACATCGGCCCTACCTTCGTGCCGATGATGCCCGAGGAGGCGAGGTAGCCCTTGATGATGTCGGACTCGAAGTAGTCGTCCAGGAAATCCGCCGCGCTGCCGGTGAGCAACCGCACCAGGTCGTGGGCGACCTTCTGTGGCGCGCTGCCCAGATGGCCGAGCAGCCACGACATGTTCTCGGCATCGGCCTCCGTGGTGCCCCACGGGTTGGGCGGCACCCGGTCGAAGAGCGGCTTGACGAGTTGGCAGACCCGCTCCATGTCGTGTTCATAACGGTCCATGGCGTCGGCATCGTGCGGGGAATGCCGCATGATCTCGCGCAAGTTTTCGTCGCGATCCATCCCCAGCAGCAGATAGTCGCCGTCCTCCTTGGGGGCGAAGGAGTTGGGCATCAGCAGCGGGAGGAACCCGTGCTCGACCAGGTTGAGCTCGTGAATGATGTCGGGTCTCAGCAAGGACAGCGCATAGGAGAAGGTCGTGAAGTTGAAGCCCGGCCGCAACTCTTCGGTGATCGCCGCACCGCCCACCAGGCTGCGGCGCTCCAAGATCAGGGTCTTCAGGCCGGCCTTCGCCAGGTAGGCGCCATGGGTCAGGCCGTTGTGTCCGCCGCCGACGACGATGACGTCGTACTCGCGGCTCTTGGGGGCAGGCTTTTTGGCAACTTTTCTAACCATGGAGGTTCGCCGTCTTTCGGGCCGGGTTGAACAGGGGAAGGGTCGTCACGGTGGCCGGGCACGAGGTGTACTCGTGCTGGATCGTCTGCTCGACGTGGACGACGGTGCCGGGCTCGGCGTGATCGGGGTGCACCAGCGCGATCGCGATGTGGCGCTGCAGCACGGGCGAATACATCATCGACGGGGCATAGCCGATCCGCTCCCCGGCGTCGTCATAGAGCATCGACTCCCAAGCCAGGGGCGTCTCGTCCTTGGGCGGGGTCAGCCCGGCGTCGCGATAGAGGGTGTCGTACGCCGCCCAATCGAGCATCAGGCCCACCGTGCGATAACGGCTCGTCTTGTCGCGCAACTCCCGGCGCAGCGCGTCGCGGCCGATGAACGGGCGGGTGTCATCGTCGATGTTGCGCAACAGCCACCCGAGGCCGAGCTCGATCGGGGTGAGCCGCTCGCTGTCGTTGTAGGCGTAGCGCGCGGAAGTGAAGTCGACGCCGATCAGCACCAGGCCGGCCTCGATCCGACACATCAGCAGGGCTTCCTCGCCGAATGGCCGCATGCCGTAGGGCGTCCCCGCCTCGATCACGGCGTCGAGGACCTTGAGCGCCTCCCCCGCAGGGATCATCAGCTCATAGCCGAGGTCGCCGGTGAAACCGGTGCGCGAGACCGTGATGGGGATGCCAGCGATGCTTGTCTTCGCGAGAGCGAAATAGCGCAGGGCGGCGACGTCGGGGCTGAGCTGACTCAAGATCTCGCGGGCGCGCGGACCCTGGACGGCCAAGACGGCGTAGTCGGCCGACACGTCGGCGATTGTCACGTCGAACCCATCGGCCAGGTCGCGCAGATAGCCAAGGTTGGGCTCGGCGCAGGTGAGCAGGAACTCGTCGGCGGCATGCCGGAACAGGACGCCGTCCTCGAGCAGATAGCCCTCGTCGTCGCACCACACGGTGTATTGCGCTCGGCCGGGAGCACAGGCGCGTACGTCGCGCGCCATCACCCCGCCGAGGAATCGTTCGGCGTCGGGACCGGTGATGCGATGTTTGAAGAGGGGTGAGGAGTCGAAGAAGCCGGCGGAATTGCGCACCCCGAAATATTCGTGTTTGGCGGAGGTGTCATAGCGCAACGCCGAGAGATAGCCCGACCAATGCCCATAGAGGCCGGTCGTGTTCAGCTCGCTCAACCGCTCGTGGAACGGCGTGAGATGGACCATCCTGTGAGGCTAGACGGTTGTTGGACGGTTGCGCAATAGGTCTGGGCGTTGACGTGGCGGGGAGAGCCGTTTGGCGTCGGTAGATGAGAGGGTTGAGATGCATGCCACTGTCTTCACTGCTTACGGCGTCTTCTCGCAACAGATAGAGGGGCAGAAAACTTGAGCCCGGAACCTGCTCAACAACGTCACGCCAACCGGCAGGTTTCGGTGACCCATCGCGATGGGCGCGCGGTCGTCATCAAGCGCTACGACACAGCCGACGTCGACGCCGTGTTTGCCGACATGCAGGCGTTGTGGGCTTCCCCCTTTGGCAGTTCGAGGACTCCACCAGGGATGCCTGAGCCGCTCGCGCTCGACGGCACCGAGCTGACGATGGCGGCGGTTGCGGGGGAGACCTTGGGGGTGCGCGGCGACGCAGAGCGCACCCATCGCCAACTTCCCGCCATCGCCCGACTGATCACCGACTTTCAGTTCAGTGGCGTGGAGGTGTCGCGGCGTGGGTCGCCGGACAAACTACTGCGTTCGCTGACCCGCAACCGCGGCAAGCTCGCGCCCGGTTTGGTCGAGCCCTTTGATCGAGCGCTCAGCGCCCTGGGCGCGGCTGCTCCCGTGGACGAGCCTGTGGTCCTCGGCCATGGGGACATGTCGCCGCGCAATATCTTGATCGATGGTGACACGCTCACTCTGATCGACTTCGACAGCCTGCAGATGTCGGGGCGAGGGCGCGATTTGGCCTATCTGGGTGCCTGGACGTGGGTCACCGACTTGATCAGCCACGGCAGCGTCTCCTGGCAACTCGCGGATGACCTCGGTGCCGCCGCCGACGACTGTGCCGGACTACCGCACAACACCTGGCGGACCACCGCATCGTTCCACCGAGCAGCAGTGCTGTTGCGCATTGCCCAGAGGTGGACTTCGCTGACCGAGCGTCCGGCTCAGGCCGGGCAAATCATCGACGAAGCGCATCGGTTGGCCGCAGATCGGCCCAACATATCGCGGGAGCGGTAAAACTCTTGTTGGACGGTTGCGCAATAGGGCTTAGGGTGGGTTCGTGGCCCGAATGACGACCGAGCAGCGCCGCGCTGCACTTCTCGACGCGACGCTCGCGGTGATGGCCCGCAAGGGCATCGCGGGAGTGACAGTGCGCGATGTGGCCTCCGAGATGGGCACCTCGTCCGGACTGATCCACCACTATGTGACCTCGATGGACGAGCTCCTCGCCTCGGCGTTCGAACACGTCGCTGCTGCCGATCTGGAGGCCACCGTCGCCGAAGTCGACGCGGGTCGCGACCCCCTCGAAAAGCTCAGCCTGTTCTTCGCGGCCTACTCCCGCGCCGACAACGACACCGCCTTCCAGGTCTGGCTCGACGCCTGGGCGGAGGCGGCGCGCCGGCCGGTGCTCCGCGAAGCGTCCATGCGCCTCAACGTCGCCTGGCAACAGCTGCTCGCCGAGACGATCCGAGCGGGGGTCGCCGACGGGTCCTTCGCGTGCCCCGATCCCGACGGCACCGCGTGGCGCATCGTCTCCCTGCTCGACGGGCTCTCCCTGCAGGTGGTCGCGCACGCCGCCTCACTAGACCGTGGCCTGGTGCTGCGGTGGGGCACGGGGTACGCCGAAACCGAGCTCGGCTTGCCCGCCGGCGCGCTGGCCCCCGGCGTACACGCCAAGTGAGCTGTGCCCGCCGGATGAGTCGATCCCGCTAGCCGATCAGCGCCGCGCGACCGCGCTTGATCAGTTGATCGGCGACGATCACGCGTTGCAGCTCCGAGGCCCCCTCCCAGATGCGTTCCACCCGCAACTCGCGGGAGAATCGTTCGGCCACGTTCTCGCGCATATAGCCGCGTCCGCCGAAGATCTGCACGGCCCGATCCGCGACCCGGCCGGCCATTTCGGAGGCATACAACTTGGCCATCGAGCATCGGCCGTGTGCCACCTTGCGGGCCTCCTGGGCGGCGTCACCGGTGAGGTCGCTGGCCTCATCGAGGCCGCGCGCCACGGCGTACACCAGGGAGCGCGCGGCGAAAAGTTCGGTCACCGAATCCGCCAACATCCCCTGCACCAACTGGCGCTGCGCCAACGGCACCCCACCCACGACCCGAGTAGCCGCGAAGGCCGACATCTCATCGACCAGCCGTTCGGCGGCGCCCAGGCAGCGGGCGGCGACCATCAGCCGCTCGAAGCGGAACCATTCATAGGAGAACCTCATCCCGTCACCCTCCGCCCCGACCAGGTGGCTGGCCGGGACGCGCACCCCGGTGAACCGCACGATGGGGTGCTCGTGGGCGAAGGTGTGGGAGTACGCCGGCGTGCGGACCACCTCCATCCCCGTAGAGGGCTTGTCGACCACGAGCAGGACGTGCTGGCCCTCGTTGGCACCGCCGACCAACACCGCCTGAACGAAGACATAGTCGGCTTCGTTATAGGACGTGACGTGCCACTTCTCGCCGTCGACGACATAGTCGTCACCGTCGCGCCGGGCCGTGGTGCTTAGGTCCGATACGTCGGAGCCCGCGTGCTCCTCGGTGATCGCATAACACTCGGTCAGCTCGCCGCGCACCGTCGCAGCGAGCCAGCGATCGCGGGCATAGTCGGTGGCGACTTCCGGCCACCAGGCGGGTGGGGTGGCCAGCACCCAGGCGAGGGCGTTGGTCACTCGGCCGCCTTGCTCCTGGACCAACACCTGCTGCAACGAGGTCGCGCCCGCGCCGCCGTGAACCCGCGCGATGTTGGTGGCGAAGAGGCCGTCGGCGAGGGCGCGGTCGCGGTGTGCCGCGGCTGCGCCTTCGGGGAGGTGGCCGCCGTGCGCCTCGGCGTACTCCTCCAGCGGGATCAGGTCGTCCGCAAACGCGCGGGCTTTGGCCTGGATGGCGAGATCGGCAGCGGACAGGCCGTACATGGGGGCTCCCTCGGCTCATTGACTGACCGTTCAGTCTAGGCCTACGGTCGGCCCCATGACGAGCGTCGATGTGGTCGTGGTGGGCGGTGGCACGGTGGGCGGTTGGGCCGCCTGCTTCCTGCGGGAGGCGGGGCGCTCGGTCGCTCTGATCGAGGTCGGCACCCTCGGGTCGGGCGCCAGTTCGCGGGCCGCCGGGATGGTCCGCGCACAGGGCGGCACCGAGCCCGCCATCCGCCTCGGGATGTGGTCGCAGGAGTTCTATCGGGGCCAGGCCGAGAAGTACGGCGTGGACTCGGGGTTCGTCGCCACCGGCTACTACATGCCCTGCTTCTCCGCGGACGAGGTCGTCACCGCGCACGATCGGATCGCGTTGCAACGCTCTCTCGGACTCGACGCACACTGGGTCGAACCCGACGAGGTCGATCGCGGCAACCCGGCGATGGCTCCCGGCAAGACCCTGGGCGCGTCGTACTTCGCCGGCGATGGCTGGATCGACCCGCCCCGCAACGTGCTGGCCTATGCGACGGCGCTCGCCGCGTGCGGCGTACGCGTGCAGGAGCGCACCGCGTTCACCGGACTGATCACCGAGGGTGGGCGGGTGGTGGGGGTGCGAACGGCGCACGGCGAGCTCGGCTGCTCCTCAGTGGTGCTCACGGGCGGGCCGACCCTGGCCGCCGTGGGGGCCGCTGCCGGCGGGCGACGGATCTGGTCCGGCGGGACGCGCCATCAGGTGGTCGTCACCGCGGCGCATCCCGATCTCGCGCCCGAGCGGCTGCCGATGGTCTTTGACGTTCATTCCGGGATCTATTGGCGGCCCGAGGAGGGTGGACTTCTGTGGGGGATGTCCAACCCCGCCGAGCAGCCGGGGGTGGCCGTTGACTTCGACCAGGGATATTTCGCGCTGATGCGGGCCCGGATGGCCGAGTTGGTGCCGGTCACCGCCCACCTCGGGCTGCGGCGTACCTGGGCGGCAACGATCGACTACACCCCCGATCACCTGCCGATTTTGGGCCCGCTGCTGGCGGCCGACGGGACCGAAGTCGGGGGCGCCTGGGTGGCCGCGGCGGGTGGCCACGGGATGATGTGGGGCCCCGGGATCTCGCGCTCCGTAGCCGACCTCGTGCTCACCGGCACGACCAAGGTGATCGACGTATCTCCCCTCGGCATGGATCGCTTCGATGCCTCCGGCCGTTCCAACCTCGCCGCCGATCCGATCGCCCTCCCCTTCCCCCAAAACGCCTAACCGCGAGTCGGCGCAAACTCACGCACTTTTTCCCCCGAGTCGGCGCAAACTCACGCACATTTCTCCCGGGAGGCCCAACTCAACGGGAAGGGGGGCCCAACTCAACGGGAAGGGGGGCCCAACTCAACGGGAAGGGGGGCCCAACTCAACGATAAGGGCGTCGACGGCGATGAGGTGGTCGCCGGTGAAGATCAGGGGGTTGATGTCCAGAGCGGAGAGGGAGTCGCCGTGGTCGAGCGCTAGCCGGGCGAGCGCGGCGGCCGCCCGGGCCAATGGCTCAGCCGCCCGGGCCGATGGCGGTACGCCCGGGTAGGCCAGGTTTGGGTGGGCCGGACCGGGGTGGGCCAGTTCGGGGAGGCGGCGGGCGACGTGGTCGGGGGCGGCGAGCAGGGCCTCGGGGAGGCTGACCACGCGGGTGGCAAGTTCCTCGATCCCGCTGCCGCCATGGGCGATCACGATCAGCGGTCCTAGTTGGGGGTCGGTGACGACGCCGAGGGCATATTCCGCCTCGCCCTCGAGCTGAGGCTGCACCACCACGCGGGGGCCGAGGGTGCCGCACAGCAGGTCGTACGCCGCCCGCAAGGCCGCCTCGTCGGCGATCCCCAGCGCCACCCCTCCGAGTCGGGCGCGGTGCGCGATGCCGGGTTCGTCGGTCTTGAGCACCACGGGGTAGCCCACCTCAGCCGCGGCTGAGACAGCCTCCGCCGTCGAGGCGGCTGCGCGGGTGGCCACGGTCTCGATGCCATAGCGAGCCACGAGCTCCAGGGTCGAGACGGCATCGAACCAACCTGACGACAATTGCTGCGACCCCCGCGAGCCCGACCCGGTCGCAACCGCGGGGGTGACGAGAGGCATCGGGGGCCGGCTGGCCTGAGCACGCAGATGCCCCATCGCGCGCAGTCCCGAGCGGGCGCCCTCAAGCACCGCGATCCCCGCCTGGCGCAGGGGCGCGGCCTGCGCCTGGTCGACCGCGGCCGGCACCGCACACAAGACGACGACTGGTTTGTCCGTGGCGGCATGCGCCCGCACCACGGAGCGCGGATAGGACTCGTCGCCGTCGTACTCCTCCACCAGGTCGACCGCCAGAGCCACCACCTCCACCCCCTTGTCGGCCGCCACCGCGTCCAGGCAGTCGGCGAACAGCGCCTCGGTGTCGGCCCCGCGACCCCACACATCGACGGGGTTGGCCACCACGAGCCCGTCGTCGAGCAGCCCCGCGAGCACCTCGCGGGTGGACCCGGACAGCGGCGCGAACGGGACTCCCTCAGCCTCGGCCAGGTCCGCGATCAGGGTGCGTTCGGCCCCGGAGTCATGGATCGTGGCAATTCCACATTCAGGCCCCGGGTCAGGCCCAGAATCAGGCCCAGCACCACGCCGAACCCGGCGACCGATAGCAAACAATTCCAGGGTGTCCACCAGCTCTTCGACGTCGCGCACCCGATGCACGCCGTACGCCGCGAACAGCGCCTCCCAGCCCGCGTCGGCACCCGCGATCGCCCCCGAATGCGCCGTCACCAGGGCCCGCCCGGCCGACGACGTCCCCACGGTCAACGCCACCACCGGCACATCGAGCTCCAGCGCCAACGCCAGCCCGCGCCGCAGGGTCGCGGCGTCTCGAATCGTTTCCAGGAAGAGCCCCACGACCCGGGTTTCGGGCTGCTCCAGAGCCCAACAGAGATAGTCGCCGGCACTGAGCCCCAACTCTTGCCCCGACGAAACAGCGAGCGCAAACTCCAACCGACGATGCGTGCGCAGCAGCGCCGAGAACAGCGACCCGGAGTGGGTGACCAGCGCGATCGGCCCCGCCGGGAGGTGGTCCCGCTCGAGATAACCGAGCGCCCGCACCCCGGCCGTCGGGTTCACGAAACCCATGCAGCCTCCGCCACACAACGCCAGGTCACCACGCGCCGCGCGTACGTCGTCGGCCAGTCCGGCCAGACCGCCGAAGACCACTGCTCCACCAACTCCGAGCGCATCGGCAGCCATAAGTTGCTCGGCCACGAGCCGATCCGGGACCCCCATCAGCACCAGGTCCGGCGTGGCGTCGAGGTCGCCGAGTGTGGGGACCGTACGCCGGCCCTGCACCTCACGATGCTCAGGGTGGATCAGGTCAACCCGACTCACTCCGCAGCTGCGCAACGCCTCGACCGCCAGTCGTTCACCGAATGACCCTGGCCGAGCGGAGGCACCCAGGACCGCCACCGAGGTGGGCGCAAGGAGCCGGTCGATGGGCGGACGCGACGTCATCGAACCCTCCGTCCTGACTGGCGGCTATCCTGACTGGTGGTTCAGTCCCGCTTGAGTACCGTAGCCGGACCCGCTCCGAAGCAGAAGGCATCCACCATGGCGCGCTCCACCTTGACCACCGTCGAGCAGACCGACTCGCGCCGCGTCCAAATTCTGGAGGCGGCGGCGCAACTCATCGCGGAGCGCGGCCTGGCCAACACCCGGATCGCTGATGTCGCCGATCGCGTCGGGATCAGCCCGCCCCTGGTCGTCTACTACTTCCAGACCAAGGAGGCCCTGCTGATCGCGGCGCTGCGCGAATCCGAGTCGGGCTTCTACACCGCCGCCGAGGGCCTCCTGCGCAGCCAGTCTTCGTTGCGCGAGCGCATCGAGACCCTCGTCGAGCTAACCTTCACCGAGCAGAGCCTCGGCGAGGTCAACGGCCAGTGGGGACTCTGGTTCGACCTGTGGAACGAGGCCTTCCGACACCCCGAGGTGGCCGCCGATCGGCGCCAACTCGACGAACAGTGGCGCGGGTTGATCGCGCGCATCGTCCGCGCCGGCATCGAGGCAGCTGAGGTGCCACACGATCTCGATGTCGACACCTTCGCGGTCACCTGGGCGGCGCTGTTGGATGGGTTGTCCGTGCAGGTCGCCCTGCAGGATCCGGTGGTCACCAAGGAACGCTCGGTCGACATCGCGCTCGCCTTCGCCTGGCGCGAGCTTGGGCTCACCGACTAGCAAACCCAGCTAGCCCGGAAGCACCCGCAACGCCGCCGAGGAAATCCGCAAGCTGACCGCCTGATCGACCGCGAGCCACGCCGGCGCCGAGCCATGCACATTGGGCACCTCGGCCTCCACGGTGAGTCCGTCGGCCTCCACGATGACCGTGGTCTGTGCCCCTTGATAGGTGAGCGAGCGCACTGCCGCGGAGAACACATTCACGCCGTCCAGCCCCGCTGTCGCCGGAGCCAGCTCCACCCGTTCGGGCCGCACCATCAATCGCACTGCGGCCCCAGCAACTCCCGGCTGGCCGTCAACATAGAGCGTCTGGGCGCCCACGTGGTACGCCGCCAGCCCGGGCTCTGCCGGGGCCGGCGTCGGGCCCGCCCCGAGGCACACGGCGTCGAAGAGATTGGCGCTGCCCAAGAAGTTTGCGACATAGGCGCTCGCCGGCGCGGCGTACACCTCAGTCGGCGTGCCCACCTGCTCGGCCTTGCCGTCGACGATCACGGCCAGCCGGTCACTCATCGTGAGGGCTTCCTCCTGATCGTGGGTGACATAGACGAAGGTCGTCCCCACCCGATCGTGGACCTTGCGCAACTCACGCTGGAGGCTCTTGCGCAGCCGAGCATCGAGGGCCCCGAGTGGCTCATCGAGCAGCAACACCCGCGGCTCCAACACCAGGGCCCGAGCCAGCGCCACCCGCTGCTGTTGACCACCGGAGAGTTGGTGCGGCTTGCGACCCCCGAGGGCGCCCAACTCGACCAGCTCGAGCGCCGCGCCGACTCGCGAGGCTTGCTCGGCTTTGGTCACCCGCTGATAGCGCAGCCCGAAGGCCACGTTGTCGCGCACCGACATGAAAGGAAACAACGCATAGGACTGAAACACCGTATTGACCGGACGCCTGTGGGCTGGCACAGCGGTGAGGTCGCTGCCGTCGAGCAGGATCGCGCCCGCGTCGGGCTCCTCGAAGCCGGCCAACAGCCGCAGCGTCGTGGTCTTGCCGCAGCCGGACTCGCCGAGCAGCGAGAAGAACTCCCCGGCGGCGACCTCCAGGTCCAACCCGTCGACCGCTCGAACGCCGTCATAGGACTTCGCGAGGCCACGCAGGCTGAGCGCCCCGCCACTCGCTCCAGTCACCCCAGCCACGCCATTCGTCCCGCTTGCCGGCGCCCCACTAACGCCCCACCGCGTCGGCCAACGTCGCCACGTTGCCCACGAACCGCGCCACATCGGCTTCGGTGTGCTGCACGGAGATCAGCCATTGCTCGATCTTTCCCCACGGCGGCAAGAACACGCCACCGTTGTGCTGGACCAGCCAGTGGGCGTGTCCGAGCCGGTCGTCGATGCCGAGGAAATCGCGATAGTTGCGGATCGGTTCCGTGCGGAAGGCGATGCAGCCTTTGGCGCCGGCGGTCACCACATGCCAGGGCAGATCCCGCTCGGCGATGATCTCCTCAATGCCGTGCCGCATCAGGTGGCTGAGGTGCGCGAGATGGTCGTACGCCGCCGGCGTGACCACCTCGGTCAGCATCGCGCGGGCGGCGGCCATCGCCAGTGGGTTGCCGTTGAACGTGCCGACCTGTTCATAGGTGCCGTCGGCGATCAGGCCCATCAACTCACGCGTCCCGCCGATCGCAGCGGTGGAGACGCCGCCGCCGATCGCCTTGGCCAGGCACACCAGATCGGGCGTCACGCCGTGCAGCGCGGTGACCCCGCCGGGGCCGACGGTGAGCCCGGTCTTGACCTCGTCGAAGGTGAGCAACACGTCGTGGGCGTGCAGCAACTCCTTGAGGGCGGCGAGGTAGCCCGGGTCGGGATGGATGACGCCCGCGTTCATCATCAGCGGCTCGAGGATCATGCCGGCGATCTGGCCGGGTTTGGCCTCCAGCACGCGGCGTACGGCGTCGAGGTCGTTGAAGGGGACGACATCGACCAGGTCCACTACGGCCTGGGGGACGGCGACTCCTTCAGGCACGCTCGCGGGTGACTCGACAGGCCCCATCAGCCCAGGGTCGGGCAGCACGGAGACCTCGAGGGAGTCGTGGTGTCCGTGATAACAGCCTTCGACCTTGATGATCCGGTCCCGACCGCTGGCGGCGCGCATCAGGTGGACCGCGTCCATCGTCGCCTCGGTCCCGGAGTTGGAGAACCGCCACAGCGGCAGACCCCAGCGCCGCTGCAGCTCTTCGGCGACCACGATCGCGTCCTCGGTGGGTTGGGCGAAGTGGGTCCCCCGGGTGACCCGCTCCTGCACTGCCCGGACGATCGCGGGGTGTGCGTGACCGGCGAGGCCCACGCCGTAACCGCCGTGGAAGTCGGCGTACGCCGTCCCGTCGACGTCAAAGAGCTGCGACCCGAGGCCGTGGCTGATCCACACGGCTTGCGGTTCGGCGATCTGCCAGTTGGAGGTGGCGCCGCCCGCGAGCACGCGTCGGGAGCGCTCGATCAACCCGCGCGAGGTGGGCTGACGACGCAAGAAGATCTCGGACTGTTCCTCGATATAGGCATCCAAGTCCATGCGCTGAAGTCAAGCATTGAATGACTGTTCAGTCTAGGCGCAATCCGGTGTAGCCTGACCCCACTTGTGGGGAAGGAAGTCACATGGGGTCACATCTGCGCTGGGGTGATCCGCGGCTGAGCCGCCGATCGCTGCTTCAGGCAAGCCTCGCTACCGCCGCCACCGGCACGCTCCTCACGGCCTGCGGCGGAGGCACCAATACACCAGGCGGCACCACCACCGCCCTCAAGATCGCCAGCCCGGACAACCCGGTGACCTGGCCGGTCGACAACAGCGCGATCATCAAATCGGGCCTGACGCCCGAGCGGGGGTCGACGCTGAAGATCTACAACTACGCCGACTATCTCTCACCCCGGGTGATCAAGGACTTCGAGAAGGACACCGGAGTCACGATCGAGTTGTCGACCTTCAACGACACCGAGGAGGCGCTGAGCAAGATCGCCTCCGGGGCGTTGGAATATGACCTCTTCTACCCGTCCTACGACCAGATCGGAAAGCTCGTCGCCGCCGGGTTGGTGCGTCCGCTCAACCAGGACTATCTGCCCAACATCGTCAACGCGTGGGACCAGTTCACCAACCCGTTCTATGACCAGGGCTGGCACTACTCGGTGCCCTACACCACCTACACCACCGGCCTCGGCTGGCAGACCGACTTGGTCCCCGACGACCTGGCCGCGCTCGAGGTCCCCTATGACGCGCTGTGGGATTCCCAGTACGCCGGCAAGGCGGCCGTGATCGACGACTGGCACACCATGATGGCCATGGTGTTGCTCCGCGATGGCATCCATGAGATCAACACCGAAGACGACGCCAACATCAAGCTGATGCGGACCCGGATGGCCGAGCTCGCCGCCGCCACCGACCCCAAGGTGACGGTCAACATGTACAACGATCTGCCGGCCGGTCAGTTGGGTCTCGCCCAGATGTGGTCGGGCGACATCGTCAACGCCGTCTACTACCTGCCCAAAGGCAAGTCGCCCGAGATCTTGCGCTATTGGTTCCCCGAAGATGGTCGCGGCCAGGTCGACAACGACCTGATGGTGGTCCTGCAACAGGGCCAGAACCCCGTCGCCGCCCACTTCTTCATGAACTACCTCCTCGACGACAAGATCTCCATCGCCAACTTCGGGTTCACCGGCTATCAGCCGCCGCAAAAGTCGATCAACCCGTCCCGACTGGTCGAGGACGGCTTCATCCCCGAGAACCTGCGCTCGGCCACCGTGCTGCCCGAGTGGTTCGACACCGCCGACCGCCTGCTCGGGATGCCCCTGGAAACCGAACAGAAGTGGTTGGCGGTCTGGCAGGAATTCAAGGCCGGTGCCTAGCAAGGGGCCCACCGGGGGCGCCTGGCTGTGGCGCGCCGCGGCGCTCCCCGGCTCTGCGTGGCTGTTCGCCTTCCTGGTCGCCCCGTTGTACGTCGTCCTCGCGATCCTCTTCGGCACCATCGACCCGATCCTGCGGCGGCCGATCCCGGGCTGGAATCCGGCCAATTGGGACCCCACCCAGTTCACCTACGTGCTGTCCAATCTGTTCGGCCAGGACGCCATCTTCGGTCCCGCCATCCTCCGCACCGCGGCGTACGTCGCCATCGCCAGCGTGCTTTGCTTGGCCATCGCCTACCCGGTGGCCTACTACGCCGCCCGGATCGCGGGCCGCCGCAAAGGGTTGTTGCTGGCGGCGCTGATCGCGCCGTTCTGGATCTCCTACATGATGCGGATGTTGGCGTGGGTGAACCTGCTCCAAAACGATGGACTGGTCAATCGACTGATCACCTTCGGCGGGATCTGGGACACCCAGGTCGACTGGCTGGGTGGACACTCGGCGACCGTGGTGCTCGGCCTGGTCTATGGCTATGCGCCCTACATGATCCTGCCGCTTTATGCCGGGCTCGACCGGATCCCGGCGTCGCTGCTGGATGCCGGTCGCGACCTGGGCGCGAGTCGTTTCCAGACCTGGCGCCGGGTGACCTGGCGGATGTCGCGCCCTGCGGTGATCGCCGCCGTCATCTTGACGTGTCTGCCGATGCTGGGCGACTACTTCACCTCCGACCTGTTGTCGGGCAACCCCAGCACCTCGATGGTCGGCAACCTGATCAACTCCGCGGTGCTGACTCCGGGGCAGACCGGACAGGCGGCCGCGTTCGTGCTGCTGGTGTTGCTGGTCTCGCTGGTGCCGATGGCCCTCTATGTCCGGGTGTCCCGCGAGGGTGAGGGGCTGCGGTCGTGAGCGCGCGCCGACCCCGCGTGCGTCGTACGCGTGCCTTCTCCGCACCGTTCTTGGCCGCCATCACCGGGCTCTATCTGGTGTGGTCGCTGGCGCCGGTGCTCATCGCCGTTCTCTTCTCATTCAACGCGGGCCGGTCCCGGACCAACTGGCAGGGCTTCTCGTTGCGGTGGTATGCCGGCGACCCGCTGCGGTCGGTCTGGTCGGACCCCTCGCTGCAACAGGCCGTGTTGCACACGTTCCGACTCGGGATCATCGTCACCCTGATCACGGTGCCCCTGGGGGTGTTGCTGGCGTTGGGGTTGGACCGGTGGCGCGGACCGCTGCCCGCGACGTCGAACTTCTTGGTGTTGTTGTCCTTCGTGTTGCCCGAGGTCTTGCTCGCGGTGAGCCTGCTGTTCGTGGCCACCACGATCAGTGCCTGGACTCCCGTGCAACTCGGCACGCTCGGCCAGGTGATCGGGCTGATCACCTTTCAGTTGTCCTATCCGGTCATCATCGTCCGGGCCAGGCTGCTCACGATCGGGCGACAATACGAGCAGGCCGCCATCGATCTGGGGGCCTCCCCCTGGGGGCGGTGCGCAGGGTGCTGTTGCCGATGATCGCGCCGGCCGTGATCGCCTCGGCGGTGCTGGTCTTCGCTGACGTCATCGACAACTTCGTGTTGGCGCGCTATCTCTCCGGCGGCTCCACGACCGAACCGGTCTCGGTGAAGATCTACAACACTGCGCGCGCAGCGCCGACCCCTGCGCTCAATGCCGCCGCGACGATCGTGCTGGTCGCCTCGTTGGTCGCTGTGACTGTGGGCTATCTCGCGTGGCGGCGGCTGACCCGGGGCGAACCCGACACCGGCGTGGACGCCTTCGTCGGCTGACGCCGGATCAGACATCAGGGCGACCGGCGCCCCTCGACACCGCGGCCCCGTCCTCGTATCCTGAACGGGTGTTCAAACCCGCCCCCGTCGACCAGTCCCAGCTCGCCGATGCGCTCAAGCCGTTCGGGCAGAGCCGCATGTTGCCCGTTGGTGCCTACCTCGACCCCGAGGTGTTGGCGTGGGAGCGCGGCCACATTTTCGAGAGTTGGGTCGCCCTCGGCCGAGCCGAGGAAATCGCCAAGCCGCGCCAGATGAAGGCCTACGGCGATGGCGCGGGCAGCGTGTTGATCACCCGCGGCGACGACGGGGAGTTGCACGGGTTCGAGAACGCCTGCCGCCATCGCGGACACGAGTTGTTGCCGTGTGGTGGCACCGCCGAACACCGCGCGATCGTCTGCCCCTACCACGCCTGGTCCTACAAGCTGACGGGCGAATTGATCGGCGCTCCGGGACATCGCGACGCCGAGGGCTTCGACCCCGCGGCATACCCGCTCCACCCGGTGGAGGTGCGCGAATGGCACGGCTGGCTCTTCGCCAACCGCGGCACCGACAAGCCGTTCGCGGAGCACATCGAGGGCCTCGACGCGATCTTGGAGCGGTACGACGGAGCCGACCTGGTCACGGCCGAAACCCATGAATACGACGTGGCCGCCAACTGGAAGGTGATCGTCGAGAACTATCAGGAGTGCTATCACTGCTCCTCGATCCATCCCGAGTTGTGCGCCGTCAGCCCGCCCGACTCCGGGGACAATCTGGATCCGCAGGGTGATTGGATCGGCGGCGGCATGGACCTGCGGGAGGGCGTCGCCACCATGTCCCTCGACGGGCACAGCAACGGCACCGTGATGACCCGGTTGGACGAGGTCGAGCAGCGCACGGTGATGTACATCGCGCTGCTCCCCAACATGCTCATCTCGCTGCACCCCGACTACGTGATGACCCACGTGCTCACGCCGCTGGCTCCGTCGACCACACGGATCCGTTGCTCGTGGGCGTTCCCGCGCAGCACCGTCGAGCGCGAGGGCTTCGACCCGGCGTACGCCGTCGACTTCTGGGACCTCACCAACCGCCAGGACTGGGCGGCCTGTGAGTCGGTGCAACGCGGGATGTCCACCCCCGGTTATGTGCCGGGGCCGCTCGCCCCCGACGAGGACGGCGTCTACGACTTCGTGCAGTACGTCGCGCGCGCCTATGCCGGCCACTAACGCCCACCCGTCGCAGTTTCACCGCCCACCCGTCGCAGTTTCACCGAGGACGAGGGGTTGCGGCTTCGGAAGCCCGCGCTAGGGTCGTTGAAAGTCCGACAAACTGAATCGGGGCCCCACATGTCCACATCCACCCGCCGCCTGTCCGCCGCACGTCGCGCCGTCGTACCCATCGTTGCTCTCGCGCTTGGCGCGTTGGCCGCGCCCGCCGCCACTGCCACTGCCACTGCCGGCGACTCCCAGCAGGATCAACCCTCGAACATCGTCCTCACCGGCGCCACCTCCGCCGAGGGAATCGCCGCTGCGAGAGGGTCGACGTTCTACGCCGGGGACCTCTTCGCCGGCGACATCTACCGCGGCAACGTCCGCACCGGATCCGCGAGCCTCTTTATCGACGCCCCCGCGGGTCGCCAGGCAGTGGGGATGAAGTTCAGTCATCGCACCGGCTATCTGTTCGTCGCGGGCGGATTCACCGGACAGGGTTATGTCTACGACACCAAGACCGGCGGCACTGTGGCGTCGTACCAGTTCGCCACCCCACCCAACACCGTGATCAACGACGTCGTCCTCACCCGCGACGCCGCCTACTTCACCGACTCGCGCCAAGCCCAACTCTTCGTGGTCCCCATCGACCGGCACGGGCAACCCGGCGACTTCGGGACCCTTCCGCTCAGCGGCCCGGCCGCCGACACCGCCAGCGCGTTCAACCTCAACGGCATCGCCGCAACCAAGGACGGCAACACCCTGATCGTGGCGCATTCGGGCAACGGTGAGCTCTACACCGTCGACCCCGCGACCGGAGTCAGCGCGACCATTGCCGGCGTCAGTGGGCTGGCGAGTGCCGACGGACTGGTCCTGCGAGGCCGCGATCTGTGGGCCGTGCTCAACAGCAACCAGGTCATCCGCGTTCGACTAGCCTCCGACCTCTCCAGTGGCGTCGCGGTGGAGACCATCACCAACGCCCTCTTCCAGACGACGGCCACCGCAGCCCTCTTCGGCGACACCCTCGCCGTGGTCAACGCCAAGTTCGACACCGGGTTCCCGCCGACCGCGACGGAGTACAACGTGGTGCTCGTCCACTCCTGAGCGAGGAGCGAAGCCTTCTCGGCCGGGCGCGCCTACCCCGCCTCGATCACGGAGGCAGCAAGTTCCACGACGCCTTCGTCTTCCACACTGGGGCTGAACCCAAGTCGTACGACGACGAGGTCGGCCGAGGGAACGACCACGATCCACTGACCGTCGTGCCCCTCGGCGAAGTAGGCATCGGCCGGCAGGGTGGGCTCGACCAGGGTTCCGTCGACACGCTGATTGACCCACCAGCCCGCGCCGTACCCGTCCTCCTCCGACTCAACCTCGATCGCCGTGACCGAGTCGGCCATCCAGCCCTCGGGCAGCAGCCGCTCCCCGTTCCACACCCCGTCGTCCAGCGCGAACTGTCCGATCGCGGCCCAGTCCCGCGGCGTCGCCCACAGATAGGAACTGCACACGGGGGTGCCGACTGCATCCGGCTCCCACACCGCCGATGAGAGCCCCAGCGGGGCGAAGATCTCCTGGCGCGGCAGGTCGGCGCGCGCCCCCTGCTGATCGCCCAGCCGATCGCCGAGCCGATCGCCGAGGATGTCGCAGAGCAGAGTGGTGCTCCCGCTGGAGTATTGCTGATAGGTGCCCGGCTCGCGCGCCGACTTCTGACTCGCGACGTAGGCCCCCATGTCCGGCTCGAGGTAGAGCATCCGGGTGATCGGCGTGCCGAGCGCATAGGTCTCATCCCAGGCGAGCCCGCTGGTCATCCGGAGCAGCTGCTCGATGGTGATGTCGGCCCGCTCGTCGGTCCACTCCTTGCGCAGCCGGTCATCGTCCAGCGAGATCTTGCCCTGCATCACCAGCCGCCCGACCATCAGGTTGGTCACGCTCTTCGACATCGACCAGCCCAACTGGGGCGTGGTCGCGGTGAATCCGTCGGCGTAGCGCTCTCCCACGAGCTCCCCGCCGCGCACGACCAGCACCGCGCGGGTGCCGAGGTCCTCGCGAGCAGTCGCCGACAGGTCGTCACCAAAGGCTTGCGCGATAGCCGCCTCGATCTCTGGCGTCGGCACGGGTGCCGGCGCCGCCGTGAACGGGTTGGCCGCGCCGTCGACCACGGTCGGCGCGCCCAGGTCTGGCGCCTCACCGGAGGGCGGCTCGCCGAGGGTGCAGCCATAGCCCTCGGCGTACGTCGCCTTCTGCTTGGCCAAGATGCCCAGGATCGATCCTGTGGTTTCCGACCCTTCAGTCTTGG
The DNA here is from genome assembly GCA_963814245.1 of uncultured Actinomycetota bacterium. Taxonomy (GTDB): domain Bacteria; phylum Actinomycetota; class Actinomycetes; order Propionibacteriales; family Nocardioidaceae; genus Nocardioides. Next base: position 370,175 of record CAWFBY010000001.1, read on the forward strand.
ACCGCAACACCGGCACGAGCGGGTTCGGCGGCAGATCCTGCGTCGGATCGTCCCGCCCGGCGATGTTCTCCAGCGCGCACGCGTTGTGCGCGGCGTACCCCGTGCCCGTCAGCAGCAGGGGCCGCTCATACCAATACCCCGCCACCCCCGCGACGAGGAGTGCGAGCAACAGTCCGGCCAGGATCCGACGAAACAGGCGCATGTGGGAAGGCTAAACCCGCGGCGGCAACCAGGGTCGATCTCGGGGTCATGCCTGATGCCCCGACCGACACAGCCACCTAGCGTCGGGTGACATGTGGAAACGCGTGCGCGCCCGAGTCGCCTGGACCGTGATGACCTTGCTCATCGCACTGATCGTGCTGCCAGTGTTGCCCTACTACCGCTTCGACCCGAGCGCCTACTTCACCGAACAGCGGGAGGTCTTCGAGGCCCGACAACTCGCGCTCTACGCGCACATCACCGGTGCCGCGATCGCGCTGGCGGTGCTGACGTTGCAACTGTCCCGCTGGGTACGCCGACGGCATCTGCGCCTGCATCGTTTCACCGGGCGGCTCTATGCCCTGGGTTGCCTGATCGGGGGCACCGGCGGGGTGGCGCTGAGCACGACCGCCCATGGCGGGCCGATCGCCAGCGCCGGCTTTGCCGCCCTGGGGTTGCTCTGGCTGGTCACGACCGCGGTGGCGGGCTACGCCGTGAGGCGTGGGGACGTGATCACCCATCGCCAGTGGATGCTGCTCAGCGCGTCCTTGGTGTTCGGCGCGGTCACGCTGCGCCTCTATCTGGGTGCCTACTACGGCCTGCACGCCCTGGGTCTCAACCTCTCGTTCGCCCGCGCCTATGCCGCCATCGCGTGGCTGTCGTGGGTGCCGAACCTCCTCGTCGCCTGGTGGTGGGTGCGCCGCCACCCGGTCGAGACTCCGCGCGAACGACCCACCAAGACGCCTACTGGAACGGCGTCGTCCGCACCACAGACAGCGCCCGTTCCATCGAAAACGGGCTGGCCTGGTTGATCAACCACGGACGACCGATCCACAGGTAGGCGTCGACGTAGGTCGCAGCCAGCGCCGCGTCCGCCTCGGTCAGCCCCCACGCCGGGTTGGCCACGTCCGTGGTCGGCGGGATCCCCAGCGTCACACAGCGGGTGTCGTCGGCATCGGCACACAGCCTCGCGTTGTTGAAGTTGGGCCCGTCGTAGGTGTAGCCCTTGAATGGCTTGCCGTTTTCGGCGGTGTTGATCACGAAGTGCTTGTCGAGGATGCCTCGCTCGGCCAGCGCTTGCGCAACCTTGGCGCCAAACTGGATCTGCCGCGAGGTCGAGTCATAGTGGGTGCTGTTGAAGGCAAACCCGCGCGCCCCGGCGACGCCCGCCGGGATCAGGATCCGCAGCGCCCGCGCGACGTCGTCCTTGAGCCAGTCGGCCGCGCCCGCCTCGATATAGACGGTCGTGTTGGGCTTGGCGCCGAACGCGCGCACGGCGTACTTCATCAGCCGCAGCGGCACCCGCGGGTCCGACGCACACATCGCAAACGGCGCGTCCGGCTGGATGATCAGCGCGACGTGCGCGTCGCCGATGGTCTTGGCGACGAGGTCGATCCAGCGTTTGTACGCCGCCCGCTCCGCTGTCGTGGGCACCAGGCCGCAGATGTTGTGCTCCCAGGGACGGATGGCGAAGATCGTCATCTGGACCAGGGTTTCGGGGTCTCCGTTTTGCGCATTGTCGATGTAGAACCGCACCAGCCGCTCGATCCGCGCCTCGTCCATCCGGGGGGTGAACCACAACGCCTTCGGGGTCAACGCGATCTTGGCCAGCAACGCGCGCGTCTCGCCGGTGGATTTGTCGTACGGCGCCCACGCCGGCTCCATGCCGCCCTTGAAGACGCCCCACGGCCGACCCGCGAGGGGGTTGTCGGTCGCTGCTTTGGCGGTCGCCGCGTGCACCGTCGTCGCCCCGGGAGTTGCCGATGGGGGCGACACCTCGGTGGGCACCCGGGCTGAGGAGGGCGAGCCCAACTGCGTGCCCAGAGAGGCGCCCAGCAGCGCCAGAACCACCGCGATCGGGGCGCGGAACCTGGTGCGGGGCGGGACAGAACCGAGCAGGAGCATCCCGCGATCGTAATCGCGCACGACCCCGCCCGAAGGCGGTTCTCCACAAGTCCTCGTTTGTGGTCCGTGCGCTCAGGGTTTTCCGTCTGTCCGCTCCGGTATCTGGCGATACCATGTGGATCATGGCGATGACACTCAGGCTGAACGAGGCCGACGACCGCAACCTGACCGAACGCGCTCGGCTCGAGGGACGCAGCAAGCAAGAAGTGGCCCGGGAGGCGATCCACTCCTATCTCGCCGATCAGGTGCGGCACATTGAAGATCTCGAAGACGAGTTGGCCGTCGCTCGCTACCAGTTGCGCCACCAGCTGGGCGAGGTCACCTATGTCTCACAGGCTCAGGCGCGCGATGCCCTGGGGCTTCCCGGATCCCCCAGCCGGAGTGCGGGCAATTGACGTACGAGGTCGCGTGGACCGATGAAGCGTTGACCGCCGCACAAGCCTTCATGGCCGACGACCCTGCGGGTCTCGCAACTGTCTTCGACCGTGTCGATGAACTCGCCGACGACCCCCGCCCGGCGACGGCATTTCGGTGGGGCAACTCCGACTTTCTCCGGCTACGCATCGGCCGTTATCGGATTCTCTACGAGATCGATGATCACACCATCAGGATCAGTGTGATCCACCTGGGAAGACACAGTTGACTCTCCTCACAAAGTCGTGAGTTGTATTTGTGCGTGTTATCGAACACCTGTATTATTACACACACGACAAAGGAGGCGCAGGATGACCGGAATCCCCCATCCCGTCCTCCGCTGCGCTGACACGCTGGCCTCGACCCTCAAGGACACCACCGACGTTGCCGTTGAGTTCATGTCTGCGTCCGAGAAGCGCGCCGCCTTGCTCAGGGTCGTAGAGATCGGCTCCCAGCTCGAAAGCCTGCGGTTGCGACTCATCGCCGCGAGCGGCGACGTGGCCGCCATCGAGGGGCAGCGCGACGTGGCAACCTGGCTTTCGGCCCACACCCGCACCGACCGGCGCGACAACTCCCGCGCCGAACGGCTGGGTCGCGCGCTCGATCGGCGCTGGCCCCAGGTGGCCCGCGCCTTAGCGGAGGCGCGACTCAATCCGGCCCAAGCCGAGGTGATCGTGGCGGGGCTCGATCAGCTCCCGCGCGAGATCCCAGCAGACATCTGCGAGAAGGCCGAGGCCCAGCTGGTGGTCGACGCGGAGCGCTGGGGTCCCCGCGAGTTGCGGATCCTGGCCCGGCGCATCCTCGATGTCGTCGCCCCCGAGCTCGGTGAAGACCTCGAGCGCAAGCTCGTCGACGCCGAAGAGGCCAACGCGCGGCGTACGACGTCGCCAGTGACCCAGCGCCACAACGACGGCACGACCGACATCCGGATCAAGGTGCCCGACCACGTGGCCGATCGGTTGTTGACCTATCTCCACGCGTTCACGTCGCCACGCCACCTCAGCGCCCACGGCAGGCGCCGCGATCTCGATGAGCCCCACCCGCGCCGTCTCGGCGCCGCCTTCTGCTCGTTCCTGGAGTCGGTCGACCCCAAGCGACTGCCCTTGCACGGCGGGGACGCCACCACCGTGATGGTCACCATCGACCTCGCGGCGTTGCGCGATGGGCTCGGCACCGCCATCGTCGGCGCCGACACGGTGATCTCTGTCGGCGAAGCCCGTCGGCTCGCGTGCAACGCCTCGATCATTCCCGTCGTGCTTGGTGGCAAGTCCGAGATCCTCGACCTCGGCCGCACCGCCCGCTTCTATGGGCCACCGCAACGCAAGGCGATGAAGGTGCGCGACAAGTCGTGCCGAGCGTTCGGGTGCGACGTCCCCGCCGATTGGTGCGAGGCCCATCACTTCGCAGAGCCGTGGTCACGCGGCGGCAAGACCAACCTGGCCGACGGCAAGTTGTTCTGCCCGTTCCACCATCAGCGGGCACACGACAGTGCCTACCTTCACATCACGTTGCCCGACGGCACCGTCCGGTTCCACCGGCGCAGATAGCGCTAGTTGGTGAGATAGGCCAAACACGTGGCGACGTCGTCGACCGGTCCGGCGTCGTCGGGCTCCCCGGGCAACATGACGTCCTGCTCGAGCACATACCAACCGTCATAGCCAGCTGCTTCCAACAACCTCACGAACCCGGCGATGTCCACATCACCCTGACCCAAGGGCACAAACATGCCCTCGCGCACGGCGTCGCCGAACAGCAGCGAGCCGTCGACCACGCGCGCCGCCAGCGCGTTGTCGACATCCTTGAGGTGCACGTGACGCACCCGCTCAGGGTTGCCGGCCACGATCGCGACGGGGTCCGCGCCGGCCGCGGCGAGATGTCCGGTGTCGACGCACAAGCCGATGTGCGAGCCAGCGAGCACGCGGGCGACTTCGGACCCGTTCTCGATCATCGTCCCGATGTGCGGGTGCAGGGCGGCCTCGACGCCGCGGCTGTGGGCGTGATCCGCGATCCGGTCGAGGTTCGCGAGCAGGGTCTCCCAGCCGGCCGCGTCCAGCTCGGGGCGGGCGTCGTACCCATCGGCTCCCGTCGACGCCGCGAGCACCACCATCCCCGCCTTGGCCGCGAGGCACTCGTCGATGAACGCATCGACGCCAGGCAATGGGTCATGGTCGGGGTTGTGGAGGAGCGCCACATAGAAGCCGCCGACGGCGCCCAGTCCGTACGCCGACAGTTGGGCGACCCGGGACACCGGATCGGTCTCCAAGAATCCGGGCGGACCAAACTCCGTCGCCACCAATCCCAGACCGGCCATCTCCGACAACACGCGCTCGGGGGTCAGTTGGTAGCCCCAGCCCGGAACCTCGCACAACCCCCACGAGATCGGGGCGCCGGCGATGCGGGCTTGTGGAAGGGAAATGCTCACGATGTTGCTCCAATCGGTGGTTCGCGGATGAAGATAACTCAACTCAGGGTCTCCAGGACGCGGCGCTCGACCTCACGTCTCAGGGTGTGCAACTGGGCTTCGATCGGGATGGCCACAGCCCCGATCCGGGCCATCGTGACCTCCCCCGACATGCTCGTGTCATAGGGCACCGGCGCGGGCAACCGGGCCTCGTCGGGAGGGGGACCGAAGGTGATCAACTCAGGATCGAGTCCAAAGACCCCACACGCGATCAGGGCGAGCTCGCGCCTGGTGACCACGGATGCACCGGCGAAGTGCAACACCCCGTCCACGCCCCGGTCGACCGCCAAACCAAACAGCGCCCCGATCTCGGAGGCGATGATCGGGGTCGCCACGGAGTTGATCGCCGGGTCTTCCCAGACGACGTATCGCTGACCGGCGCGCAGCGCCTCCACCAACGACAACACGAAATAGCCGAACCCGACATCCTGCAAGCGCGGCCCGGTCTCCCGGGTCTGATGCAGCCCTTGTACGCCGCCAACCCGCGCCACAAAGCCCGACCGGGCCCGCTCCAAGACGACCAGTTCGGACGCCGCTTTCAGAGAGCCGTAGAAGTTCACCGGGTTGGGTGGCTCCTCCTCGTCAACGAGGTGACCGGTGCCGTCGAATACCCAATCGGTCGAGACATAGCCCACCCGAGTGCCGCAGTGATTGGCGGCGTCCACGACCCGCCGGGTCAGGCCGACGTAGCCGTCGTGAGCGCGCCGGCGATCGGCGTACAGGCCGGCAAAGTCGTTGTAGATCGCGAGATGAGCGACTGCGTCGCAGCCCTCCAGAGCGCCGGTGAGGGACTTCTCGTCCTGGAAGTCCACGAGCGTGGACCGCCATGGGAAGTCCACCCCCGGCTCCCGACGGACCAGACAAATCACCTCGTGACCTCGGTCCGCCAGGACGGAAGCGACCGAGCCACCGACAAAGCCGGTGGCACCGGTGACGGCAATGGTGGCCACCCTCAGCCGACCTCCGTGACCTTCACCGCACGACGTTCGCGCAACGAAAGCCCCGCGGCCAAGGCCATGACGGTGCAGGTGCGAGCGTCCGCCGTACCGACCGGCGAGGGCCCACCCTCAACCAGATAGGTGTGGAACGCGGCCCACTCTTGCCGATAGGACTCGGCATAGCGATCCAGGAAGAACCACGGCAACGGCTGAGCCGAGGTGACCTCGCTGGTGCGATGCCAGCCGGCGTGTCGAGCGGGATTGTCCGAAACCGCCATGCCCCCGCTGCCGAACGCCTCGATCCGTTGGTCGTAGCCATAGACGGCCTCGCGGCTGTTGTCGATGGTGGTGATGGTGCCGTCTTCGTGGGTGAGGAGCGTGACTGCGGTGTCGATGTCCCCGGCCTGACCGATCAGGGGATCAACGCGTACGGCGCCCCGCGCGTAGACCTCCACGACCGGGCTGGACACCAGGTAGTTCACCATGTCGAAGTCGTGGATCACCATGTCGAGGAAGATCCCGCCGCTGGTGCCGACGTACTCGGGCGGCGGCGCCGCTGGGTCACGGCTGGTGATCCGCAGGATGTGCAGGTCACCAATCCCTCCGGTTGCGACGCAGTCACGCACCGACTTGTGGCCCGGGTCGAAGCGGCGGTTGAAGCCGATCATGAACGGCACCCCCGCGGCTTCGACAGCGGCCAGCGCGCGGTCGACCTGGGGCAGATCGAGGCTGACCGGCTTTTCACAGAAGATCGCCTTGCCCGCTTGGGCCGCGTCAACCACCAGGTCGACGTGGGTGTCGGTGCTAGAACAGATCGCGACGGCGTCCACGTCATCGGTGGCGAGAAGCTCTTCGATGGTGAGCACGGGAGCCCCGATGGCAGCAGAGACGCTCTCGGCCGCTGCCGGCACCGCATCGGCCACGGCGGTGACAACAAACCCCGGGCCTTCTCGCGCCAAGAGTTGGGCATGCATCCGTCCGATGCGCCCGCAGCCGATCACGCCGATCCGACGGATCGGCACCTGCGATCCCGACTCGGTCGCGAATCCCGCGTCCCGGTTGCTCATGACAGCTCTACCCACTTTCCCGTTTGCATGGACGCGACGATCGCGTCCAAGGACTCGGCGCTGGCGACGGCGTCGTCCAGCGTGGCCAGTTCTGCGGCCTCCCCGATGATGGCGCTCATGAAATTCTTTGCCTCGACGACCTTCGTGTCGTCGTACCCCATCGCGATGCCCGCTCCGGGTTGAAAGGCGGCGTACTCGCCATCCCCTGGCTCGCTGAACACGGTGCTGGCCGCCTGGCCGGAATAGGTCGATCCCGACGAGACCAGCAGTTCGCCCGGGCGTCGGAAGTCCCAACGCAACATGCCCTGGGAGCCGTGCACCTCGAGCGCATAGTTGTTCTGCTCTCCGACGGCGGCCCGGTTCGCCTCGCAGACCGCGAGCACTCCGTCACGCTGCGAGCCGAGCCGCAAGATCGCCACGACGTAGTCCTCATTCTCGACCGCGCCGAAACTCAGGCTGGGGTCGTTGACGTCGAGGTAGGAGTAGTGCCCTTGGGTCTCCGCGATCGGACGCCGGGGGATGTGGATCGCGGTCTGGGCCATCACCCCCTTCACGTCGCCGACCACATGACGCAACAGGTCGATCCCGTGCGAGGCGAGATCGCCCAACACCCCGTGGCCCCCGTGGTCGATGGCATAGCGCCAGGACAACGGGCTGCCGGGATGGGCCGCATAGTCGGTGAAGAGCTGGACCCGGGCATGGGTGGGGCGGCCGATCGCACCGGACTCCACCAGGCGACGTGCTCGAGCGACCGCGGGCACGTGCCGATAGTTGAAGCCCACGCAGGCGACGACCCCGGCCGCCTTCGCAGCATCACGTACCGCGCGCGCGTCGGCCGCGGTCAGGCCGACCGGCTTCTCGATCCACAGGTGTTTTCCGGCCTCGGCTACAGCGACCCCGATCTCGCGATGCAAGAAGTTGGGGGCGGTCACGCTGACTGCCTGGATCTCGGGATCCTTGACGAGCGTCTGCCAATCATCGTGCTGGGTGGCGACACCGTGGGCCCGCGAGAAGCTCTCGGCCGCCGTGGGCGACGCGTCGGCCACGGCGACCACGTCCGCGCGCACCGGCAGGTCCGGCCAGTGCTGCCCCACCCGCGCGTAGGCGCGAGCATGCACGTTGCCCATCCAACCGGCCCCCACGATGCCGACCTTGAGCGTGTCCCCCTGAGGGGTTGAGTTGTCGATGGTCGTCTTCCTTGCTGAACGAAACCCCAGAGCGGGGTTGAAGGTGAGCGTTCGGGTCAGGTCGCGCGACCGAGTTCGTGGGCCAGGGCCTCCAACTCCGCGCCCCCGGCCATCGCCTTGACCAACTCATCGAGCGTCGCCGTTTGGCGCTCAAACTCGTTGGTCAGCGTGCCCCGGTTCAGGAGATAGAAGCGGTCACCCACCATGAAGGCGTGGTGTGGGTTGTGGGTGATGAACACGACCGCAATGCCGCGTTCGCGCGCCTGCAGGATGTATTTCAACACCACGCCCGACTGCTTGACCCCCAGCGCGCTGGTCGGCTCGTCGAGGATCAGCACCTTGGCGCCGAAGTGCACGGCACGGGCGATCGCGACTGCCTGGCGCTCGCCGCCCGACAACGTGCCCACGGGCTGCTCAAGGTCGCGGAGGTTGATCCCCATCGCCTGCAACTCTGCGCGGCAGGTCTCCCGCGCCGTGTGGGTGTCCAGCGTCCGCAACTTGGTGAGCGGCTCGTTGCCGAGGAAGAAGTTCCGCCACACCGACATCAAGGGGATCGTGGCCAGGTCCTGGAAGACGGTGGCGATGCCCGCATCGAGCGCGTCGCGAGGCACCGAGAAACGGCGCTCCGCTCCTTCGACAAGAAGTTGTCCTTCGGACGGCTGGTGCACACCACTGAGGATCTTGATGAGCGTGGATTTGCCTGCGCCGTTATCGCCCAGCACGCACGTCACGCTGCCAGGATCCACGTGCAGCGAGATGTCGCGTAGCGCAATCACGCTGCCAAATCGCTTGGAGACGTCCTTGAGTTGCAGGGCCGGGATGGTGGCCGAGGATGCGCCAGAAGATGTGCCAGTCATTTGCGTGCTCCCCTCGCGCGGCGGCCGATATAGGTGTTGACCAACACCGCAGCGAACAGGATCAAGCCTTGGAAGAGGAAGGTCCAGTCGGTGTTCCAACCGGCCTTGGCGATGCCGATGAACGCCATCCCGAGGATGGAAGCGCCGATGCTGGCGCCGATCGCGGAGCCAAAGCCTCCGGTGAGCAAACATCCGCCCACGACAGCGGCGATGATGAAGGTGAACTCCTCACCGACACCCTGGCCAGCCTGCATCGAGCTGAAGCGGGTCACATTGATCAACCCGACCAGGGCTGCTGCCATGGAGGTAAACACGAAGAGCGTGATCTTGGTGCGACGCACTGGGACGCCGGTGTTGCGTGCGGCATTTGAGTCACCACCGACCGCATAGATCCAGTTGCCGAAGCGGGTCCTAGCGAGCACAAAGGTCGCCAACACCGTGATCAAGAGCCACCAGATGACAGCGACTCGGAAGTTGTACGGCGCCCAGAAGTCGGTGGCCAGCACCTTGGCCGCCGACTCATAGCCGGGCACTTCATCGACCCCTGCCACGCGGACGGTGTCGGTCAGAATCTTGGTAACGCCGAGGTTGATGCCCCGCAGCGAGAAGAACATGGCGAGGGTGACAATGAAGGAGGGCAACCCGGTCAACATCACGAGCCAACCGTTGATCAGACCGATCCCGGCCGCGAACGCGAGCGTCAGGAAGATGGCCGGCCACATGCTGAGGCCATATTCGGTGGTCAGCAGCCCGGCCAGGAGGCCCGAGGTACCCACCATGACACCGGCACTGAGATCGAATTCTCCCGCGATCATCAACAGCGCCACCGGCACGGCGACGATTCCGATCGTCGCCGCGGAGTTCATCCAACTGGCCCCGCCGACAACGGTCGAGAAGCCGCCGATGGCGGTCTCGGGAGTTTGGTCAGCGACCGCAAACAACAGCCAGACCACGAAGGCGCCGAGCAGCGCACCCACCTCCGGGCGGCGCATCAAGCGCGTCAACCATGAGGTAGTGACGATCCTCTCGTCCGCTACTGCCGATATCGAGTCTGACATGAGTCGATCCTCCCTGTGCAGTGCTACCGAATGCAGCCCTACGGGTCGTGGTGCTGCCTAACCAGTGCGATGCAACGAAAGTGCGAGCCGTGGCGGGACCCTGGGGTCCCGCCACGGGCTCTGGGTTCTAGCGGGTGCCTTCCTCGGCCAACTTCTGGACGAGTTCGGCATTGTCAGCGGTAACGAAGCCGGGGCCGGTGTACATCGGCTGGCCGCCACCAAGGACGTGTCCGTTGATCTTGTTGAGGTAGAGCAACACGATCGGCAGGTAGCCCTGGGCGTACTGCTGCTGATCGATGGCAAATGCCATGTCGCCGTCCTTGATCGCCTGGACCGCGTCGCCGGAGAGGTCGACGGTGCCGATGATCAGGTCCCGACCAACCGCATCAGCGGCGGGCATGGCGGCACCGGTGGCGATGTCGGCGTTCAACGCGAAGACCGCGTCGATCGACGGATCGGCCTCGAGCTTGGCCTGAACTTCGGCCGCGCTGCGGGCCATGTCGTCAAGCCCCGCGGAGAGCTGAAGCGTCTCCACCTCGCCGAAGGTGTCCTTCGCGCCGTCGCAACGCTCCTGGAGACCGACGTTGTTGGCTTCCTGGATGGGGCACAGGACCTTGGTAGCGCCGAGCTCGGTGAACTGCTTGCCCGCTTCCTGGCCGGCGATGAACTCGTCCTGCCCGACGTGGGTGAAGGCCCCCAACTCGGCGAAGACCGAGCTGCCGGAGTTCATGGTGACGATCGGGATGCCCGCCTCGGTGGCCTTCGCAAGCGCACCTTCGAGCGCGTCCGGCACAGGCGCGGAGACCGCGATGCCCTGGCAACCCGAGGTGACGCCGGCTTCGATCAACTGAGCCTGCTTCTCGGGGTCGTTGTTGGACTCCTGGTAATCCAGGGTCACGCCCAGGTCCTCGGCTGCCTTCTCGGCACCCTTCTTGGCCACCGACCAGAAGCCGCCGCCGTCACCGTGGGTGTACATGCAGAGCTTGATGTCAGCGTTGTCGCCCGCGGCGGGCGCGTCGTCGCTGCTCGCTGCCTTGGTGTCATCCGTGCTCGGCGAGTCGCCTGTGCCTGAACTGCACGATGTGAGCAACAGGGCAACCGCTGCGAACGCGGCTACTCCCAACTTCGGAGCCTTCATGCTTCCTCCTTCGTTGCGGGCTCGGCCCGCCTGCGCCCCTTGCGCAGATTGGCGCGCGCTAACAGTTAGCGCGCGCTAATCGGTTACTGTGGCGCGGGTCACGTTTCGGAGGCAAGACGCGCGTCCATTGCGTTACTTAAACGTTATAGATTGCGGGCGCGCTAGATTCCGGGCGCACAGAGTTCCGGCAACCAAGCAGAGGAGGAGCGGCGTGCGACCCACCCAGGAAGACGTCGCCCGCAAGGCGCGAGTTTCCCGCGCCCTCGTTTCGCTGGTGATGCGCGAGGCTCCCAACGTCTCCGATCGCAGTCGCCGCAAGGTGCTGCGCGCCGCCGACGAGCTCGGCTACCGCCCCAATGCCTACGCCCGCTCGCTGGCCAGCAAGCGGGTGACGACCATCGGCGTCTTGATCAACGACGTCGCGAACCCCTACTTCGGTGGGGTCTATTCCTCGCTCGCGGAGGCGGCTGCCCAAGCGGGATTCGACCTACTCGTTGAGCCAGGGACCCGTTCCGCAGCCAAGGAAGCCACCCTCGTGCGCACCCTGCTCGAACATCAGGTCGCCGGCTTGGTGCTGCTCAGCCCGCTGCTGAAAACCTCCGAACTGCAGCGGTTAACGGCCTCCTGGCCGACGGTGATGGTCGGTCGTCGCGAGACAATTCCCGGCGTCGATGTGGTCACCTCCGATGAGGAGTACGCCGCCCGCAGCATGATCAAGCACCTCGTCGACCTCGGCCACAGCGACATCGTGCACCTCAGCGGCGGCAGCCGACGGGCCGCCACGGATCGGTCCCGGGCTTATCGGCGCGCGATGGAGGAGTCCGGCCTCCAACCGCGGGAGATCACGTCGTCCTTCACGCCTGAAGGTGGTCGGAGGGCAGGCCACGAAGTGGCCACACTGCGACCCTTGCCGACCGCCGTGGTCGCGGCCAATGACCTGATCGCCGTCGGCGCGATGGGCGTCTTTCAGGCCCAAGGGATCCGGGTGCCCGAGGACATCAGCGTGGTCGGCTTCGATGATTCCCAGATCGCCCAACTCGATCTGATCCAACTCACCAGCATCCGCCAACAGGTGGATCTCTTCGGGACGACCGCCATGTCACTGTTAGTCGACCGGATCGAGAACCGGCACTACGACCCCGTCCTGCGACTCATCGAAACCGAGCTGATGGTGCGCCGTACGACGGGCGCGAGCCCAGCCGTCAATCGAGGGTGAAGGCGCTCCGGAATCGTTCCAAGGCGACCTCGTCGTCACCCGATGCCCAGCCTTCGAGCCCCACGACGCCGTCGTACCCCGCCTCGGCGAGAGCCCGCGCCACAGCCGGGTAGGCGATCTCGCCCGTGCCCGGCTCACACCGCCCGGGCACGTCGGCCACCTGGACTTCGCTGACGAAATCGACGCTGTCTCGGATGAGTTGGATCAGGTTCCCCTCGCCGATCTGGGCGTGATACAGATCCAGGTTCATCCGCAAGTGGGGGCTGCCCACCGCAGCGACCAGGGCGCGGGTGTCCGCGGCGCGGGCGAACGGCGTACCAGGGTGATCGACCTCGGTGTTGAGGTTCTCCAGGGTGAAGACCACCCCTTGTTGCTCTGCCAGCTCGGCGATCCGCGCGAGGGTGTCCCGGGCGGCCAGCCACATCGAGCCCGTGACCACCTCGACCGGCTTGACCGGCAAGCCCGCACCGTCGAGACCGGTGCCGTGCAGATTGAGATTGGGGGTGCCCAGCCCACGGGAGGCCTCCACCGAACGGCGGGCCGACGCAAGCAGGGCGTCCGCGCCGGCCGGGTCGACGAGCTCGCCGTCGACATAGCCCGTCATCGAAGTAAACCGCACTCCAGACTCGGCGAGTTTGCCCAACGCGTCCAGGTCCTTGGTGGTCCAGTCCCAGATCTCGGCTGCGAAGCCGAGCTCGTGGACGCGGCGGATCCGGTCGGCCAAGGGGAGGTCACGTAGGACCATTTCGACGCAGATGGCCAGGGTGAAGGGGGTGCTAGTGAGGGGGGTGTTAGTCGTGGGAACGGAGGACATCACGGGGGACATGATGACCCATCACACCGCGGAGGTGCTGCGCCGCCCCGCATAGTCGCCGATCGCGACAGCGAGCGCTTCAGGAGTCCAGCCCCCGTCGAGGGCACGGTGCACCAGCTCCGCCTGAGACTCGGGCGTCAGCCCACCCACCGGCTGATCGAGGTCCAAGTTGGTGGGGAACGGATAGCCCTCGGCCGAAGCGGCCACCACGGCCGCTCGCTCAGAGGTACCGAGGCCGGACCGCTTGCGCAGGAGAGCCGGATAGATCGCGTTGACCACCTTCGCCCGGTCGACCTGCTCCATGGCGCGACCAAAGGCCGAGGAGATCTGGAGCAGATTCGCCATCCGCAGGATGTCGGTGGAGACATTCGATCCGGCCCCATGGAACAGCGCCGGATTGAAGAAGCCCGCGTCGCCCTTACGCAGCGGCAACTGCACGAGGTGTGCTTCGAAGTAGGAACGAAACTCCTCGCGTCGCCAAGCGAGGTAGCCGGGCAGGTACTGATGGGAATAGGGCAGATAGAGCGTCGGCCCACTCTCTAGCGGCATGTCGCTATGCGCCACCGCGCCTTGCAGGGTCAGCACCGGGGACAAGGTGTGCACGTGAACGGGATAGCGCGCGACCACCTCGTTGGACAGAAAGCCGAGATGGTAGTCGCGATGCGGGTCCTGCGCCGTGCCGCCTGGCCGCACCACATTGACCTGCGAGGTGACCTGGTAGCCCGGTCCGAGCCAGGCGTCGGCGACCAGCGCGAGCACGTCGTTGGCGTAGTAGTCGACAAACGCCTCGGGATCACGCACGGCCAACTTCTCCAGCGCATTCCACACCCGGCTGTTCGCCCCCGGAGCGGCGAAGTGGTCGCCCACAGCCGTGCCCGCTGCCCGTTCATCGGCGATCATCTCGTCGAAGACTCCGGTCACTCGGTCGACCACCCCATGGTCCCCGAAGGCCCCCTCGAAAACGATCACACCCGGCCCGACGGTGAAGGCGCGAACCAGCTCGGCGGCAATCGTGTCCCGCCCTGATCCGTTGAGTTCAGGGCGCCGGAGCCGCTCGGCGTCGTAGATGAGCACGTTGCTGTCGACCCGGTCGGCGTGCGGATAGTCCCTCAGGTCGGTCTCTTGTTCGACGAGGGCAACGAAGTCCTCGAGGTTGCAATCTGACTCCGTGAATCGCGCAGGAGTGGCCGTGGTGTCGGTCCGCGAAGTGCTCATGGTGTCAACGCTAGGGCCTCTGTTGACGTAATGACCACAGCACTGCTGGGGTGGACCAGTGATTGGTCTGCTGCTCGCCTCGGTTGTGTCCCTGCCCCTCGCCTGCGACCCCGGCACCGAAGGCGACGGCGCGTTGCCCGACGGCACGGTCGTCGGGGCGGTGAGTGCGCCGTACCCCACCCAACGCGGCATCACCCTGCAGTGGGCCATCGATGGTGACGCCAACAACAACGGCCGAGTCATGGTGCGTTTTCGCAAGCAAGGAGCCGCGACCTGGACCGAGGGGATGCCCTTGCGTCGGGTGCCGGCGGGAGCCAACGAGGGCTTCAGCTGGAAGAACCGACACTCCGGGAGCCTGTTCGACACAGCGCCGGGGACGACGTACGACGTGGAGCTCCAGCTGGTCGATCCCGACGGCGGGTGCGCCGTCAAGTCCCTCACGGTCCACACTCCCCGGATCCCCAAGCCGGCCGCGGACGGGCGGGTCCGTGCGGCCCGGCCCGGCAATCTCGGCAGTGTCCTCGGGTCGGCCCAGCCGGGCGACATCATCGAGCTGCAGGCAGGGACGTACGCCGGCTTCGACGTGCCCACCGACGGCACCGCGGCGCGGCCCATCGTGCTCCGGGCGAGCGGCAGAGTGGTCGTCAACGGCGAGATCGGGCTCTACTTCCGCAAACACGTGCAGGTCCGTGGACTCATCGTGCATGGCCGGATCCGCGCCAACGGCTCGACCGGGGTGGCCATCATCGGCAACCGGATCAGCGGGAGCGCCGACGGCGGGATCCAAGTCGCGCTGGACAGTTCGCGCGCCTTTATCGCCAACAACACCGTGACGGGAGCGACCGCGTGGCGCGAGTCGTCCCTCGGTGTCAGTGGCAACAACTCCGGCGAAGGCATCCTGGTCACCGGACCGGGGCACGTCATCGAGCGCAACACCTCCCGCGGCTGGCGCGACTGCATCTCGACGTTGGAGGACAGCGAGGCGATCGACCAGTTTTCGATCGACATCCGCCGCAACGATCTGCGCGAGTGCGCCGACGATGCGATCGAGGCGGACTTCTGCTTCCACAACTGCCGGATCGTCGAAAACCGGATCCTCAACTCCTTCGTGGCGATGAGCTCCCAACCCAGCCTCGGCGGGCCGACGTACTTCGTGCGCAACACCGCCTACAACATCCTTTATGCGCCCTTCAAGCTCTATCGCGGCAGCGTGGGCGACGTACTCCTGCACAACACGACGGTGAAGTACGGCGATGCGTTCAACATCTATTCCGGTTTCACCCACGCGCGTCAGTTCACCCGCAACAACCTGTTCCTCGGCGGTCCCGGCGACACCTTCAACGGCTACAGCGGCGGCACCGGGCTGGTGATGTCGTTGGAGTACGCCGCGCGCGGCAAGCTGGGCAGGGGCAACTATGACTTCGACGGGTTCGGGACCACGGCATCGCGCTTCCGAGGGTCCTATCAAGACGCGCGATTCGTTGGCCTCGCCCAACTCAGGTCGATGACCCCGGAAAAGCATGCGATCAAGGTGGGCTTCGGCATCTTCGCCTCTGGGGTGGGCTATCCGAATCGGCCCTTCCGCCTCTGGGGCGCGCAGAACTTCGCGCTCACCAGCGGGGCCAACGCGATCGACGCCGGGCAGGTGCTGCCAGGAGTCAACGCCAACCACACCGGCGCCGCGCCCGACTTGGGCGCGCGCGAGTTCGGCCAGCCGGCGCCCGCGGTGGGCGCACCCTGACCCTGCGCCCTAGACGGGCCGCTCTAGACGGTGCGAGGGACCTTCCCGGTGAGTTTCAGGATCGGGCAGATCATCTTGTGACCCTTGTCGGAGGTCGGCCCGAACATCAGTGGGCAACCGCCGTCGATCACCTTGACGCCGTGCTCTCTGCCGTACGCCGCGGCCCGGGGAGAGACGCTCCCCGCTCCGAACGCGCGATGCATCCACACTCGGTTGATGCCGAGTTCGACGACCTCCGCCATGGTGGCCTCGGCGCGCTCGGGCCGGGTGCCAATCACCACCGCGTCTACGCCGCCCGGGATCGAGCGCAGATCGGGATAGGTCGCGTCATCGCTGGCGTCGCCCGTCTGGTTCGGGACCGGCACACGCGGGGCATTCGGGTTGACGGCGAACACGTCGTACCCCCGATCGCGTAGCCGCCCATAGACCGCGTTGCTGCCGTGCCCTCGGGGGGCGTGGGACACGCCCGTCACGGCGATCCGGCGGCAGGCCAGGAACTCGTCGGCGGCGCGTTCGATGGTGGTGGTGTTGGTTTGGTTGGTCATGGCGACCTCCCGTCGCTCGACGTGTCGTGCTTCTCCTTCCAACGTACGTCGGCGTATTCCGAAATCCTCAGAGAGCGCGGGCCCTGTTGTTGCGCGGGTTGTGCTCCAACTCGATGAGTCCCAGCGCTTCGAGTAGGGGCGGGAGATACATCCCGAAGCGGCCGCGATAGCCGTTGCGCAGGCCGTACCACCCGCCGACTGGGTTGTCCTCCGCTCGCCCCCACGCCTCGATGGTGCCGTCGGCGGCGGGCTTCTTCTCGTCCGCTGCCCCGAGCGGCATCCAGTCACCGTGCGCGACCAGCATCGCGTGCAGGTCCTCGATCGCCTGCAGGTGGTACTTCAACGTCGTGGACCCGACCTGGCACACCAGAACGGGCGGGTCAGCTGACTCGTCGCGATGCATCGTGTATGACGCCGAGCCCGGTGCGGTCGTCAGTTGCCACGGATCTTCCTTGGTCCCCACTCCGCTCAACCCAGAGCTGCTCATGTCGGTGACCTCCTCGCCCGTCATGCTAGGGGCGTGTCCGCATCGGTGAACAGCCCCAACGCCTGGTCAAGGTGGCTTGCCAGCGACATCAGCCTGGTGTCGTTGTTCGCTGTGATCGGCCGGCTCAGTCACGCCGAGGGCGTCACGCTCTCCGGTTGGTGGCACACCGCGTGGCCGTTTCTGGCCGGGCTGCTCGTCGGCTGGCTGCTGCTCCGCCTAGGCGATCGGTGGTCGCGCGCGGGCTCGCTGGCCGCCGGGGTTGTGGTGTGGCCCAGCACGGTTGCGCTGGGGATGTTGCTCCGTCGGGTGAGCGACCAGGGGACGGCGGGGTCGTTCATCGTGGTGGCGACGATCGTGCTCGCGGTGTTCCTGCTGGGCTCGCGTGTCGCGACCGCCCTCGCGGCGCGACTCCGGCGTCGCTAGCGGTTCATCAGCCAGGACAACACGAACCACAGCACCACGATCGCGAGGAGCACACTCACGATCAGGGGTACGACGACCAGGGCGACCGCGGCGGCGATATAGCCGGCTGTGGGCGGGTCGGGATCGGGATTGGCTGCGACGGCAGCCTCGAGGAGGCGCAGGTTCTTCCGGTTCGCGCGATGGGCCACGTCGATCAGGTCGCCCGCGAACGGGACCAGACCGAGCCCGGCGTCGAGGGTGAGATTCCACCCCATCCGGGCCAGGGTCGGCACCGGCACGCGGCAGCGCACCGCGTCGTACACGATGGTTCCCGACAGGGTTGACCCGAGCAGGTCGCCCACCCCGGGCACCAGCCCGATGACCGCGTCCAGGCCGATCCCGATGTCGGTGCCGGGGATCTTGATCAGGTCGTCCATCAGCCATGCGAAACGGCGGCTGGTGGCCAACGTGTTCCGCGTCGCGAGCGGATCGGGCGACTCAGGAGCAGCGGGCACGCTGCCTAGTGTGACTCACGGCAGGTGTGACTCACTTGCAGGCACACGCGACGGCGCACGCGGCCGAGGGCGTATGGCGGCGCCGAGCCCACATCGCGAGGAGCGCCCCCGCGCCGACCACGAGGCCAAAGACGACCCCGGCGAAGGCGAACGTGGCTGCCGTAGCCGCGGCTCCGGCCACGCCCATCAACGCCAAGACGGTGCTGCGCAACACACCGCGCACGCCGGCGCGCCGGCGCCGCACAGATGGCGGCCTTTGAGGGTCATCACTGGTTCTCCGCTGACTGGTCGCGGCCGGTGAATCTGCACAAAGGGGATCGGGCAGCAGTCCGACTCGGCGCATTGCACGAGGTCGTCGCAGCCGGCATCGCGGGCCGCCACGAGACTGGCCGGATCAGGGTCAGATCCGCGATCTTCTGGTCGATCTCGGCAAGCTTGGCGTCGGTGCGCGCCCGCAGGCCAGGCCCGATAGCTCCGTGCTGGTCGCTCGGGGCCGGCAACTCTGCACTGGCGCTCGGTGCCGCCGTGGGGTGAACTGGCTCCATGAGTCTGCTGTACGACGGCCCGCCGGCGCCCGAACTCGCGGTGACCGAATGGTTCAACACTGACAGTGCGATCACCCTCGCGGGGCTCCGCGGAGAGGTGGTGGTCCTCGAGGCGTTCCAGATGCTCTGCCCGGGGTGTGTCTCGCATGGGCTTCCCCAAGCCCAACGGATCCAGCGCACTTTTGGACACAAGCTGACGGTCCTCGGCGTGCACACCGTTTTCGAACACCACGAGGCGATGCCGCCAGTTTCCCTCAAGGCCTTCCTGCACGAATATCGGATCACTTTCCCGGTGGGCGTCGATGCCCTCGACGAGAGCGCGCTCATCCCCACGACGATGCGCAACTATCGACTCCAGGGCACCCCGAGCCTGATCGCGATCGACCGCTCGGGGCGGATTCGGTTGCACGCCTTCGGCCAGGCCGACGATCTGGCACTCGGCGCCGCGATCGGGCACCTTCTCGCGGAGGGCCCAGCCGGGGAGAGTCCAGCCGTGGTGTGAACCGAGGTGCCCTACTCTCGTCGGATGGCCCACGTCTTGCTCTTCCATCACGCCCTCGGACTGACCCCTGGGGTGATCGCCTTTGCCGACGACCTTCGGGCGGCAGGGCACACGGTCGATACGCCCGATCTATACGACGGGCAGACGTTCGCAACGCTCGAGGACGGCATGGCTCACGCCTCCTCGGTTGGCTTCGAAACCTTGCTTGAGCGCGGCGTACGTCTGGCCGACGACCTGCCCGCCGACCTGGTTTATGCGGGCTTCTCGCTCGGCGAAATGATGGCGCAGAAGTTGGCCCAGACCCGCGCCGGGGCGCGCGGCGCGCTGTTGTTCTATTCGTGCATCCCGATCAGCGGCGAATGGGCGTTCGGGCCCTGGCCGGAGGGTGTCCCGGTGCAGATCCACGGCAAGGACGCCGACCCGATCTTCGTCGGCGAGGGCGACATCGACGCCGCCCGCGAGATCGTCGAAACCGTCCCCGACGCCGAACTCTTCCTCTACCCGGGCGACCAGCACTACTTCGCCGACAACTCGCTCCCGTCGTACGACGCGGCCGCGACCGTCCTGCTCACCCAGCGGGTGCTCGCGTTTCTTGCGCGGGTGTGACCAAGCCCCGGGCATCCGAACCACGCAAACGCGGTGGGTTGCAGCCGTTGAGGACTGCAACCCACCGCGTTCGGTTCTAGCGGAGTCTGGCGTGCGTCACTGCAACCAGGCGTCAACCTTGTCCGGGTTGTCCGCGACCCACTTGGCAGCTGCGTCCTCGGGGGTCATCTTGTCGGCAGTGATGTAGCTCGCGACCTGGTTCTGATCTTCGTTGGTCCACGTGAAGTTCTGGACCAGACCGGCAGCGGTCGAACCGGAGTCCATGAATTCCTTCCGGGCGATCTTCTTGAGTTGGGTTTCGGCGTAGTCGCAAGCCACCTTGGCCGGATCGGCGTCGCAGCCTTCTTCATACGGGGGCAACGCCACGCGCGCGAGCGGAACTTCGGCGTGAACGTACTGCGGCTCCCAGAAGTAGGCGATCAGCCATTCCTTGTTCTCCTGTGCCTTCTGCAGTGCGGTGACCGTTGCGGTCTCGCCACCAGCGAAGACGACCTTGAAGTCGAGGCCCAAGTTTTCCACGATCGCCTCGTCGTATTGCGTGAACGTGGGATCGGAGCCCAGGAACTGACCCTTGCCATCGGACTCGGAAGTCTCGAAGTCCGCGGCAAAGTCGTTCAAGTTCTTGTAGTCGAGCACCTCAGGGTGCTCCTCGGCCAGCCAGGCCGGGACGTACCAGCCAATGATGCCGACGTTGCCAGGGGAACCCAGATCGACAACGCTGCCGTCGGCAACCCCGGCTGCCAACTCCTCGGCATGTGACCACTCCTCGAGAATGACGTCGCCATCGCCGGACTTCAGCGCCTGGTAGGACGGGCCACCCTCCTTGAGGTCGATGTAGTTGACCGTGCAGCCCAATTCTTGCTCCGCCACCGCGCCAACGACGTAGGCATCGGCCGCGTAGCCGACCCAGGGGTGCACGAGGAGATTGAGCTCCTCGCAATCCCCGCCCTTGGCCGCCGCTTCGGACTTGTTCTCATCCGCCTGTTCCTTAACGGTGCCGCCACCACAGGCCGTCAGCGCGATCATGGCGCTCACGGTGACCGCAGCGAGGCGGACACCCCGCTTCATCGTGTTTCGCACTATCTTTCTCCCTTTGTCGGGTCGCCCTGCGCGACCTGTGTTTTGGTCTATCTCTTCCGAGAAGTTCGATTCGGCCGGCTGCTACTTCACACCTGTGAAGATGGCCGGTCGCCACGCCCCGATCTTGAAGGCACGTTCCCTCGCTGCCTCGCCAGCACCGGCGCGTTCGGCCGCCGATCGCGCCACTCGATCGATCCAGATCCCGAGCAACACGATGGAGAATCCCGCGGCCAAACCCTTCCCCCACATGTCGATCCGCTGGATCCCGAGTACGACGTCGTACCCAAGCGCGCCTGCACCCACTAAGCCGCCGATGACGACCATAGCCAGCACGTAGAGCAGGCCTTGATTGGTTGCCAGCACCAGCGAGCCTCTGGCCATCGGCAGCTGCACCTTGGTGATCTCCTGCCACACGGTGGACCCGGTTGACCTCCCCGCTTCGATCGAACCTCGAGACACGCTACTGACGCCGTCGGCCACCAGCTTGATGGCCGCCGGGGCGGCGTAAGTGAGGGCAGCGACGATGGCGGTAAACCTGCTCGAGCCGAACAGCGCCAACGCGGGGATCATGTACACGAACGCCGGGATTGTCTGGCCCGCGTCAAGGATCGGGCGTAGGAGGAGGTCGACCTTCTTGCTGCGCGCCATCCACACTCCGAAGACCAGGCCGAGGATCATCACCAGGATGGTCGCGACGATCGTCATGTTGAGCACGATCATCGAGTCATGCCACAGGTCGAGCAGCCGGATGCCGGTCAGGCACAGGACCGAGGGGACCAAGGCTTTCAGCCCTCCGATGATCAGGGAGAGCATCAACAGCGCCGTGAAAGCCAGCCACCAGGGTGAGTCGGCCAGCAGGTCCTGCATCGGGTTGAGCAGTCCATAGGAGATCACGTCTCTAAAGGCACCGGTTACCCCTTCGGTGGCGGAAAGGAACGACTCCAGCCACCGGTTGGCGAGGTCGGCGAGACGAATCCCCCAATCGAGCTCCGGGAAGACGGCGGCGCTCAGGGAGTAACGCGAGTACCACACCGCAATCGCGACCGGGATCAGCAACGCCCCCAGCACCAGCAACCGATGTCGGCGGTTCTCACCTCCGCTGCGAGCGACAGTTTCAGCCCGTTGGCTCGCGGCCGTGTTCAGCCGATCGAGCATGATTCCCATCAACACGATGAGCAGTCCTGGCACCAATCCACGGCCGAAGTCGTTGGTGGTGAGGGCACGCAGCACGGGTTTGCCGAGACCAGGACCGCTGACGTAGGAGGCGATGATCGCCATCGACAACGCGGCCAGAATGGTTTGGTTCAACCCCAAGATGATGGTGCTCTTGGCCATCGGGATCTGCACCTTGACCAGCCGTTGCCAGGTTGTTTGACCGATGGAGTCGGTGGCCTCGATCGTGGTGGGCGAGACATCACGGATGCCAAAGCCCGCGATCCGAACGATGGGCGGCAACGCGTAAGCCAACGTGCAGATGACGGCGGTCGGAGCGCCGATGCCGAACAGGATGAACACGAAGATGAGGTAGACGAAGGTTGGCATCGTTTGCAGCAGATCGATGACCAACGTGATGACGCTGGCCGCGCGCTGACTCAACCCCATCCAGACGGCCAACGGAAAGCCGACCAACACGGTGAAGCCCACCGCGACGAACGTGATGATCAGCAGGTCCATCGAGTCCTGCCAGAAGCCGAAGGCACCGAAGGCCAGAAACGACAAGCAGTTGAGGAGGGCGATTCGCCAGTTGGCTACCGCGTAGCCAAGCCAGGTTGCTATCGCGACCACACCGAGCCAGCCGATCGTCGGAGCAGGGTTGGGTGGGGTCGGCGCCGAGATCAGGGCCTGGAGAAACTCGACAACCGCGTCGATCATGTCCCCCACGGTCTGGGTGAACGCGTTTCCCTGCAGGTTCGATCCGAACTCCGACCAGCGAGCATGCAGGTCCGTCTGATCCTGACCGGGAACCACGAGGGTGTCCCTGCCCTTGGTGAAAGACCACACGGCAATCCATGCGCCGAGGACCAGCAAACCCCAGCCCCAACGCGGGATCCCCGACTTCTTCGCCACGGGAGGAGGAGCTGCCCCCGGCTCGACCGGGCGCCGTTCCAGCGTGGCGGTCATCAGGCTTCCTCGGCCACGACGACGCGCAAGATGTCCTCGTCGTCCACGATCCCCACGATGCGATCGCCCTCGGCGACGCGCACCGGGCCTTGGCTCGCGAGCACCGCCCGCGCCGCCTCCCGCACGATCGTGTCGGCCTGAAGGACCGGCGCGTCACTGTCGAAACCCTCAGGGACCGGCCGCATCACCCACTTCAGGGTCAGCACATGTGACTTGGGTACGTCGGAGACGAACTCCTTGACGTATTCATCGGCCGGCGCACCGACGATCACATCGGGGGTGCCGATCTGGACGATCTCGCCGTCGCGCATGATCAGGATCCGGTCGCCCAACTTCAACGCCTCGGCCAGATCGTGGGTGATGAAGACCATGGTCTTGCCCAACTCTTCGTGGAGTCGGATCACCTCGTTTTGCATGTCCCGGCGGATCAGTGGATCCAGTGCCGAAAACGGCTCGTCGAACAACAGCAGCTCGGGATCTCCGGCGAGCGCCCGAGCCAGACCAACCCGCTGCTGCATGCCGCCGGAGAGCTGATCGGGGTAGGAGTTCTCATAGCCTTGCAAGCCCACCAGCTCGATCACACCGAACGCCTTGGCTCGGCGTTCGCGCTTGGCCACCCCGCGGATTTCGAGGCCGTACGCCACGTTGTCGACCACCGATCGATGCGGCAGCAGCCCAAAGTGCTGGAACACCATCGAGACGTGGTTGCGACGGAGCTCGCGCAGTTGTCCCTCGGAGGCCGAGGTGATGTCCTGCCCGTTGAGCACCACCGATCCGGCGGTGGGGTCGATCAACCGGGTGAGCAGCCGGACCAGCGTGGACTTTCCGGATCCCGACAGGCCCATCACCACAAACACCTCGCCGGGTGCCACGTCGAAGGAGACGTCCTTCACGCCGACGACACAGCCGGTCTTGGCCTTCAGGTCGGCCCGAGACAGGTCGGCGTCCGGAGTGCCGATGATCTTCTCGGCGCCTGGCCCGAAGATCTTCCACAAACCATTCACCTTAAGGGCCGCCTCGCGTGTGGCGACGGTGGCAGCTTCGGTCTGGGTTGCGGTCATGACCGCACCTCCCCTGATGTGGTTGAACCTGATGTCGCTGAACCTGATGTCTCTGAACCTGCTGTGGGTGGATCCAACGGAAGGTCGCTTCCGTGACGGTAATACGGGACCTGCGGCTGCGGGAAGGGGTGTGTTTCCCAGGATCAGGTCGGCGGCCTTCTCGGCCACCATCATCACCGGCGCATAGATGTTGCCGTTGGTGACGTAGGGGAAGACGCTGGCGTCGGCGACCCGCAGACCCTCGAGCCCATGCACCTTCATCGACGTGGGGTCGGTCACCGAGCCTTCGCCGGTGCCCATCTTCGCCGTGCAACTGGGGTGCAGCGCGGTCTCGGCGTCGGCGCGCACCCAGTCGAGGATCTCCTCGTCGGTCTCCACCGAGGGTCCGGGGGACAGCTCGCCATCGTTGTACGCCGCGAAGGCAGGCTGGTTCAAGATCGTGCGCGCCGTGCGCACCGCCTCCACCCATTCCTTGCGATCCGTAGGGGTGGACAGGTAGTTGAACAGCATCTTCGGATGTTGCTTCGGGTCGGTGCTGGCGATCCGCACCCAGCCTCGCGTGTCGGCGTACATCGGACCGACGTGCACCTGATAGCCGTGGCCCTCGGTGGGGGAAGTGCCGTCGTACCTGATCGCGATGGGCAGGAAGTGGAACATCAGGTTGGGCCAGCGGACGTCGTCGTTGCTGCGGCAGAAGCCGCCGCCTTCGAAGTGGTTCGTGGCCCCCAGGCCCTTGCGGTGGAAGAGCCAGTCGTAGCCGATCTTGGGTCGCTTGTGCCACTTCAACCCGGGAGCGATCGAGACCGGCTGCTTGGAGGCGTATTGGATGTAGACCTCGAGGTGGTCCTGGAGGTTCTCCCCCACCCCCGCCAACTCGTGCACCATGTCGACGCCCAATGGCTGCAAGTGCGCCGGGTTGCCGACTCCGGAGAGTTGCAGCAACTGCGGGGTGTTGATCGCGCCGCCGCACAGCACCACCTCGCCCGCACGAATGGTGCGCCGCAGCCGGCCACCTCGCAGATAGTCGACCCCCACGGCTCGTTTTCCCGCGAAATTGATCTTGGTGACCAGGGCCAGCGTTTCCACTTTGAGGTTGGGACGCTTCAACACCGGGTGCAGATAGGCCCGTGAGGCCGACCACCGACGCCCGTTGTTGATGTTGCGGTCGAACGGGGCGAAACCCTCCTGCCGGTAGCCGTTCACATCGTCGGTCAGGGGATAACCCGCTTGCTGGGCGGCTTCGAAGAAGGCGGCGAAGAGCGGATTCGCGGCCGGGCCGCGCTCGAGGTGCAAAGGCCCGTCGCCCCCGCGCCACGGATCGGCGCCGTTGGAGCCATCGGCAAGGTGCAGCGATTCCATCTTCTTGAAGTACGGCAGGCAGTGCAGGTAGTCCCACGACTGCATGCCCGCATCGGCGGCCCAGCGTTCATAGTCCATCGGGTTGCCGCGCTGGAAGATCATCCCGTTGATCGAGGACGATCCACCGAGCACCTTCCCGCGGGCGTGATAGACCCGGCGACCGTTGAGATGCGGCTCGGCCTCGGTTTGGTATTTCCAGTCATAGAGCCGGTTGCCGATCGGGATGGGCAAGGCAGCGGGCATGTTGATGAAGGGGTCGAAGCGATAGTCGCTGCGGCCCGCTTCAAGCACGAGCACCGTCGTGTTGGGATCGCTGGACAGCCGATGGGCGATCACGCTCCCCGCCGAGCCGCCACCGATCACCACATAGTCATAGAAGTCGCGCTGGCTCACCGGGCCTCAACTCCAGCGAACCAGCCTTGGGCGGCGGGCTTGAGGTTGCGCCAGATGTGTTTGGTCTCGCGATATTCGTCCAACCCGGCGGCGCCCAACTCACGGCCGATGCCGGACTGCTTGTAGCCGCCCCACTCGGCTTGCGCGACATAGGGGTGGTAGTCGTTGATCCACACCGTGCCCATCCGCAGCCGCGCCGCCACCCGATCGGCGCGTTCACCGTCGGTGGTCCACACCGCTCCGGCCAGGCCGTAGATCGAGTCGTTGGCCAAGGCGACGGCCTCGTCCTCGGTGGCGAAGGTCTCCACCGTGAGGACCGGTCCGAAGGATTCGTCCTGCACACAGTTCATCGTCGTGTCGCACTCGTCGAGGATTGTGGGTGGGAAGAACCAGCCCCGAGCCAGGTCCCCGGTAGTTGCCCGCGTCCCGCCGAGCCGCAGCTTGGCACCCTCGGCGACCGCCGCGTCGACGTACGCCGTGACCTTGGCGAGGTGTGCCTCCGAGATCAACGCCCCCGTCTCCGCCTTCTCGTCGAAGGGGCCGCCCAGCCGGATCGTCTTGGCGCGGGCGACCAACTCGTTGACGAACTCGTCGGCGATCGAGTCCTCCACGAGCAGCCGCGCACCCGCCGAACACACCTGGCCCGAATGCAAGAAGACCGCGGTCAACGCCAAGTCGAGCGCCGCCTCGCGATCGGCGTCGGCGAACACGATGTTGGGGTTCTTCCCACCCAACTCGAGCGCGACCTTCTTCACCGTGCCCGACGCCGCGGCCATCAGGTGCTTTCCGGTGGCGAGGCCCCCGGTGAAAGACACCAGATCGACGCGAGGATCGGTGGCCAAGGGCGCTCCAGCCGTGGCACCCGCACCGAGGATCAGGTTGCCGACGCCGGCGGGCAATCCCGCCTCCTCGAGGAGCCGAAGCAGGTGGATCGCCGTATGGGGAGTCAACTCACTGGGCTTGAGGATGAACGTATTCCCCGCCGCGAGACAGGGCGCGACCTTCCAGGCGACCTGCAGCAGGGGGTAGTTCCACGGCGTGATCAGGGCACAGACGCCGATTGGCTCATGCACGACCAGGCTGTGTACGTCGTCGCGGCCGAGTTCGATCGCCCGGGCCGCCTCGTGGCCGGTCGAATCGCTGGCCTCGCTCACTGCATGTTGGCCGTAGTGCCGAAAGACGCTGGTGACGTCGTCGATGTCGTATTCGCTCTCGACCAGACGCTTGCCGGTGTCGAGGCTCTCCATCCGCGCCATCGAGGCACGATCTCGCTGCAGCAGGTCGGCGACGCGGAGCAGCAGCGCGCCGCGTTCTGCGATCGGGGTTCTGGGCCAAACGCCTGCGTCGAAGGCGGACCGGGCGGCGGCGATCGCCGCGAGCGCGTCCGTTTCGGTGGCTTCGGCGACCTCGCCGACCACCTCATTGGTCGCCGGACAACGGATCTCGCGGCGGCCCCCCGATCGGGCCGACACCCACTCCCCGTTGATGTACAAAGCACCGCCAGCCACGCTCGGCTGCCTCCTCATTTGTTGCATCATGCGCAACGCATTTCTTATGTCGCAACGCTATGAGCCCGAGCATGCTGCGGGAGCGCCCGCTACGTCAAGGGTGAGGCTGCCACCGTGGCCGGGCTGTGATGTCGGCCGGGGCCCGGGGGGTGCGGGTGCGGGTGCGTTAAGGCTTGGGGGCCAGCGTCGGGATGACGTGGTCGAAGGTGACCACCTTGCCGAGGCCGGCGCCCACGATCACCATGATCCCGCTGACAACCCCGAAGAGGATGACCCCAAAACAGAGGCCGGCGACCGCCTTGTTGAGCACGGACGCACCGGGGCTGGTCATGTCGCCATCGGCACTCGCCACGGCTTCGCCACCGGCCAGCATCCGCACCCCGAGCGCGAAGAGGGCGGGCATGCCAGCACCCAGGAGGAGCCCGAAGATCAAGATCTTCCAGGCAGCTTCGAGAACCAAGCGAATGGTGTCCACGTTGTCTCCTCTACGACTTCTGCTTCAGCTTGGACGATCGGCGTACCTTTGGAACGCCCTCCCAGACTTCGCCCACGTTGGTGTGGTCGACCTTCTGGTGACGCGAGCGGGAGTACATGTAGCCGGACCCGGCGGCGAGCAACAGCATCACGGCCAGCGCACCACTCAACCCGCCCAGCGTGTGGCCGATGAGCCACAGACCGGCGCCCAGCAGGCCCGCGCTGGGCAATGTCGTCAGCCAGGCCAGCACCATCCGGCCCGCCACAGTCCAGCGCACGGCGCCATCGGGGCGACCGACGCCACTGCCCAAGATGGAACCCGACGCGACCTGCGTGGTCGAGAGCGCGAAGCCCAGGTGGCTCGAGGCCAAGATGACGGCAGCGGAGGCGCCGTCGGCGGCCATCCCCTGAGGTGCCGAGATGTCGACCAGGCCCTTGCTCATCGTCCGGATGATGCGCCAGCCGCCCATGTAGGTGCCCGCGGCAATCGCGACGGCGCACGCAACCTTCACCCAGAACGGGATCGCGTCAGTGGCATCCCAGGAGCCGTAGGCGATCAGCGCCAGGGTGATCACGCCCATGGTCTTTTGTGCATCGTTGGTGCCGTGCGCCAAGGACACGAGAGAGGCGGCGCCGATCTGACCCCAGCGGAAGCCGCGCGCCTTCCGCTTCTCGTTGCCGTTGGCCGAGAGCCGATAGACGACGAACGTGCCGACGAGCGCAATGAACCCAGCGATCAGCGGCGACAAGATCGCGGGCATGATGATCTTTCCGACCACACCGTCGATCTTGGTGCCGTCGCCGACCCACTTCACGCCGTCCGTGCCGAGCCCCGCCATCGTGGCACCGATGATGCCGCCGAGGAGTGCGTGCGACGAGCTGGACGGGAGTCCCAGGAGCCACGTGAAGAGGTTCCACAAGATGCCGCCGGAGAGACCGGCCAACACGATGAGCAACAGCGCGATTCCGTGATCGGCCAGCAACTCCGGCTGCGGCGTACCGTCGTCGCTTTGGATCTTCACCACCGAGTTGGTGACCGTCAACGCCACCGCGACGGACAAGAACGCACCGAGCAGATTCATCACCGCTGCGAGGGCCACCGCTTGGCGGGGCTTGAGGGCACCGGTGGCGATCGAGGAGGCCACGGCATTGCCGGTGTCGTGGAAGCCGTTGGTGAAATCGAAGATGAGGGCAGTCACGATGACGCACAGCAAGATGATCAAGGCCGCAGACACAGGCCCAACCATGAGGCCTGATCGCCCGGGTGACAACTTCGGGAGGGCCCGTTCACCTACTGTTCATCTTGTCTTCGGCGAACCTGCCTAGCGGTGACCCCACCCCAGACGGTGGGATACCTCCTCGGCGGCCTCGACGAGTTGTTTCACCACTTCACTGACGCGATCCCCGCCCAACCTGAACGTCGGCCCCGAAACGCTCATCGACGCGATCACGTCGCCGTGCGCATTGCGGATCGGCGCAGCCACCGCGGTCAGCCCGATCTCCAGTTCGTCGACGGCCACGGCATAGCCCTGCTCACGCGCGCGTTCGACCTCTTCCCGCAGGCGACTCTTCCGGGTGATCGTCATGTCGGTGTAGGCCGGCAGGGACCCGAGCAGTTCGGTGAGGCGCTCGTCGTCGAGCCCACCGAGCAGCACCTTGCCGTTCGAGGTGGCATGCAGCGGGATGTGTTGCCCAACCCAGTTGTGGGGCTGAAGCGCACTCGAGCCGGCGATCTGATCCAGATAGAGCGCGGCTCGGTCGGCGAGGACGGCGATGTTGACCGTCTCCCCCGTGTCGGCTGCGAGTTTGCGGCACAACGGACGCGCTTCCTGGACGACGTCCAGGCGCGCGGTCGTCGCCCCGGCGAGGCGGAGCAGACCGACACCGAGGCGATACTTGCCGCGGTCTTCGGTTTGTTCGACCAGGCCGTGGCTCTCCAGGGTGGCGACCAACCGGAAGGCGGTGGACTTGTGGACGTCGAGTCCGCGCGCCAGATCGGTCACGCCCGCCTCGCCCGATCGGGCCAGCGTCTCCAAGATGGTGAGCGCCCGGTCGACCGACTGGACCGCGCCGCCCCCCTGGGGCGTTTCGCCCTGCGCACCGCCGTTGCTCATGGCGCAACCGTAGCGCGTGTGTCGGGGAGTCGCGACCGGTTAGTCGCCCAGCTCGGCGCGGCGGCGTACGACGTATTCCTCCAGCTCGATCCGGATCGCGTCATCCATCGGCGGAGCAACGTACTCCTCCAACTTGGCGCGCCAGATCTTGCTGGACCGGGCGGCCGCATCCGACCCGCCGTTGCGCATCCAGCGCTCGTAGTTCTCCGAAGAGGACAGCAGCGGGCGATAGAAGCAGGTGCGGAATCGTTCCATCGTGTGCGCCGCACCGAGGAAGTGGCCGCCGTGCCCGACCTCCTCGTGGGCGCCGAAGGCCATCGAGTCCTCGTCGATCTCCAGGGGGGTGAACTCGTGCTGCATCATCTGCACCAACTCGATGTCGACGATGAACTTCTCATAGCCCGCCACCAGGCCGCCCTCCAGCCACCCGGCCGAGTGCATCACCCAGTTGGTGCCGGCCAGGAACGTCGGCATCAGCGTCATCAACGCTTCATAACCGGCCTGCGCGTCGGGCACCTGCGAGGAGGTCAGCCCGCCGCCGGTGCGGAAGGGCAGGCCGAAGTGGCGCGCGATCTGGCCGGTGCACAGCAGGCCGATGCCCGACTCGGGGGTGCCGAAGGTCGGCGAACCCGACTGCATATCGATGTTGGAGAGGAACGACCCGAAGATCACCGGGCAACCGGGGCGGATCAGCTGCGAGAGCGCGATGCCGGAGAGCGCCTCGGTGATCTGCTGGACCAGAGCGGCCGGGATCGTCACCGGAGACATCGCGCCCATCAAGATGAACGGGGTCAACACCACTGCCTGGTTGGCGGCGGAATATTCGAACTGCGCCTCCAACATCCGGTCGTCCCAGCGCAAGGGCGAGTTGCAGTTGATCAGCGAGATCGTCGCGGAGGTTTCGTCGATCCGCCCGCGTCCTGCGTCGGCGCCCTCGCCGGCACCGAAGAGGATCGAGCTCATCGCGATCGTGTCGGCGGCGTTGACGCCCGAGACGACGTTGCCCATATAGATCTTGTCGGTCAGCGTCTGCAAGGCGTAGGTCATGTCGAGATGGCGGCTGTCAAGCGGGGTGTCGTTGGGCTCGCAGATCACCCCGCCAGCCGAGTCGAGCACCGAGAACGACTGCGCCAGCTTGGTGAAGTTGCGGAAGTCGGCCATCGTCGCGTCGCGGCGTACCTCACCCTCGCGCACGAACGGCGGGCCATAGACCGCACCGAAGGCCATCGAGTCGCCACCGATATGGACGTTGTTGGCGGAGTTGCGGGCCTGTACGTCGAACTCCCGCGGCGCCTTGGCGACCTGCTCGAGCACGAAGTCCGGGTCGAGGAAGACCTTGTTCTCCTCGACCCGCTGCCCAGCAGCCGCGAAGAGGTCCAGGGCGCGCTGATCCATGAACTCCACGCCGATCTCGGTCATCAGGCGCCGCCATCCGCGATCCAGCGTGGCCATCGCTTCCTCAGAGAGGATGTCGTAGCGAGGCATCTTGTTGACGAACATGGGTGTCTCCTGCTGGCTGGCTAGTCGAGTTGGGGCGTGGCCATGGTGACCACAAATGCGCGTCGGAGTCTAGCCCCACGATGCGGAATCATGGTTCCACATCATGGAACACGGGGTGTGCGCAGATCACCGGACAACCGTGCGAGTGGATCGTCCCTCAGGGCACGGCTTGACCGGGGCGCCCAATCTCAATCATCATGTGGAACGTTGATTCCATATGATGGAACGTGGAGTCGCGAACGATCCGCTCCTTCTCACCAGACTCCGATCAACCGAAGGCCATCTCATGAGCGCGCCAGCAACCGGCACCCAGGCCGTGGACCGAGCGGCGCTGCTGCTTTCCACGGTGGTGGAGTCCGCCGAGCCGCTGGCCTTCGCCGATCTGGCCGAAGAGTGCGGACTGCCCAAGTCGACCACCTCGCGCTTGCTCACCGCGTTGGAACGCACCGAACTGGTCGAGCGCACCGACGACGGGGAGTACGTCGCCGGGCCGATGTTCATGCGTTATGCGTCCCGACACGACTCCTCGCAGGATCTGGCCCTTCTCGCCCAGCCGATCTTGCAGTCACTGAGCGAGATCACCGGTGAGACCGTGAACCTCGGCATCGCTCGCGGCGAGAGCGTCACCCATGCCGCCCAGGTCGACTCCACCTTCCTGCTCGGCACCCGGGATTGGACCACGGTCGAGGTGCCCAACCACGTTTCGGCGCTGGGCAAGGTCCTGATGGCGAGTCGCGCCCTCCCGCTCGCCACCGAGTTGGTGCAACTCACCGACCAGACGATCACCGATCCCGCCGCGTTGGCGCGCCAACTCGACGGCGTACGCCGTGCTGGTTTCGCCACCACCACCGACGAGCTCGAAGTAGGCCTCACCGGCATCGCCGTGCCCGTCATCGATGCCAGCGGCGAAGTGATCGCCGCCCTCGGCCTGTCCGGGCCGACCCAACGCATGAGCAACCGCCACGAAGCACTCGCCGGACTGCTCAAGGATCAGGCCGCGATCCTGACCCAGCTGCTCAGCCAACCCCTACCGACTGGCCAACCACTAGAGACAGGCAAACAGATGCCGATCACCCGACAGGAAGGTGTCGCATGACTTCCCCCGATTCGACTCGGCCCCCCGAGAGTCGGCCACAAGAGATTTTGCAGGGCCTCTATGACGAGACCCTGGTCGGCAACGCGCCCAAGGTGCTGGAGTTGACGCACGAGGCCCTCGGCCTGGGCATGGAGCCGCAGAGCCTGTTGTTCGACGCGCTCATCCCCTCGCTGGAGGAGGTCGGTGCTCGGTTCGAGCGCGGCGACTTCTTCGTGCCCGAGATGCTGATCGCCGGACGGGCGATGGCGGGCTCGATGGAGGTGTTGCGGCCGCTGCTGGCGGAGACCGGCGTGGAGACCGTCGGCAAGTTCCTGATGGGCACGGTCAAGGGCGACGTGCATGACATCGGCAAGAACCTCGTCAACATCATGCTCGAAGGAGCTGGCTTCGAGGTGATCGATCTGGGGGTCCAGGTGGCCCCCGAGAAGTTCGTCTCCGCAATCGAGGAACACAAGCCCGACATTGTCGGCTTCTCCGCCTTCTTGACCACGACCATGCCGATGTTCAAAGCCAACATGAACGCCCTCGAAAAGGCCGGCCTGCGCGACAGCGTCATCGTGATGGTCGGCGGCGCCCCGGTCACCCAGGAGTACGCCGACGCGGTGGGCGCGGATGGGTACGCCGCCGACGCCTCCGCCACCGTGAAGAAGGCCAAGGACCTCCTGCACAAGAAGCGGGCGCTGGTTTCGGCATGAGCAACGCCTTCGACGCTGCCCCCTTCGAGACTCGGATCCGCTCCGCCAGCCAGGAGGTGGTGATCGGTCGCGGTCACCGCTTCTGCCTCATCGGTGAGCGGATCAACCCCACCGGTCGACGGATATTCCAGGAGCAGCTGCGCGCCGGTGACCTGTCGGCCATCGAACGTGACGTGGCCGCCCAGGTGGCCGGAGGCGCGGACATCCTCGACGTCAACATGGGGGTGCCGCTCACCGACGAGGCCGACCTGCTCGCTCGGGCGATCACCCTGATTCAGAGCCTGACCGACAAGCCGATCTGCATCGACTCTTCCGTGGTCGAGGCACTCGAAGCGGGATTGTCGGTCTATCAGGGGCGCGCGCTGGTCAACTCGATCACCGCAGAAGACGAGCGGATGGAACAGATCCTGCCGCTGGTCAAGAAGTACGACGCGGCCGTGGTCGCCCTCCCCAACGATGAGGACGAGATCCCCATGGAGCCGGAGAAGCGGCTCGAGTTGGTCAAGAAGATCGTCGACGTGGCCACCGGTGAATATGGGATCGCCATCGAAGACATCGTGATCGACCCCTTGGCCATGCCGATCGGCGCCGACACCACCAATGGCCTGGCCACCATGGAGACGATGCGTCGGATCCGCGACGAATTCGGGCTCAACATGACCTGCGGTGCCTCCAACGTGTCGTTCGGCATGCCCGGTCGCCACGCGCTCAACGCCACCTTCCTCCCGATGGCGATGATGAGCGGGCTCACCAGCGCAATCATGGACACCCGCAGCCCCCAGATCGTGGACGCGATCAAGGCCGCGGATCTCTTCATGAACCATGACGAATGGGGTGGCTCGTGGATCGCCCGCTCGCGGGCGGCCAAGGCTGCCGAGGCAGCCGCTGCGGCCACGTGAGCGACGAGCAAGCGGTCACCGGATCCGTGGCCGGACGGGCCGAGGGGCCGGTCGACGAGCCCGGATTCTCCCTCGACGACGTACGCCGTGAGGGACTCCTCGAACCAGCCGGTCCCGCCGTCTCCAGCCACGACGGGACCGGCCGGGTGGAATTGGCGTTCGCCGTCGCCGACACCGCGGGTGGGGTGACGCAGCGGGCCGTGCGCGTGCCGCCCGGGGTGACCGTTTTCGACTCGGCGTCGTGGAACGGCATCGCGATCGACTCCACCTGCGGTGGGCACGGGACCTGCCGCAAGTGCAAGGTGCGGATCGCCCCCGAGAGCGAGTCCCGGCACGTCACGCCGATCACCCGCCACGACGAGCGCACGTTCAGCCCCGAGCAACTCGACGAGGGTTGGCGGCTGGCTTGCCTGGTACGCGCCACCCGCGACCTCGCGGTCGACGTACCTCCG
This sequence comes from uncultured Actinomycetota bacterium, assembly GCA_963814245.1. Taxonomy (GTDB): domain Bacteria; phylum Actinomycetota; class Actinomycetes; order Propionibacteriales; family Nocardioidaceae; genus Nocardioides. The sequence continues at coordinate 404,738 of CAWFBY010000001.1, forward strand.
CTGACCACCCGCCCCAAGGCCGCGACGGTCGGCGTCGGCCGTCAGGTGATCCTGCGACCGGCCGTGCAGAAGCGGTACGTCGAGCTCAGCGAGCCGACTCTCGCCGACCAGCGCACCGACCTGGCCCGCCTGCTCGACGCGATCGACGATCTCGAACTGACCGTGGATCTCCCGGTCTTGCGGCGCCTGCCGACGGTGTTGCGGGCCGCCGACTTCAAGGTCACCGCCGTCATCGTCGACGAAGCCCTGATCGACCTCGAATCGGGGGACACCAGCACGTCGCGCCATGCGATCGCCTTCGACCTCGGCACCACCACCGTCGTGGCGACGTTGCTGGATCTGGAGACCGGCACTCCGCTGGCCGTGGCCTCGATGCTCAACAAACAACAGCCTTTCGGTGGCGACGTGATCACTCGGATCAGCGCGACGATGATGGATCCTGCCGCGTTGGGCACCCTCCAGCGGGCGGCGGCCGACACCTTGGCCGAGTTGGCTGGTGAGGTGTGCGCCGAGGCGGGCATCGAAGCGACGAGCGTCTATGAAGTCGCCCTCGCCGGCAACGCGACGATGACCGCGCTGCTCCTCGGCATCGACCCCGAGCCCCTCGGTGTCGCGCCGTTCATCATGACGACCTCGAAGTTCCCCACCGTGCTGGCCGCCGAGATCGGTCTGGCGTTGCACCCGCGGGCCCGGGTGGCGGTGTTTCCGTCGCTGGGTGCCTATGTCGGCGGCGACATCGTGGCGGGGATGCTGGCCACCGGCATGGACCGCGACAAGCGGACCCGGCTCTTCATCGACGTTGGCACCAACTGCGAGATCGTGCTCTCCGACGGAGACCGGATCCTGTCCACCGCGGCTCCGGCTGGGCCTGCCTTCGAGGGCGGGGCGATCCGCTGTGGGATGCGCGCGGCCGATGGCGCGATCGAGGTGATTCGACTCGACGCCGTCGGCGAAGCGCCGGTCACGTTGGGGGTCATCGGCGACGTGGAGCCCCGGGGGCTGTGCGGTTCGGGGCTGGTCGACGCGGTGGCCGAATTGGTCCGGGTGGGGCTGCTCGACGGGACGGGTCGGTTCATTCCCGACGAGCAGGCTGCGATCGACGTACCCGCGTTGGCGGATCGGCTGACCAGGATCGGCCAGGAGCGCGTGTTCGTGCTCCATCGCCCCACTCCGGAGACCGACCCGGCCGAATGCGTCTACCTGTCGCAGCGCGACGTACGCGAGTTGCAATTTGCGAAGGCGGCCATTTCGACCGGCTGGACCTTGCTCCTTGAGGAGTTGGGGCTCGACCATGGCGACGTGCAACAGGTGTTGTTGGCCGGCTCGTTCGGCTCCTATCTCTCACCGGCCTCGGCCGTCCGCATCGGCTTGGTGCCGCAACTGCCCGTGCTGCGCATCGTTTCGGCGGGCAACGTCGCCGGCGAGGGCGCCAAAATGGCCCTGCTGTCCGTGCGCGAACGGGCGGGGGCCGATGCCCTCCTCGAGGAGGTGACCTATGTCGAGCTCTCCGACCGCCCCGACTTCAACGACCGCTTCGTCGAACAGCTCGCCTTCTGAGAAAGTCGGCCCAACGATCGGTTTGATTGCGTGCGGTGCGCTGGCACAACCGGCGGCCGAGATCATCGCGCGGCGCGGATGGCCGGTGGACGTGCACCCCCTGCCCCCGCTGCTGCACAACCAGCCCCACCTGATCGCCGACGAGGTGCGCCAGACCGTCGCCGGCTGGGGTGCGGCGTACGATCGGATCCTGATCGGCTATGCAGATTGCGGGACGTACGGCGCCCTCGACGAGGTGTGCGCCGAGCTGGGCCTGACCCGACTCCCCGGGTTGCACTGTTATGACGTGTACGGCGGCGCCGAGCGGCTCGCCGGGTTCTTCGCCGAGCAGCCCGGCACCTATGTGTTCACCGACTTCCTGGTGCGGTCGTTCGAGCGCACCGTGATCCGCGAGCTTGGCCTGGACCGTTGGCCGGAGTTGCGCGACGACTACTTCGGCGCCTATACGCGCATCGTCTGGTTGGCCCAGGAGCCCGACGACGAGTTGCGGTTGCTCGCCGCGCGGGCCGCCGAGCGACTCGGCCTTCCCCTGACGACCGTCGAGACCGGGCATGCCGGGCTCGAGGCGGCGCTCGCCGAACTGATCGGGGAGCCTGCCGGGGAGTCCCCCCGGTGAAACCCCGCGCAGCGGCGGTGGCCTGGCTCGCCCTGCTCGCGCTGCTCTCCGCGCCCGTCTCGGAGGGTGCCGCGACGCCGTCTCCGGCGGCCGCCGCTCGTCGGAGTGCCCTCATCAGCGGGTGCGAACTCGATCCCCTGAGGACCGTCGAGGTGTGCGTGTCCTCCCCACCGGCCCGCAACGGGCGGGACACGGTCGTGGTGGCTCGGCTGGGCCAACTGTTCAACGCCGCGGGGCCTGGCGACAGCATCCGGATCGCGATCTTCCGCTGGGATCTGCGCCCCCAGGCGGATGCGCTGCTCACCGCGCAAGCGCGCGGTGCGCGCGTGGAGGTCGTCGCCGATCATGACGTGGTCACCAACCCGGTGGGCTCCCGGCTCTTGCGCCGCCTCGAGGCCCACGATCCCGGTGACAACGCCGTGGTCGTGTGTCGGGGGGCGTGCCTTCCGTTCAGCGGTGAGGGGCCGACACCTCCGCGCTCCAACGTGAACCATCACAAGTTGTTCCTGTTCGACATCGCCGGCGAACGTTCCGTCGCGACCACCTCGTCCAACGTCGTACGCGTGCAGCTGCACCAGTTCAACACCCTGCTCCGGGTGGTCGACGACTCGCTCTATGACTTCCACGTGGCCTACTTCAAACGCCTGCGCGCGCAACGGTGGACCTATGCGCAGCAGACCTGGAACGACACCGACAAGAGGTCACCGGGTGAGCCCAAAGGGTTCGTCTTTCCCACGCGTCGCGACCCGCTGATCGCGCTCCTGCGGCGCGTGGACTGCGCCGACGGGATGCGTCAGGTCGACATCGTGGTGGCCGTGATCACTCGCAATGACGTACGCCGCGAGCTCGGGCGGCTGCAGGCCTCCGGGTGCCGAGTGCGCGTCGTCGTACAACAGGGTCATCTGGAGCGTTGGGTGCAGGCCCCCACCCCGCTTGCCAGCGGGGGGAGTGTGGATCTGCGCGACGACCGGGTCCGCACCGCGCTGATCCACGACAAGGTGATCGCCATCCATGCCCTCGTTGGCGGACGCGAGCAGCGACTTGTGATCACGGGGGCGGCCAACTTCACGTGCGGCGCGTTGCTTTATAACGACGAGGGCATGATCCTGGTGTCCGACGACTGGGTCTTCGCCCGGGTCGGCGAGCATGTCGACGATGTGTGGCGGCACGCCCATCAAACGCAGGGCGCCGACGAGGCGGCCACTCCGGTGTGCCGCTAGCCGCGTGGTGGGCGGCACGCCTGCACCGTCGATCTCTTGCTGGGCCCCTATTGCTGGGACCCTATTGCTGGGCCCCGAACAGGCGCCGGGCGGCGGTCTCTTCGTCGTCTCGATATCCGGGCCGCCTGGTTTGACGGCCGCGAGGGGATCCCAGCATGAGCACGACACTGAACAGGAAGACCGCCCCAAGAACAACGGAGCCGATTCCAGCGACCGCCTCCCAACCCGTGGTCGCCGCGCCCGTCGGGTCAGCGCGAATTTGCGCAGCACCGCTCCAGAGCAACTTTAGAAGCGTGGTGGCAACGAACATATTTCTATCCTGCGACCTCTGGATAGAGGACTGACGGATCCGCCGCGAGGGCGCCCTTCACCTGACGCGTCAAATCGTCCACGAGCACTTCGGAACTGTTGCTTTCAACCCCGTCCAGCGCCATCTTGGCGACCAAAGCTGGCGCATTCTTGGGGGCATCAACGCTGGCCACCATGTCCGTGTCGGTGTAGGCGACATGTAGTCCCGTAACCCGTATGCCTCGCGGACGCAGCGCCAGCCGAAGCGAATTGGTTTGAGACCACAATGCTGCTTTCGAAGCTGCGTAGGCTTCGACACCTGGAAAGGTAAGCCACGACAGCACCGAGTGCATGTTCAGGATGTGGCCTCCGCCATGGGACTCGAGAATCGGAGCAAACGCTCTTGTCACGTTGAGGGGGCCGTAGAAGTTGGTCTCGAACTCCCGCCGAATATCGTCCACCGGGGAGTCAAGGAAGGACGACCCAAGGAGGATGCCCGCGTTATTGAAGAGAATGGTCGTGTCACCAGCGGCGTGTGCGCACGCCGCGATGGAGTCGAGGTCCGTTATCTCCAACGCCAAGGGCACCACATCCGGATGCGTCACCGTCTGTGGATCGCGTGCCGTGGCGTAAACCTTGGCTGCGCCCCGCTCATAGAGTGCCTGAACCAGCGCCTTGCCGATACCGCGACTTCCTCCGGTGACAAGAGCCACTGAGTCCTTGATGTTCGTCATGGAGCCTCCTTGAAAACCGATCAGTTTTGCGAGGCTAGCGCATCCGCTCGGGCACGACAAGCACTGCGATAAGGTACCTCCGTGTCATCCCCCAAACCCGAGGCCTTGCATGCGGCACGTGAGCGCCTACTCGCTTCGGCACACGCCCAGTTTTACGAGTCAGGCGTAGGCGTCGGGGTTGAGGCCCTCTGCAGTGGGGCGCACGTGTCGAAACGCTCGATGTACCAACTCTTTGCGAGCAAAGATGAGCTCCTTGCCGCTAGCCTCGAGCGGGCCGCACCCAGTTATCTTGACGCCCTCATGCCAGACACAAGTCTTGCTGACACACCGCGGCAGCGGATTTTGCATGTCTTCGAATACCTAGAGGACTCCTCATGTGTCTCGGACTTTCGCGGATGTCCTTTTGTGGCGACCGCCATCGAACTGAAGTCCGCGAGTCATCCGGCAAGCGAAGTTGCGCGGCGGTCAGAAGGTGTTCTCAATGCCTTCTTCCGCTCCGAGGCCGAGCGTGCCGGTGCTGCCGATCCCGAGGCACTAGCAGAACAGTTGACGGTCGTGTTCGATGGGGCCAGTTCCCACTCCGTCGTTCAAGGTCGCCCACTCAATGGCGTGGCGATCGCCACGGCCGCTGCGGTTCTCAGCAGTGCCGGACTTTGAGGGCTGGCCTATAGGTTGGGCCTAGTTGGGTTGGGCGTTGATCGCCGCGGCGAAGTCCTTTTGCATCGCCTCGTCGACGTCGGTCGGCAGGGAAGGGAACAGCGAACTGCGGTCCAGGATCGTCCGATCGGGGAAGATCAACGGGCTGTTGGCGAGGTCGGGGTCGATCTTCTCCATCTCCGCCTGCGCCCCCTGCACGGGACAGATGTAGTTGACCCACGCCGCCACCTGCGCAGCCACCTTCGGCTGGTAGTAGTAGTCCGCCAGTTTGGCCACCGCCCCCGCCTGATCCGAGGCCAACGGCATCACCAGGTTGTCCGACCAGATCATCAGCCCTTCCTCTGGGATCACGAACTTGAGATAGGGGTTCTTGGCCTGCGCCTGGAGTACGTCGCCCGACCAGGCCATCGAAGCCACGATGTCCCCGTCGGCCATGGCGTCGATGAAGTCGTTGCCATAGAAGCCTCCGAAGCGGCCATCAGCCGCCAGCTCGGCCAGCGAAGCATTGGCCGCGCCGATGTCGTCGGCGGTGAGGTCGGCCAGATCGAGGCCGCGCGCGAGCAGAGTGAGTCCGATCGTGTCGTTGGTCTCCGTCAGCAACCCCACCTTGCCCTTGAGATCGGCTCTTTCGAAGAGCTCGGAGACGCTGCCGATCGCCCGCTCGACCTTGCGGGCGTCGTACGCAATGCCGGTGAGCCCCGCCTGCCACGGCATCGAGAAACGCTGTTCGGGATCCCAGTCGGGCGCAGCGAGCGCCGGGATGAGGTTGTCGACGTTCTCGGTCGGGCCGAACGGCTGGGCCCAGCCGGAGCCCACCACCTTGGCGGCCGCCCAAGTCGTCAGAGTGACGACGTCGTAGCCGATCGTGCGCTGCGCGGCCAGCGCGTCAGAGACGGTGCCGAGGAACTCGGCGTTGTCGTTGATGACTTCGCTGTATTCGACCTTGATGCCCGATTGTTGGACGAAGGCCGTCAGGCTGGGCCGACGTTTTCCCGCGACATCGATGTAGTCCGGCCAGTTGGCCCACCGGATCGGACCCGTGGCCTGGTCGATGCCCCCCGAGGCATTCGGGGTGCTGCTGGGCCCGCCCGAGGGGCTCTCCTGCGGCGTACACGCGGCGAGTGCTGCGGTCGCCAAGCCCCCCAACAGTGCCCGTCGTGAGGTCGCGCGGGCAGAGGGACGTGGTGCTCGGGTCGGTTCCACTCTCGCGATTCTCACGAGCCTGAGCCGTCTTGGCAACAGCGACGTGGCGTTTGACAGCACAAGACCCCGCGCACCAGTCTCTTAACTATGAGCAACTCGGGCACCCACCGCAGCGCTCGGCGTCATCGTGCTTCGCGCATCGGGCGGGCCTTGGCCGCGGCGGCCAGCCTCGCGCTCATTGGTGCGGCGGGCGCGGTTGGCTTTCGCCTGATCACGGGCGAGGGCCTCCCCGAGATCGTGACCGGAGGGCCCTGCCAACCACAGCGAATCCGGCTCGTGGTTGACCCCAAGATCGCGGCAACCGTCACCGAGGCCACCAGCGACCTGAGCCCCTGGCTGGACGACGACTGCGTGCGCGTCGCCGTGACCGCGCAGGATTCGGCAACGACAGCTGAAGAGGTGGCGCGCGCCGAAGGACACGGTTTCTCCAGCCGTCCCGATCTCTGGCTCCCCGACTCGACCACCTGGCTCAACCTGGCCAGCGACACCAAGGCCGGTGCGGCGCGGATCGTCGGCGACGCCACCACGGTGGCCACCTCCCCCTCGGTGATCGCGCTCCGAAGCGACACCGCCGAGACGCTCGGCTGGCCGGACGAGGAACCGACGTGGGAGCAACTCCTGGCGCTCCCCGAGGACGACATTCGCCTGGCCGCGTCTGAGCTGGACCGCCAGGCCGCCGGCATCGCCAGCGTTGCGGCGCTCACCGAAGGCTCCGGCGGAGCGCTTGAAGACGTGGCCAACCGGGTGACGCTCCCGCTCCTCGGCGCCCGCACCCCCGCCCAACTGGCCGCCGATGATCAGGCGGATGCGGTGCCCGCCTCCGAGCAGGAGGTCCTCTCCGCCAACCAGGCCGCCGGCGATCGGGTGCTGGTCGCGGCGTACGACCCGGCCCTGGGCGCTGCCCTCGACTATCCCCTGGTGCGCATCGACAACAGCGGCGGCGAGGACACCGACGCGCTCGACACGGCGTACGACGCCGTCAGCGAGGCCTTGCGCGCCGAAGCCACCGCCGATCTGCTGCAGCAGGCGGGCTTCCGGACCCCTGCTGGGGAGTTGGCACAGATGTACGACGAGCGTGAGGGCGTGCAGGGCGACGCCAAGCTCTCGAGCGCCAAGGAGCCGAGCGGGGAGACGATCCGCAGCACCGCCAAGGAGTGGAACACCGCCGGACGTCGGGCCCGGCTGCTGGTTCTCGTGGACCGCTCCGGCTCGATGGCCGAGCTTGTGCCGGGGACCGTCGAGAGCCGGGCGACGTTGGCCCAGGCCTCACTAACGGAGCTGGTCCAGGGGGCGGCTCCCGACAGCGACATCGGTCTCTGGACGTTCACGACCGGCCTCGGAACCACCGACTATGCCGAGCTGATCCCGACCGGACCGATGGACCAACCCGTGACCGGTGAGGACACGCCCCGTCGCGGGGCATTGCTCGCGGCGATCCCGGGGCTCGACCCGGTGCCCGACGGCGCAACGCCGCTCTATGACTCGGTGTTGGCGGCGTTCCGCAGCGCCCAGGGCGGGTTCGCCTACGGACGGTTCAATGCGGTCGTCGTGGTGACCGATGGCCGCAACGAGGACCCCGGCAGCATTTCATTGCCGACGTTGCTCGACACGTTGCGTTTGGAGTTCGACGGGATCAAGCCGGTGCGCATCGTCACTATCGCCTATGGCGAGCAGGCCGACGTAGCCACGTTGCGATTGATCGCGGACACCACCGGCGGCCGCTCTTACCAGGCGCTGACCTCCGACGAAGTCTCCGAGGCCTTCACCAAGGCACTTGCCGACCTCTAACACCGACCCGTCGCAGTTTCACCACCGACCCGTCGCAGTTTCACCAGTTAGTGCAGGCGATTGAGGAGATCTCGTCTCCAGGCTTGGGTTTCCGCGACCTGGTTGAAGGTGTAGAGGTGGAGTCCCTCAACCAACGCGTCGGGCTCGCCCAACGCGGGGGCGCACTTCTCCAAGAAACGCTCACCGGTGAAGCCACCGGGCGCGGTCAGCCGCGCCATGAGTCCCTTGTGCTTCGCGAGAAACTTCGTGGAGTCGCCGACACCGATCTTGGTTGCCATGCCCAGCAACTTGGCTCGATCGATCGGCCCCGGAAGGCCGAGCACCAACGGCATCGTGATGCCTCGGCGACGCATCCGCCGCAGCCAATTCTTGATCGCTGCCGGATCGAACGTCAGATTGCTGACGATATGAGTGGCGTGTTTGCGCTTGTCCCACATCGCTTGAATCGTGACATCGTCATCGATGGTGGGGTGCGATTCGGGATAGCCGGTGATGCCGACGTGACTGAACGGACGACCCAACGCGGTGAGGTCCTCCAACAGGGACACCGAGTCGCGATAGTCGCCCACGGGGTCGGCGTCACCGCCCGGAACAAACACGCTGGAGACGCCCGCCGTACGCATTCGCTCGACGATTTCCGTGAGCTCGCTGCGGCCGCTGATCATCCGCGCCGCGAGGTGGGGTACGACGTCGTACCCCACGGCCGACAGTCGCTCGGCCATCGCCAGTGTTTGCTCCAAACCCTTGGCCGGCGAGGCCGTGAGGGTGAGCTGGACGTCGGTGGGCACGCTGGCGATTACCTTGGCCTCGATGGTGGGCGTGGGCAGCACCTCATAGCGGGCGTGCTCAAGCAATCGCCGGACGACCGCGACATCCTTGTTGCGCATTATGCATCCCGTTCCGTGATACGCACCGACCCTCGCAGCCTAGACCTCCCCGCATGCCCCTGTCACCGCGCGTCGGCGCAAACTCGCGCAAAACGCCCACCATCCGGGTCGACTCAGGGACGATCCCCCTTGGTTGTAACGCGGCCCGTCATCTACAACTGATCGCAGGACCCCCACGTCGGAAAGGACGGCCATGTCACGGCGCAGGACGATCGGCTACCTCATCGCAGCCGCTCTCGTCGTCGTCTGCGCCGTCGGCGCGGCCCTCGGACTGACGACCGCCCGGCGCACTCACGGACTTGACCACCGTGAGATCTCCGTGGCCGGGAAAACCCGGAGCTATGAGTTCCACGTGCCGGAGGGGCAGCACACCGAACCACTCCCGGCGATCATCGTGCTCCACGGCGGCGGAGGCAATGGTCGCAACGCCGCCACCATGACCGGCCTCAGCGCCCTGTCCGACCGCGAGGGATTCCTGGTCGTCTATCCGAATGGTTCCGGCTCGGGCCCGTTTCTGACATGGAATGCCGGCCACTGCTGTCAGTACGCCATGAAAGAGGGGGTCGACGATGTCGCCTTCATCAGCGCACTCATCGATGATCTCGTGGCCCGCGGTCAGTCCGATCCGAGCCGCATCTATGTCACCGGCATGTCCAATGGCGCCATGATGGCGCACCGGTTGGCGCGCGAGCTCCCCGACCAAGTCGCAGCCATCGCCCCCGTCGTTGGTGCGGTGTTCGGGGACGAGTTGGCGAGTCCGAGCCCGGTCCCGGCATTGCTGATCACCGGGGCGTTGGACCAGAACGTCCCGACGAGTGGCGGGTACGGCGAGCGCATCGGCACCGAGGTCGCCCACGATGCTCCCTACGCCCGGGCCGGAGCCGCGTTCGACTACTGGGCCTCGACCAACGACTGTGCCGGAGTCCCCGCCCGCAGCATCACCGCTGTTTTCACGCTCACCCAAGGAACCCACTGCGCTCAACCCGTGGTCTGGTATCACCTCACCGAAGGAACCCACTCCTGGCCCGGCGGTGAACCCGGCCGTAGACGAGGCGATCAGCCCGTCGCCTCGTTCGACGCATCGCAGCGCATCTGGGAGTTCTTCGACGCGAAGCGCCTGACTGAAGTGAGTTAGCGCCGACTCGCGCTCCAAAACGCGTGAGTTAGCGCCGACTCGCGGTCTAAAGGTGTGAGTTAGCGCCGACTCGCGGGACGATGGGGGGATGAACTCCCGGCAGGCCCTGGGCATCGACTTCGGCGGCACCGGCATCAAGGGTGCGCCGGTCGATCTGGAGCGGGGCGACTTCGCCGCCGAGCGGCAGCGGGTGGCCACCCCCGAGGGTGCCCACCCGGACGCCGTCGCACTCGTCATCGCGGAGCTGGTCCGCTGCTTCCCCGGGGCGAGCGGCCCGATCGGGGTCACGGTGCCGGGCGTGGTGCGGCAGGGGGTCGTGCACTCCGCCGCCAACATCGACGCGTCGTGGATCGGCGCCGATGCGGATGGGCTGTTCACCGCGGCGACGGGGCGCGACGTACACGTTGTCAACGACGCGGACGCGGCGGGCCTCGCCGAGGTGACGTACGGCGCGGCGCGCGGCCAGCGCGGGCTGGTCATCGTGACGACCCTCGGCACGGGCATTGGTTCGGCCATGGTTCATCAGGGTGTGCTCGTCCCCAACTCCGAGTTGGGGCACCTCGAGGTCGAGGGCCGCAACGCCGAGTCGTGGGCCGCCAACAGCGTCCGCGAGGCCAAGGAGTTGTCCTGGAAGGAGTGGGCGGAGCGCCTCACGGTCTATTACTCGACCCTGGAACGACTCTTCTCCCCCGACCTGTTCGTGGTCGGAGGCGGGGTGAGCAAGAAGTCGGCGGAGTTCCTCCCGCTGCTCAAGATCGGCACCCCGATCGTGCCGGCGCAACTGGAGAACCGGGCCGGCATCGTGGGCGCTGCGCTGTATGCCACCACCCCGCACCGCGCCCAAGGGCGCTAACGGGTCACCCGCGCCAACAGCCCCAGCGCGACCACTTGGGCCAGGCCGATGACCACGACCAGGTCGCCGACGCCCCCGTCATAAAGCCAGCCGGCCAGCGCGCCTCCGACCAGCGCCGCCACACCCTGGAACGCCGCGAACACGCCGTACGCCGTGGCTCGCCGACCCGCGGGCACCAGGTCGGCCACCAGCGCCTTCACGGTCGAGTCTTGGACTCCCGTGGCGATCGCCCAGACGCCGATCCCGGCCAGCGCGAGGCCCAGCTGCGGCGCCAAGGCCAGCGCGGGAATCCCCGCCACGAGGATCGGCAGGCCCAACAACACCCGCCCGCCGATCCGGTCGTACGCCGCCCCGACGAGCAGCGCCGTCACCGCCTCGACTGCCATTGCACCCGCATAGATGAGCGGGACCGTCGCAGGGCCGACCAGGTCCGACGCGACCAAGTGATAGCCGATCACGCCGAAGGTCATCAAGCCCAGGGTGCTGGCCGAACACGCCACCGCGAAGAGATAGAAGTCCCGAGGCAGCGCTGCCGGCGCTCCCAGCCCCGAAGCCGGCCCCAGACCAGGAGACGCATCGTCATAAACGCTCATATCGGGCACCCGGAAGTGCAGCCACGCCAACAAGCCCATCGCCACGGCGCCCGGCACGGCCAAGGTCGCCAAGGCCACCCACGTATGCCCCGAGAAGGCGATCAGCCCGGCCACCAACAGCGGGCCAGCAAACGCGCCCACTTGGTCCAGCGCCTTGTGCACCCCGAAGCCACGTCCCCGGCCGACGCTGCCCGCCGCATGGGCCAGCAGCGCCGATTTGGAGGGGCTGCGGATCGCCTTGCCGAGTCGTTCGCTCACCATCAGGCAGGCCGCGAGGCTCAGCCCCAGCGCACCCACAAACGGGGTGATCGCCAACAGCGGCACACACACGGCGGTGAGCCCATAGCCCACCATCGTCAGGCGCCAGTGCCGGCCCGTGCGATCCGCCCAGCGGCCCGACAGCAGCCGGAACACCAAGGCGGTGCCTTCCCCGGCGCCGGTGATCAGACCGACGGCCAAGGCGGAGGCCCCCAAGGAGCCCAACAAGGGGCCCGCGATCGAACGCGCGCCCTCATAGACCATGTCGGCAAATAGGCTCACCAACCCGAACCACACCACGGTCCGCCACGGCGACCAGGGGTGCGCGGCGCGCAGCGGTCCGCTCGACTCCGTCAACCGAGCAACCGGGCCCTGACCTGGGCCAACTCCCCGACGCCTACCTCAACGGGGTGCCCATCGAGGACGACGAGGTAGCGCTGGTCACCGACTTCGAGGAGTACGTCGTCGGCCGAGGCCGCGACCACCACGCCGCGGATCGCGTCGTCCGAGGGCCGAACCCCTTCTGGATCGTCGGCCACGGCCACCACCGGGCCCAGGGCCTCGAGCCGCACGACGTCGGGCGACCCGTGTCGGCGTACCCGCTTGATCAACAAGAAGCCGACCAAGATCAGCGCGTCCAGCCCCAGAATGACCCACCACCCGACATTCGATCGCACTTCGCCGGTGACGTGATAGGCGCTCGGCCGGTCCTTGAGGACGCGCACTTCGAGCTCCCTCGACAGTTGCGCCTCCGCGTAGGTGTCCCGGTCCACCCGAGCGGGGCGCACCACCCGATCGGGGTCGATCTCGGCGGGCAGCCGGAAGTCGAGCCAATAGGTCTTCGACGCAGCGCTCCCTGCGACCTGGCCGGCCACGACGTCGGCCGTGGTCACCACGCCAAACCGGGCGACGCGAGCCGATTGGACGGTGGCCAGCACCGGGGGCAGGTTGACGAGCAGGACCAGCAGGCCGAAGAGCAGGACCGACTTGGTGGATCTCCTCATCCGGCGACCCTCACGTCCACGGCTGGTCCCAGGTCGCGGTGTGCGCGAAGTCCGAGATCGCGCGCCGCGTGCGGGGCCGGGCCTCGCGCTCGCGGAGGCCAGCATCGGTCGGCTCGACATGGCGCCCGATCGCGATGCCGGCCAGGACCTTGTAGTTAGCGGGTACGCCGAGCGCTGCCGCCACCGCGTCGTGGTCAAAACCGGCGAACTGGTGGGCGTCCAGGTCGAGCGCCCGCGCTTGCAGGGTGACGTGCGCCGCGGCCTGGCCGAGGTCGTACTCCGCATAGTCACTGAAGCTCGGCGCATCCTCTTCGAGCCCGCTGCGGACCTTCGTCGCTCCGAGCAGCACGGCGCTGGCGGTCGGCACCCACCCCGCGTTGCCGCGAGACAGGTTGTCCACGATCACCCGGTGGGCCGCATCGCCGCGCAGCGCCACCACGAATTCCCACGGTTGTGAGTTCCCCGCGCTTGGCGCCCACTGCGCGGCTTCGAGCAGCGTCGTCACCTCGGCATGCGACAACTCGTGTTCGGGATCGAAACTGCTATAGCTCCTGCGGTCACGCAGCAAGGGGGTCGTGGTCACGATTCATCGAACCCGCCACGACTCCCCACGATTCCCGCCTATCCCGCCGAGTTCGGCGGTTGCGGCTCCAAGACCGCACCGCCATGGCCGAGGTCGATCTCCACGTGTTGGGCTCGGGTCTTGCCGCCGAGCGCGTAGAAGACCAAGCCCAGCATCAAGATCAGCCCCAGCGGCACAAACTGGCTCAACTCGTATTGGACGCGCTGGCCCTCAAAGTCGCCTCCCGCCAGTCCGTCCGAGAACGGCGCGTCGAGGAAGAGCCAGGCCCAGAATCCGGGGAACAGCAGCTCGACCGAGGCGATGAATGCCCACAGCCAGCACACCAGGCTGACCCCGAGCGCCGCTCCGTCACCCCCCGGGATCTTGAAGGGCCGCGGCACGTGCGGGCGCTTGCGCCGCAGCAGATAGAGCGCCGGGAAGATCCCCAGATAGGACAGCGTCGTGGTCGAAATCGCCAGGCCGAGCGCGGCAGAGAAATACTTCGCCGTGTCGCCTTCGGTCAACATGAAGGCCGCGATCATGAAGACCGTCGAAATCGCACCGGACAGGAAGTTCACGGCCACCGGGGTGCCGTACTTCGAGGAGAAGGCGCCCAACCACCGCGGGCCGCCACCGTCGTACGCCGCCACTGCCTGCGCCCGGTCCGCGCCCATGATCCAGGTGGCCCCGCTGGACAAGAGCGCCCAGATGAACCCGATGGCCGCGAGGTTGCCCAGCAGTTTCCCGGCCCCCGAGAGCGTCGCCTCGACGGACCCGTCTGCGGCCGTCACCACCTCGCCGCCGTACACCGTGAACACCGTCTTGATCGCGTCGACGAAGCCGCCGAGACCGGTGATCTGCTCCTTGGGCAAGACCAGCAGGATCGCCAGGATGGGCGCGCCGTACGCCAAGATCGCGACCAGCCAGGCCCGGCGGATCGTGATGGGGACATCTTTCTGGGCGTCGGTCATTTCGTCGCCCGCCGCGCTAGGCAGTTCGAAGCCGACGTAGTTGAAGAACAACACCGGGATCGCGGCGAAGAAGACCGCCGACGTCGGCTTGAAGTCGCCGCGCGACACCCCCTCAACGCCGTTCTGGGCCGCGTAGAGCAGGACCGTCAGCGTGAAGCCGCCCAGCAACAGCACCCGCACCCAGGCACCGATCGTCGGGATCCACTTGCCGACACCGAAAGACAAGATGGCCGACCACGTGGCGATCCAGATGAAGATCACACCGAACACGATCTGAAGCGTGAGCAGGCCAGACCTGCTCAGGCTTGATGGGTCGTAGAAGAACTCGGTGAACACCTCATAGGCGGTGATCGTCAGCGCGCCCCCGAGCCAGATCGGGTTGGACAGCCAATACATCACCGAGTTGAGCGCGGCCGGGAAGCGGCCCATCGCCAACTTCGTCCACACATAGGGCCCGCCTTCTTCGGGGAACGCCGAGCCGAGTTCTGCGATCAGGGCGGCGTAGGGAAGGAAGAAGAAGATCCCCAGAAAGATGAGCCACACGAACGCCTGGGCCCCATAACTGGAGACCGCACCCATCGTGTCGAGCCCGACGATGGTGCAGATCAGGAAGAAGAAGATGTCGAAACGACCGAAGTGCTTGCGGAGCTTGGACTTTTCCTCCAAGGCCGCTTGGGTGGTGACTTCGATCAGGTCAGGGGGCAGCGATGCCGCGCTTGTCATCAGTGAGGCTCCATCATGTGGCCAAGGGCTCTGGTGAGCGAGTTGTTCCCGAGCAGGCTCAGTGATCTTCAACTCCAAAAGCCCTGAGGTCAAGGGGTCAAACCCGACCAATGTGGAATCGCTGCGGTTAGGCCTCCAGTTGAAGCAGGCGGCGTACGCCGCGCTCCACGCCGTCTAGGGCTTGTCGCGCGTCCTCCAAGGTGTGCTCGTGGGCCAGCATGATGCCGAACCCATCCAGCAGCGAATGCAGCTCCCAGGCCGCCTCGTAGGAGGACTGATCGAGCCTGAAGTGGCCCTGGTCGACGCCCGCGTCGATGCACTGTTGCGCGAGGTTTCGCCACTGCAGATCGACCTCTTTGTGGTCCTTGGCCAGTTCAGCATCCTGTGACGCGGCGAGCCAATACTCCACCCAGAGGCGCCAACCGTTGCGTCGGTCGTCGGCGTCGAGCGCCAAGGACCCCCGATAGAAGCGCCGGATCTGCTCACGCGGGTCGTCGACCGCGAGGACCAACTCCTCGAGATCCTTGAGCTCTCCCCGGACGAGGTGGCGCAGCGCTTCTTTGCGCAGCCCCGCAAGGGTCGGGAAATAGTGCCGCAAGCTCGCGACAGCGACTCCGCTCTTTTCGGAGACATCTTGATAACGCAGTCCGGCGTACCCCCGTACGAGTAACACCGCGGCCGCAGCAGAGAGAAGGTCGTCTCGCTGATGCACCGGTGGTCGCCCGCGCCGTGGTGGCTTCTGTGAGGGCATGCAACGAAATTAGCGCTTTGGCCTTCCCATTTGTGAGGAAAGCGTTTATCGTTTCGCCGTACGGGAATGGATTCGGTTGTCGATTACATGGGGTATTCGGCGCCGTCCCTCCCGTTGGTCGGCCACATACGGTCCTCACAGCCCGGTGGTCGACGCCGCACGGACCGGGGTGGCGCGACGGCGTACACGTGGGGTGTGCGCCGCCGCGTCGAGTCCGGGGACTCGGCGCGGCGGGTGCTAACTCATCAGGGTGCTCGCTGATCCACCCTCGGGCGTTGGGCAGCCACGCCGCACTCGACAAACTCGACCGACTCGATCTTGTCCTCGGCATCAAACCAGGTAAACAGGACCGCGATGGTCGCCGCTCGCTCGGCGGCGCTCCAGGTGCGCCCGGGGGTCACGCCGCGAAACCGCACGTCGGCCGCTAGCAAGGCGCCCAGCCGAATTGGGTCCTTGGCCGCCAACGCCGCCACAAAGGCTTCGCCCGGGTGAGTCATGCCATCGAGCATGCCGCCAAGCGCCTCCGGCGCACGTCCAAGGGTGCACAACCGTGCTTCAGATTTGCGGCTCAACGCAACGACAAGCCCCAGATCAGAAGACCTGGGGCTCGCGTGCGCGAGGGGGGATTTGAACCCCCACGCCCTTTCGGACACTGGCACCTGAAGCCAGCGCGTCTGCCGTTCCGCCACTCGCGCGTGAAGCGGAGCAAGGCTATCCCAGCGCGGGGAGCATCCCCAAACCGGGCGGCGTGGGGCTCGTGGGGTGCCGAGGCATCGCGGCCGGCCCCGATACGATCGTCGAGTTGTCGTGCGCGAACCGTGAAGGGAGGGTGGACCGGTGGCCGGATTGCAGGGATTTGAGCGCAAGTTGGAGCAGGCGATCTCCGGCGTCTTCGCGCGCGCCTTTCGCAGCGCCGTACAACCCGTTGAGATCGCCGCGGCCCTGCAACGCGAGGTCGACAACAACACCCAGATCCTCAGCCGCGACCGGCGCCTGGCGCCCAACGACTTTCACGTGGAGCTGAGCGAGACCGACCTGGAGCGGCTCGCGCCCTATGACTCGGCGATGGCCAAAGATCTGATCGAGCAACTCGAAGACCATGCCCAGCAGCAGTCCTACGTCTTTCCTGGCCCGCTTACCGTCGTGTTCGAGGTGGCCGAAGACCTCACCACGGGACGGTTCCGGGTGCGCAGCCGCGCCATGGCCAGCGTGGAGGGCAGTGAGCAGCGGACGAAAGTACGACACCCGCGCGCGATGTTGGAGATCAACGGGACGCAGCACCCGCTGACCCCGCCGGCGGTCACCGTCGGCCGCGGCACCGACGCGGATGTGCGGATCAACGACCCCGGTGTGAGCCGCCAGCACGTCGAGTTCGCGGTGACGATCGGCCGGGTCGAAGACGGCAGCCCGCTCAGCATCAGCGTCCGCGACCTCGGGTCCACCAACGGCATGCTCGTCGATGGGCACCGCACTACCTCGGTGGGGCTGCGCGACGGCTCCTGCGTGCGGATCGGCCACACCGACCTGATCGTGCGCGTCGTCGACGACCTCGAGGACGCCGATGAGTGAACTCACCCTGTTCTTGATCCGCTTCGCCTACCTCGCCATCTTGTGGGTGTTCGTGCTTTCCACCATCTCGGTGATCCGCTCGGACATGTTCGGAGCCCGAGTGCCCGAGGGGGCGCGCGCCGCCATCCCGACCGCGCGGGGGCGGGCGGCTAAGCCGCCGGCCAAGCGTCGCGGTTCGCCGACGCACGTGCTGGTGATCGAAGGGGTCAACGTCGGCGCCCGCGCGGAGCTCGACGATGCGCCGTTGCTGATCGGTCGCGGCCCGGACGCCGCGATCCGCTTGGACGACGATTACGCCTCCACGCGACACGCCCGGATCGCGGCCGCCGACGAACAATGGTTCGTCGAAGACCTCGGCTCCACCAACGGCACCTATGTCGGCTCGGCGCGCATCACCCAGCCCACCAACCTGACCCTCGGCAGCCAGGTGCGGATCGGCAAAACCATTCTCGAGCTGCGGAAATAGGCGCCGATGACCGAGCTGCGGCTGCACTACTCCGCCATTTCCGACGTCGGTCGGGTGCGCAAGGACAACCAGGATTCGGGGTACGCCGGCCCGTGGCTGCTCACGGTCTGCGACGGCGTCGGCGGGGCCGCCCGGGGTGACATCGCCTCCAGCACCGCCATCCAACAAATCCGGCGACTCGACGAGCAACCGCCCGACGCCGACTTGCTGGCCCTGATCGCTGGTGCCCTACACCGCGCCCACGACCGGATCAGCGAGTTGGTCGAAGAAGACCCCGCGCTCAACGGCACCAGTACCACCGCCACGGTCGCCCTCTTCGACGGGCGCCGGGTCGGGGTCGGCCACGTCGGCGACAGCCGCGCCTATCTCCTCCGGGATGGCGAGATCAGTCAGATCACCAGCGACCACACGTTGGTCCAGACGCTGATCGACGAAGGCCGGATCACCCCCGATGACGCCCGCACGCACCCGCACCGCAATCTGATCCTCAAGGCCCTCGACGGCATCCACGATGTGGAGCCCGACCTGTTCTACCTCGACCTGGTCGCCGGCGATCGGCTGCTGCTGTGCAGCGACGGCGCGAGCGGCGTACTTTCCGACCAGCGGCTCGCCGACATCTTGTCGATGGGCAGCCCCGACTTTGCAGCCGTCGAGTTGGTCCGCGCCAGCCTCGACGCGGGCAGCACCGACAACGTCACCTGCCTGGTCGCCGACGCGATCACCGTCGACACGCCGGCCGACCCCGACCTCCACCCGCTGCTCGTCGGCGCCGCCGCCGAATTGCCGCGTCGAGCCACCAAACACGGACGCTCCACGAGCCGGTTCCGGGGCCACCGCGCGGGCGATACCGGTGAGCTCGAGCCGATCTCGGCCGACTTGCCGCCCGAAGTCGGCTTCGCGATCCCGTCGGACCCGATCGACCCCGAGCACGTCCGCTACGCCCCCGTCGCGCGGCCGCGGTTTGTGTGGGCGCGTCGCCTGCTCGCACTGACCGTTATCGCCGGACTGCTCGCCATGGGCGCCGGGGTGGCGCGCTGGTGGACGCAGCGGCAGTACTACGTCAGCCAGCAAAACGGCGTCGTCACGATCTTCCGCGGCATCGAGGGAGACGTCTTGGGCTACTCGCTGTCCGAGCCGTTCGAGAGCACCAACCTGACCGTCAGCCAACTCTCCGACCTCGACGCGACCAGCGTCACCGAAGGGATGGAGCCCGGCACCCTTGAGGACGCCGAGCGCACGGTCGCCAACCTCTACGCACAACAGACCGCCCTGGACTCCGGGGGGTGAGTGCGGCGATGAGCCAATCCTCGAGTCTGCTGGGCTTTGTGCACCGACGACGCCGTGGCGCCGAGCTGTTCTTGCTGGTCCTCGCGCTGATCGTCGGCATCGGTGCGTACGCCGCGGTCGGCGTCGGCGTGCAGGGGGAGGTGCCGGCCGACATCGTGGGCTACGGCGGGTGGATGGCCGCGCTGATCATCGGCGCCCACATCGTCGTACGCCTCACCGCGCCGTACGCCGATCCGGTGCTGTTGCCCGTCGTGGCCGCCCTCAATGGGCTCGGCCTCGCCGTGATCCATCGACTCGATCTCGCCGCGGGCTTCGACCGCCCCGATGAGGGTTTTGCGCGACAGCAGTTGATTTGGATGACGCTCGGGGTGGTCCTGTTTGTCGGCACGCTGGGCCTGCTGCGCGACCATCGGGTGCTGCAACGCTTCACCTACAGCTTCGGGGTGTTGGCGATCGTGCTGCTGTTGTTGCCGATGGCCCCCCTCGTCGGCAAGGAGATCAACGGCGCCCGGATCTGGATCCACGTGGGACCGTTCAGCTTCCAGCCCGGCGAAGTCGCCAAGGTGTTGCTCGTGCTCGCCTTTGCCGGCTATCTCGTGCGCCACCGCGATGCCCTCGCGCTGGCCGGGCGACGGTTGGTGCTTGTCGACCTGCCGCGAGGCCGCGACCTCGGGCCGATCTTGGTGATGTGGCTTATTTCCTTGGGGATTCTCGTCTTCCAACGCGACCTGGGCTCGTCGTTGCTGTTCTTCGGGCTGTTCCTCGTGATGCTCTATGTCGCCACCGAACGGCCCGGCTGGTTGGTGGTCGGCGGCACCCTCTTCGCCGCCGGCGCCTACGCCGGCTATCGGATCTTCCCGCACGTGCAGACGCGGGTGAACGTCTGGTTGCATCCCTTCGACTACTACGGCGAGGGCACCGACGGGCGCGGCGGCCAGACCGTCGAGACGATGTTCGGGATGGCGTGGGGCGGGTTGCTGGGCCGAGGGTTCGGCAACGGGCAGCCGTGGCGGATCTCCTTCGCCGAGTCCGATTTCATCATGGGCGCAATCGGCGAGGAGCTCGGGCTCACCGCCGTGATGGCGGTCATCTTGTGTTACGGCCTGATCGTCGAACGCGGTCTGCGCACGGCCCTGGTGTGTCGCGACGGCTTCGGCAAGCTCGTGGCGACCGGGCTGGCGTGTGTGTTCGCGCTTCAGGTGTTCGTGGTGATCGGCGGGGTCACTCGGCTGATCCCGCTGACCGGCTTGACGACGCCGTTCTTGTCGTACGGCGGCTCGTCGCTGGTCGCCAACTGGGTGATCATCGCGTTGCTCCTGCGCATCTCCGACCACGCGCGTCGACCGGTGCCGGTGTTGGATGCCGAGCACACGCCCAGCGCCGACGACGAGGCCACCCAGGTGGTGAAGCTGCTGTGAACAAGCCGATCCGCACCATGTCGCTGTTTTGCCTCCTGCTGATGTTGGCGTTGATGGGCAACGCGACCTATCTCCAATATGTCCGGGCCAGCGCACTCGATCAGGATTCGCGCAACAAGCGCGTCATCGAGGAGGCCTACTCCCGGGATCGGGGGGCGATCCTGGTCGGCCGAGACGCGGTGGCCGAGAGCCAACCCTCCGACGACCAGTTCAAATATCAGCGGAGCTATGCCCAGCCATTCCGTTATGCCCATGTCACCGGCTTCTTTTCGATCGACTCCCAGACGGGGATCGAGCAGACCCAAAATCCGGTGCTGTCCGGCGATGACCCTCGGCTGTTTGTGACTCGCCTCGTCGATCTGGTCAACAATGCGGCACCCAAGGGAGGCCGGGTGCAGTTGACGATCAACCCGGCGGCACAAGTGGCGGCGTACGAAGCACTCGGTGCGCTCGGCCCCGATGTGCAGGGATCGGTGGTGGCGATCGAGCCCAACACCGGCCGGATCCTGGCCATGGTTTCGCTGCCGACCTACGACCCCAACGTGATCGCCGCGCATGATCGCGACGCCGTGCAGGCGGCGTACGCCGCGCTCCTCGACGACCCCGCCGAGCCGCTGCTGAACCGCGCGATCCAGACTCGGCTGCCACCGGGGTCCACGTTCAAATTGGTGACCGCGGCCGCAGCCCTGGAGAACGGTCTGGCCGAGGACGCCGACTCGCTGGTGCCGGGCGGTGCGTCGTACAAGTTGCCGCAAAGCACGGCGACCCTCGACAACGGTGGGCGCAACTGCGGCGAGGACGAGATCACCTTGACCCAAGCCCTGGCCAACTCCTGCAACACCACGTTCTTGGCGCTGGCCGACGAACTCGGTGCCGAGGTGATGCAAGACCAGGCGGAGCTGTTCGGCTTCAACAGCGACTATCTCGAGGACCTGCGGCCCCAGGCGCAGTCGGTCTATCCCAGCGGGATGGATCGGCCGCAAACCGCGATGTCGGGGATCGGGCAGTTCGAGGTGGCCGCGACGCCGCTGCAGATGGCCATGGTCGCCGCCGCGATCGGCAACGGCGGGGTGGTGATGAAGCCCTACCTCGTCGACGAAGTGCTGTTCCCCGATCTGGACCCGATGGAGAAGACCGAGCCCAGCGAGTTCAGCCAGGCGGTTTCGCCGGCGACCGCCAGCGAGCTCACCAAGATGATGGTGATCACCGTGTCGCAGGGCACCGGCGCGCCGGCCGCCATCCCGGGCGTCGAGGTCGCCGGCAAGACCGGCACGGCCGAAAACTGCACGGGCTGTCGCAACTTTGCGTGGTTCGTCTCCTTCGCGCCCGCGAACGATCCGACGGTCGCGGTGGCCGTGATGATTCAGAACGTCAACTCCGACGCGATCGCCGGCGGGGCGCTGGGCGGGCCCATTGCCCGCGCGGTGATGCAGGCGGTGATCAACCCATGATCGTTCAGATTTTCCGAACAACTCCTCAGGCACCTCGGGCGCCGTACTCTCCAACCTGGCTGACACCAAAGGACGGCAACACATGAGCAACCGGGAACCCGTCTTGATCGGCGGGCGTTACGAGCTCGGCGAGATGCTGGGACGCGGCGGCATGGCGGAGGTCCGCAAGGGCACCGACCTGCGGCTGGGCCGGGCGGTGGCTGTCAAACGGCTGCGCACCGACCTCGCCAGCGACGCCACCTTCCAGGCGCGCTTTCGCCGCGAGGCGCAGGCGTCGGCGTCGCTCAACCACCCGATGATCGTGGCCGTTTATGACACCGGCGAGGAGATGTCGACCGACGGCTCTGAGGTGGCCCAGCCCTACATCGTGATGGAGTACGTCGCCGGCCGGACCCTCCGCGAGATCCTGCGCGAAGGCCGCAAGATCTTGCCCGAACGTGCCCTGGAGATCACCAGCGGTGTCCTGTCCGCGCTCGACTACAGCCACCGAGCCGGCATCATCCACCGCGACATCAAGCCCGGCAACGTGATGTTGACCCCCACGGGCGATGTGAAGGTGATGGACTTCGGGATCGCCCGCGCCATCTCTGACGCGTCCTCGACGATGACCCAGACCGCCGCCGTGGTCGGCACGGCGCAATATCTGTCCCCCGAGCAGGCGCGCGGCGAGACCGTCGACTCGCGTTCCGATGTTTATTCCACCGGCTGCCTGCTCTATGAACTGTTGACCGGGCGCCCGCCCTTCATCGGCGACAGCCCGGTGGCGGTCGCTTATCAACACGTCCGTGAGACGGCCAACCCGCCCTCGGATCACGACACCGAATTGACCCCCGAGGTCGACGCCATCGTCATGAAGGCGTTGTCCAAGCGCGTCGAGGAGCGCTACCAGTCGGCCGCGGCGATGCGCAGCGACATCGAGCGCTATCTCGCCGGCCGCCCGATCCAGGCGCCCGCCGTACCCGTCTCGGCGCCGACCGCCGTCGTCGCTGCTACCCCCGATCCGATCACTGCGACGTCGGTCGCCGTCCCGCCCGCGCCCGTCGAGGACGAGTCTCGTGCGGGTCGGGCCGTCTGGTGGATTGCGGGGCTGCTCACGCTCGCCCTGATCGCCGCTGCGGCGTTCCTGGTGCCGAGGATGTTCGAGAACAAGGTCGAGCAGGTGCGTGTCCCGAGCCTGATCGGACTCAGCGAAGCACAGGCTCGCGAGGCGATCGGCAACGCCGGGCTCGCCGTGGGCGACGTGAGCTATGAGTCCTCGGATCTCGGCAAGGACAAGGTGATCAGCCAGGATCCGACGCGCAACGACTTTGTGGATCCCGACACCACGGTGGACTTCGTGGTGTCGACGGGGAAGCCGATGGTCCAGCTTTCGTCGTACGTCGGCCAGCGCAAGAACGACGTACGCAAGCAGCTGGAGGCGCTCGGACTGGTCGTGCGACTCCAGGAGGAGGAGTCCGACGAGCCTGTAGGTGAGGTGCTCGGCACCGATCCGGCTGCGGGGGAGAAGGTCCCCGAGGGTTCGACCGTGGTGGTCTTCTTCAGCGACGGGCGCGAACTGGTGCCTAATGTGGTGGGCAAACAGGAGGACGTCGCCACCGCGCTGATCGAGGAGGCGGGCTTCAAGGTGAAGGTCTTCACTCGCGACGACCCGACCGATCAGCCGCCCGGTACGGTGATCAGCCAGACCCCGGATGCGGACACCGAGCAGGTCGCCGGCACGGTCGTGGTCTTGGAGGTGACGACGTACGTCAAGCCCAGCGAATCGCCGACGCCAAGCGACACGACGTCCCCCTCGCCCACGCCGAGCGATTCCCCGACGGCAACGACCACCCCCTAACGCCCACCCGTCGCAGTTTCACCGCCCACCCGTCGCAGTTTCACCGCCCACCCGTCGCAGTTTCACCACAACCAGTGAGTTTGCGCCGACTCGCGATGTGTCCTGGGTGAGTTTGCGCAGACTCGCCGGGCGGGTCAGTCGGCGCTGATGCGCGCGTACTGCAGGTCGGTGATCCCGTCGTACCCCGGGACCGACATCACCGTCTGCGTCGCCAAATCCCAGCCCACCGCAATGTCGGGTTGGAGCGCCTGATCGCGATAGGTGGTGAGGTATTCGTCGCGCTCGATCGCACTGAGCAGCGCCGCCTGATCCCCGACGCCGGAGATCACATACGGCTGTGCATAGGGCACGCCATCCAGCTGGACGGCGTTGCCCTCGCACTTGATGCCGGTGGTGGTCACGATGCGCTGACCTTGGACGGTCACTGCTTCGGCGCCGCCGATCCACAACGCGTTGACCACGGCCTGGATGTCTTGCTGATGTACGACCAGAAGGTTGATGTTCTGCTGCGAGGAGTTGATCACCTCCGCCGGGGCATCGGACAACGTGATCGTCACGCCCGGGCCGGTGACCGGGGCGAGCCCGGCTGGCCCGCGCAAGGCGTCGGCGCGCCGCTGCAGGCGGCGTACGGCGACATCGTCGATCGAGTTCGCGAGCTCGTCCACCTCGGCCGACAAGGACGAGACGCGCTCCTGAAGGTCCGTCACCTGCTCGCGCTCGTTGCTGACGAGGCCGGCCAGGTCGGTATAGCGCCCAGGGCGCAGATCGGTGCCCTCCGCGTTGTCGGCGCTCACGATGAACAGCGCCCCACACAACCCAGCAGCAACAGGGGTCGCCGCGCGCCACATCCAGTGCCGGCGCGTTTGGGTCTGTGTGTGGGTGCCCGGCTCGGCGACGCGTGCCGGGTGCTCGGCGGATGCGGCGTCAGAGGCCGGATCGGGGGATACTGGTCCCGGGTCGGGGCTAACGTCCGATCCGGGGCACATGGCTACTAAGGTAGCCCGCGATCGGCTCAGCCCACCAACACAGGCCCGGTCACCACCGCCGAACAAGGAGTTGCGTTGTCCAAGCCACAGGCAAAGCGCCAGGAATTTCTCGACCCCACGTCGGGTCCGGTCTTCACGGTGCGATTCTTGCTCGCGTTGCTTTTGATCGTCGGTGGCATCGCGTGGATCGCCTACTACTACGTCGCCGTCCGCGTTGACCCGCTCGCTGTCCCCGCCCCCAAGGCCGGGAAGCCGGCGTTCATGGCGGACCTCAAGGACTGGAATTATGCGATCGGTTTCGGCGCCTTGATGGTGGGACTGCTCTTCTCCTCACACCCCTCGACCCCCCTCGGCCGCGGCCGCGGCGTCGTCGTCGGCATGCTGGGATGCTTCCTGCTCGGCTTGGTCTGGATTTGCACCTATTACGTCGTCAGTAACGACATCTCGCCGGTCCCCATCTTCAACGACCTGGCGCAGAAGAATCTGCTCGTCGGGATCGGCTTTATGGCGATTGGTTTCGGTTTCGCCACGCGCTGGGAGTGAACGCCCGGGCTTGAGTGCCCGCGGCTGAGTTCCTGCCTTCCCAAGTGCCTCCCGAGTGCACAGTCTGTGCACGCCGCGGTGGATAACTACACACGTGTAGTTCGTCCACAGGTCACTCCACAGACTGTGGAGAACTCGTCAAACTGCGACGGGTCGGCGGTCAAACTGCGACGGGTCGGCGTTAGAGCTGCAGGATGCGGGCAACGATCGCGGCGGCGGAGGCGGTGATCACGGCTCCGGTCCCGGCGACCTGCCACCACGTACGCCGCGCGCGAGGCGCATAAACCAGGGCCGCGGTGATCGCCAACCCGCCGAGAAAGCCGCCGAGATGGCCTTGCCACGAGATGAACGAACTCCCGAGCACGGTGATGAGCGCGTTGATGCCAACCACGCGCAAGATGGGCTGCAGGTCGCCTCGCACCTTGCGAATCAGCACGAGCTCCGCCGCCATCATTCCGAACATGCACCCCGATGCGCCGACCGTTTGACCGAACTCCGACGACCACCACATGATCGCGGCCGCGCTAGCGAGCCCAGAGCCGAAGTAGAGGCCCAAGAACCTCAGTCGACCGAGCCTGGCCTCAAGATCGGGGCCCATGATCCACAGCGCCAACATGTTGAGCGCGAGATGCCAGATGGCGATGTGGGTGAACTCGGACGTCAGCAGCTGCCACCATGCCCCGTCGGCGACACCCGGACTCCACAGCGCTCCCTCGGCACAGCCGCCCGCCGGGACGACCGTGGAAGCGAAACCATCGGAGCAGAAGCCGCGCGGCCGAAGAGCCAGATAGTCGACCACCTTGCTGGAACTGCCGCCACTGAACGCACTGCTGCGTCCCGACAGCAGAATGGCCGCCCACACCCCCACATTGAGCGCGATGAGGACCTTCGTCGTGAGCGTGGGGTCGCCTGAGCGCTTTCCGCCGTACGTCGCCAAGCCGGCCCGGGTCGACTTGGCGCCCTCGGCCACGCACGTGGGGCATTGGAAACCCACGGAGGCATCGCGCATGCAATCGGGACAGATCGGACGCTCGCAGCGTTGGCAACGGATGTAGGTCTCGCGACCGGGGTGCCGATAGCAGATCGGCACCCCAGTCTCAGGAGTTGGCGGTTGGCTCATCTGGCGAGGAGCTCAGGAGCGCTCGATGAGCACGGACTCGACGGTGATCGGCTCTAGTGGGCGGTCCATGGGACCGGTCGCCGTAGCCCCGATCGCGTCCACAACATCGCGCGAGGCCTGGTCGGCCACCTCACCGAAGATGGTGTGCTTGAAGTTGAGCCACGTGGTCGCACCCACGGTGATGAAGAACTGCGAACCATTGGTGCCGGGCCCGGCATTGGCCATGGCCAGCAGATAAGGCTTGTCGAAGACGAGCTCGGGATGCGGCTCGTCCTTGAACTGGTAACCCGGGCCGCCCGTGCCGGTTCCGAGCGGACAACCGCCCTGAATCATGAACCCCTCGATGACCCGGTGGAAGCCCAGGCCGTCATAAAACCGGCCGGTGGTCTTCGCCCCGGTCTTGGGGTCGGTGTATTCCTTCGTCCCCTCAGCAAGTCCGACGAAGTTCTCGACTGTCATCGGCGCGTGGTTCGGGAAAAGGTTGATCGCGATGTCACCCCGGTTGGTCTTCAGGGTGGCCTTCAGGTCAGACATGTCTGCCTCTCACGTGGACGGATGTTGTGCAGAAGAGATCCTCCCATGCGCAGCAAGCCGCGGACGGGCGGCCTATCGGGGTGCGGCGTAGGGTCGGAACATGCCAGAAGAAAACGCTGATTCCCTGATCAACCAAGTGGCCGAGGTCGTCGAGGAACTCTTCGACCCCGCCGATCCCGCCAGCAAGGGCCGACTCAAGAAGTTGCTCATCTTCGGCGGATTGCTCGCCGCAGGTGCCGCAGTCTTCAAGAAGGTCCGCGGAGATTCGACCAAGGACAATTGGCAGTCGGGCTACGTCCCCACGCCACCCCCGGCCGCTGCCCCGCCGGCCGACGTACAGACCGCTGAGTCTCAGCCGGCCGACGACGCCGCCGGTGCCACGCCGGATGAGGCCGTCGCCGATGCCGCGGAGGAACCCCACTCGGTCACCACGCCCGACGACCCCGCGGACGTCGTGGACGTCTGAGACCCGCCAGGTAGGCCCAACTCAACGGGAAGGCAGGCCCAACTCAACGGGAAGGCAGGCCCAACTCAACGAATGGGGAGCAGGTCCTCGGGGCGCTGTTCGTCGATCCAGGCATCGATGTGTTCCCACCAGCCGAAGAGCCAGTCGATCCGCTCCTCGCGGGCGTCGGGGATCTCTTCGCGGGGCACCTGCCACCAGCCCATGATGAGCCGTTTGTCCATCGGAAGTTCGCGCCAGAGGTCGCCCACGGTGCGCAGGTGATCGAGGCCGGTGTGCGCCACGAGTACGACGTCGGCCTCGGGTGCCGCGTCCAGGGCGGCGAGGAAGCCACCGGGTCGGGGCGCGAGCACGTTGGTCATCGCTTCGGCCCGGGCGGCCATCTTGTCGAGGCCAACCTTGCGGAGTCGTTCGATCGCGCGGGTGCGCCGTTCGGGCGTGAAGTTCCCACCCTCGGGGAAGATCACGAACGCGTCGTTGGCGTCGAGATTGGCGGCCAGGCTGGCGATCTGTTCATCGAGGTTGGCCCCGGCCTTGGGGTTGGGCGAGATGAACCTCGCCGGGATCCGATTGAGGAGTACATCGATGGCCGGATCCCAGGCCAGCGTGTCCTTTAGAACCACCCGCGGCTCGCGCCGATAGTCGTGCATCAGCGCGTTGATCAGCGTGAACGAATCGCCCGGTCCGGCGTGACGACAACACACCAGGATCGGCTTCCCGGGATGGGCGTCCGGCGTCGGCCCGACGGTTTCGATGGTCAGGTTGAGCACCCGTCGCGCTTCCCGAAAGAAGACCCACAGCAGGCCCTCGACGAGGTCATAGTGGATGCCTTCGAAGTACGGCGTGCGGATCCGGCGCCCCAATCCCGACGCCACCCAGAGCCCGAAGAGGACGACGAGCAGCACGGCCTCGCAGGTGAGGTAGAGGATCGCCAGCCACAGCAGGCGCAACACCCGCCATCGTCCCGGCAGGAGCGGCGAGAGCGCCGCCGCGACGATCAGCCACAAGGGCCCGGTCACCCAGGCCAGGACGGCCAGCCACACGACCAGGGGCGCCAAGACCAGGCGCCGGAACAGGTGCATCAGTCCTCCAGCCAGGCGTCGAGATACTCCACGCAGGCGTAGTACGACGCGTCGATGCGCTCCGGGATCGAGGCGAAGTCACGGTGCGCGAACAGCGAGTCGTCCTTGGCCGACGTACCCCCGGCCGGCAGCACGTGCGCCACCACGCCCACCGGCAGCTCCGCCATCTCGCGGGCGAACCGATGCCGCCGCGCGATCTCGAACGACACCCGCGCCACCTCCCACGGTTTGGTCGGCGCCCTCAACGGGCGGTCGATCCGCCCCACTTGCAGCACGAAGATCCGCGTCGCCCCCAACTGCGCGGCGCGTCCGACGGGGATGGAGTTGACGATGCCGCCATCGAGAAAGTGTTCGTCGCCGATCTTGGCGGGTGGCAACAATCCGGGTACGGCGGCGCTCGCGACGATCGCTTCAACGACGGGGCCGGTGTTGAACCAGTGCTCGGCCGCTCGCTCGATGCTGGCGGCGCACACTTCGAAGCGCACCGCGAGATCTTCGAAGCGCACCTCCCCCAATTCGTCGGCGAGGCGTTGCTTGAGCGGCGAGGAGGAATATAGGTGGGTCTTGGTGGACATGGCTCGCCGGACGCTGCGCAGCGGGTGGTCGCCGTACACGTCTCGCCCTTGGGTGGCCGATTGCCACAACTCGGTGAGTCGATCGATGACGGCGAGCGAGGGGTCCTTGGCGACCAGGGCCCCGTTGATGGCGCCGACGCTGGTCCCGAGCACGAGGTCGGGCACGATCTCCCGCTCGAGCAGAGCGCGCAGCATGCCCACCTCGACGGCCCCGAGGACCCCGCCGCCCCCGAGCACGAACGCCGTGGTCATTGCCGCGACTATCCCTCGACCGACGAAGGTAGGTCGGCGTGCACCCGCGCGGTGGCCCGCCGTTCGGCCCAGAACGACAAGATCGGGACGGTCCCCAACACCAGGGTGGAGAGGGTGAACGGCAGGTCCCAGCGGTGTTTGCGCGACAACGAGAACGCAGCGATCAAGAAGACCATGTAGAGCCAGCCGTGAGCCACCCCCAGATAGCGGGAGATGTCGGCGCCCACCTGCCAGGCCCGGCCGCCCTCGGGCAGGGCGTCGGGAGCAACGAGATAGCCATAGTGCAAGGGCAACCCGACCAGGCACAACACGATCAGCAGCACGCCGACGATGTTGGCCATGACGCGATAACGGGTGAGGGCGGCGGTCACGTGGTTGAGGGTACGGGGTCGCGGGTCGAGTCGAGCAGATAGCGCCCCCACACAAAGACCGCAAACCCGCCAAACAGCCACCACTGCAGCGCATAGAGCAGATTGCGCAGCGCGGTGAATTGGCTCGAGCTCGGACGTTGATCCAGCGTCGCCGGGGCCAGCCCGGTGCGGCCGTCGTTGGTGGCGCGCTCACCGACCGGCCAGTCCCCCCCGGGCCCGTCACCCGCAGCGACCCGGTCGGCCACGACGACATAGGCGCCGTACACATCCTGGTCGACGTGTTGGATCGCGTCGGCGATGCGCAGTTGCGGGAGTACGTCGTCCGTGGGGTCGTCGTCGACCTCACCGGTGCCCTCCGGCGGTTGCAGCCAGCCGACGAACTCCGCCTCCCCCGTGGGTGCTGCCGGTGCCGCGGCGACGGAGGGGCTCCAGCCACGAACGACCAACATGGCCGACTCGGTCCCCGCAACGCGCAGGGGGGTGACCACCCAGAAGCCGTCGCGATCCTCCAATTCGCGTCCCGACACGAACAGGGTGGATTGGGGCACCCACTGCCCTCTCATCACCACCGGCTGCCCGACGAGTCTGCCCGGAAAGGGGTCGTCGGGCCCGAGCGCACGAGTGAGTTCGACGGGGGTGAGGGTGGTGACATCGACCTCGGCGGAGGCTCGGTGCGCCTGCCACGCATGCAGTTGCCAGAGTCCGAGCCAGCCGGCGAGCGCGACCGCGCCCGCGACGACGAGGTGCCCGAGCCACCATCTGGGTGCGCAGACCTGGAGGATCCGGGAGGTCGGTGTGCGCACGCTTCGAGGGTACGGCGCACCGGCTCGCGCTTAGTGACAGGCCTGGCTCCCCGAGTCGGTGAAGGATCCGCCGACGGGCACGAACTGCCACGCGTAGGAGCCGGGGCGGAGGGTGAGCTTGAGGAAGCCGTACGACGTGGAGTCGCGCACCTCGCTGTTGGGCGCGACCGACGCGATGGTGGTGTGGTTGGCGCCACCCGTGCCGACCACGAACCCGCGCACCCCGAGCGGCGTCGCCACGCTCTCGCCGTCTTGCGGAGCAAACCGCTCGTAGGTGTGGTCGTGCCCGGTCAGCACGACCTCGGCGCCGGCGGCGTACAGATCCCGGGTGAAGACCCGCGCATTTTCCGCGGCCCGCCCGCCCGAGGACCACAGGGGGATGTGGAAGTAGGCCAGCGTGCAGGCCACCGGATGCGCCGCCAGGTCGGCGCGCAGCCACGTCTCCTGCGGCGAGTTGGCGCCGCAACCGCCAGCTTGGGAGCACGTGGTGTTGAGGACGATGACGTGCCAGGTGCCGAGGTCATAGCTGTAGTAGCCCTTGGTCGGGTCGCCCGCCGCCGCACCGAAATAGCTGAAGTAGCCCGCCGCGGTACCGGTCGGATCACAAGCAGTGCCCGGCGGTGTCGTGGAGGCCGGGAGGTATTCGTGATTGCCCACGGCGGGCTTGGTGATCGATTTGAAGCGGCCCCAACTCGGATCGTACGACGCGTTGAAGGCCGCGAGGCCGCCGCACTCATATTGCACATCACCCAGGGCCGCGACCGTAGTCACCGAGGGGTCGGCCAGGATCGCGTCGGACACGGCCTTCTGCTTGCAGTTGCTCGTGGTGCCCGCGCCTGCGTTGAAGTTGGGGTTCTGCGGATCGCAAGCGATATCGCCGGCGGCCGCGAGCACCGGATCGAGGGCGCCGGTGACGGTGATGGAGTCGTAGTAGAAGTCACCGGTGCGACCAGCAACGTTCTCCCCGATCTGCACCCGCCCCACCCCCGCCGTACCCAACGAACCAGTCCCCGACAACACCACCGACCCATCCCACGACAGATCCCACACGCTGGACCCGCCGTTCACCACCACATGCAACACCACCTCATGCCACACCCCGGTCGAGACCACCACCGACGTATTCGACGCCACCCCCGACACCGCATTCCGCAACCCCAACACCCGACCAGGCGTCACAAACACCTCCGCCAACGCCACCCCAGTGGCGGTCCGGACCTTCAAGAAATTGACCGCGCTCGCCCCCGACACCGACGCCACATTCACCTTTGCCCGCACCGAGAGCTCCCCCACCGGCGCCGCCAACGTGCGACTCACATTGGCCGCACCCCCCGCCATCAACGCCCGCGCAGCAAACCCACCATCAGCGACCACCGACGACTGCACCACCACCCCCGACGACGACGTCCACCCCGACAACGACCCCGACTCAAACCCATCCGCAAACAACACCGGCGGCGTCGGGGGAGCGGGTGGCTCAGCCCCGGTGACGGTGATGGAGTCGTAGTAGAAGTCACCGGTGCGACCAGCAACGTTCTCCCCGATCTGCACCCGCCCCACCCCCGCCGTACCCAACGAACCAGTCCCCGACAACACCACCGACCCATCCCACGACAGATCCCACACGCTGGACCCGCCGTTCACCACCACATGCAACACCACCTCATGCCACACCCCGGTCGAGACCACCACCGACGTATTCGACGCCACCCCCGACACCGCATTCCGCAACCCCAACACCCGACCAGGCGTCACAAACACCTCCGCCAACGCCACCCCAGTGGCGGTCCGGACCTTCAAGAAATTGACCGCGCTCGCCCCCGACACCGACGCCACATTCACCTTTGCCCGCACCGAGAGCTCCCCCACCGGCGCCGCCAACGTGCGACTCACATTGGCCGCACCCCCCGCCATCAACGCCCGCGCAGCAAACCCAGCATCAGCGACCACCGACGACTGCACCACCACCCCCGACGACGACGTCCACCCCGACAACGACCCCGACTCAAACCCATCCGCAAACAACACCGGCGGCGCGGCCAGGGAGGTGGAGGGCGAGACGGTGGCGAGGGCCGCGACGGCGGTGAGAGCGGCAGAAAGGGCTACTCGAGCCCACGTGGATCGGCGCATGTTCCATCGTGGACCCGACGGGTCGCGGCGTCCAGAGCACACAGTGTAGGGATTCTGAGCCACCTGGTGGCTCAGAATCCCTACACAAGCGCCGCCCGGGGCTCAGTCGAAGTCCTCGTAGTCGGTGCCCATCGTGGTCCAGCTTCCGCTGGAATTGAGACGCTGGACGCTGACGTGTACGTGGTCGACGTACAGGCTGGAGAAGCTGCTCAGGCTGACCCACCACTGGGTCTTGCCGTTGCCCGGCGCGCAATAGGTGCCGGTGGTCCGCTCGCCGAGATAGGTGTGGTCGCCGCCATCGTCGTCGTAGTAGGAGACCTTGACCCGGCCGCACTCCTCGTCGGTGAGGTAGAGGTAGCCACTGACCTTCGGGTAGGTGTAACCATTGATCAGGTCCCACTTGAGGTCGCCGCCGTTGACGGGAGCCCCAACGGCCCAGTTCTTCCCGAAGTCGAAATGCGACTCCGTCACCTTCGGGTGGTCGGTGTCCAGCACGGTGGCCGACGCCGGCGTCATCGCCGCCGTGGCCGCACCCAGCGTGAGGGCGGCCGCCCCCGCGAGCCCCGCCGCCTTGACGAACGTCGACCTCTTCGTGGATTGCTTTGTGTTGAGATTCCTACGCATGATCTTGCTCCTTTGTGTGGTGTCCCGCGCTTGTCGCGGTGACAGACACACCGTGGTCCAGCAGCGTTAGTACGCCGTCAGGCTGGGATCACAATGCCTCCTCGGGGCCAAAGGCTGACCGTCTCGACCCGGTTGCTTTCGTGACGCGGCAGGGCCCTCGGTGCCCGCCTCGTGCCCCCATTTTGTGCACAGCGCGTCCACGGTTGGGCGTTCTCCACAGACATCGAACAGGTCGACGAAAAGTGTCCGAACGTCGCTAGATTGGGTGCATGACGACCCCGACTCATCAGCATCGCCATCCACTGATGGCAACGCTGGATGCACTTGAGGCGCTGCTCGACGAGGCGGCGTCAGCCAATCCGTCGTACCTGTCTCTAACCGAGAAGGCCATCGCCTTGGAGCGGCTTTCCCGATCGCGCGAACGTGTTCAGGGCGTGCTGCTCAATGTCCTCGCCACGGCCGACGATGTCGCAGCCGAGTACGGCGCTCGTTCACCGGCCGACTGGCTGGCCCATCGCACTCGCTCCGACCGAGGTCCCGCCGCACACCAGGGTCGCCTCGCCGACGCGATCGATCGCCGTTGGACCTGCGTGGGTACGGCGCTCGTGGACGGCGACATCACCGCGGCGCAAGCCGGCGCCATCGTCCAAGCGCTCGAAGCCCTCCCCTCCCTCGTGGCACCCGAGATCAAACGTAAGGCCGAAGACCATCTGATCACCCAGGCAGCCCACTACCCGCCCCGACAGTTGCGGATCTTGGGCCGCAAAGTCCTCGAAGTCGTCGCGCCCGACGCCTTTGACGACGAGGAACGTCGGATGCTGGAAGCCGAAGAGACGCGGGCCCGGCGGCGTACGTTCTTGACGATGCGGGCCAACGGCGACGGCACCACCGAGCTCCGCGCGCGCATCCCCGACCTCGCGGCCACCCGGCTGCAGACCTACCTCGATGCCTACACGAACCCCCGGCGTGAAGACGGAACGCCCGCGGTGACGGGCCCGTCCGACCGACGCCCCTACCCCACGCGGCTCGGCGACGCGTTCTGCACACTCCTCGAGGCGATGCCGTCTGCGGCGCTGCCACGGCACGGCGGTTCGGCCACAACCGTGGTGGTCACCATCGGGCTTGAGCATCTCCAACAACTCACCGGGGCCGGCGAACTCACCACGGGCGCGCGGCTGAGCGTCGGCGAAGTGCGCCGCTTGGCCTGCAACGCCAAACTCATCCCCGCGGTCCTGGGCGGCCGGTCGGTGCCACTGGATTTCGGCCGCACCAGGCGCCTCTTCAACGGATCCCAACACATCGCCCTGGCCATCCGGGACAAACGATGTCGCGGCGAAGGATGCACCATCCCCGCCGCATGGACCGAAGCACACCACTTCGGCACCCCCTGGGCCTCCGGCGGGCACACCAACCTCAAGGACGGCAGGTTGCTGTGCAGCCACCATCACCACCTAGCCCATGACCCAAGGTACGAACACACCCTCCTGCCCAACGGAGACGTCCGATTCCACAGACGCAGATAGGCGGAACGTGCCAGCGAGCCAATGGTTGCTGGGCGCCGTTGCCGACATCCCGGCGTAGCGGCTTAGCGAACGCGATCGAGCACGCGCGGGTCGTCCCCTTCCGGGGAGCAATGGACCTAAGGTTTCACGTGGTGGAGCCTAGGGGACTCGAACCCCTAACCCCCTGCTTGCAAAGCAGACAAGTCCTCGCTCATATGTTCGATCTCCAGCGTAAAACCGCAGGTCAGAAGTGGTCTATGATAGACACAATCTGACGTTCTTTCCCCCACCAGTCCCCCACCGACTACTTCGGGAGCACGGGGTTCCGGTAGCAGGGGGTTGGCATGGGGTTTGGGGGAAGCTCCCCCACAGGCGGTTTGCGGAGGTAGCGGGATGGCACGACGACGGGGTTTCGGGGAGGTCGAGCGCCGCTCCTCCAGCAGCGGCGTCTCCTACCGAGCGAGGTACGCGATGCCCGATGGCACGCGCTACTCGCGCAGCTTCGGCACCAAGATGGACGCCGAGGCGTGGCTCGCCGCGGAGCGCTCCCTGATCGATCGGGAGGAGTGGTCTCCGCCGGCGGCGCGCAGGATGGCGGCCGAGCGACGCGAGCGGGACGCCGTGCGCAACACCGTCGGCGCGTTCGCGAAGCGCTACCTGGTCGAGCGCGACCTCCGCCCCACGACGGTGCGCAGCTATCAGACCCTTCTCGACTCCCGGATTCTTCCCTACTTCGGCGAGATGCCGCTGCGGGACGTCACCCTCTCGGAGGTCAAGAGGTGGCGGGCTTCCCTGGACCCAGAGACCGTGTCGTCGAACGCCGCCGCCTACCGGCTGCTGCGCTCCGTCCTCCAGGCAGCCGAGGAGGAGGAGCTCATCGACCGCGCGCCACCGAAGATCCGTGGAGCCGGCACGGCGCAGGTGAAGCAGGTCGCCGTGCCGGCCACGCTCGACGAGATCGCAGTCATCGTCGACGCGATGCCCGAGCACCTGAAGTTGTTCATCGTGCTCGCTGCGTTCGTCGGCCTGCGGGAAGGCGAGCTGCTCGAACTGCGCCGGTCCGACATCGACGGCATCACCGGCCGCATCGACGTCGCCCGCAAGGTGGACAAGGAGGCCGACAGGTCGATCCGGGGGGCCTGCCCGGAGTGCGGTCGCCCGATCAGCTCCCCGAAGACCCGGAGTGGCGTCCGGACCGTCCACGTCCCCCCGCCGTTCCTCCCGATGCTGCAGCAGCACCTGCTCGAGCACACCGCCGAGGGACCGAACGGTCTGCTCTTCCCCGGCGACCGCACCGACCACATGAGCGTCCGCTACCTGATGGACCGCTACCGCCCGGCCCGCGAGAAGGCCGGTCGCCCGGACCTGACCATCCACCACCTGCGCCACACCGCGCTCACCCTCGCCGGCCAGCACGGGGCGACGGCTGCAGAGCTCCAGGCTCGCGCCGGCCACGCATCGCAGGCCGCGATGGCGATCTACCAACACGCCACCCTCGACCGGGACCAGGCGCTCGCGGAGAAGATCGGCGCAACGTATGACGCATGGCACAAGAACCGCAGGTCATGATCGTTTCGTTGGCAATCTCGGGAGTGTGAACTACAGTTGACAGCGATGAAACGTCGTCACGACGGACGTCTAACGGAACATGGCTGCGAACACTCAAGCGGAAGGATCCACGCACAGCAGCGCGGATCAGATGCGGGTCGACCGACTCGTCGCCGGGAACCCCGGCAATGCAGAGGCGATCGGCAGCGGGCTCTCGGAGCTACGGATCCATCATGGCCCGGGCTACCGGGTCTACTACAGGCAACAGGGCGACTTGCTGTTGATCCTGCTCTGCGGCGGCGACAAGTCCACCCAGTCCAAGGACATCGAGAAGGCCCACGAGATCGCGAAGGAGTGGGAGAACAATGGCAAAGACTGAGTTCAAGCCCTACGACTCGGCGGACTACCTGAACTCGCTCGAGGACATCGGCTACTACCTCGAAGCCGTCCTCGAGGAGGCGGGCGATGACCCGGCGTTCGTGGCTCAGGCACTCGGCAACATCGCCCGCTCGCAGAACTTCAGCGAGCTTGCCCGCAAGGTCGGGATGAGCCGCGAGGGTCTCTACAAGGCGCTCTCGACCGACGGCAACCCCAGTTTCGCGACGATCATGAAGGTCGCCAAGGCGCTTGGCCTCAAGATCGAGTTCCACGCGGTCGCCTAGCCACACGATGATGCGGTCGCCCGTGTCGGGTTCCTCTCGAGTACCGGGCCTGCCCGCGTCCTACCGCCCAGATAGACCGATGGCTCAGAGTTAATCCGTCACGTCTCCCGAAGGGGCTGTGGCGTCGGCTGGCGGCATCCACTCAACAACGAGACGGGCGACTGCCGGGCATCCTGCCCGTCTCCCGAATGAGCGACTTGGCCCCGGGACGGGCGAACTCAGTCGGAAGTGTCGGAGGTCGCAAGTAACTTCTTGGGCATGTCCCGTGAAACGCCAGACGTCTACGCGTGCGAGGTCTGTGGCAAGCCGGTTTCCCGGCTGTTAGGCGTCGGCGCCCAGATCGAGATGCCCGACGGCAGAGTCCAGCTGAAGACCGCCCTCCTCGGTTTCTGCGCTGCCCATCGGGCCCAGGTTGTTCCGACCTGGCTGACCTCGATTTCGAGCCGCGGGCGCGCGGAAACTGTCGGCGAGCCCGTGCACCTTCGCCCGAGAGACGGCAAGGAATTCCTCTCGCACGCGACTCGGGAGCTCGCGCGCGCAGTGGGTGGGTACTCGACTCTTGACCGGCAGGACAACGTGCCGTCGCAGTGTCCACACTGCGGGGCAGATCTGCATTGGGGTGAGGGCCCGCACGTCGAAGACGATCGAGTTGTTGCTGGCGACGCATTCGCCTGGGAGTGCACCGGCTGCGGAGCTGCCGGCTTGCTCGGGGTTCGTCTGTGACAGCTCAGCTGACATCCCCAAGCCGCAAGGAGCGATGTGAATGAGCCGTCGTGACGCCATCGCCAGACTTCTCGCCGACATCGATCCGGCCTACTTCGGCGATCCGGTAGCTGAGATCGGTCTGTTCGTCGAATGCAAGACCGCCGCTGACGTACGCGATGTCCTCCGCAATGCTGTCGCCGCTGAGGTCGACGAGATGCTTAAACTCGTGGAGGACGCTGACGCGTTCGACGTCATCGAACTCATGCGTATGCGTGAGTTTCCCCCCGTTCCAGACCCCAACCTCAAGTGGGAAGGGTCGGCACTCAACATCGAGATCGTCGCCGCGATGCTGCTCGGTCGCAGCTCACGCAAGCCCGATACAGACACGGCACGAATGGACACCCGCCCACACGAGGCGATCAGTGAACTGCACGACCGCGCTCAGCGCCTCGGTCGCCTGGCAACCTACCGCCAACAGTTCGAGGCGCGAATCAGTGACGACCCACTCGCACCTTTGGCTGCGGAGTACCAGGGCTCGGTCCTGTACATCCGCAATCTCCAGTACGACACCATCCGCGAAGCACACGAAAGCCAGCTGTTCGACAACGCGATCGTCACCCCGCTGATGGCCGAGCACCTCGGCTACACCTACCCCGATGTGCTGACCGTCCGGGACTCCATGCACAAGCTGGGCGGCGACCGGACGACCCAGCTCCGCGACGACACCGGCGACATCCTGATGCGGCACCACGGGACGGCACCAGCTGACATTCCGGGGGAGGTGATGCAGGAGTTTATGGCCGGGATGATTCCGTTCATGTTTCTGCCAGCCGACCGGGCAGTGATCACCCCCGAAGACGTCGCGGCAGACACAGGCGCTGACCTGGCCGCGATTCGTTCGGTCATGGAGTCGTTCTCGCAGACGTTCGACGACACATTCCCACCGGCAAGACGGGTCTACGACCTCCTGACGAGCAGCAACCCGTTCCATACCACGCCCCTGATCTCAGACGGAGAAGGCAACTACGTCGAAACGACCAATGGCGCAGGCCTCGACTCGCTCCGGCGGATCGTCGAAGGCGCCCTCGCGGGCACGAAGCAGTTCCACAGCTACGACAAGAAGGTGAGGCAAGTAGTCAGCGAACGACTTGCCTTGTCATCGCTCCAGAAGGTGCTACGAACGGCGCCGAAGCTGGTCGGGTTCAAGTACTACGCACCCGCCGATGACCAGAGCCATTCCGTTCTTGGAGCAGCCTGCCCTGACCCGAAGGACGTCGGGAAGCCGGTTGAAGCAGATGGCCTCTTCGTCGTCGGTGACGTCGCGATCTGTGTCGAAGTCAAAGGCAAGTCGATGGCAACCGCGGCGCGACGCGGCGACGTGAAGCGCCTATGGAGCGACCTCAAGGCAACGATCGGCGACGGCTGCAGACAAGCCGCACGCCTCGAAGCCCTCATCGAGACCAACGCAGGCCTCTGGCTCGAAGGCGGCACCTGGCTGGACTTGTCAGAGGTCCGGGAGTGGCGCTCAGTCGTCGCCCTCCTCGACGACGTGGGCCCTCTTGGAACGAGTCTGGGCGACCACCGCGAGACCGGCCTCCTGCCTGCCGAGCGCACACCCTGGGTGACGTCACTGCACGACCTGGAAACGATCGCCCAGGTCTGCGACCGACCCTCGGAATTTCTCCTTTACCTTCGCCGGCGCGCCGACTCCGACGTCGCCACCTACTACAGGGCATCCGACGAACTCGACCTGTTCATGCTCTTCATGAACGCAGACCTCTACGTCGAGCCGGACCCCGACGAGCTACGAGCCCAGCACCCGACACGACCGCCCGTCACATCCCGTGACCGGCGAGAACGCGCCCGCAGCGCCATCCCAACCATGGTGGGCGAGCAATGCCGACCGCTCAACGCATGGATGGACCGGCACAACCCCGATCACTTCCCTGTCGGGGCACCACCGCCAGTGAAGCCGACGTACAACGCGCATCCACGCATACTCGAGCTCATCGACATGATCGACGCGCACGGGACGGGCATGATCCGCTTCGGGTCTGACATCCTGGCGCTCGCCAGCGACGCACAGGACAGCGTGTTGGAGCTGATCGACAAGTGCACCCGCCTGTCCCGCCAGGACGGGCAGCCGCACGACGGCGTTCTTTCGTTCGCTGGCGTCTGGGGCCACCCGACGGTGTTCATCGGTTCCCGCCCCCGAGGTGCCGAACTTGCGCCGGTCCGGCGGCGCCTCCAGTCCTACATGCACCTCAAGCGTCACCAGCTGCAGTCCGACCGCTCGTACGGCCTCGTCTTCGGCGTGGCCGGAAACCTCGAACTCGCGATGTACCTCAACAACCCAGTAGGTGAGGACGCTGAACTGGACGCACTCGTCGAACAGTTCGGGTTCAAACCAGTGATCGACAACTCGCGGCCTGTCCCGCCACACGCGCGACGCACCACGCATCGCCTCCGAGGCAAGAAGAAACGCAGATAGAATCCTGCCCCAACGTCGCGCCAGACTTGACCTGCAATGACGTCGATGCCGCCTAGTTCTTACCGCCGCGACCGTGTCTGCGGCTCCCCAGAAACGAAAAGTCGGTGGGCTGGAGGACGATCTGACGGTGACCACAACCGATCTGCTTTCGCCCTACGGACGCAACGAACCCTGCTGGTGCAGCTCGAAGCGCAAATACAAGTCCTGCCACGGCATCCACCGGCCCGCCTCCATGCCAGGTGCACCCGTACCACAAGACCCCGAAGGCAGCACGTACCTCAGCCCGTCCACGACGATCGCAAACGGAGGCCTCACAACTTCGCTGCCCGAAGGCGTACCGCTCACCATGCCGTCCGAGGGACCAGCACCTACACCGATCCCCTTCACCAACTGGGAGCACGACCTCGGCGCCGCGATCGGCGGCAACTCGGATGCGTTGACACTCGAGGCACTCGGCGGCCTGCGGGTTGAGGTCCTGCGCAGGATCGCCGGCTTGCACGCCACCGACGCACCGCCAACCGACAACGTCATCGAAGGCATCTACAACCTGACAGCCGAAACCATTCGCACTGTCGCCGAGTTGGCGACGCAGGCACCCCGCCCCGCGATCCTCTGGAACCAAGAACTCGACGTCTCCCAGTTCCTCGGTCGCACCCTTCTACTCGCCGACCACGTCCTGTACCCAGACCACCTCTTCGACTCCCTCCTCCGCGGGCCCACCACCACAGACCTAAAAGAGGAAGCGGAGAAGCAACTCAAGAACGCCGAACTCCTCGCCACCGGCATCGCCATCCCCGTCCCACCAGGCGTCGCCATGGCTGCACAGGGACGCGTCGCAATCGACCTGACCGACAGCGACCTCCAGAACCGAAACCTGGTCGACTGGGTACGCGCCCAACTCATCATCGAAGGGCCGACGGCCCAGAGGCCCTATTCATCCGAGCCATGGACGACCTCGCCCACGAAGCGCCGAACCTCTGGCTCCACGGACGCATCGACCCCGACTCCCTCGACGAAGAAACCGGAAAGTTCAGCAGCGGCATGTTGTTGCCGTACGACCCGAATTATGACTACAACCCTTGGATCACACAGGTCACGAACTCCGCCATCAGCAAATTCGTCCAACGCACCAACGAACGAGTCGTCGCCGCAGACATGTTCGGCTCCGAGTACGTCTCCGCGTCCCTCTTCGAAGCCAGGCTCCTCCGCCGCCGAGATCACGGCACCCGCATCAGCAACGCTCAGGCGGCACTTTGGGCAGAGATCCCTGAGCTCACCGACCTGAAATCACCTGACCTCGCCAAACTCCTCAAGAACGAAGGCGCTGTCGAAGACCTACGTCGACAAGTACGCGCATCACTGGCGACCGCCCGCACCGACGGTGAAAACATCGACGCGATCGCCAACGTCGCCCACGAAATTGAAGCGGCGTCCCACAAACTGCAAAGAACTGCCGGGACCGACCGCATATGGCAAGGCGTCATCCCAGGCGGCCTATCCACGGCGGCCCTAGTCATCGGCGGATTCAGCGGAGGCCTCGCAGGTCTCGGCGCCGGAGGGCTAGGAGCACTCGCGACACTCGCGCCCGCCCTGAGTGCCCGGCTCAACAAGAAACGCGAAGCCGCCTATCTCTTCGTCACCGCCCGCCGCTCACGCCGGTAGCCAACGTGCAGCGTTGCACGTGACGTGTAGGTCTTTCCGCCGCGTATGACTGTCAAGCACGGATGGCCCTGCGCTCGATGCTTTGGCCCGTTCCGTCCGCAAGCCGATGGCTTGATGCAACAGTGCCCCGGTACAGGGTCACGTGGTCGACCTCGATGCCACGTTCGGCGAGAAGCTCGTCCAGGTCCCGGTAGGACAACCCGTGGCTCTCACCAACTCCACAGCCTGCTCCCGGAACTCAGCCGGGTACTTGCTCGGTCGACCCATCAGGGACCACCCTTCCTCGGGCACTACGCCCAAGATGAGGGTGTCCACCGAACCGGGTCAACTCCAGTCCAAGCACGACCTACGGGCACGCCCGATCTACCACCACAAACGCGAGTCGATCCAGGCCCATCTCAACATCGTCTTCGCCGCGCTGGCCGTCACCAGGTTCATCGAGGACCGCACCGGCTGGTCCATCAAGAGATTCGTCCGCACCACCCGGCGCTACCGCACCGTCCAGATCCGCGCCTGCCAGCACCTGCTCACCGCCGAGGACCCGCTCCCACCGGACCTACGCGACGCACTCGCCCAGCTCACCTGAGCAGCAGCGCACTAACTTGGCCCGACTCAGGTCTCACTCGTCCGGGCAGACGGACTGGTAGGGCTGGGCGGGCAGGAACTCCTCCCACTCCTCCTCGGTCAGGTTCCGCCCGGCCATCTGGCAGGCGAAGTCGAGGGCCCGGTCGAGGTCGGTCTCCCACCGGTAGACCCGGCCGTCGTACGACGCGATGGCCACGTCGTGGGTGTCGCCGATGAACTGCGCGCCGGCCGGGACCGGCTCCCCCGGGTGGGGTGGGTACACGGTGCCCAGCAGGTCCAGCGTCGTGGCGTCCCACAGGCTGACCCCGCCGTCGGCGGCGCCGGAGACCAGCAGCTCTCCGTCGTCGGAGTAGTTGAGCCAGAGCACCGCGGCACCGAGGCCGGTGGATCGCCGCTGTTCGTCTCCGGTCGAGACGTCGATGGTGACGATCTCGCCGGTGTCGCCCGCCACCGCGACCGTCGAGCCGTCCGGGGAGGCGACGGATGCGGCCGCGAGGATCCACGTCCCCCTCGGACAGGACCTCACCGTTGCCGATGTCGATCACCCGCCAGTGCGCGGAGGCGCCGTCGGCGGAGAACTCGTGGACCATCGCGGTGCTCCCGTCCCCGATCGGGATGGCGGTGTGCGCGGGAATGTCGAAGGGCTCGCCCCGTGGTTGAAGGGTCTCGGCGTCGACGATGAGGGTCCGTTCGTCCGTCGCTCACGAGCAGGCTGCGACCCTCGTCGACGTACGCCAGTGACCAGAGATGCCGTCGCCGTCGACAATGTCCCGGGGTTTCCGGAGGGGTTGGCCCGTGGCGGAGTCGAGGACAGTGACGGTGCCGGGCGCCGCGCACGGGTCGCAGTAGGCGACGTACTGCCCGCCCTCGGGATGCCAGGTGCCGAGGGGCCAGGGGACTTCAGACACCGGCAGGCGGGTGGGGGGCGTGGCGTCGCCGGTGACGGTGTCGACGAACCTGACCCATCCCCTGTCCTGGTCGTCGAGCCAGCTGTAGGCCACCTGCTGCCCGTCCGGGGAGATGTCGGCGTGCGCGAACACCTCGGCGTCGCCGACCTGGGTCGTCTGCTGCAGGTAGGTGTCCTCCATGGACAGGTCCCAGGTGCGCAGCATCGAGTCGGCGCCGCCGCCGTAGACCAGGTCATTGTCCGGGCTGAAGCCGACGCCCCACGGATCGAAGGTGTCCCACCGTTCCAGTGGCCGGCCGGTGGCGGTGTCCCAGACGATGAGCTCGCCGTCGGTGGAGACCGACCCCACCAGCGAGCCGTCGGGGGAGAACCGGATGTCGCGGACCACGTCCCGGTGTCCGCGCAGCGTGTGGACCGTGTCGCCGGTGGCCGCATCCACCAGGAACGCGCCTTCAGGGTCGGCGTCCGTCGAGTCCTCGAGCGCGAGCAGGGTCCCCCGGCGTTCACGTCGAGACGAACGCTGACGTCCGGGCGGCGCCAGATCCGCTTGCCCGACGCCACGTCGTACGCCGTCAGCGGCCAGCCGGTGTACAGGGTCTGGCCGTCCGGGCTGAGCGCCAACCCCTGGCGGGCATGCCGGTCGGGACCCGCACGGGTGGCGTGGACGGGGAGCGGAGGTCCCAGACCACCGCATAGCCCCGGTCGTCAGCACCCTGGCTCGCTTCAGTGGACGTGGACACGGTGGCGGCCAGGTAGCGGCCGTCGGCACTGAACTGGGCATCCACCCCGACACCGGTTTGCCGCCGGGGAAGGCGAGCTTCGTCGTCGGCTGCATGGTGTCCGGGTCCAGCAGGCGCACCGGCTCGGTGGATCCCCGACCGTCAGGATGACGGCGAGCTGGCTGCTGTCGGGGCTGAACGCCGCGATCATGAACGCCGGCTCGTCCTCGGCCGGCCGTCCGGCGTCGTAGCTGCGCAGCAGCCGGTTGGTGGCGGCGTCGTAGAGGTGCATCCGGTTCTGATCGTCTGAGGAGGCGATCCAGCGGCCGTCGGGACTGACGCATGACCTCCAGGTAGCCGCCTTCGGGCGGCGCCGACCGGACCAGGGTGGGCCGCTTGGCCAGCGCGGTCAGCAGGTTCACCCGGGTCTCCGGCGAGTCGTCCAGCCGTGCACCCGCGGCCGCGAGCAGCAGCGAGAGGCTGATGTCGTCGGTGAGCTGGGCCCGGGCGCCGACCCGCCGCGCGTCCGCGGAGACCGCGGCCTGTCGCGGTCTCGGCGGCGTCGCGGCCTGCGCCGCGTTGCGCC
This sequence comes from uncultured Actinomycetota bacterium, assembly GCA_963814245.1. Classification (GTDB taxonomy): domain Bacteria; phylum Actinomycetota; class Actinomycetes; order Propionibacteriales; family Nocardioidaceae; genus Nocardioides. The sequence goes on from CAWFBY010000001.1 coordinate 449,416, forward strand.
CGGCGCGGTTGGACTGCACGGCAGCGATCCCGCCGGCGACGAGCGCGAGGACGAGGAGCACGGCGGCGCCGCCGAGCACGATCCGGAGCCGACGGATCAGCCGGGCCTGCCGCTTGGCTCGCTCGGCCGCGCGCGGTCCTCGGCCTCGGCGAGGTCCGCGGCGGCGTCGAGGAACTCCCGTTCGGTCTCGGTCAGGGCGGGGTGCGGGCGTGCCTGCCACTCCAGCGCCCGGGCCAGCCGGACGCCGCGGTAGAGCTCGCTGTCGGGGCGGCCGAGGGCGTCCCAGGCGTCGGCGGCGGCGCTGAGGTGGTGCAGGATCCGTTGGCCCTCGACGTCGTCGTCGAGCCAGCCGCGCAGCCGGGGCCAGGCGCGGGCGAGGGCCTCGTGGGTGATCTCGAGGGCGCCGTCGTCGCTGGTGACCAGCCGGGTCGGACGAGCAGGTCGATCAGCTCGTCGTGGTCGGGATCGGTGACGACCAGGCGGCGCGGCACCCGGGTGCGGACCGGTTCGCCTTCGGTGCCGGGGGAGACGAGGCGCAGCAGGAGGTCGCGCAGGGCGCGTCGCTGGTCGGGGTCGAGCTCGCCGTAGAGGGACTCGGCGGACTGGGCGACGGCCCCGTCGGATCCCGCCGGAGGCCTGGTAGCCGGCGACGGTGAGGGTCTGCCCTCGCGGCGTTGCCAGGTCTCGCGCAGGGCGTGGGACATCAGCGGGAGGGCGCCGGGCTCGTTCTCGACCTCGCGGACGAGCAGGTCGACCAGTCCGGGTTCGACGATGAGGCCGGCTTGGCGGGCGGGTCCCTCGATGGCGGCGCGCAGGTCTTCGGGTGACATCGCGGGGAGCACGTAGAGGCCGCGTTCGACGAGCTGGGCCAGCGCCGGGTGTGCGGAGACGTCTCCCATCCGGTCGGCACGCAGCGCCAGGACCAGGGGCGCCACCTCGGCGTGGTCGGCGAGCAGCTGGACGAACCGTTCCCGTTCGGCCTGGTCGTGGCACAGGGAGAAGAGCTCCTCGGCCTGGTCGACCACCAGCGGTCGGGGCTTGCCGCTGGTCCGGGGCGGGGGCAGCGCGCCGACGGGGTGCCGGCCTGGGGTGAGTACGTCGCAGTGCTGGCCCTCGCGGCGCAGCGCCGCGACGATGCCGGCGCGGACCAGCGACGACTTCCCGGTCCCGGACGGGCCGAGGACGGCGAGGACGCCCTCGGCCTCGAGACGCTCGCGGGAGAGTCGGATGTCGCGGTCGCGGCCGAAGAAGCCCTCGTTGTCGTCGACGTCGTAGGGCATGAGGCCCAGGTAGGGGCAGGCTTCGCCGGGACGTTGCCGGACTTCGGCGGTGTCGAGGTCGGGGTCCTGGCGGAGGATGGCCTGCTCGAGCTCTCCGAGCCCTGGGCCTGGGTCGATGCCGAGCTCGTCGACGAGGCGGCGCCGGACTCCGGAGATGGTGCGCAGGGCTTCGCCCTGCCTGCCGGCCCGGTACTGGGCCAGGGCCAGCAGCTCCCACCGGCGTTCCCGCAGTGGAGCGGCGTTGGCCAGTGTCTGGGCCTGGGCGAGGATCTCGCGGTGGTGTCCGGCCTGGACGGAGGCGTCGAGCCACCATTCCTGGGCGTCGAGGCGGAGCTCGGACAGGCGGGACGCCTCGAGGCTGCCGGGCTCCCACTCTTCGAGCTCGGTGTACGGGCGTCCGCGCCACAGGGCGAGCGCCTGGCCCAGCAGGTAGGCGGCACGGTCGGCCTCACCGAGCTCGAGGAGCTCGTGGCCGCGGCTGGCGAGCGCCTCGAACTGGCGGGCGTCGACAGCGTCGACCGGGAGGGTGAGCTGGTAGCCATGGCCGGTGGTTTCGATGGCGTCGGGGCCGAGGACCTTGCGGAGCCGGACGACGCAGGTCTGCAGGTTCTTGTGCCAGGATGCTGGGGGCGTGTCTCCCCAGACCACCTCGGAGAGCTGGTCAGCGCTGAGCGACTCCTCGCCAGCCACCGCGAGGGCGGCGAGGACGAGTGTCTCGCGGGGGCTCAGGCGGGGCGCCGAGTCGTCGAGCGTCAGGGGTCCCAGGACGGAGATACCCACGCTTCGAATGTGCGCGCGTTCTGGGGTGGCGTCAACCGCGTATGTACCGGATCGGTACCGAGTGAGCGCACGGTGAGTACCGGCGGCTGACAGAACTGCGGTGAACACGGGCGCAAGACCCCGAAGTCACACAACCAGACCCCAACAAGGAGAAGGAGCATATCTACATGACGAATAATGTGCGCGGAACTCTATTCCGCAGCGCGAGGGTTCTCTTTGCGATTGCCCTCGTATCGATGATGCTCACAGGTGGGAGTGCCGCCTTGGCAGGCGGAAACAAGGCAGGCGGTAGATCTGCCTGCGGGCGGAGAAAAGAAGTCTGTCTTCGTGGCCGGTAACAGCACGGCCTCTGACTGCGGAATCCCGGGGTCGGGCTGTGCGATCTCATTGACCGGGGACCTCGAGGGCTGCTGGAGCAGCTACGTCCAAGATTACACGTGCAAAGAGCTGGACGATTACGCTTGTACATCGAGAAGGGTCGCGAGGTCTTTGTCGGCAAGCTCAACGGGAAGCAGGGCAGATTCCGTACGACGTATGCATTCGAAGGGGCCTATGAAAAGGGTTTCTGCCAGTCCTTTGATCCGACCCTGGAGGTGGGTGGAGGCTGCACCCACAAGATCAATGGTGTTAGCGGAGTTTTCGCGGACGCCAAAGGGTTGATCAAGTTCATCGATGTGATTACCGGGGTGACGGGCGATCCCACGACCGGGGAATTCCATGCCGGCACCGGGGGAAACAATTCCTCTACTACGGCCGATTATCTCGATCACAACGGCTGATCAACGCTCCGGCCGAGTCCGGCTCTCGGAAACTTCGTCACCAGGCCGCGATGGACAGTTCCAACGACGTCCGTCGCGAACTGGCGTCTTCCGCCGCTTCCCTGAATCCGGCCCGCATCTACGAAAGTGGGTGAGGTAGGGCCCCCGCGCGCGGCCCTGACCTGCATCGATCGGGGTTGTCCACCCCGGGTTCCGCAGTTCGCGGGCAGATGATGGCGCCGAATCTGGTGGCGGAGCGACATTTCGCCGCGTGTCGGCATCGTCAGTACCCGAGTTGCCCATGTGCGAAGGACATTCGGTTTCGTGCGCGCGCCCTATCGCTTCCTGCGACCGAACATGCGCCCCAACCGAGCAGCCATCGACCTCGGTGGCTTGATGTCGATCAGGGCTGACCCATCGGGCGGCGAAGGGCTCGCCGCCTGCTCCGCGGAAAATGTCGGTCCGGAGACAGTTGGTTAGATCGAGGCAGTCCGTCAGCGTCTACGAACCGCGTACCTTCGACTGTGTGAACGACGATGCCGTCGAACACCGCGACCTTGTCATCGACCAGAACGGCTCGGACTGTGGCGAAGGGGATCCCATCGCTCGTCTGCACCGGCGTACCCGGCTGGAGTGCGGTGTAGGCGATGGGGTGGTCCGGCAGTTCAGGCATGCAGAAACCTTACGGTCGCCGCCGTCCCGCGGACGACGAAGACGGACACACAAGCGGGCGAGTGCGAGCGAGGTAGAAAAGTCAGGCCAACGAAACGCGCTCACCTGACTGCGATCCGAGCGCTACGAGACCTGCGTCTATCCGCCGCCTGTCGGGCGCATCTGATCCGCTCGGCCATGCCGCTGTCGGCGCTGGACCGGGCTCAGACGGCCGTCATGGGGGTGATGTCGTCCAGGGCGTTGCCGAGGTGGTCCTTCTCGACTTCGAGGTCGTATCGGGTCTGGAGGTTGAGCCAGAACCGGTCAGTGGTGCCGAAGTACCTCGCGAGGCGGAGTGCGGTGTCTGCGGTGACGCGCCGCTTGCCGTGCACGATCTCGTTGATGCGGCGTGGGGGAACTCCGATGGCGACCGCGAGCCGGTTCTGGGTGACCTCCAGCGGCATGAGGAACTCCTCCATCAAGACCTCGCCGGGGTGGATGGGTGCGATGGTGCTCATCGGTGTTGACCTCCTCAGTGGTAATCGACGATCTCGACGTCGGTGGGTCCGGCGTCGGTCCAGGTGAAGCAGATCCGCCATTGCTGGTTGATCCGGATGCTGTTCTGTCCGGATCGGTCACCGCGGAGGGCTTCCAGACGGTTCCCCGGAGATATCCGGAGGATGCTCGAGGGTCTCGCCGCATCGAGCATGACGAGCTGCGCAGGGCCACCCGCTCGATTCGAGGGTCGATGCTCTTGACCCGTTGGCGTGACCAGAGCCGCTCGGTTGCCGAATCCCAAAAGGACCTGATCACCCCACAAGTATAACGCACAACGTTACACGCGGACATGCCGGGAGTCGTGCGGCAGCGGATCCCGCTGCATTCCGCCGCCTGTCGGCGTCGAGCGACGGTTCTGCTACCTCAAGCAGTGGCGAGGCAGCGCCACCCGCTCCGACGAGCTCGCGATCACCTACCGGGCCGCAGTCGTTCTTTAACGCCTCAGTGGCCTTGGCCTAGCGCTTGTCATACCGTCTAGTCGTGCCGGTACTCCAGGTGCTCACCGGCGTCGAGGGCTGCTTTATGGTGGTGAGGTTGACGCGCGGATCGTTGGCGATGTCGACCATGTCCTGGACGGTGACTTGCAGATCCTGATCCCGCGGGTCACCGACGATCTTCTCGCTGGACTGGGAGACCAGCACCAGCGTCTCCCCCTTGGTCACGACCCCTTGGTCACGACCACCGCGAAGAGGAGCCGGGATCCTCCTCCGGCTCCTCTTCTGCCAGAACAGCAGCCACCCTCTACCGGCTCGCAGCCGTCGAGGAAGTCGGCGCACTCGGTGAACATCCTGCCGAGATCTGACCCGACGGCCACCGTGAGCCGGTTCCCGCTGCTCTGCTCGGTGCTCTGGTAGAGCAAGTCGGCAGCAAGGGTGGCCTTGCCCAGCCGCCCGGGTCGGCCCCGTCCTGCGCAGCGTCCGGCTGGGGCGTGTACTGGGCCGCCACAGCCGCGGGTGCCCGCGGCGTCACCGGCACCTCACCACTTTGACGTGGGCCCACCGTGCCGGTCTCGCTGGCACAACCAGCCATCAACAGGCACATCAGCAACCATTCGCCGGTTCGGCGCATCGCCGGCTCCCCTCATGAGTACCCGAACCCTACCGACGCCACGAGAGCGCACGCCACGACAGCCAGTCTCCCGCACGCCGCGATGCAACTCATTGCCGTGCGTGAGGCCCGATCTGCCGCGAGACGTCCGGCCAGAAGCCCGCTGCATTCCGCCGCGTGCAGGCGCCTGCAGGGTAACCGGGGTCACTGGGTCGAAAGGCGTACGCGACGGTGTGCAGCCGTCCCTCACGAGAGCAGAGACGATTGCGGTTCCTCGGCTGGCGACACAGGCTCTACGCTCGACAGTGGCCCGCAACGTCTCCGTGACCGACTACCTCGACGAGCTCGACCACCGTGGCGCGGATGCGGTGGTGGCACTGCGACAACTGATCCTGGACGCGATCCCCGGCATCCACGAGCGGATCAATTGGAACGCACCGAGTTTCGGCCCGCTGACGACGACCGCGTCACCATGCGACTACAGCCACGCGACTGCCTCGAACTAGTCCTGCACCGAGGCGTTGCCGCAAAGGACGCCTCCCGGTTCTCCTTTGACGATCCCGCCGAACTGGTTGTGTGGCGGACCAGGGACCGAGGCGTGGTGGTTTTGGCCGGGCTCTCCGACGTTGAAGCGCAGCGCAATGCATTGTCGGACCTGGTGCGGCGCTGAGTCGCAGCGACCACGGCTTGAGGCGGGCCAGCACCGCCGCCGATGACGCGGCCGCCACGGATAGTCATGCGGCTATCCAACCGCGTACCGTCCCGGTCGACGCGGGCAGTGCCTACCGCCGCCAGTCGGGCGCACTGGATCCCGCGGCGATGCTTGATCAGGGCGCGCCCGGCACCGGGCTCCCCGATACTGAGTGCCATGAGTGAGATAGGGGATACGGCCGAGGAGTGCTCGGCATGACCCGGTCGCCAACCGGGTGGTTCGACTTCGGGGGGAACGACCCCATGATCGACGCCGCCCGCGAACTGGCCCCGCGATGGCTGGGCGGACTGGTCCCGAAGGAAGACACCGATGGCTTCGGTGGCCTCTGCGTCTTGCTTCGAGAAGTCCCGACCATGAAGCATCGACCCACCCACAACTGCGTCATGGCCTCCTTCAGCCCAGATGGCCAGGGAAGGCTCTACGGCGCCTGGGGCACAGGAAACCACGACGAATGCCACCCATGGTCTCGGGGTCCTTCCGACTGACAATGAGCGCGTCAGTCTTCAGCAGCTTCACCATGGCACAACCTCCTGTGGTCCTCGCGTACCACCTGCTCCACGAAGGTAGACGGGACTTCGGCAGCAGGGGTCAGGCCCGTCGGGTCGCCGCGCGGGCAGTGGCTGCGAGGGCGAAGTTGGTGCCCTTGATCTCTCGCCAGCGGACGCGGGAGGCACCGGCGAGTTGCTCGAGGACGTCGAGGGTCGCGCTGTCGGCCGGCGGCGGAGAGAACCGGTCGTGCCCGCTGCGCCACCCGAGCGCGAAGAGCAGGTCGCTGATCTCGCTGCGCCACTCCTGGGCCGGTACGCCACTGCCGACCACGGCGAGCGCCATCCAGCCCGCCTGGCGCTCCGCGTCCTTGGTCCCCAAGGGCAGGCGCCCGATGATGTGGCGCCACAGTGCCTGCGGGTCACGGCCACATCGGATGGCGGCGGCCGTCGGGCTCAGTCGGCCCTTGCGGATACTGACCAAGCCGAGGGCGCGCGCGGAGGTGCGGATGTCGGCGACCGGGAAGGTGAGGTCCTCCCGGTTGGCCTTGCCGATCCACCATTCGGCGATGCCGGTGCGTTCGGCGATCTGCTCGACCACCGCGGGCGGGAGGTAGCCCGCGGCCGTCAGCGTGACGCCGTCGCCGGTGACGTCGAGGAAGGCCCGGTAGGCCTCGGTCAGACCGGCGGCCTCGACCTCGGTGACCTCGGTCGGCCCGTGGGAGAGCGGACGGCCCAGCACCTCGCGCAGCAGGCGAATGCCACGGTGGTCGAGCTGCTCGGCCAACTCGGCCAGCTCGCCGGTGACGGCGACCGGCTCGGCGACCGCGATCGCGAGGGCGGCGTTGGTCTCCTCGACGTCGAAGTGGTCGGGGTGCCAGTCGAGTGGCAGCCAGTCGCGAGCGTGTGCGCCGTCGTCGAAGTTGCCGGGGAGGAGTGCGTCGTCGTACCCGCTGCGGACCCAAGTCGCCAGCTCCTCGTAGCCGCCGATACCGCCGCAGTCCTCGGGCGGACACGCCATCCGCCCGCCGGTGCACCGCGCGGTCGTGGGTGGCTTGTCGAGGATCTCCTCGACCACCAGCTTGTGGTCCCAGCCGTCGCCGAAGTCGTACTCGTACCAGAGCTCATCGCCCTTCTCGGCGACGAGCTCGTCGAGTCGTACGTCGTCCTCGAGCGTCCCCTCATCCCCCTCCTCGAGGTCGAAGGCCGTCACGAAGTAGGGCGAGCGGTGGGCGCCGCCGGTGCGGAACCGGTGCAAGTGACTGTTGGTCCACCCCATAGCGGCCTGGATCACGTCATGCAGCCTCGGCAGGCTGAGGTCGCCGGGCAGCTCGAGGCGGCGCCAGACCGGTGGCTTCGCGCCGTGCAGGTCCAGACGCACCCGGAACCCGCGGACCTCGCTCGGGACCGGGAGCAGGGTCGGCGCCTCATCGCGCTTGAGCTTCTCGAAGATGCTGGACACCTGCCCGCTCATCAGCGCGTCGAGGAGCGCCTTGTTCTCCTCGGGGCTGGCGCCGGCCATCAGCTGCTTCACCAGGTGCTGGACATTAGTCGGTTCGGCCACGACGGACAGTCAATCACCGCCGACTCGACGGTGTCCGGCATCACCACCGCGCTGACGGGATCTGCCGAGGCGTGGCCTCCAGGTCTTCGAGCTTGATCCGGATGGCGCGCTTGCCGCAGCGGTAGGCGGGGAGGGTGCCGGCTGCGATCCAGCGGCGGATGGTCTTGACCGAGACCGACATGGCCTCGGCCGCCTCCTCGAGGCTGAGGTAGACCGGGATGGGGCGTCGACTCAGCCATCGGAACGCACCTCCGCTCGTGTGATGGTGGCCGAGGCGAGGAAGCGTCGGGCCTCGGCGACGGTGATGTAGAGCCGGCCGACGCCTTGGAAGCGGGTCCAGCGCGGGCCGACGCCGCGCCGGCGCCAGTCGCGGACGGTGCGCTGTGGTGTGCGGATGAGCTCGCAGAACTCCTCGAACAGGATCAGGTTGTTGTCGTCCCAGTCGTCGGGGATGCCGATGGGTGTCACCATCACGTCTCCTCTCGTCGTGGCCGCCGACGGATTCGGCGGCTCCGTAACCGGAGAAGCAACATCGCGCTCGGCGGATCGGACATCTGTGGCCGTTGCTGTCGAGATCCGAGCCTCTCCTGGTCACCTATGTCATCCGGGCCGCCCCGGGCGATCACTCGACGCGAGGAAGTTGGTCAGCGGCCGATCCCGCGGGAGGTCGGCAGAGGAGTCGGGACCGGCTGGGGTGGGCGACGCGGGCCGTCGCGCAGCGCCGCGGCCTGCAGCCCCACTGCGGGCGGCTGCGCGTTCGGTCCGTACCGGTCGATGTCGTCCGCGGCCCTCTGGGCGGCGTGGCTGGGGCCGAGGTCGGCGCGGTCGCGGTTGAAGACGTCGACCCATTGGCTGCGGGCGTCGTCGATGGACTCGGCGACGAGGTGGGCGATGTTGCGGTGGCGGCCGCGGGTCATGCCGACGTACGCCGAGGCGGCGCCGGTGGTCTCACCGAGCGCGAGGTGGGCGGAGTCGACGGTCTCGCCCTGGGCTCCGTAGACGGTGGTGGTGAAGGCGAGCTCGACGTGCTCGCGGACGTACTCGGCGGGCAGGGTGCGCCGGCCGGCACGGCCGGTGACGAGCAGGCTGCCGTCCTCGCCGACCCCGGCCACGGTCCAGGTGTCGCGGTTGGCGACGGCGAGGTCGCGGTCGTTGCGTCGGGTGGCGACCCGGTCGCCGAGACCGATCCGCTCACCACGACGCGTGATGGGCTCACCAGCGTGCTCACCAGACTGCTCACCACCGCGGTGGCGGCGGTCGCGGATGGCGGCGTTGAGCGCGGCGACCTGGTCGCGGGTGTCGGCGATGACGAGCTGGTCGCCGTCATCAGCACAGTCGGCGCCGATGGCGGCCAGGGCTGCGGTGCGTTCGACCTCGCTGGCATGGACGACGATCTGGCCGCGTTCGAGGAGGGCGTCGAAGACCTCACCAGAGCGCTCACCGGTGCGCATGAGCAGGCTGAGGTCGGCGTACGCGGGATCGGTGAACCGGTGGACCGACTCGAGCTCGATGGTGCGCTGCGGGTCGCACCCAGCGTGCGGCGAGGTCGAGGACGCCGCCGCGGCCGACGGCCGGGAGCTGGTGGCGGTCGCCGAGGAGCGCGACCGTGCGCGTGGGCTCGGTCGGCGATGGCGAACAGCGCGCGGGCGGTGTCCTGGTCGAGCATGCCGGCCTCGTCGACGAGGAGGACGTCGCCGGGGAGCAGGCGGGCGCGGGCCTCGGGTGCGGCGTCGGTCTGCGACCAGTGGCCGTCCTCGTCCCAGCGGTAGCCGTGCTGGTGGACGAGCCAGGCGGCGGAGAACGCGTCGGTGCCGACCTGCTGCTGGGCGGCTTGGGCGGCCTTGAGGGTGGGGGTGACGACCACGAGCCGGCGGTCGGCGGCGTCGAGTACGTCGCGTGCGGCGGCCAGGGTGGTGGTCTTGCCGGTGCCGGCGGCGCCTTCGATCACCAGCAGACCGGGCGTCGCCGGCCAGGGCCGCGACGACGCGTCGTTGCGCGGGGTCGAGGTGGTCGATGCCGCGGAGCCGGACCGCGTCGGTGACCGGCCGTGCGGAGCGTGCCGCGATGCTGTCGACCAGGTCGGCTTCGACGGCGAGCACACGCTCGGAGGTCAGGCTGCGGACGTGCTCGGGGACGTCGTCGCGTTCCAGCAGCGGCACGCACCGTGTCCGGGCACGGTCGGCGATGTCCTCGACCAGCTCGTGCCGGACGGGTCGCTCGGCGACGACGCCGACGGAGGCGATCAGTCGCTCGACCTCGCCGCGGATGTCGGCGGCGTTCCACGCCGACCGCTTGGCGCCGAGCCGGGTGAGCACGAGGTCGGCGGCGACGTCGCGGTTGATCCGGCCGATCTGCAGCCCCGGCTCCGCCAGCGGGCTGGTCGGTGGGGTGAAGCCGAGGTCGCGCAGCTCGCTGTTCCATGCGGCGACGAGGTCGGCGCCGCTCCGGGGCACGACCTTGTCGGGTCGCGCGTCCGCCCACGCGCGTCGGTCCCAGGCACGCCGCAGTCGCGGCCCGGGCTCCTGGCCGGGGTGCTCGGCGCGCCAGGCGGCTTCGTACCGGTCGACGTTGCGGTTGATCTGGGCGGCGCGCTGGCTGAACCCGCCCGCGTACGGCGCGAGCTGCTGGATCTCGCCGTCGTCGTCGAGGGTGTAGCCGTGCGCGGCGAGCGCGGCCCGGAACTCGGGGTCGCACATCACGGCGGCGTGCCCGATGCCGTTGAGCGCCTCGATGCTGTCGACGACACCGACCGAGTGCAGTCCACGCCACGCCCCGCGCGCGAAGACGCGGGCGTTGATCTGCAGGTGGAGGTGGCGGTGCGGGTCGCCGGCGCGCGAGGTGTAGTGCCGCACGACGGCGGCCTCGACCTTCTCCACCGGCACCTGCACCTGACGGCCGCGCGGCCCGACCCGGGTGGTGGCGTGCTCGGCCACCCACCCGATGACCTCACCCGCGGCCCGGTCCTGCGCTGCGTCGTACGCCGCCGCGATCTCGGGGTGGAGAGCGGCGGCGAGCGACCAGGACTTCGGCCCGTTGACCACGACCTCGACGAACCGCAGCGCGCGGGCGTCGTCGCGCAGCCGTCCCTTCGCTGCGCCGGTCAGCACGTCGTAGCCGGCGACCCAGCGCTCGTAGGCCGCGCCGTCCAGGTCGCCGACCCGCCGCACCACACCCGGGCCGGCGACGTAGTGCTCGGCCAGGCCGCTGCCCTCGGCCAGGTAGTAGTCGTCGGCGCGCGAGCGGTCGGCCTCGACGTAGGAGCGCGCGGCGGCCGCAGAGCCGCGGTAGAACTTCACTCCACCGTGCATCGGCCTCGTCACCGCCCGTCAACACTCGTCACCTAGCCTTGAAATGACGCTCGGCCCACCCCGAGGGGCGGACCGATCTACGGACCTTCGTAGCATGCGTGCCGCTCGGTTTGAAGGGTTGGGACGCTCGCTGAGTTAGCGATCTATCGAGTCGTCAATAGCCGTCAAAGCAGGAGTGAGCTCGCTGATCCGGTCGACGCGGCGTGCTTGTTACTCCATCGCGGCAGCCACCTTCGAGCGGTAGTCATCGAGCAGCTTGACTACGTCGCGAGCTGCCTCGCGCGGGACCTCGTGGCCGTCGAGTTGGGCCAACCATCCGAGGAGTTGGCGTCCGTCCACGAAGCGCACCCCGTCGACGTTTGCGTTGCTCGGTACGCCCGTGCGAGCAGCGCCCCAAAGGACAACCGCGGCGGTGACCGTCACAGGTTTGGCGTTCGCTCGATGGCGAGCGCCGCTCTCTCGCTTGAGCAACGTACGGAGCACCCCCTCCGCCCGGAGCGCGGCCTTTCGTGAGGAGTCGGCCATCGCGGGGACGTCGCTGGCGGTGATCTGATTGCGCCACTTCGAATCGATGACGACCACCCCACCGCGGCGCGTCACGACGATGGGATCGATATCGCCGGCCTGAAGTTCGACGCTGTCGACCCAGCCCCAGATGATGCGCTTTCGCTTGGCACGTTGAAGTTCGCTGCGAGTGTTGTCCTCTCCCCAAGCGCCCCTCATCTGCCAGACGGCCTGTTGATCATGGGCTAGGAAGGCTGAGTTCACGAGGTGAAGTCCGGCGGCGATCAGCCCGGCGTGCGTGAGGCCGAGGATGTAGAGACGAAGCGGCATAGGGATAGTCAGGAGAAGGAGGCTGCCGATGCCGCAGAGTGCGAGCACGCCTCCGGCGGTCGCCGTCACCATCATGACGTTGCGACGCATCCAGGCGTTACGTCGGCTCCTCAGCTGTCGCGCTGGATACGACGCGTTGCTGGTCATGTTCGCCTCCCTCGGTCTCGCGTCAGGAGTCAACAGGAAGGACTGCCCCAAAGGTCTGAATTTCGATAAACCGCACGTGCACAGTCGCTCGGCTGGGGCTCCGGCCCGTTAGAGGGTCAGATTCAGTAGCCAGAAAGGCCCGTCGCTGCGGGGAACCTGAGAGGATCCGAGTGTGGGCCCCGACGAGCGACTGCGTGAGCTTGCGATCAGGCATGCGGCGTTCGCATGGCTCGACAATCACCGTGCCGCCGGCAAAGAGACTTTCAGCCAGGAAGACACCAGCAACCTCACGCTGACCGGCGAGACGGTCAGACTCATGCCGACACAGCAAGGAATCTGGAAGCCCGGACAGCTCGCGGCTGCGTTGTCGATCAGAACAGTTTATCGCCCGGAAGGGTCTAACCGCCCCTACGACGACATCGTCGGGATGGACGGCTTCTACCGCTACAAGATGCGCGGCGATGATCCGGACCATTTTCAGAATCGTGCCCTGCGTGAGGCCATGGTCGAGCGCTTGCCCCTGATCTGGTGGCTGGGCGTGCAAGGCGGCGGGTACAGCGCGCTCTATCCGATCTACCTCGTTGCCGAGGAGCGATCCGACCTTCAGTTCGTCGTTGACATCGACGTGGTGCCTCAGCCCGACATCACCTGGCCGTCCGCCGAGCTCGAGCTCGACCCTTCGTACCGACAGCAGCTCACCAAGTTCCGCCTACATCAGCGTCCGTTTCGGGCAGCGGTCCTCCGGGCGTACCGGACCTCATGCGCCGTCTGCTCCTTCCGGCATGGTGACCTCCTCGATGCGGCGCACATCCAAGAGGACGGAGCCGGCGGACGCCCGGTCGTTACCAACGGACTCACGCTGTGCAAAATGCATCACGCCGCCTATGACCGGCGGATCCTCGGAATCACGCCTGACTATGAGGTGCGGATCAACGACGAGGTCCTCCACGAGGTCGACGGTCCGATGCTTCGCCACGGCATCCAGGAGTTCCACGGCAAGCAGCTAATGGTGTTGCCGGAGCGTCGTGCGGAACGTCCTGATCGGCTGTTGCTCGAGCAGCGGTTCAACGCGTTCTTGACTGCCAGTTGACCCCTGCCGTCTTCAGTGAGCCGATGTTTCCCCCACCAGTCCCCCACAGGGCGCAAGAAGTCAGCAGGGGGATGGCCGGAAAATCCGAAAGAAACCACCGGCTGACCTAAGGTTTCACGTGGTGGAGCCTAGGGGACTCGAACCCCTAACCCCCTGCTTGCAAAGCAGGTGCGCTACCAATTGCGCCAAGGCCCCCTCGGGCGCGAAGCGCCCGTCAGGTCAAACACCGGGCGCGAAGCGCCCGTCAGGTCAAACACCGGGCGCGAAGCACCCGTCAGGTCAGATGGCTCAGGACTTGTCGACGTTGTCCGTGGCCTCGGCCCACAGGGCCTGCTCGGCCTTGCCCTGGTCGAGCTTCTTCTTCGCGAAGGCGGCACCGGCGGCGGCCAAGAGGACCAGCAAGAGCTTCTTCATGGTTTCTCCTTGTGATGTGTCCCGGGTCAGGCCAGACCGAAGACTCGGCGGGAGCCTATCAGCGCGTTTCGGAGCCCCGGAAATCGTCTGCGTGGGCATCCGGGCTAGTCCCCGAGGACGCGTCGCAGATAGTCGTTCGCGAACACCCGATCCGGATCCAGGCGATCACGCAGCGCCACGAAGTCACCGAAGTGCGGATAGACCTCGGCGAGGGAAGGTGCGACCTGGAAGTGGATCTTGCCCCAGTGGGGTCGTCCGGAGAAGCCGCGCAACAACTCATCGACTGCTCGGAAGTAGGGCAGGTGATCTTCCTTCCAATAGCGGTGCACGGCGATATACCCGGTGTTCCGGCCGGACGCGGTGGATAGCCACAGGTCGTCGGCGGCGGCGGTGCGGATCTCCACCGGAAAACTGATCCGCCAGCCACGGCGCTCGATCAGCGACCGCACGGCCCGCACGGCCTCAGGGAGTACCTCGCGCGGCACGGCGTACTCACACTCTCGGAACCTGACGTTGCGCGGACTCGTGAAGACCGCATGGGATCGATCGGTGTACGTCTTGTCCCCGAGCACCCGCACCGCCAACCGGTTCAGCGGCGCAGTGAGCGCCGGCGCCCACACTCCCGCCTCGCACACCGCCCGCAGCAGGCCGTTTTGGACCACGCGCTGATCGACGAAGGTCGACGCCTTCCCCGGCGGCGTGTGGGGGGTGTCTAGGGGGAGCCGGACGTTGCTCTTGGTCTGCACGCCGGTCGTGCCGGGCCACCAATAACATTCGAAGTGGTCGACCAGGTCTAACTCATCGAGCCCCTCGAGTACGTCGTCCAGGTCGGCCGAGCTCTCGTGGGCGCGCAGCAGAAACGCGGGCACACATTGCACGGTCACGTCGACGAGAATTCCGAGCGCGCCGAGGCCCAGGAGTACGCCGGGCAACAGCTCGGCGTTGGTCTCCTCGTCCACGCGCAACACGTCACCAGTCGCGGTGACGAGCGTCGCACCCACCAGTTGCGCGGCCAGGCCACGGAAGCGCGCCCCGGTCCCATGGGTCCCGGTGGAGGTGGCACCGGCAATGGTCTGGCGGTCGATGTCCCCCAGGTTCTCCAAGGCGAGACCGTACGGCGCCAACAAAGCCGGCAGTTCGTGAAGGTGGGTGCCCGCCCCCAGCCGGACCCGACGCGACTCCACGTCGACATCGAGGATGCCGGAGAGCCCGCCGAGCTCGAGGAGGACTCCCTCGGTGGCCGCGATGGCGGTAAACGAGTGACCGGCGCCCACAGCTTTCACGGTCAACGCGCGATCCCTGGCCCCGCGGATCACCTCGACGACCTCCTCGACGCTGCCCGGACGCGCGATCTGCGCCGGGGTAGCCGACTCGACGCGCGCCCAGTTTTGCCAGGTTCCCCTGTGCCCAATTTCCCTGTGCCCAGTCTCCACTAGAGAAACGCCTTTCCATCGCCGCGATAGGTCGGCAGCGAACCGACCACGGTGACCTCACCGTCGACCGTCGCCAGCAACACGAACTCGTTGAGGTGCTCGCTCAACTCACCTGCCTTGGCGTGCCGGAACCACACCCGATCGCCGACCGTCAGTGTCCGAGCAGCCGCTCCGGTCACCGGGGTCTGCACCTCCCCGGCGCCTTCCCGGGTGAGGGTGCGCAGTCCGGCTGGCCAGACGACGTCAGGCTGACGATCCGGCCCCGCCGGACCCGACGCGATCCACCCGCCGCCCAGCACGGTGACCACGTCGCCTCCCGCGCCCTTGGGGCGCCGGACCACGCTGAGTGCGAAGGCGGCGGCGGGCGCCGGCTGAAACTGCACGTAGCCGTCGAACAACCGGGGACCGAAGAGTCCAGAGCCCGCGGCCAACTCGGTCACCGAGTCATCGGCTCGGGTCGACTCGAGCGACCCGGTGCCGCCGCCGTTGACGAACTGCAGGTCAGCCACCCGGCGTACGGCGGCCACCGCCGCCGCCCGTCTCTCTGCCAACTCGGCGGCCGACGCCTTCTGCATCGCCCGGATCGCCCGGCCTCGCCCGGAGCCCGCGTTGCCCACGCCCGCAATCTGTCCCTCGTAGGCCATCAGGCCCACCAACTCGAACCCCGGCCGGGCCACCACGCTCCGCGCCAGCCGCTGGATTTCGTGCGGTTCGCGGAGCGGAGAACGCCTGGTGCCCACGTGCCCCAGGATCGGGTGCTGATAGGAAACGTCGAGCTCGAGACACACCCGCACCCTCGGTCGCTGAGCCGCAGCCACTACCGCATCCACCGCGTCGAGTTGAGCGAGATCATCGACCATGATCGTCACCCGATGGCACAGCTCTTCGGAGGCGACCAACGCCGCCAACGCTGTGCGATCCGCGGTGGGATAGCCGACCACGACGTCGCGCACTCCGTTGTCTCCGGCGGCCAGCCACAGGGCTTCGGGGAGGGTGTAGGCCAGCACCCCGGAGTACCCCGGCACGGCCAGCAGCGCGTCCAGCACCCCCCGGACTCGCACGGACTTGCTCGCCAGCCGGATGGGCAATCCGCGCGCCCGGGCGAGGAGATCGTGGGCATTCCAGGCCAGTGCATCGACGGAGAGGCTGCCGAACGGCGGATCCAGGTGAGCGCTGGCGGCGTCGACACGGGGCCACCAGGTGGCCGGGTTCCGCCATGGCGTAGCCCGGGGGCGGTCCGCGAGATCGAGCAACGCGCCCTTCATCCGACCTCCACGGGGTGCAACGAAGCGGCCCGAGCGCCCTTCTTGCCGACCCGTCGGCGATCCAGGCTCAGTTCATGAAGTTGGTGGAGGGGGCTCGGGAGTCGACCAACGTCGAAGTGCGCCCACCGGCGCTGACCCCGCCCCAACCGGCACGCGTCGATTATCGCGACGGTTCAGGCAGCACCGTGGTCATCGACCTGAGCAGGCTCAGATTTTTGGCGGCCAAGGCCCTCGAACTCACCCAATTCACCTCCCTCGCCGCGCCCAGGTCGACGGCAGCGGGGTCCACGACTCCGTCTTCGGCGAGTTGCCCGAGTCGTGGGAAGCGTTGCGCGCCTACCGGGGGCGTCAGGCCGAAGGGGCCGTCGAGCAGCGCGAACTTGAGCGCGCGTTGCACCTGCTCTCCACGTTCGCCAGCAGGGCGAGGTTTCTCCACCACGACGAGGAAGCTGCCGAAGAGTCGCGGCGACTGGTCCGAGAGTTCGTCGTGAACATGAGGAATGCGTAGGGTGCCGTGACCAAGAGCCTCCTGCTCCAGGTGCTCGAGACCACCTTGGATGCCCTCGATCGTCTGCGCATGCAGGCTGCCGGCGATCGGGCGCGGATCGTGGAGTTGATCACCCACTGGAACGAGGCCGACAAAGCCCTAACCCTCCTGAACGAGGAGGTTGACCTCGTCGTACTAGCGTTGCGCGTCCCGGGAGAGGTCCGGCTGCACGGCACCGTCGCGGCCACGTTCGACCAAGCGATGCTCGCCTACTACTACTGGGTGCTCGATGCACGCACCCGCAACTGGGGCACCGCCCAAGCTCTCACCGAAGCGCTGAAGCACCTCGATGAAACCGATGCCGAGTTCGTCGCGGTGCGCGAGAACTTCCAGACCACGGTCGTAGGGGCGATTGCTCCGGCCCTCAGGTCCGGCGACTTCGGGGCCGAGGTGCGGGTGGCCCAGGCCGCGACCCCCGTGGTGACCGAAACGCTCCAGGCGGCTTCAGACATCGTCGATCGGCGCGCCGCTGCGTTGCGCGAATTGGCCTTTCAACTCGACCTGATGTCGGTGAGCCGACCCGGGCACAGCCGGGTCACTTTCGGACTGGATGCGGTGGAATACGAAACGATCGAGGGCTCCACCTATCGCCACGAAATCGTGCCGCCCGGGACTCGTCGATAGGGACTCGTGGATAGGTCGGGCCGGGCCAGCGACGCGCCCGGCGTCGACGGAAGAACGGGTGGGCCTAGGAGGACTTGAACCTCCGACCTCTTCCTTATCAGGGAAGCGCTCTAACCGTCTGAGCTATAGGCCCGCGCAGGGACGTGCTGGTCCGGCGAAGTGCCAGAGTTGGTGCGGCCGCGGACGGCCGAGGGGGAACATTACCGCAACGCCGAAGACCCCGACAAAACGCGGTCTGGACCCGGCGTACGACGCTCTAGAGCTCTTCCTCGGCGAGGGTCATCTCGATGCCGCCCAGCAGGGCCGCGGCCATGTTGTAGAGGAAGGCCGCCAGCGTCGCGATCGCCGTCAGCAGCACCACGTCCACGACAGCGACGAGCGTGGTGAAACCGAGCACTCGGGAGGTGCCGAGGTAGTTCTCGACGTTGAACTTCGACGAATCCTCGCCGCCGATGACGCTCTGCACGGTGGCGTTGATCGAGTCCCACACGCCAGCGGCGCCGAGCACCGTCCACACGACCATCACGGACACCACCGTCACGATGCCGAAGGCGATGGACAGCAAGAACGCCGTCTTCATCACCGACCACGGGTCGATCCGGGTCAATCGCAGACGGGCGCGCCGCGAAGGACGGCGTACGCCGGAAGGCTGGGTCTTCTTGGACCGAGCATCGGCCCGCACCGGCATCGCGCTCGCCGGGGCAGGTGCCTGGGCCGGAGGTGCGACCGGCGCCTGAACCGGAGCAGGAGCAAGGGGGGCGCGAGTCACGGCAGGCGCAACCACCGCAGGAGCAACCGAGGCCGCGGCCGCCGCCGCCGCTGCAGCCGGCGGGACCTGGGAACGATCCTTCTCGGCCCGGCGCGACGGGGCGGCAGCGGGCGCCGGCTTCTCCGTCTTGGCCGGCAGAGCCGAGCTGAGCTTGGCCTGGATCCGAGCTGCCAGCGGGGCGCGTACCACGGTGTCGTCGACCGCGGGCGGGGGCGGCAGCACGACGGGGGCCTTCTTGGGCTTCGCGGCCGCGGCCACCGCCGAAGTCGCGTCTTGGATCGAGGCCTTGATCGGCTCCGCTGCCGCGCTGACACCGTTCTTGGCGGCCGCTTCAACGCCCTTCGCGCGGGTGCTCTTGGCCGTCTCCTGGTTGGGCATCGGCGGCAAGATCGGCGTCTTCTTCACCGGTTTTGGCGTCGACTCGTCCGCCGGCCGGGTGGCCGCTTCTTGCACAGGGTGATCCGTCATGAGGACTCACTCTCCCCGGATTCGTCGGAAGTTTCAGGCTCGATTGTTGCATTCTCTGCCTGATCCGACGATTCCGTCGGCGCAACGGCCTCCTCAGAGACGCCCTCATCGCCCGCCTCGTCCTCGTCTTTGGCCTCCACCGAGCGGGCCACCACGGCCACCGCATCACCCGACTTCGGGGTCACAAACTTCACCCCCATAGTCGAGCGACCCGTGGCTCGGAAGTTCTCGTTGATGGGGCTGCGCACGACCTGGCCGCCCTGGGTGATCGACAAGATCTCGTCACCCTCCTCGACGATGAACGCGCCGACCAGCCCGCCGCGATCTTCGTTGGCCAGCGACATCGCCTTGATGCCCAGGCCGCCGCGCGACTGGAGGCGGTAGTCCGAGATCCGCGACCGCTTGGCAAAGCCGCCGTCGGTGATCGTGAAGACGTACTGCGGAGCGACTTCCTCGCCCGCCTCTTCGGCCGCCACCTGTGCGGCCCGGATCACCGACATCGACAACATCGAGTCGCCGGCGCGGAACTTCATCCCGGACACACCCGAGGTCGCCCGGCCCATCGGACGGAGTTGGGTGTCGTCGGCCCGGAACCGGATCGACTGGCCCTTGCGTGAGACCAACAAGATGTCGTCGTCGGAGTTGACCAATTCGGCGCCGATCAACTCGTCGTCGTCCTCACGGAAGTTGATGGCGATCACGCCCGCCTGACGCGGGCTGTT
The DNA here is from genome assembly GCA_963814245.1 of uncultured Actinomycetota bacterium. Lineage (GTDB taxonomy): Bacteria > Actinomycetota > Actinomycetes > Propionibacteriales > Nocardioidaceae > Nocardioides. The sequence goes on from CAWFBY010000001.1 coordinate 468,872, forward strand.
GTAGTCGCCCAAGCGCGTCTTCTTGACCAACCCGTTGCGGGTCGCCAAAACGAGGTAGGGCGCCTGCTCGTAGTCGCGGATCGCCAGCACCTGCGCGATCGACTCATCGGGGAGGAAACTCAGCAACCCAGCGACGTGGCCGCCCTTGGCGTCGCGCGAGGCCTCGGGCAGGTTGTAGGCCTTGGTCCGATAGACCCGGCCCGCCGTGGTGAAGAACAGCAACCAGTGGTGGTTGGAGGTCGCGATGAAGTGTTGGACGACGTCGTCGCCGCGCAAACTCGCGCCGCGCACACCTTTGCCGCCGCGCTTTTGGGTGCGGTATTGATCGGCGCGCGTGCGCTTGGCATAACCGCCACGGGTGATCGAGACGACCAGCTCCTCGTCGGGGATCAGGTCTTCCATCGACAGGTCCCCGTCGGCCGCGATGATCTGGGTGCGGCGATCGTTGCCGAACTTCGCCACGATCTCGGCGAGCTCCTCGGAGATGATCCGGCGCTGCCGCGCCTCGTCGGCCAAGATGTCCTCGAGGTCGGCGATCTCGAGCTCGATCGTGGTCAGGTCGTCCACGATCTTCTGCCGCTCAAGGGCCGCGAGCTGACGCAACTGCATGTCGAGGATCGCCCGCGCCTGAATGTCGTCGATGTCGAGCAGCGAGATCAGCCCCGCCCTGGCGGCGTCCGCACTCGCGCTGCCGCGAATCAGCGCGATCACCGCATCGAGCTGGTCGAGCGCCTTGGCCAGGCCGCGCAAGATGTGCGCGCGCTCTTCGGCCTTGCGCAGGCGATAGCGGGTGCGCCGCTGGATGACCTCGACCTGGTGGGTGACCCAGTTGCTGATGAACTGGTCGATCGTCAGGGTCCGCGGGACACCGTCGACCAAGGCCAACATGTTGGCCGAGAAGTTGGTCTGCAACTCGGTGTGTTTGAACAAGTTGTTGAGTACGACGCGCGCGACGGCGTCGCGTTTGAGCACCACCATCAACCGCTGGCCCGTGCGCGAGGAGGTGTCGTCGCGGACATCGGCTATGCCCTGCACCCGGCCCGAATCAGCCAACTCGGCGATCTTGAGAGCCAAGTTGTCGGGGTTGACCATGTAGGGCAACTCCGAAATGACCAGGACGGTGCGGCCCTTCTCCTCATCGATCTCGACGACGGCCCGCTGCTGGATCGAGCCCCGGCCCGTGCGATAGGCCTGCTCGATGCCGGTGCGACCGACGATCATCGAGCCCCTCGGGAAATCGGGGCCCTTGATCCGTTCGATGAGCGCGTCCTGCAGCTCCTCGCGGGTGGCGTCGGGGTTTTCCAGCGCCCAGGTCGCGCCTTCGGCGACTTCGCGCAGGTTGTGCGGCGGGATGTTGGTAGCCATGCCGACGGCGATGCCGGCGGAGCCGTTGACCAACAGGTTGGGGAAACGCGCCGGGAGGATCGTCGGCTCTTCAGACTTGCCGTCGTAGTTGGGCTGGAAGTTGACGGTGTCTTGTTCGATGTCGCGGACCATCTCCATGGCCAACGGCGCCATCCGGCACTCGGTGTATCGCATGGCCGCCGCCGGGTCGTTGCCCGCCGAGCCGAAGTTGCCCTGCCCTTGGATCAGCGGCGCCCGCATCACCCACGGCTGGGCGAGCCGGACCAAGGTGTCATAGATCGCGGAGTCGCCGTGCGGGTGATATTGGCCCATCACGTCGCCCACGACGCGCGAGCACTTGGAGTAGCCGCGATCGGGCCGGTAGCCGCCGTCGTACATCGCATAAAGCACCCGGCGGTGCACCGGCTTGAGACCATCGCGTACGTCGGGCAGCGCGCGCCCGACGATGACCGCCATCGCATAGTCGATGTAGGAACGCTGCATCTCGACCTGGAGCTCGACCGGCTCGATGCGTCCGCCAGGACCGGGACCCTCGGGCGGTTCGGTGGTGGTGTCAGTCACGTCTCTCTGTCTCTCTTTGCTCGGTCTCTCTTTGCTGGTCTACGCGAATCTAGGGATCCGCCTAGACACTCAGATATCGAGGAATCGCACGTCTTTGGCGTTGCGTTGGATGAAGGAACGTCGCTGCTCGACGTCCTCCCCCATCAGGATCGAGAAGATCTCGTCGGCCTGGGCCGCGTCTTCGAGGGTGACCTGGAGCAGGATCCGCCCGGAGGGATCCATCGTGGTCTCCCACAACTCGTCGGCGTTCATCTCGCCGAGGCCCTTGTAGCGCTGGACCGGCATGTCCTTGGGCAACTTTTTGCCCCGCTCGAGCCCGTCCTTCATCAACGCGTCGCGCTCGGCGTCGGAGTAGACGAACTCGTGCTCGGCCGGCTTGTTCCACCGCAAGCGGTAGAGCGGGGGTTGGGCCATGTAGACGTAGCCGTGCTCGATCAGCGGCTTCATGAAGCGGAACAGCAGCGTCAGCAACAGCGTGTTGATGTGGTGGCCGTCGACATCGGCGTCGGCCATCAACACGACCTTGTGATAGCGCAGCTTGTCGAGGTCGAACTCTTCGTGGATGCCGGTGCCGAGGGCGGAGATGATCGCCTGCACCTCGGTGTTGGCCAACACCTTGTCGATCCGCGCCTTCTCGACGTTGAGGATCTTGCCGCGGATCGGCAGGATCGCCTGGACCCGAGGATCGCGCCCCTGCTTGGCGGAGCCTCCCGCGGAGTCGCCCTCGACGACGAAGACCTCACACTCGGCGGGGTTGGTGGATTGACAGTCGGCCAACTTGCCGGGCAGTCCGCCGCCGCCCAAGAGACCCTTGCGGGATCGGGCCAACTCGCGCGCCTTGCGCGCCGCGATCCGCGCTGAAGCCGCGGCCTGCGACTTGCGCACGATGTCCTTGCCCTCGGCGGGATTCTGCTCGAACCACGCCCCCAGCTGGTCGTTGACGACGCGCTGCACAAAACCTTTGGCCTCGGTGTTGCCGAGCTTGGTCTTGGTCTGCCCTTCGAACTGGGGCTCGCCCAACTTGATCGAGATGATCGCCGTGAGACCCTCGCGGATGTCGTCGCCCTTGACCCGGTCCTCGGTCTTCTTGATCATCCCCCACTGTTCGCCCCAGTGATTGACCAGCGTGGTGAGCGAGGAACGGAAGCCCTCTTCGTGGGTGCCGCCCTCATGGGTGTTGATCGTGTTGGCGAAGGTGTGCACCGACTCGGTGTAGGAGGTGTTCCACTGCATCGCGACTTCGAGGCTCATGTGGTTGTGGACGATCGCGGGGGTTTCGGCCTCGAACGCGATCACGGTCGGGTTGGCCTTGTCCTTGCGCCGGTTGAGGTGTTCGACATAGTCGACCAACCCGCGGTCGTATTTAAACACCCGCTCCAGCGAGCCGCCCTCGCCGCGGCGGATCGCGTCGGCACCCGCCGCGTCGACGGCGTTGTCGACGGTGCCGTCCTCCACCGCGTCCAACATCTCGGCCGCGGTCGGTCGCTCGTCACGGATCACGATCTCCAGGCCCTTGTTGAGGAAGGCCATCTCGCGGATCCGTGTGGTGATCGTCTCCAGGGAGAAGTTGGTGGTCTCGAAGATCTCCGTCGAGGGATAGAAGATGATCGTGGTGCCGGTCGCCTCACCGGGCTCCAGCGGGCGCACCTGCTCCAGCTCCTCGTTGGGATCGCCGAGGGTGAAGGACTGGCGCCACAGGTGATCGCGGTTCTTCACCTCCACGATCAGGGTCGAGCTGAGCGCGTTGACGACCGAGACGCCCACGCCGTGGAGTCCGCCGGACACCTTGTAGCCGCCACCGCCGAACTTGCCACCGGCGTGCAACATAGTCAGCGCCATGGTGACCGCGGGGATGCCCTCGGTGGGGTGGATGTCGGTGGGGATGCCGCGGCCGTTGTCGACCACGCGTACGCCGCCGTCGGGCTGCAGGGTGAGCACGATCCGGTCGGCGTGGCCCGCGAGGCTCTCGTCGACCGAGTTGTCGACGATCTCCCACACCAGGTGGTGCAGCCCGCGCTCGCCGGTGGAGCCGATGTACATCCCGGGTCGCTTGCGGACCGCCTCCAAACCCTCGAGAACCTGGATCGCGGAGGCGTCGTAGTCGGCGGTGATCTGTTCGTTGATGACTCCGGAAACCGCGACGGGGGCGGTCTCTGGGTCGAAGAATTCGGACTCTGACTCTGTGGTGGCCTCTTCGGACACACGCACCTCTTCCGACCGTGCCGCGCGGGGCGGCGTACGACGCCCTCGCGGCTTTTGACATACGGAAGGTCGCAGCTCAGGGAGCCAGCGACCCGACGGCCCATGATAGCGGTCTGGAGGCCGCAAACCACGCATGGCTCCCCAGATTTGGGGGATCTGTGGATGAAATTTGGCTCTGAGCGGCCTAGAAGGCCTGATTCAGGCCCCGATCAGGGGGTGGGCTTGGTCCCCATACGTCGGTGAGGCTCCCAGATCGCCTAGGGGCGTCGTGGTCAGCCGTAAGTATCACGAGGACCGCGGCCGTCGCGGACCGAACGCAAACCCTTCTTCCACGACGGTGCCTGCGGCCCGAGCACCTCAATGATCTTGACGGTGTCGTGGCCCAACTCCTCGTTGAGTCGGCGCACGATCGTGGGCGCCAACAGGCGGAGTTGGGTGGCCCAGGCGGTCGAGTCGGTGCGCACCACCAGTTTGGCGTCCGCAAACGATTCGGGCATGGTGTGCGCGGCGACTTCGGCGCCGACCAACTCACCCCAGCGGGCGAACAGTCCATGCACCTTCAGGTCCGTCGACCATCCGAGCTGATCGACCAACCGCTCGACGTTGGTGTCTAAGAGTTGCGGGTCGCGCTCCCCGGGATGCGCACCGCTGCCCGCCCGCGCATCAGCTGCACCGCGCCGCCCTTCACGCGCCCACCGGCCGCTGCTCTTGCGCCGCGAAGCACGCGCGCCCGGCGCAGACTGTGGCGCGGCGCGGACCATGGCGCGCGCCAGGTCCAAACCATCCTCGGCGTGTGGCTCGGAGGCCCCCTCGTTGGCCCCGCCAGTGTCGGGGTCAGATCCCGCGTCGGCGTCGCCGGCCGGCTCGGACGCGCGCGGATCCTGCTCAGGCATCGCGCGTCACCTCCCCGCCGGCGACGAGAAACCTGCTGCCGGCCAACTCTGAGGGTACGTCGGCCGCGACCGCCGCGGTGACCAGCACCTGCTCGGCCGCGATCACCAGATCGGCCAGTTGTTGCCGCCGATCGGTGTCTAACTCGGCGAAGACGTCGTCGAGGATCAAGATCGGGTCGTCTCCGTCGGCCCGCAACAGGTCATAGGAGGCCAGTTTCAGCGCCAACGCAAACGACCACGACTCACCATGGGAGGCATAACCCTTGACTGGCAGGCGCAGGTCGGCGTTTCCGAGAGTCAACACCAGTTCGTCGCGGTGCGGACCGACGAGGGACACTCCGCGATCCAACTCCTCGCCGGCTCGCCGGTCCAGCTCGGCGAGGAAGGCCTGCACGATGTCCTCGGTCTCCGGCGGCAACTCGAAGCACGGTCGATAGTCCAGGTCGGCGTCGTCGCGGGCCGCGCCCCGGGCGACGGTGGCGTACGCCGCCCCGACGTACGGTCGCAGCTCGGCAACGAGCGCGCGGCGCTCGGCGAAGAGTTCGGCGCCGGTGCGCGCCAAGTGGTCGTTCCACACCGTGAGGGTGGAGAGCGCGGAGTCCACCGAGCTGGAGCCGCGGCGGGCCGCGCGCGCGGTTTTGAGCAGCGAATTGCGTTGGCGCAACACCCGGTCATAGTCGGCGCGCACCCCCGCGAGTCGAGGCGTTCGCAACACCAGCAGGTCATCGAGGAAGCCGCGACGCTCCGACGGATCACCCTTCACCAGCGCCAGATCCTCGGGGGAAAACACCACGGTGCGGACCAGTCCGATGATGTCGCGCGCCCGGGGCAGCGGGGACTTGTTGATCCGGGCCCGGTTGGCGCGGCCGGGATTGAGCTCGACCTCGAGCGTCGCCGTACGCCCGTCGCGCACGACCGCCGCTCGAATCACGCCCTGTTCCGCGCCGGCCCGCACCAACGGAGCGTCCGTGGCGACCCGATGTGAGGACAGCCGGGACAAGTAGTCCAGCGCTTCGATCAGATTGGTCTTGCCTTGCCCGTTGCGCCCGATGAACGCCGTCGCGCCCGGTCCCAACTCGACGTCGACGTCGGCATAGGAGCGGAAGTTGTGCAGGGAAAGGTGGGAGACGTACAACCGGCAGCTAACTGATGGGGGCTTCGGGGGCAGCCTTGACCGCGTGGCCACCGAACTGGTTGCGCATCGCCGCGATCGCCTTCATCGACGGTGAATCCTCTTGCCTCGAGATGAACCGGGCATAGAGCGCCGCGGTGATGGCCGGGGTGGCGACGGCGTTGTCGATGCCGGCTTCCACGGTCCAGCGACCCTCGCCGGAATCTTCGGCATAGCCGCGAATCTCGGCCAGTCCGGGATCGGCGTCGAGCGCATTGACCAGCAGATCGAGCAACCACGACCGGATCACTGTGCCCTCGCGCCACGAGCGGAACACTTCGGTGACGTTGTCGACGAGCTCGACCTTTTCGAGCAGCTCCCAGCCCTCGGCGTACGCCTGCATGATGGCGTATTCGATGCCGTTGTGAACCATCTTGGAAAAGTGGCCGGCGCCGACGGAGCCGGCATGCACGCTGCCGAATTCGCCCTCGGGCTTGAGGGTGTCGAAGGCGGGCTGCACCTTGGCGATGTCGGCCGCCTCGCCGCCGTACATCAGGGCATAGCCGTTGTGGAGACCCCACACGCCACCGGAAACGCCACAGTCGACATAGCCGATCCCGCGCGGGGTCAGTGCCTCGGCGTTGGCCAAATCGTCGGTCCAGCGGGAGTTGCCGCCGTCGACGATGACGTCACCCTCACCGAGCAGCTCCCCGAGCGCCGCCACCGTGTCGCGGGTCGGGCCGCCAGCCGGAACCATGACCCACACCACCTTGGGGCTGGGCAGGGCAGCGACCAACTCCTCGAGGGAAGCGACATCGCTCAGCTCGGGATTGCGGTCGAAGCCGACCACCGTGTGGCCGCCGTTGCGCAACCGGGTGCGCATGTTGCCACCCATCTTGCCGAGACCGATCAGGCCGATGTGCATGGGTGCCTCCCGAAGTGGTGGTGATCAGGCGGATGTGGTGATCAGGACAGAAGACGACGCGGCATCAACAGGTAGCGGAACCCCGAGGCATCGCCGCCTTCGCCCGCCGCACCGCTGATGACGACCGGCTTGGACGCCTGGGTGAAGGCCAACTCGACCACGGACTCGTCGATCGCGGTCAACCCGTCGAGCAAGAACTGGGGGTTGAAGCCGGTCGTGATGTCCTCGCCGTTGATGGTCGCTTCGATCGACTCCGAGGCCTGCGCCTCGTCGCCCGACCCGGCGTCCAAGGTGAGTACGCCGTCACTGAACGCCAGTTGCACAGCCGTGTTGCGCTCCGCGACGAGCGAGACGCGCTTGACCGACTCGATCAACGCCGCCTTGTCGACCAAGGCGGTGGTGAGGTGTTCGGAGGGGAACAGGCTGCGGACCTTGGGGAACTCGCCGTCGAGCAACCGCGTCGTGGTCCGGCGTACGCCGCCCGGCGCAACGCCTTCGAAGCCGATGATCCCCTCGCCCGCGCCTCCGTGTGAAAGCGCGATGGTGACCTCGGCGCCAGCCGTCAGGGACTTGGCCGTGTCGCCTAGGACCTTGGCCGGCACCAACGCGGCGATCGACTCATCCGACGCGTTGGGCTGCCAGGTGAGCTCACGCTGGGAGAGCCGGAAACGGTCGGTGGCGAGCAGGCTGATCGTGGAACCGTCGATTTCTAGGCGTACGCCGGTGAGCACCGGCAACATGTCGTCGCGACCCGCCGCGGTGACCGCCTGAGCAACGGCGTGGGCGAACTCTTCGGAGTTGACGGTCCCCGTTGCGGCCGGCATGTGGGGCAACGTCGGGTAGTCCTCCACGGGCATGGTCTGCAGGCTGAACCTCGCGGCCCCACACGTCAGTGAGACGCGAGCTCCGTCCAACACCATCTCGACCGGCTTATTCGGCAGGCTGCGACAAATGTCAGCCAACAGACGGCCACTGACCAACGCCCGTCCTTCATCGACCACGTTGGCGGTGAGGGTGGCTCGGGCCGAGGTTTCGTAGTCGAAGCTCGACAACACGAGCCCGTCGTCGCCGGCATCGATGAGGAGTCCCGCCAAAACGGGGGCGCTGGGACGAACGGGCAGGCTACGCGCCGCCCATGCGACGGCATCCGCGAGCACATCGCGGTCGACGCTGAACTTCACTTCGTGAACCTCCACAATCCTTGGCTGGCGTGAGCATCCTGCCATGCGGGCGCGCGTGGCGGGAGGTTCGCCCGTGGGGTGAAGCGGTTTGTCCCCAGGTTGGGGTGCGGATAGATGTTGACGGATTGTCTCGTTAACTGGAGATGAGGAGTAGTCATAGCAGCGGTGGAAACTGTGGAGAACTGGTGTTTGCCCAGGTCAGGTCGTATTTGAGGCTGCGGAAACAGCTGTGGATGAGATGGGGTCTCGTCGGGTCGGGGTGTGGATCGACCTGGGTGCGTGGCTGAGGGGTGCCGGTGGGTGCACAGGTGTTGTGGATGAAATCGCGGTGTGTGGGGTGCTTCGTCCACAGCTCTTGGTCGATGGCTTGTGAGGGCGCTGTGTTTGGATCGATCAGGTCTGGCGGGCCTGCAACTTGATCCGGTTGGTGAGTTCGCTGACCTGGTTGAAGACCGACCGGCGCTCGGCGAGCAACTGGTTGATCTTGCGGTCGGCGTACATCACGGTCGTGTGGTCGCGATTGCCGAACTGCGCGCCGATCTTGGGCAGCGACAGCGGGGTGAGCTCGCGACACAGGTACATCGCGATCTGGCGACCCTGCACCAGGTGGCGGCCCCGGCTCGGGCCGGTCAGGTCTTCGATGGTGACGCCGAAGTATGCCGCGGTCTGCGCAATGATGAGCGGCGCGGTGATCTCGGGCTCGCCCCCCTCGGGAATGAGGTCCTTGAGTACGATCTCGGCCAGCGTGAGGTCGACCTCTTGTCGGTTGAGGTTGGCGAAGGCAGTCACCCGGATCAGGGCGCCCTCGAGCTCGCGGATGTTGGTCTGGATCTTGGAGGCGATGAACTCCAACACGTCGGCCGGCGCGGTGAGGCGATCCATCGCCGCCTTCTTGCGCAAGATCGCGATCCGGGTTTCGAGGTCGGGCGGTTGGACGTCGGTGACCAGGCCCCACTCGAACCGGTTGCGGAGTCGATCCTCGAACTCGTCGAGCTTCTTGGGAGCGCGATCGGAGGTCAACACGATCTGCTTGTTGGCGTTATGGAGGGTGTTGAAGGTGTGAAAGAACTCTTCTTGGGTCTGGATCTTGCCTTCGAGGAACTGGATGTCGTCGATCAGGAGAACGTCGACGTCGCGGTAGCGGCGCTTGAAGCGATCTTGGCGGTCATCGCGGATGGCGTTGATGAACTCGTTGGTGAATTCCTCGCTGGAGACATAGCGGACCTTGGCGCCGGAGTAGAGGCTGCGCACGTAGTGGCCGATCGCGTGGAGCAGGTGAGTCTTGCCGAGCCCGGAGTCTCCATAGATGAGCAGTGGGTTGTAGGACTTGCCCGGGGCTTCGGCCACCGCGACCGCGGCCGCGTGGGGGAACCGGTTGGAGGACCCGATGACGAAGGTTTCGAAGGTGTACTTCGGGTTGAGTCGGGTTTCGAGGGAGCTGGGGGTGCTGGCCCGGTTGGTCGGGTCGCCCTGCTCCGGAGCCGGGTCTTGGGGCGGAAGGGGGAGGTCGAGGATCAGGGCGTCGGGTGTCCCGTCGTTAGACGCCGGGCTATTAGTCGACATATTGACTTCACTACTTGTCGACGTATCGATAAGTAGGGTCAAGTTGTCAGGATCCTCGAGGGCGGTGTTGACCGTCACGGCCATCCGAATCTCGCGGCCGAAGGCCTCGCTCAGTGCGTCCTCGAGTTGTCCACGCAGGCGGCCCTCAAGCTGGGTCCGGGTGAACTCATTGGGGACGGCGATGATCGCGGTGGTCTCGTGCATGGTGACCGGCTCGCTGGCACGCAACCAGGCGCGCTGGTTGGGCTGGAGGTCATCCACGACGCCTTGCCAGACGGTGGCGAAGTCGGCCGTCTCGTTTTCCACAGGTCCCGCTTCCTACAACTAGAATATTTCCGGACACCCACGCTTTCGGGGGCTGGCTCCACAAGCTTGTCCACAGGCTGTGAAACGGCGCCTGAGACCCTGGGTCGAGCCATCCGAGACGCACGAGAAGGACCGCCCATTTCGCTATCTGCCCAGGTCAAGCGCTAGATTTCGGTGCGGATGACGATGCCTGGGGGGACGGTTTCGTGGGCGGACTTCGGTTGTGGCGGGGAACCTCGGTGGTCCGAACGTAACAAGCCAAGGGCCTCTGCGGCAAGCCGTCATCCACAGGTTGCTCGGTCGCCGGTTTGACCGTGTCAATCAGGCTCGCGTACCGTTGGCAGGTCGCCCGGCGTCGACCGGTGCCGCATGTCCATGGAAGAACGTCCCGTCCGGTTCGCGAAGTGAACTGGAGGCGGGGGCGCAGAGGCCGTGGGTGGGCGGTGCCAGCCGACGAATGAGTCTGGCTCATGCCGCCGCGCCGAGTCGACAACCATGGCCAATTGCAAGGTGCCCGGCACGCCGGGAGAACAACGGAGAACCTCGTGAGCAAGCGTACGTATCAGCCGAACAACCGTCGTCGGCACAAGGTGCACGGCTTCCGTCTGCGCATGCGCACCCGTGCTGGCCGCGCCATCCTCGGCGCTCGCCGGCGCAAGGGCCGCAAGAGCCTGGCAGTCTGATTCGCCGTCGGCCACGGTCAGTGGTGACGGATGTTGTCGCAGTCGAACCGCCTCACTTCCGGTGAGCAGTTCAAAAGCACTATTCGAGCGGGCGCTAGAGCCGGGTCCACGACCCTCGTGCTGCATTGGCGTGCCGCCGACCACGCCACCCTCCCGGCTACGGCTGCCCCGCGCGTGGGCTTCGTCGTGTCCAAGTCCTTGGGCAACGCGGTGGTCCGCAATCTCGTACGCCGCCGGCTGCGCCATCTGATGCGGCCCCGAGTCGCTCAGTTGCCCGGGCCTGGGGCACTCGTCGTACGCGCTCTGCCAGCAGCCGCGGCCGCAGACGTCGCGGAACTCGACGCCGACCTGGGTCGTTGTCTGACCCGAGTCTTGGAGAGGCGGGCGGCGTGAAATACCTGTTGATCGGCTTCCTCAAGGCCTACCGCCTCCTGATCAGCCCGCTCTATGGGCAAGTTTGTCGCTATCACCCGTCGTGTTCGGCCTACGCGCTGGGCGCGGTGACGGAGTACGGCAGCGTGAAGGGCAGTTGGCTCACCCTGCGTCGCCTCGGCCGATGCCACCCCTGGGCGGATGGTGGGTATGACCCTGTCCCTCCGCGCACCGACGTTCACCACCGGACTCAAGGAGCCTGAGTGCTAGACACACTGAGCAGCATCGGCAGCGCGATCATGGCGCCGCTGTATTACGTCATCTCCGCGGTGCTCGTGGGGTTCCACAAGATGTGGAGCACCTTCCTTGACCCTTCGGGTGGGTGGGCTTGGGCGCTGTCCATCGTGGGTCTGACCCTGGTGATCCGAGCCGCGTTGATCCCGCTGTTCGTCAAGCAGATCAAGTCCAGCCGCAACATGCAGTTGATCCAGCCGAAAGTCAAGGAGCTGCAGAAGAAGTTCGGTCACGACCGGGAGCGGCTCGCGCAAGAGACGATGGCTCTCTATAAGGAGAGCAAGACCAATCCGTTCTCCTCGTGTCTTCCGTTGATCCTGCAAATGCCGATCTTCTTGGCCCTGTTCCGACTACTCGACCAGGCGGCCAAGGGCAAGGCCCATGGGTTCATGACCGAGAAGTTGGCGGCCGACTTCGGCGCCGCCAAGCTTCTCGGAGTGCCGATCTCCGAGACCTTCATGAGGGCCAACGGGGACATCGGCGTGATGTCGCTGGCCGCCGTTCTGGTGTTGGCGATGACCGCCACGACGTTCTTGACGCAGCGCCAGTTGATGAGCAAGAACATGCCTGCAGACGCGATGACCGGGCCCTATGCGCAACAGCAGAAGATGTTGCTCTACATCCTGCCGCTGGTGTTCGCGGTCGGCGGCATTGCCTTCCCGATCGGCGTTCTCCTCTACTGGACCACCTCGAACCTGTGGACGATGGGGCAGCAGTTCTACGTTATCCGCAACAACCCGGCTCCTGGCACGCCGGCGTTCGAGGCCAAAAAGAAGCGGGACGCGGCCAGGGCCCTTAAGCACGGCGGCACCGCAGGCGAGGAAGACGGCTCCACGATCGTTGCGGGCGAGGTCGCCGACGAGCGTCCCAAGCCACGCGCCCAGCCGAAGAAGCAGTCGCGCGAACAGCGCAAGAAGGGTAAGCCCGAGCCCGCGAAGGACGCCGCGGACGGGTCACCCGCCGAGACCAGCGACGAATGACGTCGCCTTTCACCAGGAGCAACATGTCTGAGCAGGAACTAGAGATCACCCCCGGCGTCGACGACGAGCTGGAGGTCGTCTCCGAGGAGGCCGCGCCCGACGCGCCGGTTGAGGCGGACGACGAGCAAAGCGGCGACCCGGAGGACGGCGCCGACGCGGTCGGCGGGGAAGGCGAGGAGTCACGACCTTCGCGCGTCGAGCGGCTGGAAAACGAGGGCGACATCGCGGCGGATTACCTTGAGGAATTGCTGGATATCGCCGATCTTGACGGTGATTTGGACATGGACGTGGACGGCGATCGCGCTGCCGTGTCCATCGTCGGCGCCGACCTGTCGCAACTGGTCGGCCGCAACGGGGAGGTCCTGGAGGCGCTCCAGGAGCTCACTCGGCTGGCGGTCTATCGAGAAACCGGGGAGCGCACCCGCCTGATGCTGGACATCTCCGGGTATCGCGCCGAGAAGCGCGAGGCTCTCGTGGTCGTGGCCAACGAAGCGATCGAGCGGGTCAAGGAGTCGGGCGAGCGGGTCGAGCTGGACCCGATGTCGGCCTTCGAGCGCAAGGTCGTGCACGACACCGTGGGCGCGGCGGGGCTGGTTTCGGAGTCGGAGGGCGCCGAGCCCCGTCGGTTCGTGGTGATCCTCCCGGCCTAACCGGGTGACCCCATGGATCATGTTTCACGTGAAACATCGTCTTTGGCCGACGAGTTCTTCGGTCCGGAGCGGCGGGTTTTGGCCGTGCAGTATGCCGACCTGTTGGCCACCGAAGGAGTGGTGCGGGGCCTGATCGGTCCCCGCGAGGCGCCCCGGCTCTGGGCGCGGCACCTGTTGAACTGCGCGGCTCTCGCGCCGCTCCTCCCCCAGGGTGCGACGGTGTGTGACATCGGGTCCGGAGCCGGGCTGCCGGGGCTGGTCCTGGCGATTGCGCGTGAGGATCTGCAGGTGACGTTGGTGGAGCCGCTGCTGCGGCGAACCACGTTTCTTGAGGAAGCTGTGCAGACGCTGGGTCTCGGCGGCAACGTCGAGGTGGTGCGGGGCCGAGCCCAGGACCTGCACGGAAGCCGTCGCTTCGACATCGTGACCGCCCGAGCGGTGGCTCCGTTGGGCCGGCTGCTGGAGTGGTGCATGCCCTTGGTGGCCGCCTCGGGGGCGCTCGTTGCCTTAAAGGGCTCTTCTGCGGCGCAGGAGGTCGTGGAAGCGGCGCCCCAACTGGCCGCGCTCGGGTGCGCCGAGCCAGAAATCGTCCCCCTCGGGGAAGGGATGCCCGAGTCCACAACCCTCGCCGTGAGGGTGGCCTGGGGCGAGGAAGTCGGGATAGGTTGGCCGTTGGCGCCAGGAGCACGCAACACCGCTCCCACGCCCACTCATCAGCGCAGGAAGCGGGACCGGTGATCGAATCAGGAAGCACTCCATTTGGGGTGCCGCGCGAGGCTACGCGCACGGAGCACGAAGAGTTTTCCACCGGTCCGAACCCACTCCCTGAGCCTGACTATCCACAGGATGGCCCTGTTCATCCACAGGCTAGCCCCGACGGTCGCCGCGATGTTTCACGTGAAACATCGGCCGATTCGGTCCCCCGTTTCCAGTTGCGGACGGCCGCCGACGTGGCGGGAGCGGGACCGGTCTTCCATGACGAAACAACGCCGTTGGCGCAGGCGGCGGAGCATTCGCTTCTCGCTCGTCAGGGTGTGCGGATGCGCCCGCCGATGCCCCGCCCCGCGGCGACGCGGGTGATGGTGGTGGCCAACCAAAAGGGCGGCGTCGGGAAAACCACGTCGACCGTGAATCTGGGAGCCGCTCTCGCGCAGTTGGGGCAACGCGTGCTCATCGTGGATTTGGATCCGCAGGGCAATGCCTCAACGGCACTTAATGTGGAGCATCGGCGTGGCGTGCCCTCGACGTACGAGTTGATCGTCGAGGGGACGCCCCTCATCGAGGTGCTCAGCCCCTGCCCCGAGGTCGACGGCCTCTTCGTGGTTCCCGCCACCATCGACCTCGCGGGAGCCGAGATCGAGCTGGTCAGCGTGGTGGCGAGGGAGAGCCGGCTGCTCCGCGCGCTCGAGGCGCACTCCGGCATCGGACCACGGGGCCTCGAGGAAGTTGATGGCCACTTCGACTATGTCCTGATCGACTGCCCGCCCTCGTTGGGCCTGCTCACTCTCAACGCCCTCGTCGCCGGCGCCGAAATGCTGATCCCGATCCAGGCGGAGTACTACGCGCTCGAAGGCCTGGGCCAACTCCTGGAGACCGTGGAGATGGTCCGCAAGCACCTCAACCCCCGATTGGTCGTCTCCACCATCCTGGTGACGATGTACGACGCCCGCACGAGGTTGGCGGCGGGAGTCGCTGAGGAAGTCCGCGGACACTTCGGCGACCAAGTGCTCAACACCTCGATCCCCCGCTCGGTGCGGGTCTCGGAGGCGCCGTCGTACGCCCAAACGGTGATGACCTATGACCCGGGCTCGCCCGGGGCGCTCAGCTATCTCGAGGCAGCCCGCGAAATCGTGACCAAGGGAGCCCCTGCATGAACGCCACTCCTCCGACCAAGCGCCGGGGCCTGGGCCGCGGGCTTGGTTCGCTGATTCCGACCTCGGCTCCCGAGTTGGGCGCGGCGTCCGTGGCCACCGCACCGGGCTCCGCCGGCGCTGAGCCCGCACCGACAGCGGGCGATGAGTCGACGCTAGCTCCCGTGGATGGCGCGTGGTTCGCGGAGTTGCCGATCTTGTCGGTAAGCCCCAACAAGCGGCAGCCGCGCGAGGTCTTCGATGAAGAGGCGATGGCCGAGTTGGTGCACTCGATTCGTGAGATCGGCCTGCTCCAGCCGGTGGTGGTGCGGCGCAGCGGCGCTGATCCCGATGGCCAGGCCACCTACGAATTGGTGATGGGTGAACGGCGCTGGCGCGCTTCCCAGGAGGCCGGGCTCACCACGATCCCCGCGATTGTGCGCGAGACCGAAGACACCGCGATGTTGCGCGACGCCCTCTTGGAGAACCTGCACCGGTCTCAGCTCAACCCGCTGGAAGAGGCCGCGGCTTATGCCCAGTTGCTCGACGACTTCGGCGGGACCCACGAGGAATTGGCGCGCAAGATCGGGCGATCCCGCCCTCAGATCAGCAACACGCTGCGCTTGTTGAAACTCTCCCCCCGGTGCAGCGACGTGTTGCCGCCGGCGTGCTGTCGGCCGGGCACGCCCGGGCCCTGCTCAGCGTCGAGGATGTCGGCCTGCAGGATCGTCTGGCCCAACGCGTGGTGGCCGAGGGGATCAGCGTCCGTGGTCTCGAGGAGATCGTGTCCGTCGGCGAGAGGGAACGCCCCGATCGCGTGGTCCGCCGCCGACCCACCGCGCCTGGTTTGGTCGACCTGGCTGAACGGCTCTCGGATCGCTTCGAGACGCGAGTCAAGATCGATCTGGGCCGCGCCAAGGGAAAGATCAGCGTGGAGTTCGCCACGCTCGATGATCTCCAGCGCATCGTGGACATCATGGATCCAAGGAACCGGAGCGACCGCCCCATCTAGGCACTAAGTGGCTTTGTCGACAAAGACACTTAACGACTTAGGGCCTCGTCCCCTTAGAGCCCTTAGCGCCCTTAGCGCGTCGCTGGGCCAAACGCTTCTCGGCATGGCGGCGCATCCGCTGCCGCATCTCGGCCCCATCCAACTCCGCGGCCTCGGTGAGCGAGGGCGCCGTACCCCCCAACGAGGCGGGCACCCACCACGAGCCCGGGGGCTGCTCCGCGGCAGGGTAGGCGGCGATCGACTCGGTGAGCAGCTGGCTCATCACCGTCTTGAGCTCGGCCAGCTCAGCGACCGCGTCGGCTCCCGTGGGATGCAGGGGCGCGCCCACGCGGATCGAGATCGTGCGGCCCCGGGTGAGATCGCGCGGGTGGTCCTTGGTCAGCATCCGTTGGGTCCCCCACAAGATCACCGGGACGATCGGAACGCCGGCAGTCGCGGCGATCCGGATGGCGCCGGACTTGAAGTCCTTGAGTTCCATGGCTCGCGAAATGGTGGCTTCCGGGAAGATCCCCACGGCCTCACCGGAGCCGAGATAGGACAGCGCGGTTTGGTAGGACTCCAGGCCGTCGGCGCGGTCCACCTTGATGTGGTGCATCGAGCGCATCAGCGGGCCGCTGAGTTTGTTGTCGAAGATCTCCCGCTTGGCCATGAAGCGCACCAGCCGGCCGGATGGGCGCGCGGCCAACCCGCCGTAGATGAAGTCGACATAGGAGATGTGGTTGTAGGCCAACAGCACCCCGCCGGAGGTGGGCACGTTGGCGGCGCCTTCGATCACAATCCTCTGACCGAGGGCCTTGAAGCCGCTGCGGGCCAGCCCGACGATGCCGGGATAGGTCAGGTCACGCATGGGGTGCCTTCACGTGGACCAGGCCCGGGTCGGTTTCTCGGGCGACGGCCAGGCCGACCAGGTCGGCGAACACCTGGCCCAGGTCCAGCCCAGCGGAGCCGATCGACAGCGGGACGGTCGAGGTTTCGGTCAGCCCCGGGGCCACGTTCACCTCCAAGAACCAGACCGTGCCATCGTCCCCGATGATCAGGTCTGAGCGGGACAAGTCGCGCAGGCCCAGCGCGAGGTGAGCTCGCACCGCCACGTCCGCGCAGTCTGCGGCCAGCTCCGGGGAGATCGAAGCGGGCACCCCGAACTCCGTCGAGCCGGCGGTGTAGCGGGCGGTGTAGTCATAGACCCCGCCGTCGGGCGAGATCGAGACCGCGGGCAGGGCGCGTGGCCCCGTGCCGTCGTCGATCACGGGTACGGCGACCTCGAGGCCGGTCACGAAGCGCTCGGCCAGCGCCACGTCGCCGTACGCGAACGCGCTGACCATCGCCGAGGGCAACTCCTCGGCCGTGCGGACCACCGAACAGCCCAGCGCCGAACCGCTCTTGGCGGGTTTGATCATCAGCGGCAGCCCGAGCCGGGCGATCAGGGCTTCCATCACGTCGGCGGCGCCGAGCTCACGGAAGGTTTCATGGGGCAGGCAGACCGCCGCGGGAGTCTGAAGTCCGGCGCGCGCAACGACCGACTTGGCCACGGGTTTGTCGAACGCCGAGCGGCACGCGGCCGGCCCGGAGCCGACGTACGGCAGGTCGAGCAGCTCGAGCACCTCTCGCACCGCCCCGTCCTCGCCGGTCTCGCCGTGCAGCATCGGGATCACGCAGAGCGGCCGATCGGTGCGCAGGTAGGACAGCAGGCTGGCGTCGACGTCGCGCTCCACGACGTCGTGACCCACTCCACGAAGCGCTTCGGCCACCCGGCGCCCCGAACGCAGCGATACATCGCGCTCGTGGGATAGCCCGCCAGCCAGGACGAGGACGGATCTATCGGTCATGGAGCGCTCCCACTCAACTTAGATTCGTGCCGGGGCCGTCATAGCCACTGCGGGCAACTGCTTCGTGCGCGGCCGTGGCGCCGAAGGTCTGGCGCAGCTCCAGCTCGGCCTCCAAGACCCCCGCCAAGCGGCGTACGCCCTCGCGAATCCGCTCCGGCGTGGGATAGCAGAACGAGAGCCGCATGCAGCTTGTCCCGAAGCCGTCGGCATAAAACGCGGTGCCGGGGACGTAGGCAACCCGCGCCGTCACCGCGCGCGGCAACATCGCTTTGCTGTCGATCCCGGGGGGCAGGGTGAGCCAGACGAAGAACCCGCCCTGAGGGACGTTCCACGTGCAGGCGGCGGGCATGAAGTCGGCCAGGGCGCTCATCATCGCGTCGCGGCGATCGCGATACATCTCGCGCAGTTGTTTGATCTGGCCGAGCCAGTCGTGCTGGGTCAGATAGGCCGAAATCGCCATCTGCGAGAACGAGGGCGGGCAGAGCGTGGCGGATTCTTGGGCCAGGACCAACTTTTCCCGGACGGCATGGGGGGCCAGCGCCCAACCGACCCGCATCCCTGGGGAAAACGTCTTGGAGAAGGACCCCAGATAGATGACGCCTTCGGCTTCGTCGGCGCGCAGGGCCCGCATCGGCTCGGCGTCGAAACCCAGCAGGCCGTAGGGGTTGTCCTCGAGGATCAACACCTCTTCGGCCCGGCAGATGTCGAGGATCTCGGCTCGGCGGGCGGCCGTCAGGGTCACGCCGGCGGGGTTGTGGAAGTTGGGGATCGTGTAGACGAACTTGATCCGCTTGCCTGCCGCCTTGGCCGCTGCAATCGCGGCGCGCAGCGCGGCGGGGATCAACCCGTCCCCATCCATCTCCGCGTGCACGACCTCGCATTGGAAGGCCTTGAAGACGCCGAGGGCTCCGACGTACGACGGAGCCTCGCAGATCACCACGTCACCGGGATCGCAGAAGACCCTGGTCACCAGATCCACCGCCTGCTGCGAACCCACGGTGACCACGACGTCGTCCGGGTGCGCCTCGATGCCTTCGAGGCGCATCACGTCGCAGATCTGTTCGCGCAACCGCGGATCGCCCTGGCCGGAGCCGTATTGCAGCGCGACGGTGCCGTGGTTGGCGATCAGGTCGCCGATGGCCGCTCCCACGACGTCCAGCGGCAACCCGGAGATGTTGGGCATCCCGCCCGCCAACGAGACGACTTCCGGGCGCGACGCGACCGCGAACAACGCCCGGATCTCCGAGGCCGTCATCCCGGCGGTGCGCGCGGCATAGCGGTCCACGTAGGAGTCCAGGCGGGTCCGCGAGGAGTCGGGGCGGTTGGCGGGTGAGGAACTCATGACCGGACTAGCATGATGGATAGCGGCCCGTGATGCAGCACCGGGCGCGCAGGATCTGGGCACGAGGAGGCGAAATGGCGCGCAAGATCGTCCGGCTCACCCCCGATCACCTGCCCGCTCTGGGCGGTGGGTGTGCCACGTGTTTGTTTTGGCAACTCGACCCGGTGCGCCGCGCCCGAGTGCCCGCGGCCGAGGCCATCGAGGAGAAAGAGGCGTGGGTGGCCCAGGTCCTCCGCGACTGGGGCTCCTGCGGCCGCGTGGCCGAGGTCGACGGCCGGGTAGTGGGCCACGCGCTTTATGCGCCGCCCGCGTTTGTGCCGGGGGCCAACGGCTTTCCGACGGCGCCGGTGTCCAGCGATGCCGTCCTGCTGGCGACGGTGTACGTCGCACCCGAGGCCCGTGGTGGGGGCTTGGGGCGCATGTTGATCCAGGGGATGGCCCGAGATCTGATCGAGCGGGGCGGAATCCGGGCGGTGGAGGCCTTTGGGGATACCCGCGCCCGACGGGGCTGCGTGGTCTCCGCGGAGTTTTTGGGCAGCGTGGGCTTCAAGACCCAGCGCGCGCACGGGACGACACCCCGGATGCGGATGGATCTGCGGTCCGCACTGACCTGGCGCGACGAGGTCGAGCACGCGATCGAGCGCCTGCTCGGTGCGGTGCGGCCAGCGCCGAAGGCGTCTCCCGAGGGACGCTCGACGCCGGACCGGTAATCGTGAACCGCTGGAGTCAGCCGATGAAGTCGGCCAACTCCTTGAGGATGGCAGCCTTGGGGCGCGCGCCCACGATGGACTTCACGACCTCGCCACCTTGATAGACGTTGATGGTCGGGATGCCGGTCACGCGGTAAGACGCGGGGGTGACGGGGTTCTCGTCGACGTTCATCTTGAAGAAACCCATCCGGTCGGAGTGTTCGGCCGCGATCTCGTCCAAGATCGGGGACACCTGGCGACACGGGCCGCACCATTCGGCCCAGAAGTCGACGAGGACGGGCTTGTCGGCGCGCAACACCTGGGCGTCGAATTCGGTATCGGTCACGGCGGCCATGGATGACATGTGGAGCCCTTTCGGTAAGTCTGGTTCGGTGAATCTGCTGAGGGGCCCGGCGATTTCCGGCCGGTCGCAGTAGTTAACACCCCGGCGCCGACAGTTTGTTCCCGCCGTGCCGGACGCGAGGGCGGCCGAGTCGCCTTAGACCAGGCTGGCGACGTGGTCGAGCGTGGCGACGTACCGCTCGGCATCGAGAGCCGCGGCGCAGCCCGTGCCCGCTGCCGTGATCGCCTGACGGTAGTGATGATCGACCAGGTCGCCCGCCGCGAACACGCCGGGCAGGTTGGTGGCCGTCGAGGGATGGTCGACCACGACATAACCATCGGCGTCCAGCTCCACCTGGCCGCCGAGCAGCTCCGAGCGCGGATCGTGGCCGATGGCGATGAAGAGGCCGGTCACCTCGAGCGGGCGCTCGTGGCCCGTCCCGGTGTCGCGCAGCGTGAGGGACTCCAGACGATCGGTGCCGTTGATGGCGGCGACTTCGGAATTCCACACCATCTCGAGCTTGGGGTCGGCGAACGCGCGCTCTTGCATGATCTTGGAGGCGCGCAGCTCGTCGCGGCGATGGATCAGATAGACCTTGGAGGCAAAGCGGGTCAAGAAGGTCGCTTCCTCGAGCGCCGAGTCGCCGCCACCGACGACCGCGATCGCCTGCTCCCGGAAGAAGAAGCCGTCACACGTGGCGCACCACGAGACCCCACGGCCCGACAGTTCCTCCTCGCGGGCAAGACCGAGCTTGCGATAGCCAGAGCCGGTCGCCAGGATCACCGACCGGGCATAATGCACGTCAGTGGCGGTCTTGATGACCTTGATCTCGCCCGTGAGGTCGACTTCGACCACGTCGTCGGGCACCAGTTCGGCGCCGAAGCGCTCGGCCTGGGCGCGCATCTCGTCCATCAACGCCGGACCCATGATGCCGTCGCGAAAGCCGGGGAAGTTCTCGACCTCCGTGGTGTTCATCAGCGCCCCGCCGGCGGTCACCGAGCCCTCAAAGACCAACGGCGACAACGCGGCCCGGGCGGTGTAGAGCGCCGCCGTATAGCCGGAGGGGCCGGACCCGATCACGATCACATTGCGCGGGTCGGACGCGGTGGAGGCTTGGTTCACGGGATTCACTCGCTCGTCTTAGGGCCGCGCGCGGGGGGTGCTCGTCACGGACTGGTGTGCAGGGGGTACGCCGGTGCAAACCGATCGTAGGCGAGCGGCATTCCCCGGACGTTGTCCACCCCGGATTCTGGGTCAGGGCAGGGGGATGAGGGTGCTGCGGGCCGGCTGGAGGCTGCCGCACAGATAGAGGTCGACCCTCTGCCTCTGGCCCTGCGGGGTGCGGAAGACCAGCAGCCCCATCTTGCCGGCGTACGCCGCGGGCAGGGCGCGGCCCTGTCCCCAGGAGCGCACCCCGGGGCACCGACCGACGACCGCGTCGAGCGCGTACATCGCGGCGCTTTCGCTCAAGGCTTCGGCCTGGCTCCGGAATGCGTTGGGGTTGATCGTCGATGTCGGCAGGGGGCCTTCGACGCCATAATCACGCATGGACTCGGGGCCTAGTTCGGCTTCCGGGGCATCCGAGCGCGCAGGGGAGGCCCCCAGGTCATCCTTGTCCGCGTTGAGGCCCCCGCGCCCTACCGACTCGCGGTTGTCACCCGCGCTGTCCGTGGTGGACGCGGAATCCGAGCCGCTCATGGTGCCGAGGTTCTGCAGCAGCGGTCCGGCGGAGACTCCGAATGCGGTCACCGCGGCCGCCGCTACGAGGAACGTGGCCCCGCGCCGGCGACGCCGGCGACGCGCGTCGAGATCGGTCACGACGGCCGGAGCGGCGGCCGTCGTGGCGAGGGGGGCCTCCAAGGCCAGGTCGGCCAAGGTGGCGTCGAGGCGAGCCACCACATCGGCGGGCATCGGCTCGGTGTGGCGGGCGTCGGCCAGCAGGCGACGCACCCGCGCTTCGTCGACGGGGGAGAGCTCGGCTGGCTCGTTGGGCTGGTTGTCGGACTGGTTGTCGGGCAGCGGTTCATCTGGCAGCGACTTATCAGGCACGGGGGTTCACCTCCTTGGACAACGTTTCTGGGCAACGTTTCTGGACAACGTTTCTGGGCATCGGAGAAGTCACGCGACGGGTGGCCCGCGCGACGCCTCGGTGGGTTGGACGGCCGAGTGGGGGGCGTGGTTCCCGTGGGCTGGGTCACGTCCGGTGGGTTCGCGGAGCACCCCGAGCAACTCGGCGAGGCGAGCCCGTCCCCGCGAACATCGCGACTTCACGGTCCCTTCCGCGCAGTCGAGCATCAGCGCCACCTCGGCGACGGGGTAGCCCTCCATGTCGACCAGGACCAGCGCGGCTCGCTGTTCCGCCGGGAGCGTCGCGAGCGCCGCTTGGACCAGTCGGCGGCGTTCGTCGACGAGGGCTGCGTGGGCCGGGTCGGAGGATTCCTCGGTCGCCACCAGCGCGCCCCGAGCGGCGTACGCCTCCAGGTCGTCAGGCAACGCATCGGCGGCGCGCACCTTCGAGGCCCGGATCCGGTCGAGGCAGGCGTTGACGATGACGCGGTGCAACCAGGTGGTCACGGCGGCGTCGCCACGGAACGAGCCGGCTCGGCGGTACGCCGCGATCAGGCCGTCTTGCAGCCCGTCGGCGGCGTCTTCGGGGTTGCCCATGGTCCGCATCGCCACCGCCCACAGGCGATCGCGATGCCGGGCGAACAACAACCCGAAGGCGTCGCGATCTCCCGCGCAGTGGGCAGCCAGCAACTCCGCGTCGGTTAGGCCCCCTTCGGCTTGTCCTGCGTCCTCGCTCACCCGCGCACCACCACTTCGGAGATCTCGCCCCGGAAACCACCCGTCACGACTGGCAACTGGGTGAGCCAAATGGTGAGGTAGCGCCCCGAGGGCGGATCGTCGAACGTCAACGACAGCGTGGTGGGGCTGCCCGGGCCGACGGCGGGTTCGGTGGCGATCGGCGTGAGCCCTTGCACGCCGCGCGGCCGGGTGTCCTCCAGGTAGACCTCGACGGCGGTGGGCGCGCCGATGAAGGTGATGTCGGCGCTACGCACGGCCCAATTCTGGCCCAGGTCGAGGATGACGCCCACCCCCGTCTTCAGACCGGCGGGGCCGAAGTTCTGCTCGTAGGTCGAGGTGATCCACGTCGTCGCCGGATTGCCGTCGACGATCCTGGAGACGGTGTCGGGATTTTCCTCGGGGGGGTCGCCCTGGGGATCGAAATCCTCAGCCGTCACGGACGCGATGATCGCGGCGGGGCTGGGCTTGACCGTCTCGGAGGCACTCTCCGAGCCGTCCGGCTCTTGCGGGTCGCCGCCTCGCCCGAGGCCGGAGGCGAACGCCACCGCGAGCACCAACAACGCGACCGCGGCCAAGATCCCCGCCAGGCGCAACGAGCGGCGTCCGGGCAGCGGCTCCTCGTCCTCCAGTGCGATGAGCGGACCGGTCCCGGTGAGCGAGTTGGGGCCATCGCCTTCCCAGGGCCACAGTTCCTGGCTCGAACTCGACGTATCCACTCCGCTGCGCGCTCGCCTGGGCGGAGTCCCTGGGGGCGGCTCGGGGGCGAAGAGCGGACGCTCGGGAGGTTCGTCGAAGGGAGGCGGCGGGGGTGGCTTGCTGGCCCGCGCGGTCAGCCAGGCGACATCGCCGGAGTCGTCGTCGAAGATCGGCAGCCCCGCCTCGGTTGGCTGGTCGATCGGTGTTTCGATGTGCGTGGGCCGCGTCGACTCGGCCCCGGGAGGTTCGGCTGCTGCGGCCGTGACCGGGGCATCACCGGTGGTGATCTCCCCGGCGGCTGGGTCCGCAGCTCCCGAATCGACAGCCGGCGACAAACCCAGGGCCGGCATGCTCAGCGGCGACAGGCGTTCGCGGGAGGCCCGGGCTTCTGCGGCGATCATCGGGGTCGGATCACCGACAAACTCGCGCAACTGGTCGGTGATGCCACGGGCGGTGCCGAGGTCGTAAGCCGCGCGGGCGTGGGCGCCGCCCGGGGCCGCCATCGGGTTGAGCACGTCGACACAGAGCTCGTCGAGCACGCGAGGGATGCCGGCGCGCACCTTGCGGGGCCGCAACACCACCCCCGCCTCGGCAGGGGCCCCCGGGACGATCGAGGGCGAGACCCCCGCCCAGCGGCCGGTGAGGCCGGCGTACAACACCGCAGCGAGGTCGGCGACATCGACCGTACGACGTCCCTGCGGCAGCCCATGCAAGGCGGCATCGACGGCGAGGCCGATGACCCGCACCGATCCGTGCAGGTCGATGAGCACGTTCTCGGGCACCAGCCTGCCGTGGCTGACCCCCGCGTCGTGGGCCGAGGCGATCGCCCCGCCCACCTCGGACGCGATCCAGGCGGCTCGGCGCGGCTCGAGCGGCCCCGAGGAGGCGAGCAGGATGTCCAGCGAGGTGCCCTCGCCCCACTCGTTGACGACATAACAGAGGTCGGTGGTTTCGGCGGCGTCCAAGACGCGCAGGATCCGCCGATCCATGACCAACACCGACTTGCGGGCGGCCGCCAACAGGTGCGGGGCGCGTTCGTCGTCGGAGTCGATGACGTGCACCGCCACGAACCGGGCCAGGACGCGATCGTGGGCTCGCCAAAACCGCCCGCCCCCGCTCTCATTGAGCAGGTCCTCCAGGCGGTAGCGACCGGCGAGAATGTCGCCGGGCCCGATCGACGTCGGCACGTCCCGGGAGCCCCCTGTTCCGGTCCTTGGAAATGATTGGCGGTGGACACCGCCATCGTAGGGCGAACTCAGCCCGAGGTGCGGTTGCGCAAGGGGTTGGGCAGCCGCTGAGTCACCGTGTCGGTGATCGCGCGGACCTCACCCAGCCCGACGTACCGCGCCACCAGCAGATAGGTCACCACCCCCAGCACCCCCACAATCCCGAGTTCGGCGAGCGACGCCCACCGGCTCGGGTCGGCGCCGGTGGCGGCATCAAGGAGTTGGGCGATGAGGTACGCCGGGATCACCGCCGCAGTCGTCGCGGCCAGGAGGCGCGCCCAGAAGCCCACGGTCAGCGAGCCGGGACCGCCACCGAGCGCCCGCCGCAACACCAACCACGACACGAGCGAGCCGACGGCGTACGCCGCGGTGTAGGCCAACACGAGCGCGGGGGCGACGTCGGCGGGCTCGGCGGCGCGCACCAGGGCGACCGCGACCACGATGTTGGTGATCGCGACGGCGCACTGGATGAAGAAGACCGTGCGGGTGCGCTCGAGGGCATAGAAGCCGCGCAGCATCAGGTAGTGCACGGTGAAGAACAGCAACCCCGGTCCGAACAACGCCAGCGTGGGCGCAAAGGAGCGGTAGTCGGAGGCGCCGTACCCCCACAGCAGGCGCGACAGACCCAAAGCCACCACCGGCAGCAACGCCACAAACGGGACGATCACCACCAGCGCGGTGCGCAACGTGTCGCCCAGGGCGGTCGCGACCCCGCTCAGGTCGGCGTCGGCGGCGCGGCGCGACAGCGCCGGCAGGATCGCGGTGGCCAGGGACACGGTGATCACCGAGTGCGGCACCATCATGATCAGGAACGACTGGGAATAGACGGTGTAGCCGGTGCCGGGGGTGGCCATGGTGCAGGCTCCGTCAGCGAGCGCTGCCTGCGCCGTACCACTCGACGCCAGTCTCACCACCACGGTGTAGGCGATCTGATTGACCACGACGAACAGCACCGTCCACAGGCCCAGGCGCAGCGTGTGGCCCAGGTCGGCGTCGCGGAAGTCGAAGCGGGGGCGGAACGTGAAACCGGCCGCCCGGACGTAGGGGACCAAGATCGCGAGCTGGGCGGCGATCCCGGCCGTCGACCCCAGCCCCAGGAGCAGGATCTGGCGATCGGTGAAGCCACCGCATGGATCCTGGGCGGTCCCGAACGCGAAGAGATAGGTCACCAGGACGGTGATCGAGATCAGGTTGTTGGCGATCGGTGCCCACATCATGGGGCCGAAGCGGCCACGCGCGTTGAGGATCTGGCCGACCAACACGAACATCCCGTAGAAGAACACCTGCGGCAGGCACAACCGGGCGAAGGCGATGACCGAGTCGCGTTGGGCGCTCAGCCGGACGTCGTCGAAGACCGGATCCAAGAACAGCCCCATCACCCACGGCGCCGCGGCCACGAGCAGGATCGAAACGCCACCGAGGAACAGGGCGGCGAGGGTGATCACCCGATTTGTGTACGCCGTGCCGCCGTCGGCGTCGTCCTTCATCGAACGCACCAACTGCGGGACCAAGACGGCGTTGAAGATGCCGCCGGCCAACAAGATGTAGAGCATGTTGGGCAACGTGTTGGCGATGTTGAACACGTCGGCATGCAGCGCCGAGCCCAACGCGGCCGCGAGCAGCGCACTGCGGAGGAAGCCGCTTAGGCGTGACACCAGGGTGCCCGCGGCCATCACGGCCGACGACGACAGAACCTGCTGCTGGTCGCTCGCGTCGCTCACGCGGTCGCCTTGCGGGTGCCGAGAGCGTTGCGGATCCGGCGATAGAGCCGGGCCGCGATCGCGGTGAACAAGATCAGGCCCCCCGCACCGATGACCACCCAGATCACGTCGCTGACCTGCGCCGTACGCAACGGGAACGTCGCCGTGCTGCCTAGCGGGCGGCCATCCTCGTCGGTGACGACCAGGTCGACCTCGTGGGCGCCCAGCACCGAGCTGCGGGCTTCCATGAGGACGGCGACCGACTCCTGCGGGCCTAGGTCGATGGCTTCAGAATCGGTGATGTCGAGCTCGGCGTCGGTGTTGGCGGTCAGCGCAACCCGCACGGGGTAGTCCAGCCCGTTGGTGACGTTGGCCGAGAACCGGCCGTTGTCGCCCAGGGTCACCGACGGCGGCGCCTCGACGGTCACTGCCGCCAGCAGCTCCTCGATCCAGGCCCGGGAATTGTCGGCGGCGGTCCGGGTCGTGTTGGGCAGCTGGCGTGCGGCGTACGACGTGGCGCTGAGCGCTTCGTCGCTCACCTGGTCGGCGACGGTGTCATTGAGGGGCAGCAACGTGTCGAGGCGGCGGCCGGCGCCGATCAGGTCCCGGGCGGCGGCGAAGTTGGCGGTGTCGAGCTCGCTGTTCTCCTGGCGCGGCGGATAGCGCAACTTCGTGGAGTTGAGCGGGGTGGCCGCCCGGGTGCCGACGCTGCGCAGTGTGGTGAGGTTGAGCCACGACACGTCGAGGCCGGCGAAGAAGCCGGCGGCCGAGTTGGGCGTCGTGGGCGGGGTCCAATCGGCCGGGAACGAGACGACGAGCGGTCCCTCGTCGGCCAGCAGGCGCAGGGCCGCCTCGCTCAAGATGCGCTGCCTGGTGTCGATGACGCCGCGGCGCGGCCCCGGACCGGGGCCGCCCAGGATCGCTTCCTTGCGGGCCACCACGAGCCGGCGGTCGAGAGTGCGGGCCAGGGTGGGGGCGTCGCCCTCGATCATGGTGCTCGTCACGAGGATGGTGGTGCCCGTGGGGACCAGGTCGAGCCCCTGGGGGTCTAAGAACCCGCTCGGCGGAGCGACCGCTGGCGTCGTGGTCAGCCCGAGCGACTCGATCTCGCGGCCGGCGCGGCGTCTGGCGAGGCGGTACGCCGTGCGGTCGAACTCCGCGGCGGCGGCGACGTCGGGATCGCCGTACGCCAAGGAGAGGACCTGGTCGCCCGTTAGCGTCGTGGCGGCCCGATCAAGCCAGGTCCTTCCGATGCGGGCGGCCAACAACTCCGCCGACGAACTTTCGGCCGAGGACGCACCCGAAGCGGTCTTCGCTTCGTCCTCCGCGACCGGTGACTCCCCGTCGCTGGGTGAGGGCGATGTGGAGGGGTCGGTGCCGGGGTCGCGCACCGTTCGGCCCAAGAACCTGGCCGGATTGTCGCGACCGAAAGCCGCGATGGCGTCGGGAACGGCGGGATCGACCAGCCAGGTCAAGGACCGCGACCCGGCCGCCGTACCAAAGTCCAACAACGCCGCCAGGCGACCGTTGCCCCGCAGGTCGGCGGCCCAGGCAGCGGCGTCGGACACGCTGCCGTCGGGCTCGTGCCGCACCTCGCGGCGGATCGGCACCACGAGGGCGGCATCGATCGAACCGTCCTTGGGCAACACCTTGGGGAGGAACGTGCGCGCCTTGCCGTCGGCCGAGACGTCGCGGCCTTCGTCGGTTTCGCCGAGAGCGTGCACCCCCAGCCAATAGACGCCTGCAGTGTCGGGGAACGGCAGATCGGATTGCTTGACCCTCAGCGAATAGACCGCGGATTCGCCGGGGTTGAGCTCATCGATCGTGACGAAGGCCCCCGACTCGGTGATCCGCTCTCCCACCTGATCGGCCGGATCGCTGCGGGTGGCCTCGCTGAGCTCCGCGGCGGTCAGGATGGGCGTGGCGGACGCCAGGGCGTAGACGTTGATCGCGCGCCACTGGTCGGTGCTGTTGTTGGTGACCTGACCGCTGATGATCAGCGGCCCCTTGGTCGGAACCACCGACGGGGTGAGGCCCTCAATGGCGACGGTCAGCGGGTCGGACTCGGCGGCGGGCCCGGCCTGGGGAGGCGCGGCGGCGCGCGAAGGTGGGGCCGGCGTGATGGGGGTCGACCCGAGCGCGAGTGCCGCCGCGATGGCAGGCAGCAGCAGGGTGGGTCGACGCACCCGCCGACTCTATCCGTCGCCGATGTGACCGGTGGCCGGACGGCCCGACCGGCGGGCGACAACCTCAGCCACTAAAGTCTCGTCTCGTGTCCGAGCCCGAGATCGTCCCCCTCAACCTGGGTGAGGTGCAGCGCCGGGTGGCGGCAGAGTTGGATCGGATCGGACCGGTGATCGACTCGCTCGGCGATCGCTTCGCCGCCGCCGGCGAAACCCTGGCTTTGGTCGGTGGCCCGGTGCGGGATGCAATGTTGGGGCGGCTGCAAAACGACCTCGACTTCACCACGTCGGCCCGCCCCGAGGTGACCGAGCGGCTGCTGTCCGACTGGGCCGACGCCGTGTGGGACATGGGTCGGGCGTTCGGGACGATCGGGGCCATGAAGGGGGGCTGGCAGGTCGAGATCACGACGTACCGCTCCGAGGCTTATGACCCCGCCTCCCGCAAGCCCGCGGTGGACTTCGGTGACTCGTTGCCCAGTGACCTCGGCCGGCGCGACTTCACGATCAACGCGATGGCGGTGACGGTGCCGGGCCGCCAGTTTGAGGATCCGTACGGCGGGATCCTTGACCTCGCGCACCGGAGGTTGCGCACTCCTGGTCGCCCCGAGGATTCGTTCTCCGACGATCCGCTGCGGATGCTGCGGGCCGCGCGGTTTGCGGCACAGCTCGACTTCGAGGTCGCGCCGGAGGTGGTGGCCGCGATGACCGGCATGGCGGACCGGATCGAGATCATCTCGGCCGAGCGGATCCGCGACGAGCTCGTCAAACTCATCACCAGCCCCCATCCGCGGCGCGGGCTCGCCCTGCTGGTGGAGACCGGGCTGGCCGAGCGGGTGTTGCCCGAATTGCCGGCGCTGGTGCTCGAACGCGACGAGCACCACCGCCACAAGGATGTCTATGAACACACCCTGACGGTGCTCGAGCAGTCGATCGCCTTGGAGTCTCGTCTGCCCGATGGTGGGCCCGACTTCGTTTCGCGGTTCGCGGCGCTGATGCACGACGTGGGCAAGCCCAAGACCCGGCGGTTTGTCGGGGATGGCACTGTCACCTTTCACCATCACGACGTGGTCGGCGCCAAACTCACCCGCAAACGGATGAAGGCGCTGCGCTTCTCCAACGACCAGATCGACGCCGTGGCCTCCCTGGTGGAGTTGCATCTGCGCTTCCACGGGTATGGCTCCGGGGAGTGGACCGACTCTGCCGTACGCCGCTATGTGCGCGACGCCGGGGAGCAGCTCGATCGGCTGCACATCCTCACCCGGGCCGACTGTACGACGCGCAACGAGCGCAAGGCGGAACGGCTGCGGCGTACCTATGACGACCTGGAGGACCGGATCGCCCGCCTGTCGGAGCAAGAGGAACTCGCCTCGATCCGCCCGGACCTCGATGGCGAGCAGATCATGGAGATCCTGGGGATTCCGCCCGGCCGGGAAGTCGGCGCGGCGTACCGCCACCTGCTCGAACTCCGGATGGACCAGGGTCCGATGAGCTACGAAGCCGCCCGCGCCGCCCTCCTCGCCTGGGCGGCCACTCCCGGCCGTTGAGTTGGGCCTGCGTTCCCGTTGAGTTGGGCCTCAACGTCACTCGTCGCCGCGGATGAAGGCCTCGACGCGCCGGCGACCCTCGTCATCGGGGAGCTGCACCGGCGGGGACTTCATGAGGTACGACGAGGCCGAGATGATCGGGCCACCCAGGCCGCGGTCCTTGGCGATCTTGGCGGCACGGATGGCGTCGATGATGATGCCGGCGGAGTTCGGGGAGTCCCAGACCTCCAGCTTGTACTCCATGTTGAGCGGCACATCGCCGAACGCCCGGCCCTCGAGGCGGACATAGGCCCACTTGCGGTCGTCGAGCCACTGGACATAGTCCGACGGACCGATGTGCACATTGCGCGCGCCGAGGTCGTGTTGCAGATTGGAGGTGACGGCCTGGGTCTTGGACACCTTCTTGGACTCCAGCCGGTCGCGCTCCAACATGTTCTTGAAGTCCATGTTGCCGCCGACGTTGAGCTGGAAGGTGCGGTCTAACTGGACGCCGCGATCTTCGAACAGCTTGGCCAGCACTCGGTGGGTGATCGTCGCGCCCACCTGCGACTTGATGTCGTCGCCGATGATGGGGACGCCCGCGGCCTCGAACTTCGCAGCCCACTCGGGGTCGCTCGCGATAAAGACCGGCAGCGCGTTCACGAACGCCACACCGGCATCGATCGCGCACTGCGCATAGAACTTGTCGGCGTGTTCGGAGCCGACGGGCAGGTAGGACACGAGCACGTCCGCCTGCGTCTCCTTCAACACCGCGACCACGTCGACGGGGTCGGCGTCGGACTGCTCGATCGTCTCGAGGTAGTACTTGCCCAGTCCATCCATCGTCGGACCACGCTGCACGGTGATGCCGAGCGGGGGTACGTCGCAGATCTTGATCGTGTTGTTCTCCGAGGCGTTCGTGGCCTCGGCGAGGTCGAAACCAACCTTCTTGGCGTCGACGTCAAACGCCGCCACGAACTCGATGTCGCTGACGTGATATTCACCGAACGCCACGTGCATCAGGCCGGGGACGGTGCCGGCCGGATCGGCATTGCGGTAGTACTCGACGCCTTGGATCAGGGAGGTGGCGCAGTTGCCGACCCCCACGATTGCTACTCGAACCGAACCCATCGGGCTCTCCTCTTCCTAGTGCTGACCTGTTGCGGGTGGTGGTGGTGTTGCGGTCGTGCGCTCGGGGTCGCGCTCGGCCTTGATCAGATCGGAGAGCCAGCGGACCTCGCGTTCGACGGATTCGACGCCGTGACGCTGGAGCTCATCGGCGTACCGATCAACTTCCTTCTGGGTCAGCGCGAGCTGGTTTTGGACGCGGTCTAGTCGTTCTTGGAGGCGCGTACGCCGTCCCTCAAGGACGCGCAGCCGGATCTCCATGTCGGTGCGGCTGAAGAACGCGAAGCGGATATCGAAGTTGTCGTCTTCCCAGGCGGTCGGCCCCACCTCGGACATCAATCGCTCGAACTCGCGATGACCGGCGTCGGTGACGGAATAGACGATGCGCGGTCGGCGGCTCACGAGCGCGACCATGGGCGGGGTTTCTTCGATGAGCGCGGCCCGCAGCATCTTCTTCAGGGCCGGATAGAGAGAGCCGTACGACAAGACGCGGCCCCAGCCGAGCATGAGGTTCAGGCGCTTGCGCAACTCATAACCGTGCATGGGGCTCTCGTGCAGCAACCCCAAGACGGCCAGCTCGATGGTCTCCGCTCGACGTGTCACGCGACCTATCGTAGCGATATATCTGAAACGCGCGAATCGGTCCTGTGGAGGGGCACCGAAATCCGCCGTGCGCGCATGTAACAATGTCGGGCCGCGTCTCGATGGCGCGGATGATCTTTGGGCCGGGGCAGCAGCGGGGTGTAGCAGTGACCAGCAGATCGCAGAGTGTGGCGCGCGCGATTGGCGCGCTCGTGTTGTCGATCGTCGGAGCAACTCTCGCCACGCCCACACCGACCGCGCAGGCGGCCGACGATTGGCTGCCGGTCAACGGGCCCATCTTCAACAATCCCCGCGGCAGCACCGTCGAGCGCTACCGCATCCAACGCCGACTGATCGACGCCATCAATCACACCCACAAGGGCGCGATCATCCGGATGTCGCTCTATTCGATGGATCGCGTCGAGGTCGCCAACGCGCTGATCGCCGCCAAACGCCGCGGCGTCAAGGTGCAGATCCTGATCAACGATCACCAGGTGACCCGCGCCCAAAAGTTGCTGCACCGCGTCCTGGGGAGCAATCCCAACCACCGCTTCTTCATCCACGAGTGCAAACACGGCTGCCGGGCGGCCAACGAAAACCTGCACTCGAAGTTCTACCTCTTCAGCAAGACCGGTCGCGCCGATGACGTCATTTTCGTCGGGTCCGCCAACTTCACGCTGAACGCCGTGAAGTGGCAATGGAACGACATGTTCTCGATCCGCGAACAGCACCGGATGTTTGATCAGTACGTCGCCCTGTTCAACGACATGCGACACGACTACTCCACCAATCGACCCCACTACGAATTCTGCGGCGAGCTTCCGGGGGAGTCCTGCGACTGGAAGACCGACCAGTTCCACACCTGGGTCTTC
The DNA here is from genome assembly GCA_963814245.1 of uncultured Actinomycetota bacterium. GTDB lineage: Bacteria > Actinomycetota > Actinomycetes > Propionibacteriales > Nocardioidaceae > Nocardioides. The sequence goes on from CAWFBY010000001.1 coordinate 501,735, forward strand.
CCCAAGGTCGTGGGCCCCGGCAACGACCCGGTGATGGACATCCTCGATGCGGTGAAGTGCAGTTGGAAGGACGAAGACGGACACTCTCGTCGCACCGTCCTGCGCCTCTCGATGCACACGATGCGGATGACCCGGGGGGTCTATATCGCGGCCAAGATGCGTGACCTCTTCGCGCACGGCTGCGACGTGAAGGTCCTCTATGGCCTGGGCAGCGGGCGCGTAAAACGAGCCTTCGGCCGACCCACCTCCCGCGGCAAACTTCCGCTGCGATCCTCCGGCTTCGACCTCAACGACGACGGCGAGGTGGAGCGCTACACCCATCAGAAATACCTCACCATCGATGGCGCGTGGGCCGGCGATCCGCACGCACAGATCACCTTCACGGGATCCTCCAACTGGACCGGTCGCGGCACGTCGGGCGACGAGATCATCTTCAGCGTCCGCGGCGGCGCCTATCTGCGCGCATGGAACGCCAACTGGCGCCTGATGTGGGATCGCTACTCCCGCAACGCCTACACAACCTCCATCTCGCAATATCGAGGGGGCACCGGCGAGCTCCGTCCAGGGGCAACCTGGGAGAACGACTAGGCCGCCCCTCATCGGCCCCTCAAGCGAAGGTTAAGAACCCGCTGAGTCGATTGGGTGACCCGTGGCCCACCCCGTACCCTCGTCAGGTCAGACGTCGAGACGCACCGGAGAACACCTCACGTGAGCACCAAACGCAGGGCCGCCGGCCCGGCTGTCACCAAGAAGCCGAAGCGACCGGGCGCTGTCAAGCGACGGATCCTGAAGACCATCAAGTGGTTGTTCATCTTGGGGTTGCTCGGAGCGATCATGGGGGTTGGCGCGTTCGTCTACGTTTATCAGCAGACCGAGATGCCCGATCCCAACGAGGACTTCAAGACCCAGACCACGACGATCTATTACGCGGGCGGCAAGGATGTGCTCGGCACGTTCGCCACGCAAAACCGCGAGATCATCACCCTGGATGACATGCCGAAATCCCTCAAGGACGCCGTCGTCGCTGCCGAGGACCGGACGTTTTGGACCAACAAGGGCATCGACCCTAAGGGCATCTTGAGGGCGGCGTTCAACAATGCCCAAGGCGGGGCCACTCAAGGCGCGTCGACGATCACCCAGCAGTACGTCAAAATCCTCTATCTCACCAACGAGCGCAGCCTGCAGCGCAAGCTCAAAGAGGCCGTGCTGTCGCTCAAGATCCAGCGCGAGCAGAGCAAAGAGGAGATCCTCGAGGGCTACCTCAACACGATCTACTTCGGCCGTGGGGCGTACGGCGTCGAGGCGGCCGCGCAGGCCTACTTCGCCCGTCCCGCCAAGAATCTGACGCTCGGCCAGAGCGTCGTGGTGGCCAGCGTGCTGAACAACCCCAGCACGTTCGATCCGGGCAACGGCAAGGATGCCAAGGCAGCGCTGACCGACCGTTACAAGCACGTGTTGGACTCGATGGCCGAGACCGGTGCCATCACCCAAGACGAGGCCGACCGGGCCGCTCGCAAGCTGCCGAAGTTCCCCAAGATCCAGGCGGAGAGCAAGTACGGCGGGCAGAACGGCCACATGCTGCGCCTGGTCCGCAACGAGTTGCGCACGCTCGGCTATTCCGACGAGGAGATCGACGGCGGCGGACTCAAGGTCACCACGACGTTCACCCAAGGAGCGATGACGGCCGCCAAAGAAGGCGTCCTGGAGGCTAAGCCGGAGGGCTTCGGCGACAAGCAACTCCACGTCGCGGTGGCTTCGGTCGAGCCGGGGACGGGCGCGCTGCGCGGCTTCTATGGCGGCCAGGACTATCTCCAGTCGGAGATCAACTGGGCCGAAGCGGGCGGAATGGTCGGTTCGACGTTCAAGCCGTTCACGTTGGCCACGGCGATCGAGGAGGGGTTCTCCCTCAAGGACACGTTCGAGGGGAACTCTCCCTACTTATTCCCCGACGGGCTTGAGGTGCGCAACGAGGGCACGGGCTCGGACGGCCAGGGCAACGACTATGGCGACCACGTCGACGCGGTGGCCGCGCTGGAAGACTCGATTAACACCGCCTTTGTCGATATGTCGGCCAGCATGGAGGACGGCCCCGGCAAGATCCTCGACATGGCCAACCGGCTGGGGGTGCCGCCGGCCGAGCCCTCGAAGAAATCTCCCGGGATTCCGAGCAGCACCCGGGATCTGGAGGCGGACGCCTTGATCACGTTGGGCAAGGCGAGGGTCAGCCCGATCAACATGGCCAACTCCTACGCCACCATCGCGGCCGGTGGGCAGCGGGCCAAGGTCCATGTCGTGGAGCGCGTCGAAACCCCCGATGGCGAGGTGTGGAACTTCAAGTCGCCCACGACTTCGGTGCTCGATGAGGAGATCGCCGCGGACGTGTCGTACGCCATGCAGAACGTCGTGCTCAACGGAACCGGCCAGGCCGCCCTGGCCCTCGGCCGCCCCGCAGCGGGCAAGACCGGGACCGCGACCAACAGCAAGGACCAGGTCTCCTCGGCGTGGTTTGTGGGCTACACCCCGCAGCTCGCGACGGCGGTGATGTATGTACGTGGCGACGGCGACGACCAGCTGGACGGCTGGCTGCCGTCGTACTTCGGAGCGGACTATCCCGCTCGCACCTGGACCTCGGTGATGACCCGCGGCATGAGCGGGCTGGAGGTCATCGACTTCCCGGAGCCGGCGTACGTCGACGGCGAGGCGCCCTCGACCGGGCACGAACCCTACGTCCCCCCGCCGAAGCCGACCCGGACCAAGAACACGACCAAGCCGAGCCCGAGCGAGTCGCCGAGCGAGTCGCCGTTGGAGAGCCCGACCAAGCCGCCGCCGTCTACAGAGCCTCCCTCGCCGACCGAGACCGTGACCGAGTCGCCGACTCCGTCCGAGTCACCCACGACGGCGGCGCCGCGGTCGGTGGCGTGGCTCGCGGTGTTGCGCCTGCGGTTGTGGTGAGGCGGCGTGGCGGTGGGAGCCCCCGACAGTCCTGACGCGCGTGTGCATCCCAGCCTCGACGACCCGGTCGTCGCGGGGGTCAGCGCCGGCATCGGCGGACCGATCGGCACTCGGTCCAAGGGCCACCGCTGGTGGACGCCGCTGCGGGTGATCCTGGCGTTGACCGCCCTGACCTTCGCTCTGGGCATGGTGTCGAAGTCGTCGTGTGTTGCCACGGAGTGGCGCGACGGGGAGGTGCGCTATTCCCACATGTGTTATTCGGATCTGCCCTATCTCTACACGGGTCGCGGGTTTGTCGAGCTCAACTGGCCCTACAGCTCCGACGTGCAGGTGCGGGAGCGCTATGAGGTCATGGAATATCCCGTGGGGATCTCCTATTGGGCATGGGGCACCGCGCACGTGACGCAGCGGCTGGCCGGCTCACCCAACCTCGAGGAGCGGTTTTCTCAGCCAGCTGACGCGGTGTCCGGCCGACCCGATGTGGTGCGCGAATCCATGCTCTATGTCGTGGTCAACGCCCTTGGGCTGGCGCTGGTGACCTTGCTGGCGGCGTACTTCCTGGTCGGGGTCAACCCGCGCCGACCCTGGGATGCGGCCGGCTTTGCGCTGTCCCCGGCGCTCGCGCTGACCGGGCTGATCAACTGGGACCTGCTCGCGGTAGCGCTGGTGGCCGGGGCGCTGTGGGCGTGGGCTCGGGACAGACCGGGGCTGACCGGCGTGATGATCGGTCTCGGGACCGCCACCAAGCTCTATCCGCTGTTCTTGCTCGGTGGCCTGCTGATCATCTGTTGGCGGGAGCGGCGCTGGCGTGACTTTGGAGTGACGGTTTTCGCGCGCCGTGGTGTCGTGGGTCGTCGCCAACGCGCCCGCCTATCTGACGGGGCCGGACCAATGGCGGGTCTTTTGGAGCTTCAACTCCGACCGGGCTGCCGACTTGGGCTCCGTGTGGATCGTGGCGGCCCAGGCGGGGAACACCTGGTTCACGGCCCACACGATCAACATCTGGTCCTGGGCGTTCTTCGTGGTGTGGTGTGCGGGGGTGTTGTTGCTCGGGCTGTCCGCGCCGCGGACGCCACGCTTGGCCCAGCTGGGGTTCCTGATCGTGGCGGGGTTCTTGCTGATCAATAAGGTCTATTCGCCGCAGTATGTGTTGTGGCTGCTGCCCCTGGCCGCGCTGGCGCGGCCGCGTTGGCGAGACCTGCTCATCTGGCAGGCGGGGGAGGTCTTCTACTTTGCCTGCGTGTGGTGGTACCTCGGCGGGTTCCTCGATCCCGCCGGCGGCGGCGACGCCGGCTTCTATTGGCTGGCGATCGTGGTCCGGATGATCTGCGAGCTCTATCTCGTGGCTGTCGTGGTTCGGGACATCCGCCGCCCGTGGCTCGACCCGGTCGAACCCCGCGAGTCGGCGCTAACTCACACCTAAATCACCGCGAGTCGGCGCTAACTCACACCTAAATCACCGCGAGTCGGCGCAAACTCATGCGGTGTGGTGAAACTGCGACGGGTCGGTGGTGAAACTGCGACGGGTCGGCGTTAGGTGATCACGATCCGGTCGAATGTTGTCGTGGTGAAGCGGACCCGGACGTCGAGCTCGGCTCCGATGGCGGGGACCGGGGTCCCCGAAGGCAAGAACAGCATCGAGGCCTGCATATGGGGCGGCTCGGCGAACAGGCGCTGCTTGCCGTCGACGGCGTACGGCGAACGCACGAGGCCGGCCGCATTGCGCCCTCCACGCGCCAGAGCGGCGGCGCGAGCGCGCACCGATGAGTCACCGGTCGGGGCCTCGAGTCCGATCCCGTGGGCGGTGCCCCCACTTACCACCACGATGTGGCCCGATCGCGGCGCGGCCTTGCCCCGATAGCCATAGACATCGCCACGCTCGACGGGATGCACATCCAGAACGGCCGCCCGCACCGACAACGCGGCACGCTCGCCGAGCCAGAGATCGGTGCCGATCCGGGGGCGGAAGGTGAACTCGGCGTACTCCCGGCGCAGGCTCGTCAACTCGTCCGACGTGAGGTGACTGACCCAGACGGTCGAGGTGTTCAAACCCGCGGCAACGACGTCGTTGAGCAGCCGATGCACTTGCTTGAGATGACTCGACTGGTTGAGCGGCAGGTGCATCGCGATGCCTTCGAGCCGACCACCACGAGGCGCGATGACCTCACGCAACTCGCGCGCGTTCATGCCGTGGCGCAGCATGGTGGTGACCTGTTCGAGGACATAGCGCGAGCCGGGGTGCCGGGTCATCAGGTCGGCCAAATCGCTGGGGCGACTCACGGCGTGGATGACCCTCCCGCTGAGCGCGTCGTCGAGCTCCAAGGCCGCACCAAAGGGACGCCACGGCGTCAGCACCAGGATGGGGCCGGCAAACCGCGACGCGACCTCGGGCACCTCGTCGTACGTCCCCACCGCCAGCGTGTCGACGCCGAGCCATTGGGCTTTGCGGGCCAACCGGGCGAGGGTGAAGCCATAGCCATTGCCCTTCGCGACTGGCACCAGCCCGGGGTGGCGCGCCTCCACCGAGCGAAGGTGAGCGCGCCACCGGGGGCCGTCAACGGTCAGGGTCAGGCTCATCCGCGCCTCGCCATATAGAGATCGAACGCCTTATAGAGCAGGCGATTGAGGGGCAGGTCCCATTCGCCGGCATACTCCACGGCCTCACCGCCGGTCCCGACCTTGAACTGGATCAGACCCAGATGCGGGTCGTCCGCGGCCAGTGTGTCGGTGATGCCACGCAGATCGTAGACCTCGGCACCGGCCGCCAATGCCGCGCGCATCATGGCCCACTGGATGGCGTTGGAGCCGCGCACGTCGCGCTTCTCGGTGGAGGAGGCGCCGTAGGAATACCACGCGTGGGTGCCGACTCGGATCGCGATGGTCGCGGCGACGAGGTCGCCCTCGTGATGTGCCAGATGCAGCGCGATCCGCTCGGGATCTTCGGCCAAGAGGGCGTCGTACATCGTCTCGAAATAGCCCGCCGGCCGCGGCGTGAAGTGATCGCGCTCGGCGGTGTGCACATAGAGCTCGTGGAAGGCCCGCAGGTCGGCCCGGGTCCCGATCGTGCAGACCACGCCCGACTTGTCGGCCTTCTTGATGTTGCGCCGCCAGAGCTGGTTCATGCCGGCGAGCAGGTCGGCCTCGGTGGTCAGGGGCACCACGAAGTTGAACTGGGGCTGCCCGGCGGCAAAGCCGCCTTCGACCGCTTGCGGCAACCATCCACTTTCGCGTAGTTGCGACACCACCTGGGCGCCGACTTGGGTGCGTTCCAATGGCGGAACTTCGCCCAGACGTGCCACCTCGGGGGCGGCGATGGCCTCTTTGATCTGCGCCGCGCTCCAGCGGCGGGTGATGACGGGCGGACCCAGGCGTACGCCGAAGGCACCCTGCCGCGCCAGGTGCTCGGTCAGCGGGGTCAACCACGCCTCGAGGTCGTCGTCGCTCCAGTCGATCGTTGGCCCCTCGGGCAGATAGGCGAGATAGCGCCGCGCCTTGGGGATCTGGCGATAGAGCACCAGCGCGGCCCCGACCGGTCCGTCGTCGCCCCCGTCGTCGCTGCTGTCTGCAAACCAGCCGATCGACTCGCTGCGCCAGGCCGACTTCACTGTGGCCCATGCGGGGGTCTGCAAGAAGCTGACCGAACTTCGGTCTCGGTTGAAGGCGGCATGCTGCTCTGCGGTGATGGGCCGCACGGTCAACGTGCGGGAACGGCGTACGCCGGTCAGCGGGTGAGCAGTCACGAGATCCGAGGCTACCGGCTGCACCACGACGGAGGCGGACCCGACCAGTCCCCCAACCGGCCGAGTCCGCCTATCCCCCTATCCCCGTCCGCTCCCCCGACGCCCCCCGCAACATCCCCCGACGTCCCCCTGGGCCCCCGGCCCGGATGTGCCTTTCGATCCAGCAAGAGCCGGAGATGGCGCGCTGAATACATCTTGAGGCGGGAAAGTTGTGGCGGAGCGCGCAATTCCTCGACACAGTGGAGTATCTGACCAGGCTCGGGACGCTCTTGGGGGTTGTGACGACCAAAGTGGATGCCAAAGCGGTGGCCGAAACGGTGACCGATTCGACGGCGTGGGAGACGCGGCCTGTGGGTGACCAGCAAGCACAACCAGAACGGGTGCCCCCCGACCGGGTGTGGTCGGAGGCGTCCTGCTGCTTCGTGCGGTGGGTCGACGGTGACCAGTCGGGTCTCGATGACCTGGTGCGCGTGATGACGCCCGTGTTGTGGCATGTCGTGCGCGCCTACCGGTTGTCCCAAGAGTCCGCCGAAGACGTGATCCAGACGACGTGGCTGGCGTTGGTACGCCGCCGCGACGCGATCAACGACGCGGTCGCCGTGGGCGGCTGGCTCACCACGACCGCTCGACGCGAGGCGTGGCGCGTGGGTCAGAAGAACGGCCGCGACCTGGCCGTCGAGGACACCGAGTTTGAGACCCACTTGCCCAGGCAGCGCTCGGCCGAGTCCGCTGCGGTCGAGCAGGATGAGCAGGAGCGGTTGTGGGTGGCGGTCCGCACGTTGCCCGAGCGGTGTCAGCGGTTGTTGCGGATCGTGGCCTTCGAGCATCGCCCGGACTACAGCCAGGTCGCGCTCGCGATGGATATGCCCGTCGGCAGCATCGGCCCCACCCGGAGCCGGTGCCTGGCCAAACTTCGCGTCGTGCTCGAGGCCGACGCGTTTGATGAGGAGGTCAACCGATGAGCCGCGACGGAATCTTCGACGATCTGGAGAGCCTGTGGGCCGACCGCGATCCGATGCCCGAAGGCCTGATCGAGCGGATGCAGGCGGTGGCGGCCGCCGAGGTCACCATCGCTGAGACCGACTTCGACTATGAGCTGATGATGTTGATCGAGCGCTCCACCGAGTTGGCCGGCACCCGCGGCAGCACGGCGTACACCTTGCGCTTCGCCGGCGACGATCTCGACCTCCTCGTGCGCGCCGGCGGCAGCAACGGCGGCGACGTGACGAGGCTCGATGGCTGGATCGTGCCCCCCGCGCCGGTGACCGTGCGGGCTGCCGAGGTGGGCGGAGCCGAACGCAGTTGGGAGGTGCAGGTGGACGCTCAGGGCAGGTTCGAGTTCACGGAACTTCCCACGGGCCTCTATCGCCTGTGGCTCACGCCAGGCCAAGATGGCGCCAAGGCCTTCGGCACCCCGGCCTTCGAGATCTGAGCGAGGTACTTCATGGACAACTCCGGTGACGGTGGATCGAGCAACGCAGCCAGGCCTCGGGTGGACACGATCGTTGTGGCGGGACCCGATCCCACCACCGCGACGCTTCTTGGAGCAGTCGGATGCCAGGGTGCTTGATCCGGCGACCGCGCTGGCGGTGCCAGGGGTGGAACCGCTCTCGACCGTGTACGTCGGGCCGCGGCTGATCATCTCCACGATGTACGACACCGCGCGTCTGCTCGACCTGCTGGCCATCACCGCCGCCGGCTTGGGCTGGTCGGTGACTCGCGACGGGGACGAGGAGCCGTGGCAGCCGCAGTCGGACGCACCCAAGCCCGACCCCGCAGGCGATGCGCCTGAAGCGGGGCAGGCCATGCCACGCGTGCGCACCGAGCCGGGCACGCCGATCGGGGTGGTCGGCCTCAACCTGACCGTGACCCCCGCAAACGGTAGAGCGGTCCAGGCGCCGGATGGCTGGGTGCTCCTGCAGCAGGCGCGCGCGCAATATGGTCTGACCCAGATGCAGGGCGTCGGTCTCGATCACGTGTTGTTGATCAGGCCGATGTGGGGCCCGAACCCGATGTGGGGACCCAACCCCATGTGGGGCCCGAATCCGATGTGGGGACCCAACTCCGACGGACCCGTGGGCAGCTATCTCGCCCCAGGGAGTGGCGGACGTCAGCCCGTGGCGTACGTCGGGCCGAAGCCCCGACGTCGTCCGGACAACGAAGTGCTCGGGCGGCGACCCGTCGTCGCCGTTCTCGACACAGGCTGCGGCCAGCACCCCTGGTTTGACGAAGCCGACGGGGTCATCGTGCGACGGGATGTGCTCAGTCTCGGCGGCGCGCGGATCGGTTATTGGGAGGACCGGACGGACCCGGAGATCTACCCCGACCAGGTGGGTGCGCTCGACGGCGTCATCGATGCGTACGCCGGCCATGGCACCTTCATCTGCGGGTTGATTCACCAGAGTTGCCCCGATGCCAACATCGTTGCGTGGCGCATCATGGGCTCCAGCGGGCCGATCCGCGAGTCGGAGCTCATCGGTGCGCTCAACGACATCTTGGCGTTGGCGGAGGCCTATCGCGCGGATCCGAAGACGGGAGAACCGCTCGACATCTTGAATCTCTCGATGGGCTACTACCACGAGACTCCCGAGGACCTGCTCACGGACACTACGATTTTTGAGATCCTCCGTCGCTTTGGCGCGGCAGGCACCACGGTCATCTGTTCGGCGGGCAACGATGCGACGGCACGCCCCATGTTCCCGGCTGCCTTCGGTCCCTGGCTCGACGGCGGGCAGCCGATCCCGCTCGATCCAAACGCCATCCCCGTCGTCTCGGTTGGCGCCATGAACCCGGACGGTCAAACCGACGCGCTCTTCTCCAATGCTGGACTGTGGGTGCGGGTCTACGAGCGTGGGGCTTCATTGGTGAGCACGGTGCCGCCGACGTTCCAGGGCGGGCTGTTGCCCCCTGCGCGCTACAACGCCTACCAGCGTTTGCGCGAGGGGCCCGACCCGGACAATTTCAAGAGCGGCTTTGCGTTGTGGAGTGGTACGTCGTTCGCGGCGCCGCTGTTTGCGGGCAAGGTTGCCGACGAGATGGCCTGCTCCATGCTGGCCGCGCCACCCGACGACGACGCCGAAGCGGCCAAGAAACGCGCCTGGGCGGCGCTCTCCGCAACACGGTCGGGGCTCAAGCCGCAACAATGAGGGAATGCTCACCGCCCAAACGTTGTATGACCGCGGGGTCGCGGCCAGCAGTGCCGGGAGATTCGGCACCGCCCGCCGCTATCTCGCCGTCGCGGAGGAGCGCTCCGACAACACCGAACTGACCGCTCTGATCCATGTCAGCCAGGCCTATGTCGAGGCGGAGTCGGGGGCACCCGCCCGGGCCCTCGAATTGTGCGAGGAGGCCCTGTCGAGCAGCGAGTTGTCGGCGCGGACGCGTGGGGTGGCGCTGAGCCAGCGGGGCCTGATCCGGGCACGTTTGGGCGACTCGAGTGGGGCGTTGAACGACCTGTCGTCTGCGTTGGACGTGATCGGGGACGACCCGATCCTGGCCGGACGAGCCTTCCTCAACCGGGGCGCGCTGCATCTCCAGAACGGTGACGCGGACCAGGCGCGGGACAACTTTGAGGATGCGCGCCAGGTGCTGGGCTCACCGGAGGTCGACGCGAACTACGACAAGGCCGGGTTCAACTTGGGCTACGCCCACCTGATGCGCGGCGAACTCGTCGAGGCCCTTCGCCTGATGGACGAGGTGGCTCCCCGATTGTCGCTGCTCGGTCCGGTTTATCAGGCAACGATTCTGCAGGACCGATCCGAGGTGCTCATTGCGGCCGGGTTGGCTCGCGAGGGGGCGGCCGCGTTGGCAGAGGCAGCGCATGCTTACGGCGTACGCAGGTTGCGCCAATTCCAAGCACAGGCCGAGTTGGCGCGGGCGCGCACGCTCCTGCATGTCGATCCGAAGTCTGCTGCTCGGGTCGCGCGTCAGGCTTCCCGAAGGTTTGCGGCCCGCGACAGCAAGTCGTGGGCGTTGCGGTCGGATGCCGTTGCGTTGATGGCGACCGTGGCGCAAGGTGGCCGCGCGCCTCGGCTGGTGGATTCGGCGGACGCGCTGGCTGGTGGGCTCCGCAGTGAGGGCTTGAACGCTGAGGCGACTCTCGTGGAGTTGTATGCCGCGCGCGTGCTGATCCGGCGCAATGACCTCGCCTCGGCCGCTGTACGGGTCCGGCGGGTGCGAGTGGATCAAGCGACCCCGATCGGCACCCGGTTGATGTTCCACGAGGTCAAGGGTGATCTGGCGCGTGAGCGGGGGCAGCGGCGCCGCTCGTTTGCGCACATCCTCGACGGTCTGGGTGAACTGCACGCGTGGCAGTCCTCCTTCGGGAGCCTCGACCTGCAAAGCGGCGTGGTCGGTCATGGGCGTCAGCTCGCGGTCGATGGATTGCGGATGGCGATCGAGGATGGCCGACCGGAGTTGGTCTTCGAATGGTCCGAGCGAGCCCGGGCGTTGGTGGGCCGCGTGGTCCCGGTGCGTCCACCGGCCGATGAGAAGGTCACCGCCGAGTTGGCGGAGGTGCGCTGGCTACACGCCCAGCAGCCGGATCCGCGGTCGCGGGAGGGGCGACGGTTGGCCCGGTTGCGGGAGTCGATGCGCCAGCATGCGTGGTACGGCGGCGGGTCGGGCCAGGTCACCGAGCCGTGCTCGATGGCCGATCTGTCTGCGGCGCTGGGGCCCGACAATGCCTTGGTCGCCTATGTCGTCTCGACGGATCGGCTGGTCGCTCTGGTCGTGACGGACACTCAGGCCCAGGTGATCGACCTCGGCAAGCGGGATCGGCTGAAGGTCCTGATGGGGGGGCTCTTCCCCGATCTCGACATGGCCGGAGGGGATCTCCCCGAGGCCTTCGCCGCACCCATCCGGGAGCAACTGGCGGCCCGGCTGGACCAGTTGGCCGAGGTGCTGGTGGCGCCCCTCCTGGACGCGATCGGGGATCGACGCCTCGTCCTTACCCCGTCGGGGGTGCTCGCCGGGATGCCATGGGGTCTGTTGCCCGGTTTCGTCGGGCGGCCGCTCACTGTGGCCAAGTCGGCGACCACGTGGTTGAGCCATCGGGCCGAGCCGTTGCATGTCCGGACGGCCGGCTTCGTGGCCGGGCCGCGGGTCGCGCGGGCTGAGGGTGAAGTGCGTGCAGCGGCGGCGGTCTGGCCCGAGTCGGAGCTGCTGCTGGGCGACGAGGCCACGGCGGCCGGGGTGTCAGACTTGGCCGCGCGCGTCGACGTCCTCCATGTGTCCGCGCACGGCCGGCACTCCTCCGAAAACCCCCTCTTCTCGGGCGTCGAGTTGGTCGACGGGCCGTGGTTTGGTTATGACATCGATCAGCTCGCGGACGTGCCCGATGTGGTGTTGCTGTCGGCGTGTGAGGTGGGGCGATCGCAGGTGCGGTACGGCGAGGAGTTGGTCGGCATGACCACCGCTTGGCTCCACGCCGGTGCGCGCTGCGTGATCGCCTCGTCCGCCGCGGTCAACGATGTGATCGCCGACCAAGTCCTGGTCGCAGTGCACCGTGGGCTCGGCGCTGGCCTCGATCCCGCTGCCGCCCTCGCCGCCGCCGTGCCGGCTGTTACTGGTGCCGCGCCGCCTGCGCCGTTCGTGTGCTTCTGCTGAAGCCCGGGCTGGGAGAAGCGGGGGCGCGATCGACTCGCTCGTCAGCATCGTTGGTGGAAGGTGATGGTGCCGTTGGGTTGTCGGGTGTGGGTGTAGGTGGGGTTGTGGATGAGGTGGTGGTGGTGTTCGCAGAGGGGGTCGGTTTGGTTGAGGTTGGTGTGGCCGCCGTGGGCCCAGGGGTGTTGGTGGTGGAGGTGGGTCCAGGCGTAGGGGACGTCGCAGTCTTGGGCGATGCAGGTGGCATGTTTGGTGGCCAGGGCGATGCGTTGGGCTTGGTTGTGGAAGCGGTGGGTGCGGCCCAGGTCGAGGGGTTGGCCGGCTCCGTTGAGGATGGCGGGCAGGATCCCGGCTTGGCAGGCGATGCGGCGGGTCTCACCAGCGGAGAGGTGGTCGCCGGTGTCGAGGTGGGCCGCGCCGAGGGCTTGGGTGAGGTGGTCGTGGTTGATGGTGACCACCACAGTGGCGGCGGTTTTGCCGTGGAGGTGGTCGGTGGGGAGGTGTTCGAGGAGGTCGACGAATGCGAGGCCGCGGCGGTGGGCCCACTCCTGTGCCCAGTCCTGTGCCCAGTCCTGGGTCCCATCTTGGGTCCGGTCTTGGGTGGTGCCGCGACGGTTGCGGCGGGGGGAGGTCATTTGTTCGAGGGTTTTCTTCAGGATTGCTGCGGCGAGGGCGGGGATGGTGAAGTGGCCGGTGCTGGTGCCGTCGTGGTTGTCGTGCAGGGTGAGCCGGGTTTTCGCGCGGGCTCGGGTTTCTTCGTCGCGGAGCAGGTTGTCTTCGTGGGCATCGACCGTGGCTTGGTCGGTTTCGACCGCAGCTAGGGCGCGGCGGGCGAGTTTGCGCAGGGTGGGTGGGTCGACGGTTTTGGCTTGTTCGACCAACGCGACCTCGACTGCTTCACGTTGGTGAGCGGGCAAACGTGCGGGGAGGTGGCCGGTGGCGTTGATGATCACTGCGGCATGGGCTGGTGAGACCACCCCGTCGTGCAGAGCGGTGTGGGTTGCGGGGTGACCCTCGGCGAGAGCGGTGGCTAGTTTCACTTCACCGGCGGCGACTGCGCCATCGGTGCGGGTGTGTTTAGCTACCCAGGAGCTGGTGTCCCGCATCCCCGAACTCTGGGAGATCTGGGCGGTATCGGCGGCCGCGATGAGGGTGAGTTTGGCGGCTTCGAGTCGGTTGATCGCCCGACCGAACTCGGCCACGAGTGCGGCGTACTCCACCGATTCGAACGCCGCCGGATCAGCTAACTCGTCGAGCAGGCTATGGACCCCGGTGATCACCGACGCCGCGGTCCCGCGGAGGTCGAGGTGGTGGTCCAGGGTGGCTGTCATACCCAGATTCTAAACCAAACGTATGATCGAAAACAAGCACATCTCCAAATCTGTGGACACAGCGCTCTCAGGTGATTGTTGCAACGAGAACTCAGGTCAGACGGCGAGCTCGGCAGCAGCGGTTTCGATCAGTTCGCAGAAGCGGTCGAGGGCGGGTGAGCTCGTGCGGTTGGCCTTGGTGACCAGGGAGATGCGCCGCGGTGGGAGTGCGGGACTAATCGTGAGCACGTCGATGCCGGGGTCGCTCGGGTCGACCGCCAGCCATGGCATCACGGCGTACCCCATCCGCGCCCGGACCAGCGCCTGGATCGCCGAATTGTCGGCCGACCTGAACACATAGTCGGTGGTCACTTGGTGGCTGTTGAGATGGGTGTCGATCAGGTTCTGGCAGGCCCCCGGTGGGGCGCCGATCAGATCGACCTCGGCCAGGCGCTGGGCCGGAAGGGGGTCCGTCTCGACGCCCTTGGGGGCGAGGACGACGTAGGGGTCGCTGCACAGCGGACGTACGTCGAACCGCTTGTCGTTGCTCGACATTTCGACCGCGAAGGTGGTGTCGATCTCTCCGGAGAGGAGCTGCTCGAGCAGGTAGTCCTGGTCGTCGGTCTCGACGATCCGGATGCCGACTTCCGGTCGCTCGGCGTGCAGTCGTCCGATGGCGGACGGCAAGAGGCGCACCGACGCGCTCTGGAACGCCCCGATGGCGAGCGAGCCGAGCTCGCCTCTGCGCAACCGGTCGAGTTCAGTCTCCAGGACGCGGAGGCGATCGAGCACGCCGCGGGCGCCCGCCAGGAGAAGGTCGCCGGCAGGGGTGATCTCGACCGGCTTGGGCCCGCCCGGTCGATCGAAGAGCGGTTGGCCGACCAGCTTCTCCAGGGACGCGATCTGCTGACTCACTCCCGACTGGGTGAACCCGAGCCGCTCGGCCGCCTTGCCGAAGGAGCGCTCCTCGGTGACGGCCACGAACGCTTGCAGTTGGCGCAGTTGCAGATCGCTGCTCAGGGTCATGATGGAAGCCTATCCGAACATAAGCAATTCTGATCATTAAGCCCACTATTGATCGTTGGACCTGATCAAACATTGCTCGTACCGTTGAGTCATGACGACCTACACAACACCCACTCAGTCCCGTCCCGAGTTGGCCTCCTCGCTTGGGGAGGCGTTCGATCTGGACGTGTTGGCCCACGAGATCGCGGCCGACGGAATCGCCGCCCACGAGGCCAAGGTGTCGGCAGTCGCCGCGGCCGGCCGCAACCGTCGCTGCACCGAAACCCTCATCGCGGTCCTCGCCGATCGAAGCCAGCCCGCCATCGCTCGCGAACGCGCCTTCGGGGCTCTGGTCGCCTCCTGGGCTTCGAGCCCTGGGGCGCCGCAGATGTGCTGAGCTCCGTCGGGCGGCAAACTCGCTTTGCCGGGCTGCCTTCCCTGGATTCGGAAGTCCCCTCACGGTCGTGTATCTAGCCACGTGAACGGTGTTCCTCAGGGTCAACGCCGCCCAGTCCCGGGCGCCTGACCACCGGGAGCACAGATGTTGAAGGTCGTCACAGATCCACCCTCGGGCAAGGTTCTCCGGCTGCGCGCCGGCTCTGGACTGGAGTTGCGGTTTCGCCGCGGCATGAGTCGCAACCGTTGGCAGGTCGCCGAACTCCCCGGACATCTGGTGCCGCTGTGCCATCCCGATAACCCCGACGCCACCACCACTGAGGACAACTCGTGGGCCTTGCGCTTCTTGGTGTTCCGCGGTGACGAGCGGCCAGCGCCGCTGCGCCTGGAACTCACTCGAGACGACCTGAGTGCGCCGGCCGAGGTGCGCCAACTCCGGGTCTTGGTCACCGGCTGAACCCCTCCCGTGGGGCCGGCCCGGGAGACGAACTCGCGCTCGTCCCCCGGAGCACGGGCGTGGGTCCCGTGCGAAACCTCGTATGACTCGTCCCCACTTGCGGTTCATCCGAGGCTCCCCGATGAGCCGCTGCCGGGGCTCGGGACCACGACAGCGGCTGCGGTTAGGGTGCCACCGCAAGCGCGAAACTGTCTAGACCAGCCGCATTTGTGGTTGAGTGGACGACACGGTTTCGGTCCTACCAAACGGAGCAACGAACGTGAATCTCGGAGTTCGCCACATCCACCTTCATATCCGCAGCATCGTCGTCGTCATCAAGCGGCTGAGCATCGCCGCTGCCCTGGTGGCCGGCGGTTTGTCCACCCAGGTGCTGGTCCCTGCGGCAAAAGCGCCGACTGCGTCGTACGACGTCGGATCGCCCGCGCGCACCGAACATCCGCGCACCCAACGTCACTGTGCGCCCGCGCCGACCTCGGACCGCGTGGTCAACGGCAAGGACACGCGCACCGAAGCTGACGGCAGCACGGATGACACCATCACGACCAGGAACAACCGGATCAACGGAGCGAGCTGCTGAAGCCAGCCGCGCGCTCGGCGACGCCGTGGGTGCTGGCGATGCTGCTGACGGCTGCGTTGTTCGGCCTCGCTGCGCCGGCCCTGACCACCCTCCGAAGCCCGCGCTTGGCGGCTCAGCCCCCTGCTGACACCGGTCGCTTCGCCGGCTGCGACATCCCGGCCTTCGATGTGTTGTGGCGCCGCTTCGATCGGCACTATGCGGGCTTTGGGGAGCGACTCCACGGCCGCACGTGGGACGAGTGGGGGCGCGTCTCGTGTGCCCGCCTCGGTGCGAACCCGACCGACGAGGAGTTGTACGCCACGATGCTCGCGATGCTGCGCGCCCTCGATGACGGCCACTCGAGCCTGACCGCGCCGTCCCTGGGGCGCGACGAAGACGCCTGGGTTTCGGTCTATCGCAAGTACGACGCGACGTACGCCCTGGTCGAGAACGCCGAAACGCACTACCTCACCGGTCCCCTGACCCGCGCGGCCCGGGGGCGGATCGCTTGGGGGCTGATCGAGGGGGTCGGCTACCTCAGCATCGCCAGTCTGGAGGAGTTGTCCCCCGGTGGCTCCGAACGCGGAGACCGGCGATCGGCCGTCGCGGCAGTTCGTTCGGCGTTCCGCGACCTGAAGGGCGCCGGATCCATGATCGTCGATCTGCGCGCCAATGAAGGCGGCTGGGACTCGGTGGGCCTGGCGATCGCGGCGCGCTTCTCCGGCCAGCGCGCGGTGGCCTGGACCGAGCAGACGCGCAACGGCCCCGCCCATGACGCCTTCACCTCACCAACTCCCGTCTATGTCCGGGCGTCCGCACCGGGTGCCTTCAAGGGCAACGTGGCCCTGCTGACCAGCGGGGGCACGTTCAGCGCGGCCGAGACGATGGCCCTGGCGATGCGCGAACGCGACCACGTCACCATCGTGGGTGAGCGCACGTCGGGGCACTTCTCGGACCTCTCGGGACGTCGGTTGCCCAACGGCTGGGGCTACACCATGTCCGCCGAGCGCTATCACACCGCGGACGGAGTTGTGGTTGAGGCAATCGGGGTCACCCCAGATCGCGTCGTCGTGTTGGATGTGGAGGCGCTCGAGGCTGGGCGCGATGTGCTGTTGGAGGAAGCCCTGGCCGCGCTCCACGCGAGCCTCACACCAAGCCGTAAGTGACGCCCACCAAGTCGTAGGTGGCTCGGGCCCTGCGGTCGCGGGTGACAAGCGTGGCCCCGTGGTGCCGAGCGGTGGCCGCGACCACCGCGTCGTACACCGCACCTCCGCGAATCCCTTGATCCCCGAAGTGCGGGATCAGCGCCGCGTATTTGGCGGCCGGCAGGGTGACCAACTTAAGCGGGAGTGCCTGGAGGACGGCAGCCGCATCGGCAGGGGCGACCCGATGCGGCGCGGGCAGGCGCGTCAACACAGAGAACGCTTCGATCAGCACGTGTGCCGGCACAACCCCCACTCCGGTCAACGCGTTCTTAGTGGCGACGTGGTCGGGATGCCAGGGCACAAGTGCGGGGACCAAAACGCTGGTGTCGCAAGCGCGCAACGTCACCGGCGCGTGGCTTCGAGGGTGTCGCGCACCTGCTCATCCGTGAGCGGTGGCATCGGCTCGCTCGGCACGAGTCGCGGCAGGCCATCCACCATCTCGACGCCGACCTGAGCCGGAGCGAGCTCGATCTCGATCCGACCGTCTGTGAACACCACGTCGATTCTCCTTCCAGCAGAGAGACCCATCGCATCTCGGACGGCCTTGGGCACGACGATCCTGCCCGCCGCATCAATGGTAGTGATCATGGTAGAAATCTACCATTCAACTCAGAGCCGGCTGCGCAACCAGTCAAAGTCGGCCAGGTGCTCGGCGGGGCCTCCGGGGGTTTCGCAAACGACGGGTGCCCCGGCGTCGCGGACGACGGCCGCCAACAGGTCGGGATCAATCCGGCCGGTCCCGAAGTTGGCGTGTCGATCGGCGCCGGAGTTGAAGTCGTCTCGGCTGTCGTTGCAGTGCACCAGGTCGATCCGGCCGGTGATGGCTAGGACGTCAGCGACGACCGTCTCCAAGGCGTTGCCACCCGCGTGGGCGTGGCAGGTGTCGAGACAGAAGCCGACCTGGTCGGCGCCGTTGGCCGAGGAGATGGCGTCCCACACTCGGTCGATCCGCTCGAGATAACGCGTCATGGCGTTGTCGCCGCCCGCGGTGTTCTCAATCAACAGTGGCAGTTTAAGGTCGGTCGCCTCGATGGCCTTGCGCCAGTTGTCGAAACCAACGGCCGGGTCGTCGGCGGCGTTGACGTGGCCGCCGTGCACGATCAGGCCCCGGGCGCCGATCGCGGCCGCCGCGTCGACGTGTTGTTGGAGCAGCTTGCGCGAAGGGATCCGAATCCGGTTGTTGGTGGTGGCGACGTTGATGATGTACGGCGCGTGGACATACAGCGCCACCCCGGCGGCCTCGGCGTCGGCGCGCAGCGCGTCCGTGCCGCCGGCGTACTTCACGTCCGGGCCCTTGTAGCCCTGGGGGTCGCCCAAGAAGAACTGCACCAGTGGGGCCTGCCGCGCTGCGGCCTCGGCGAGGGGGTCGGTCTGGTCGACGTGGGCGCCGATGAGGAGCGAGGTGGGAGTGGTCACGAGCCCTCCTGGGCGTGCATCACGCGGGCGAGGATGTCGAAGTCGGCATTGCCGCCGCTGTGGATCACCGCGACCTTGCGGTCCGGTGTCGCCAACTCCGGGTGGGTGTCCAGGTCGGTCAACAGGCCTGCCAGCGCGAAGGCCCCGGCGGGTTCGGCGAGATTGTGGGTGGCGCGGTACATCAACGCCATCGCCTCCTCCGCCCGGCGTTCGCTCACCTGGACGATCCGGCTGACCCCGGCGTTGATCAGCCGCACGGCCTCGGGATCGGGAGTTCGGCAGGCCACCCCGTCCACGAAGGTGTCGGCCGTGGGAGTGCTGACCACCTCCCCCGCGGCGAAACTCAGGGCATAGGCGGGCGCCAACTCCGAGACCACTCCCACGATCTCGGTCTTCACGCCGAGCAGATCGCGCACCAACACATTGGCCGTGGCGCCGGAGCCCATCCCGATGGGGACATAGATGGTGTCCAGGTCCGGCACCGCCTCGTGCAACTCCGCGGCGTAGGTCGCGACGCCTTCGATCAGCCACTCGTGAAACGGGGGTACGCCGACCAGCCCGCGCTCGATGGCCAGCGCATCGGCGTACTCGCGAGCCGCCTGAAAGTCGCGACCGTGCACGATCAACTCGGCTCCCAGGGCGCGCATCGAGGCGTTCTTGTCGGGCGAATTGCCTTCGGGGACCACGATCACCACCGGCAGTCCGCCGACCCCACCGGCGAATGCCAGACTCTGTCCATGGTTGCCCCGGGTGGCCGAGATGAGACCCGCTGCGGCAGGGTCTTCGGCCAAGAGACGCGCCACGAAGTTGATCCCGCCGCGGACCTTGAACGCCCCCGTCGGATTGTGGTTCTCGTGTTTGATCCAGGTCTCCACACCGGTGATCGCCTCGATCAAGGGCCAGCGTCTTGTGGGGGTGGGCGGGATGTGGGGGGCGACCCGCGCGCGGGCGGCTGCGAGAGCACTGGAGGTGAGAGGGTCCACGCCTTCGACCCTACCCACAGGGATTCGCGGGCGATGCACCTGCGCTGTTAGCCTGGGGCGTTCTCAGAGCGGATCCCACCGATGGGGTGCGTCCGGAGAGCCCCGATCAGGCCGAGCAGATTCAGCTCGCGCCTCGCCGGGAACGCAGCGCCCTCCTGCCACGGAGAGACCGTGGTCGCCTTAGTCCAGAGGAGGTGGAGACCGCTTTGCGTACCTATGAAGTGATGGTCATCCTTGACCCCAGCCTTGAAGAGCGCACCATCGAACCGTCGCTCGACAAATACCTCAACGTCATCCGCAAGGATGGTGGCACCGTCGACAACGTCGACGTGTGGGGCCGCCGCCGGATGGCTTATGAGATCAAGAAGAACGCTGAAGGCATCTACGCCGTCATCGGGCTGACCGCCGAGCCGGCCACGGTCAAGGAGTTCGACCGCCAGCTCAGCTTGAACGAATCCATCCTGCGCACCAAGGTCATGCGGCCCGACGCTCACTAAGCGTGGGTCGCGATCGAGCGCGGCTGTGGAGAGGCACTACCGCTTGTCGGTGGTCTCGGCCACGATGAGCGTCGTACTCGATCGACCTATCGATTCCCAGAAGGAGGCCTGGCATGGCAGGCGAAACCATCATCACGGTGGTCGGCAACCTCGTTGACGACCCGGAGCTTCGGTTCACCCCATCGGGGGCGGCCGTCGCCAACTTCCGCATCGCTTCCACGCCGCGCACCTTTGACCGGCAGTCCAACGAGTGGAAGGACGGGGATGCCCTGTTCCTCTCCTGCGCGGTGTGGCGCCAAGCGGCCGAAAACGTCGCCGAGTCCTTGCAAAAGGGCATGCGCGTGGTCGTCCAAGGTCGGTTGAAGTCTCGTCAATACGAAACCCGTGAGGGCGAGAAGCGCACCGTCTTCGAGATCGAGGTCGAAGAAGTCGGCCCCAGCTTGAAATACGCCACGGCCAAGATCAGCCGCACGACCCGCCAAGGCGGCGGTGGCGGCTACACCGGTGGCGGCGGACAACCCGCGGGCGATGACCCGTGGGCAACCCCCGCTCCCAGCGGCGGCTTCTCGGGCGGTGCATCCGCTGGTGGGGCATCCGCTGGTGGGGCGCCCGCTGGAGGTCCCGCTGGCGGGGCTGCCGATCCTTGGGGCGCTCCGGGCGTCAGCTCGGATGAGCCTCCCTTCTGATCTGTTCCATCTCTTCTGTTCCGTCCACCCACTTCACTCACACCATTCCGAGCCAGTCACTCTGGCTCGGGCTTCGCGAAAGGAAGCACCACAATGGCTAAAGCAGTGATTCGCAAGCCTAAGAAGAAGGTTTGCCAGTTCTGCAAGGAGAAGGCGACCGGTGTCGACTACAAAGACACCACGCTGCTCCGCAAGTTCATCTCCGACCGGGGCAAGATCCGTGCCCGTCGGGTGACCGGCAACTGCGTTCAGCATCAGCGCGACATTGCGATCGCTGTGAAGAACGCCCGCGAGGTCGCGCTCCTGCCCTATACGTCCACCGGTCGCTGAGAGGAGTCGAGACTGTGAAGATCATTCTGATTCAGGAAGTCGACGGCCTCGGCTCGCCCGGCGATGTGATCGAGGTCAAGGACGGCTACGGCCGCAACTACCTCGTCCCGCGTGGCCTGGCCACGCGGTGGAGCCGCGGCGCCGAAAAGACGATCGACTCGATCAAGGCCGCTCGCGCCGCTCGCGCGGTGCGCGGTCAAGACCATGCCGTGGAGATCAAGACCAAGCTCGAGGGTGCCCCGGTCGCGGTCAAGGTCCGTGCGGGGGAGACCGGTCGCCTGTTCGGCGCCGTCACCACCGCCGAGATCGCTGCCGCCCTCGGCGCCGCTGCCGGCGAGCCTGTCGACAAGCGCACCATCGTGGTCGCCAACCCGATCAAGTCGCTCGGCTCCCACGCGGTGTCGGTGAAGTTGCACGACGAGGTTTCGGCCAACGTTGCCCTCAACGTGATCCCTGCCTGACCTCGATTCGCCCGACTTTCGGCCCGTCCCCCTGCTGTGGGGGACGGGCCGGTGTCGTTTCGTCCGGTCGCCGACCGACTCCTCACTTCCTAGTGGGCGCCGGTGACCAGCCAGCTGTCGCCGGCGGCTCGCCGGAGCAGGATGAGGCACCGCGCCCCCATGAAGACGGCCGAGAAGATCACCCAGATCCACAGCAGGCCATGACTGGTGGCTAACGCCGCGGCGACGAGCAACACGGGGGTGTAGATCGCGAGCACGACCAGCCCGGCCTTTGCCAGGAAGGTGCCATCCCCCGCGCCGATGAGCACCCCGTCGAGCACGAACACGACGCCGGCGATGGGTTGCCCGAGGGCGGCGACGAGCAGCACCGGGGTGAGCAACCCGCGCACCCCGGTGTCGTTGGTGAAGAGGTGTCCGAGTAGGGGTGACGTGGCGGCGAGCGCGAGGCCGGTGACGACTCCGCTGACCGCGCCCCACCTGATCATCCGGCGGGTGATCGCGCGGGCGCTGGTCACGTCACCGGCACCGAGATAGCGGCCGGTCAGAGCCTGGGCGGCGATGGCGATCGCGTCGAGGGCGAAGGCCAAGAAGCTCCAGATGGTGAACGCCAGTTGGTGGGCGGCCAGGTCGGTGGCGCCGGTCGAGCCCGCCTGGATGACGGCGTACGTCGTGACGATGAGGGCAGCGCGCAACGTCAGGGTGCGGATGACCAGGGCAATGGCCGCGTGGGCCGCGGCGCGGATGCCCGGCAGGTCGGGGCGCAGTGAGGCGCCCTCGCGCTTTGCCGCGCGTACGACGACGCCGATCAGTGCCGTGGCGGAGGCGACTTGGGCGAGCACCGACCCCCAGGCCGACCCGGCGATGCCCAGATGCGCGCCGTACACCAACGCGACGTTGAGGACGATGTTGAGCGCGTTCCCACCGACCGCGACGACGAGTGGCGTCCGAGTGTCTTGCAGACCGCGCAAGACCCCGGTGGCGGCAAGCATCAGGAGCAGGGGCGTGGTGCCGAGGAAGGCGATCCGGAGGTACGTCGTCGCGTGGCCGGTCGTGGTGGGGTCGGCCCCGAAGGCGGTCGCGAGGGGGCCGGTGAGCGCGACGCCGGCGAGGGTGGCGATCACCCCGATCAGGACCGCCAGCCAGAGTCCGTCGATGCCTTGCGCGAGCGCGCGCTGTCGATTGCCGGCGCCGACATAGCGCGCGACCGAGGCGGTGGTGCCGTAGGCCAGGAAGACGCAGAGCCCGACCACGGTCTGCAGGACGACGGCCGCGATGCCCAGGCCGGCGAGTTGGGGCGTTCCGAGGTGACCGACGATGGCGGCGTCGGCAAGCAGGAAGAGCGGTTCGGCCACGAGCGCTAGGAACGCGGGAACGGCCAGCCGGACGATCTCGCGATCGTGGGCGCGGTTGTCGGGTCGACTCGGTGGTGGACTAGTCATTGTAAGGACTCCAAGGCTTAGATGCCTCTAACATGACTAGCCCAAAAGGGGCTTCGCATGATTGTGGACATCCTGTAGATAGCCGAATCGCTGGACCGCCTTGTCGACAAACCAACACCGTCGTCCAGATGACGAGAAGGTGAACGGACAATCTTTGCAAGTATTTTGAATGCACAGGCCTCCTGCCACGTTTGCGCAGGTCAGCGACGTGCAGCGGGAGGAAGATCGGGCTGTCTCCACAGACTAGTCAACAGGTAGTGCAGATGCCTCCCCAGGTCGTCCACGGGCCAACCATAGTTATCAACAGGGGTTGTGGATAACTCGGTTTCGCGGGAGTGGCCAGGGGACGTAACGTCCGGGCTCGGACTCGCGCGGGCACCACGCGCGATCCGGACTGTCGGTGGTCGGTTCTAGCGTGTGGATCGAGACCGAGGTTTACGGGGACATTCCTCGGGTGCCCCTTCCAGGAGGACTGTTGAGCATCACCGATTCGCCCGCGGGCCGCGACCTCGAGCCGCCGTTCGACGGGTGGGGCGACGGCCCCGCGTCGTACGCCCCTGGCGAGGCGCCGATGCGACCGGGCGACCGCACGCCGCCTCAGGATATGGCGGCCGAGCAATCGGTGTTGGGCTCCATGATGCTGTCGAAGGACGCCATCGCCGACGTGGCCGAGGCGCTGCGCGGGGTGGACTTCTATCGCCCGAGCCACGAGATCATCCACGACGCGATCATCGATCTTTACGGGCGTGGCGAGCCGGCCGACCCGGTGACGGTGGCGGCCGAGCTGCAACGCCGCGGCGAGTTGGTGCGCGTGGGCGGCGCGCCGTACCTGCACACTCTTTCGGCCAATGTGCCGATCGCCGCCAACGCGGGCTATTACGCCGAGATCGTGCGCGAGAAGGCGATCCTGCGGCGGCTGGTCGATGCGGGCACCAAGATCGTGCAGATCGGCTACGCCGGCGAGGGCCAGGTCGACGATGTGGTCGACCAGGCGCAGGCGGAGGTTTTCAAGGTCACCGATCGCCGTACGGCGGAGGACTACGCGCCGCTGTCGGACATCATGGACGGCGTCCTCGACGAGATCGAGGCGATCGGCAACCGTGATGCGGGGCTTTATGGCGTCCCCACCGGGTTCGCCGATCTCGATGACCTCACCAACGGTCTGCACGCCGGGCAGATGATCATCGTTGCGGCGAGACCCGCGATGGGCAAGGCCCTGGCATTGGACACGCCCCTACCGACGCCCCGCGGCTGGACGACGATGGGCGAAGTGGCAGTCGGCGACGAGTTGTACGACGCCCTAGGCCGCCCGACCCGGGTGGTCGCGGCCACCGAAGTTATGCACGGCCGGCCTTGTTTCGAAGTGGTGTTCTCTGATGGCTCGCGGATCGTTGCAGATGCCGAGCACCAGTGGCTAACTGAGACTCGCGCTGCCCGAAAATCCAGGTGGGCTGCTGAGCGTCAATACAACCGCACACGTAATCAAAGGATTCACCCCAAGGTGGTGACGACCGAGGAGATCCAGGCAACCTTGAAGATCGGTCTGGATCGACGTGCGAATCACGCCGTGCTCAATGCGAGCCCCATCGTCGGCACGGAGTGCACGCTTCCAGTGGACCCCTACGTGCTCGGCGCATGGCTTGGTGACGGCCACAGCGCTAGTGGACGGATCACCTGCGAGACCAACGAGATTCCGATGTACATCGAGGGCCGCGGGTACGTGGTTGAACATCGAGGAGCAATGCTGTATTCGATAAAGGTGCCCAATCCCGAAGTTGGGCGGCGCCGCGTGTGCCCAGATTGCGGTTCACCGATGACGGGTGCGTTCCTTTGTGCTGATTGCCGAGCAGACCATGGGACCTTTACAGCACTCCTGCGCAGCGCCGGAGTGCTCAACGACAAGCACATTCCTAGCTCGTACCTGCGATCAAGTGAGTCTGATCGTCGCGCGCTGCTAGCTGGGCTGATGGACACCGACGGAACTGTGGTCAAGGGTGTCGGGTCATGTCAATTCAGCGTCACGAACGAGCGTTTGGCTAAAGATGTCTATGAACTTGTCGTGAGCCTCGGATACCGGTGCGGACGTCGACGCAAACGAGTCCGGGGTCGTTCAGAGCACACGAGCACCTGCTACATCTTGAACTTCTCGACCACGGACGACGTGTTCTGGCTTGAACGCAAACAACTGGCCCATAAGGCAGAGCGACCCACCTCAACCGCACGCATCGGGCGGCGGTACATAACTGACGTTCGGCCGCTGGGCAGTGTTCCCGTCCGTTGCGTTCAGGTGGACAACGCCGAAAAGATGTACTTGGCGGGGGACTCCATGATTCCAACGCACAACTCCACCCTGGCCCTGGACCTGTGTCGGGCTGCCTCGATCCAGAACAACATGACCAGCGTCTTTTTCTCTCTCGAAATGACGCGGTCCGAGATCACGATGCGACTGTTGTCGGCTGAGGCGAAGGTCCCACTCAATCACATCCGCAACGGGCAGATGAACGACGACGACTGGGCCAAGTTGGCACGCAAAATGGGCGAAGTGTCCTCGGCGCCGATGTTCATCGACGACTCCCCCAACATGACGATGATGGAGATCCGGTCCAAAGCCCGCCGGCTCAAGCAACGCCACGACCTGCGGCTGGTGGTCATCGACTACATGCAGTTGATGAGCTCGGGCAAGAAGGTCGAATCGCGCCAGTTGGAGGTCTCCGAGTTCTCCCGCCAGATTAAGTTGCTGGCCAAAGAACTCGAAGTCCCCATCATCGCGTTGTCGCAGCTCAACCGTGGTCCCGAGCAGCGCTCTGACAAGCGGCCGATGCTGTCTGACCTACGCGAATCTGGCAGTTTGGAGCAGGATAGTGACATGGTGATTCTGCTTCACCGCGACGATGTCTACGAGAAAGAGTCGACACGTCCCGGCGAGGCCGACCTCATCGTGGCCAAGCACCGCAACGGCCCCACCCGCGACATCACCGTGGCCTTCCAGGGTCACTACTCGCGCTTCGTGGACATGGCTCACTGATTGCCGAAGCGGGCGCCATCACATGCCAGGCGGGGTAAAGACGCCAAACTGGTTGCCTGTCGGATCCGTCAGGAGGGCAAACTTCGGGACCCCGGGGCCCGGGTCGACCTGCCGGTACACCACGGATCCGCCCAGACTTTCGGCCTGCGCGCAGGTGGCGTCCACGTCCGTGACCAGGATGTAGAAGATGGCGTGGTTCGGGGCCTGTCCTCCGGTGCCGAGGATCCCGCCCATGGGGGTCCCCGAGCCCGTGGCCGTGATGTTGCGGTAATCCATGCCACCCTCGGCGGCTGGGCCATCCGCTTTGAAGGTCCAGTCAAAGAGTCTGCCGTAGAACGCGGCCGCACCATCCGGGTCGTCGGTGGCGACCTCAAACCAGGCGAGGGTTCCGGAAGCGGGGTTGGTCATGATGGTCTCCTGAGGTGTCGGTTTGTCCGCCCAACTGGCGGGATGTGATGACGTTCTCAGGTGTTCGCGACAGCCCTATGTCGGTCTTTGGCAGAAGTTCTGGGAATCGCAGTGCCGCCGTGGCTGGTCTCCTCGAGTCCTCGCGCTTGTTGCGCCGCGGCACTCGCGTGGCCGACGACGCTACGACAGCATTGGTGATGCGATCGAGGCGAAACACTCGGTCGTCTTGACGCAAGTGACACCACGCTGAGAGGTAGGAGCCCGTGGGGCCAACCACCACCTCGTCCGGATCGACTTCGCGCTCAGTCTCAACGCCGCCATCGTCGACGTAGGAGATCTTCAAGGCGCGGTTTTCGCGGAAGGCCCGCCAGATCACGACCGCAACTTCGATGTCCGGCTCGGGCACCGGTTGCACCAACCGCTTGACTCTGGCGAGGGTCGCTCTCGCTTCCTCGAGGGAACTCTCGGGCATCGCAGCCACAATCTTCTGCAGAGCACTGCGGGCATCTCGACCAAAGAGCACATGACCGCTTCGGCTCAGCGCCACTGCAACGGCAGCGGCCTCGCGGGCCGTGAAGTTGAGCGGTGGCAGGCTCATCGACGGGTCGATGGAGAAGCCGCCATTGCGCCCCTGCTTGGTTGCGAGAGGCACGCCGGCCTGCCCCAACGCGCTGAGATCGCGCTCGATCGTGCGGACACTCACCTCGAAGCGGTCAGCCAGTTGCCGCGCGGTCCGGCCCCTGGGCCCGGCGGCCCGCAACGCTTCCACGACGGCGTACGGCCGGTCCGTGCGGTTCATGGTTGGAATCTAGACGTGCCCGGGGACAAGCCCGGGGTGGGCGGTGAGCCTGACCAGCTGGGGCGTTCTCCGAAGAGCTCTAGAACTTGTCGGACGCGATGGGGTTGAGCAGGTCAAAGAGTTCGGGCGGCGCGTCGGAGCTGTTGTGGAAGGTCAGGGGGTAGGCCACGAAGATCATTCGTTTGTCGGGAAAGCTGGTCGAGAACACGGCCATCTCCGCTGGCACACCAGCAATCCGGCGGAACTCCGCCGGCTCTGGGTGAAGGACTTCCTGCGCGGGCCCAGACTCTGTGAACACGTCTTCACAGTTGTCGATCACGCCCTTTATTGCCGGGCCGTCAAGCGCGACCCGGGAGTCGTCGGGCAAAGACCAACCGGTGTACTTGCGGCCATCAACCGTCACCAAGAAAACGCACTCACTGCTGCTGCCGACGTGGGCCTGCTGTGCATCAGGATCGTCGCTTCCACACCCGATCAGAACAAAGCCCGCGACGAGCAGCACGGCCGGCACCAGTCCGCGTCCGAACCTCACGGCAGCAAACCCCCTCCTCGTGGGTGACTCACAAGGCAGCGAGCTCGGCGGCAGTCATGCCATCGAGGCCCAGGCTCGCCAGGGTGCGCGCCGCCTCGGCGCGGAAGTCACGACCCAAGACGATCGACGCCATGGTGATCAGGGCCTCCATCGTCGGTGTCTCGACACCCACTCGGCCCGCGAGTTCACTCAAGAACACCAGGGAATAGCCGACGTCCTCGGTCAGATAGCGGTTGTCGAGCTGGCTCTGCGCGCCGATCCCGAGGAATCCCGGGGCGGTGGAGTAGCCGGTCGAATAGTTGGCTTCATGCATATATCCCTGCACCACTCCGAGGTCGGGCTCCGAGAGCACCCGCACCCCGAGCGCCTCGGCGATGGCCAGCCGCTCCCGGTCGACCGCTTCGATCGCCCTACCGACGGCCGGGGTGACGCCTTCTTCATAGAACAGGAACCCGCCGGCAGTTCGCTCGATCAGACCCGCGTTGAGGAGAGTCACCGCGGGGTGGATGACCGGGTTGCCGTTTTGCAGGGTCGTTTGGAAGACGCTGTCGGCGGCCTCCGCCCCCGGGTAGACGTCTTGGATCATCGACAACAGTCGGCCGGTGCCCGAACGGGGTAGCCCGGCGACGAACACGCCGCCGCTCAACTTGTGAAACACGTTGATCCGCCCTGGCGCGACGATGCGCACGGCGTACGGCAGGGTGCTGGTCTCGCCGACCGTGATCGACTCGTCATCCAGAGCGAGGCCGGCGGTGCGCTTGAACACGATCGCCCCAACGCACGAGGCTGGGCAGATCAGCACCGCTTGCCCAGGCACGAGGTACGGCGCGACGGAGGCAGCTTGATGCTCGGTGCTGTACGCCGGGCCGACGAGCACGATCAACTCGGACCCCTCGAGCGCCCGCTCGGCGTCGTGGCCGGCGTAGGCAATCTCAGCGAAGCCTTCGATCTCACCGGTGGCGTGGATCCCACCCGCGCCAGCAACCTCTTCGACATGGTCGGGAAAATGGGGACTGTCGAAGAGCCGCACAGTGTGGCCGTGATCCGCGAAGTCGAAGGCGGTCGCAAGCCCGCCATTACCAGAACCGACGACAGTGACGTTCATAATCGCCACACTAACGCGCCACGAGGCGAGCCTGATCCCGACCTCGGACACCAGGTTAGGAGTGCTGGACGAGCGTCACGGCCGCCACTGGCGGCCGGTCCACCACGTCGATGCCGAGTTGCTCCACGACGCCACGAACCGGCATCGGCGGGCAGGTCGGGCGAGGCACGCCGAGCGTCACCAAACAGCGCCAGCCCCCTCGCGGTGCCGGGCGAGAAGCGAAGTGTCGCGAACTCGCCGCCGAACTCGGCGTCGTACAGCATCTGGGCCAAGCCTGACTGACGTCATGCCGCTCGGTCGTTGCCAGTTCGTTGGTCACGCGGAAGTCCGCAGCCCGACTGGAGGTCGTGTTTGCTGCCTTGACATCGTCGGGCAGTGCGACCGCGGACAGCACTCGGCCGTGAAGCAAGTCGGCATCGACCCACCCGCGGGCGGCGTGGTCGGGGCCGAAGAGTTCGTTGATCGCGGAAGACTCAGACGTGGCCAGATGGCACGTGCCGTTGGGGTGATTCAGGTCGAATCGTCCACCCCCCTCGGCGCCCTCAGGGTGTGACGCGAAGTGCCAGACGCCACGGTCAACGGCGGCTGGCCGGTCGTGATGCTGGCGATACCAGACCGCGCCCGCTCTCAGGGACTTGCGTGGGAACCTCGTGAAGTCGAACGCGGCCTTGTCCGGCGCCGACAGCGCCACGTGCTTTCGTGCCAACTCATGCAGCCCAGCGAACAGCGGTCTTGCGGGCAAGGTTGAGCAGGAGGTCTCGTTCCCCTTCCCCGGCGAGCCACTCCGCGGGAGTTATCGAGCCGAGGCTGGCCGTGGGGGTCGTCAGCCACGTGCCCACCGACCCTCGGCGGTCTGGAGGGCAAGCAAGGTGCGCCGATTGCGGCGCTGCTCGTACCCTGAGTCCCACAATCAGGCATCACCCCAGACCCGGGCTATCACCACAAACGAGCCGTCACTACGACGCTTGGACCAGGCCGCGAGGAGGTCACCGTGACCTGCGGCCGCCTGCAGGGATCCGCGCGCGATCAGTTGTCCGGGGGGCAGCAGTGTCGTGACGGGACGCCACACCCCGAGGGGAGTCATCACGGCCGCGAGTACGCCGGCGCCCAGGGCGCCCGGCACCGCCTGCGGGGACCACAACGCGACGGCCCGGCCGCTCGGATCGATGGCGGCTGCGAGGTCTTTCACCCCGGGGTCCGCGGCGCCGAGCAGCACCGGCGCGCCCCACGCGCCGGCGTACCGAACTGCCTTGACGGTGCCGCTATAGCGCCGGAACACGATCAGCACG
Organism: uncultured Actinomycetota bacterium; assembly: GCA_963814245.1. Classification (GTDB taxonomy): domain Bacteria; phylum Actinomycetota; class Actinomycetes; order Propionibacteriales; family Nocardioidaceae; genus Nocardioides. Next base: position 531,930 of record CAWFBY010000001.1, read on the forward strand.
TCGCCGTCGGGAGTGCCTTGCACCACCGTCGGGCCCAGGCCGACCTTGGCGCCCACGATTTCGGGGGCCGACCAGTCGCCGTCCTGTGCCGCTCGGGAGGCGACCAGATTCCAGGTCCCCGCGGTGCCGGGCTGACGCCAGACGACCGTGGCAGTGCCGGTGGCATCGACCGCAACACCCGGCTGGGGCAGCGTGCCGACATCGGACCCGGTCCACAGGACTGCGGGGTCGCTCCACGACCCGCCAGCCTGTTTGCGGATCACCTCCAGGGCCTGGGTCGTGCCGTCGTCGGTCATCAGAGCGGCGACGCGTAGGCCGTTGTCGGCGATTGCGAGGTCGAACGAGACTGCTTTCCAGACTCTCTTGCTGCCCGGATAGTGCGTCCCAGCCTTGTCGGCCAGGTAGGCGCCTACCGCGGTCATCCAGCCAAGCACCAGGTCCCCGTCAGGGTTGGCGACGAGGTCGAGTTTTGAGTAGTGCCCGTAGTCCCACTGCCCAACGGTCTGGGCGCCGCCCCAGCTGCCGTCCGGGCGAGTCCGGCGATATTCGATGTACATCTCGCCGCCCTGCTCGCCATAGATCCACGCCGCCGTGAGCCGACCGGAGCCGTCGTACTCGACTTGAGGAGAGCTCGCCGACGGATAGGCAGCCGAACTCAGTCGCACCGGATCGCCCCAGGTGCCAGCCGCGGTACGCCGGGCCACCCGCGTGACCCCGTTGGTCGCCCAGATCGCGGCCATCTCTCCGCCCGGACCGACCGCGACGTCCGCGAGGTCGGGCACCGACGGTTGGGTCGAGATGGTCTCGCCCGGAGCCCACCCCCCGGCGGGCATGGGCCGGGCAGTCGCTGCCCCGGGCGAAGCCAGCCCCGAAACAACGAGGCAAGCACCGGCCAGCCAGGTGATCAACAGATGGGCGACACGTGAGCGCATGACCAACACCCCTTGGACCCGGGAGTTGGGGGCCACCGAAGGAGCAGGTGTAGAACCGGGCCCAACACCAGCCTCCCTCGCGGGAGGTGCCGCCTCAAGCCTGGTCTTTCCGCCAGCGCGAGGGACAATGGAGGTGAGCGAAGAGATGGTGAAAACCTTCGCTCGAGAAGGTGGTTTCGATGACGGTAGGTCCGATTTCCGGGCAGACGCCGATGTCGGTCGGTCCTGCTCACATGCACACCCGGATGGCCCGTTGGGCCGTCGGGCTGGCGGAAGCCGCCGCAGTCGTCTTGGCACTCGGCTACGGAGTCCTCGGTGTGGCGTACGTGATTGGCGGGGCTAGCGCGGTCGAGGACACCTGGGTGGGCTTCCTCACTGTCTATGCGTCGTACGCCGGCCTGGCGGCCTCGTTCGCCGGGTTCGCGCTTGCGGTGGTGGCAAAGGCCAAGCACGAGGCGTGGTCGCTGCTGTGGCTGCCCTTGACCCTGTTCCCCGGCTTGGCGGTGCTCCTCGTGCTGCTCGAAGCGTTCTGGATGGAATAGGCGAACCCTGCGGGATCGGCCACGCGCGTGCCTCATCTCTGGGACGCGGTCAACTGCGTCCTTCATCACGTTGGGCGGCACGGATGCGCGAGCAAGGATGGAGGCATGAGGGCTGGGTTCAGCCGGATCGTGGTGGTCACCCTCCTAGCAGTGGGGTTGGTGGCCTGTCAGGCGGACACCCCTACGCCGCCGCAGCAGACCTTGAGTGCGTCGTACGCCCCAAGTGTCTCGACCGCCCCCTCTGCGCGTACGACGCCCGAGGCCGCGCCGCGAGCGGCACGGCTTGAGCCCGGCCCGCAGACTGGCTATGAATTCGCGCTGGACGGCACCGTGGTGGCGCAGCGTCGGATCAACGTGGCCAACGATCCGGCCCCGGTGACGGTGGATCGGCGACGCGCGGTCCCCACCAGGCCCGGCTTCTATCTGCGTGTGACGAGCGGCAGGCTCGCGGGCTATGAGGTCCTGGAGTCGCCGGTGTCCTACCTCGTCGGCATCGCCGGAAGCACGCGCTATGACGCGCCGCAGACCGTGACTCTGGCCGCCGGGCGCTACCTCGGCTACCGCTTCGACACGGCCTGGCGGATGACGGAGACGCGCTTCCGGGCGCTCACGCTGCCCACGTCGCGCACCGCCGAGCGGCGCGCGGTGATCGACGGACGGCCGTACTTGCTGATGAGCAGCGGTGGGTGGTCGGGCTGGTGGCTGCCGATCGGGCGGCCGCTCGCCCTACGCGCCCAACCGATCACGTGCCAGGTGCCAACCAAGCCCCCTGCCGGTGCGAGCCAGGTGCTGCGCACGGTGTCCACGAGTGACCCCGAAGTGGCGCTGACCTTCGACCTGGGCGGTCGACTTGACCCGGCGCTCGCCATCGTGGAGCGTCTGGTGCTCGATCGGGTCTGCGCCACCGTGCACCCGAGCGGAGCGACCGCGCTAACCGCCGACGGCACCGAGGTGATGCAGCTGATCGCCGCCCACCCCGAGCTGTTCGAGGTCGGCAACCACACCATGCACCACTGCAATCTGGTCGTGGGTGGGGATGGGTCGAGTTGCCCGGCTAACCCACCCACAACCAAGCAGATCCAGGCGGAGTTGACCCAGGCGGAGGCGGTGATCCGCGACCTGACGGGCTGGGAGCCGGCGCCCTACTGGCGGCCGCCGTTCGGCGCGTACGACGCCCACGCGCTCTCGGCCGCCGCCGCCCTCGGCTACACCAAGACCCTGATGTGGGACGTCGACACGATCGATTGGCTGCGCACCGAGGACGGCGGACCGACCGCCGCGTCGATGCAGGACAAGGTGGTGGTCAACGCGACGAAGGGCTCGATCGTGCTGATGCACCTCGGTGGCTATCACACCTACGACGCCCTGCCGGGCATGGTGCTGCGCCTGCGTCACGCCGGGCTGACCCCCACCACCGTCTCGGACCTGCTCGACTAACGCGGACAGACGACAACCTGTGGCCGGTGAACGGACACAACCCTCCGTCGTGAAATTGCGTCCCACCTCCCGTGAGGGAAATGACGTGGTCGATATGCGGCGCAGTCCACACCTGCGCGGCAGCATTAGCCAGTCTGACGTTCCTGGCTGCGTGCGCTCCCTCACAGGATCGGACCGAGCCGCTACCAACGAAAACGCCGGCCACTGGCGCAATTCACCGCCCCTCGGTCCAAGTCGGAAAACCGGATGGGCGTCAACTCCTCCAGGTCCTTTTGGCCGCTCGCGCTGCCCAACGAAACAACAGGACGCATCGGGAGGAGGTCCCCCCGCCGGACTGCGACTACGTCAGCACCTCCAACCCGGTGAAGCCTTCACGCGACCGTCTGATGGCTGCGACCGGTTGCCTCGTGGGCAACAAGCCACCGCTACCGCCACTCAGCCCGCGTGCCCTGAAGTTGTTGCGTGATCGCTGGGCCGCGGCCAATCCGATCCCGGCCCTTGAGGCTGACGAGTGCTACTTCAGCGTCCGGCCGATCACGGGCTACGCAACGGCGAGGACCAGCCGCGGAGACGTTGTCACGTTGGCGCAAAGCCACTGTGGCTATCTCGTGCTCGAGGGCCCCCTCGGAGGCTCGGAGGCGCCGTACGCCGTGCATGTGACATTTGAGGAGCTTGGTCTCGCTGACGAATTGGCCCGCCAGATCCAGGCTTACGCGCAGGGCCCTGTGCCATAACTTTCACGCGCGGATTGATCGTGGTTGCTCAGACCGGGACGCACTGGAACCATCGCGGCATGCCCTCCACTACCGAAGAGCGACTCTTCCGGGAGTTCGCCGCAACCGCGGACGCGACGGCCCTGGCCCGACCCGAGGTCGATCTTGAGATGGCTCGCGAGGTGTTCGGTGAGGCGGCGACGTTGCTTCACAACAGCCTCACCCTCGATGGCCTCGACGATCATGACGCCGGTGCCGTGATCGTGGGGCTCTGTGCTGATCTGGTGGCTGAGGATCCCGGCGTCGCGGTGCGGGCTCGTTCCGCTGCTGCGTTGTCCGACCCGGCAGGTTTGCACGACCCGGAGGCTGTGTCCGGGACCTACCTCATCGCGGCAGCAGTCCTGCAGTTATGACCAGCGGTTTCCAGGGGCTTGTCGCGTCGAACCGGCGGGGTGCGGTGGCACTCATCGTCGGCCTGGCGTTGGTTGCGCTATCAGCCTGCTCTGGCGATGCCAAGCCGGGTGACGCTGCCGTTTGGTACGTCGACGAGAAGGAGCGACTGACGAGCACCTCCACCGGTTTCACGGCGACCGTGTCCCGCCTGGGATGCAACGGCGGCGTGACCGGCGACGTGGTCCCGCCAGATATCGTGTATGGCGAATCAGAGATCGTGGTGACCTTCTGGGTCACCCCGAAACAGCGAGGCGACGCCAGTTGTCCAGGCAACGATTTCGTGGCGTTCTCCGTCCAGCTTTCGGAACCGATCGGAGTGCGGACGCTTGTCGACGGTGTTTGCCGCGGCGGCGGCGGCGCCTCGACGACGGCGTTCTGCTCGCCAGACGAAGTCCGCTACCGGCCCTAACTCCCGTGAGCAGATGGGCTCACCACTCATGCATGTATTCTGCATGCATGGTGGCACTCCAGATCCGGGACGTCCCCGAAGACGTCCGGCAAACCCTCGCCGAACAGGCATCGGCCCGGGGCCAATCGTTGCAGGCCTACTTGTTGACTTTGGTGGTTGACGAGGCTCGACGAGCCTCCAACCTGGCTGTCCTGGGGTGGTTCGTCGACCGCACTGATGGCTCGCGTCTGACGGTGGCCGAAAGCACGCGGACGCTGGACAAGGCCCGAGCCGAGCGGGTTGCGCAGTTGAGTCGCAGTGAGACCGAGGCCCGGTGATGGTGGTCGACGCGTCTGTGTTGACCAACGCGCTCACTGACGACGGCCCGATCGGCAACTCCGCGCGAGCCGAGCTCACCCGCGACGCCCACTGGTGTGCGCCGCAACACCTGGTGGTCGAGGTGTTCGCCGCAATCCGCGGCCGTTGGCTGGGCGGGGATCTCAGCGACAAACGGGCTGAAGACGCTCTTGCGGCACTCGTCACCATGACGATCCAGCTCGTCGACGTCGCTCCCTTGGTGAGGCGCATGTGGGAGTTGCGGAAAAACCTCACGGGGTATGACGCGGCGTACGTCGCCCTCGCCGAAACGTTCGGCTGCCCCCTCGTGACCTCAGACGCTCGCCTTGCCCGCGTCGGCGGACTCGACTGCGAGATCCGTCTCGCGGTCGGATGACTTCGATGGAGGCTGCCGGGCCCCTCGGCCGGTGATTCGCGCTCGTCACTCCGTGGCCCAGATGGATCGCGCTCGGGACGCCGCAGCGATGACGTGATCCGCGCCAAGGTGGTTGATGGTGGATGCGATCCCGAGCTGGGTCCATTGGCACACGATCGTCAGGGAGCCGGCGGGAGGCAGCGGCCACAGCCAATAGTCACGATCGACGGCGCGGGGTTGCGGGTGGCTTCGACCCGACGCCCTGCGGCGCTCAGCCCACGCTGCGGCGTAGGTCGGGCACCGCGGGGAGTGGCGTGAAGCCGGCGGAGGCGTACGTCGCGACAGCGCCCTCGTTGGAGCTGGGGGTGCAGACGACCGCACTGGATGAGCCCAGCTCCTGGAGGGCAGCGGCTGCGGCAAGGGTGATCGCGCGGCCCCAACCTTGACCTCGATGGTCGCGGTGGACGCCCATCGGTTCCAGCAGCCCGGGCCGTCCCGGGCCGGCGGACCACACGGTCACCGCCGCGACCGCGTCGCCCTGGTCGTCGTACGCGATCAGACATCGAGCATCGGCGTACGCCGCTCCCGCCGCCATCGTGTGCCAGCGCTCCTCGGTGAAGGTCGAGGTGGTGAACGCCGCACGTTGTACGGCGACCCGATCGCCCACCCGATCGGGTCGGATCGCCTCGATCCGCACCCCTGGCGGCGGCACTTGCTCCACTGGTGTTGTCAGGTCACGGCGCAGCGGGGTCCAGAGTTGGTCGTCCCGCCAACCGGCGCCGGTCAAGACCTCGCGGATCAACGCGCCCGCGGGTGCCTCGACGCAGGCCTCCTTCTCACTCACGACTGCCCGCGCTGGATCGGTGAGGTCTTCGGCGAGCCGGTGCGCCAACTCTGCGTCCTGCTGAAGGTCGGGGTCGATGGCCAGTCGCAACACGGTGGGTTCGTCGAGCAGCCCGACTGCGAGGGTCTGTCCGTCGGCGCTCCACGTGCGGATGGCTGCGGCCGTCGCAGCGGCACCGAACCGCCAAAACCAGCCCACGTCCCCCGGATGCAGTTGCACGGCCGCACCCTCGCGCTGCCAGGCGCTCATGGTTGTCACCATGTTTCTGAGCTGTTCGGCGGTGAGTGTGGACAGCGTGATCGTCACGTGATGATCAGACACCATCGCTCGCGGTGAAGCGAACCAATTGGAGAGGCGGGCGAGGGTCATGGGTTAACAGGTTTCTCTGGACTGAATGCGGTCACAACTTCGACTCGCGAGTCTCGGAGACGTAGCTAGTGAGTCCTTTCGCCCAGATAGATGCGACTCACACAGGCACTCGCCGAGCTTGTGGTCGCGCGGGATCGCCCCAACGTCCCGCCTGAGTCGTTCGCGTCACTATAGAGTGCTGAGCCGAGAACAGTTGATGACGCGGGAGGTGCTCCGAGTGACGGCTTCCACCACAGGGGTGATCCTCTCAGATCTGCCGGAGCCAGTTGCCGGCCCGCCGCTCACGCTCGCTGGACCAGCAGTTCCGCCCGCTCAACGCGTCTATTTCTACCCGAGCGGGGAGTGGGAGGAGTTCATCAGGGAGTGGGCCCAAGGCCTAGATGAGGACTACATTCAGATCAAGCAGCTGGGCGGTCCCGGTGACCAGGGCATCGACGTCGCGGCGTTTAAGTCCGAGCAAGGGCTCGAGGGACCGTGGGATTGCTTCCAAGGCAAGCACTTCGCGCGGGAGCTGAGGCCGGCTGATGCCTGGGCGGAGATACTCAAGGTCTTTTTGCATGTCGACGCCGGAGACTATGTTCTGCCTGACACATACCAGTTCCTCGCCCCAAAGGGCTGCGGAGGAACACTCAACCGGCTCCTGAGTAAACCCACGAAGCTGCGGGGTGGGTTCCTCGCCGCGCTGGACGCCGGTGGGTCGCTGGTGAAGGACGTCGAGAACGACGTCTTGGGCCGGGTCCGGGAGCTCGCCACGGCCACAGATTTTTCGAGGTTCAAGTCGGTGCAATTGCATGAGGCCCTGGATACCCACGCCAAGACGAAGTTCCACCTCGGGCGCTTCGGCACACCGGAGCTGAGCCGGTCTGCGGTCGACGAGCCGCCCGAGCAACTCGGTGCCCACGAGACGAACTACGTGGTCGAGCTGCGGAAGGTCTACGCCGAAGGGTGCGACGATGATCTGAGCAACGGCAGCACGCTCGCCGTGCACCCGAGGTTCGGTGAACACTTCAAGCGCCAGAGGTTCAGCTTCTACTCGGCCGAAGCCCTGCGGATGGATGCCCGTGACGCAGTTCCCGAGGGGACCTTCGAGCGCCTTCAGGACGACGTCCACGCTGGCGTCATTGAAACGGTCCACGCTGAGCACGGCTCCGCCATGTCGCGACTGACCGCCGTCCTTAACCACGCGACCCTGCTGGATCTCAGCGCTCATCCACTGGTGTCGCTGACCCGCCCCGAAGACCGCAAGGGGATCTGCCACCAGCTCGCGAACGACTCCAAGGTGACCTGGACAGCGGAGGAGGTGTCATGAATCCGCTCAACAGCCCTCTCGAGGTCGGCATACGGGTCCTAATGGTCCTGCAGGAGGCGTTCCCTGAGCGTCTCGACCTGAACCAACTTGTCCTGCTCGATCACAGCGTCCTGCACAGCGCCGACCTGGGCGGACCCGAGAGCCTCCACCCACCCGTGCCGGTGCGCGCGAGTGAGCTCGGTGTGAAGCGACAATCGATCGAAGCCGGGCTGGAGGTCATGATCCGCGCACATCTGGCCCACGTCGGCGTCGGGGACCGCGGAATTGAGTTCTGGGCGGGCGAGGCGGCCGACGGTTTCACGAGTCTGCTCGAGACCGAGTACGCGTCTCGGCTCAGCGCTCGCGCGGCATGGGTGGTGCAGCACTTTGGAGCCCTCGACGAACAGGCGCTTCGTGCAGCACTGTCCTCGGTGGTCGAGCACTGGTCTGAGGAGTTCACCCCGTCAGCCGAGCAGGAGGAGTTGCAGTGACGATGCTTCGGCTGAAACTCACCCATCTGACGTTCATCGGAACGTCGGTTGAGCCTGCCCGCGTGGAGTTCGGCCCGGCCGTGACCCTCGTGCGCGGCCCTTCGGACACAGGAAAGTCCTTCATCGTCGATGCGCTGGACTTCATGCTTGGCGCCAACGCGCTGAAGGAGATCCCCGAGCGCGAGGGGTATTCAACGGTGTTGCTCGGCTTGGAGATGCCGGACGGCGAAGCGTTGACCGTGACGCGGTCGGTCGACGGCGGCAGCTTCGGCATGTACCGGTCCGACATCCGAGGGGGTCCGCTCGCAATCCCCGACATGACACTGACTCCCAAGCACAATGCCGCCTCAGATACGAACATCTCGCGGTTCCTGCTCGGAACCATCGGCCTTGACGGTCGGCAGGTCCGGAAAAACATCCGGAACGCCACTGACAGCTTGAGCTTCCGGAACGTCGCGCACCTGTGCGTCGTCGACGAAACCCAGATGCAGGCGGAGACACCGCCGGCTCTGACCGGCAACTACGTTACGAAGACTAAGGAAGTCTCTGTCCTTAAGATGTTTCTTCAAGACGATGATGATTCGGGCTTGGTCGAGGTCGAGTCAAAGTCCGAGCTCGCTAAGCTCAGCAGCGCGAAGATTGACGTCGTCGAACGCTTGCTGCGAGACCTCGAGGCCCGCCTCGCGGATGACCCGGAAGCCTCAGAGCTCCGCGACCAGCTTGCACGCCTCAATTCGACGATCGCGGAGCAGAGCAGCTCCATCAGCGGTCTGGTCGAAGCCCGCTCCACAGTCAGCTCTGAGCTCAGAGCCCAACAGCACGAGTTCTCCGATCTCGAGGCCGAGTGGGGCGACACCGCGGCGCTGCAGAGCCGGTTCAATATCCTGAGCCAGAAGTACGACTCGGACCTTGCTCGCCTCGACACGGTCCGCGAAGCAGGCAACCTGCTCGGCTACTTTGCCGCGGGCACCTGTGCGTTCTGTGGCGCCGAGCCCGAGCACCAGCACAACAACACCGACTGCGAGGGTGACACCACCAGCTTCGGCGCCGCTATCGACGAGCAGGTCCGCCGAACACGTGCCCTAGCCGACGACCTGCAGTCGACCATCAACGACGTGGGCGAACGCCGCGAGGAGCTCAGACGGCTCGCGAGGGTAACTATCGACGAGAGCGAACGGTTGAAATTGAGTCTGGCCGAGGTCGAACGGTCCTTGGAGTCGGACAACACTACCCTCAAGGATCTGATGAGCAAGCGGACCTCCGTCGAGCGATCGCTGGGACTCTATGAGCAGATCGAGGTCCTCGAAAAGATGAAGCAGGTCGTGGTGGACGAGGCCACGGCAGAGACCGCGGCCGTGGCAGCCTCAGTGAATCTTCGCGCACAGCGGGAGTTCTCGCACGAGCTAGTCGAACGGCTAGAGGCGTGGGGCTTTCCGAGCCCCAACCAAGTCCGCTACGACGCCTCCGCCCAAGACATCGTGGCGGGCGACCAACTCAGATCCGCCCACGGCAAGGGTGTCCGGGCCATCTTGCACGGCGCCTTCACCCTCGGGCTGGCGAAGTACTGCTCCGACCGGGAGATCCCGCACCCCGGATTCGTCGTTCTTGACAGCCCGCTCGTCACCTACCGACCGCCGGACCAAGCGCAGTCCGATGACAGCGAGCCGCCACAAGACGTGGTGATGGCGTTCTACCGAGACATCCAGCACCACGCCACCGGCCAGGTCATCGTCATGGAGAACACGGACCCAACAGAACCGCTCGACGAGCAGACAACCGACATCGTCTTCACCGCAAGCGACCACGGCCGGTACGGGTTCTTCCCGGTCGAGTGACTCCGACTTGCAAGGCCGCGCAAACGTCCCGGCCGCTGCAAGGCTCGACCCCAGTCACGCGGCAACGATTCGATCCGCCACCTCACAACCGCCACTTTGCGACTAGGGGTCCTCGGTATCGGCGGACTGCGGCTTAGTCGTCGAGACCACCAGCAGCAGGTCCTCCCTGGCAGCCTCAGCCAGTTTAGCGCCGCCCGGTTCCCTTAAGGCGACATCACGCACGCGTTCGAGTTCCGATCGAGCCCGGGACACCGATCCCGTGAAGTAGAGAGCGAGGGCCAGACTGCGTGACGCTTCAAGCGCCTCGACATTGTGTGGACCATGAATCAGTTCAAGGTCGTGCACAGCTCGCTTCAGAACCGTCACGCTCTTGCTCCGCTGCCCCGCGGAAAGGTAGGCCGCGCCAAGCAAGTAGCGCAGTTTCGCAGTTCGACGGCCAGTACGCCCCCACAGCTCTTCAGCTATCTCGACGTTGCGTTCGCACCAGAAGAGCGCATTTCGTCGAAGCTCGACTTCCGCATACCGGGACGCCATCTCAAGTCCTACGGACACGAGAGTCACTCCTCGTGCACGCTCGTCGAATGTCGGGTCGTCGAGCGCTCGCAGGGTCAGTTCCGCCTCCTCGAATCGCTCGTCCTGTGCGTACCAGAGCGCAAGATTCGCGATCGTCCGCAGCGTCGCTCCTTGGCGTTGGAGATGCTCAGCTGACGATATCCAACGACTGGCCGACTGCGCCGGCAGAGCAATCTGACCTCGGTGCGGGCTGCGCGGTGAACCTCGAGACGAAGGCGTGCTATCTCTGAATTGAGCTCCGCGCCAGTCGAAAGCCGGTCCTCCACTGCGCGCCGCAGTTGGGTTGGGAGGCCCAGAAATGCCTCAGGGTCACCTTGACTGATATTGGCCAGCGCGGAATCCACAGCTTCCCGCAGCGCGAGAGCCGGAGCGCCAGTCGATGGGAGGCCATGCAGCTCGCGTGTTACCCGACCGACCGCGTCGTTCAAGAACGTTTCGGCTACGGCATCAACGTAGCCAACGAGGTCGACCTGGTTGATGCCTTGCGTTTCGCCGGGATCAAACCAGTTTCTGAGAAATTCGACCACCAGCCTGAGGGGACCTCCTCGTGAATCCGTTTGCTGGAACGCTATTCGGACCAAGGGCTCGGCCAAGTCGTAATAGGACCTTCGTCGATCTGCGAAGTCCAAAGCGACCGACTGCACTTTCAGCACCCAACCCTTCTCGACCAATATGGATAGGGCCCTGCGACAGAACGCTGCGGATGATCCAAGCGCGCAGCGAGCTCAGCCACATGGACAGCGTGATCCGCCGATGCAAGTTCGGCGATGATCAGCCGCTGCTGGGGCGACAAGAGCGTCAACTGCGCTTGGTAGTACGGAGTCAGATCGTCAAATCGCTGAACCAGCAAGTCGACGAGTTCATGCAGCCCCTCAACCGTGAGGGAAGACGCCAGCGCCGCCCAGAGTCGGGGCTGGCCGCCGGCAAGATGCTCGATCGTCCTAAGCCTCGCGGTTGCTTCCTCGCTACTCAGGTATTCCACCAAGGCTGCATCTCCCCGATATGACGCAATCTTGGTGAGCATGGCGGTCGCCTCGGCGATGGAGAAGGGCGAGAGGCGCGTCGTTGTGAAGAAGCCATAGAATGGTCGCGCCTGATCCGACAGATTGTGATCGAGCGACGTGCTCGACGCGACGAAAAGCAGCGCTCCCGAAGTCTGCAGAAAGTGGCGAAGCTGCCACTGCTCGTCTTCAACCAATTGGTCAAGAATCTGATCGAGGTTCTCGATGAACACGACGATGGGCCCTGACTCCTTAGCACGCCGAGCGAGCTGACGCTCGAGGTCGGCGACTGTCGGCGCTGAAGCCCGAGGCTTCTGGGCCCGATGCTCGGTCAGTTCCACCCGAAACGCATCGGGAGAACTCCGCGGGTAGTCGTCGCTGGGTCGCGGCGGCCGGTCGTTGAGCCGCTCCACGATTGCCGTGAGCACATGCCGCAGGCTGACGATCGTCCAGGGGTCTTCAGACAGCCATGCGAACTGGACGCCGAGTCCTTCATCTATCCTGAGCCGACTCAGTCGATGATGAAGCAGTGCGACCATGTGCGTCTTACCGGATCCCCTGGGCCCCACAATGAGCGTGTGGTTTCGGCTGGCGCTCTTCGCCGCTTCGACAACTCGAAGTCCGATCGCTTCCAGCAGGTGGTGACGCGCGGCGAAGAGTTTCTCAAGGTCTTCGCCCGGCAGCAGGGATGGCGTGAACCGGCTCGAGGTGACGGTCATAACGCCCGTCTCCCTCCGTGGTTACCCATGTACATCCGAGCTATCCAGATACGACGCAAGACGTCGTAGCGCCACACGAACTGTCCTGCCTCAAGGACGAGGTAGTGGTCGTCAACCAAGTCATTGATGACGTCCCGCATCGCGTCCTCGTCGCTGTCGGCAATCTCGCAGAGCTCGGTCAGCCGCTGACCCTCTAGGTTCTCGGCGAGGTGCGAGAGGACGATCTTTGCGATCGGAAGTCGGTGGCCGTAAAAGTCATCGAGGCGCGTTACCAGGTGGGTGAGGGAGCGGCTGGCGTCGCGGTCATTGATGAATTCGTCGAACACCACCCCTACATGCGCAGCCTCCACCGGACCATCGCCGTTGGTTGCGTGCAAGGCCGTCGCGATGCGATGCATGATGAACGGGATTCTGCTTGCCTGCTCACTCAAGGCGTCTAGAGTCTCGACGGACCCTGTCCGCCCGATACCGGCGAGCAGCCGTTCCGCGAGCTCACGAGCCTCGCTGATTGTGAGCGGGCCGAGTGCGAGGGGCTCTAGGTCGTTGAGAGCACCTTCGGTGACGCCCGCAATGCGCAGGATGTGGTGGAAGCCGACTGAGCCGGCAACGATCCATCTGACTCTTGTTGTGCGTTGCCTCAGGTTGCGAAGGGCGCTTAGGAGTTGGCCAGCAGATTCGGGCGAGTCGGACCGGACGATGCTCTGAACGGCGATAGGAACCTCGTCCATCGCGAGCACAACAACCCGGTTGGCGTGCGCTTCGACCGCGTCTATCGTGTCGGACAGGATCTGGAACGGCGAGTGCGTTCCGGCAGCTGCCGAAAGTGTCAGCGGACCCGCGGACATTTCGAACCCAGCGAACAAGGTCATGAGTTTGTCTCTGGTTCCCTTAGCGAGTCCTTGGAAGTCTCGGAGTGCAACCGCAGTGCGTAGGAGGAACTCTTCAGCGCTGGTTACGCCTTCGTAGTCAACGAGAACCACGTCGAACTCTTCGGTTGTCTCCGCGAAGACGCCGAGCCAGTACGTCTTTCCGAGCCGCCTCGGGATGGCCTCGGCTCCGGAACCATCGGGTCGCAGGCTGACGCGATGAGTGCCGTCTCGAAGGACTTCGAGCGCAGGGTCAATCGCACCATGAACTGCGTGCGCCGGCAGGGCACACGGGTCTGGGGGTTGGATGCACAGGCCCACCGGTCCGACCTTGGCCTCCGTCGTACGGACGTAACCACGGTCTACGCCTTGCCGGACGCGCTAAGAACCCTGGAGGGCGGCTCCCCGGGGCACTGAGGAACCGTCCGACCTGGCGCGCGTCGCGCAGCCAGGGACACGCTGCATTCCGCCGCGCAAGGGCAGGGAAAGGCAGTTTCGGATCGCTCAGGGGGTCGTGTTGCGACGTAGCAGGCGATCCACAAGTGCCCGGTGGCCTGCCGGCTCACCAGTAGGCAAGTCAGACACGGCTCCAACGTCCGTCGCTTCCGCCGCTCGCTTCTGCGCAGCCTCTTGGGCACGACAACGCTCGCCGCGAACTGCGAGGTCCGCCAAAGTCTTGACCGACCTCGCCAGCATCTTCATCTGCGCCTCCGGCGACCCAGACGACTCCGAGTAGGTCCGGTTCCGAATGAGATTGGTGTCAAGCGGAAACTCGTCTACGAATCGATCGCCCGTGTCGTTCTCGTACGCGATCGTCACGGTGACCTGCTCCGGAGTGGGCTCACGATTCACCCACGATCCCCCCTCCTGTGCACCGGAGAAGTAGACGTTGTCGAGCTCCATTCCAGGAGTCAGTACAGGAACCGGTTTGGCATACCGACGCTTTAGAAAGGGCGTCACACTTATCGACGCGTCGTCCGGATCTGGAATCTCCGGCTCAAACGTCACCCGCACATCGCGTGCGATCGACGGACCGTAGTTGCGCACGACCAAGATCTGGGTGCCCTTGACGTACGGCACTTCGCGTAACTCGGCAGCGACCATAGGGCGGTTTCGTCCTTTGCTGTCTCGCCGGCTCTGGCGAAATGTGCGCACACCGCTGATGGCTGCGGTGACGGCCGCTCCAGAAGCGATGACGGCTGCCCCTGCGGCGACCCGCTGAGTCGTCCACCAGTCGATGAAGTCACTCAACCAGTCCCAGCCCATCATCCCCCCTTGGCACGCGCGAGACCCGGCTCGACGCACAACGCACAACGCACAACGCACGCTAGCGGACGGTCCGCCGCGACACTGTCCTCACGTCCAGAGATGTCCACGAAGATGTGCGTCTAACCGCCGCTTGCGAGACGCAAGCGGCGCGGTTCGAACGGGGTCAGTCGCGAACCACCAGAGTCTCGTCGCCGAAGTCAGCAACGATCTTTAGATGCCCCCCAAGCGCCTCGACGTACGCCTGCAGCGTTCCCAATTCGGTACGGCTTAGCTCTCCGCGTTCGATGGTCGAGACGCGGGCTTGGGAAACGTGCATCCCGGTTGCAAGTGTCTTTTGAGAGACGTGCTGGCCCCGACGAATCTCGGCCAGCCGAAACGCGCGAGCCTCGCCCGTCATCTCCTTGCGGGCGTTCTCGACACGCTGCTCATCGATTAGGCCGGCCTCAGAGGCGTCGCGGCGAACATCGGTCCAACTTCGAGCCATATCAGTCGACCTCCTCGTCGTAGTCGCCGGCCAGCCACGCGTCGTAACGCTCTTCGGCCACCGGGATGTTGTCTTCGTACCAGCCCTTCCAGTCGCCGGCCTTGTCTCCGGCAACCAGCAGGACAGCGCTTCTCGTAGGGTCAAAGATGAACAAGATGCGGATGCTCGTCGCCGATGGCCGCAGCTCCTTCATATTGTGCTGTGTCGAACCCTTGATGCGATCCACGATTGGGCGCCCAAGCGTGGGTCCGTTTGCGGCGAGCATGTCGATCGCGGCCGTCACTGCGTCGACCTGGTCATCATCCTCCTTCGCGAGGGTTAGGAACCACGCCTCCACCTCGTCGAGCAGGATCACTTCCCAAGCCACCTGAACAATATAACTCAAGAGTTGTACAACTTCAACGTTATACCACTTCGCATGTGGCGGCGTTTCCATATGTCGGCCGGATCCGACGACTCCCGACGAACATGGGCCAGTTCGGGCACGGCGATAACCTTCCGCGACCTACAGGGCGACGGGCGCGTCTTTCCGCCACAAAGGGCACGCAACCCAAATTTTGCAAGCGGGACGACCAG
Source organism: uncultured Actinomycetota bacterium (assembly GCA_963814245.1). Classification (GTDB taxonomy): domain Bacteria; phylum Actinomycetota; class Actinomycetes; order Propionibacteriales; family Nocardioidaceae; genus Nocardioides. The sequence goes on from CAWFBY010000001.1 coordinate 547,422, forward strand.
CGCCAAAGGCAGACGCGTCGACCCTGACAGAAGTGGCCAGTACTGGCCTAACGGACCTTATGGACGTAGACCTGTGCATCAACACAGCCGCCGTCCGCTCGCTTCGCTGTCACAAGGACCCGCTCGTACTCGTCGCCCTCGAAGTGGTCGAGCCGAGCCCAATGATCCTCAAGATGCTCTGAAACGAAGAGAAGCCCCTCCACCTCCCCAGCGTCCTCAGCGAGTGTGATGGCGGGATAACCCATGCCGGCACCCCAGCCCTGCTGCACCAGGTTTCCGCGCACCGTGGCCGCCTCCCACTCGCCATCGACCTCAGCCAGGACGTGCTCGTTGGGCCTGCCCGGAGCCAGCGTGCCGTACACGAAGAGTCGTTGTCTCACACCGTCATCGTCGCTGACCGTGAGGAGATGTGGCGCCGCGACTTGTCGAGCACAGCCAACCGACACTCGAACCAGCCGGTCGCGCCACGGTCGGCGCGCGCAGTCCTGGGCTCAAACACGGCCCATTGGGTGCCCTCCTCGATGGAGTGCTCGAGGTAGATGAAGAGCCGACGCAACCTCACGTACTTCCACCAAGATCCAGGCGCTGCACGGAGTGCGTCACTTGCCGCCTTTCGGACGCAACCGATCTGCTCGACCTTGCAGCTGATCGTTCGCTTGCGGACCGTGTCCCCAGAAAAGGCCCCGGGGGTTTCCTCGCCGTGAGACGCTGCGGGGCATGGCGCGCAGGTGGCTAAGTGCACTCGGCATCGGCGCTGCTCTTGTTGTGCTCAGCCTGGCAGCGCTGCTCGCCCTCAACGATTGGGACGCGCTTGCGGCGCCTCTTCTGCTCGCGGCCTGCATGGCGGGCCTCCTGACGGTCACCGTGATGGGGGCGGTCGGCTTCCTCCTTGGGCGCGAAGAGGGACGCGGCTTCTGGTCGTCAGCATGGCGCGGCGTTCGCATGATGGTTGGCGCCGCGTTCGACATCTTCTAGAGGCGCGCGGATTAGCCGCCGACCGCATCATCCCGTTGACTCCGAGGCATGTGTCCGACGAAGTGAGGCCGACGACCTTTGGATGACGATGAGCGTCCAGTCAGAGATATGCGATGACTCGGCGCGCACCCTGGGCAAGGGAGACATTCTTAGGACTGGAGTCGATGGACTGATGTTTGCCTTCACCGTTCCCTCCCGCCGAGGAATTCGGCCACAACGCGCCGCCCGCACCGCGATCGTGGTGGTCATCTTGCTGTCAGCAACTGCGGTGGGGTGCTCGGGCGAAGATCAGGGTGTGAGTGACAGTTGTCCGTCCATTCTCACGTTCGGCAACGACTACGAGGAATGGACGAGCGGCGTCGCTGAATTGCCGACGGACCAGACGCTGGGAATGGGAGTACTGCCCGATTGCGGGGACGTCAACGACGACCCTGGCGGACCCGCCGGCCAGGTCGAGGTCTGGAGCCTAGATGGTGTGCCAGCCTCAGGCGCTGGCTGCCACAGAGGCCGGGGAGTTGCACCCCTTTGTGGCGTCTGACGTCGACGATCCCTGCGCCGTGAAGTACACGGCCTGCTGACGACCCCTTGCCCAGTCTTCAGGGGCCCCTGACGACCCTTGCCCAGTCCCTGCCGCGAGTCGGGCGGCTAGGAACCCCGCTGCATTCCGCCGCCAGTCGGACGCAACCGATCCGCTCGAGCCGATGTGCGGTCACGTTCTGCGCATCGAAGTAGGGTCCAGATGTGTCGTCATCACGGAGCGGAGGCGAGCCCGCAACTGAACTGATGCAGGACCCTGAGATCCAGAAGATGGTCGAGCGCCAGGAAGCGGAACGTCAGGTCAGGCGTGAAGAACTCCGGCGGGCCGAACGTCCCCTGGCACTCGACCTTCAGGCTGCCGGGATCGCAGTGGACACGGCCTGGGAGTTGTACAAGTACCCGGAACTCGGCGAAACGGCGTACCCGATCCTCCTGCAGCACATTCGACTGGACTACCCGGGTCGGGTACTTGAGGGCATCGCACGAGCCTTCACCAAGGACGTCACTCGTAGACACTGGCAGACGCTGCTCAATACCTACCTCGGCGATGCCCGCCCCGATGTCCGCGATGGCTTGGGTGCCACGCTCAGCCGCTGCGCCCTTCGTACTCACTATGCGGACCTGCTGTCCATGGTGAAGAACGAGAATCTAGGAGAGTCACGCATCTACTTCCTTCGGCCCATCAACCGCATCGGAAACCGGATGAGCGCTGGACAGGGCCGAGCCGTGATCGAGCCTCTCGCGGACGACCCAGTTCTCGGCAGAGAGGCAACAGCCATCCTCCGGGGTCTTAGCCGCAACCAGTAGCGAACGCACATGCCGCTGAGCGCCTACACCACCGACCGGTTTGCTGACCGCTTAACCTGTCGGCGTGCGTGCGCCCACCCATCAGCTTGTGATCCAGTTTCCGCAGTCGGCCTTCCCGGAGTTTGACGACCTGGTGCGCTACGAGGATAGGTTGATCGACGTTCTGGCCGATGCCCACGACGTGGACGGACACGACATCGGATCCGGTGAGGTCAACTTCTTCGTATTCACCGATGACCCCGCGGCCGCCTTGGCCACGATCCGTGGTGCGAGGGGCGGTTCGTTGCTTTCACATCCGCAGGTGCGGGCCGCCGCCAGGCTGGACGACGGCGAGGACTACGAGCCGCTGTGGCCCGCCGGTGACGAGCGCGAGTTCAACATCGTGTAGTCGACCGTCACAGATAACCGCACTGCCGGCGTCGCGCGCCCGTGGCGATGAGTGGATGCGTCGGTCCGTAGCAACTAATCTTGCGACGTGCGCACTGGTGGCTGGCCCCATCCCGTTACCGGGCACGACTGGGAGACGCTCGCAAACCAGTACCGGGGCGCGCCGCCGGTTGTTTCGCCAATCGCTCAGATCGTCGAGAGCATCATTTCGTCGGGATTGAGTGGAGAGTTGCAGTTCGCGACGTCGATGTGGGATCTGATCGTGGCGCCGAGCCCGGTCGCCATGCCACCACTCGACGTTGTATTCGTGCAGGGGGCGATGGGCATGGAGCACGTCCCAGCCGACCGCATCGTCGTTGAGCATGTTCCGCTCGTCGGCATCGCCGACGTCATCGAAAGGGACGCGTCGGATGCCGTCCCGCTGTTCTGGGCGTTCATGCGCGAGAAGTACGGTCTTACGCAGGGATCGTGAACACACGCACATGCCGCGAGTCGTGCGTCTCGGAACCCGCTGCATTCCGCCGCTTGCCAGGCGGGCACGAAACGCTACGTCGAGGCACTAGCTTCCTTGGACCGTCAGACGATGGGACAATGCATGAGGAGGTGCAAGATGCCGCGTCAGATCATCACCACGTCAAGCGCACCGAGTTCGCCGCTCTTCAGCCAGGGTGTCAAGGCCGGCTCTCAGGTGTTCATCTCGGGAACCACGGGTGTCGACCCGAGCACCGGCCGAATGGCGGGTGACAGCATCCAGGCTCAGACCCGTCAGGCGTTGGTGAACTGCGAGGCTATCCTGCGGGAGGCCGGTGCGACGCTCGATGACGTCGTCGAGGTGGGCGTGCTGCTCGCCGACCCGGGCGACTTCGGCGGCATGAACGAGGAGTACGCCCGCTGGTTCCCGTCTGATCCACCCACCCGCTACGCGGCCAAGCTCGGAGCCGAGATTCCCGGACTACTTGTCTCGATACGCATGAGGGCCTGCCTTGCCTGACCGCCAGGGCGGTTGCGTTGCCCTGGGCGCCTCCGGCGCGGCATCGTCCCGCCGCCAGTGGGGCTCACCCGATCCGGTCGACCATGCTTGATGAGCGGACACCGTGCAAGGCTCGTGCGTACCTTCTGTAGATGGAACCAATGAGTGCCAGAGTCCGTCACAACGGCGTGACGGTTCCCAGGAGCTTTGTGGCCTTGACGTGTCTTGCGCTCTTGGCTGGCTGCGCTGATACCTCCCCCTCCGTAGGGCCAAAAGCCGCGAGTCCGACGGAGCCCTTCGACTACGGAGTCTGGGACTCGCCAGGCCCGCCGCCGCTGAAACTGAGCTCGGGCCGAACGACCGTGATCGCCACCCAGGGTTCGTCCTGCTGGGGCAACGCCTGCTCCGACGCGGTCGCGCCCAGAGCGGCCGACCTTCCCAAGATCGGTCCTGCCTCCACGCTGGACGCAGGTTTCCCGGTGTCTGGAAACTGGGAAGTCCGGATCTCTGACGGGATGGGCTTCGGAGGATGTGGCCACTACCCGGTGCGTGTCGAGGCCGACGGCGCAGGGCACCTGGAGCTGACCCCGTCGGGGCCGGCTGGAGAACGAGTCGGGTGGTACTTCGTCTACGCCGGCAGCGGCGACACTTCAGGCTGGTGGCGGTGGACGGTCCCCCCGCGAGATGGCCTGCCCCTCGCCTGGGTGCACGTCAACCAGAACAGTCCTTCATCAGGTGGAATGACGGACCTGAAGTTGCTCTTGGACGACGCTGACGTCGACGGTGAGGTCAGTGCAAAGATCACCGTAGGAGCTGCTGACGGCGCCGTCGCCACTTTCGCGATGAGCGAGGTCGACCAGCACTGTCCCAACGACGGCTTCGTTGAGCTCGCGATCCCTAGCGACACACCCGAACCGAAGATCGACGGCCTGGGACCGACCCCATACAAGTACGAAGTCACTGTTGGCATCGGCGGCGAGACCTACGCGGGGACGGGGACCTGGTCGGGCGAAGGCACCGAGTACGGCGGTGACGCCCCACTGACCTTCGAACCACCCCTTCCCGCCCCGCGATAGGACGAGAGGTCAAGCGCGACGGGCAGCCCTCGACACGCTGGCGTGGTGGATCCGTCCGCGTCGGCACGTCAAGGTCATGGTCAAACCTCCTGCCAGCAATGCTGGCGATTAGCGATTGGGGGGCCACAATCCTCGGGCTGGCCCTCGCTCCGGTGTCCTACCCGATCGCGAAGTCGCGTATCGCTGTGAAAGGTGCCCGGGGAGCCGGACACTATTGAGTGTGAGCATGAATCCCGATCCGGCTGAGGCGTGTGATCGATTTCGAGACCTCTTCGACGCGCACTACGGGGAGATCTGGGCGTTTGCGCGAAATCGAACCAGCGGGGCAGCAGATGCCGAGGACATAGCTGCGGAGACCTTCGCCATCGCCTGGCGTCGCGTGGACGAGGTGCTGGCGGCGGACTTGCCACGCGCCTGGTTGTTCGCCACTGCCCGGTGGGTGTTGGCCAATCACCTGCGCGCCCGCGGTCGGCGCGGTCGGCTCGCCGACCGGCTAGGCGATTCATCCCGACTGACGGTGGAGCTCCCCGACATCACCGAAAGAATGCTTGCCGAGGCGCTCGCCAGGCTTTCGGACGATGACCTCGAGGTCCTGCTGATGCGCGCCTGGGATGGACTTTCCGCCGCCGAAATGGCTGTGGTGTTGGGCTGCAGCGTCAATGCCGCGAACATCCGACTTCATCGCGCGCGACTCCGGCTCTCGGACCTGCTCGGACTCGACTTGTTCGCGCCCAACCGCGCCACACCCGTGCCGCGCGATTCACGAATCTTGAAAGACACTGCCACTTCGGGACACCTCCTAGGTGAACCCAGCAAAACCGAAAGGAGGCCGACATGAGCAAGCGCATTGATGAGGATGAGCTAGATCGAGCGATTGCCCGATTGCGAACCGTGGGGCCGACTGACGCGCCGCTGGGTGATTCGCAATCGATAGTGGAGGCCATCATGAATCAGGAAACGACCTTGACCGCGACGCCAACCTCGGGTGCTGATGTTGCAACGCAGCCAACGAGGCGGCGCGCCCGAGGCTGGGGGGTCGCGGCGGCTGGGGTCGCCGCGGTGTCGGCGCTGGCTGCGTCCGCCGTACTCAATGGCGGGACAAACCCACCCGCAGCATCCGCGGCGGTGGGGGCGGCGGCCGACGCGACCGCGAAGGTGACGGCACTCCACACCACCATCAGCGTTACCGGATCCTCAGGTGGCAGCAGTGCGGCCACCTTGGATCTGAATGGCACGGACTATCACCTGGTTTCAACCGCCGGAAACGGGGGGCGGGAGGAACGGGGCGAGTTGATCTACGTCGACGGCGCGCTCTTCGAGCGAGCCGGCAACGATGATGCGTGGACGTCGCACGGTCCCGATGCGGAGGACTTCACTCCCTTCGATGAAGCCTCCGCGCAGTTGGTGCGGGCCGCGATTGACGGTGGAATCGTCGAGCGGATCGGGGAGGACGGCGACACGGTGCTCTACCGCGTCTCCATTGACGACCAACTCATCCAGCGTTTGGCGGACCTGCCGATCGGTGTTCAGGCGTGGTTCGAGTTGGAATCGGTCAGTTCGCTGCCCGAATCCGAGTGGGGTCTGGACGAGCTCACCATCGGAGTCGACCAAACGTCCGGCATCGTGAGTCGGGTCCACCTAGCGACCAAAGGGGGCACCGTCGCCGAGATCGAGAGCATCGTCCCGGATCGACCTGAGGTGATTGAGGCACCCACCGATGTCGAGCCCGCCGACGTGCCGGCCGCGAAGGTGCAACCGTCCAAGGGGTGAGCGTCGACCGGTCAACAGGGCCCCTTCCCGGTAATGGCCGGGGAGGGGCCCCGGGCATATCTTGGTTGGGGGCGTCAGGTCTTGCTCTTCACGCCACCAGCAATGCACCGCTGGCCCCGAGCGCAAGGAAGACCACCAGGGGCGTGAAATAGCGATCATCGGCCCGGGCGAACTTCGTGTCTCGCACGCTCTTGGTGAAACCGGCGACCTTGGTGTCCCCGATCGCCCGCACCACGAGCACGGCGACGCCGACGATCACCAGCCAGCGGACCGCGTCGGGTCCCCGCTGCACTGCGGCGAGGCCAACGAGCGTGCCGTACGCCGCCAACAGGGCCGCAACCGCCAGGGTCGGCCAACGACCCGGCCGGAAACCACCTTCCGGGACGGGCGGCAGGGCGCGATCCAGCATCCAGGTGCCGCCGAGGGCCCACCAGACATGCAGCGCCGCCGCGGCGTACAACACCACCGCTGTTGCCAAACCGACCACGGCGAGCAGGTCGCTGCCGAACCAACCATCGGCATAACCGCCAGCCAGCCCAGCCAGCAAGAACACGGGCCAGGCGAGATGCCCGCGCAGCATCACGAAGATCGTCGCCGCCGAGACCAGTGACATCACCGCGACCGCTGGCACCACGTCCATGTCCCACAACGCCGCGGCGAGCGCGAACCACGCCACCGAGGTCAAGTGCCAGGCGAACCGCACGATCCGCTCGAAGGCCCACCGGGGCATGGCCACCGCCCAGCTGGCCGCAAACAGGGGGCGCAGGATGCGGACCTCTCCCAAAACCGAGTGCACCAAACCCAGGAAGACCAGACACATCGCGGAAATGGACTCGGGCTTCAGCATGGCAGAACCTTCCTCGGAAAACATACGCAACCGTACGTTGGCTCCCACCATAACGTACGGTGCCGTATGTTGGTCAACGTGACAAGACTCTCCCATGACCAATGGATCGGCGGCGCCTTCGAAGCCCTCATCGAAGGAGGCATCGAGTCGCTGCGCGTCGAGCCGATGGCCAGCCGACTGGGCGTGACCAAGGGCAGCTTCTATCACCACTTCGCCAACCGGCGGGCCCTGCACCTCGCGATGCTCGACGAATGGGAGCGGGTCGGCACCAGTCAGATCATCGACCGGGTCGAGGGGGCGCAGACCGATCCGCTCGCCCAACTGCACGCGCTCGCGCTCGAAACCATGGGCGGTGATGCACGAGTTGATGCGATCGAAACCGCCATGCGCGCCTGGGCCCGAGAAGACGACGTGGTCGCCGCCGCTCTGGCTCGAGTCGACGGCCGCCGAGTGGCCTTCGTGGTCGACCTGCTGCAGGCCATCGGTCTGCCCACCCGGTTGGCCAAACAGCGCGCCACCATGATGTACAGAGTGTTGATCGGCGAATTCAGTTGGCGCCTCGCGGGTGGCCCCCGATCAACCAAGCAGGAGATCAGCAACCTCGTGGATCTGTTGGTGACACCTCCCAAGGAAGGCGACCCCAGTCATTAGTGGGCCGGTCCCTAGTGGACGGTGCCTAAGTCCGAGCACGGAGTACGACGCACACGGTCGTTGCGTCGAGCACGGCAAACTCGCGCGCGCCATAGTCGCGTCGTACGACGCCGCCGCCCAGGGGATAGGTCGGGTGCAGCAGATCGGGACGCCGAGCGAGGATGTCGGCATAGTCCGCGTCGATCGAATCAGTTTCGATGGCAAGCTCCGGCGCCTCGACCGGCCCGGACGCCTGCACCAGATAGGCCTTGCAGGCACCGCGGCCGACCACGATGAAGTCCTCTGACTGGTGCAGGACCGCCATGCCCAGGCCATCGACGAAGAGGTCGAGGCCGACTTGCAGGTCCTGATAGAACACCTTTGGGATGAGCGAACTGAACACGTGACCCCCTCGAGTTGTGCCGGTGGCGGCACTCTATCCGCGTGCTTGATACTTGACATCATGTTAATCAGAACTAACATTTCACTCATGGCCGAATCCAGCACCGAAGATCTTCCCGCGGTCCCTCAAGAACGGTTTGCCCGCACCTGGGTCGCGGCACTGGCTTTGGTTTTCACCGCATACTTCGTCGCGGTCGCCCTCCAAGGCGACGCCAGTTTCCTCGAACAAGTCTCCCTGCTCGGTGCAGCGCTGGGGACGCTCGGCGTGGTCGCACTGGTCGCGACCTTCGGCCCGCTACGTCGTACCGATCAAGCCGAGATCTCTAACGACGAACGGGACCGAAGCATCGAATCCCGGGCCTCAGCGTCGGCCTATCGAGTGCTCATCGGCGGCATGATCCTGGTTGGTTGTGTCTTGCCTTTTAGCCGCAGCGGCTGGGACATCGTGAATCCGGCCCTGGCGGTCATCGCGCTCTCCGAGATCGTGCACCACGGCCTTGTGGCGTGGGCCTACCGCTGAGGGGGCTCGTGACCGGGTCGCGGGTGACCAACAAGGTGCGCACTTTGCGATTCCTGGCAGGGGAGATGACCCAGGCGGAGCTTGGGCAACGAGTAGGGCTCACTCGACAGAGCATCGCCGCTATCGAGGCGGGCAAATACTCCCCCAGCCTCGACTGCGCTTTTCGCATCGCTGATGTGTTCGGGCTGCCCCTCACCGAGGTGTTCAGCTGGCGGGAGTGACCAGGAGTTCGCCCGTCGTCGATGCGCAGGGGGGCCCAACTCAACGGGCAGTAAGGCCCAACTCAACGGGAAGGGAGGCCCAACTCAACGGGAAGAGAGGCCCAACTCAACGGGCAGGAGGGCCGGACTTTGGCGTACGGTGCGTCCATGACTGAAACCCCAGAGGGCTCGCCCACCGAGGCGGCCGCAACGGCCCTCACCAAAGAAGACCAGACCACGATTCGCAACGCCGCGATCGGCGCCGCGAGCCTGGTGTCTCGGGCCGAGCCCGGCTTCTTCTCGATGTTCAAAGAATCCGCCGCGAGTTCGGGTGCGCTGAAGGCGGCGCCCGCCGAAGTGCAGGCACTCTTCCAGGGCGGCGGCTTCCCGCCAAGACCCGAAGGTACGACGGCGGCCGAGATCGAGGCTGGGCTGCTCGGTCAGGTCACCGACGCGGTGGCGCTGTTGACCGCCAAGGCCCCCGTCCAACTGCAAGGTTTCAAGGATGTGCTGGTGGCCATGTGTGACGCCGTCGCCGGCGCCTCCAAAGGGGTCAGCGCGGATGAGACCGCGATGATCGCCAAGGTTCGCGCAGCTCTTGGCTGACGTGGTGCGCACCCTGGCCCGGATCCTGCTCGGCCTGTTCTTGGGCTTTGCGGGAGTTGCCCACTTCGCTGACACCGAATCCTTCAGGGCCCAGGTCCCGCCGTGGCTGCCGGGCGAGGTCGCGGTGATCTGGATCTCCGGGGTGATGGAGTTGCTGATGGCTGTCGGGTTGCTCTTCGCCCCCGCCGCGCGGCGGCCCAAGGTGGGCTGGGTCGTCGCGGCGTTCTTCGTCGCGATCTTCCCCGGGAACATCTCGCAATACCTCACCGGTACGCCGGCCTTCGGGCTCGACTCCGACCTGGCCCGCGCCGTACGCCTGCTCTTCCAGCCGCTCCTGATCCTCTGGGCCGTGTGGTGCACCGGCGCCTGGCCACGTGCAGCCCCCGCAACGACGAGCGAAACGGTGGAATACTTCCCAGGTGGACCCGGAGCTGCATGACGAGGTCCTCCAGGGCAGTCAAGCCTTGGAGCAAGCCGACTGGGCTGGCGCTCGGACGGCGTTCGAAGCAGCGCTCGCGCAAGAAGATACGGCCGAGGCTCGGGAGGGACTGGGGCTCGCCCTGTGGTTCGAGGGTCGCGCCGACGAGGGGATCACCCAACGCGAGCTTGCTTTCGCGTCGTACGCCCAACAGGAGCGCTGCGACGACGCGACCAGGGTCGCCGTCTGGATCTCCCACCAACACCTGCTTGCCGGTCGGCCGTCGGCCGCCCGCGGCTGGCTGGCCCGTGCCACGCGAGCGCTCGAGGATGCCGGCCCCTGCGTCGGCCACGGCTGGGTGGCGGTCGAGCGGGCCAGGCACGCAACCGACACGGCCGAACAGATCCGCCACGCCACCACCGCCATCGAGGTGGCCCGCGCTCATGGGGCCGACGATCTCGAGGTGTTTGCGATCAGCCTGCTGGGTCGGGCGGAGCTGAGTGCGGGTCGTCGCGAATCCGGGTTGCTCTTGCTGGAGGAAGCGATGGCGGCCGCCACCGGTGGTCGGGTTCGCAACCTGCACACCCTGAGCGAGGCCTACTGCAACCTCGTCATCGCCTGCGCGCACGCCGGCGAATGGGAGCGCGCCACGGAGTGGTGTGAGCATGTCGAGGAATTCGCCCGGACTCGGCGGGCCGCGCCCCTCTTCGGCGCTTGCCGCACCGTGCATGCGGACGTGTTGGTCGCCACGGGGCATTGGCCGGAGGCCGAGGAGGCTCTCGAAGGCGCCCTGGCGACACACAGCCGTTATGTCCCGGAGATGGGCGCAGCCACCGCGGCCAGCTTGGCCGAACTGCGCGTCCGCCAGGGTCAGCTGAACCATGCCGAACAGTTGTTGGCCGGGCGTGAGGAGCACCCCGCCTCCCTGCGCGCCCTTGCCTTGCTCCGGATTGCCGAAGGCCGTGCCCAGGAGGCGACGGCGCTGCTCACCCGGGGGCTGAGTGGTACGACGGGCGACGCCGTGCGCGCCGTACAACTGCTCGCTGCCCTCACCGACGCCCACCTGGCCGCCCACGACACGGAGGCCGCCGCGGCCACGGCGGATCGGCTGGCGGAGATCGCCGAGGAATCCGGCATGCGGCTGATGCGCGCCCGTGCCGACTTGGCCCAAGCCAGAGTGCTTCTCGCCCGCGGACGCGAGGGCGAGGCCGCCGAGCCGGCGAGGCGAGCGCTCGCGCAATTCGGCACCCTGAACATGCCCTTGGACGCGGGCGAAGCCCGACTCGAACTCGCTCGGGCGACGCTGCCCGAGGCGCCGGAAGTCGCGGCCGACGAGGCGCGTACGGCGCTGGCCGCCTTCCGCTCGCTGGGTGCCCAGCGCGCAGCCGACATGGCGACGGCCTTCTTGCGCAGCCTCGGGCACGGCACCGCTGCCCGCCCTCGGGTCGCGGGGGAGCTCACCGCCCGCGAGCAGGAAGTGCTCGAGCTTGTGGCGATGGGCATGTCCAACGCCAAGATCGCCAGCACCCTGACGATCAGTGAGCGGACGGCCGGACACCACGTGAGCCGGATCTTGGCGAAGCTCGGGGTGCGCAATCGTGCGGAGGCGGCTGCCTACGCAGCCCGGCAACACAGTTAGGCAGTTCTCCCAATGTGCCCAGGTGGCGCCGCGGTGATGCTGAAACGCCAAGCATCTAAGTGAATTGGAGATTGCCATGACCCCGACAAACCTGACCCAAACAGCTGCGACCCCCACAGTCACCGACACCGAGCTCAAACGTCGCCACCGCGCGATGTGGGCCTCCGGCAATTACGACACGATGGTGGAGACTTTCCTCTTGCCGCTCGGTCCGCGCCTGGTCGAGGCGGCCGCAATCGCCGCCGCCGACCGGGTCCTCGATGTGGCCGCCGGGACCGGCAACGCGTCGCTGCCGGCGGCGGCCACGGGTGCCGACGTGACGGCCAGTGATCTGACTCCCGAGCTGCTCGAGGCTGGCCGCAGTCGCGCCGGTGCCGCGGGCGTCGAGCTGGAGTGGGCCGAGGCCGACGCCGAGAATCTGCCGTTTGCCGACGAGCAGTACGACGTCGTCATGTCGTCGATCGGCGTGATGTTCGCCCCGCATCACCAAGCGGCCGCGGACGAACTGGTCCGGGTGTGCCGACCGGGGGGTCGGGTCGGGCTCTTGAACTGGACCCCGACCGGCATGCTGGGAGCCCTGTTTGCCACGATGAAGCCGTTCGCGCCGGCTCCTCCGCCGGGTGCCCAGCCGCCCGTGTTATGGGGAGACGAGGAACACCTTCGTGCCCTCTTTGGTGGACGCGTCGAGTTCCAGACGATGCGCCGCGACGTACTCGAAATCACCGCGTTCGAGCGAGCCGGTGACTATGGCAAGCACTTCACGTCCTACTACGGCCCGACCATCGCCGTGCGTGCCAACGCCGAACGCGAAGGCCGGGCCGCGGAGTTCGACGCCGCGCTGGCGGACTTCTGCGAGCAGTGGAACCTGGGCGGAAACGGTCCCGCGCGCTTCGAGAAGGAGTATCTGCTCGCGGTGGGCACTCGCCTCTGACGCCTGGTCGGTAGGCCCGCCGGTCACACTCCGATGCGCACGATCGTCATCAGGTTGAAGGCCCCGCGCGAAGTGGCCGCGGCGAAACGCCTGAGGAGGACACCAAGAAGGCCTTCGCGGACCTACCCGAAGCCTGCCCCGGCGTGGCGGCAGGACATGACCAGGTTGTGCCGGTCCTCGGTTAGTCCCCGAGCAAGGCCAGCGGAACGACGGCGATGCCGTCTCGACGACGATAGGCGCGAGACCCGGCGGTGAGCACGACAAGATCCGAGACGAATTCGCCTAGGTGCTTCTTGAGCCAATGCAGATGGCGAACATCTGCGTCGGTCGGGGTCGCCGAGACCTTCACTTCGAAGGCGACCAACCGACCATCGTGTCGTTCTGCGATGAGGTCGACTTCATGGTCTCCGTCCCTCGTGCGAAGGTGGCCCACCTGGGCTCGAGAAGCCTGCGCTGCCACCCGAACCGTGAGCGTGGCCAGTGCTTCGAAGAGCTGTCCGAAGATGGCACCTCCCGAGGGTGACAACAACTGTGGGGCGGTGAGTCGGAGCAATCGAGCGGCAAGTGCGGGATCGGCAAGGTGGTGTTTGGGGACGAGCTGAAGCCGAGTGAACGGATGGAGACTTGGCGACCACCCGGGCAGCGGATCAAGCAGGAACAACTGGGAAAGGTGGTCTCGGTAGGAGATCGTCGTCGTCTTCGCTGGCTGGGTTCCATCGCCAGCCGTGGTCGCGTCCAGAATGCGTGAGTAGTTCGTCAACGTCGACGTTGCGGCGGCGTACGCCGCTAACCAGCGCCGCAACGTTTCGGGACGGCGAACGTTGACTCCGTGGTCCGGCAGGTCCCGATCGATGATTCTTGCGAGGTAGCCATCGAGATACTCCTCCCGCAGGCGCGAGGGTGCCCGTGCAATGCCAGGAAACCCGGACGAGACGATCTGATCGACATAGTCGGCAAGTCGGAACTCGCTTTCGCCGCTGATCTGAGCTTCCCCGCCGAAAAGCGAATTCACACTCACGCTCTGCGGATGAACCCCCCGTTCGTGCAAACCCATCGGCCGCATCCTGAGGGAGACGACGCGACCCGCCCCGCTGTGGGTGTCGTGCCCTTTGGCTGGCGTTGCGCTGCCGGTGAGTAGGTAGGTGCCGGGTGGTGCCCCGGCGTCCACGTGGCGCCGTACAATGTCCCAAACCTGGGGAAGTCGCTGCCATTCATCTACCAGCAATGTGGGCGCGAGAAGTCGTGAGCACAGTCGAGTCCGCTGTGACCATCGCTTGCAGATGGGGGTCGTCGAGCGCCCACACGGTCGCCGAACGGGCGGTCGCGGTGAAGGTCTTTCCGACGCCAAGAGGCTTCTCTACGCTACCTTTAGCGGGATATCTACCCTACCTTTAGTCGCTCGCGGTCGCCGGAGAGCCACGGTGGCGACCTGGAGGTCAGTTCTGTGACCTACGAGGGCCGCCAGTCTTCCGGGGGATCCTCCCCGACCCGGCCGTCGAGGGCTTCGCGGATCAGGTCCGCGTGGCCGGTGTGCCGGCCGTACTCCTCGATCAGGTCACACACGAAGCGCCGGATGCTAGGGGTGAGCCCGTCGAAGGTGACCGCCGACGGTGCGTCGAGCCGGCGCTGAGCGAGGATCTCCGCAAGGCGGGCCCGCGACCGCGCCACCGCATCGTCGTACATCGCATAGATCTCGGCCGGGCTCTCACTCGGATCGACCATGAACTGCCAGGCCTCGCCGTCCACCCCTTCCGGGATCAGCGCGGCGGACTCGGGGGCTTCGCCGGCGATGCGCTGGGCAAACACATCGTCGTCCACCAGCGCGAGGTGTTTGAGCAACCCGCCCAGCGACAACGCCGACGACGGGATCCGAAAGCTCAAACCCGCTGCATCCAGGCCGTCCACCTTCCAGCGGAACGTGAACCGCAATCGCTCCAACATGCCGACCAGATGCTCGGCCTCGGTCGCCGCTATGGGCGGCTCCCACGGTGGAAAGTCAGTGCTCATGAAGTCAGTTCACCACGACCGTGAAGCTGCGATAGGTCGCGGTCGGTGTCTGGTCGAACACGAAGAACTCGACCGGATAGACCCCGGGCGTCGTCGGGACGCCGCTGATGATGCCGGTCTCGAAGTGGATGTCGAGCCCCGGCACGGGGTCTCCAACCCAGCCCCACTGATAGGGCGGCCGGCCACCCGAAGCTGTCAACTGCGCGTCATACGCAACTCCCACCGTCCCGTCCGGGAGGATGTCGGTCTCGATGATCAGCGGCTCAACCACCACGATGGTGATCGGCACCGTGGCGCTGTTGCCGTCGGCGTCGCTGGCGCGGATCGTGGCCTGATAGCTGCCCGCGACACTCGCCGTGCCCGAAAGGATCCCCGTGACTGGGTCGATGGTGATCCCGGGAGGCAATTCCCCGTTGGCCACACTCCACACGAACGGTGGGGCGCTGCCGCGTGCGGTCAACTCAAACTGCCACGGCTCACCAAGGGGCACCGAATCCGGCCCCAGGAACGGGTCGATGGCGACCGCGGCCACCTCGAGGGTGTAGTTCGCACTGTCGGTAACTCCGTCCGCTGCGCGCACCGTGACCGTGATCTCGGCGCTCGCGGTGGAGGTGGGGATCCCCGAGATCACGCCGCTCACCGGGTCCAACTCCAGCCCGGCGGGCAGCGTTCCCGTCGAAATCTCCCAAACCAGGGGGCGTACGCCGCCCCGGGCGCGCAACTTCTGGTGGTACTCCTCGCCACGCAACGCAGGGGCCAAGTCCGTGGTCGTGATGGCCAGGTTCGCCCGGAAACTGGTCAAGACGATGCCTCGGTCGCTCGGCATCGTCAGGCGGATCAGATCCGAGGCATCGACAGTCACGTCGAGCCCGCTGTCGTTGAAGTCGCCGCCCAGTTGGCGGGCCCATTGGGTGTTTCCGGAGGCGTCGACGCTGACCAACTCATTGACCCGACGGTTCTCGGAGAAGTCGAAATAGGATCCGGCGACCACGACATCGCCGTCGTCGGCGAGGGCGACGTCGCGCACATCGAAATCGTGGGCGGTGGTGACGGGAACGCCCCACACCGGGGAGCCGTCAGGAGCGTACTTTTCGAGGTTCCCGTTGAGTGGCCCGCCCAGATAGCTGTTGCCAGCGTCATCGACGGCGATCGTTTGGGCACCCTGGAAGTCACGGCGGTCGAGGTTATGGCGGTAGTTGGCCCACGACAGGTCACCGGCCGGGGAGTACTTCAACCCCAGATAGCTGTAGGCGTAGTCCGTGAATTCGCCGGAGGTCGCGAACACATAGCCCGACCAGCCGGCGATGTAGATGTTGCCATCCGCGTCCGTGTCGAGGTCGAAGCCGCGATCCAAGACCCCCACCTGGAACCGTTTGGCCCACACCAGATCGCCCGTGGGATGGAACTTCGTGGTGAGCACCTCCGACGCACCCCCGCTCGACGACGAGCCGGTGACGATGATGTCGCCCGCGGGATCGACGGTGACCCCACTGGGAAACTCAATGCGCCCCTCGGAATAGGTGGTGGTCCACACCTCGTTGCCAGCCGGGTCGTATTTGACCAGCAGGAAGTCCGAGTCGGACCGGAAGTAGGGAAAGCCGCCGACCACGTAACTGTTGCCGGCCTCGTCCACCGCAACCGCCGTGGCCCAGTTGTCGCGCCAGGGCGTATTGCTGGTGCGCAACTTGGTCCACAACAGAGTCCCGTCGGGGTCGTACTTCTTGACGGCGAAGTCCTCGCGGCCGGTCGCCGGATCGATGTAGTAGCCCACAACGACGGTGTTGTGGTCAGCATCCACGGCATGCGCCTGGGGAATCACGTCGATAGGGCCGTGGTCGATCGCCAAGAGCGTCTCTGCGTAGGAGTCCGCCACTGTGGTGAGGTAGACCTCGGCGACCGCCGTACGACCGAGCGCGTCGCCGACCCGCAACAGCGCCCGGGTGCGCCCCGCTGCCGTCGGCGTGCCCGATACGACGCCGGTCTCGCGGTTCAGCTTCGTCCCTGGGGGAAGCGAGCCGCCCGCCAGGGTCCAACGGTACGGCGCGGTTGCGCCGTACACCCGCAGGCTTTGGAGGTAGTCCACACCCACCTGAGCCTGGGGCAGGTAGCGGCTGATGCTGATCCCCGGCACCGTCGCTGCCCGATCCCCGGAGCTGAAGGTGATCGACTCGGTGACCAACGCGGGGGTGAAGGTGGCGGCATAGACGCCATCCCCGGCGGCCTGATCGGGAGAGATGCCGTCATCGTGCAACGGGATGCGCGCGCCCGTGGACGTGGTGGCGTGGACGGGACCGGCCGGCTTGGCGCAGTTGATGTTGAGCACCCGTAACGTCGTGGACTCACCGGCGGCGAGCGGGAACGTCGGTGGCCGCCCGACCGAGGAGAGCACTCGGTGCCCGGAGCAGTCCAGCGAACCATGAGCGTTGAGGCGGCGGCTGGTGACGCTGGATCCGGCGAGGGCTCCAATCCGATCGCCACCGGCCAGGATCCGGTTGCGGGTCGCCCGCCAGTCCAAATCCGGATAGCGCGACCTGAGGAGTGCGATGACGCCCGTGACGTGGGGTGCGGCCATCGAGGTGCCGCTCGCGCTGTAGTACTTCGTGTTGGAATCGCCCTCCGGCACGAAGTGCTCGCCATCGCCGTACATATCGGTCCCAGGCGCACGCAGCGACACGATGTCGGTGCCGGGTGCGCTCAGGCTCACCGTGCCTCGTCCCCGGTTGGAGAAGTCAACCGGCTGATCCTGCTCGTCGGAGGCAGCCACCGAGATCACGTTGGGCAGCTCGTAGCTGGCCGGGTAGCTAGGCGTCAGATCCAGGTCGAGGCTGTCGTTGCCCGCAGCCGCGACGTAGAGCACCTCTTGTTGACTCTGGATCGCTCGGCGCAGCAATGGGGAGACCGCGCCTCCGCCCCAACTGTTGTTGGTGGCCACGACGTTGACGCCCGTACGTCGCAACGCCTTGACGTAGTCCAGGCAGGCGATCGCGCCATCGGTGGTGCCCGATCCGTTGGCATCCAAGAACCTGCAGCCGGCGATCTGCACCCGCCAACTCACCCCCGCGACTCCGATCCGGTTCCCGCCGAGCGCCCCGATGGTGCCGGCCACATGGGTGCCGTGCCCGTTGGGATCCGCAGGGTTGCCGTCGTCGTCGACCACGTCGTAGCCATGAAGGTCGTCGACGTAGCCGTTGCGGTCGTTGTCGATGCCGTCCCCGGCGATCTCGCCCGGATTGCGCCAGACGTTGCCGGCCAGATCCGGATGTCGGTGTGTGATGCCGGAATCGATCACGACGACCACCACGCTCCGGCTGCCCTTGGTGAGGCCCCAGGCTGCGCGGGCGTCGATGTCGGCGTCGGGGCGGCCACCGTTTTGGCCGGTGTTCTCCAGTGCCCATTGGCGCCCGAACAGCCGGTCAGTGATGGTTTCTTGGGGGGTCGCTTGTTGCGTGGTGTATTCCTGGTTGGGCTCGGCGGAGGCCACCGCCGGGTCGCTTTCGTAGGCGCGCACCGCCTCCGCCGACGTGACCCCCGCATCCAGGCGCACGACTTCGATGGCGCTGTGGCTGACCTCGCGTACGGCGACGGCACCGACCCGCTCGTTGAGCTGCTCGCGCAACGCTTGCTGGCTCGGGGACCTGAAGTCGGCTGCCGGATCAGTGGCACCCGGGGTCCGGTAGCGAACTAAGACCTCGCCCTCGCCCAATGCGGGACTGGTGATCGGAGTCGTCACGGTGGGTCGGCCGACTGAGCTTGGCGGGCGGTCCGACTGCGGCTCCTCCGCGGCCGAGGTCGGCGTACCGACCAGTAGGCTCAAACCCAACCCAGCGACCGCGGCCGCGACTGACACACGAACGACGATCACGTGCACATGTTAGACGCCGGAGACCGTCGCGTACGGTGCGTCCACGACGGTGCAGCCGACGTACCCCTGTGTGCCGCAGGTTGGCAGCTAAGGCGGCTATCCTGCCGACCTATTCACCCCAGTCCGTCAGGAAGTCAGATGCCGCCCACCGGTCAGCAAGTCCCCACGTCCAGCGCGGCCCGCAAAGGCTACGCACTCACTGCCGGGATCGCTTGGCTCGGCGTCGTGTTGACAGCGGTGATCTCGGCGTTGGGCGGCTATAGCGACACGGTGGCGGAACCGCACCTCTACGGCGGCCACCCGGATGGGCTCGCGGGGGCGGTGCCGCGAGTCGTCGACACGTTCAGCTATTTCACGATCTGGTCGAATGTCGTGGTGGCGATCGCGTTCACGTTGCTGGCTCGGCAGCCCGATCGATCGACGCCGCTGCGACGGGTGCTGCTGTTGGATGCGCTGTTGATGATCACCATCACCGCCATCGTGTACGCCGTGCTGCTGGCCCCGGTCACCGACGTCGTCGGTTGGTCACGCCTCACCGATCCGATCCTGCACAAGGTCACGCCTGCGGTGGCGGTGCTGGTGTGGCTCGTCCTCGGCCCGCGGTCGTGGATCAACCTGCGGACGGTGATGTTGTCCTTGGCGATTCCCTTGACCTGGATCGTCTGGATGTTGGGGCGAGGTGCCCTCATCGACGCCTATCCCTACGGCTTCGCCAATGTGTCCACGTTGGGTTATAGCCAGGTTCTCGCCACCTTGGCCGTCATCTTGGTGTTCGGCGTGGTGGTGGCTTCGGCGTACTGGGGGATCGACTCGATTCTCGTACGCCGTCGGCTCGCCAGGCTCGCCAAATCCGACGCATAGTCCACGGGAGGCCGACCAACCGCCCGGTGACTCTCCACAAGCGGGGACCGGTCGCAGTACGCTCCCGGCCATGATCCTGATCACCGTGAAGTTCCCGATCCGACCCGAGAAGACCGCCGAGTGGCTGGAGCTTGCCGACTCCTACACCCGTGCGGTCCAGGCCGAGCCCGGCAATCACTTCTTCCAGATGGCGCGCAGCCTTGACGACGAGAACGAATATGTCTGCATCGAAGGTTTCGCCGACGGCGATGCCGGCGCCGAGCACATGAAGCAGGACCACGTGGCCCACTTCATGAGCACGATGCCCGACATCGTGTCGCGGCGCCCGGAGATCATCTACGTCGACGCCGATGAGGTCAGCGGCTTCGTCGAGATGGGCGAAATCGCTCCCCGCTGAGCCACGGTGGAAGGTCCGACACCGCCCGTGTCGGCCTCAGTCGCGCTCGCCGCGGACGTACGCCGCGAAGCCAGGCAGCGTGAAACGGACCAACCCATAGCCCACAGGTTCGATGACGCCCTTCTCGATGAGCCGCTCCCGGGGCACCGAGATGGCGTGGGTGTCTTGGCCCATCGTGGCCGCGATCTGGGCGCGGCTGACGTTGTCGGTGCCGGCCGCGGCCATGGCGGCGAGGAAGGCCTGCTCTGCCTTGGTGGCCGAGCCCCAGCGGGCGCGATACATGGCGGTCAGTTGTTCGGTGGCGGCGGGAACCCCAGCTGCCACGGCGGCCATGGTGATCTGGTCCCCGGTCCGCGGCTGGGCGGCATTCCAGGTCGCGCTGCCCACAAGCTGCAGGAAATAGGGGTGACCACGCGCCTCGGAGACCACATGATCCAGTGCCTCGTCGGTCCAGGTCACGCCCAGCGCCTCGGCCGGCCCGGTGAGTGCGGCCCGCGCGTCGACGTCGTCCAACACATCCAGCGGCACAAACGCGGAGCGTTCGCCGAAGGTCGCGGCCCGGGTCAGCGCCTCGGGTGTCACGGGCAGCCCGGCGGTGATCACGGCCAGCGGGTTCTCGTCCCGCTCGCCGTCGAGATTCTGGAGCGCATTGAGCAGCGTCGCCATGTCATCGGCCGAGGCCGCATGCAACTCGTCGATAAAGACCAGCAGTCCGGCGCCTCCGCGAGCCCGCACCGCAAACGCGGACTCGTGGAGCAGGTCCTCGAGGGCGGCGATCGGCGCGGCCCCGGCCGGCGCCGGAGTGGGGGAGCCGGTCGCGACGTCGGCGCTCACCTTGGCGCCTGGCACCCCCAGCTCGATGGAGATCTTCTCCAGATGCGCGCGCCAGCGTGAGCCGGGCTCTCCAGGGGGCACCACCTCCGCCTTGCGCAGGCTGCGGTCGATGACCTGCACGAGCTCGGGCAAGAAGGGGCGCTCGCGCGAACAGGCGACCCAGGCCGAGACGAAGCCGACCTCCGCCGCTTGGCGCTGGGCGGCGCGCAGGAGTGAGGTCTTGCCCAGGCCCCGGGGGGCGTGGAACACCAGCAGCGGTCCACCCATTTCCCCGAAGGCGGCGACCTTGCTGATCTGGTCGCGAATCCGGGAGAGCTCACTCACCCGGCCGGCCAACACGCGGGGCACCTGTCCGGGCGTGTAAGGGTTGGGCAGCGCGGGAACCGTTTCGTCCGCTGCGGGTTGTTCACTCACGGGGTCGCTCCTGGGATACTTCGTTATACCTTGCCCGAAGTATAACGAGATATCTCCTTCTTGACACGGGCACATAAGGACGAGGATTCTTATCTCTGTTCCTTATGACGCACCGTGTTGCGCATTGCGGAACTCCTAGTCTGGTGAAAGGACTCCCCCATGGCTGCCGTTCCGGCCAACGCAAAAGTCGTCGTCATTGGCGCGGGCATCGTCGGCAACAGCCTGGTCTGGCACCTGGCCAACCTGGGGTGGCGCGACATCGTCCAGATCGACAAGGGAGCCCTGCCCAACCCCGGTGGCTCCACCGGTCACGCATCCAACTTCATCTTCCCGGTCGACCACTCCCGGGAGATCACCGATCTCACCCTCGACTCGATGCGCCAATACAAGGAGATGGACGTCTTCACCGAGTCGGGTGGCTTCGAGATCGCCCGCACCGAGGCGCGTATGGAGGAGCTCCGGCGCCGGATGTCCAGCGCCAAGATCTGGGGCATCCCCTCCCAGCTCGTCAGCCCGGCCTTCGTGAAGGAACACGTCCCGTTCATCGAGGAAGACCAGTTCCTCGGCGCGTTCTACACCCCCAGCGTCGGGGTCGTGGATTCCCTGCGCGCGGGCACGATCATGCGCGAAAAGGCCCTCGCCCTCGGCGCGCTGAGCGTCGTACCCAACGCCGAAGTCACCGCCATGGAGGTCGTCGACGGCCGAGATCCGCAAGGTCTGCACCGACCAGGGCGACATCGAGTGCGAATACGCCGTCATCGCCTGCGGCGTGTGGAGCCCGAAGATCGCGAAGATGGCCGGCGCGAACATCCCGCTGACCCCCGCCGTACACCAGATGATCTCCGTCGGCCCCTGCCCGCAACTGGCGGAAAGGGAAGGCGAGATCAGCTTCCCGATCGTGCGCGACATGGACACCTTCTGTTATGAGCGTCAGCACGGCGCCGACATGGAGGTCGGCTCCTATGCCCACCGCCCGATCCTGCACGACCCCGAGGACATCCCCTCGATCGAGCAGGCCAAGCTCTCGCCGACCGAGATGCCGTTCACCGAGGAAGACTTCGACCCGCAACTGGAGCAGGCCTTCGAGCTGATGCCCGACCTGCTGGGGGCTGATGGCGCGGAGATCCGCTATGCCATCAATGGGCTGCTGTCGCTGACCCCCGACGGCTGGCCGATCCTGGGCGAAACGCCCGAGGTCAAGGGCCTGTGGTCGGCCGCGGCGGTGTGGATCAAGGAAGGCCCCGGCGTCGGTCGCGCGGTCGCCGAGCAGATGACCCACGGGCACTCCGAGATCGACATCGCGCACTCCGACATCGCGCGGTTCTACCCCCACCAACGCACCCGCTCGCATGTCAAGGCGCGCACGTCGGAGGCGTTCAACAAGACCTACGGCATCATCCACCCGGCCGAGCAGTACGAGTCCGATCGCGGCCAGCGACTGGCCCCGATGCACGCCTCGCAGGTCGACCTGGGTGCGGTCTTCTTTGAGGCCGCCGGCTGGGAGCGGCCGTTTTGGTATGCCAGCAACGAAGGGTTGCTCGAGGAGTACGGCGACCGCGTGATGCCGCGCGACCACGAGTGGGACGCCCGGTGGTGGAGCCCGATCATCAATGCCGAGCATCTGCGGATGCGCGAGACCGCCGGGATTGTCGACTTGTCGGCTTTCGCGATCTTCGACGTTGCCGGTCCGGGTGCCTTGGCCGCGGTGCAACGCGCCTGCGTGTCCCAATGTGACGTGGGGATCGGCAAGGTCATCTACACCCCGGTCCTGGACGCCAAGGGCGGCTTCGTGTCCGACCTCACCGTGATGCGGCTCGCGCACGATCGCTTCCGCGTGGTGACCGGCGGCGCCCACGGCATGGTCGACAAGGTCTGGTTCGCCAACCTCGCCGAGGAGGTCGGGGCCAACGGGGAGGGCTTCGCCACCGTGACGGACCTGACGTCGTCGTACACCACGATCGGCATCTGGGGACCGCAGGCCCGCACCGTCCTCGCCTCGTTGACCCGCGCCGACGTTTCGCATGAGGGTTTTGGCTTTGGCTCGTGTCGCGAGATCGAGCTGGACTCGCTCACCGTGCTCGCGTCGCGCATCTCCTATGTCGGCGAGCTCGGCTGGGAGCTCTACGTGCCGATCGAGCAGGGCGCTCGCCTGTGGTCGATGCTGCTTGAGGCCGGCGCTCCGCTGGGGGCGATCCCGGTCGGCATCGGCGTCTATGGCACCACCGGCCGGATCGAAAAGGGCTACCGCGCCTTCGGGACCGAGTTGGACGCCGAGCGCTCCATCATCGAGGCCGGCATGGCCCGGCCCAAGGTGAAGGCGGCCGACTTCGTCGGTAAGGCGGCGTACGTCGCTCAGCGCGATGCCGCTCCCGAGACGGTGCTGTGCACGCTGACGGTCGACGACCACACCTCGGCGAGTGGGATCAAGCGCTACATGCTGGGCGGGGAGCCGATCCTCACCCGCTCCGGAGAACCGCTCACCGATGGCCATGGCCACCATCCCTATGTGACGTCCGCTGGATCGGCGCCATCACTGGGGAAGCACATCCTGATGGCCTATCTCCCGCCGGCGGAGGCCAGCATCGGCAATCAGCTCGCGGTTTCCTACATGGAGGAGCTCTATCCCGTCACCGTCGGGTCGATCGACGCGACGCCGCTCTTCGACCCGACCAACGAGCGGATCCGAGCATGACCAACGTCTTGGTCTGCATCAAGCGCGTGCCCGACTCCTCCGGCGAGGTGTTGTTGACCGAGGACGCCCAGGGCGTCGACGGACGCTATGTCGGCTTCACGATGAGCAACCACGAAGCCTGTGCTATCGAGATCGCCGTGCAGATCGCG
Organism: uncultured Actinomycetota bacterium; assembly: GCA_963814245.1. Lineage (GTDB taxonomy): Bacteria > Actinomycetota > Actinomycetes > Propionibacteriales > Nocardioidaceae > Nocardioides. Next base: position 571,353 of record CAWFBY010000001.1, read on the forward strand.
GCCGCGACTGGGAGCGAAGCGAGCGTGATCACGCTCGGACCCGACGAGGCGACCGAGCAGGTGCGCGGTGCGCTGGCCCTGGGTTGCACCAGCGCGACCCACATCGTGGCCGAGTCCGGGCGCTTCGGCCCGGCCGACGTGGCCCGCGAACTGGCTGCTGTGGTGCGCGACCATGAGGCCGCCGGGCGCTCCCACGACCTGATCCTGATGGGCAACGACGCGGCCGACAGCGGCGATTTCCAGGTCGGCGTCCGCCTCGCCTATGCGCTGGGTCGACCCGTCGCCACGGGCATCGCGACGGTCGAGATCGACGGTGCGCGCGTGATCGCGCGAGGCGAGGGGCCGTCCGGACAAGACACCTATGAGTTGCCCCTGCCGTCGATCGTGACGGTCCTCGAGGGCGGCGTGGAACCCCGCTATCCGACCGTCTCGGGCCGGATGAAGGCCAAGAAGATCGAGATCGAGCAGCGTGCCCCGATCGCCGAGCCGGCCGGACCCAAGCGGGCCAGGCTGACCCTCCCGCCGCCCACGCCCAGCCAAGCCACGGTGCTCGGCGAGGGTCCAGCCGCGGTGCCCGCCGTCGTCGAACTGCTCGCCAACCTGGGGGTGACCCGATGATCGTCGTCTATGTCGAGACCGACGAGGCGGGCGCCTCCGAGGTGTCCCGTGAAACTCTCACATTTGCGCGCTCGTTGGCCGCCGCCGGCGGTGGCGTGCCGATCGACGCCGTTGTGACGGGGGCTGCTTCGGCGGCGCTGGTGTCGGAGCTGGGCTCATATGGAGTTCGCGAGGTGCATCAGGCCTCCGGGCCCGAGTTCACGTCGTACGCCGCGGCGGCAACCGCGGCGGCCGTCCTCGCCGTCCGCGAAGCCAAGGGAGCCGTGGTCGTGATGGCCGGCGGCACCAACCGTGGCAACGAAGTGCTCGCCCATGTGGCGGCCCGCGCCGAGGTGGCGATGGCTGCCAACGTGGTGTCGTTCGAGGGCCTCGCGCCGTTTGTGGTGACCCGGCAAGTCGTGGGCGGCACCGTCCTTGAGGACATGTTGCTCGACGAACGCCCGGCGGTGTTCACCATCGCCGGCCATGCCGTCGAGCCGGTGCCAGCCGAGGTGGCGACCGCTCCGACCGTGCACGATGTCGTCGTAGTGCTGACCGAGGCGGACCTGGTCGCCCGGGTGGTCTCGACCGTGCCGCGACCCGTGGGTGAAGGCGGCAACCTCAAGTCGGCGCGCGTGGTCGTGGGTGCGGGGCGCGGCGCCGGCAGCCCCGACGGGTTCGGTGCGGTCATCGAACTGGCCGAATTGTTGGAGGGCTCGCTCGGCGTTTCGCGCGTCGTCACCAGCCTGGGCTGGAGGCCCCATCACGAGCAGGTCGGCCAGACCGGCACCCGGATCTCCCCCGAGGTCTATATCCCCTGCGGCATCAGTGGCGCGATCCAACACTGGGCCGGGTGTGCAAGCTCCAAGGTGATCCTGGCGATCAACACCGACCCCGACGCCCCGATGATGACCAAAGCGACCTACGCCGTCATCGGCGACATGCACGAGATCGTCCCCGCCCTCAACGAAGCCCTGCGCACCCGCCCGGCCCGTTGAGTTGGGCCTCCCTTCCCGTTGAGTTGGGCCTGCCTTCCCGTTGAGTTGGGCCTCCCTTCCCGTTGAGTTGGGCCTCCCTGGTGTCCAGAAGTACTAGCCCCAATGCACACTGGCGAACCAGACCCGCGCCCCGGCATCCTCGAAACAAGGGGAGGCTTCGATGCGGATCAGGATCATCGTTTTCAATGCGTACGTCGCTGGGGGCACCGTTCGCAGCACGTTCAACACCGCCCGCGCCCTGACACAGCTAGGGCATGAGGTGGAAATCGCGAGCCTCTTTCAGCATCGCGACCAGCCCGCCTTCTCCGTGCCCCCGGGCGTCGAGTTGCGCACCCTGGCCGCGCGTCGCCCCGCCGTACGCACGTGGTGGCATCGGCCGGATGCATGGCTGAAGTGGGCCGGCATCGCCATGCTGCGTCGCGTCCCCAGCAGATTCGCGGGCAAGGGCGACTCGCGGCATCGGCGGTTCAACGCCTGGAGCGATCTGGTGCTGGCCCGCTATGTGCGCGACGCGACCGATGGCGTGCTGATCGGCACCCGACCTGCCCTCAATCTGGCCCTCGCCAAGCTGGCGCGACCCGGCGTGATCGTGATCGGCCAAGAGCACATGAATCTGCGGCAAGCCAGCCGCACCTTGCGCGGGGAGTACGTCGCGCACCTAGCGCGGCTCGACGCAATCGTGGCGCTCACGGTCGCCGACGCACGGCGCTATCACCGCCTCATGGGAGGGCGAGTGCGCACGCTCGCGATCCCCAACTCGAACGGGCGGCGCGACCGGACCCCGGTGCCGTGGCCACGATCGGGCGAGGTCGAGGACCGTGTGGTCGTCGCTGCCGGGCGCTTGGTGCGCCAGAAGGGCTTCGATCGCCTGATCCGAGCCTGGAAGTTGGTCGCCATCGAACACCCAGGTTGGCGACTCGACATCTATGGAGACGGACCCCTCCGCGCCACACTCCAGCGGCAGATCAACCGCGCGGGTCTGGCGGCGAGCGTGTCCTTGAAGGGCTTCTCGCCCCGTCTGGCGCAGCACCTCGCCGAGGCGTCCGTGTTCGTGTTGAGTTCGCGCTTTGAAGGGTTGCCGATGGTGTTGCTCGAAGCGATGTCGTACGGCCGGCCTGTGGTCGCCGTCGACTGCCCCACGGGTCCGGCCGAGTTGATCGAGCACGGACACAACGGACTTCTCGTCGAACGCGGCTCGATTGTCGCTCTGGCTGCGACGCTCGGGCAGGCGATGGCCGAGCCGGAACTCCGGACTCGGTTAGGAGTCGCGGCCAGGTCGTCGGCGTCGATGTTCGAACTTGACGTGGTGGGCAGGCGATGGGACTTGCTGCTGGTTGAGCTGTCGAGCGGCAGTGTCACACCTCGGCGCGGTGGCGTCGTACTCTCGCGCTAAGACGCCCACCCCAGGAGCGGCGTACGACGGCGCAGATACTGACCACTTTGGGTCAGGTTGAGATCTGTCAGCGCGCCTAGAGTTCAGGTTGTCAGGCCACTCCAGCCCGGCCCGCGCACACCCCGTTCGAACCCGAGACGAGCGGGGTGTTTGCGCGCCTGGGGCTCTACGCTGGCGTGGAGGGGGTGTGCAGCTTGGTTGGCTGGCGAACGCTTTTCAGTGGGGCGCTCGTGGTCGCGGTGTGCGTGTCCTGCGCCAGCCCCGCTCCGAGCGGCCCCCAGCCGACGCCCTCGCCTGTGGAAACCCCGACCGAAGTTGTCGATTCGGCTCACTCCGTGGGATCGCCGGGTCCCCTGTCCGGCTCGCTGATTCCCGCCGACCTACTGGTCTACAGTCAGGCGCCGCTTGCTCCCGACGTCATCGCGCGGATTGCTGAGCTGGCCGGGGTGACCGAGGTCGAACGACTGAGCGTGGGGCAGGTCGCGATTGAGAATCGCGTCATCACGATCGCGGCGGTCGACCCGGCGTCGTACCGCCGATTCACGCCACCCGCGAGCGCCCAACTCCAGGAGGTCTGGGACCGCGTGGCGGGTGGCGAAGTCGCCATCGACCCCATGTTGGGGAGACGGCTCGGAGACCGTCGCGACAATCTCACACTGGGCAATGACGCCGACGCCCCGAGCGTGCATATCGGTGCACTGGCTGGGCAGGTTGCGCGCCTTGACGCAGTGGTCAACCGCACGTGGGTGGCCGACCTGGGCATGCGCGAGGGCAATGCCCTGCTGATTTCGACCGGACTGACCTCGCCACAGTCGGTGCGTCCGTCGATCGAGGAGATCGTTGGAGCTGCCGTCTCGGTGCAGATCCTCGGTCCGGACCTCGACATCACGGCCACCCAGACGGCCCTGCTCACCGGCGGCGATGTGGCGACCAGCGTGGGCTCGTTCTCCTATCGGATCCTGGGAGGCGGGCGGATCGCCCCCGAACCCGGATGGGTGGCGGCGAACATTCGGACCGAGCGGGTGCCGATCCTTGGCGCCGTGACCTGCCACCGCGTCGTACTCCCACAACTGCGGGCCGCCCTGACCGAGGTGGTGACTCGGGGGCTGGCGGAGGCGATTCATCCTCGGGAGTACGCCGGGTGCTACTACCCGCGCTACATCGCTGGTACGACGCAGCTCAGCTTGCATTCGTTTGGCATCGCGCTCGATCTCAACGTCGCGGGAAACCATCGGGGAACCGTGGGCGAGATGGACCGCACCGTCGTCGAGATCTTCAAACGCTGGGGCTTCGCTTGGGGTGGCGACTGGGCCTATACCGACCCGATGCACTTCGAGATGAACGCGCTCGTGAGACCCCGATGATCTCGGCTACTTGAGATCTGCCAGTTCGCGCGGCGTGGCTCTGGGAGCCTCCCGAAACGCCGCGAGGGCTGTCTCGGCGTCGAGCGGCTGCGCACTATCCGCTGACGTGTCGAGAAAGACATAGATCACGGTGTCCTCCCGGAGCAGAGCGACGGCGTAGTCACGGTCGAAGCGCCCCTCACATTGGTGCTCGCGGCAACCGCTCAATGGTTGGGCTAGCGCCTCGCACACCGACCTGCCCTGCGCGGCGCGGAGTTCAACGATCAGATTGGGGACCGTTTGATCCGTTGGGGACCTGTAGATCAGGGAAATCTTCTCCCCGTCCACGATCGCGTCGACGGGCTCATAGGCGGGGAAAGAGGGAAGAAAGCCGTCGACCCTGGCTTGTTCGAGCTGCTCTAGGTGGCCACGTCGCTCGTCGCGCTGGGCGAGCCAAGAGCCGGTGGCGTTGAGCAGGAAGTAGACAAGCACCAGGGCGATGGGCACGGTCCAACCGTGAGCCACCTCGAGGATGAGGGAGTAGGCGAGGGCAGCACTAGCGGCGGCCACAATGACGCTTAGCGTCATCGGTTGGCTGGCCCACGCTCCCAGGAAAGAAAGCAGGGCTGCCGCGCTGAGCATCAGCACGGTTGTGGTGGCGCTGATGGCTAACGCGCGAGGAATCTTCGCGATGACAAGCACCAAGCTCATGAGCAGCGGAGCAAGGGCGAGGGGGATGAGGGCCACTAAGTCTGTGGCGAGGCACTCCCAGCCAGTGCACGAGGTGGTTAGCGCCCGATGAGCGGTGATGGCGAGTGCCATGAGCACACTGGCGGTCGCGATCACCGTCCATCGGTGTCTGGGAAGCGGGGTCACGGTGCCACTTTCGCATCTGTGTGGGCGCGGGCCCACGGCGCCGGCTACTCAGATCACGCAGGGAGGCCCAACTCAACGGGCAGGGAGGCCCAACTCAACGGGCAGGGAGGCCCAACTCAACGGGCAGGGAGGCCCAACTCAACGGGCAGGGAGGCCCAACTCAACGGGCAGGGAGGCCCAACTCAACGGGCAGGGAGGCCCAACTCAACGGGCAGGGAGGCCCAACTCAACGGGGAGGGAGCCCCAACTCAACGGGCAGGGAGGCCCAACTCAACGGGCAGGGAGGCCCAACTCAACGGGCAGGGAGGCCCAACTCAACGGGCAGGGAGGCCCAACTCAACGGGCAGGGAGGCCCAACTCAACGGGCAGGGAGCCCCAACTCAACGGGCAGGGTTAAGGTCTCCCCGTGAGCATTCTTGACGACGCCCGCCCGGGGATGAACCCCGCCATCCGACCTCAAGACGACCTGTTTGGGTACGTCAACGGGACCTGGCTCGAGGAGACGGAGATTCCCTCCGACCGATCCAGTTGGGGACCCTTCGTTCAACTCGCCGATGTCGCGGAGGACCAGGTCCGCGTGATCATCGAGGATCTCACCGCGCGTCGCCGCGGGGGGGCCGAGTTGGGTGATGACGCCCGCAAGATCGCGGAGCTCTACGCCTCGTTCATGGACGAGGCAGCGATCGCGGCGCGCGGGCTGGAGCCGGTCCAACCGCTGCTGGGCGCGGTCGCCAGTTTGCGCGACATCCGCGACCTCGCCGCTTTCCTCGGCGAGTTCGAACGCAACGGCGGAGTGGGCCTGTTCGGGTCGTATGTCGACACCGACGACCGCAATTCGGATCGCTACCTAGTCCATTTCGTCCAGGGTGGGCTCGGGTTGCCCGATGAGTCCTACTACACCGACGACAAGTTCGCCGAGGTCCGCGAGAAGTACGCCGCCTACCTGGCGCGACTCCTCGACCTCGCGGGTCAGCCCGAGGCCGCCGCCTCCGCCGCCAGGGTGGTCGAGGTGGAGACCCAATTGGCCGCCGGTCATTGGGAGCGCGCGGAGACGCGCGACGTACAACGCACCTACAACCTCCTCACCTTGCCCGAGTTGAAGGAGTTGGCGCCGGCCTTCGAGTGGGATGCCTACGTCACCAACATCGGCGGCGACGCTGCGACGCTGGCAGAGAGCATCGTGAAGCAGCCCTCGTTTTTCTCGCACCTGTCGACGGTGCTCACCAACGTGCCGATCGAGGACTGGCGCGTGTGGCTGGTAACCCGGGTGTTGCGCTCGATGGCGCCGTACCTCACCGACGAATTCGTCGAGACCAACTTCGATTTCTACGGCCGCACCCTGAACGGCACCCCCGAGTTGCGGGCCCGGTGGAAGCGCGGCGTGGCGCTCGTCGAGGGTGCGATCGGGGAGGCAGTCGGCAAGGAATACGTCACCCGCCACTTCCCGCCGACGTCCAAGGCGATGATGGATGAGCTGGTCGGCAACCTGTTGGAGGCATACCGCCAATCCATCGCCAACCTCGACTGGATGGGCGAAGAAACCAAGCAGCGAGCCTACGAAAAGCTCGACACCTTCCGCCCCAAGATCGGCTATCCGGAGAAATTCCGCGACTACTCCGCCCTCGAGGTCGCGGCGGACGACCTGATCGGAAATGTCACGGCCACCTCGCGTTTCGAGACGGCCCGCCAGCTGGCCAAGATCGGCGCGCCCGTCGATCGCGACGAGTGGTTCATGCTGCCGCAAACGGTCAACGCCTACTACAACCCCGGCACCAACGAGATCTGCTTCCCCGCCGGCATTCTGCAGAAGCCCTTCTTCTCCCCCGACGCCGATCCGGCGGAAAACTATGGCGGCATCGGCGCGGTGATCGGCCACGAAATCGGCCATGGCTTCGATGATCAGGGTGCCCAGTACGACGGCGCCGGCAACCTGAACGACTGGTGGACCCCCGCCGACAAGGCGGCCTTCGAGGTGAAGTCGAAGGCGCTGATCGAGCAGTACGACGGCTTCGAGCCGCGCGCCTTGCCCGGCGAACACGTGAACGGCGCGCTCACCGTGGGTGAGAACATCGGTGATTTGGGCGGGCTGACCATTGGGCACAAGGCGTACGCCATTGCGCGCCAAGGTCAGATCAGCGCCGACGAAAGCCAACGCCTGTTCATGAACTGGGGCTATTGCTGGCGGACCAAGCGACGCAAGGAGCAGGAGCAGCAGTACCTCACCATCGACCCGCACAGCCCACCGGAGTTCCGCGCCAACATCGTGCGCAACCTCGACGAATTCCACGAGGCGTTCGCGACCGCGCCAGGCGATGGCCTGTGGGTCGATCCGGAGGAGCGGGTGCGCATCTGGTGATCCCCGGGCAGCCGGCCCGCCCTCAGGCGCACCCCGCGCACACTCAAGCGGGCGCGGCGGTCCGCTTTGAGTGGGGATTGACGGGGGCGCTGGCGATCGGACCGGTCGACGTCTGGGTGGTCGTCGACGTGTTGTCGTTCACGACCGCGTGGACGGTGGCCGCCGAGCGCGGGATCACGCTGCTGCCCTATCGGTGGGCGGACACCACGGCGCAGGAGTACGCCGAGGCACACGACGCTGTCTTGGCCGTGGGGAGGCGTGCTGGCCGCGATCACAACCTGGTCAGCCTGTCGCCGGCGAGCATTCTTGCTGCGCGTGGCGTGAGTCGACTGGTGCTGCCGTCACCGAATGGATCGACGGTCTGCTTCGAGTTGGCCCGGTCGGGCGGCCAGGTGGTTGCCGCGTCTCTGCGCAACGCCGGTGCCGTCGCGCGTTGGCTGGCCCCGCGGGTGCATGCGGGGGCGCGGGTGGGGGTGGTGGCAGCGGGCGAGCGTTGGCCGGACGGCTCGTTGCGCCCGGCCATCGAGGACCTCTGGGGTGCGGGTGCGGTCCTCGGCGCGCTGGCGCGTTTGGTGGCCCCGGCCTCTGGTGCGGACTCGATGCTGAGCCCCGAGGCGAGGATGGCGCAGGTGGCGTACGACGCGATCGCCGTCGACGTGCCGGGCGCGCTCGCCGACTGCGCTAGCGGGCGGGAGTTGCTCGACGGCGGCTTTGGTGACGACGTTGCTCTCGCCGCAGCCGTCGACGTGGCGGACGTCGTACCCCTTCTCGGCGACACTTAGATCCCCAGGTTGCTGTTGACCACCCCACACGTGGGGCCCCCAGTAGCAGCTCGGGGGCGCAAGATCCTGCGGGGCTCGACCGGTGCCCGCCCGTCGGGCCAGGGCTGATAGACACGGGGGCGTGACTGACTCCGCGGCGTACGCCCAGCAACCGATGCGGGCGCGGGCGGAGGCCCACCTGCGTTCCCTGGTGGGTCGAGACGACGCTGTGCTCCGCGAAGATCAGTGGACGGCGATCGAGTCGCTTGCCGTGCACCACCGTCGGGCCCTGGTGGTGCAGCGCACGGGGTGGGGCAAGTCGGCGGTCTACTTCGTGGCGACGGCATTGCTTCGGGAGGCGGGAGCGGGGCCCACGGTGATCGTGTCGCCGCTGCTTGCGTTGATGCGCAACCAAATCGCCGCAGCGCAGCGAGCCGGCATCCGGGCGGTGACGATCAACTCCGCCAACCTGGAGCAGTGGCAAACCGTGCACGCCGACATCGCGGCAGGGCAGGTCGACGTCCTGCTGGTGTCTCCCGAGCGGCTCAACAACCCGGGATTCCGTGACGAGGTGCTGCCGCGGTTGGCTGCGACGACCGGTCTGCTCGTCGTCGATGAGGCGCACTGCATCTCCGATTGGGGGCACGACTTTCGGCCCGACTATCGCCGCCTGCGCAGCTTGTTGAGCGAACTCCCTGCGGGCATTCCCGTGTTGGCGACGACGGCCACCGCCAATGCGCGGGTGACGGCCGATGTGGCCGAGCAGTTGGCCTCCGGCGCCGGCTCCGACGTGGATGACGTCCTGGTCTTGCGCGGGTCGCTGGATCGCGAGTCTTTGCGCCTCGCGGTGATCAAACTTCGCACAGCTGAGCAGCGGCTGGCCTGGTTGGCCGACCATCTGGCCGAACAGCCCGGGTCGGGGATCATCTACTGCCTCACGGTGGCGGCCACGCAGGAGATCGCCGACTATTTGCGTTCGCGCGGGCATGCCGTTGCGGCGTACTCCGGTCGGACCGAGCCGACCGAGCGCCTCGCCCTCGAGGAAGATCTGCTCGCCGGTCGGATCAAGGCCTTGGTGGCGACCTCGGCGTTGGGCATGGGCTTTGACGCGACGCTCGGATTTGTCGTCAACATGGGTGCTCCGCAGTCGCCGGTGGCCTACTACCAGCAGGTGGGCAGGGCCGGGAGAGGCACCGACGAGGCCGTGGTGGTGCTGTTGCCCCAGGTCGAGGACCGCGACATTTGGAGCTATTTCGCCTCCCTGGCCTTTCCCGCCGAGGCCCTCGTGCGGCAAACGCTCGCGGCGCTGACCGAGGCCGGGCGGCCGCTGAGTACGGCGATGTTGGAAACTCTCGTGGAGCTCAACCGGACCCGACTCGAAACGATGCTCAAGGTGCTGGATGTGGATGGCGCCGTACGCCGCGTCGCTGGTGGTTGGGTGGCGACGGGAGTCCCGTGGGAGTACGACGAGGAGCGCTATCGTCGCGTCCGCGAGGCGCGTGATCGCGAACAGGCGGCGATGCTTGACTATCTCGACACCACCGAGTGCCGCATGTGGTTCCTGCGTGACCAGCTCGACGACCCCGAGGCGGCCCGTTGTGGACGCTGCGACAACTGTGGGGGGCTCGAGTTGAGCGCAACGGTCTCCTCCGCGTCGGTCGACGAGGCGGCGGCGCGGTTGTCGCGGCCGGGTGTGCCTGTGGAGCCGCGGCGGCTTTGGCCCACCGGCTTGGACAACCTGGGGGTGTCCCTCAAGGGCAAGATTTCGGCAGGGGCGGGCGAGGGACGAGCTGTCGGCCGATTGACGGATCTGGGGTTCGGGCAGCCGCTGCGCGAGTTGTTCCGGCCGGGGGTCGCCGACTCCTCCGTGCCGGTTCCGCTGGTGCGGGCGGTCGTGGACGTGCTTGCCGAGTGGACCCCGAGCGTCGAGGCGATCGTGTGGGTGGAGTCCGCCACCCGGCCTAGCTTGTCCCGAGATCTTGCCCAGGGATTGTCCCGGCACCTTGGGGTGCCGGTCATCGGGCGGCTGGCGATCGTCGACTCAGGGGTGCTGCCGGGTCAAGGCGCGACGAACTCTGCCCAGCGAGTGGCCGCGGTGTCGCGACGGTTCGCCTACGAGGGCGAAGCCCCCACGGGCGCCGTACTCCTTGTTGATGATCAGCTCGTCACCGGTTGGACCCTGACCTACGGTGCCCACCTGCTGCGCGCCGCCGGCGCCCCCGACGTCCTCCCTCTCGTCCTGGCCACCCAGTCCTAGCCCTCGCCTTCCCGTTGAGTTGGGCCCGCCTTCCCGTTGAGTTGGGCCTCCCGACGCGTTGAGTTGGGCCTCCCGACCCGTTGAGTTGGGCCTCCCTTCCCCTTGAGTTGCGCCTGCCTGGCAAGGGACAGGGGTCGCGCGCTGGAGGTTTGCGATGGAAACTAGCGACATGACCTACCCGTACAACAACCAGCCCACGGGCCTGCGGATCCCCACGAGGTTCGGGCTCACTGACGAGCAGGAAGCTGAGTTCCGAGAACTCGCCTGGAGTTGGATTCTGATCGGGCAGACCGATCCTGCGGAGTTCGTTGACTACTGCCTTGACGACCAAGACGACTATCCGTTGACCCAGGAGGAAACGGCGGAGGCGTTCGAGTTCTTGGTGGCCGCGCGGCGCGAGCAGCAGGACTACTGGACGGACGAAGAAACCACGCCTCCGCTCATGGGAGCCTTTGCGGCTCTGGCGGAAATCGGCGTGCTCGCTCGGGCGGGTTTCACGTGCTGTGGCACCTGTGGAAACGCTGAGATCGGCGACGAACGCGATGACTCGCGCGTCTGGCGAGGCTACGTCTTCTATCACTCACAGGACGCCGAGTCGATGATCGAGGAACGGTCAACCTACGTGGGGTACGGCGCCTTCCTCAGCGCCTACCTGTCTGAGGACGAGTGGAATGCGCTGGATGGAGCCGGCCAGGACGAATTCTACGAGCGCATCACGCTCGATCTGATGAACCAAGAGGTCATCCCGACGTTGCAGGTGCACGGGGTCGAGGTTGAGTGGGATGGCAACTTTGACACCCGGATCCTCCTGAACAACGTGGATCACTACGTGCGGGTCTAGCCGGGCAGGGAGGCCCAACTCAACGGGCAGGGAGGCCCAACTCAACGGGCAGGGAGGCCCAACTCAACGGGCAGGGAGGCCCAACTCAACGGGCAGGTGGGGCGGCATAGAGGGCTGATTGGGTTTGGTGGTCGGCAAAGCCGGCGTTGCGATAGAGCCCGATGGCAGGGCCTTCGGGATCGGCGACGATGACCAGCGTGGTCGCGCCGAGTACGTCGAAGCCATAAGCCCCGGCGTACCTCACCAACGAGCCGGCGATGCCCCGCCTCCGGAAGTCGGGATCGGTTGCGACGCTCTGATAGCGCGCGAGTCCGGGGCCAGCCGTAAAGAGGCCGAGCGTGCAGACCGGCCGGCCGTCCGGTGCGTACGCCGCAAACCAGGCGCCGTGGCCGGCGGCGGAGAGATCGCGGACCCCCAACAAGCGGCGGATCACGAACTCCCGATGCGAGTCGGGGTCGTTCCCTTCATAGGCCGTCATCTCGAGCCCGACCAGCCTGTCCCACGCAGCCTCGTCGTCCACCCCCAGCACGCGACACTCGACCTCGGGCGGCGGCCGCTCGGACGCCACCAGTTCGTCGCACGTCAGCACCACGTCGCGCTCAACCTCGAGGCCGAGCGAGGCTGCCTCATCTGGGTCGATCACGGGAGTCTCGGCCGTCGAGTCGCCGTCAGGAGGGCCGTCGATTCCGATCGCGACATGGGTCGCCTCGGAGAACTCCGTCCGAAAGGTAGTCAGCCAAGCCGCCAACGTCCCGCGGGCGGGAGCGTGATCCAGGATCAGGCAGTTGCCCCAGTGAAAGGTCGGGTTGGCCGGGGTGCGCAGGACGAGGTAGCCGTCGGCGGGGGTGATCACGCTGCCCTGGAGCAACATCAGTTCGAGGTCGGTGGCGAAGCCCAGCGACCGGACTTCAACCGGGTTGACCATCGAGCACCGCTTCGAGGCTCGCGACCAGCCGCGGATCGGCGGGTTGGACCCGCGGACTGAAGCGCGCCACCACCGCCCCCTTCCCGTCGACCAGGAACTTCTCGAAGTTCCAGCTGACGTCGCCGGACGTGCCGGCTTCGTTCGGGGCCGCCACCAACTCGTCGTAGATCGGATGCCGTCCCCCTCCATTGACCTCGATCTTCTCGGTCATGGGGAAGGTCACGCCGTAGGTCGCGGAGCAGAACTCCGCAATCTCCTCGGAGGTGCCAGGCTCTTGACCCAGGAACTGGTTGCACGGAAGGCCGACCACGGTGAAACCGCGATCGCCGTACGCCGCCTGCAGCGCCTCGAGGCCGGCGTACTGCGGAGTCAGTCCACACTTCGACGCGACGTTCACCAGCAAGGCCGGTCTGCCTCCGGTGATCTCACCAAGCGTGGCGGCGGAGCCGTCGAGCCGGGCGATCGGTTGTTCGAGGATGCTCATGACCGATGAGGGTACCCACCCGGACGATCGGGAAGGTGAGGCACTGTCAGGGGTGGCGGCTAACCTCTGGTGCACCTGGGGGAGTGGTCAAGAGGAAGGGAGTCCCACTGAGTTTCGTCCCGTTGACCGGCCCGGCGACCTTCCGCGCCGCGATCCCGCCGCGCGACTCGACGGTGGAGTTCAGCGACGGCGTGCGCGCTCTCGAGCTGCCCATCCGGGCGGCGCTGCCGGTGCTCACCAAAGCGCACGGCCGGGGGGATTCGCACCCGAGCGTCGCCCTTCTCGCGGGCGCGGTGTTGCTGGGGATGCGTCTGGTCGCCGCCGGGCGCTTCGAGCCCAACGCCGAAGCGACGAGCTGGCGGCCCGCCCCACCGTCGCCCGATGACCGAGAACGCATCCGGCTTTTGGCCCAGGCCAGGGCGTACGACGCCCTCAGCGCCGACGAAGCAGAAGTCCAGATCCGCGCCGTCCTGGAGGCGGTCGTGGACGCGATGCCGCGCCAGGCGCCGAGCCTTCGTCGAGCGCGGAGTCCGATCCTGCCCCCCACCCCGGCCAGCCGGCCTGACTTCTCGGCACGCCTGCGCAGGCGGATCGAGCAGGCCCAGGCGGGAGGTTCCTACTACTCCGGTCAACCCCACCCGGACCGCCCCTCCCTGGTGCTGCTGTCGTTGCGCATGGAAGCCGACGAGGACGAGCTGCTGGGCGGCGCCGTACGTGTAGTCCTTCAAGTGCACGACGAGCAGAACCCACTCCACGTGTGCGACGCGGCCCAGCTGTGGCAGGACCCCGAAGGCGATCATGGGTTCGGCAGCCGGGCGCAGATCCACGCCACGCTGGCGTTGCGGGCCGCGGCCTCCGCGTGGCCGGTGCTGGACCGACTCTTGGAGTTGGCGATTCCGGACCAGATCACCCTCGACACCGACGAGTTGGGCAGTCTCCTCGAAGACGGGGTTGGCGCCCTCAAGCAACGCGGCGTCGACGTGTTGTGGCCACGGGCCTTGGGGCGCGACCTCACTGCGCGCGCGGTGCTCGACCGCGCGCCCGGCGCGTCCACGGGAGCCGCCCGCGAGAACCCGCTCTACACCGGCACCTTTGGCGCCAAGGAGCTGTTTGTCTTCAATTGGCAGATCGCCCTGCATGGCGAGCCGCTCACCGACCCCGAGATGGATCAGCTGGCCGCCGCGACCGGGCCCATCCTGAAGTTGCGCGACAACTGGATGATCGTTGATCCGTCGATGGCCAAGAAGGCGCGCAAGAGACTGATCCGCAACGTCGCCCCCGGCCAGGCGATCGCGGCGGCGCTGACCGGGATCGTGGAGGTCGAAGAAGCCGAGCTCGAGGTCGTGGTGGGTGCCAGCATCGGGCGGATCCGCGAACAGCTCACCATGGCGGCGGTTCGTCCACCCATCGAGGTGTCCTCGCGCCTCCACGGCACCCTGCGCGACTATCAGCGGCACGGCCTGACCTGGCTCGCTCAGCTCACCGACCTGGGGTTGGGTGCCTGCCTGGCCGACGACATGGGTTTGGGCAAGACCATCACCCTGATCGCGCTCCATCTCCACCGCCGCGACCTGGGCCACACCGGCCCCACGTTGGTGGTGTGCCCGGCGTCGCTGTTGGGCAATTGGGAAGCGGAGATCCGTCGCTTCGCGCCCGACCAGGAAGTGCGCAGGTTTCACGGAAGTGGTCGCGAGGTGGCGACGCTGACCGACGGCCTCGTGCTGACGACGTACGGCACGATGCGCAGCGACACCAGCGCCAAGGGTGCGGGACTGTTGGCGACGGTCGAGTGGGACATCGTGGTGGCGGACGAAGCGCAGCACATCAAGAACCCCGCTTCGGGCACGGCCCGCGGTCTTCGTCGGATCCCGAGTCGGGCTCGGGTGGCACTGACGGGCACTCCGGTGGAGAACAACCTAACGGAGTTGTGGGCCATCCTGGATTGGGCGACTCCGGGCCTCCTCGGCAGCCGCAACGCCTTCCGTAAGGTGTGGGCGGCCCCCATCGAATCCGGGTTCGATCCCACCAAGGCGCGCCAGTTTGCCGACCTGATCGAGCCCTTCTTGCTACGCCGTCGCAAGGTCGATCCCGGCATCGCCCCGGAGCTCCCCACGAAGACCGAGACCGACCACCCGTTGGCGCTGACCCGGGAGCAAGTGGTCCTCTATGAGGCCTACGTGCGCGACGTGATGGAGCGCATCGAGCGCGCCGATGACCAGCTACGGCGGGGGCTGGTGCTCAAGCTCCTGACCGGGCTCAAGCAGATCTGCAACCATCCGGCCCACTTCCTCAAACAAACCAATCCGCGCCTGGCCGGCCGCTCCACCAAGCTCGAGCTTCTCGATGAGTTGCTCGACACGGTGCTGGCCGAGGGCGGTGCGGCCCTGGTGTTCACGCAGTACGTCGCCATGGCGAGGCTGCTCGAAACCCACCTGTCGGCCCGCGAGATCCGCTATGAGTTCCTCCATGGCGGCACCCCCGTGCGCGACCGCGAAGCGATGGTCGCGCGATTCCAAGCCGGCGCGACCCCGGTCTTCTTGTTGAGCCTCAAGGCGGGTGGCACCGGACTCAACCTGACCCAGGCCGATCATGTGGTGCACTTCGATCGCTGGTGGAATCCCGCCGTCGAAGAGCAGGCCACGGACCGGGCCTATCGCATCGGGCAGACCCAACCCGTGCAGGTGCATCGCTTCATCACCGTCGGCACGATCGAGGAAAAGATCGCCGAGTTGTTGACCCGCAAACGCGCACTCGCCGATTCGGTGCTCGCCGCCGGAGAGAGCGCGCTGACCGAGCTCAGCAACGACGACCTCCGGGAACTGGTCACCTTGCGTCCGGGCCCGTCATGACGGCCTGTCCCGAAGGGTCACGCCGATGAGCGAGCCCGGCACGTCGGTGTCCCATCCGCGCCTCGCCCCCCGGCGCGCCTCGGCGAGGTCCACCACGTGGTGGGGCAAAGCATGGGTGCGCGCGGTGGAGGAGTCCGCCTATTCCGACCGCGAGCTGACCCGGGCCCGATCGCTGGCCCGCGATGGCCGGGTGGGTTCGATCACGGTCGGTTCTGGGGCGTACGTCGCGTCGGTCGAGGACGCCTCGGGGCTGTGGGGAGTCAGTGGCTCCGTGCCGGTGCTCGATCCGGATTTGGCCGAGGCGTTCGTGGAGGTGGTGGCCGCCGAGTCAGGCCGGGTGGCGGCGCTGTTGAGCGGCGATCTTCCCCATCGCGTGGTTGAGGACGCCGAAGAGGCCGGGGTCGAGTTGCTGCCCTTCGGCGGAGAATTGGGCTCCGCGTGCACCTGCGCTGGATGGGTTGACCCATGCGTGCACGCGCTGGCCGTGGCCTATCAGCTGGCCTGGCTGATCGACGCGGACCCGTTCGTTTTGTTGCTGCTGCGCGGACTGGCGCGCGAGGAGTTGCTGGCCCGCCTGCATGCGCGCGACGACCACACCGAGGAGCTGGACGTTGGGTTGGAGGCGGCCCTGCGTGCGGCGCGGGTGCTGGAGGCGTTGGAGCGGGACGCGGCCCCGGCGGAACACCTGTTTTAGGCGGCACCTGTTTTAGGTGAGGGCGGCGGTGGCCATCTCCGTCAGCAACTCACGCATCGCCACGTCGGGCAGGAGGCCGCTGTGCGGGGTGGAGTTGATCAACCCGAACGCCGCGTGCGCCATAGCGCGGGCGCGCTCATCGGCAAGCCCGGGATGCAAGAGACCCAATTGGGCGGCCCAGACCTCGACGTAGGCCAACTGGAGCTCGCGCACCTGCTCCCGATCGGCGGGGGGCAGCGAGCCCCAGTCGCGGTCTTGGACCACGATCAGGGCTCGGTGCCGCAGCGCAAAGCCCACGTGCCAGTCGATGAGCGCGGCCAGCGCGGCGGGCGGATCCGCAGCGGCCGCGACGCGGCGCCGGCCCTCGTCGAGGAGTTCGGCGCTGATCGAAACCAGCATCTCCGCCAACAGCGCTTCCTTGCCGGCGAAGTGCTTGTAGAGCGCCGGTCCCGAGGTCCCGCAGGCGGCGCCCAGCTCGGCGACGGACACGCCGTGGAACCCCTTCGCGGCGAAGAGATCTGCCGCGACTGCGAGGATTTCGGTGCGTCGATTCACCCTCGCAGGTTAGTGGTCGCTAACTCCTGGCGGGTGCTGCGGCTCACGACGTGGACGGGTTCCCCAGTCAGCAAAACGCTGCTACCTTGCCAGTCACCCGGCGTCATGGGGCCCGGGATTGCAGGTTCGCGACCGCTCGGGACGTGGGCCGTCGGGGAGGAGCCAGATGGCCGCCGAGATAGCAGGGTCCTCCGGAGTGCCGGGGCCCACGCCCGCCGCCTCCGGGACCGCCGTACACGTCCAAACGATGGTCCGAAAGCTGGGCCTCGGTGCCATCATCGGCATCATTTTCTTCTCTGTCTCGGGTGGCCCCTACGGCCTCGAAGACGTCGTCGGCTATTCCGGCGCCGGCATGGCGATCTTGTTGATCATCATCACGCCGCTGATCTACAGCCTCCCGATCGCGCTGATGGTGGCGGAGTTGGCGACCTTGATGCCCGTCTCGGGTGGCTACTACCAGTGGGTCAAGGAAGGCCTCGGTCCCTTTTGGGGTTTCCAGGCCGGCTGGTGGGCCTGGGTCGCCAGTTGGTTTGACCTCGCGATCTATCCGGTGCTCTTCGTCGAGTTCACCGCCTACTTCGTGCCGGGACTCGACGCCGAATTGTTCTCGCTCGGTCCGGTTTCGGTGACCCTCCAGTGGTTGCTTGCGGTGGCCTTCATCTGGATCTTCGCGGGCATGAACATGCTGGGCACTTCCGTCGTCGGGGACTCCTCCAAACTCTTCCTGGTCATCGTGCTGGCGCCCTTCGTGCTGATCATGGTGATCGGCCTGTTCAAGATGCAGTTCAACCCCACGGTGCCCTTCACCCCCGAGGGGTTGTCGCCGATGGAGGCGTTCGGCGCCGGCTTGTTCGTCATCATGTGGAACTACTCCGGATGGGACGGGCTCAGCACGGTCGCCGGCGACATCGACAACCCGCGCAAGAACTACCCCAAGGCGCTGGCCATCACGATCCCGATGATCACCTTGATCTATCTCCTCCCGACCCTGGTGTCGCTCTCGGTGGTCGGCACCAAAGACATCGAATGGACGGCGGGCGCCTTCACGGTCGTGGCCGAAGGAGTCGGCGGACGTTGGCTGGGCCTGTTCTTGTCCTTGGCCGCCATCGTCTCTGCCGTCGGGCTGTTCTCGGCCTGGCTGATGAGTTATTCGCGGATCCCCTTCGCGCTCGCCAACGACGGCTATCTGCCTTCCGCGTTGTCCAAGGTGCATCCGACGCGCGGTACGCCGATCCGCACGATCGTGATTGCCGGCATCATCTGCTCGCTGGTCACCTTGTTGCCGTTTGGTCAGCTGGCCGCGCTGTCGGTGCTGGTGGGTGGCTGCGTGATCATGTTGGAGTTCCTGACGCTCATCGCGATGCGCCGGCGCTACCCCGAACTGGAGCGGCCGTTCCGGGTGCCGGGCGGCGAGTGGGTGCCCTATCTGTTGATCTCCCTGCCCGCCACGGTGATCGCGATCGCGGTCTACTACACCGTGCTGGAGTCGGGCTTCCTCGCCGGAGTCGGCTATGCGATCGCCGGGCTGGCGACCGGGGTCATCGCCTATTACGTGCTGCGCCCGGCCAAGGCGCGCAGTGGGATCGATAAACGGGTGAACTTCGAGACAGGGGAACTGACCGGATGAACGTCGAATTGCGACCCCACGACTGGGAAGACCCGGTAGTTCTGCCCGAGGTGTCGACCCCCAAGACCATCTTGGTGCCCTTTGACGGGTCCCATAACTCCGAGCGCGCGTTGGCTTGGGCGGCGTACGTCGGAGCCCGGTCGGAGGCCGAGATCATCGTCGTGGTGGCCTACGAACAGCCGACCACGATGCGCGGGCGCGGCGCGCAATACATCGACGAGGTTCGTGATGCGCTGCAACAAGAGGCGCTCGAGCTGGCGACCGAGGCGGTCCAATTGCTGGAAGGCCGCGGTCTCAACGCGCGCGGCATCGTGATCAAGGGAGATGTCGCCCGCGCGATCCTGGACACCGCCGACTCCGAGGGCGCCGAGTTGATCATCGTCGGTCGCCAGGGTGTTTCCGCCGAGTTGGGCGGGGTGGCCTCTGCGCTCGATCGGGTGCGCGACATGTTGCAGGGCGGCGTTTCGGATAAGACCGTGCGCCACGCTGCCGTGCCGATCGTGGTGGTCCCGTGATGGCCTCCCCCACGTTGAGTCGACGCAACCTGCTGGGGGCGGCCGGTCTGATCGGGCTGGCCGGGGCGCTCGACCTGAGCCTTTCGGGGTGCTCCACCGCGGCCGAGTCGCGGATCAGCTTCTTGAACTGGCAGGACTATGTCGACCCCGAGCTGTTGAAGCGGTTCACCGACAAGACCGGGCTCGAGGTCGGCTATGAAACCTATGAGAGCAACGACCAGCTCGAGGAGCGGCTGATTGCCGCTTCCGTGCCCCGCAAGGGTGGCCGCAAGACGACCAGCTTTGACCTGATCGTGCCCAGCACCAACCTGTTCGGTCGCCTCCTCGATGGCAATGCGCTGCTGGAGTTGGACACCGCGATCGTGACCTCGGCACTGCTGGGCAATCTCGATCCGGCTTTCCGCGAGTTGGCAGCCGACAAGGGCAACAAGTTCTCCGTGCCCTGGGCGACCGGCACCACCGGAATCGGCTACGACACCACGGTGTTTCCCGAGCCGCCCACCTGGGAGGTGTTCCTCGACTCCGCCCAGGCAGGGAAGATGTCGGTGCTCAACGAGATCCGCGAAGCCTTTGCGGCAGCGCTGTTCTCCTTGGGTGAAGATCCCAACACCACCGACGCTGCCGTGATCGAGGCCGCGGAGGCCCAGTTGGGCAAGTTCTTGGCCAACGCGGGGGTCAACTCCGCGACGTACCTCGACGATCTGGCGTCCGGCAAACTGGTCGCGGCCCAAGGCTTCAACACCGACGTGTTGCAGGCGGCCAAGACGAACCCCAACCTCGCATTCACCATCCCGCCGCAGGGCGGCACGTTGTGGACCGACCTGTTGTGCATCCCCGCGGACGCGCCCAATCCGGAGGGCGCGAACAAGCTCATCGCGTTCTACCTCGACCCCGAGATCTCGGCGATGAACGCCGAGTTCAATCTGGTCAACACCGGCAACGAAGCTGCCAAGGGCTTCCTCCCGGCGAGCCTGCTGGAGGATCCGGCGATCTATCCGCCCTCCGAGGTGGTCGGCACCCTGGTCAGCATCGCCAACCTGGGTGACGTCGAGGACACGTACGCAGCCGCGTGGGACCGCCTGACCGGGTAGTGAGTGGAAGGAGCCTCAGCCCTCGCGCGCCTGGGCCAGCAACCACTCGCGCATCGACAATGCGGGCGCGGGCTCGGGCACCAGCACCTCGACCCAGCCGTCGCCGGTGACGCGGGTGGGATAGAGCGGGAGCACTTGGTCGGGCTCGTCGGTGCGTCGACCGTCGGTCAGGTCGAAGCGCCAGAAGTGGCCGGGGCAGGTGAGCAGGCCGTCGCGGACGATGCCTCCTGAGAGGCGGATCTCGCGGTGGGGGCACCGGTCGAGCATCGCGTGCAGGGTGTCTCCGGTGCGGGCGACACACACCAGGTCGGCCGCGGGAGTCTGGTCATCAACCGTCGAGCCGCCCACCCGGGCGGCGACGGGACGGTCGTCGGGGACCTCCTCGGCTCGACACACCCGTTGCCAGTCGCTCATGGGTGCCAGCCCAGGTTGCGGCTGATCCGCCCGGCGGCCTCCATCAGCGGACGCGACAGGTGGCGCATGCCGTGGGGGTTGTCCTGGGCCATGTGTGCCGCGATCGAGAGGGCCGCGACGACGTGACCGGAGCGGCCACGGATGGGGGCGGCCAGCGACACCATCGTCGACTCGGATTCGAAGATGTTCTCCCCGAAACCCTGTTTGCGCACCTTGACGAGCTCCGCCTGGAGGGCCGCCCGGGTGGTGATGGTGTGGGGGGTCTTGCGGGTGAAACGCATCGCCCCCAGCAACCGCGCCTGCTCGGCGGGGTCGAGGTGCGCGAGAAGCACCTTGCCTGTGGAGGTGACGTGGGCGGAGTTGCGGCCACCGACACGATGGAAAACCGGGATCGCGCCGGGGCTCTCCCGCCGCTCGACGTACAGCACATCGGTCCCGTCCAGGATCGCCACCTGCAACGTCCCGTCGGTGACCGTGCGCAACTGGTCGAGCGCGGCCGTCGACGCCTGATGCAAGGACAGGGCGGTCTCGGCGCTGATCCCGAGGTTGCGCATTGTGGGGGTTAGCCGGAACAACCCGGTGTCATCGACCTTCTCCAACAGGCCCTCGGAGACCAGGGTCCACACCACTCGATGGGCGGTGCTCTTGCCGACGTGGGTGCGTCGGGCCAACTCGCTGACGCCCAATTGGGTGTCCCCTTTGCCAAACTCACACAGCACGCGCGCAGCGGTCGCCACGCTGTTCAGGGTCTGGGTGGTTTTCGGGACCCGCACCACGGGCTCGGTCATGCGGCTGGCCCCTTGCCGAGGCGCACCAGCGCTTTGCGCAGTTGGGGTACGTCGCCCGCAAGGTCTTCGGTGGTCAACCCGGAGCCAGCGATCTCGCGCGCCAGCAGCCTGGCGGCGAGGGTGAGCCCCAGCCGCTCGGCCACGACGAACTCATCCACCAACGGCTCCCTGCCGGCGAAGTAGCGCCGGATCGCGTGGCCATCACGGATGGCGGCGGCATGCTGGTTGGCCAAGGCGACACCGGCATGCTGAGCATGGTGCGCGGTCAGCCCGCCGCCGATCGACACCGCTAGGTGGTAGGCGACCTGGGCGACGCCGAGCACGCGGCGTACGGACGCCGGATCGTCACCGCTGGCCCCCACGATGCCCAACTCGGGCAGGATCGAGGCATCGAAGAACCGCACCGCCCAGGTGACTCCGGCGAAGGTGTCGGAGAGCTCGACTTCTTGGCCCCGCGGCGCGGGCAGCGGATCGGTCGTGGCCACCAGATGCAGGTCCCGGGCCGCGGCCACCGCGACCGTGACCGGCTCGCGCCCCGCGAGCGGCATGCTGGCCCGCTCCGCCGGGGCTAGCAGTTCCAGGTGGGTCAGATAGGCCTTGTGGAGCGCGTAGACATAGTCGGCGAGTTGTCGGCGCATCGACTCGGGACCGGCGGGAACCGCCCCGTCGGCGGCGGGCTCGGGGGGCGCAGCGGGATCGGTCATGTGACCCAGGTTACGCACTGCCGTCCCGCATAGGGGTACACACTTCCCCGCATACGGGACGACGGATCTATGTTTCCAAGGTGAGCCCAATCCCCGTCGCAGACGAGTCCATCGAGATCGACTACGCCGAAGGAACCCCCGCCGGAACCACGCGGGTGGTTCCCCGCACAGCCAAGTTCGCCGAGTCGCGTCCGACCCCGCTTCCCAGCCGCAACACCGTCCCGGGTGTGCCGGGCGGCATCTTGCGGTTGTCCCATGTGGATGTCACGGTCACCGACCTAGACCTGGCTCAGGCCTACTACACCGAGGTCATGGGCATGCAGGTGACGGGCCGCGACGCGGATTCGGTCTACCTCAAGTGTTGGGACGAGGAGGACCACCACTCGTTGCGGCTGCGTTATGCGCCCCGGGTCGGCTTCGACCTGATGTCCTACAAGGTCCAGCACGAGGACGACCTGGCCGACCTGGAAAAGAAGGTCTCGCGCTATGGCTTCCCCGTGCAGCGGATGAGCAAGGGCGAGACGTTGGGTCAAGGGGAGTCGATCCGCTTCAACACCCCCAGCGGCCACATCATGGAGTTGGTGTACGACGTCGAAAAGCTCGGCACAACGCGCGGCCAGACCAACCCCGTCATGCTCTTCGACGGCAACGAGCCGGCCCCGCCGGGGCTGATCTCACCGCCGCGGATGGACCATCTCCTGGTCACCGCCGAAGAGGTCGGCGAGGCGTCGCAGTTCTACACAGACGTGCTGGGTTTCCGGATCACCGAGCAGTTGCTCGACGGCAATGGCCACCAACTCGGTTCGTGGATGGAGCGTTCCCACTCTCCCCACGACTTGGCCGTGGTGCACGGGCCCAACGGCGGGCTGCATCACTTCGCCTTCTGGCTCGATGACTGGGACGACGTCCGTGACGCCGCCGACGTGTTGGCCTACAACGGCATCCAGGTCGATGTCGGCCCCACCCGCCACGGCGTCACCCGCGGCTCGACGATCTATTTCTTCGATCCGCTCGGCACCCGCAACGAGGTCTTCACCGGCGGCTACCGCCCCGACCCCGATTTCCCCACCATCACGTGGACCGAGGACAACATCGGCCGCGCCGTCTTCTACTACGAAGGCGAACTCAACGACCGCTTCATGAGAGTGCACACCTGATGTCGATTCTGCGTCTTTCCCACGTCGAACTCCGCGTCCCCGATCTCGAGCTCGCCACGGCCTACTACGTCGAGGTGATGGGCCTGGTCGAGACCGACCGCGAGACCAACCGGGTCTTCCTCAAGTGCTGGGACGAGCACCAGCACCATTCGCTGGTCTTGACCCTGGAGCCCACCCACGGCCTCAACCACTTCGGTTTCAAGGTCACCGATGCTGAGGACCTCGATCTCTATCAGGCACGCCTGGAGGCGGCGGGCGTCTTGGTCAAGCGGTACGCCGCAGGCGAGTGGGCGCGCGGGCATGGGGAGGCGATCCGCTTCGAATTGCCCAGTGGGCACCAGATGGAGTTGGTGCACGGCATGCAGCAGGTGGGCAATCTGCTTCCGCTGACCAATCCGCCACCGCGCCCGATGGGGCTGGTCGGGATGGCTCCGCCGCGCCTGGACCACATCTTCTTGACCGCCGAAGAGGTCGACACCGTGACGGCGTTCCTGATCGAACACCTCGACTTCCGGATGACCGAGCAGGTGCTGGGCGACGATGGCTTCAAGATCGCCACCTGGCTGGAGGTCAGCCACACCTCCCATGACATCGCGCTGATCACCGGGCCCAACCATGGGCTGCATCACTTCGCCCACTGGGTCGACGGTTGGAACGATCTGCGCACCGCTGCCGACGTGTGTGCCTACCACGGCGTGAACATCGAGATGAACCCCACGCGGCACGGTGCGACCCGCGGCCAATGCCTCTACTTCTTCGATCCGGTCGGCAACCGCAACGAGATGTTCACCGGTGGTTACTGGGTCGATCCCGACTCCGAGCCGATCACCTGGACCGAGGCCGAGATGGGCCGCGCGTTGTTCTATTACGACGGCGTGGTCAATCAGAAGTTCCTCACGGTGCACACGTGAGGGGCACACATGAGGGGCCACGCATGAGCACCGATGCCCCCGACCGGGAGTTGCCGGTTTTTCCGCGCACCGAACGCCCCGACGCGCCGGCGTACCTCCAACGCCATCAGCAGCGTGAGGCCGACCGCCGGGCCGCGCCCCCGGTCGAAGCCGGCGACCCGGACGACTCGACTCCGCTCTATTTGCGCCGGTTCCGAGACCGCGCGCAAACGCCGAGCGCGCTCGCCCCTCATGAGCTGGACCGGGCGCCGGTGTTCGAGGGTGAACCCCTCGACACGACGACCGCCTGGGCCGAAGTCACCCGCACCAAGGAGATCGTGGCCGAGCGCCGCGACCAACTGGCCGAGGTGGCCGCGGACATCTACCTCATCCGTCATGGGGAGACCCAGGGCTACTCCTCCGAGTCGGGCCTGACGCCGCTCGGCAGTTGGCAGGCCCATCGCCGAGGCCAGGAGCTGGCTCGTCGGGTGATGACGGGGATGAGCGCCGAGATTGTGTGTGCGCCGACCAACCGGGCCCGGCAGACCGCCGAGCATGTGCGCCGCGGGCTGCTGGACAACCTTGAGCTCTTCGGCCGCAAGGCGGAGGTGTCGGAGGTCCGCGACAATCCGGACTTCCGCAACTTCGAGGTAGCGACGCCGGAGGGTCCGCGCGACGTCACGTCGGCGTTCCGGATCTACCAGCGTGCGCTGGAAAAGTATGAGCGCGTCGGGTTGGGCGAGCGCCCGGGCTGGCTGGTCGACGTCGACAGGTTCTGGGGCATCCAGCAAGGTGGCGGCGACCCGATCACCCATTGGCTGACCATGCCGATGCTGCACTTCGAACCCCCGGTCACCTGCATTCGCCGGTTCTGGCGGGGCATCTTGAATCTGCACGCCAACACCGACGCCAAGCAGATCCTGGTGGCCACCCACTCGGGTCCGATCCGTGCCTTTGCGACCGCCGCCATGGGCTATGACCCCGGCGAGCCATTCAACACCGAGTTTGTCCGGGTCCGGCTGATCTCGGGCGGCAAGACCGCCCTGGTTCTCTACCGCAATCGCGTCCAAGAGGTGGCGATCCCCGACCTGAGTGCCCTGCCGCCCACCAGTGATCCACGTTTCGAGGAGTCGTCGCCATGAGTGCACCCAAGGTGATCACCTTTGACACCCTGACCGAGGAGTTCAAGCCCATCGTCGGAGGCAAATGCGCCTCCCTGGGCACGATGAGCCAGGCGGGCCTTCCGGTCCCGCCCGGGTTCGCGGTGACCACATCGGTGTACGCCGACGCGAAGGCCCTCGCGCCTGACTATGACGAGCTCACCGCCATGCTGCGCGAGGTGGAGGTCGGCGACATGGCCGGTCTCACCAAGGCGGCGGCCGTCGCACGGGAAATGGTGCTGGCCTGGCCGATCTCGGCGGAGGCGGAAGAGTTGATCCGAGCCCGGTACGCCGAGCTGTGCGCCTACTGCGGGGTCGATGACCTGCCGGTGGCGGTGCGTTCGTCGGCCACGGCCGAGGACTCGCCCGACGCGTCCTTCGCGGGGGAGCACGACACCTACCTCTGGGTGCGGGGCGCCGATGAGGTGTTGGCCAAGGTGCGGGCCTGTTGGGCGTCGTTGTTCACCGATCGGGCGATCGCCTATCGCGAAGAGATGGGCTATGACCACACCAAGGTCGACATGGGGGTGGCGGTGCAGAAGATGGTGCATCCCCGTGCCGCGGGAGTGGCGTTCACGCTCGATCCGACCAACGGGGACCGGTCCGGCGTGTGCATCGACTCCGCCTGGGGCTTCGGCGAAGGAGTGGTGTCCGGGGAGGTGACTCCCGACAACTTCCTGGTCGACAAGGTGATGTGGCACATCAACCGCAGGATCATCTCTCCCAAGACTCACGCCTATCTGCTGGGCGATGACCAGATCGACTTCCTCGAGGTGGAGGAGGGGCTGGTCCATCAGCCGTCGTTGTCCGATGAGGAGATCGTGGCGATCGCCAAGCTCGCCCGCACAGCCGAGAAACACTATGGATGTCCCCAGGATATCGAGTGGGCGGTTGATCACGACCTGCCCGCCGGTGAAGACATCGTCCTCCTCCAGGCTCGCCCCGAGACCGTGTGGAGCAAGAAGACGAAGTCTGTGAACGCGGAAACCGATTTGATGTCCAGCATTGTCAACACCCTGGTTAACCCGTTGTATTCGAAGAAGACGCACTAGCACCACCCATCCGCACCATCAACCCCGCCGGCGCCGAGCCGGTCGTTTCACTGGAGGACACATGGCCGATCGCTTCCCGAGCCCGTTTGAGATCTCGGCGCCTGCCGGCGCCGAGGGTTGGGAACAGCTCTATTCGTATTCGTCGTTGTTCAGCGATGACCGGCGCGACTACGAAGATGCGGGATTCTGGTTCCAAGATGGCGTGCACTGGCCCCAGGCGCTGAGCCCCTGGGACGCCGCACTATTTGAGATGGCCATCGCGTCGCTCGGGCAGTACAACACCCGTCACTACATGGTCCCACCGGCCTACGGCGTGGACTTCCGCGTGCTCAACGGCTACGTCTACCTCTCCCCGGTGCCCGCGCCGGTCGAAGACATCGAAGCGCGAGTGCCGCTGTTCATGGAGCGCGCGGGCTTCTACTTCGGCAACTGGGATCGGCTCTATGACGACTGGCTGGTGAAGGTGCGCGCTCTCGTCGGGGAGCTGACCGCTCTCGACATCAAGCCGCTGCCGGAGATGGAGGACATCTCTGTCATCACCTCTGGCGCAGGCAAGGGCTCCGGCAACGAGCTGATGGCGTCGTACCACAAGCTGCTCGACCTGGCGATGACCCTGTGGCAGTACCACTTCGAGTTCCTCAACCTCGGGTACGCCGCCTATCTCGACTTCTTCGGGTTCTGCAAGGCCGCCTGGCCGAGCATCCCCGATCTGGCCATCGCCAAGATGGTGGCCGGTGTCGACGTCGACCTGTTCCGGCCCGACGACGAGCTCAAGAAGCTGGCCCGGCTGGCGGTCTCGTCGGGCGTTGACGGCGTTTTCGTTTCGAAGGACCCGGCGACCATCCAGGCCGCTCTCGGTGAGTCCGAGGCGGGCCGCGCATGGTTGGCTGCCTGGGACGAGTCGTGTGAGCCGTGGTTCAACTTCTCCACCGGCTCGGGCTTCTCGCACGCCGACAAGATCTGGATCCAAAACGTCGAGGTGCCTTTCGGTTACATCGCCGACTACATCGTCAAGGTCAAGGAGGGAGTGGACCTCAACCGTCCCGTCGCCGCGCTGCACGCTGAGCGCGATCGGGTCGTGTCGGAATATCGCGACCTGCTGGACAGCGACGAGGACCGCGCGGCGTTCGACGGCAAGTTGGGCCTGTCGCGCACCGTGTTCCCCTATGTCGAGAATCACAACTTCTATGTGGAGCATTGGGCGCACTCGGTCATCTGGCGCAAGATGCGCAACTTTGGCGAGGTGCTGCAAGGCGCCGGGTTCCTCAAGAACGTCGACGACGTGTTCATGCTCAAGCGCTACGAGGTTGGCGACGCTCTCTTCGACCTCTACGCCAGCTGGTCGGTTGGTGCGCCTTCGCGTGGCCCGGGCTACTGGCCTCGGGAGATCGAGCGTCGGCGCGGGATCCACAACGCGCTCAAGGCCTGGTCCGCACCGCCCGCGCTCGGCGTACCGCCTGAGGTGGTCACCGAGCCCTTCACCGTCATGTTGTGGGGGATCACGTCCGACTCGGTGTCGGCCTGGCTCAACGCCGGCGACGGCTCCGGTGTCGAGGGCGAGCTCAGTGGCTTTGCCGCGTCCCCCGGCCTGGTTGAAGGGCCCGCCCGGGTGATCTTCTCGGCGGACGAGATCGGGACGATCCAAGACGGCGAAATCCTGGTCGCCCCGCTCACCGCACCCTCGTGGGCGCCGGTGTTCGGCAAGATCAAGGCGACGGTCACCGACGTCGGCGGCATGATGAGCCACGCCGCCATCGTGTGTCGCGAATACGGCCTGCCGGCAGTCACCGGCACCGCTTTCGGCACCAAGCAGATCAAGACCGGACAGATGCTCCGCGTGGACGGCAACACCGGCAAGGTGACCGTCATCGATTAACCCCGTGTCGGCTCGGTGGGCGGGCCGCCCGCCCACCGAGCCCCGCGGCGTACTTTAAGCACGGAACCGAAAGAGGAGTGAACTAACGATGTTGACCGTCGAGCAGAACGAAGAACTGACCCAGGTTGGGCCCGGCACGCGGATGGGCGAATTGCTGCGCCGCTACTGGTACCCCATCGCTTTCGAGCAGGACTTCGACTCGCGTCCGACCAAGTCGGTGCGTTTGCTCGGTGAGAACTGGACGATCTACAAGACCCCGTCCGGCAAATACGGCATCGTTGGCGAGGCCTGTCCGCATCGCCGCGCTTCGTTGACGTACGGCATCGTGCACGATGACGGCATCCGGTGTGGCTACCACGGCTGGAAGTTCGACTTCGACGGCCAGTGCCTCGAGCAGCCCGCCGAGAGTGACAACACCGCTTTCCGGGACAAGATCAAGGCCAAGGCCGGCTCCGCCCAGACCATGGGCGGCATGGTGTGGGTCTATGTCGGCCCCACGCCCGTGCCCGAGTTGCCGCGCTTCGACGTCTATGTCCTCGACGGGGTGCGTGACGTGGGCGTGGCCACGCTGCCCTGCAACTGGTTCCAGATCATGGAGAACTCCGTGGACCCCCACCACGTGGAGTTCTTGCACGGGATGTACTTCGATTTCGTCGGCAAGAACGAGGGTTTCGAGGCTCCCAAGTCGTTCCAGAAGAAGCACATGAAGGTGTCGTTCGATGAGTTTGAATACGGCATCATCAAGCGCCGCGTGCTCGAGGGGCACTCGGAGGCCGACGACGACTGGGCCATCGGCCACCCGTTGATGTTCCCCTACGGCATGCGCGTCGGCGGGCAGTGGATCGACCAGATGCAGATCCGGGTGCCGATCGACGACACGACCACGTGGAAGTTGTTCTACTCCCTGCATCACCCCGAGGCGGGCGAGTGGGAGAAGCAGGAGCGACCGGTCGTCTACAACTACGAATGGCAAGACGCCGACGGCAACTTCATCACCAACTATGTCGAGGGCCAAGACGTGATGGCCTGGGTGTCCCAGGGCGCCATCACCGACCGCACCCAAGAGCACCTCGGTCGTTCCGACCAGGGTGTGGCGATGTTGCGCAAGATGTTCAAAGAGGCCATGCAGTCGGTCGAGGACGGCGAGGATCCGCCGGGCGTCGTACGCGAAAAGCACGACGTGATCCACCTGCCATGCGAGAAGAACAAGTTCGGCGCCGGCACCGCGTTCACCGATCAGTGGATCACCGGTGGCTCGATGTTGTACTCCCCGATCAAGGAAGAGCTGCTCAAGCTCCATCGCGACGCAGCGGTGGTGCGCGAGAAGGCTGGTTCGGGTGCCTGAGCTGGGCGAAGTAGCCGGGCGGGCGGCGCATGCGTCGCCCATGCCCGAGCTGCCCCCAGACCCGCACAAGCTGCCGCCGGTGGGCGACTGGTTCGCCTCCGATGCGGCCCACCACCTGCTGGATCGGCCGAAGTTCTGCCCGATGTGCGGAGCCTCATTGGAACGCGGGCTGACCTCTGAGTGGTGGGCCGCGAACGAGCGCGTGTTCTTGACGTGGTGTGCGAGTTGCCGGTGGACCGGCAACGTCGTGCGCTTCGACAAGATCATCATCGAAGAGCCGGAGCACTAGTGGGGCGCACGCTCCCCGCACTGATCTTGGATTTCGGCGGGCCGGTTTTGCTCACGCCCTTCGAGCTCGCGGCCCAGGCGCCGGGGACTGCGGCGTACGACTTGTTGCATGCCCGCGGTCCGCTCGCCTCTGCCGATGCCCCCGATCTGGATTGGGTGGCTTTGCAGGCCGGCGAGATCACCGAGCGGACCTATTGGGACCACCGTGCGATCGAGTGGCAGGAGCTCGCCGGCGGCCGTGGCGAGGGGTCGATCCAGGAGATGATCGCGCATCTCTATGAGCCGGCGCGTCCGGAGCTAGTGCGCCCGTCGGCCGTTTCGGTGATGGAGGCTGCGCGTGCGGCGGGTCATCTGATCGGGGTGCTGACCAACGACCTCAAGGCCTTTCACACCGACGCGTGGATCGCGCAGATGCGCGTGCTCGATGACGTGGACGTGTTGGTGGACGGCTCGGTCGAGGGCTACCTCAAACCGCATCCACGGTTGTATGAACTGATGTCCGAGCGACTCGGTGTCGGCTTCGGCGACATGGTTTTCGTGGACGATCAGTCGAGCAACATCCGAGGTGCGGAGGCCCTGGGGATCGTCTCGGTGCTCTTTGCTCCTGCCAAGCCGGACGCGGCGTACGACGAAGTCCGCGAGCTCCTCCACCTGCCGAGTCGGCGCTAACTCACTGCATTTAGTCCGCGAGTCGGCGCAAACTCACGCGTTTTGGACCGTGAGTCGGCGCAAACTCACACGTTTTGGACCGCGAGTCGGCGCAAACTCACGCGGGGGTTCCAGGTTCCGCCCCGAAAGAAGCGGTATGCACCCGCGCTGGCGGGGGCAGCAGGAGTCACAACGGGGCGGTAGCTGACGTTTGGGTTTCGCCAGCGGCGAAGGCGATCGCGTGACAGGGCATCTCGGGGCTCAACCAGTGTCGAGCTGAGATCGTCATGGAGGACGCATGAACGCGCCTGCTGGCTGACACCCAGATCCGACCCCCGGAGTTCCGTACGCCGCGATGCTGCGTTACTGGGACGATGGCGTTTGGACTGTGCACCAGGCACTTCAAGTGACCGCTTCGCATCCATATCCGGCAACGCAGGCCCCCGGCTCCGCGCACTTACCGAGTCGGCGCAAACTCACCCGGATTTGGTGAAACTGCGACGGGTGGGCGGTGAAACTGCGACAGGTGGGCGTTTAGTCGGGGGCGAGCGCTAGCGACGACAGGGCCCAGAAGGCGCGTTGGGGCAGATCCGACGCGAGGGCAACAAGTTCGTCGTCGGCGAGGGCGCGATAGGCCGTCCGCAGTTCCGCTACCTCCGCCACTTGTGGCGCGTGGCCATCCGCGACGGCGTTGGCCAGCCACCGGGTCATCAGTCGAGTCCATTCAGGGGACAGATCGCCGACCAGACCCTGGGCCTCTTCGGGGGTGAGCTCGCGGAGCACTCCCTGCAGCACGGCGGTCCGCTCTCGCTGGGTGCGCTGTGCGCGATCAGGGTCTTCGACTCCGGCTCGATCGGCGTACGCCGCGACTTCAGACCGCGCCACCCGCCACGTTGCGGGGCCGGCAGGCATCCGTGCCGCCGCCAGCTCGCCCCGTCGGACGAGTTCCATCACCGCAGCGTTGGGCAGCGCCAGAAGCCCAGCGACATCTTTCAGGCTCAGGAGTTCGTCGTCCACGTCGGCCAGATTAGAGGCTCATTCGACAACATTTCTTCCCCGGGGGTTCGCTACCTGGCCGAGAAAGGCGCATACTCAAGTTAATGACAACACGACCCGGGGCCCGGCGGCGGCATCTCGCCAGCAGCCCATTCCCTCCCGAACTTGTGCCCACGCCCGCTACCTACGTCATCGACGACATGGTTTCCCACGATTCGTACGGCGTGGGGCGAGTCGTCGGGGTCGACGTCGGTGCCGTCACCGTTAACTTCGGTGAGCAGACCGTGCGCATCCCAAGTCCGTTCAACAAGATGGAACAGCTCTAGCCTGAACAGGGGCCAAGGCTGATCGATCCGCCTTCGGTGAGGCACCCCTCGGTGGTCGCGGTCTCCTCGGTCAGCGTGCGCCCCGACAGGGTCCACAGCCGCAGTTCCAGCGGGGCCGGGTAAGGCCCCGTGTTCGGATTCCGACTCGAATAGATCCCGCCAAACACCCAGCTGACGTTCCAATCCGTGGGTACAGCGCCGCCGTACAGCCCCTCCAGCGGCTGGCCTTCCGCGTCGACGTACGACGCCTCGACGAGGTCGCCCCTATCCACGACGAACACCACGATCTCGGACGTGTCACCGCCCCCACCGATGACAACGATCTCCTGATCGCCATCTTCATCGAGGTCCACCGCCTCGAGCCTTCGTTCCATCGTGTTCGGCATGGCGGCACTCTGGCTGGATCCGTCCTCCCAGATGACCTCGAGCGTCAGATCATCGGCAGGGTTTGCCGCTTGGATCAGCTTCACGGACTCACCAACGCCGTCACCATCGAGGTCCGGCTTTAGCCGGTCCACCACGGTCGGCGCGCCCACGGTCATCACAGTGGCCCGGTCCACGGTTTCGACCAACTGCCCATCGGCGCAATAGGTCGCCTTCACGACGACCTTGTGCTCGCCGGCGAAGTCCACCGGAACAACCAACGGTTCGGCGGGTGGGAAGTTCTGGCTGTACGCCGCGACCGCTCCACCTGCGCGGCATTCGGCGCCCAAGGTGTCATCGTCGAAAACCCGCCTACCATCGACTCGTACGACGACGCTGGTCGCCTCTGCGTGGTCCCACCACTTCCCGGCGCCGGGATCGAACGGCACCGTCGCCGCCCCCGACACCGCGAACGTGATCGAGATGGTGCTCGTTCCCTGCGCAACAGCCTGCAGGTCGATGGTTTGCGAGAGGTCCGGCGCCACTGTTACCCCACGGTCTTCATCGGTCGGCATGCCCTGCCACAAACCCACCCCGCCGACCGTCGCGACAGCGGCCGCGGCGAGCGCAACCCCGGTCTTGCGCACGCGCGCCTGTTGCACGCGTCGTTGGATCCCCGGAAGCCGGTCACTGACGAGGTCGCCGTCGGCAACGTGGGCGAGCTGATCGAAGTAGTCGGCGATCGGATCGCGCTGGTGGGTGTTCATGATTCGTCTCCCTTGGGCAGGCTCAGCGCACCGCGGAGGTGGGCGAGTCCCTTGCTTGTATTGCTCTTCACGGTTCCGACCGAGCACCCCATGGTCGTGGCGACTTCGGCTTCCGACAGGTCACACCAGTGGCGGAGTACGACGGCGGCTCGTTGCCGCAAGGCGTCGAGCAGCACCTGGCTTTCCACGAACCCAGTGGCGGAGTCGGGTCTGGTGGCGATCAGACCCGAGAGGTCCGGCCGTGCGGTTTCCTTGCCATGCGCCCTTCGCCACCACGACACCCGGAGCGTGACCATGACTCGGCGCAGATAGGCGTCGGGGACGTCGTACGTCCGGATCCGGTGCCACTTCGGATAGACCTTGGCGTAGGCCGCCTGCAAGAGGTCTTCGGCCTCGTGCAGGTCTCCGGTGAGCAGGAACGCGAGTCGCTTGTGTCGCTGTTCGCTGGCGCGCACATAGGCCGCGAAATCGTCGGCCACCGCGTGCATTCCCGACCCCCGTGCCTCATCGATGGTTAGGGCTTTCATGCTGTCGTACACGCCCAACGTCTGCCCAAGGTTGCCCGTGTTGGCGAGCAGTTTGACCGCGGTGCTCAGCTGCTAGGCACTCGGCCAGCCCCGCGCGTCGACGTACCAAACCGCGGAAGTCAGCACCACGAGGATAAGCAGCGCGAAGAGCAGCCCACCGGCGAGCGGCAAGAACCAGCCCGGCGCGCGCCGGGACCGGACGGCGACGATCTTGACCACGAGCGCTCCGATAACGGCGCAGCCGAGGACGCCGTGTACGACGGCGCGCAGGGGGACCTTCTCGCCGTTCGCCAACGTGCCGCTCTCCAACCCCAAGGCCCACAGACATTCGTAGGCCACGAAGAGTGACAGCACCAGGGCGATCGTCCCGGAGATGCGGTGCGCAGGCCCCAGCCACCCCGGAGCCGGGCGCCCGAGTTTGCCGTAGAGCCACAGCGCTCCGAGCATTTGGACGACGGCGAGCACGCCGATCGCCAACGACACGGCGACCTTCAACTCGATCACCGTGTCGAAACCGAGACTGGTCGTGCCCGTCAGTGTCGGATCGTGGACCTTCCCGAAGACGCCCACGAGGACGGCAATGACGGCTCCCGCGGCGAGCGTCGTCAGGGGAACAGCCATGCTTTTCGGCGCGTCCGATGCACCCATAGGTTTCAGGATGCTCCCGGGGTTGCACGTTTGGCAACGGCTCGCGCTGGGGGTGTGCAAATCGGTCGGATTTCGTGCCGGGCTGGTTCGGACCCGTGGAGGTGAGCCACGATGGGCATGCGCGCGGCGTGCCGCGCCGCTGCCAGCCTCGAGCCCACGAAGAGAAAGTCCTCCAAATGACTACTGCCGACATCACCCTTCTGGGCGCCGGGAAGCTGGGAGCGGCGGCGGTCGACCGTTGGGTCGCGGCCGGCCGCACGGTCCGGGTCTGGAACCGGACCCCCGACCGTGCCGAAGCGTTGGCGGCGCCGCAGGTGGTGCCGGTGGCTGACCTCGCCGAGGCGGTGCGTGGGGTCCCGGTGGTGGTGAGCATCGTGACCGACGGCGCTGCGCTGCGCGACGTACTCATCTCCCAGGGCGCTATCGCGGCCATGCAGGCCGGCAGCACTCTGGTGGATCTCTCCACCGTGGATGTGGCTTCCTCGGCAGCCGTCGCCGAGGCGGCAGCCGCGAGAGGGATCGAGTTCGTGCGGGGTGGGGTGAGTGGTACGGCGACCGTGGTCCGCGCGGGTGGGGCCGGGTTGTTGCTGTCCGGGTCGGGGGCGGCGCTGGCCGCGGCTGCCCAGACGTTGGATGACCTCTCGGAGAACCAGGTGGTCGTGGGGCAGGGGGAGGAGGCGCGTGTCGTCAAGCTCGCCACCAACATGTTGCTCGCGGGCACCCTGCAGGTGTTGGCGGAGGCGGTCGTGATGGCCGAGGCGTCGGGGGTTTCGCGGGAAACGTTGCTGGGGGCCTTGGACTCGACGGTGATCTCGAGCCGGTTCCTTTCCTATAAGGGCGGGGCGCTGCGCAATCGCGACTATGCGGCCACGTTCCGCACCGCAGACATGGCCAAAGACATCGAGCTTGCCTTGGGTCAAGCGGCTCAGGCAGGGGTCCCGATGCCCGTTTCGTCCGCTGTTGCCGGGCAACTCGGGGGGGCATGTGAACAGGGCTGGGCAGACGACGACTTCCTTTCCGTCGTGCGCCTCGTGCAATCACGCGCGGGACAGGCGCAGGACGGCGCAAACTAGACGTCCATCGAAGGTTCGACTCATCGTGAGGGGGCATCAGGGTTGGAACTTTGCAAGGCGATTCCCCGTGCGGTGTTGGTGGCACTGGCGATGGCGCTGCTTCCCGGCTGCTCAACGGAGCCTGATCCCGTCGCCGCCGAGAGCCCTGACTATCTGTTCGAGCGGGTTGCCTCGGTTAGGGAGGCCAGCGCAGGTCTTGTCCCGAGGACGCTCGCCGAGTCCTTGCCCAATCATCAGTATGTGATCCCGACCGGGGAGTCCTTCCAGGTTTCGGATGTCGTTGTTTACGGTCGCATTGTCGAGGTGTCAAAAGGCGAAGCAAGGGCCCATTCGGATTCAGATGACGACTACGAGGTCGTGGACTTCGACGACCCCACCGCCGACGAGCGAACCCTCAACGTATCGATTGCGGTTGAGGAGATGCTGGGGGACTCAAACGCCATAGCGCCCGAGGTCGTGACCTTCCGACTCGGGCTGCTCGGGGCTGAGTCTGGCGACGAATACATCGGCGCCGTCAAGGCCCTCGACCAGGTTGTCGTGGTGCTCTCCGCGATCACGGATGGCCGAGACGTTGGCACTCTGATCCCGGCGCTGCAGGGCGCCCTGATCGGAGAGGCCGACGATGCAGGGAGCCTCTCGTTTCCTGGGTTGGGAGCTGACGAGAAGGCTTTTGTCGGAGAGCTTCACACTCTGGACGCGCTCAGGTCCCAAGCCGAAAGCGACGGCGGGTCGACCACCCTGGAATAGTCCTGACGACGCGGTGGTGGCCACGCCGTCATCGCGGCGCGGATCGAGCGCCGTACTCTCGTCCCGCTATGCGGAACTGGATGGACTTGTGGTGCCGGTACGGCAGGATCCTGACCAGGGAAAGGAGACCAGGTGGTCGAGCAGCGAGAACTTCGGGTTCAGCAGATGACGTGGGAAGCCGAGGGGGTTCTGTCCCTCCGGCTGACTCGGATCGAGAGCGACGACCCCCTTCCCGAATGGGCGCCGGGGGCGCACATCGACGTCTACATTCCCGACGGCTCGACCCGGCAGTATTCACTGTGCGGTGACCCGCGCGACCGGTCCTACTACCAGATCTCGGTGCTTCGCGAGCCGGAGTCGCGCGGGGGCTCGGGGTTCCTGCACGAGCAGTTGCGCGTCGGCGATCGACTCCTGGTCACCCGGCCCAAACACCACTTCAACCTCGAAGCCGCACCGTTCCATGCCCTGGTGGCCGGTGGCATCGGGATCACGCCGATCATGACGTTCGCCGAAGAACTAGAGCGGGAGGGCCGCCCGTTTTCGGTGACGTACGGCGGCCGTACCGCAGAGTCGATGGCGTTCCGATCCCGGCTCAGTGCCCTGGGTGACAAGGTGACCTTCCTCGCCGAAGATGTGGACGGGCGTCCCGACTTGGAGGCGCTGATCGGCGCCCTTCCCGAGGGCGGGCTCGTCTATGTGTGCGGCCCGTTGCCTCTGCTCCGTGCCGTCGAAGCGGCCGCCGAGGCGGCGTACGGCGTCGACCAGGATGTCGTCCGCTTCGAACTCTTCTCCCGAGCCGGGCTGGAAACCACGGACGAACCGGCGGCGATGGAAGGCGACTCCTATGAGCTGGTGCTCGCCGAGTCGGGCCACACGTTGCGTCTCAAGCCCGACGCGAACATCCTCGACGTGGTGCTTGCGTTGGGCATCGAGATCGAGAATGACTGTCGCGACGGGATCTGTGGCTCCTGTGTGACGCGGGTGACGTCGGGCACCGTCGACCACCGTGACCTGGTCTTGACCAAGAAGGAGCAGGCCGCCATGGATCAGATGATGATCTGCTGCTCCAAGCCCACCAGCGAACGCCTCGAACTCAGCCTCTAACCCGAGTCGGCGCAAACTCATCCCGAAATCACGCCGAGTCGGCGCAAACTCATCCCAAATCCGTCCCTGAGTCGGCGCAAACTCGTGATCGAATGTCGTTGCACTCGATCCTGCGGGGACTCTTCCTGGCACCGCGCGTTTCGGCGATTGCCCCACGCGTTGACCGGGTCAGCGACTCTTTCTACTCCTCTCGCGAGTTGCGAAGAGCTAGGTGAGTTTGCGCCGACTCGACGCCAAATCGCTGTGAGTTTGCGCCGACTCGCGGGGATTAGCGGCTTGCATCTGACTGAGCCTGGTCCCCACGCGAACGATCGGCGATACTGCGCCTGGGGGGCAACCGCGAGACGCCAAGCAGAGGAGACGTGGTGCCGACTTCTGTCGTTTCACCACCGGCGCTGGTCTGCCTGGTGGGGGCTTTCACGGTCACGGGGTCGCGCGCGGGTCAACTTCCCGGGGGGCAGGCGGCGCGACTCCTGAAGGTCCTGGCCGCCCACCACGACCAGACCGTCTCCACATCGACGCTGGTGGCCAACCTGTGGCCCGATGCCGTCCCTGCGAGCGCCGACCGCACCATCGCCGCGCTGGTTAGTCGGCTGCGCAAGGCCCTGGGCAAGGAGGCGATCGGCGGCGATGCACGTGGTTATTCGCTGGTGACCTCCGAGGGGCTGCGGGTTGATCTGGCCGAAGCCGAAAACCGCTGCCAGGCTGCAGAAGAGGAACTCACCGCCCAGTCCTATGGGCTGGCGGAGTTTGCGGCTGCCTCGGCCGAGGCGCTGCTCACTGGCGGGGAGGTGCTGGCCGATGAGCCCGACAGCGAATGGGTACGCCGCACTCGCCTCCGCGCCGCGCGTCTCCTGCGCCGCGCCAGGTCCCTGCGCTGGACCTCCGCCCTCGCCTGTTCGGACCTCCCGGGCGCACTGGCCAGTTCGGAAGCGGCCCTGAGTGACGACCCGCTCGACGAGGACGCCTGCCGCGCGCTGATGACGGCGTACGCCCGGTCCGAGCGCCCGGCCGCCGCTCTCCAGGTCTATGAAAACTTGCGTACGACGCTCGCCGACGCGCTCGGGATCGACCCCGCCAGCGCGACCCAATCGCTCTATCTCGCGATCCTGCACACTGAAGCACCGCCGGCCGTGCCCACGGCGTCGCCCCGGGGTGGGCTGAACGAAACCGCCCTGGTCAACCGCGATCACGAGCTCAAGGCGCTGATCGACCAGTGGTCTCGCGCGGTGGCGGGCGACGGGGGCCTGAGTCTGGTTGTTGGCTCGGCGGGGGTGGGCAAGCGAACCCTGATCGACCATGTCGTTGCGCGTGCCGAGTCCTCTGGCGGGCAAGTGCTGCGCACCGCCTGTCAGGCATCCGAGCGGTCGCTTTTCCTCCAGCCGCTGGTGGAGGTGCTGCGCTCGGTGTTGATCACCCGCCCCCCTGCGGAGGTGCGCGAACTCCTGCAGGACTGGGCCGCCCCCTTGTCGGATTTGATCCCCGACATCGTGCAAATCATGGGGCCGCTCGACTATCACAACTACCTGCCAGAGACCCATCACCGCCGAGTGCTCGACGCTGTCGCTGGGGTGCTGCTGGGGATGGCCCGACGAGCTCCGGTGATGCTCGTCGTGGAGTCTCTGCATCATGCGGGGGCAGGCACCCTGGAGGCGCTCGACTTCCTGGCGGCCCGAGCCGAGCAGCATCGCCTCCTCATCGTCGGTTCGGCCTTGTCGACCGACGCTGAGCGCGTCACCGCGGCGCTCGGACGCCGTGCCCATGTGATCACGCCGACCGACTTCGACCTCGACGGCGTGACGGAATACTTGCGGCAACACAAGTCGCCGCTGGATCCACGGCGCATGTTGGAGCTGACGAGCGGTTCGCCGCTGTTCCTCGCCGAGTTGGTGCGACACGGCAATCTCGATCCCGACCCCGCCGGGGTGGTGCCGTTGCCGGAGACCCTGCGGGCGGCCGTCACGGCGCGGCTCGGCTCGGTGGCGCCGGAGGTAATCGAGGTGCTCGAGCTGGGAG
This sequence comes from uncultured Actinomycetota bacterium, assembly GCA_963814245.1. GTDB lineage: Bacteria > Actinomycetota > Actinomycetes > Propionibacteriales > Nocardioidaceae > Nocardioides. The sequence continues at coordinate 610,404 of CAWFBY010000001.1, forward strand.
CGGTCTTCGGTGACAAGTTCACCCTCGACGAGGTTTCCGGGCTGGGCCAGATGCGGGTCGAGGACTGTGCCGCCCGGCTGCGCGAAGCCCTGAAGGTGCAGCTGGTGACAGCACACCGAGTCAACTTCAGCTTCACCAATGCGATCGTGCGTGAGGTCCTCTATCGCCGGATCCCGGGGCCCACCCTGATCAGCCGACACCGGCGAGCAGCGCGCCTGCTCGCCTCTCAACCCGAGGCAGCTGCGGCCCACTGGGCGATCGCTGGCGCCTGGCGTGACGCCCACGACGCCTGGCGCGCGGCTGCGGAGTCCGCTCACCGAGCCCTCGCCAACGCCGAAGCCGAGCGCCTGCTGAGCTCTGCGGTTGAGGCTGCCGAGCGCTTGGCGGACGAGGCCATGTTGGCCCATACGCTCTTGCGGCGAGGCCAAATGCGCAGCGAGCTGGGCCTCTACGAGCAGGCCCACAGCGACCAGGATCGGGCTCTCGACATTGCGCGCGAGTTGATGGATCAGGCCCTCGAGGCGCGCGCGTTAGAGCAGCTTGGCTGGACCGCGCTGTTTGCCCGCGACTCCATGACCGCGGTGGATTTGGCTAGTCGGGCCACTCGGCTGGCCGAAGCGGCGGCTGCTGCACCAGGTGCGCCGCGCAGCGCGGCGCTGCTGTTGGGTCGGGTACGCCACTGGGATGGCGACTATCGGGGCGCCAACGAGGCCTATCAACAGGTCATCTCGGATCGGCCCGACGACGAGATCGCGGCGCAGGCCCTGACGTTCCGGGGGGCGGTGCTCCAGCACCTGGACAACTTCGACGAGGCGCGTCGTACGCTCGCCCAAGCCGTGTTGTTGTGCCGCAGCAATGGTCTGTTCCGCTCCCTGCTTCAGGCGCTGTTCTTCACCGCCCTGTCGCTGGGGGACACGGGAGATTTCGACGGGGCCCTGCGCAGTCTGGGCAGGGCGCGGAAACTGATCGACGACCACGGCACCGACTACTACAGCGCCGGGATTGATACGACGACCTCGTGGTTGCTGCGGGAGATCGGGCGCCACGACGAGGCCCGCGAGGTCGCGGAGCGGGCGGTGGCCTCAGCCGAAGCCGGCGGCGGTGCTCTCGAACTCGAACAGGGTTTGCACGCGGTCCTGGCGCTGGCCGAGTGTGACTTGGTGGCCGGCCACATCGACGAAGCGGGAGCTCGCGTGGAAGGGGCGTTTGCGTTCTTGTCGGTGCCGCTGCCGTTCCGCGCGCGGGCGCACATGCGGCTGCTCGACATGCAGTCCCGTTTCGAGCCTCCCCGCGCCGAGGAGCTTTTGGCCTTGGCCCGGACGAGCTCGTCGCCCAAATACGAAGCCCTCGCGCTCAGCCACCTCGGCAGCGCCGAGGAAGCGGCCGCGATTGCCCGGAAGCTGGGCTCAGACCAACTGCTCGCCCACGTGGGTGCGGAGGCGGAGTCCTGGGAGGCCATCATGCGGTTGGCCGCGAACCTGCCCGCGGTGAGCCGGGACAGGTTTCTCGAACAGGGCCGCCTGCCCACGCTCTGGCGGGCCCGGACTGCCCGGCTGGGTTAGGTCTGCCTCGTATGGTGAAGTTCCGCCTCTTCGTATTGACTCTCGCATCTATCGGGCTTTCCGCGTGCGCGGGAAGTTCCGAGGTTCGGGAGGCCTCTCATGGGCCAACTAGCGAGCCGACTGTGCAGCCGTCGGTTGTTGACTTCTGCAGTGGCGTTTCGAATCTGGATGACGCCGTCGACCTCGTTACAGCTGGCTTGGGTCGCGTTGCAGGACGCGTTGTCGTCGGCGAGGCCAAAGGGCCAGTAGATCGAGAAGTGCATACGCTTGAGGTTCCGGTCCTCGAGTTCGCCCCCGTAGCGGGGAGTCTGCGGGCTGGTCCAATCAAGGATATCGAGGTATCCGCCTTCGATCTCAGCGACAACGCGCTCCCCGCAGGCGAATACTTCGTCCTCCTTGGCGAAACACCGATCGAGGGACGCTACTTTCTCTCGTCGGGCATCGAGGGCTCGTTCCACCTCGCTGCGGATGGCCAGGTTCAGCAGCGCTGTTCGATGACGAAACTCGACAAGCCCGTCCCCGAAACCGACCTGGTTGCGTGGCTTGACGAGGCGATCTCCAAGGTCTCGGCGACGAAGGGCTAACAGAATCCACCAACCAATGCCCGATGAGGACGTTGTGGTCAACAGGGAATCAGGCCCAGCGGATGATCATCGGCTGATGCTCGATGCCGACGTACATCTCAATCTCCCCATCGCGTGACCACCCGAGGTGCTCGAAGAAGCGGACGTTTGGCAGCTGGATGTGGGCCACCATGTGGGTGCCGCCCAACGCTGCAGCGGTCGCGACCGCATGTCTGACCAGGGGTCCGCCGAGTCCTGCGGCGCGGTCGTCGGCGAGGACGGCCAAGCGATCCCCCTGCCAGCGTGTGCCTTGCGCCAACGGATAGAGGCGTACGGCGCCTGCCGCGCGGTCGCCCACGTAGCCCACCACGTGCACGGTGCGAGAGTCCGCGTCGTAGGCATCCTCGTCAGTGTCGACGAACACCGTTTGCTCGACCACAAACACTTGGTGCCGGATGTCCCAGTGGGTGCGCAACTCCTCAGCAGTTGTGGCGTTGCGACACGACAACGCCACGCCGCGGCGTACTTGCGGCTCCGTCGTCACGCCGACCTCGTCGGCCCAAGTTGCAGCGTCGCCGGCGCGATCATCGTGGGCTGGAGATTGAGCGGCGTGTCGCGTTGGATGCTGCTGATCGCCGAGCAGGCCTGGCAGCGCGCACACCCCGCAGACACCTGGGAGGCATCCATCCCGCGCTCGGCCATGTAGGCCGCCACCCGCTTGTAGATGGGCTCGGTGTACTCCCGACTCGGCGGCTGCACGTCCTCCATCAGGCTGCCCACCACCGGTCGGATCGGCACGATGAAGGGATAGACGCCGAGGTCGACGGCGCGCTTGCACCCCTCGATGGTGAGCTCGGGATCCTCGCCCATGCCCAAAATGACGTACGTCGAGACCTGGCCCGAGCCGAACAGTTGCACCGCGCGTTCCCACGACGCGAAATACCGCTCGATGCCGGTGCGGAACTTGCCGGGCGCGACCCGGGCGAGCACCGCAGGATCGAAGGTTTCTATGTGGATCCCCACAGAGTCGACGCCCATGTCGGCGACCTGATTGATCACATCGAGGTCGAACGGCGGCTCGAACTGCACTTCGACGGGGAGCCCGGCCGCCTCCTTCACAGCCTGGGCGCACTTCGCCACGTAGAGCGCCCCGCGATCGCGGCCGTTGGAGCTGCCGGTGGTGAGCGTCGCATCGACGGCCCCGTCGAGATCACGCGCCGCGACCGCCACCTCGGCAAGCTGCTCGGGCGTCTTCTTGACCACGGTGCGCCCGGAGGCCAAGGACAACCCGATACCGCAGAACCCGCATTGATCGCTGTTTCCCCAATAGGAGCAGTGCTGGACCACGGTGCTGGCCAGGCTGTCCAGATGGAGAAGCGCGAGCTTCCAGTAGGGGACCCCGTCAGCCGTCTCGAGGTCATAGAACTTCGGTCGCCGCTCACCCTCGGCCGACGCCATCCGCACCCCGTCGCGATAGATGGCAAAGCCCTCGTCTTCGCGTTCGAGGGAGTACGGCGAGCGCTTGGCCTCGTCGGTCTCGGTGGGGACGGTCACGCCCACCCCCTCGACCCAGATCAGGCCGACATCGGTGGGTCCGGCACCTCCGACGCGCTTCTCCAGCTCCACCCGCGCGCGCATGCCGAGGGCTTGGAGGTCGGCGATCAATTCGCCGAGGGTGCTGGGCACGCCTGGCTCGGTTGCGGTGTGCCTAGCAGAGGTGTCGACGGTGGACAGCACCTCGGTCATCGAGCGGCTCCTTGGACGGGGGTGGGCGGGTCGGACTGATCCGGGGGTTGCAGCGCAATGACTTGGGCGAGAGCGGCCTCGACGACGACGAGGGGCGTCAGGCCCGCGCCGGAGGTGAGAGCAGAGACGTTGGTCTGGATCGTGGGATCAGCCAGCGCCCGCGATGTGGTGGCTTCCACATCGATGGTGAGCAGTTGGGCGCGGGTCAGGCCGAGTTCGCGGACCTGGGCCACCACGGAGGCGACGGCGGTCACGGCCATCTTGATAGAGATCCGTCTCGGCCATCATGAGCGGATAGATGCGGTCCTCGGCGGCGCGCCAACGCCCGATGACCAGGGCCTCGGCGATCTTGGCCGGGTCTAGCGGACGCGGCGATGCGGGGGCCTCGGGGGCCGCCCCCGACGTACCTTGCACGCCGTCCTCCGCCATGTTTACTATAGTAAACGCAAACGTCGTATTGTCCAATGCTTCTTGGAGGGTTCGCTTCCCCAGCGGCCTTCCTCAATCGAGCCGGAGGTTGTGATGCGCCGCTGCGTCGTCGTCGCCTTGGGCGGCAACGTTTTCACCAAGGAAGGCGAGCAGGGGACCCACCTCCAACAGTCGGCCAACGCGATGGCCATGGCCCACAGCACCAACACCTTGATCCAAGCCGGCTGGAGCGTCGCCATCGTGCATGGAAACGGCCCGCAGGTCGGCTCGTTGGCCATCCAACAGGAGGAGGGGGCCGACCTGGTGCCGGCCCAACCGCTGTTCACTCTCGGCGCGATGACCGAGGCCATGTTGGGCAGCATGATCGCGCTCTCCTTGCGGCGCGCGTCGCGGGGTCGCGTTGAAGCGGTCGCGGTCGTCACCCACACGGTTGTCGCCGCCGACGATCCGGCTTTCGACCATCCCACCAAGCCGATCGGACCGTTCTTCCCCGCCGACGAGGTGGAGGGGTTGACCAAACTCCGCGGGTGGACGATGGCCGAAGACGCCGGGCGCGGCTGGCGGCGCGTCGTACCCTCCCCCCAACCGATCTCCATCGTCGAAAGCCCGGCCATCCGCACGTTGGTGGACTCGGGTGCCGTCGTGATCGCCGCGGGCGGCGGGGGCATCCCGGTCGTCGCCGGCGAGGATGGATATGTCGGCGTTGACGCGGTCATCGACAAGGACTATGCCGCCGAACAAGTGGCGTCCTCGATCGGGGCCGACACCCTGGTCCTGGTCACGGGCGTGGACCAGGTGGCGATCGACTTCGGCAAGCCGACCCAGCGGTTCATCGCCCAGATGTCCACGGACGAGGCCGAGCGCTGGCTGGCCGAGGGCCAGTTCCCCGAAGGGTCGATGGGGCCCAAGGTGCGGGCCAGCATCCGCTTCTTGCGCAACGGGGGTCGGCGCGCGGTCATCACCTCGCCGGACCTGGTGGCCGAGGCGCTGGATCCCACCGAGGGAGTGCCTCGGATCGGCACCACCATCGTCTTGTCCGACTCGCTCGCGGGAGTCGGCACGTGAGAGCGGTGTCCGGGCTCAAGATTTTCCGCGACACCTATGTGGACTCGGTGGTCCAACTCTCCGCGACGCGATCGATGTACGCGGTCCCGGGCGTGGACTGGGCCGCAGCGGCCATGGCGACTCCAGCAAACCTCGACGACCTCGCCAAAGAGGGCTTTGATCTGGCCACCATCGGACCCGCCGGTGGGAACGACCTCTTCTTCGCCGTCCGCGCGGCCAGCAAGGAGGTGGTCGACGCCGCCCTCGAGGCAGCCCAGACGGCGGTCTTCGCCACCCGGGAGTCGCCCGGAGGGGTGGCGAAAGGCAAGCCGCGTTCCCTGCGGGCAGCGGTCGCTGCCCAACCCGGAAGCAACGTTGCCGTGATCTCGGTGCCGGGCGACTATGCCGCCTTGGAGGCGCACAAGGCGCTGTCGGCTGGGATGGATGTGCTGCTGTTCAGCGACAACGTCTCCGTGGAGGCAGAGCTCGAACTCAAGGACCGGGCCCGCAGTCTGGGTCGACTTGTGATGGGGCCCGGAGCGGGCACCGCGATGCTCGGACAGACGGGCCTCGGGTTCGCCAACGAGACGGCCTACGGTCGCGTGGGAGTCATTGCTGCGGCAGGCACTGGTGCGCAGGAAGCGATGAGCCTGCTCGACCGCTTCGGCGAGGGCGTCGTGGCCGTGATCGGGCTGGGCGGACGCGATCTCACCGCGCAGATCGAAGGCCGGATGGCGCTGCTCGCCGTCGCCTCGCTGCGCGCTCACCCCGATGTCCAGGCCATCTTGCTGGTGTCCAAGCCACCCGCCGACGAGGTCGCTCGAGCGGTGCTGGCCGCCGCCGGCGACACGCCTTTCGTGGCGGCGTACGTCGGAACAAAGGCCGACTTTGAGGTGCCCGAAACCGCCCGAGTCGAGGCCACCCTCGAGGCCGGTGTGCTCGAAACACTGCGGCTGTTGGGTCGCGACGTGCCCGATGTCGTGGGCGATCTGGAGGGAGCGGTGGCGGCGGCGATGGCTCGCCTCGACCCCGGCCGGACGTTGGTGCGCGGGCTCTATTCCGGGGGCACGCTGTGTTATGAAGCGCTGACGATCCTGGGCGATCTGGTGGGACCGGTGTGGTCCAACACGCCCCTGGACAAGTCGCTGCACGTGCCGGCCCCCGCCGGCTCGCACGTGTGCCTGGACCTTGGTGAAGAGGAATACACCGTCGGCCGGCCGCACCCGATGATCGACCCCGAAGCCCGCCTGGAGTTGTTGCGCGAAGCCGGAAGCGAAACCGACCTCGCAGCGATCCTGCTGGATGTGGTCATCGGGCACGGCTCACATCCCGATCCCGCCGGCCAACTAGCCCCGGTTTGTCGCGAGATCCACGATGCTGGGGGACCGCAGATCGTGGCCTACGTCCTGGGAACCGACCAGGACCCCCAAGGCTTCCAGACCCAACGACGCGTCCTGCGCGAGGCCGGTTGTCTCGTGGCGGACACGGCCGCCCGCGCCGTGCTCGCGGCTGCCGCGCTCGCCACCCGCGCCCCCGAGTTGGTCCGGGCGACCCTGTGACATCGGGGCCCTTGAGTCGTGGACCCTCCGTCGCGCTGCTGACCTATTCCACCAAACCCCGCGGCGGGGTGGTGCACACGTTGGCCCTGGCCGAGGCCTTGACGGCGCTGGGGGCAGACGCCACGGTCGTCGCTCTCGGCGACCCCGACGCGGGCTTCTATCGCGAGGTCGCGGCCCCCGTGGTGATCCTGCCTGCGCCGGTCGGGCGCGACACGTTGGAGGAGAAGGTGTTCGCCAGCATCGATGCGTTGGAGGCGGGGCTGAGCTCAGCGGCATCGCGCTATGACATCTTGCATCCACAAGACTGCATCTCCGCGCGCGCCGCCGCGCGCGTGCGCGACTCCGGGGCGGCAGTCTCGGTCGTGCGCACGGTCCACCACGTCGATGACTTCACCACTCAGGCGCTCATCGATTGCCAGATCAAGGCGATCGAGGAGCCGGACCGTGTGCTCGTGGTCAGCCAGCATTGGCAGCGGCTGCTGTTGCGCGACTATGGCGTGAACGCCGACTTGGTCTGGAACGGCGTCGACCTCGATCGCTTTGCCGGTGTCCCCGCGGGGGTGGCCGCCTCGTTGCGGGGTCGCACTGAGGTCGGTGACCAGCGGTTCCTGTTCCTGGCGGTCGGGGGGCTGGAGCCCCGGAAGGGCTCGATCCACTGGATTAGGGCGCTAGCGGAGTTGAAGGTGCGGATGGCCAACCCTCCTGCGGTCGCGGTAGTGGGTGGGCACTCGTTTCAGGACTACGCCGCCTATCGGGCCAACTGTCTGGAGGAGATCGACGCCCTGGGCTTGGAGTTGGACCGCGACGTCTTCCTGCTCGGCACGGTGCCCGATGATCAGCTCGCCGGGTGGTACCACGCGACCGACGGGCTCGTGTTTCCCTCGATCAACGAAGGGTGGGGCCTCGCCGTCTTGGAGGCGCTCGCGGCCGGCCGGCCGGTGGTGGCCTCCGACCTGCCGGTCTTTGGTGAATATCTGGTCGATGGGGATTCAGCGCTGCTTCCGCCCGTGGGGGATGCTGCGGCCCTGGCCGATGCCCTGGAGCGAGTCGCGTCCGAGCCCGAGTTGCGGGCCCGTCTGGTCGCGGGTGGCCGCCCCGTCGCTGAGAAGTACTCCTGGGCGAGCAGCGCCGTACGCCATCTTGAGCTGTACGGCGCTCCCGGGTAGGCGGGCCCAACTCAATGGGAAGGGAGGCCCAACTCAACGGGAAGGCGGGCCCAACTCAACGGGAAGGCGGGCCCAACTCAACGGGAAGGCAGGCCCAACTCAACGGGAAGGCAGGCCCAACTCAACGGTCAGTGCCCATGCCCATGCCCGTGCCCGTGGTCGTCGTCGCCGTGTTCATGGCCGTGGTCGTAGCCCGCAGGGCGGGCGGCGAGGGCTTCGATGCGGTCCTGGAGGATCGCCGTGCCCACGGTCCCGTTGGCCGCGAGCACGTCTTCCAGGGCGGATTGCCAACACTGGTAATAGCTGTAGCACTCACCCTCATGCGGAGCGGCTTCCCAGGCGGTGATACGGCCGATGAGCGCGTCGCGGAAGTCGTCCCACACGAAGGCGCCGGCGTCGTACAACGCCATCGCCATGCCGAAGGTGCGGCTCTCCCAGGGCGCGCTGAAGACCAACTCCCCGTTGGAGCGCGGGGGCGCGGCCGCCCCCTCGACGTCCAGTTCGACAGGGGCCGCCGTCATGGTGCCTTCACCACGGCTACGCCGACCATGGCGTCGCGGGTGACCAGACCGGCCAGTTCCTCCTCGGTCAACTGCTCAGTGCCGGCCGGACGCTGGGGTAGCACGAAGAAGCGGACTTCCGACGAGGAGTCCCACACCTTGATCTCGACATCGTCGGCGAGATCCAGGCCCATTTCGGACAGCACCGTGCGCGGCTCGCGGACCACGCGGGAACGGTAGGCCGGATCCTTGTACCAACTCGGCGGCAAGCCCAGCACCGGCCACGGATAGCAGCTGCACAGGGTGCACACGACCACGTTGTGCACCTGGTCGGTGTTCTCGAGGACCACCATGTGCTCGCCCTGGGGTCCCTTGAAGCCGAGTTCGCCGATCGAGCCCGTGCCGTCTGCCAACAGCCGGGCGTGATAGTCCGGATCGGTCCACGCCTTCGCGACGACCTTGGCGCCGTTCATCGGCCCTACATCGGTTTCGTAGGTCGAGATGAACTTGTCCATCACCGCGGGGTCGACCAAGCCCTGCTCGACGAGCAGCTGTTCGAGGGCCTCGGTGCGCAGTTGGATCGGTAGTCGTTCTTCTACGTCGCTCATTGAGCAGCCTCCAGATAGCTTTCCCACAGATCGATGTTCAGGGTGAACGGCTCGGCGTCCTTGCCCCACAACTCGTGGGAGTCGAAGGCCACCGAATAGACGTGTTGGGCGTTTTCGCCCTCGAAGGTGGCGTGGGTGTCAGGGAGCAGCGCGGAGGGCTGTATCCGGCTGATCACGCCTTCGTGGCCACGGACGTAGCCCACCAGACGAGTGTGCCGCGGTGGGCTGATGTTGCGGGCGCGCACCCGATCCCCCACTGCAAACGCGGGTGGGTCGTCGACGACGCGCAGCGAACCAGGGCCGGTCGGCGCATAGTCGGGCTTGTTATGTTCGGGTACGGCGGGCTCGGCGACGTCCTCGCCACGGTTCTTGCGGACCCGCTGCTCGACGGCATCGGGGGCGATGATGCTGGACTCCACCAGCATCGTCTCGGCCGCATGCAGCCAGCGGCCGTAGTAACCGTCCCCGAGGTATTTGGGTTCTGGTTGGCGATCTAGGGCGTGGCGGAACGAGTCGAGATTGGTGCCGGCGGTGCGCATCGAAAGCAGCGCCAAGGCAAACGCTCTGGCCTCCCACTGCTCCTTGAAGACCGGCTCGGTGGGGTTGGGTGGCGCCATCGAGCCGTAGCCCGGCTTTCCTCCCATGTCGGCAATGCCGTCCACGGCTCCTCCTCGGGTTGGGGACTGGCTCAGGGGGTGTGTCGTGCCCCGGCATGGCACGGGGGGTCGATGCCGAGGCACGACACGTAGGTGGGCTTAGACGGTCCAGGTGTTCATCTGGAACGCGCCCGCACGCCAGGCGGTCAGCGCCGAGTCGAGCACATCGAGCGGGTGGAACGGGATCACGCCGGGGATCAGTTGATCCTCGCCCATGCCATACAAGGCGCCCATGGCGAATCGGCAGGCGTAGATCTTCGCGCCTTCGTTCATCAACACCCCGAGTTGATTGTTGATGGCCATGTGGCCCGGGAAGGCCTCCGCGCCGATGGTCGGGAAGCCGCGGGTGCCCGAAGCCAGGAGCACGCCGGGGCCGTAGAGGATGATGCTGACGTCGAAGCCCTTGCGCCGCAGACGGGTCGAGGTCAACAGGTTCACCAGTGCGACCGAGCCCTCGTAGGGGACCGTGTGGATGAAGATGAAGGCCTTTTCGCCTTCGTTGGCCTGGATGTCTTCGAACACTTTCTCGTCGCCAAAGAGCGACTCACCGATCTGGGGAGGGCCCCAGTTAACTGTCTTAGCCATGTTGCATTTCCTCTCGGGGTAAGGACTATCTGGTGGAACTCATTGGGGGCCTAACAGCCGCGCGTGGCTGCGCGGCCCGGCGTGATGCCGTCCTGGGGGAGGAGCCGCCGCCGCTCATATCGCCGGTCCTGTGGTGTCGGTGGGGTAGTCCCAGTGCCGACGGTGGCTGCCCGGCATGCTGCGCATCACCGCGTGGCGCAACTTCCAGGGCAAGATTCGGTACGTCGGAGCGAAGATCCGCAGCCAGAAGAATTCCGGCAGCCCGCCGTACCGCTTCGGACCCGACACCCCATGGCGCTTGGCGATGATTTCCTGCGACGCGGCAACGAGGTAGTGCTGGGAGTTGGAGCGCAGCCACCCGGAGAAACTCATCGCAACCCCCGGCTCGTCACTTCTGGGCCAGTGCGGCGAGAGTGTTCTGGGCGGCCACCGAGATCGGCTCGTTGAGGGCGCCGATCGCGGGCGAATAGACGTTCTCCATGGTGGCGAGGTCCTCAAGGGTGATGCCCTTGCGGACACACATGGCGAGGAAGTCGGCACGCTCCTTGATCCCCTCGCCGCCCACCATCTGGGCGCCGATCAACTTGTGGGTGGCCGGGTCGGCCAGGAGTTTGACCTTGACCGGCCGGACTCCGGGGTAATAGCGGGCGCGCGAGATGCCTTGGGCGCTGCCGACAATGTGGGGGATCCCCAGGCTGGCGGCCAAGGTCTCGCCGAGGGCAACTCCGCCGATCATTTCGGTGGCAGCGAGCATGCCCCACGGCACGTAGACCGGGGCGTAGACCCTGCCCTTGGCGCCAACAACTAGGCCCGCGTTGAAGCCCGCGACCTTTCCCTGGCTGTAGGCGTGCGAGCCGGTCAGCCCCTGGACCGGGATCTTGGTCTGTCCGTGCACGACCTCGACGCAGTCGCCCGCCGCATAGACGCCTCCCGCTGAGGTCGACATGTCGTTGCCGACGATGATCCCGCCCGTCGATCCGATCTTGAGGCCGGCCGCCTGAGCGAGCGCATTGTTGGGCACTTTGTGGGTGGCGACCACCACGAGATCGCAGTCGATGTCTCCCTCAGATGTCCGCACCCCGGTCACGCTGCCCTCGCCCAGGAAGGCCTCCAAGCGGGTGTTGAAGTGCAGTTGCACGCCCTGGTCACGCCAGGCCTGTTCGACCGGGGCAACGATGTCGGGGTCGGCGACTTCGCTGAGGCTCCACGGGTGCGGGTCGACCACGTGGGTTTCGATCCCGCGATGCGCCAAAGCGGTGATCATCTCCACCCCCAAGGGCGAGGCTTCGATGACGACGGCCTTCTTCACCGAGTCGAGACGCTTGTCCCACTCTTCGGCCGCGCGGATGTTCTTGACGTAGTAGAGCCCGTCGAGGTCGCCTCCGGGGACGCCCGGATCGGCGTACTCGAAGCCGGTGGTAACCACCAGTCGATCCCACGAGACGGCACCCTCGCCTGCCACGGTCACGGTCTTGCCAGCGACGTCTATCGCCGTGACCTGGGTTTGATAGCGGATGTCGATGCCGGCTTTGACGTAGTCCTCCTTGGTGGCCAAGAAGAGCTTGGAGAAGCTTTCGATCTCCTTGCCGTGCACGAAGGGGATGCCGCAGGGGCTATAGGCGATGTCCTCGAAGTCGGTGTAAACCACGACTTCGTTGTCCGGATTGGCCGCCTTGACCCCACCGGCCGCGCCGGTTCCTGCCGAGCCGCCTCCGATGACTACGATCTTCATGGCAGTTCGACTCTCCTGAGGAGTTCGGAGGGGGCGACCGGACTCGCGCGCGGCCTTGTTCATTATCTGAGGTTCTCGTCTATCATAGTAAACGCACCAGTCACGTCAAGAGGAGAGACTCCACGATGCCCCGGGCTCTGAGCGCCACAACAACCGCAGCCGATGATCGCGCCGCGACCCTCACCAATGTCGAAGAGGTGGTGAGTGGGATCGGGCCTCGGCTGGCAGGCATGCGAGCCGACCTGGGACTGTCCCTCCAACAGTTGAGCGCCCTGGCCGACGTGAGCGCAGCCTCCATCCACAAGATCGAGCGCGGCGACATGGTCCCGACGATCACGACGTTGTTGAAGTTGGCCGGCGCCTTCCGGCGACCGATCTCACACTTGATCGGCGAGGAGTCCCACGATGTCAACGACGTGTGGCACCTGCCGTTCGGCACCGGCGAGGTCGTGGATCGGGGCAGCGCCGAAGTCGTCTTGGTGTCGGGGCCTTCGGTGCGGTTCCACACGCGCACGACCACGGTGACCCTGCCCCCGGGAGCGACGCTGGAGGATCCCGCTGTGCGGGGAGGCGAGGTCCTGGCCCACGTCACTGCCGGGAGTGTCCGTGCCCAGATCGGGTCGCGAGAGTATGCCCTCAAAAAGGGCGACACCCTGCACTTCCTCAGCGATCACGAGGCCGCCTGGACCAACACCGGCCGCGCCGTCGCGGAATTTCTGCACGTGAGCGGTCCCGGCAACTGACCCGGGTTTCGGCCCACTAACCCCACACTGAACCGGAAGTCTCAGGCGAGGGAGCCCAGGATGCCGTACGTCAGCGCGGCGCCCGAGCTAGCGCCGTACCTGCCCAGCCGCGCGCAGGCGGCGCGAGCGTCCTCCTCAGCATCGACGTGGATCGCGTGGACGAGATCGTGCGCCGGCTCGATGCAGTGCCCGTCAGTGGCGGCCCGCAAAAAGGCGGTGGCGATGGTGTTGCTGCGCGCTGGGAGTACGGCGCCCTCGAGCTCCCGAGCTGGGTGCCCCCGCAGCCGAGCCACGAACAGCGCTCCCGCCAATACGTCGTCGCCCGTGGGTGTCAGCCCGGGACCGCGGCCGCCCACCTGCCTGGCGAGCGCGACCGGATCGCGCCGGGCCAGCACGCTCGGGAGGTGTGGTTGCTCAGCCCCATCGCCAAAGGGCTCGACAAAGGGGTGCGGCGCCGTGAGCTCGCGAAACAGTCGGGCGGCTAACGGATAGGTCTGGGAAAGCGCCGGGGTCGCACCGCGCCACGTAGTCGCGTGGACCAACGCCGCCTGAGGAAGCAGGGCCTGGCGCTCACCGACAGACAGGCGATCGCCTGGCTTCAGCGACGGAAGGTTTTCGAGCACAATGTGCAACGGACCGCGCGAGGCGCGGGCATCGGTCAACACGAGCACTCGGTCTTGGGTGTCACGGGCATAACAGGCACGCTCGAAGACCGCGAACACCTCAAAATCGGTGCGTGTGCCGCCCATGAGCGCGGCCGCGACCACTCCGGCCTCGACCTGGTGCGTCACGACGACTCCGATCACGGGCCGCCCTCAGCCGCTCAGGCGTTCGTCGAGGGCCAGCAGCGCCTCGACAAAGCAGTCGAGCGGTGCGGTCGCGACGCCAGCGCCCACCTGCCCAGAGCCATCGCTGACATGGAGCACGCCGGTGTTGACCTTGGGGGTGATGCCCGATTCGACGACGTGGCGCACGTCGACGCCCACGGGTGTTCCCCGGAAATCCATCGTCGGGAGGGTGAAGCGAGTGCTGGGGCCGTGACAGATCTCGATCATGGCCTCGGTTGCCGCCCGGGCATCGGCCATCGTCCCGCCGAGGAAGGCCGCGACGGCTGGGGAGCCCGCGGCAGCGGGGCCGCCGAGCCCGACCAACTCCAATACGGCGCTGTCCCCGATGTCCTTGGCTGCAGTTTCGGGCCCTTGCCCGGAGTAGTACAACGCGTCACCCACGGGCGGGGCATCGGTGAGGAACCACCGATCGTCACCAGCCAACCGCAGACCAAAGTCGGTGCCGTTGCGGGCCATCGTGGTCACGATGCTCGCGTTGGGGACCTGTTCGGCCCACAGCGTGAGCGACTTGGCGGCCGCCATGGCCAGGTTGAGGAAGAACAGGTGGTTGCCGGCGAGATACCGGGCAAACTCGGGGCCGCCGGGTCCACCCTGCTCGACGATGTGCGGCAGCAGGTTGCGGATCAGCAGGTTGGTGGTCGCCTGGGTGCGCATGTGTACGTCGTCGCCCATGGCGATGCCCTGCGTAGCCAACGCAAACACGTCGAGGGGACCCGCGCTGGCGAGCACGCGTCCCAGCAGCGGGCCGGCCACCTCGCGCAGGAAGCGCAGCCGCTCGATCGCGGCGGGGGTCTCCCGGCCGAACCACGGCACCTCGCCGGGGCCCTGGTTGATCGCCGAGAAGGCGGTGGTGCCCCCCTCCGCGTTCTCGACCACCCACACGGGTGCCGAAGGGCCGATCGCGGTGGCCATCGGGACAACCATCTGGTGCAGGTTGGCCGGCTCGAGGCGTACGTCGCCTGCCTCCAGCAGTCGGTCGGCGAGGAGCACGTCTTCGGCCCAGCCTTCGGCGACGACGGCCGCCCGCATCGAACGGCGCAGCGGGTCGCACACCCGCCCCCATTCGATCCGTGGCCCGCAATGTGCCAGGGTGCGCCCGCTGAAGTCCGGTACGACGTCGCCGGCCGTGGCCACGCCGGTCACCAGCGGAACTCCCGTGTCGAGCCGGCGGAACACCTCGGCGTTGGCCGCTTCGACGGTGTCGTGGTGGATCCCGTGCAGTCGGCTCAACGCTGCCACCCAGCGCAGGTCCCCCTCGGCGGGAACCCGCCAATCGACGTGGATCACCGGCCGCCCTTGCGCCGCTACGGAGTCAGCAAACAACGGCAGACCGATGTTCACCACCTCCACCTCGCTGGGAAGTTCGACCAGTTTCTCGCTCACGGCTGCTCCTCACGTGCAGATGGGGTGGGCCCGGCAACAATGTTTCGGGCGCGGGCGATCAGGCCGGCCTCGACCGCGTCGAAAGCGGCGAGTCGTCCGGAAGCCTCGGCTCCCAGACTGGCCACACTGGCCAGGGTGCTGGCGACGCAGGTGGCCACCTCCTGACTGGCGGCGCCTCCTTCGGCGGTGCGCGACGCGACGATCAACTCGGGTCGCAGCGCCCCCGACAATTCGTCGTCGGTGAGCTCCCACGACGAGCCGGTGCGCGCCAACGCTGCCTCGTTGACCATGGCCGCAGTGATCGATCGTCCGGGAATTCGCTCTTGGCTGGCCCGGCGCACGGTGTCGCCGACAACGTAGTAAGCCGTGCGGTAGTCCACGCCGCGGTGGACGGTGATGAACTCGGCCAGGTCGGTCGACTGGGTGTAGCCGCGCTCCAGCTCGGTAAGCATGCGGTCCTCGTGAACCACGAGGGTGCGGACCACTCCGGCCATCAGATCGGTGACCCGTTCGGCCAGATCGAGCGCCCGGGGCACCTCGCCGTACGCATAGATGAAGTTGTCGCTGCGCGCCGACGGGCTCTTGGTGACGGCCAAGAATCCTGACAGTCGACCGATCAGGACACCGGAGGCGCCCCGCACGATCGAGAGCGCGTAGGGGTTGCGCTTGTTCGGCATCAACACGCTGGAACGGCTGAAGGAATCATCGAGATCGACGAAGTCGAATTCGCTGCTGGAGAAGATCTCCAGGTCCTCGGCGAGTTTGCTCTGGTTGGACACCACCGAGTTGACGGTGGCCAGCACCGCGATCAGGTCGTCGACGCGCCACATCGCGTCGCGGGTGTGGTTGATGACCTGGTCAAAGCCGAGCAGGCCGGCCAGGAAGCTCCGGTCGTCTTGCAGGCGGGTGCCATTGACGCACCCCGCGCCACCCGGGCTGGAGTTGAGGTGGACCAGCTCATCCAGCAGGCGGCGCGCGTCGCGTAGCGCGGGCTGAGCGAACGCCAACAGATAGTGCCCGAACGTGGACGGCTGGGCTTGCTGTAGATAGGTCTGGTCGGCCATCAGCGTGCCGGCGTGTTCCTCGGCTCGGGTGCAGACGGCCTCGGCGAATTCGACGACGACACTGACCAGTTCGACCAGTTGCCGCCGCAGGTGCAGCCGGAGCGCGATCCGCGCCGCCTCGCGACGGGGCCGTCCCGCGTGCAGCCAACCGGCGGTGTCCCCGAGTCGCTCGACGAAGAAGTGTTCGCGCGAGTTATAGGGCTCACCCAGGTTGGGGTCATAGGGGAAGTCCGCGGCGTCGATCTCGCAGAGCTCCAGCAGCAAGCCAAGCAGCGCACGTTGGGCCGGCTGGGGCAACAGGTTGCGGCGCGCCAGATCGAGCACGTGGGCGATGTCGGCGAGGTTGAGTCCGTGATGGAGGTACGGCGCGTCGTCGTTCTCCAGCTGAAAGCCGGAGCGGATCAACTCTGGCGCCGCCTTGGTGGTGGGCGTTCCGGCCACCCGGACCCGGGCTGTCATGGTCGATCCTCGATTCGCTGCAGGGCGGACACGATGCCTCCAGTGTGGACGAAGATCGTGGGTTCGGTGCTCTGTCGCGCGATCGTGACCGCGTGGGCGAAGGCCTTGGCCGTGTAGGTGACATCCAGCATCAGCCCCGCCTCGCGCAGCGCAACGTCGGCCAGGGCCGACTGCTCCGACGTGAGGACGCCATGCGTGCCCGGAGCGTCGACGAGGGTGACCTGCGCGGAGATCGTGGTGCCCGCGAAGGCCGCGCAGTCGGCCGCGATGGTGGCGATGCGAGGCTCGAGTTGGCTGGCCGGGGCACTCACGCACACGCCTTCGATCGCCCAGGGCGCACCCATGGCCGCGGCCCCAGCGAGGAGGCCCGCAACGGTGCCGCCGGTGCCGACGGCAACGACCAGGGCGCCGGGCTGGAGGTCCACCTCGGCGCCTTGCTCGGCGAGTTCGGCCGCCGCTGCGGCGTACCCCAAGGCGCCGATGGCGGTCGACCCGCCGCGGGGCATGGCATAGGGCCGGCGACCCTGCGCGCGCAGTTGCTCCGCGTGCGCCACGATCGCGCCATCGAGGTCGTCCTCGTCGTCTCGATGGGCCACGATCCGCGCCTCGAAGGCGCGCGCCAAGCGCAGGTTTGTGGACTCGTTAGCTCCTTCGGGCAGCGCCATGACGAGTTCGCAGTCCAGGCCCGCGAGGCGAGCCGCGGCGGCGGCCGCCGGGCAGAAGTTCGAGCCGGGCCGGCCGCCCGCGACGAACACATCTGCCCCGCGATCCAGGGCGTGGGACACGAGGAATTCCAGAGCGCGGGCCTTGTTGCCGGCGACGGCGAACCCGGTCAGATCGTCGCGCTTGACCCACAGCGGTCCGGTCCCCAGCGCGCGCTCCAGGGCCGGGTGCCGCTGCAGCGGTGTCGGCCCCGCCACGAGGGGGAAGCGCGCAGGAACGCTCAACGGATCGTCCGTTCGATGGTCGCGAGGACGTGGTCGATCATCTGGTCCGCGCTGCCGACGCCGTATGCCGCCAGCCAGGACCGCACGTCCGCGGCGGCGATGCCGTGCGGGGCCAACGCGGCGGCGAGATCGAGGTCCGGAGCGGCGCCGTGCAGGACCTCCTGGAGGACCTGTTGGGCGCGGTGCTTGCCCAGCCTGGCCGACAGTTCCACCAACACGTGCTCGGAATGGGGGAACACCCCGCCCGCCGCCAGATTGGCGCTCATCCGGTCACGGTCGACCTCGAGACCGTCGATCAAGGTCAGCCCCAGGTTCGCGGCCACCACACTGAGCTCGCAGATCTCGGGGAGCGCGATCCATTCGGCCTTCCACCCGCGCCCGTCACGTTCGTGGGATTGCTCGAGACTTTCCACCAGGACGCCCGCCTGGGCCCGGGCCAGCCTGCTCAACGTGGAGAGGTGCTCACTGACCTCGGGGTTGCGCTTATGCGGCATCGTGATGCTCCCGACCCCGTGAGCCGAGCTCGGCTCACGCAACTCACCGATCTCGGGGCGCTGCAACTCATAGACCTCGGTGCCGATCCTGGCCAGCGTCCCGCAGATTCCGGCCAGGATCTGGCCGAACTCCGCCACCCGGTCCCGGCTCGAGGTCCACGAGATTCCGGGATCGCCGAGTTCGAGCTCGGCGCAGAAACGGGCGCGCAAGGCGGGGCCGTCCTCGCCAAAGAAGCCCAGGACGCCCACCGCACCCGCCAGCTGCCCGACCGCCCAGCGCGGCCGTCCTTCGCGCAACCGAATGAGGTGGCGGCATACTTCGTCGGCCCAGCTTGCGGCCTTGAACCCGAAGGTGATGGGCGCACCCGGCTGCCCGTGGGTGCGTCCGGTCATCACCGTGCCGCGGTGTTCGTCGGCCAAACGTCCCAGGGAGGTGGCGAGTTCTCCGAGTTTCTGCGAGAGCAGGTCGCCGACCTCGCGCATCACGATCCCGAACCACGTGTCGGACACGTCTTGGACGGTTGCCCCGAAATAGACGTGCTGATGCGCGTCAGGGGTGAGCACCTCGCCGAGCGCGCGGATCAGCCCGAGCGTGGAATGCGACGTCTCCCGGGTGTGTCCAGCGATGACGGCCAGATCGAGGTCGGCGCCGCGCAACTCGGCGATCCGCTGCGCGGAAGAGGCGGGGACGATGCCGAGTTCGGACTGCGCACCGGCCAGCGCCTGGAGGACGCGCAGCCAGATCTCGAGCCGGCCGCGTTCCTCGAAGAGAGGGTTTAGCTCGGGGGAGGTCCACAGATGCGAGTAGGCCTCGGAGTCGCTCATTCGGGTGGCCATCAGACGACGGTTCGGCTCGATGCCAACTCCACGAGCCGGTCCAACGCTTCCCCGACCCGCGCCAACGACGAACCCCACGGCACCGAAACGGACTGCCCGCTGACCACCACATCGTCGTCTTGGAGACAACACTTGGTCAACGTGAGCGACGCCGACGCGGGGCGGGTCCGTGGGCAGAAGCTCACTTGCGGCGCGTCGCGGCCGTAGAACGCGCTGTGGATCTGCTGCGAACGGGTGCAGCCGATGAGCAGCCAGTCTCCTTCGGGTGGATGTTCGTCGAGATAGTGCAGGTCGGGGCGCTCTGGCGCGAACCCCGAGCCGCGACAGGGCAACAGATAGTGCTCGGCCGGATGCGCCGCAGCGAGCTCGGCCAGGTCGACGATCTCGGGCACCAGCTCGATCGGCGGGAGATCCTCGCGAACGTCGATGACCCGGGCGGCCTGGTCGACGAGTTTGGCGGGATGGGGTGGCACGACCTCGCACACCACGAGCCGGATCGGCTTCGGGTCGATGATGAAGCTGACGTGTTCATAGCGTCCGTGCACCACGACCGCCCGCGCGTCCGGGGCCAACTCTCGCGCCGCCCGGGCCAGGTGTGAGGGGATTCCGGTGTCGCTCTCGGGGGCGTGCACGACGGCGGTCTCGTCTGGACCGGCCAGCAGCGTGATGTCGCGGATCTCATGAAACAGCTCGGCGTCGGTGGTGCTCGCGTCGGCGTCGGTGTGCACGCGAAGGATGGCGGTGCCTTGGGGCGCCGACACCACGGCGTACCTCGTCTTGAAGTACGCCGAGCGCCCGACGAAGAAGCTCCGCAGGGATGGCTCGTCGAGTGGCCCGTCGATCTGAGTGATCGAGACTCCGCGGTATTTATCCGGATAGACGTTGGTCGTCACCGAGGCGCATCCACATCCACGGTGTCGGCGCGCAATCCCAACCGCAAGGCCTCGACGCCCAGCACCTCTGTGGTGGCGATGTTGGCGAGGTTCACCTCGGGACCGAAGCGCCGAATCAGCCAGGCCTGCTGGTCCTTGCGGGGCGCCTCGAAGAAGATCCGATCGGCGCCGGCCACCGAGGCGATCGCCTCGGCGACGTCTTCGCGCACGTTGCCGCTCGGGTCGTAGAGGCCAACGGTGCCGCTCTCGCGCCCCTCCGCCACCACCATCGCCGCCCCGGCAGCCAGATCGGAGGCGACCTCGTGGCCCCAGGCCAATGCATCGACGGCCTGCTCGGGGTCTTTGCTGCCCACCTCGCTGAAGACGGTGAAGTCGTGGGCGGCGGCCTCGATCAGCTCACGCTTCTCGACCAGCGTCATCGGCGCCACGCCACGCGAGACCTCAACGATGGAGAAGCCAAGCTCGGCCGCCCAGGCGAGGCACTCTTTGTGTTTGCCCTGCAACCACGAGATCTCCAACATCGTGCCGCCCAGACAGGCGCGCACGCCCGCGCCGTCGAGCATGGTGAGCTTCACGGCGGTGTCCGGGTCGAGGTAAGCCGTCCCCCAGCCCCACTTCCACACGTCGATATAGCGACCTGCCGACCGCAACAACTCCGACGTTGCCTGGGCAGTGAGACCCTTGTCCAGCACGTGGGTCATCCCGGTCGACCGAGGCTTCTCTGACCGGTGCGGCAGGTTCAGGAAGGACGGGCTTGTCATGTATCGGATCCTAAATCTAGGTGTTTCGTATCTGCAATGAAGGGTGATGGAGATCGAGCTAGAAGCGGTAGCAGCGGCGGTGCGGGCCTATCCAGGGCTCCGCGACAAGGCATCGATCGGCCTGGTCTCCGAGGTCTTCGGTGCATCGGACTGGTTGGCCGGACCCGGCGACGACGGGGCGGCGGTCCCGTGGGGCGAGGGGCATGTGATCGCGTGCGGCGAGGCGTTGTTGCCGGCCTTTGTGGCGCGCGATCCGTTTGGCGCTGGGATCGCGGCCGTGCTGACCAACATCAACGATGTCGCGGCCATGGGCGCGCGTCCGCTGGGCATTGTGAACACCATCGTCGCCGACGAAGTGACCGCTCGGGAGATCCTGAGGGGCCTGCGCTACGGCTGCGAGTTGTACGACGTACCGCTGCTTGGTGGGCACCTGACTCGACACGACGGGACACCAGGGCTGTCGGCGTTCGCCATCGGTGCAGCCGGCTCCGCGGTCTTGTCGATGACGCACGTGCGACCCGGACACTCGGTCGTCTTCGCCTGCTCGTTGGAGGGCGAAATGCGCACCGACTTCCCGTTCTTCCGGGGCTTCGATCATCGCATCGGGCAGGCCCCGGGAGATGTGCGTCTTTTGGCGGAGATCGCCGAGGCTGGGGCGGCCGTGGCCGCGAAGGATGTCAGCATGGCGGGGATCGTCGGCTCGCTTGCCATGTTGTTGGAGCACGGCCGCTATGGGTGCACGATCGATCTGGATCTGCTGCCCGTGCCCACCGGGGTCGAGTTGGCGCGCTGGCTGACCTGCTTCCCCAACTACGCCTTTGTGTTGACCACACCTCCCGGGCAGGTCGCCGCGTGCGTCGCGATGTTTCACGGGCGTGGGCTCGCAGCGGTGGAGGTGGGCACCGTCGATGCAACCGGTGTTGTGGCGATCGGGTCGGCGGGGAAAGCGGTGCCGATCATCGACCTGGCGGCATCGTCGATCACCGGACTCACGGTGAGTTGAAAGCAGGCTGCGCGCCGCGGGTGGCGCCCCTGGCGACGTCGAGCGCCAGCCCCACGATGCGCTCGGCCCGCGCCTGATCCAGCCATCCGTGGGCGGCCACGAAGTCGAGCCAACGGTTGGGTGGGATGACCGGCTCGTCCGAATAGTCCAGCTCGCCCCAGGTCAGCGCCAACTCCATGAGCGAGACGATCTGTTCTGGATCGTGGTCGATGCGCAACAGGCGATCGTGATGTTCGGCATTCCTGCCGAAACGGCAGCGGCAACGGCGCGCCGCGGGAAGGTGGTGCACGGTTGCTGACTGGCCCATGGTGGCCAGTCAACCGCGGCCCGTTGCAGCGGTGTTGCAGCAGCACCCACCCACGTGCAACGCGAGTCGGCGCAAACTCACGCGCTCAGACCCGCGAGTCGGCGCAAACTCACGCGCTCAGACCCGCGAGTCGGCGCAAATTCACGTGGTAGCGACAGTTATCTCGGGCGGCCGACGCAGGGTGTTGGTGACATAACACACCCGTTCGGCCGAGGCGATCAGCCGCGGGTGGTCGGCTGGGTCCACCCCACCCAACGCAGCGTGGATGGTGATCGATTCGAATCGGGGACCGGCATACACGCCCGTGGCGCGGACATCGATCGAAGTCGGCCGAAGGCCCGCCTTGCCTGCGGCGTACACCAGTGCCAGCGTGAAGCACGACGAGACCGAGGCCAAGAAGAGGTCGGTGGGCTGTGGCCCCTGGCCGGTGCCCCCCACGTCGACCGGTTCGTCCACCAACTGGGTCGCCCCGGTGTCATAGGTGACGGTGCAATTGAGGGGGCCGGGACGCCACGAGGCGGCGACGATGCGCTCGGTCATCGGACCTCCATCGGGGGTGGACGAATCTACTATAAGAGATGTACGTTTCTAATGATAGGTCCCCAGAACCAAGGAGCGCCTGTGTCCCCCAAAGCACTTGAAGCGGCGGTCGTCCGGCCTGTATCGGTGACGCTCACCGGCGTCTGGTTGCTGGCCGCGTTGCTCATGGGCATCGCGACCATCTACTTCCTGGGGGTCGACCAGGGTCCGGTCTCGGTGACCGGCCAGGGGGCCCTGCTGCACGAGTTCTTCCACGACGCCCGGCACACCCTCGGATTCCCCTGTCACTAGAGGCACTGTCACTAGAGGCACGATCACTAAGGGCACGATCATGAGCGGTGGAGGCCTAGAGCGCCGACTGGTCCTTAGCTGCCTCCTCGCAGGGGTGCTGGCCGGCCTCGCCGCGTTTGCCTTCGCCCGGATCGTCGGCGAACCCTTGATCGCGCGAGCCATCGACTACGAGAGCGCCCGGGCTGCTGCCGAGCAGGCGCTGGCCCATGCCACCGGGCACGATCATGGGGGCGAGGTCGTGAGTCGTGAGCTGCAATCCGGGTGGGGGCTCGGGCTGGGTCTGGTGGCGTACGCCGCCGCGCTCGGCGGCATCTTCGCCGTTGTCTTCGCGGTGTCCCTGGGCCGTTGGCGCACGCTCGGCCCCCGTGCGCTGGCCCTCCTGCTGGCCGGCGCCGGTTTCGTCTCGATCAACGTGGTGCCCGCGCTGAGATACCCGGCGGTGCCCCCCGGCGCGAGCCTGGAGTCCACGACGCGGGCGCGCGGGGGAGTGCAACTTCTGGCGTTGATCGCCTCGGTGGCGCTGATGGTGTTGGCGGTGTGGTGCGGCCGGCAACTCGCCCAGCGGTGGACCACGATCCTCGGCTGGATCGGTGGCGCCACCCTCTGGGCAGCCGGGGTCACGGCGCTAGTGCTCCTGCTCCCCACGCCCGGTGAGTTGAGTGGCAATAGCCGCGCGGCCGAGGCGCCACCGGCGCTGCGGGACCCGTCGGGTGCGGTCGTCTTTCCGGGCTTTCCCGCCGATCTGCTGGCCGACTTCCGGGCCTATTCGCTCGCTTCGCACTTCCTGATCTGGCTTGTCCTAGGAGTTGTGTTCGGCCTTCTGGCGGACCGAATGTTCAGCCGGTCCCGGTCGGCGCCGACGCTGGATGGAGTCTTGTCCGGGTGAGTGCCGAGCGGCGCGTCCGAGCCGAGTCGCTGCTGGCGCGGTCCGTGGAGCCGGGCACGAGCGCTCGGCTCCACCATCCGCGGCACCCGCCCGAGAAGGGGACGGCACTGGCGAGCCTCATCCGCGATCCCGAGTTCATCGCCGCGCGCGCCGACGACGTACAACGCATCCTCGAGCTCGGCACCCCGGCTCCCGTGGCAGCGGCGATCCCGCTCTCGCTCGTGTCGTTGCGGGTCTGTGGCGCGCTGGTGCTTCCGGTGCTCACGTGTGCGGCGGCCGAGATCGCACTGGCGGCGGACGATCACGACACCTTCCTCGACTGGGAGCCGTCCCACCTGACGGTGAGCTTCTCGCTGGGCTCCCTGCAACCGGGCTCCCTGCAATCGGGCTCCGACGCCTTGGCTGCCCTGATTGGTGACGTGTTCGCGCCGTTAGGGGAGGTGTTGGCCGGGCTCTCACTGCCCCCGCGGGTCTTTTGGGGCAATGTTGCGTCCGTGATCGCACGGTCGGCTGACCTCATCGCCGCGCGACATCTGGCTCTGGGTCCCGCCGCACACCGCCACGCCCGAGCCGCGCTCCATGAGCCGCGTCTGGCGCGGTCCTGGGCCGGTGCCTTGGGCCCAACTTTCCGGCGTACGTCGTGTTGCCAGGTCGCCGATCGGCGCGAGCTCGCCGGACGCTGCGGCGACTGTGTCTTCATGCCGGGCACAATGTCGTCATGCTCCGCACCGAGTTGAACCTCGATCCCGGGCGGCGAAAGCGCACCGGGCTTGCCGAGGCGGCGTTCGCGCCCGGCAAGACGACAAGCCAGTGTTGTGACGCGGTGGCGGGATTGTTGGCAAGCGCGGTGACTCCGGTGATCCTGACCCGCGCTTCGCCGAGCCAGGCTGCCGCCGCATTGGCGGCGCACCCGGGGGCGACGGCGGTCGAAACCGGCACCGAAACCACCCCCCTGACGACCCTGACCTGGCGGGCCGCCGAGCCGAACGGAACCGAGGTGGTCGTCTTCACCGCTGGCACGGCCGACCTCCCCGTCGCGCGCGAGGTGGCGGCGGTGTTGGCGGCCTACGGCGTGGGCTGCGAACTCATTGCGGATGTGGGCGTCGCCGGCCTGCACCGAGTCCTCGCACATCAGGAACGGCTCGATCAGGCCGACGCGGTCGTGGTCGTGGCGGGCATGGAAGGCGCCCTCGCGAGCGTGGTCGCCGGCCTCACCGCCGCGCCGGTGATTGCGGTGCCGACGAGCACGGGCTACGGCTCGGGACTGGAGGGGATCACCGCCCTGCTCGGCATGCTCGCATCGTGCAGCCCCGGGATCACCGTGGTGGGTGTCGACAACGGATTCGGAGCGGCGTGTGCCTGCGTGCGCATCTTCGCTCGAGCCGGGGGCGGGCATGACTGACCTCGACCGCGCGCTGGCTGCCTTGGAGGTGCGCCTGCGAGACCTGGGCTCGGTCCTGGTGGCCTTCTCGGGAGGCTGCGACTCGGCGTTCGTGCTCGCCGCCGCGGTGCGCGCGCTGGGAGTTGACCGGGTGGTGGCCGGGACGGCGGTGAGCCCGTCGTTGCCGGCCAGCGATTTGGTCGCCGCCCAGCAATTCGCCGCAACCCTCGGCGTACGACATGTCACGCCGCGCACCGACGAGCTCAGCCGAGCCGGCTACCGCGACAACAATGCCGACCGCTGCTATCACTGCAAGGCCGAACTCCTCGACGTCCTGGTCCCGATGTTGTCGCTCCTGGACCTGGCCGCCGTGGCGACGGGCACCAACGCCGACGATGCGGTGGACCCGTTCCGCCCCGGGATCCGGGCCGCGGCGGAGCGGGGCGCGGTCGCCCCGTTGCGCGAAGTGGGTTTGACCAAGGCAGCCGTCCGCGAGGCCTCACGGGCGTGGGGGCTGGTGACGGCCGACAAACCCGCCGCGGCCTGCCTGTCGAGCCGGGTCGCCTATGGCCTCACCATCACGCCCGCGCGCCTGGGCCGCGTCGAGAGCGCCGAGCGCGACCTGCGACGCGCGTTGGCGGAAGCGGGGATCTCGGTGGCCAACCTCCGCGTGCGCGATCTCGGCGAGGTGGCCAGGATCGAAGTGGACGCCGACGCCGTACCGGCCGTGGCTGCGTCGACGGTGTTGTCGGTGGTGGAGGGGTTTGCCCGGGTCGAACTCGACCCCCAGGGTTTCCGATCCGGCTCGATGAACGAGTTGGCGACCCGTGCCTGACGTGGTGGCCTGGCTCGATGCCAGTGGTGGGCTGAGCGGCGACATGTTCTTGGGCGCCTGTCTCGACGCCGGTGCGCCGCTGGATGTCGTCCGAAATGCGCTCGACGCGTTGGCCTTGCCCGACTCCTTGGAGGTCGAGGTCACGGAGGTACGCCGGGGCGGCCTGCGCGCGAGTTTGGCCACGGTCCGCTCCTCGGAGTCATCGACAGCACGCGGGCTGGCCGACATTGTCGGACTGCTCGAGCGATCCACGCTCGATCCTCGGGTGCGCGCCGATGCGTTGCGGGTGTTCGAGCGGCTCGCGACGGCAGAGGCGCGCGTGCATGGCGTGGAGGTGGCGGACGTGCACTTCCATGAAGTCGGTGCCTTGGACAGCATCGCCGACATTGTGGGGTCGGTCACGGCGCTGCGCTCTCTGGCCGTGGACCGCCTCGTGTGTGGCCCGATCTCCCTAGGCGGGGGCAGCGTCGCCGCAGCGCATGGCCGATTGCCGATCCCCGGACCGGCGGCGTTGGAGTTGCTGAGCGGATCGCCGGCTTCCGCGCGCGGAGGTCCGGTCGACGTCGAGTTGGCAACACCCACAGGGGTGGCTTTGGCGGTGACTTTGGCCCAGGAGTTCGGGCCGATGCCCGCCATGGCGTGCGTCTCCGTGGGCGTCGGGGCGGGGTCCCGGGATCCGGTGGGCCACCTCAATGTGCTGCGCCTGGTCATCGGTCGCGGGGTTGGCGACGGCGCAACGTCGGTCGCGATCGAGGCCAACATCGACGATCTGGATCCGCGCGTGTGGCCGGGGGTTTTGGACTCACTGCTGGCCGCTGGGGCTGAGGATGCGTGGCTCACGCCGATCCTGATGAAGAAGGGACGCCCCGCGCATACCTTGCACGTGTTGGGCCCCCCCGAGCTGGTCGACGAGCTCGAAGCTGTCGTCTTCGCGACCACCTCGACGATCGGCGTACGACGCACGCAGGTCGCGCGGACCGTCTTGGACCGGCACCACGAGACCGTGGAGGTCGCGGGTCAAGCCATCAGGGTGAAGGTCGCCGAGCGTCGTGGCGAGATCGTCAACGCAATGCCGGAGTACGACGACGTGGCCGCGGCCGCGGAAAACCTGGGCTTACCCGTGCGCGAGGTCCTCGACCTGGCCCTCGCCGAGGCCAAGCGCCTCACCCACTAACGCGAGTCGGCGCAAACTCACGCTACTTCGACCCCGAGTCGGCCCAAACTCAACGAAGAATCCCCGCGAGTCGGCGCAAACTCACACCGTTCCCGGCAACGGCTTCCACACGAAAATGTCGTCCATGTTGTTCGTGTCGGGGGGGCCGCCGATGGTGAGGTCGGCGGCCACGGACGTAAACGCGACCAGCGCGCCATCGTCGCTGACCGACGCGTTGTAGGACGCTCCGGCACCGCCGGTCAGACGCTTGATCGACCCATCGGCCACGCCGTAGAGGAACACATCGGCCTGCCCATTGCCGTCGCCGGGCGAGAGATTCGAGGCGAACGAATCAAACACGAGGTGCGTGCCGCCCGCGGAGAAGGCCGGGTCGCCGGAGTGGTTGTTGCCGTTGGTGATCCGTTGCAGCCCGCCCGCCACCCGGTCGTAGAGGAACACGTCAGTCCGCTCGTTGGTGTCGCCCGAGACCAGATCGGAGGCCAGGGAATAGAAGGTGAGGTAGTGCCCATCGCCCGAGAGTGCCGCGCCGGAGGAATAGGACGCGCCGTTTCCGTCGGTGATCCGGGTCGTCACTCCCGATTCGCGGCTGTAGAGGAACACGTCGCGGGCCCGGTTGCGATCGGCGGGCACCAGGTTCGAGGCCCCGGAGTAGAAGGAGATCCAGGCGCCATCTGCCGAGATGGCCGGGGCCAGCGATGCGCCATTGCCTTGCGTGATCTGGCTGGTTGTTTGGGTTTCGCGGTCATAGAGGAAGACATCGCGATAGCCGTTGACATCGTTCGGCGCGAGGTTGTCGGCGTACGAATGGAGCACGACGAAGCGCCCGTCGGCCGAAATGCCGGCCACATACGAGCCGTCGTTCCCGTCGGTGATCCGCGTCGTGGTGTCCGTTTGTTGGTCATAAACGAAGACATCGCGCGACTGGTTGGTGTCGCCGGGCACCAGCGACGAGGCGTAGGAGTCGAAGGCGACGAACCGACCGTCGGCCGAGATCGCCCCCGCGTACGACGTGCCGCGGCCGTTGGTGATCCGCGTGGTGACACCGGTCGTGCGGTTGCGGACGAAGACGTCCTGATAGTCGTTGGTGTCGCCGGTGACCAGGTTCGGGGCGAGCGAATCGAAGACGACGAAGCGTCCATCCGCGGACAGCGTGGCTCGATCCGAACGGTTGCTGCCCTCGGTGATCCGGGCGGTGTCACCTGGCTCGGGAGGCAGCGGGGACTGGATGGTCAGCCGCTGCCGGGGGGTCTGGACCATCGGGTAGACCTGGCGTTTGATCACGCGGCGGGGTGCGACCACGCGGAAGACCTCGGTCCCCGGCGCTGCCGGTGCGACGTAGGTGAAACTGAAGGTGCCCTTGGCCGAGGTTTTCGCCTTGTCGACCGGTGCCCAGCCCCACGAGACCTTGTGTTGGAGAAAGACGGTGCGTGAGGCCTTCGGCGGCAACCAGCCCTTGGCGGTCACCACGTCGCGCTGCTGGACGACGTTGGCCGACAGGGCGAATTTGCCCTTCGTCGGTACGCCGGCGTGGGCTGCGGGCGCGGGCAGCAGCGCCAGCGAGGCAAACACGACGGCCGCGCTGGCGAGCAATCCAGTGCCTCGCCGCATCGGTGATTTCCCTTCCTAGAGTCCCGAGTCGCATCCATGGTGGCAGCGCAGAAGTGGTTGCGAGGCGGAATCCGCAAATCCGGCCAGTCGGCGAAACCGGCGTGAGTTTGCGCAGGATCGAGCGGAAAAGGGGGTGAGTTTGCGCCGGCTCGAGCGGAAAAGGGGGTGAGTTTGCGCCGACTCGCGGTGTCGACAGGGGGTCGGCGGGGCGCTACCGTGGTCGGCGGTTAGCGTTCATTAACCGACCTCCGGAGGTCAACGTGAGTTCGCAGATGCTTGACCTGGTCGCTGAGTTGCGCGATCGCACCGCGACCGTGCGGCAAGGCGGGTCACCCGATGCCCGCGCCAAACACACCGCGCGCGGCAAACTGCTGGCCCGTGACCGGATCGACCTTCTGCTCGACCCCGGCAGCGCGTTCTTAGAAGTGGGCACCCTGGCGGCGTACGACCTCTACGGCGAGGGCAGTTTCGCCGTCCCCTCCGCTGGCATCGTGACGGGCATCGGCCAGATCAACGGCCGCCCGTGCATGATTGTCGCCAACGACGCGACCGTGAAGGGCGGCACCTACTACCCGATCACGGTGAAGAAGCACCTCCGCGCCCAGGCCATCGCCGCAGCCGACGCGCTGCCGTGCGTCTACCTCGTGGATTCGGGGGGCGCCTACCTGCCGATGCAGGACGAAGTCTTCCCCGATCGCGAGCACTTCGGCCGGATCTTCTTCAATCAGGCGAACCTCTCGGCGCGCGGGATTTCGCAGATCGCAGCGGTGCTCGGCTCGTGTACGGCGGGCGGCGCCTACGTGCCCGCCATGTCCGATGAGAGCGTGATCGTGAAGAACCAGGGGACGATCTTCCTGGGCGGCCCGCCCCTGGTGAAGGCGGCCACCGGCGAGATCGTCACGGCCGAGGAACTCGGTGGCGGCGACGTGCACGCCCGCACCTCCGGCGTGGTCGATCACCTGGCGGACGACGATGCCCAGGCGCTCCGGATCGTCCGGTCCATCGTCGACACCTTGCCGCGCCCCGCGCCGCCGGCCACCGAGGACTTCGAGGAACCCCACGTGGCGGCCGAAACCCTCTACGACGTGGTGCCGATCGACAGCCGCACGCCGTACGACGTCCGCGAGGTCATCCGGTGCCTCGTCGACGGCAGCCGGCTGCATGAGTTCAAGAAGTTGTACGGCGACACGTTGGTCTGCGGATTCGCCCAGATCATGGGGCATGACGTGGGCATCGTGGCCAACAACGGGATCTTGTTCAGCGAGTCCTCACTCAAGGGGGCCCACTTCATCGAATTGTGCAACCAACGCGGGATTCCCTTGGTCTTCTTGCAGAACATCACCGGCTTCATGGTCGGCCGCGACTACGAAAACCGCGGGATCGCGCGCGACGGGGCCAAGCTCGTCACCGCCGTGGCGTGCAGCGTGGTCCCCAAGTTCACCGTGGTGATCGGGGGCTCGTTCGGCGCTGGCAACTACGGCATGTGTGGGCGCGCCTTCGACCCGCGCTTCTTGTGGATGTGGCCCAACGCGAGGATTTCGGTGATGGGTGGGGAACAAGCCGCCGCAGTCTTGGCCACGGTCAAACGCGACGGCATCGAGGCCCGGGGTGACGCGTGGTCGGCGGCGGACGAGGACGCGTTCAAGGCCCCCCTTCACGAGCAATATGACCACCAGGGTTCGCCGTACTATTCGACCGCTCGCCTCTGGGACGACGGCATCATCGATCCCGTCGACACCCGCCGCGTCCTCGGCATGGGCCTCGCCCTTGCCCAGGGGACGCCCGTGCCGACGCCGTCGTACGGCGTCTTCCGGATGTGAGCTGAGATGGCCTGGGACACCCTGCGCACCGTGCTGATCGCCAACCGCGGCGAGATCGCCGATCGGATCCTGCGCGCCTGCGCAGCCCTGGACCTCACCACGATCTGCATCTTCACCGAGCCCGATCGCGAGGCGGCTTACCTCGCGCGCGCCGACGTCACCCGCGAGGTGTCCAGCTATCTGGCCATCGACGAGATCGTCGCGGCGGCGCTCGAGGCGGGCGCCGACGCGATCCATCCTGGCTATGGCTTTCTGTCCGAACGCGCCGAGTTTGCCCGCGCGATCGAGCGGTCCGGACTGCTCCTGATCGGGCCCGGCGCCGAGGTGATCGAGCTGATGGGCCGCAAGGATCGCGCCCGCCAACTCGCAGTGGCCGCGGGAGTGCCTGTCGTCCCGGAGTCGGTCGCTGGCGGCTATCCCGTGTTGGTCAAGGCGGCCGCCGGCGGCGGCGGCAAGGGCATGCGCATCGTACGCTCCGCTTCCGATTTGGAAGCTGCGTTGGCCGCGGCCCGACGCGAATCGCTCGCGGCCTTCGGCGACGAGACGCTGCTGATCGAGAAGTACGTCGAACGCGGCCGCCACGTCGAGGTGCAGGTCTTCGGCGATCACGCGGGCAACATCGTGCACTTCTTCGAGCGCGATTGTTCGGTGCAGCGCCGCCACCAGAAGGTGATCGAGGAAGCCCCGGCTCCGACGATCACCCCGGCCCAGCGGGACGCCCTGACCAGCGCCGCGGTCGCGTTGGCGCGCGAGGTGGGCTACACCAACGCGGGGACGGTGGAGTTCCTGCTCGATCCGAGCACCGGGGAGACATTCTTCCTGGAGATGAACACCCGCCTCCAAGTGGAGCACGCGGTCACCGAGGCCATCACCCTCGTCGATCTCGTGCAACTGCAGTTGCGGGTCGCCGCCGGGGAGTTGCTGATGCCCCAGCACGAGATCGTCAGCGCCGGGCATGCCATCGAGGCGCGGATCTATGCCGAAGACCCCTATAGCGAGTTCGTGCCCCAGGCGGGCAGGGTCACTCGCGCCGATTGGCCGCCGCCGCCCAGCCGGGTGGATACGGCGATCACCGACGGGGCCGTGATCGGGACCGCTTATGACCCGATGGTCGCCAAGGTCGTCGTGTCGGGCCGGACCCGGGAGGAGTCGATCGCCAATCTGGTGGGCGCCCTGGACGAGACCAGGATCTTCGGTCTCACGACCAATGCCGGGTTTGTGCGCGCCCTGGTGGCCTCGCCGGAGTTCGCCGCCGCCGAGATCGACACCGCCTGGTTGGATCGGGTCACCCCCGAGCGTCCGGACCCGGCGTACTCCCGCCACCTCGCCGCCCTCGCGGTGGCCGCCGGCCTCGACGCAAGGCTCGGACCGTGGCAACCCGACGGCTGGCGGTCGGCGGGAGCGCCCGCCCCGGTGCAGGTGGCGCTCGACGAACTGCTCATCCGCGTCGACCAGCCCGCAGCGCCGATCCAGGGGCGAGCCATCGTACGCCGACACGAGGTGGAGGTCATCGATCGCGGGCAGCGATGGGTGTTCGCCCGACCCGACGCGTTCGCCGACCACGGGCCGCAGGTGGGCGACGGGACGATCAGCGCCCCGATGCCGGGCACGGTGCTGGCGATCCAGGTCGAGCCCGGCGCCGCAGTTGCGGAGGGTGACACGCTGGGGATCATGGAGGCCATGAAGATGGAGCTGCGCCTCAAGGCGCCCTTCGCCGGGCTGGTGGCGCAGGTGACCGCCGAGGTCGGGCAACGAGTCGGGCAGGGCGAGACGCTGTTCGTCGTGCACCCAGCGCCGGCAGCCCCGGGGGCGGAGGACTGATGCGCCGTCCCGCGGTCATCCCCGAGGCCGGCCTGCCCGATCGCGTCACCGTCTATGAGGTGGGGCCGCGCGACGGACTGCAAAACGAGGCGGGCTTGGTGGCCACCGACATCAAGATCGAGTTCATCCAGCGGCTGCTTGCGGCTGGCCTTCCCGTTGTGGAGACGACGAGTTTTGTGCACCCCGACTGGGTCCCCCAGTTGGCCGATGCCGAGGCGGTGACGTCGGGGGTGGCCCGCGCGGACCTGCCCGTGCTGGTGCCCAACGAGCGCGGCCTGGACCGGGCGTTGGCCCTGGGTTGTCGCCGCATTGCGGTCTTCGGGTCGGCCACCGAGACCTTCGCCCAGCGCAACCTCAATCGGAGTTTGGACGAGCAGTTCGTGATGTTCGAGCCGGTCTTCCGGCGCGCCAGCGCCGCCGGAGTCGACATACGGGCCTATCTCTCGATGTGCTTCGGCGACCCATGGGAAGGCGAGGTGCCGATCGAGCAGGTGGTGGGCGTGGGCGCTCGGCTCCTCGACCAGGGCGCCAGCCAACTCTCCATCGGGGACACCATCGGCGTTGCCACCACCGGACACGTGCGGGCGTTGATTGCGGCCTTCGCGGAAGCCGGGATCCCCGCCACCCGGCTCGCCCTGCACTTTCACGACACCTATGGCCAAGCTCTGGCCAATGCGCACGCCGCGCTCTTGTCGGGTGTCACCACGTTCGATGCGAGCGCCGGTGGCCTGGGTGGTTGTCCCTACGCCAAGAGTGCGACGGGCAATCTGGCCACGGAGGACCTTCTGTGGATGCTGCAGGGGCTCGGCATCCAGACTGGCATCGACCTGACCGCGGTCGCCGAAACGAGCCGCTGGCTGGCCGGGCACCTGGGCCGGCCGAGTCCGTCGGCGGTGGTCCGCGCGCTGGGCGCGGACGGCTGAGCGGCGTACGGCACAATCTCCCCCATGAGTCGGGTCGTTTACCTGCACATTGGTGCTCCCAAGACGGGGACGACCTACTTGCAGGACCGCCTCACCCGCAACGCCTCGCGGTTGGCGAGCCATGGCGTGCACGTCCCGAGCGGCTCCCGCTTCGTGGACCCGGACCTGTTTCACTTCCGCGCCGCCCTCGATCTGCTCGGTCAGGATTGGGGCGGCGCCAAGGGCCATGCGGACGGCAGTTGGGCGAGTCTGGTCAAGAAAGTACGCCGCCTCGACGGCTCGGTGATCGTCAGTCACGAGATCCTGGCCCCCGCCAGCCCGGAGCGGGTGACCAAGGCGATGAACGATCTCGAGGGCAGCGAGGTCCACATCGTCTATTCGGCTCGCGACCTGGGCAGGCAGCTGCCGGCCGCCTGGCAGGAGAGCATCAAGCAAGGCCGCAAATGGAAGTTCCGTCGGTTCCTCAACAAGGTCGAGGCCGGAAAGCCGTGGTTCTATCGGGCCTTCGACCTGCCGACGGTGCTCAGCACCTGGGGAGCCAACCTTCCCCCCGAGCGGATCCATGTGGTAACGGTGCCCCCGAAGGGGGCGACCCGCACCGATGAGCTGTGGCTGCGTTTTTGCGCCGCTTTCGGGATCGATCCGGCGTGGGCTCCGCTCGACAGCGAGCGCGCCAATCGTTCGCTGGGGATCGCCGAGACCGAGCTGATCCGGCAGCTCAATCGCCGACTCAACCGAGCCACCCGCCGCGAAGCCAGCTTTGACAAGCTGATCCGGGATCTCCTGGCCCAACGCGAGTTGGCCAACCGGGACTCGGCCCCGGTGTGCCTCTCGCCGAAACGTTTCGACTGGGCCGAGGAGCAGGGCGAGTTGTGGATCGACTGGCTCGAAGGAAGTGGCGTCCACGTCGTCGGGGACGTCGATGACCTCCGCCCGCGCCGCCCGGCGGAGGACGAGCGGTGGCGCAACCCGGATCGGGTGCGGGCCAAGCCGGTGCTCCGGGCGTCGTTGGAGGCGCTGGAAGCCATGACGCGCGAGGCCGCGACGAGACCCGATCCCGATCGACAACTGGGCAATCTGGTGCGGCACGGAGCCGAGCGGCTCCGCAAACGGTGAGGGCCTGGGGCTGGGTCGCCCACCTCCGGTCGGGGGGTACGACGCCCTGGAGGTCGTGGTCGGCGGAAGCCGAACCCACCGGCTTGGTGGTTCCCGGAGCCCAGCAACTCGAAGTGCTCCGGCGACTCAATCTCCTCGGCGCGCCCCCGCCCGTGCTCGTGGAGCGGGTGCTGACCGCGAGCGCTCCCGGCCGGGGTAGTCCCGACCTCGAGCTCGTGGGGGCTCGGCCAGAGTCCAGGTTTGGTCCCCGCCCGGTGGACCCGGAGAAGTTGCCGACCAGCGAGTTGCTGCGGGTGGTGACGGGAATCATCGCGGCGGATCTCGCGGCCACCCCCACCAGCCACCCCCCGGTCTCCAGACCCAGGCCCTGTCGGGGCGGCTACCGCCTCGTCGGCGACCCCGGCATCGCCGACCCGTGGCGCGCCCGACTCGTCGAGGCGGGACGGTCGCCCGGCGGCCGGGCCCCCACGATTGTGGTCGCCGGCCGTGCCCTAGACCAGATGTTGGCCGGCGCATGGATAGCTCGATGCTTCTCCACCGGCGCCGTCCCCTGGCCAGAGTGGTTGGCGGTCTGGGAGCGCCGCCGCTCGCTGCCGCCGCGACTCGATCTGGTCGCCCTGGCCAACCTGTGGGCGGGGCGCACCGGTGCGGCGCGCGTGCATGTTGTCCTAGATCGTGCCGCGCGAGAGCCCAAGGTGGTGCACCCGACCTCACTACGGGGGTGGACTCCGCCACCGCTCGTATCCGCGGATGCGGCCGAGCTGGCGCGCCGTACGGCCGGCATGTTGTCCGTACTTGTGCCCGCCTCCGAACGCGCCGGGCGCTTGACCACCCTCCTGCGCCCCCTGGTGCAAGGGGAAGCCGGGTCGCCTCCCGCCATCCCCGAGGAGGCTCGGCCCTGGGTGACTCGTCGGGCGCGGCGCCTCGCCACCGGGCTGGCCGCGGCGGAGGCTGGTTACGCTGTGCACGGGAACCCCGAGTTGGTGCTGCCCGCGTGGGCGGCCGACACCGCTCAACCCTGCGATGAGGGGGCCCTAGGGGTTGGGCTTCGATGGTTGCTGCGGGAGGAGCGAGGATGAGCGCCAGGCGAGTGCTCCTCCACGTGGGCACCCCCAAGACCGGCACGTCCCAACTCCAGGACGTGTTGTTCCGCAATCGCAGGCGACTGGCGCTGCATCAGATCAACTACCCCGCCGATCGCTTCGACGCGCACTTCTTGGCCGCGCTCGACCTGATGCGGCTCCCGTGGGGCGGGCTGGAGAGCGAGGCTGTCGGCCGCTGGGATCGCCTCGCCGAACGGGTGCGCAACTCCTCGGGCACCTCGGTGATCAGTCATGAGATCCTCGCGGCGGCGTCGCGGAGCCAGGCCGCTCGCGCGTTGGAATCCCTGGGCGAGACCGAGGTGCACCTCGTCGTCTCGGCGCGTGACCTGGTGCGCCAGATTCCCGCCGAGTGGCAGGAAAACGTCAAACATCGCAGCGTGATCCCCTACGCCAAGTTCCTTGAGACGATCCAAAGCCCCACGCGCGAAGGTCGCATCGCGTCGTGGTTTTGGAGCGTTCAGGAGATCCCGGACATTCTCAACCGCTGGGGCGCGGGCCTGCCGCCCGAGCGCATCCACATCGTGACGGTGCCCCCGACGGGTGCGGAGCCGGGACTGCTCTGGTCGCGTTTCGAAGAGGCCTTCGGGCTGGCTGGGCTCGATCTCACGATCGACGCCGAGCGCGCAAACCCCTCGCTGGGGGTCCCCGAAACGGCGCTGATCCGCCGGATCAATCGATCCGCCAACAAGGTCGTCGCCCCGCCCGACTATCGACCATTGGTCAGGGAGCTGTTGGCCCATCAGACGCTTTCCCACCGCACCCGGTCACCCCGGTTGGCGCTGCCACCGGAGCTGCACCCTTGGGTTCGTGAGTTGTCGGAATCCTGGGTGGCCGAGATCCGAGATCGTCGCTATCACGTGATCGGCGATCTCGAAGATCTCTTGGGTGCTCCGCCGGCGACGGCGTACGCCGATCCGGACCGGCCCAACGAGCGGCTTGTGGCCCGGGCCTCGGTGGACGCCATCACCGCGCTCCTGGTCGAAAACGCCCGCCTCCAGGGGGAAGTCGAGCGGCGTGATCACGAGGTCGCTGACTTGAAGGCGTCGCTGGATCGCGCCCACCTGCGTCCGACGTACCGCCTACGCGAAAAGCTCGTGGGCCAACTTAACGCAGCGGGCCCCGGGCGTGCCGTGCTGAAGGGCTACCGAAGGGTGCGGGGCGGTCGCTAGTGCTCTCGGGCTGGCTGCCAACCTCGACATTGCACCGCCCTTGTGGTGCTAGCTCGACTTATCTATGGTCGATCCAAGTCCTTTTCCCTTTCGGGCGCCTCTCTGCGACTCTCGGCTCCCCAATCCAGGAGGTTTGAATGAAGCCACGTCGATTTACCCGTCGGCTGATCGCCGGCACAATCGCGACTGGCTTGGCCGTGCTTGGCGTCGAAGTGCTGGTCAGTCCCGCCGATGCCGGGCCGGGCAATGACACTTCGAAGAAGTTGCGGCGTGCGGTCACCCCCGAGGCCATCGGGAAGCACCTTGAGGCATTGCAAAAGATCGCCGATGCTAACGGCGGCACTCGCGCCTCCGGCACTCCCGGCTTTGAGCAAAGCCGTGACTATGTCGTCAAGACCCTGCGCAAGGCGGGCTACCGGCCCACCATCCAGGAGTTCGACTTCCCGTTCTTCCGCGAGCTCACCCCGGCTTCGTTGGCCCAAGTTGCGCCTGACGCGGTCACCTATGCCTCGCCCGCAGATTTTTCCAACATGACCTATTCGGGGCCAGGGGACCTCACCGGCACCGTCGTAGCGGTTGACACCGACCTCAGTGCGACCGCCACTTCAACCAGTGGCTGTGAAGTCGCCGACTTCGCCGGCTTCCCGGCGGGCTCGATCGCGCTCATGCAGCGTGGCACCTGCACCTTCGGCGCCAAGGCGACCAACGCTCTGGGGGCCGGTGCTGCCGCCGCCATCATCTTCAATCGCGGCACCGACGGCGCGACGGCCAGCTTTGCGGGCACATTGGGGGCACCCATTGGACTCCCAGTGGTGGGCACCAGTTACGCCGTGGGGGTCGATCTCGGGACGCCTTCGGGCACAACGGTCCGACTCACCTCCGACACCGAGTCGGAGATCCGAAAGACCTGGAATGTGTTCGCGGAAACGGCCCGGGGCAATCCGCACAACGTCGTGATGGCGGGGGCTCACCTCGACAGCGTCGTGCCAGGACCGGGCGTCAACGACAACGGGTCGGGCTCGGCGTCGATCCTTGAGATCGCTGTCCAGATGCAGAAGGTGCGCCCGGAAAACAGGGTGCGCTTTGCCTGGTGGGGTGCCGAGGAGCTTGGCTTGCTCGGCTCGAACCACTACATCAATGACCTGGGCGCCCATAACCCTGCGGGACTTGAGGACATCGGTCTGTACCTCAACTTCGACATGGTGGGCTCACCGAACTACGTGCGCTTTGTGTACGACGGCGATAACTCCGCGTTCCCGGTCGGCCCGGGTTCGGCCGCCGGTCCTCCCGGATCAGGACAAATCGAGGGTCTGTTCGCCGACTACTTCGCCGACCAAGACCTGGCCTCGGCAGAGACTCCGTTCAGCGGACGTAGTGACTATGGCCCGTTCATCGCGGTGGGCATCCCAGCGGGCGGCCTCTTCACCGGTGCCGAGGGGGTGAAGACCCCAGCGGAGGCTGAGATCTATGGCGGCGAGGCGGGAGTCGCTTACGACGTGTGCTATCACCAGGCGTGTGACACGTTGACCGGGGTCAATATGACCGCGATCGATGAGATGTCGGATGCCATCGCGCACGCGGTGATCACCTATGCAGAAAGCACCGAGTCGCTTGCTGATCCGCCACCGGTCGCAGCGGGGACCGGGCGGCTGATCGAGGAAGACGCCCATCGTGCCGAGTTGCACCCCCACCACGACGAGGCGCTCACGCGCTGAGTTGGCTGGCTGAGTTGGGTGAGCTCCCCCGCTACCGCCGGTGGCGGGGGAGCAGTTCGGCGTCGGCATAACGACCGATCTGCCAGGTGGCGAAGCCGTCCGCACCCATGCCAACCAGTCCGCCGATCAACGGAACGCGCCGCCCAATGGTGACGGCAAGGCGCTTGCCGGCCACGCGGGCGATCAGGTCCGAGGCGACTTCATTGGAGATGAGGGTGTCGAGATCCGGGTCATGGGCCGGGGCGGTGGCCAGCGCCATGGGCGGTGCGGGCAACTTCTTGCGCTTGACCAGGGTGTCGATGGCGTCCTCGCCGAGGATGCACATCAAGATCGCGTTCTTGACGCGCGGGTCGCTGAGGTCATAGCCCCGCAGATGCGCGATGCCGGCGATCATCCGGCATTGGATCAGCGCCAGTCCGGTGATGTTGGCAGGGATCGTCACGGTGGCAGTGACTAGGCCGCCGAGATTGGTGATGAAACCCTGTGCGCCGGCAAAGCGCACATGGTTTTCGATCACTTCATGGATGGCCCGATCGACGTTGCCCCGTTGTTCGCGTAGTTGCTTGTCGGCCGCCGCCGACGCGGGGGGAAGCGGGCCGATCCCGTGGATGGCCCGATTCAGCGCTTCACGGACGAAGGCGGTGGTGAGGGCGGGGGCGGCGTCGGCGACGAGGGGGACAAGTCTCTTGCCCAGGCTGGCCTTGACGCTCATGCCGCAGATCCTACGGGCGCTACGGTGAGCCGGTGCCGATCGATCCGCCCCCAACGCCGTGGCACTTCGGTGCCGCTGCCCAGTTTGACCCGGCGGAGGATCTGGTGGCGATCGGCGCCGACCTCCAGCCGGGCACGCTGCTCACCGCCTATCGATCGGGTCTGTTCCCGATGCCGAGCGGTGCGCCCGGGGACCCGCCGTACTGGTTCTGCCCGGTCCGCCGCGGCGTCCTGGAGGTGCGCGGAGTCCACATCAGCCGGTCGCTGCGGCGCTCGCGGGGGCGCTTCGAGGTCCGGGTGGACACCGCTTTCGCGGAGGTGATGCGGGCCTGCGGCGATCCGCGTCGGCCAAGCGGCTGGATCAACGAGGACATCCTGGTGGCATACCTTCGCCTGCACGACCTGGGGTGGGCGCACTCCGTGGAGACCTGGCGCGAGGGGCGCCTGGTCGGGGGGTTGTACGGCGTCGCCCTAGGTGGCCTGTTCGCGGGGGAGTCGATGTTCCACACCGAGCGCGACGCCTCCAAGGTGGCACTGGTTGCGCTGGCCGAACTGCTCGACGACGAGCACGCCGAGCGGCGGCTGATCGACGTGCAGTGGTCCACCCCGCACTTGGCCTCGCTGGGCGTGCGCGAGATCACTCGGGAGGCCTACCTGGCACGACTCCCGGAGTTGGTGCGGGTGCCCTCGCCCTTTAGGAGTCCCGGCCGATGAGTCGGCCCATGGTGTCGAGCAGCAACTCGGTTGCCGCGGCAGGCAGGAGGCCGTCAAGCACGAGGGACGCGAAGCCATGCACCGTGGTCCACACCACCACGTCGAGACCCTCGCGGATGCCGGGACGCAGCAGGCCGCGCGCGTCGAGGTCGTCGAGCCCGGCGCAGAGCAGCGCGTAGGACCCGGACTCCTTACTCTTGGTGAGCTGAGGATCGGTCTCGGAGAGATGGAGCTCGGCTGCGCAGTAGGGCCCGAAAACGTGGCGGAAGAGGTGCGGTTGCTCGAGGGCGAAGCGCACATAGGCCAGCCCCATCTGGCTGAACCGCTCGATCGCTTCGTCGTCGGAAGTCCCTGGCACGGACGCGGCGGCGGCGAACATCCGCTCGTCCAGGAGCGTCATCCCACGGCGGGCCACGGCCGTCATCAGCGCGCCCTTGTCGGGGAAGTGTGCGTACGCCGCACTCGGCGAGACGCCCACCGCCTGCGCCACCTGGCGCAGCGACACGGCCTCGGTGCCCACGGCCGAGACCTGGGCGAGCGCTTCGCCCACGAGTGCGGCCTCGAGGTCACCATGGTGATAGCCGGCGCGTTTGACAGCCGGGGATTCCGGTTGAGCGGGAATGATGCACCCGTCCTTATCTTGACACTGATCAGATCCTGGTTCAGGATAGCGATATGAACAGTGTTCAGTCTATCGCGGATAGGTCACCGGCGCACTCCAAGAAGTCGCCCGGCCGCCATCGGGGGACCACGTCGGGTGAACACCGGGGCTTCTTCGCGGTCCTCGGTCGGCTGGCGGCCCATCGCAGCTGGACGGTGGTGATCGGCTATGTGGCCTTCCTCATCGCGACGAGCGTGCTCGGCTCGCAGGTGTTCAGTTCGCTGAGTGCAGCCGGCTTCGACGACCCGGGTAGCGAGTCGACCAACGCGCGCATCTACGCCGAAGACACCTTCGGTGTCAGAGATCCCTCACTGGCGATGGCCCTCAGGGCGCCGAAGTCGATCGACGATCCACAGGTCACTGCCTCCGCGACCGCGTTGGTGGCCGAGCTCGCCAAGGAGCCGGGCGTCACCTCGGTGGTCTCCTATTGGACTTCTGGTCAGCCGCCCGCGCTGCGCGGCCTCGACGATCGGACGGGACAAATCCTGGTCTTCGCCGACGACCTCGCCGAAGAGCAACAGATGGAGATGGCGCACGGGCTCGTTGACCGCTACGCCGATGGCTACGACGGCCTGCAACTCGACATCGGAGGCTTCGCCGCGGTCAGCGACTCGATCACCAGCAACGTCAAGGAGGACCTGTCCCGCGCTGAGTCGATCGCCATCCCGGTGTCGATGCTGCTGTTGATCATCGTCTTCGGCAGCGTGGTCTCCGCGGGCCTCCCCTTCACCGTGGCGATCGGCTCGATGGTGGGCAGTTTCTTTGTGCTGTGGCTGATCTCGGAGATCACCGATGTCTCGATCTTCGCGCTCAACCTGATTACCGGGCTGGGCCTTGGGCTGGGCATCGACTATGCCCTGCTCATCGTCAATCGGTTCCGTGAAGAACGAGCGCGCGGTCATTCGACCGAAGAAGCCGTGATCCGCACGGTCGCCACGGCGGGCCGGACCGTGGCCGTCTCCGGCATCACCGTGGCCGTCGTGTTGGCCGCGCTGCTGTTCTTCCCCCAATACTTTCTGCGCTCTTTCGGGTACGCCGGCATCGCCGTCACCCTGTTTGCCGTGGCGATGGCGCTGACCGCGTTGCCGGCGATCCTGGGCCTCTTGGGTCATCGGGTGGATGCGCTCAAGGTGCGCCGAGGCGACCTGGCGCCCCGAGACGTTGGGCTTTGGTCCCGGCTGGCGCGGTTCGTGATGCGGCGGCCGTGGCCGGTGTTGCTGGGTGCCTTGGCGTTCCTCGCGGTGTTGGCCGCGCCCGCCCTGTCGGCCACCTTCACCCAAACCGACTCGCGGGTGCTCCCCGCTGATGACCCGGCGGCGCGCGCGAGCGTCGTACTCTCCGAGCGCTTCTCCGGTCAGGAGTCCACGCCCATCAACGTGATGCTTCCCGGCGCGGGAGCCGAGGCAAGCGCGGTGAGCGACTATGCGGTGCGGCTGTCCCAACTCGATGGTGTGACGCGGGTGGTGGCGGCCAGTGGGGTGTACGCCGCGGGGCAGTTGGTCGCGGAGAATCCGGCGGCTGCGGAGTTCGTTGCCGGCGACGATGCTCGCCTGAGCGTGATCAGCGACGTCCCGCCGCTCACCGCGGAGGGCCGCGACCAGGTGCGCGAGATCCGGGGCATCGCGGCGCCGTCGTCCGACGCCCTCGTCGGCGGCTCGGCTGCGCAGTTCACCGACTCGCAGGACGCCATCGCAGAGCGTGGTCGCTGGGCGCTGATCTGGGTGGCGATTGCCACCGCCATCATCTTGTTCCTCTACACCGGCAGTGTGCTGCTCCCGATCAAGGCCGTGTTGCTCAACTTGGTCAGCCTGTCCGCAGCCATGGGGGTGCTCGTGTGGATCTTCCAGGACGGCCACCTGCGGTGGCTGACCGGCGACTTCACGTTGACCGGAGGCATCGACACCTCGATGGCGGTCTTGATCGCGGTCACGACGTTCGCCCTCTCCATGGACTACGAGGTCTTCCTCTTGTCGCGGATCAAGGAGGAGCATGACGCCGGGCAACCGACCACCGAAGCGGTCGCCCTGGGGCTCCAGCGTTCGGGCCGGATCATCACCGCCGCGGCGCTGCTGCTGGCGGTGGTGTTTGCCTCGTTCGTGACGAGCGGGGTCACCAGCATCAAACAGTTGGGCTTCGGGGTCGCCTTCGCGATCGTCCTTGACGCCACGATTGTGCGGGGGCTTCTTGTGCCGGCGCTGATGCGGGTCGCCGGGCAGTGGAACTGGTGGGCCCCGCGGCCTCTTGCCGCCCTCTACCGCAGGTTCGGGTTGGTCGAGGGTTGAGCTGGCGGCGGCCCGGGGATACGCGGAAGCGCGAACGGGGCTACTTCAGCAGCCGCGACATCCGCCGGTCGGCGAGGGGTTTCCCGCCGGTCTGACAGGTAGGGCAGTACTGCAAGCTCGAGTCGGCGAAGGAGACCTCGCGCACGACGTCTCCGCAGACCGGGCACTTCTGGCCGGTGCGGCCGTGGACGGCCAGGTGGGACTTCTTCTCGCTCTTGAGTTCCGAAGCAGCGAGGCCGCGGGCGCGTTCGACCGCGTCACCGAGCACGTCGCGGATCGCGGCGTACAACGCGGAGTGCTCCTCCTCGGTCAAGGAGTTGGCCGGCTTGAAGGGGGAGAGTTTCGCTGCGTGGAGCAGCTCATCGGAGTAGGCGTTGCCGATCCCCGCGATCGTCCCCTGATGCCGCAGCACTCCTTTGATCTGTGCGCGTCCGGCCCGTTCGAGGATGGAAGCGAGGACGTCGCTGGTGAAGCTGTCGGCTAGCGGATCGGGGCCCAGGCGGGTGATCCCTTCGATGTCTGTGGGGTTACGGACGACGTACAACGCCAGGCTCTTCTTGGTGCCGGCTTCGGTGATGTCCAATCCGGCCCCCGAGTCGAGCACCACCCGGGCCGAAAGGGGTGATTTGTTGCTGGGTCGCGGCGGCAGGGCCGGCACCTCGTCCCGCCAGCGGATCCAACCAGCCCGCGCCAGGTGCAACACCAGATGCAGGCCCGAGGTGGTGATGTCCAGGAACTTCCCATGCCGTCCAACGGCCTCAATCAGCGTGCCTTCGAGGGCTGACAGGGGCGGGTCGAAGGTCTTCAACGCGCTGAAGGCCGCCAAGTCGACGCGCACGATCGCCCGTCCGGCGAGGCGCGTCGACAGATCGTCGGCGAGTGCTTCGACCTCGGGCAACTCGGGCATAGTGCAGTTTAGGCCGCCTCGGTCAGCCAATCGAGCGAGCAGGGCTGAGGAGTCCCGTGGCCCCAACGGTGTTGACGCCGATTGACCGGCAACTGAGCTGGTGGCCGCGGTCGGCTGTCATCAGCGTGTAGGCGCCCGCCTTTGCTCCGCGAATCGTCGTTGCCGTCGCGCTTCCACCGATAGCTGCGCGAGGTGGCCTCCACCCCAAAGCCGCTGGCGCAACGCACGGTCTTGCCGACCTGGACACTCCCCTTGACCGTGGCCTGGGTCAGCGCGGCCGAGGTGTTGGCTGACACCAAAACCCGGGGCGGAACGTTGGCAAATTCGTCCATCACCAGTAGCACGCGCCCGCCGGCCGCGCCGATCATCGCCGAGTTCCGGTCCAACCTGGTGACGGTATAGGTCGGGGTGAAGGTAAAACCACTGAGCTGGGCGGCCCGCAAGGTCCTCGTGGCCCCGGATCGGTCCCAGACCGCGATGATTCCGTCGTTGGGCTGCACGAAGGCCGCCGCGCCTAAGATCGCGCCCCCGGGCGTAGCGAAGGTCGTCGACGTCCAACTGAGTTCGGGGGAATTGGTGGCGTGGGCAACGTGGACGTAGTTCGCCGAGAAGTAGGGACTGCCAAGTGCCCATTGTGGCCCGCCGCGGCGCGCATCCCGACGGAGAAACTCTCATGCGGAGTGGCATAGCGACGTTGCCAGGTCTTCCCTGGAGCGAGGGTCGCGATTGCGGTGCGGTATTTGTAGCCCTCGAAGACTCTCGGCGAGGCGACGGCCGCGATCAGGACGGTGCCCTTTCCAGACACCGCGATCGAGGGGCGGGTGTGCTGGTAGTCGGCGTTGGTGAACACCTTGGTGGGCGGAGACCAGGTGCCGGTCCGGTCGTCGAGTCGCATCACCCATACCTGGCCGGCGATGTCGGAGTTGTAGCGCGTCCACGTCAACCAGAAGTCTCCGTTCGGCGCAGCGCTCAACGCCAACTCCCGGGCGATGAACATGTTGTCGGCGCGGACGGGAACCCGCGCCCAGGTCGTGGCACCGGGAGCGCGGAATCGCGCCCGGATCTGATTGCCCGAGGTCGATCCCGGGCCGACCCAGGCAGTGAGATCGGCCCCCGCTGCGCTGGTGGCGAAGACCGCTGCGGAGGCCCCCTGCGAGCCGGTCACCAGAGTCGGCTCGCTCCACGGGGATGCAACGTAGGCCGGCGCGGGCGTCGTGCCCGCGACGCCGGAGCCGATGATGGCGACCATCGCGACTGCCAG
Organism: uncultured Actinomycetota bacterium; assembly: GCA_963814245.1. Classification (GTDB taxonomy): domain Bacteria; phylum Actinomycetota; class Actinomycetes; order Propionibacteriales; family Nocardioidaceae; genus Nocardioides. The sequence goes on from CAWFBY010000001.1 coordinate 655,211, forward strand.
GGTGCGGAGCCGCGTAGCCCTAGGCCGTGACGGGACTTGGACCTTTAACACTGCTGACTCCTGACTCAGATGGTCGGCTGAGTCGTCGTGCAGAATCGGACCCGGTCAAGAGCCTGTCCAGAGCCTGTGCGTGACACGTGCTGTGTCAAGGCGCATGATGGGAGTGTGTTGCCGGCCCGCCCGCTTCCTGCTTCGGGGTCGATCTTCGTCGATGCCCGTGGGGGCGGTCGCGCCCTGCGAGTCTCCTGGCATCCGGAGGCGGAGGTCGTGGTGTTGTCGCTCTGGCGAGACAATGTGTGCGCCGGATCGTTCCGGCTGCCGGTCGCCGATGTTGCGGAGTTCATCGAGTTGCTGCGCGACAGCCTCGATGCGGCGTACGACGTCGCGTCGGCCCACAACGCCACCGCCTAACGTGCGGCGCAAATCTAGGATTCTGCCTAGATCAGCCGATACGGTCCTAGTCATGGACCCGATCCGAAACCCTTATGCGCCCGGTGCCGGTCAACGGCCCCCCGAGTTGGCCGGTCGCGATCGGGAGCTGGAGCAATTCGAGATTACCCTCGAGCGCAGCGCGGTCGGGCGACCCGAACGGAGCATGATCCTGTTCGGCTTGCGTGGCGTGGGCAAAACCGTGCTGCTCAACGCGCTTCGCTCGCAGGCCGGAAAACGTGCCTGGGGGACAGGCAAGATCGAGGCTCGCCCCGAACAAAGCATCCGAATCCCGATCGCGCAGGCGATGCATGCTGCCGTGCGTGAACTGTCTCACCGACACCGTGACCCTGAGCGAGTCGATCACCTGGCGGGGGTGCTCAAGGCTTTCGCGTTGCGCACCGGACTCGAGGACCGCCGGGGCGTGCGGTGGGCACCGCCGATCGAGGTCACGGCGACCAAAGGACGGGCGGATTCCGGCGACCTCGAATTGGACCTGATCGAACTATTCACCGATGCCGCGGCACTTGCCGGGGATCTGGGGGTGGGGGTGGCGCTGTTTATCGACGAGATGCAAGACATCCCCGGCCCCGAGTTGGCGGCGTTGTGTGGGGCGAGCCACGAGATCAGCCAGCAGGGCGCCCCACTGCTGATCGTCGGTGCTGGCCTGCCGCACCTGCCGGTCGCGTTGGCGGCGTCGAAGTCGTACGCCGAGAGGCTGTTTCGCTATATCGCCGTGGATCGGCTGCCGCGCGAGATGGCCGACCGAGCCTGGACGGTCCCCGCCTCAGGGGAAGGCATGGACTTCGAACCGGAGGCGCTCGACGAGCTCTATCGGCTGACCGATGGCTATCCCTACTTCGTGCAGGCCTACGGCAAGGTCACCTGGGATGTCGCGGTGGGAAGCCCGATCAGACGCAGCGATGTTCGGGAGGCGGCGCCCGAGGCGGAGGGGGAGTTGGCGGTCGGCTTCTTCGGGGCTCGCTTTGACCGAGCCACTCCCGCCGAGCGTGACTATCTCACCGCGATGGCCGACCTTGGCGGCGATGAGCCCATCGCGACTGCCGACCTGGCACGCCACCTCGGCCGCAAGCCGCAGTCGCTCTCGCCAGCGCGCGATGGGCTCATCAAGAAGGGCCTGGTCTATGCCTCCGAGCGTGGCACCGTGGCTTTCACCGTGCCGCACTTCGGCAGGTTTCTGCGCGCGCGCTATCTCGAATCGGCCTAACGTGCGCCCGCCCTGGCAGCGATTCGCGGTCGCCTTCTGTCTGGCCCTGGTCACGGGTTGCTCGGCCGATCCCGCCCCCGAGTCAGGGCCCTCCGGATCGCCCGCCGCGACCTCTTCCCGCCCCGTCCCCAGCACGGTTCCTGAGCATGACGACGGGGTCGTCAGACTGCTGTTCCTCGGCAACAGCCACACCGCACGCCATGACGTGCCGGCCACGGTGGCGGCCCTCTGGCGCGCGAGCGAGCCCGCTGCCGAGGTGGTTTCCGTACGTTCGCCGGCCTCGATGCTCACCAACGACCGTGAACGGCACCAGCCCTCCCTGGCTCTGGTCGGGTCCCAGGCGTGGGACGCGGTGGTGATCCAAGGCCAGAACTACAGCGCCAGTGGCCGCTTCGACTACCCCACGACGGGGGCGGAACTGTTCGTACGGCTCGCGCGCGAGCAAGGAGCGATCCCGGTGCTCTTCGCCGAGTGGCCACGCCGTGGGCTCGAGGAGACCGAGCGGATCGTCGCGACCTACGCCCGCGTTTCCGCTTCCGAGCCGAGTTGCCTGCCCCCGGTCCCGGAGGCCTTCGACCTCGCCGACGAGCGCTATCCACGGCTCGTCTTGCATGCGGACGACGGGAACCACGCGTCGGCCGCCGGAGCATTTCTGGCCTCGGTCGTGTTGTGGGCGTCGATCTCGGGTGGGGATCCCGAGGAGCTGCCGGCGATCGAACTCGTCGAGGTGGGGCCGGGGGTGCAGGGGCGACTCCGCTCCGTGGCGGCGGTGGCGTTGCGTGATGTGGCAGCGCGCGATGTGGTGGGGGAGCGGCGCTGCCCCGCGCTTGACGGCCACTAGCCTGGTGCCACGCCAAGAAGGGAGTCCGCGATGTCGGGAGTCGTCGTCATCACCGGTGGCACCAAAGGCATCGGCGCCGCCGTGGCACGCCAACTGGTGGGGTTGGGGTACGCCGTTTGCCTGGGTTATCGCAGCGAACCCGACCGGGCCGACGCGTTTGCCGCCGACCTGCGCCAGGCGGGCGGCACGGCCTCCGCCCACCGCGCCGACGTCACCGAGGCCGACCAGGTTGCGGCCCTGTTCGATGCGGCCGCGAGCTTGGGCGAGCTCGTCGGGTTGGTCAACAACGCCGGGTTCCTCGAAACGCAGTCATCGTTCCTGGACATCGACCTGGCCCGGTGGCGTCGGGTCTTCGACACCAATGTGTTCGGCGCGGTGATCTGCACCCACGAGGCCGTGCGGCGGATGGCCACCGATCGAGGTGGCGCGGGCGGCTCGATCGTGAACGTGTCTTCCCGTGCGTCCCAGCTGGGCTCTCCCCACGAATACATCGACTATGCGGCCAGCAAAGGCGCGCTCGATTCGATGACGCGCGGCTTGGCACTCGAAGTGGCGCCGCTGGGCATCCGCGTGAACGGCGTCCGCCCGGGGATCATCGACACGGATCTGCACACGCGCGGGGGCGAGCCCGGTCGGGCGGCGCGCCTTGGTCCGAGCATCCCGGTCGGTCGCGAGGGAACTGCCGAGGAGGTGGCCGAAGCCATTTGCTGGCTCCTGACCCCTGCTGCGTCGTACGTCACTGGCACCTTCATCGACGTCTCTGGCGGCCGATGAACCAGGACTTCAGGATCGGACCCGACGACCCGGCCCGATCCGACGTGCGTCGACTGCTCACCGTTCACCTGGCCTTCGCCAACCGGCACAGCCCGCCGGAAGACGTGCACGCCCTCGACGTCGGCGGGCTGAAGGCTCCGTCGATCAGCTTTGTCAGTTGCCGACGTGACGGCCTGCTCCTCGGTGTCGGAGCGATCAAGCGCCTGGACGAGGAGCACGCGGAGATCAAGTCGATGCATGTTGCTCAGGAAGCGCGCGGGCTGGGGATCGGGCGCGCCATCGTGGCGCATCTGATGGCTCACGCACATCATGAGCGCCTCACCCGGGTCAGTTTGGAAACCGGCTCGATGGAGGCCTTCGCTCCGGCCCGGGCGCTCTATGTGTCGATGGGTTTCACTGAATGTGGCCCGTTTGGCGACTATGCGCCCAGCGAGTTCAGCACCTTCTTGTCGCGGTCCGTTTGAGCGTCGTAGGACGCAAGTTTGGGCGGCTTCTTCCCACCCAGGCATGATGTGGCGCCAAAGACTTCCTCTCGCGGGGTGCCCGGGGAGAAAATCGACATCCCCTGGCGAAGGAGCGGGACAGTGACGGAGCGCGATCGTATCGATCCCGAATCGCGGGGGCCTTTGGACGCGCTGCTCGAGGCCATCCCGGGTGGCTTCAAGTCGATCCCGGACATCGTCGTGCGCCGTCAGGTCGCCAGCGAATTGAAGGTGAAGGATCCCCAACGCCGCGTCCCCACGGGTCGGGTCACCCAGGCTGATCGGATGGTCCCTGGCCCGGTGGGCGATCCCGACGTGCGGGTCCGGATTTACCAGCCCGCTCCTGCCAACGACGCTGACTCCGCGCCTCGCCCCGGCATCTTCTATATCCACGGTGGCGGGATGATCATGGGCGACCTCGACGGGGAGTCGGATCAGGCCGAAATGTTGTGCGCAGCCCTCGGCGCGGTCGTGGTCTCGGTCGACTATCGGCTGGCCCCCGAACACCCGCACCCGGCGCCGGTGGAGGACTGTTATGCGGCGCTCGTGTGGATGGCGGTGCGGAGCAGCGAGCTGGGTTTCGACCCGTCCCGGCTTGCGGTCTACGGCCGCAGCGCTGGGGGCGGACTCACCATCGGCACGGTGCTGTTGTGCCGCGACCGGGGTGGCCCGCACATCGCCTTCCAGATGCCGATCTATCCCATGATCGACGATCGCAACATCACCCCGTCCAGTTATGAGCTGACCGATCTGGGGGCCTGGGATCGGGCGGAGAACATCCAGGCCTGGGGGTGGTACCTCGCCGGCAAACCGGCCGATCAGTACGCCGCACCGCGTCGCGCGATGGACCTGACGGGTTTGCCCCCGACCTTTATCGACGTCGGCGAACTCGACCTCTTCCGTGACGAGAACATCATCTTCGCCACCCGGCTGCTCCAGGCCGGAGTGCCCACGGAGTTTCATCTCTACCCCGGCGCCTACCACGGCTCCGAGAACCTCGCCCCCGAGGCGGCTCTGTCGCGACGTATCTGGGAGGTGCGGCTCGCCGCGCTCGCCCGAGCGCTGGGCATCGGCTGAACCGCCCCGACCGTTCGCCTGGTGGGCGTCGGATGACAGGCTGAGGCCGTGACCTCGGCGCCGCGCAACCTGACCCGCTTTGCGTGGTTGTCGATCGCGGCGGCACTGGTCACGATCGCCTTGAAGTTCACGGCCTACCTGCTCACCGACTCGGTGGGGTTGCTCTCCGATGCCGCCGAGTCGATCGTCAATCTGGTGGCCGCCGTGGTTGCCCTCGGCGCGTTGTCGGTGGCGGCCCGACCGGCCGACAAGGACTTCCACTTCGGGATGTCCAAAGCCGAGTACTTCTCGGCGGTCGTCGAGGGGATGATGATCTTCGTCGCGGCCCTCTTCATCATCTGGGCCGCTATCGACCGGCTGTTCCACCCCGTCGACTTGGGCAATGTCGGCATCGGTTTGGCGATCTCGACCCTCGCCTCGGTCCTCAATGGTGTCGTGGCAGTGGTGCTGCTGCGCGCCGGTCGCGTGCACCGTTCGATCACCCTGGAGGCCGACGGCAAACATCTGCTCACCGACGTCTGGACCTCGATCGGGGTCGTGGTGGGTGTGGTGTTGGTGGTGACCACGGGCATCCGACAACTCGATCCGATCATCGCGCTGCTCGTCGGAGTCAACATCATCTGGACGGGTTGGCACCTGATCGGTCAATCCCTGGGTGGCCTGCTCGATCGCGCCCTGGACGCCGATGCCCAGGCCGTGGTGGATCGGGTGATCGCCGAGTTCGCTACCGACGAGGTTGCCTTCCACGCCGTACGCACTCGGGAGGCGGGGCACCGCCGCTTCGTCAGCCTGCATGTGTTGGTCCCCGGCCTCTGGACGGTGCAGCAAAGCCATGACCTGGTCGAACGCTTCGAGGCGCGGCTGGGGGCCGAGTTGGAGCACGTCGACATCGCCACGCACGTCGAGCCGTTGGAAGATCCGCGGTCCTACGAAGCCCACCTGGGGGTGGACCCTCCGGATCGCGGTGACACCGACACTGCCGGCGCCGGGAGCTAACCGACCTGGCGGTGCGTGCGGCGCTATCCAGAAAGTCCTCCCGCTCCTATCCTGTCGAGCGTGGACCAACACTCTGAACCAGACTCGGGACGACTCGCCCGCAACCCCGTGCACGCGATCGTGTCGTCGCCGCGGTTCGCGACCGTGATCGACGAGCTGGTCGAGCGCACCGGTCGCACCCGCGCCGACGTACGCAAAGACGCCGAAGAGTGCCTCGACGAGATGGCCGCTCAGGTCGGCCCCCAGGCGACCCAGGCGTGGGATCGGCTGGGCCGCTGGCTCACCAGGTCCTACACCGTCGATGCCGACACCTCCAGCCTCGCCGAGCTGCGCGATCTTGGCCGCAAACATTCGCTGGTCTTCTTGCCCAACCACCGGTCCTATCTGGACCCCTTGGTGTTGCGCAGCGCCCTCTCGACGCACGGCTTCTCGCCCAACCACATCCTCGGCGGCATCAACCTTGCGATGTGGCCCATGTCGGAGCTCGGTCGGCGCAGCGGCCTCATCTTCATCCGCCGTTCTACGCGCGACGACCCCGTCTACCCGGCGATGCTGCGCACCTATCTCGGTCATCTGCTGCACAACCACGCGAATCTCGAGTGGTATTTCGAAGGGGGTCGCACGCGCACCGGCAAGCTGCGGCCGCCCAAGATGGGCGTGCTGCGCTATCTGGTCGATGCGTTTGTGGCCAACGGCGACAAGGCGGACGACGTACTCCTGGTCCCCGTCGCGATCGTCTATGACCAGCAACACGAGGTCTCGGCGCTGTCGTTGGAGGAGGGCGGCGGCACCAAGACCCCCGAAAGCCTCAGTTGGCTGGTGAAGTTCGCCCGCGCCCAGTCGCGACGGCGCGGGCATGTGCATCTACGTTTTGGGGCGCCGGTCTCGTTGCGCGCCAGCCTGGATGAAGCCGCCGATCGCGCGGGCACCGCGGAGCCGACCGAGGTCGTTCCCCGGGTCGCGTTCGAGGTGGCCCACCGGATCAACGCGGCGACGCCGATCACCCCGGCGGCCCTGGTGACCTTCGGCCTGCTCGACAATGACGGCCGGGCGATGACGTTGGCCGAGACGCTGGCGGTGCTGGAGCCGCTCTTGGAATACGTACGCCGCCGCCAGCTCCCGCTGACCTCGGGGGTGGACCTGGGCCGCCCCGAAGGACTGGCCAAGGCCCTGTTCACCCTGGTGCGCGAAGGGGTCGTGGAGGAGTACGCCGGGGGGCAGGAGCCGGTTTATTCGATCGGGAGTGGCCGGCAACACGAAGCGGGCTTCTATCGCAACACGGTGACGCACTACTTCATCACCCGGGCCATCATCGAGGTGGCCGCTGTCCAAGCGGAGGAAGCGCCGGACCTCGACGTGACCAGGTCTGTGTGGGAGCACGCCCTGGCGATCCGCGACCTGTTGAAGTATGAGTTCTTCTTTGCCCCTAAGCGCGAGTTCGACGCCGAAATCCATAGCGAGGTCGCGATGGCCAACCTCAACTGGGACGGCGGCGCGCTTTCCGCCGCCGACGTGTCCCAGGGCCTGCGGTCGACGCGGCTGCTGCTGGCCCATCGGGTGATCGGACCGTTCCTTGAGGCCTATTTGGTCGTGGCGGATCGCCTGGCCGCTCGAGAGCCCGCAGCACCTGTGGAGGAGGAGGCCCTGATCACCGAGTGCCTGGGGGTGGCTCAGCAGCGCTGGCTGCAACAGGAGCTGCACAGTCCCGAATCCATCTCCAAGGACCTGATGGGCGGGGCGCTGAAACTGGCCGCGAACCGGGGGCTGATGGGGCTCGGCGGTGAGGAGCTGCGTGAGGCACGAGTCGCGTTCGCCGCCGAACTCGCCGAGGTCGTCGCGGCGGTGGGCGTGATCCGGGACATCGCTCTGCATCGACCGGAGCGGTGATGAGCGACCTCGACGCGCTGCTCGCCGAGATCGCCGCCGGGCCGCAAGGCCCCGCGGTGGGAGCGTTCTTCGACTTCGACGGCACCCTCATCGACGGCTATTCGGCCACCCTCTATTTCCTGGATCGGTTGACCAGCGGCGATATCGGGGCCGGAGAGCTGTTCCGCACCATGGTCGAGGTGTTCAACATGTCGCAGCGCGGCCACGACGTCACCGCCCTGGTGGACGTGGCGTTGGGAGCACTGGCCGGACGTGAGCTCGCCGAGATCGAGGCGCTGGGCGAGCGGCTGTGGCGCACCAAACTCGCGTCAAGGGTGTTCCCCGAGGCGCGCCGACTCGTGCGGGCACACCAGGACGCCGGACACACCGTGGCGCTGGCTTCGTCGGCCACGCGGTTTCAAGCGGCCGCCGCCGCGAGCGACCTGAACATCGAGCACCTCCTCGTCACCGAGATCGAAGACGAGGACGGGATCATCACCGGAAAGGTGGTGGGTTCGGTGCTGTGGGGGGCCGGCAAGGCCGAGGCGGTGACCGCCTTCGCCGCCGGCAACGGCGTCGATCTCGCGGAGTCCTACGCCTACGGCAACGGCGGCGAGGATGTGGCGTACCTCCGGACCGTGGGTCGTCCCCGGCCCCTCAATCCCGACGAAGAGCTGACCCGCGAGGCCACCGAGCGCGAGTGGCCCATCCACCGACTCGTGCCCCCGGCCCGGCTCACTCCCCTCACCGTGGCGCGCAGCGCGGCCTCGTTCGCGGGGCTCGGTGCGGGAGTGGCCGCCGGGTTGGGGATCGGCCTGCTCAATCGCGATCGTGGTACGGCGCTCTCGGTTGCGGCCGCCGTCGGCTCCGAACTCGCGCTCGGAGCCGCGGGGGTGGACCTGGAGGTGGTGGGTCAGCAGCACCTGTGGGCGGCGCGCCCCGCGGTGTTCGTCTTCAACCACCAGAGCCAGCTCGACGTACCCATCCTGGCGGCGCTGCTGCGCCGCGACTTCACGGGAGTGGTCAAGGCCGAGCTGAAGAAGGACCCCACGTTTGCCGCGATGGGCTGGCTGGCCGATGTGGCCTACATCGATCGCTCGGACACCACCAAGGCCAAAGCCGCCCTGGCACCGGCGGCCGACAGTCTGCGGTCAGGGAAGTCCCTGGTGATCTCGCCCGAAGGCACCCGCTCGCCGACGCCGACGCTGTTGCCGTTCAAGAAGGGCGCGTTTCACCTGGCGATGCAGGCGGGGGTGCCGATGGTGCCCATCGTGATCCGCAACGCCGGCGAGATCATGTCGGCCCACTCGTTCCTGATTCACTCAGGCACCGTGCAGGTGGCGGTGTTGCCGCCCGTGTCTACGAAACGCTGGACGGTGCGCAATCTGGACCGGCAGGTCGAGCTCGTGCGGGGCCAATTCCTGGAGACTCTGGCCGACTGGCCCACCTGAGAGGCGCCACGGAGGGCCCCCGAGCGGGATCCTCTCCACCGCACTGGCCGGCGTCCGCTGAGACGGCTCCCTCACGGGCGTCTAGGTTACCGACGCTCTTGCACTGCGCATCGCCAGGCTCACCAACCCGACGACGATAGCACCCCGCCAATCCACTCCCAACTCGGGTGAGTGGAACACGCTGCCCACCACCACCGAACCGATCGACCGGAAACGCCACCCACGAGCACACCCGGATGTCGTACGACGACGTCGAGGTCGGCGACTCCACGGACAGGCAGGACCCCGTTTCGCGGGCAGCCCTACGTGAGGCACGGACAACGTTTCGCGGGCAGTTTCGTGAGTCTCGTAGCGGCCTAGACAGCTCGTCACCCTCGTGGCAAGCTGCAGAGGATGCTGCAAAGCATGCATCGTCTGGCTTCGCTCGGAGAGAGGTTGATGATGAAATCCTTGGGCAGGAACATTCAGTCTGCGCTGATGACAGCGGCGTTCGCGGTCGCGCTTGGCGCGGTCACTGCAGCCACGCCAAGTGCGGCGACCGTATCGGGGAGGGGCCCCACAACGACGGCCGCTCGTGTTTCAGAGGCACCCCAGAGCGACGTCGCTCAACTTGCCACCGACCTGGCGATAAGCGTCGAAGAGGTGGAAGCGCAACTGGCGCTCCAGGACGCTATGGACACTATTCCGTTCAGCAAGTTGGATCTCGGCTATGCCGAGGACGGATCGGTGCCGGGTCGGGATTTTCATCTCTGGTACCGAAGTGCCCTTGAACCGAGTGCTGGCCTGATCGACGCAATGAAGGCCGCGGGAGTGTTGCAGCACGTGAGTTTCGAGCGCGTCCCGCTAAGTTTAGAGGACCTCATGGCGCGGGCGGTTGCGGTGAACTCTGTTCTCACGGTTGACCGCGTTCCTGTTGGGGTGACTATCGATACCAAGTCAGGTGGGGTCGTGTTCCATCCCTATGAGGGGGCAAGTGACGCGGCACGTAAGGACGCAGAAGCAGTAGCGGAGCGTGACTCGTTACCCTTTAGTTGGGGCGAACCGCCTCCGACGCCGGCCAACTACGGCGGCAAGGCCGCAAATTTTCCGGCCGGCCAATGTACCGCGGCATTCGTCGTGGAGACGTCGGGCGGCGATCGTCGGGTGACCTCGGCAGGACACTGTGGAGCGGTTGGGGAGTCCGTGACCTACGGCCAGGAAACTGGGTTCACAGTGGGGACAAGGTCTTTCACTTCGTTTCGTGATGTGCTTACTTTCGACAAGGCAAGCGAGACGTGGAGCCCGAAAGTTAAGTACGCAGCGAACGGCACGACGCGAGATGTCGATGCTGTTCGGCTGTGGAATCAGATGGACGTGGGCGACCCCGTCAGCAAGTACGGGCGGGCCACCGACTACACAATCGGCACCATCGTAGACAGACACGCGTGCGCCGCCTTCCCACAAACCTGCGATCCTGAGGCCCTCTACGTTCGAGTTCAGGTCGACACCGGGACACAAATGTGTGCAGAAGGAGACAGCGGCGGCCCGTACATGCTCGCCAACACCGCATATGGCATCGGCTCTGCGCGCTTTTCCGATGGTGACTGCACGTTCACGCCGCAGCAACTCATTACGGGTGGAACAGTCGTTACGCGTCCGTGAGTCTTAGTTGATCACCAGAACGTCATCATAGTTGCCAGTGGCGCAGGACTCGATTCGGCGAATTGTGTCCTGGTCCAAGAATCGGCTGGCAAGACGAATGGGAACTAGACCCCCCGAGACATCTTGTGGAAATGTCTTGTTTACGGAGGCTGTGAACTGGCGTTCTCCTTGGGTGAAGTTGACTTGTTCCAGCTCGTCGTTCCACACCGCGTTCTCGGGCCAGACCAAGGGCCTCCCGTTGAGGGTGAGGCAGTTGGAGCCCAGTTCTACGCTTACCACAGAGGCAATTTCAGCCATTAGTTGTGGTTCCATCGGTGTGTGTCGCAGAACCGGGGAAGCGTCCGGACCGCTTCCAACTACATTGGGGTTGTCTTGCCGGGACATGAATTGCCACGCCCCCATACCGACAAAGAGGGCCGCGCCAACGACGAGGCCCACCCGCGAGTAGCCGCGCGTGGGTCGCGCCGACCGCAGTTGCTCGGGCGCCAGCGAAGGGAGGATCGTACCGGGCGGTCCGCTAGGGCGGAGCAGATCTCGTATTGCGTCATCGATCTCGGTCATCGAAATCCTTCCTTTCGTTCCAGGCTGGCCTCTTGGCGCAGCACGTCGCGTGCTCGTGACAGCCGCGACTTGACCGTTCCTTCGGGGACGTTGAGGATCCGGCTGATCTCGCCCACAGGCAGGTCCTCGACGTAGTGGAGGATCGCAACGAGTCGAAGTGGCTCTGAAAGCGCGGCGAGGGCCTGTTGGGCGCGTCCTGGAGAGTCTGGGTGGCCTGCTTGAGGATCGCGTTCTTGGCGCAGCCGTTGGAGCGCGCGTTGTAGACGCCTGCTTGTTCGCCAATCATCAACACAGATCCTCCAGGCGACAGTTCGTACCCAGGAGACAGGGTCATCTGCTTGCAGGGCGTCCCACCGTTTCCATGCACGCAGGAACGCTTCCTGGACCACCTCCTCGGCCTTGACCCAGTCCCCACACAGTAGGTACAAGGCGTACGTAAGGCTCTGGTAACGGGCTCGATAGAAGTTGTCGAAGTCTGCCGCCTCCCGCTTCGCCGATTGCACGTCTCTTCTCCTCACTTGTCGACATACATACGTTCTGCATTGTCCCCAGGGTTCCATGTTGACCCAACAATTTTTGGGGGCAGTTCCAAGTCGAGTCCGGGGGCGTGGTGTACGGGTAGGTGAGGATTGACTCGAGGACCGGAAACCTGACTTGAGGTCGGGGCGCCAGTGCCGCGCCTCAAAGAAGGTACAAGTCTCGGACCAGGACTCTTGGCGTGGGTTTTGGCCCGTTCATGCCGTGGCCGTGGCTGGTGTTTGCCCGGTTGGCCGCTGTCGCCGAGTCGGTCGCGTATTCGTTCGAGGAAGCCTGGCACCGTGTAGCGGTGCCAGTCCTCTAACGCGGCCGGGGTACGGCGCGGGCTGCGACCTCTCGGACGGTCGAAGTGTCATTGGCTGCTCATCTACTGAGGCATCTCGAGCCGCTGCCGGGTGCATGACACGGGTTCGGTGTGCGCCGTGGTCCATCGACCCCGTGTTGGTGGGCTGAGGGGACTGCCCCAGTTTGGTGTTGACACTCGGGGTTGATGGTTGTCGGGCCGCGTCTGCGGCTACGCAGATCATCTCAACTCGACCGGGGTGAGTTTGCGCAGGCTGCGTTGGCGACGACGCCGGTTGCAATTGGTTTCGATCCAGGTCTGGGCAGCGAGGATGAAATGACAACCCGAGCGTCCGCTCGTTGGCCATCCGGGTGGACAGTGTCGGGATCGGTGCGGTCGAGGGCAACTCGTCCAAACACCAGCAACCGCGGGCACAACCGACCGTGTGGGGACGTCTCCCCGAGCCGCTTGGCCGTGTCGAGGATCTGCTCTGTGACCGCAGGCATGAGTGGTGACGCACTGGCATATGGGTCGTCATGGCCCAGGAGGTAGATCGTGCCGCCCGGCTTGATCAGGGCCTCGATGTCGGTGGCCGGATTTGAGGTGGAGGGAACGCATCGTTCCCGGTTCGAGCGCTGGAAGAACAGGGCATGGCCTGCTGGAAGGTGGTGATCGTGTTGCCTGCAGTCCGCTCGTCACCGTAGAGGGCTCCGCGCAGCAGCCCGTCCCACAGCGGCTCTGCGTCCGGGTGGGTGCGCAAGATCTCGTCTGCCTGCGGGTACTGCCGAGAGGCCGGGCCGGGCTAGCTGATCTTGAAGGTGCCCGGCTGTTTGGGTCCACGCTCCATCTGCGAACGCTCGATGCAAAACTCGTTGCCTTCGGGATCGGCCATGGCGATCCAGCCACTGCCGTCGTTGTTGCGGTGATCCCCGATCACCCGCCCACCGAGAGCCTGAGCCTGCATGACCGCCTCGTCGCGGGTCATCCCCTCCGGCTGTAGGTCGATGTGCACCCGGTTCTTCGCGGACTTGCCCTCGGGAACGGGCACAAACAGTAGGCCCATGCCCTCGTAGGGGAAGCTCGGCGCGACGATCACCTCGGGGTCGTCGTCGGTGTAGATGTTCCAACCGGTCAGCTGCGACCAGAACCGCGCCAGGGTGGTGGGGTCCGCGCAGTCGAAGGTGAGGTTGTGGATGTGGATGCGCACTCCGGACATGCTGCCGGTCCGGAGAGACTGAGGCAACCGCCCACCCCGCGGCGGCGGTGACGTCCAGACCACCGGTGCCCGCGTTTGCGGAACCCTCAGACGCGGTAGTCCAGGTCGATCATCATCCCGGCCTCGCCGTGATAGGCGTTGTGACAATGCGCCATCCACAGGCCCGGATTGTCGGCCTGGAGCTCGATGTTCAGCATGCTCATCGGCTTGACCAACACCGTGTCTTTGCGCAGCCCGCTGTCCAGGGCGAAGGTGTGGCCGTGCACGTGCATCGGATGGGCCATCGTGGTGTGGTTCATGATCCCGAACCGCACCCGCTGACCCTCGGTCACCTCCAGGGCCTGGTTCAGCCCGTGCGGGGCCCCGTTGATCGCCCACGTGTAGGGGCTCATCGAACCGCTCAGCATCATCGACTGCTGGTCATCCGCGGGCCGCTTGGGCAGCAGCGCGGACTCGGCCGGGAGCAGGTCCGCCCCTTCCAGGATGTTTCGGGTGTACGCCGCGGGCAGGGCGGTCGGCTCGATCGCCTCTCCGGATCCGGAGCGCAGCCAGGCCAAGGCCCGGCCCTCCTTGCCGAAGGGCGTCGCCACCAGGGGGAACACCCCGTCGCCCACGGTGACCAGCACATCGTACCGCTCACCCATGCCGAGGTAGAGCGCTCGCGCCTCGGTGGGCTGCACCGGAAAGCCGTCACTGTGGGTCACCGTCATCGTGTGTTCGGGAAGCGCGATGGAGAAGACCGTGTCGGCGCTGGCGTTGATGACTCGGATCCGGATCCGCTGCCCCGGCCGGGCTCGGAAGGTTTCGGCATCCGCGGGAATGCGCCCGTTGATCAGGAAGTGGGGGTAGGTGACGTCGCTATGGCCGTACGGCGGAGGCTTGGCGTTGCCACCCATCCCGCTCATGTCCATCTCGCCCATGTCTCCCATGGAGCCGTCCCCCATGGAGCCGTGGTCGTGGTGGTGCCCGTCGCCGCTCCCGGCCGTGAGTTCGGCCAGCACGTCTTCGGGGGTGCGTCCGGTGCCGTCGACCCAGTCGTCGAGCACCACGATCCACTCGGCGTCATAGTCACCGGGCTCGGCTGGGTCGTCGATGATCAGCGGGGCGTAGAGGCCACGGTCGAGTTGCAGGCCGACATGGGAGTGATAGAAGTACGTGCCCGGATCGGGGGCGACATACTCGTAGAGATAACTGCCACCAGCCGGGATCGGGTCCTGGGTGGTGTGCGGAATTCCGTCCGCAACGTTACGCAAGGCGATGCCGTGCCAGTGCACGGTGGTTTCCTCGGGGAGCTCACTGTCCACGCGCACCCGGATCAGGTCGCCGGCGTTGGCCCGGATCAGCGGACCCGGCAGCGCATCGCCATAGGCCCACGTGTCGACCTCGACGCCGCCCAGGTCGAGGCGCGTGGCCCGCGGGGTGAGGGTGTGTTCGACGACTCGCTGGCCGGGGGAGGGAGTCAGGGGCGGTGCACTCGGCAGCGCGGAGGGCCTGCTCGGGTCGCGGCCGCAGCCGGCGAGCCCCGCCCAAGACAAGCCCGTCAAGGAGAGGCCAGTCAGCAACACTCCGCGCCGGCTCAACTGTGGCGCGGGCACGGAAGAAGGTGATCCCACAGGTCCATCATGACCGGCGGTTTGAAATCGCGGGGCCAACTTGGCGCAGTCTCCGACAAGATGGGAGGAGCGGGGTCCACAATGGCAACATGAGCGAGCGCCCCAGGCCGCAGGTCGTCGCGCATCGAGGGGCGAGCCACGACAATCCCGAGCACACCCTCGGCGCCTATGTGAAGGCCCTGGAGGTGGGCGCCGAGGGCCTCGAATGCGACGTTCGGTTGACCGCCGACGGGCACCTGGTCTGCGTGCATGACCGCGACCTGCGGCGTACGGCGATGCACAAGGGCCTGGTCTCGACGATGCACCTCTCCGAGCTCGACCAACTGGACTTCGCCTCCTGGAAGCACCCGTGGGCCGACCTCGACGATGAGATGGCCGAGCCCAATGACGACCTGCGCAGGGTGCTCACCTTGCGCCGTTTGTTGGAGACGGTGCGGGACTTCGACCGGCGGGTGGAGATCGCCGTCGAAACCAAGCATCCGACGCGGTACGCCGGGTTGGTCGAGCGTCGCCTGGCGGATCTGCTGACGGAGTTCGGCTGGCATCGGGAGGGTTCGCCGGTGCGCGTGATGAGCTTCTCCTACAGCGCTTTGGCGCGGATGGCCAAGCTGACTCCCGCGATCCCGCTGGTGATGCTGCTTGACCGGCGCAGGGCCTGGCCGCTGCTGGCAGGCGTCATCGGGCGCGACTGGCTGGTCGGGCCGGGGATCACGTTGTTGGAGTCCAACCCCGTGTTGGCGCGCAAACTGGCCGCAAGTGGGCACCACTTGCATGTGTGGACGGTGAACACCGCTGCCCAGTTGCAAATCTGCCAGGAGTTGGGGGTCAAAGCGGTGATCACCGACCGACCGGCCCATCTGCTGGAGTTGTTGGACCGATAAGTTCTGCGGCATGGGAAAGCGCGGACGAACCAACACTCAAGGCGATGCAGTCGACACCCCAGGGGCGGTCGGCCCGCGGCAACCCTGCCCCTGTGGCTCGGGCCGTCGCTACAAGGCCTGCCACGGTGAGGGCGGCGCTGCGCCGTACGTCGCTCGGCCGTTTGCCGGCGTGCCGTCGGAGTGCGACGTGGTGGCCATGCGGGAACTGGTCCCGGCCGCGACGGCGCCGATTGCGCTCAAGGATTCCGACCGGCGCGTGGTGCTGTGCACGCTGTTGCCCGCTGCTGCTCCGGCGATGGTGCGAGATTCGGGGGAGATCTGGCTGGGCCTGCAGGTCCAACACAACTTCGGTGATCCGGCCCGTGACCTCGGCGCGGTCCTTGAGGCCGCCATGGCCGCGGAGCCCGGCACGGTCGGCCTCTTGGAGCCGCCTGGGCCCGGACCTCGGCTCCAGGATCTGGTGGTAGCGCAGGACCTTGAGGTGACGGTGCACGAGGGTTTTGCCTTCTGGGTGGGCGACCTGGAGGATCGCTCGCCCGAGGTGGAGGACGCCTTGGAGCATGCGGACACCGCCGCCGTGCCCACCAGCCGACTGACCAGTGTCGAGGCGGCGTACTGGACCAATGTCGGCCCCAAGGAGCACCTTCGGTGGGTGATGCCGGAGCCGGAGGACGCGTTGCTCGATGCGCTCGCCCGGCTGCACGCTGCCGGGAAGGACACGCTGGTACCCGAGTCGCGGTTCGTGGGGATGTTTCGTGCCCATGGCCTGCTTGCCCCGGTGTGGGACCTGGCCGTGGGCACCGGTGCCGCGGCGGTAGATGAGCCGGCCCTCCGTTTTGCGGGCGATCTGCGGGCGGCGCTGAACGATGGCAGCCCCCTCACCGCTCCCGAGCGGGCCGCCCGATCTGGCCTCGCTAACCGCCAAGTCACCCTCCGCTGAGGTGATTTAACCCGAATCACAACAAAAGGTTTGTCGCGTAGTTGTCTTCGCAACTACCTTGGCGTAGATTTCGGCTCGCCCGGTCGTTGTTGCATCCCCCGTCAGCAACGGCCGGGCTTTCATATTTTCTGGACCCCGCTCGTGGGACCGGCCGGCCGGCCCTCGGCCAACCTCCACTCCAGTCCCAACTAGGCACCCTGGGTTGCCTCTTGGCACCCCGCAGGCGGGGGCTCAAGCAACAACCAGGGGCGGCTCGATGGGCCTAGGCGGTGGGGAGTGGGTCGCGAGCGATCGGGCAGCTCATGCAACGCGGGCCGCCGCGACCGGAGCCGAGTTCGGAGCCGGCGATCCGGACGACCTCGATGCCTGACTCTTCGAGACGATCGTTGGTCTCGTCGTTGCGTTCGTAGGCCACCGCGACCCGCGGCGCCAGGGCCAAGGTGTTGTTGCCGTCGTCCCATTGTTCGCGTTCGGCCGTCACGGGGTCGAGTCCGGTGTCGATCTGGTGCAGGGTGTCGATGCCCATGGCCTTCGCCGCAGCCACGAGGAAGGGCTCGTCCGGAGCGACGACCAAGTCGATGGCGGTGTCCTCGGTGTCCACCGCTCTGCGATCCAGCATCGTGACGGAGAAGGCGCGGAGCGAGTCGGCAACGTTGGGATACATCACCACCTTGTCGACATCGACCATTGTGCAGACCGTGTCGAGGTGCATCGTGGCGCGCTCCTGCGCGATCGGGACGGCCAACACGGTGTGCGCCAGGCCAGCGTGGAACACCTGACGCGCGAGGCGCTCAGCGCCGGCGGGGGTGGTGCGCTCGCCGACACCCACCGCGATCACGCCGGGGGCCAACAAGAGCACATCGCCCCCTTCGACATGTTCGTGCTGCCAGCCATGGATCGTGGGGACACCCGCAAAGCGCGGATGCTGGGTGTAGATCAGCTCGGTCAGCTGGGTTTCGCGCGCACGAGCGGGCATCGCAAGCGAAGTGATCGCCACTTGGTCGCGCACCCAAACCGACGAATCCCGGGTGAACAACAGGTTCGGGAGTGGGTCAATCAGGAAGTCGTGGGGGTCCATCAGTGCGGTGACCAGGCCGAAGCCGCCGCGTACCTCGTCGTTGCGGATGCCTCCGGTGAGGTACGCCGTGAGTTGGTCCGGCGAGGAATCGGTCAACAGATCGTGCAGATAGGTGCGCAGGGTGTCGCCCAGATGGAGGCCGCCGAGCGTGCGCCCGATCGCGTTGTCGCGCGCGCTTTGCGCGGCGAAAGTCTCGGTGAGGAGGTCGGTGAGATAGAGCACCTCCACCCCCCGATGGGTCAGGGCCTCGGCGAAAGCGTCGTGCTCCTCCTGGGCCCGCGACACCCAGGGGACTCCGTCAAACAGCAGCCGGTCGTTGTTGCGAGGCGTCAGCCGCTTCAACTCGGGTCCCGGTCGATGCAACATGACCGTGCGTAGTGTCCCGACCTCTGAATCTGCCCCATGCGCAAACATGGCTGCACCCTATCGGCGTCGTCGAGTCCAATCGAACTCTCCAACTCCCGCTCACCGAGCCAGCTCGATCGCGGTGAGGCTGGCGAGCAGGAGGCACACCCCCGCGCCGACATAGTGCAGGACGTGCAGGGGGATCCAGCGCATTAGCGCCTTTCCGGTGAGGACCGCCAGCCCGCTGACCGTCATCAGTGCCGCGAGGGCCCCAAGAAAGACGGCGCCGGGGGCGTCGTACTTGGCCACCAAAGTCAGGGTGAGGAGTTGCGAGAGGTCGCCCCATTCGGCTGCGAAGAGCACCAGGAAACTGGCCAAGATGACCCGGGCGCCGTGGACGTCGCCGGCTTTTGCGCCGTAGTTCTCCTCGGTCGCGGCCCGATGCCCGCGACCCTCGCGAATCAGGATGACCGCGCCGACCACGAACATGATCAGGGCGAGCGATCGCACCCACCCGATCGGCAGCAACGTCGCCACCGCGCCGAGCGCGACGGCGATCGCGGTCTGCACGGCGAAGGCCAGGCACACCCCGAGCCAGACGTACGCCGGGCGGTACTTCGTGGCCAGCACGAGGGTCGCGAGAAACGTCTTGTCCGGCAACTCGACCACGAAAATGGCTGCGAAGGTCAGGGCAATCACGGCAAGGTCCACGGGCCCATCCTTCCGTGCCACCTCGACCACGGATCAGGCTGACCACGCGGTCGTCATGATCGAGGGCGTCGAGCGAGTGGGAAGCCAGGTGCTGTTGAGCAGCGGTCAGGCCCGGCGGCCTGGGTCTGCGGGGTAGACGCCGAGGATCTTGACCTCGGTGGTGAAGAAGGTGAGTTCTTCGAGGGCGCGGGCCAGCCCGGCGTCTTCGGGATGGCCATCGACTTCGGCCAGGAACTGGGTGGCGGTGAACTCTCCGCCCACCATGTAGCTCTCCAACTTGGTCATGTTGACCCCGTTGGTGGCGAAGCCACCCAAAGCCTTGTACAGCGCGGCGGGAAGGTTGCGCACGTTGAAGATGAACGAGGTCACGATGGGCCCGTTGCCGGCCGCAGCCTCGATCAACTCCCGCGAGAGCACCACGAAACGCGTGGTGTTGTGGTCTTCGTCCTCAACGTCGTCGCGCAGGATGCTCAGCCCGTAGGTTTCCGCGGCCAGGGGCGGTGCGATCGCGGCCTGAGTGACGTCGCCAGTTTCGGCGACCTCACGAGCCGCGCCGGCGGTGTCGCCGGAGATGACGGGCCGCAGACTCAACTCGCGGATCACCTTGCGGCACTGACCGAGGGCATGCACGTGGCTGTGCACCGTCTTGATCGTTTCCAGGGTGGCGCCGGGCACGGCCATCAAGGTGAACTGGATCCGCAGGAAGTGCTCGGCGATGATATGCAGGCTGGATCCGGGAAGGAAGTGGTGGATGTCGCTGACCCGGCCGGCGATCGAGTTGTCGATCGGGATCATCGCCAGGTCGGCCTCGCCGCCCTCCACAGCGGAGAAGACGTCCTCGAACGACGCACAGGCCACGGCCTCCCAATCGGGATAGTGCTGCTTGCACACCAGATGCGAGTTGGCCCCGGGCTCACCTTGATAGGCAATCCGGCGGGTGTTGGTCGGGGAGGTCACGGGGAAGAGTTTCCCATGCCCCACGGCAAGCAACCACCCGGCTCCCCGGGCGTCCCTACTCATGGAAGGCAACCGCAACCGGTGCGTCTGGCCATCTTGTTGGTCGACGACCTTGGCCGTCTCGTCACTCGCAAGGTTGCACCGAGTGGCAACCAGGGGTGGGTGTGGCAACTGCAGGTCGATGACTTGGGCTCGCCAGTGCTCGTCCCAACGCCGGTCGGGGTGGTGTGCAGCGACGACTTTGCTCCCCCCGTGCGCTAGGTTTCATGAGCCCGCCGGGCACGCTCGGGGTGTTCGAAGAGGCCGTTCGCAAAGCACGTGCCTCGGGAAACCTGATCACCGACGCTCACATCGCAGCCAGTGCCATGGCCAGCGGTGCCACCCTCGTCACCTTCGACAGAGACTTTCGTCGGTTTGACGATCTACGCCTCGAAGAACTCGGGGTTGCAGGCACCTAACGCGGGACCCGCACCAGCAGCCGCCCATGGATGCACTCCATATGGAGTTCGCGGCCGGCACCTATGGAGTCACCGTCGAGTTGTCGGGGGGTGTCACTCGCGGCGACCAGGGTGACGGTCCGGCCAGTCATCCGGTTGATCGTGTCATCGGTACGACGTCCCTTGGCGAACACGCGCACCACCAGCGGGATCCAGGAGGCGAAGCTCTTGGGATGCAGGATCACCACGTCCAGCAGTCCATCGTCGATCGCGGCATCGGGCAACAACGGCATCCCCGCTTGGAGATAGCCCACGTTGCCGACCACAACGGTGCGGGCTCGATGCCGGGTGAACTCGCCGCCGTCGATCGAGACGTCGATGCGCTTAGCGGGATACATCAACGACTTAGCGCCCGAGATCACGTAGGCAAACCAGCCCACCTTCTTCTTGATCTCCTCGTTGACCCCCTCCATCATGGCCGCGTCGAAACCCATGCCGGCCATCACCATGAAGTGGGTGTCCTCGATGTTGTCGCCGCCCACCTTGACCAGATCGATGGCTCGGTCCTGACCGTTGAGGGCAACATCGATGGCCGCGCGAAGGAACAGCGGGATGTCGAGGTTGCGGGCCAACAGGTTGCCGGTGCCGGCGGGGATGATCCCGACCGGGATGCCGGTGCCGGCGAGCTCCGCGCACACCTCGCGCACGGTCCCGTCGCCGCCACACACCAAGACCAGGTCCGCGCCTGCCACGGCGGCCGCATGGGCCATGCCGGTGCCCGGATCCTCGACGGTGGTCTGCTGCCACGTCGGCTCCGACCAGCCCGCTTCGGCTGCCATGGTCGTCACGATGCTCTGGAAGCCCGAGACCGACTCGACCTTGATCGGATTGAGGATGACCGCCAACTGCCGGGCGCTGGGCACCGACTCCACGAGCGGTTCGGAAGCCGCCGCGTGGCTGCGGGGCAGCGGATTGAAGACGGCCAGGCCGAGCAGCACCACAGTCGCGCCCAGGGCCGCGCCGGCGATCACGTCGGTGGGGTAGTGCCGGCCCAACATCACCCGGTCGGCCGCGACCAGCAGTGCGGTCGCCACGGCGGCGGCGTACGCCAGGCGACGAACACCAGGCCGCCGGATCAGCATCAACGCCAAGACCATCAAAATGCCCGCGAAGGCCGCCACTGACGAGGAATGCCCGGACGGGAACGAGCGGCCTTCCAGCAGGTCGATCGGGTCCTGCCAGGTCGGCCGAGCGCGCCCGAAGCTGACCTTGACCAACGTGGTGAGCAAGGAGGTCGTGATCATCACGCCGACGGCGTACGCCGCAGCGCGGACATGCCGTTTGGCGGCCAGCGCCCCCGCGAGCAGGGTCGTCCAGAGGGTCATCGCAAAGGTGTTGAAGGCGATCTCGATGAGGCGGAGGGCTTGTTGCAGGGGGGCGGAGCCGTCGGCCCAGTCCTCGGCCGATCGGCCCCAGTCGTCAAGACCCTGGAGCGGCGTCCGGTCCCAGCCGATGAGCAACGCCAAGGTGGCGAAGACGGCGAAGGTTGCGGTGGCCAGCCCGAGAATCCAGGCGCGGGGTCGGTCAAGCACCGGGTTAGTCAAGCACGCTCGTGGCTGCGGCCGGTATCCCGCGTGCTCTTGCTCTGCGACGCAGATAACCTGAGCCCATGATCGATCCTCGACTGCTCCGCGAGACCCCTGACCTCGTTCGTGCCGCGCAGGCAAAGCGGGGGTTGTCGGGCGACGTCGTGGATCTCGCTTTGGCTGCGGATGAGGCACGGCGTACGGCGATCGCCGGGTTCGAGGCGAAGCGCGCCGAGCAGAAGCAACTGGGCAAGCTGGTGGCCACGACGCAGGGTGCGGAAAAGGCCGAGCTGCTGGCCCGCACCAAGGCCTTGTCGGCCGAAGTGAAGACGTTGGAGTCCACCCAGACCAAGGCCGAAGCCCAGTGGAAGGCCGCCTTGATGTCGATCCCCAACGTCGCCGCCGACGAGGCGCCGGCCGGCGGAGAAGCAGACTTCGTGGTCCTGGAGACCGTCGGCACCCCGCGAGACTTCGCGGCCGAGGGCTTCGTCCCCCGCGACCACATCGAGCTGGGGCGGATCTTGGGCGCGATCGACCTCGACCGTGGCGCCAAGGTGTCGGGTTCACGGTTCTACTTCCTCACCGGGGTGGGCGCGGAGTTGGAATTGGCGCTGATCAATCTGGCCATGGCGCAGGCGCGCGATGCCGGCTTCACCTCGGTGATAGCGCCCGCTCTGGTCAAGCCGCGAGCCATGGACGGCACCGGCTTCTTGGGCCAGGCCGCCGACGATGTGTATCGGATCGAAGGCGAAGACCTCTACCTGGTCGGCACGTCCGAGGTGCCGATGGCGGCCTACCACTCCGACGAAATCCTCGATGCCCAGTCCCTGCCGCTGCGCTACGCGGCCTTCAGCCCGTGTTTCCGTAAGGAAGCCGGCTCTCATGGCAAGGACACCACGGGCATCATCCGGGTGCACTGGTTCGACAAGGTGGAGATGTTCGTCTATTCCACGATCGAGGAGTCCTTCGCCGAACACCAACGCCTTCTTGCCTGGGAAAAGGAGTTCCTCGACAAGCTCGAGTTGGCCTATCGGGTTATCGACGTGGCGGCCGGTGATCTGGGCCTGTCGGCGCAACGCAAGTTTGACTGCGAGGCGTGGATCCCCACCCAGGGCAAATATCGCGAGCTGACCTCCACCTCGAACTGCACCGACTTCCAAACCCGGCGGCTCGACACCCGGGGTCGCTTTGCCGGACCCGGAGGAGCGAGCACTGTGGGCCCCATCGCCACCCTCAACGGCACGCTCTGCGCCATGACCCGGACGATCGTTGCCATCTTGGAGACCCACCAGCAGGCCGATGGTTCGGTGCGGGTTCCGGCCGCACTGCGCCCCTGGCTGGGGCGTGACGTGATCACGCCGGTGCACCCCGTTGGCTGAATCTCTCCAGGGGTGGCGCCCCGCCCTGGTGGCGCTCGACATCGACGGCACGCTGCTTCGCTGGGTGGACGGCTCCGGCCAATCGCACGAAGAGATCCCACCGAGGGTCTACGCCGCAGTGCAGCAAGCGCAGGCGGCCGGGGCGGTGGTGGTGTTGGCCAGCGGGCGCTCCCCCCATGGGATGACCCCGATCGCCGACCTTCTCGACCTGCACCGGCCTGGGGATCCGCCCCTGTGGGTGGTGTCGTCCAACGGCTCGGTGATCTCGCGCTACCCGCCCCTCGACGTGGTCCACGAAGTGACCTTTGATGCAGCCGCCGCCGTCGCGGCGGTGCTCGAGCACCACCCCCAAGCGCTGGTGGCGGTCGAAGAGCGGGGCGTCGGCTATCGGGTCAACCGGCCCTTCCCGGCCGGTGAGCTCTCGGGCGACATCATCATCGCCGAGGTGTCCCACATGGTGTCCGAGGAGGTGAGCCGCGTGGTGATCCGCGATCCGTCGGCCACAGCGGAGGACTTCGTCGAGTTGGGTACGCGGCTCGGTTTGCACGGGACCGACTATGTCGTCGGGTGGACGGCCTGGCTGGATCTGTCGCCGGTGGGTGTCTCCAAAGCCTCGGGTTTGGCGTACGTCGTGGACCAACTTGGCCTCACCGCCGCCGACGTGCTCGCGATCGGCGACGGACGCAACGACATCGAAATGCTCCAGTGGGCGGGCCGCGGGGTGGCGATGGGGCAGGCGGTCGCCGAAGTCCACGGTGCGGCCGATGCGGTCACCGCGTCGGTGGACGACGACGGGGCCGCGGTCGAGTTGGAGCGTTGGTACGGGAGCTCGCCATGACCGTGCCTCGTTTGGTCGCCACCGACCTGGACGGCACGCTGCTGCATTCCGACGGGAGTCTCACGGCTCGCTCACGCGACGTCCTCCGCGAGTTGGACCGCCGGGGGATTCCGGTGGTGTTCGTTACCGGACGCCCGTTGCGCTGGACGATGGAGGTCTTCGACCACGTCGGTGAGCTTGGGCTCGCCATCGTTTCCAACGGTGGCCTGATCTGGGACGTCCGTGCGGGCGCCGTACGCCTGCTCCGGGCACTGGCCCCCAAACCCGGATTGGAGGTCTGCGAGGTGATCCGCGCGGCGGTGCCCGACTCCTGGTTTGCCGTGGAGACGGTTGAGGGGATCGGCCTAGAGTCGGGGTTCAAGGAGCGCCATCCGCTGCCGGCAGACACCAGACGCGGCGACCTGGTGGAAATCTTCGACCGACCCGCGGTCAAGTTGCTGGCGCGGCACGAGTCGCTCGGGCCGCTGGAGTTCTGGGACCTCGCGGCGGGAGCGATCGGAGACCGGGCGGTCATCACCTGGTCGTCGGACTCGAGCCTCCTGGAGATCAGCGCCCCCGGAGTCACCAAGGCAAGCACCCTGGCGATCTTGTGCGAGGCGCTGAACCTGGCGGCGGACGAGGTGATCGCGTTCGGTGATATGCCCAATGACATTGCCCTGTTGGAGTGGGCCGGCGCGTCGTACGCCATGGCCAATGCCCACCCAACGGTGCTTGCGGCAGCAACCGCGGTCGCCCCGAGCAATGACGAAGATGGTGTGGCCGCCACCTTGGCACGCGTCTTTGGGCTCTGATCGTCCCGGTAGGCTGCGCTCCATGCGTCTGCGGTCGTTTGGTTCGCGTGGGGCGGCCCTCGCCGCGTCGTCCCTGGTGCTCGCTTGTGTGGGCGTGTTGGGCACGCCCGGTGTGGCGCATGCCTGCAAGTGCGCACAGGGTGGGGTGACCAAGCATGCGGAGCAGGCAGAGGCCGTGTTCACCGCGAGCGTGCTCACCTCATCGGAGGAGACCCTCGGCTCCGGCAAGAAGGCCCGGCAGGTGCGTCGCTACACCGCCGAGGTGGATCGGATCTATCAGGGTTCGGTGACCGAGCCCACGGTGCTGATCACGACGGCACAGTTGTCGGCTGCATGCGGCCTCGGCAAGATCCCCGAAGGCAAGCCCTGGGTCTTCTTCGTCAACGGGGCGGACACCAAGTTCTTCGGCAACTCCTGTGGCGGCAGCGCGCGTGCCAGCGGGGAGTACGTCGGGTTCGTGGAGCGGATTCTGGGACCCGGTGACGTGCTCGTCGAGCCCGCACCCCCGCCGCCTCCCCTAGCCTTCACCGACGAACCGACCGACCCGCCGACCGCGCTGCCCCGACTGCTGGCGCCCGGCGCCGCGGTGGCCATCATCGGTTTGTTGGGGCTGGTGTTGGTACGCCGCAAGAGCGCGCCGATCCCCGACTGACTCTCGGGCTAGAGATACATCCCGCCCGCGCCGCCGGGGCGGTGCCCCGACTCGTGCTCGGTCCCCTCGCCATTGGGGGCGTGCAACATGCCCGGAGGCAGTGAGCGGCGCATCTGCTCCAATTGGGCGCGGGCCGCCATCTGCTGGGCATAGATCGCCGTCTGAATGCCGTGGAAGAGACCCTCGAGCCAGCCGACCAACTGGGCCTGGGCGATGCGCAACTCACTCTCGCTGGGGGTGCCTTCTTCGGTGAACGGCAGCGACAACCGTTCGAGTTCCTCGACCAACTCGGGGGCCAGGCCGGTCTCCAACTCCTTGATCGATGCCTGGTGGATTTCCTTGAGTCGATGGCGACTGGCTTCGTCCAGGGGCGCGGCCTTCACCTCCTCGAGCAACTGGCGGATCATGCTGCCGATCCGCATCACCTTGGCCGGCTGCTCCACGAGATCGGTCAGGTGCCGTTGCCCGTCGTCGGCTTCGGATTCGGCAGACAGCCCCGCCACGACATCGGCCGGGATGGTGCCGACCGGCTGCCCGTCGGGCCCGATCACCACCACTTGCTGGACCGACGCAGGGTCCTCAACGGAAGGGGAGGTGGGCGCAATGCGTGCCGGGTCGGTCATGATCCCAGCCTAGGCGGTGAGCAAGATCTTGCCGACGTGGCCACCGGTTTCCATGATGGTGTGAGCCGCTCCCACCTCGGCGAGTGGCAGGGTGGTGTGCACGATGGGCCGCACCGAACCATCGGCAACGAGCGGCCACACGTGTTCGACGACCGCCGCGCAGATCGCGGCCTTTCCTGATTCGGGCCGGGAGCGCAGCGAGGTCGCGATCACGGCACCTCGCTTGCGCAGCAAGGCCCCGAGATCGAGCTCGCCGCGGGTGCCACCCTGCAACCCGATCACGACGAGCCTGCCCTCGATGGCCAGGGTCGAGACGTTGCGGGCCAGATAGGCCGCGCCCATGTTGTCCAAGATCACGTCGGCTCCGGCCCCGGCCGTGGCGTCCGAGACCAGGGCGGCGAAGTCCTCATCGCGGTAGTTGATGACCAGCTCCGCGCCGAGAGCCAGACAGGCCTTGGCGCCGACCGCGGAGCCGGCGGTGGCGAAGACGCGAGCCCCGACAGCGCGGCCCAACTGGATGGCGAACGTGCCGATCCCGCCCGCGCCACCATGCACGAGCAGGGTTTCGCCGGCGCGTAGCCCGGCGACCATGAAGACGTTCGACCACACCGTGCAGGCGACCTCGGGCAACGCCGCCGCGCTGACGAGATCGACTCCATCGGGGATCGGGAGCAACTGTCCGGCCGGGACGGCGACCTGTTCGGCGTACCCGCCCCCAGACAGCAACGCGCACACCTCGTCGCCGACCTGCCAGCCCTCGACACCACTGCCAACCTTGTGGATGGTGCCGCTGCACTCGAGTCCGAGCACCTCCGAGGCACCGGGTGGGGGTGGGTAGTGGCCCATCCGTTGCATCACGTCGGCCCGATTGACCGCGGTGGCGCAGACTTCGACAACCACCTCGCCGGGCCCAGGCTCGGGATCTGGCAGGTGCACCAGTCTTAGGGCCTCGGGGCCTCCAGGCTCCGGGGCGAGGATGGCCCGCATTAGTCTTCGTAGGTTTCGTCGCTGTGGTCTACATCGCTGTCGTCGGGGACCTCGTCCTCCACATCGTCTGGATCGGGAGCCCCCGCCGGTCGGTCCCAGTTGTCGGCGAGGATCTGCGCCCGGGCCGCCAGCGCCTCGATAGCGGCCGGTCCGGCACCGCTGGCACCGGCGGCGAAGCCCAGGAGGTAAGTCGTGATGGGCGCGGCCGGACGCTCCACGTTGTGTGCCGCGGAGCGAGCCAGGTCCAAGATCAATCCCTCGTCGACTTCGGTCTCCACGTCGAGGACGTCGCTCAGTTCGTCGATCCAGTCATGCAGGTTCACAGGCTCCACATTTGTGGAACAGCGCCCCCGTCGCAACCCCTAAGGCGACAAAGTCGCCGAATTGTTCAGGCTGTCGAGATCGCGCCAGGTGTCGACATCGTGGGCTTGAGGCGAGGGCAGGACGACTTCGACCAGGCGGAGGTCGGCCAGCAGCCGGTGCAGGGCGAGGCCGTGGGCGTCGGAGGTCGGGTGCAGGCCATCCAGGGACTTGCGGCGGAGCACCCCGGCGAGTTGCCGCTTGCCAGTGCCATCGATCACGAACGCACCGTCACAGGAGGGGTGTGCGTTGACCTCGGCGATCACCCGCGTCCAACCTTGGGACACCAGCGCCGGCATATCCACGGCACTCACGGCGATCAGCTCGGGGGGATCGCGCAACGCCGCGCGCCCAGCCAACAACGCGGCTGCCGGGCCACCACCGGCAGGGTCTTCCCGAGTGAAGATCACCGGCCGCTCCGTGGGGACCGGATCGCCCACCACCACGATCTGGCGGGCAGCGGCCAACGCCGTCAGCGTGTGGTGCAGGAAGGTGTGCCCCTGGAAGGTGAGGGCGGCCTTCGCGACGCCACCCAGCCGTGAACCCGCCCCGCCGGCGAGCACGATCGCGCTGAAGGGCGAGCGTGGCGACTCTGGCATTCGGCAATCATCCCACTGGCGGCCTCCCACTGGCGGGCGCGGAGTGGCAGGCTGGGAACCGTGAGCGATCAACTGCGGGTTTCCCTGATCCAACGCACCGCCTCCCTCGACCCCGAAGTCAACCGAGCGGCGGTGGCCGAGTTCGTGACGGGCAACACCGAGTTGGTGGTCTTCCCGGAAGCCAACGCTCGCGACTTCGGGGCCCCGGGATCGGACGTGAGCGCCTATGCGGAGGACCCCACGGGGCCCTTCGCCAGCGAAGTTGCCGAGGTGGCCGAACGTCTCGGCACCACCATCGTCGCCGGGATGTTTGAGACGAGTCCCGATCCGGCTCGGCCCTTCAACACGCTCGTCGTGCGCGGCGGCGCCGAGGCGGCGTACCGCAAAGTGCACCTCTATGACTCCTTCGGTTTTCGCGAGTCCGACCGGCTTACCGCCGGCCCCGTGGAGCCCACGCTGGTCGACGTGGGTGGATTCCGGATCGGTCTGATGACCTGTTATGACCTGCGCTTTCCCGAATTTTCGCGTCGGCTGACCGACGAGGGGGCGGAGGTCTTCGTGGTGCCCGCCGCGTGGGTCGCCGGAGACCGCAAGGTCGACCATTGGCGCACCTTGGTGCGCGCGCGGGCGATCGAGAACGTGGCCTACGTTGTCGCTGTCGGCCAGCCGGGGCCGCGCTATTGCGGACACTCGATGGTGGTCGACCCTCTCGGCGACGTGATCGCCGAAGCCGGACCTGGCGAGGAAACGCTGACCGCGACGATCTCACGGGAGCGGCTTTCGGTGGCCCGGGACACCAATCCGTCACTCGCGAACCGTCGACTGTAGCCTTCCTCCCCGTGTCCCAACCCTTTGTCGGCCGCCGCGCCGCCCCCACACCGGAGAGCCGCAATGGCCGAGTGGTCGGGCTGCACGCATTGCTCCTTGGCTCGGGACTGGCGGCGTTGGTTGCGGGGGAGTTGAACCTCGGACCCACCTATCTCCCCGGCGTGGGGGCTGTGGTCGTGAGCACGGTGTTCACCTGGATCTTGGCGGTCCGCACGGGCGGACGCTGGTTGCTCTTCTCCGCCATGGCCGGAGCGCTGGGCGCCGCGACACTGGTGCTCGACCGCGCCGAGTTGCGCGCGGGGGCAGCGGTGCTGACGCTGGCGCTGGGAGCGGTGACCGGCGTGATGACGACGGTGCCGGCGGTGAAATATGTACACGCCATCCGCGAGGTGATCCTGGCCGGAGCCATCGCCGCCGTCGGTGGTCTGGCGGCTGCCGGCTTCGAGCCGGTCGTGACGTTGACGCGGTTCGAGTACGCCGCGCTCGGGGTCGCGCTGGCGCTCTCGCTCGCAGTCGTGTTCCGACTCGGCGCGGGACTCCACGGCCTGGGGACTCGCGGGCTCGTGGTCATGTTGGGAGGTGGGGTCTCCCTCGGGTTTGCTCTCATATATGCCGAGTTGCTGCGCCGTTATGGGACCCCGTCGCTGATCGAGTCCGCGCTCGACGCGGTGCGCTGGGCCCGCAGTCACCTCGGCGCCTTCCCGCGGACCATGCCCTCGCTGCTCGGGATCCCGGCATTGGCGTGGGGGTGCCATCAGAGGGCCCGCCGCCGCCAGGGTTGGTGGGCGTCTGCCTTCGGGGTGTGCGCGATGGTGCCGGGGGCGGTGCTTCTGGTCAACCCGTCGGTGAACGCCACCGAGGCGGCCCTGACTGCGGCGTACACGCTGGTGGTGGGGCTGGTGTTCGGGTTCCTCGTCGTCCGCCTTGATCTGGCCCTCACGGGCTCTCATGGGAAGGGCGGCCGGCGCGCCGAGGAAGCCACGGCGATCCGCCCCGAACCGCAGCGGACCCAGGCCCTGCTGTAGGCCCTGCTATAGGGCCCGCTCGTTTGACCAGGGGGTCGTGCGCTCGCCATCGCGGCGTACTCCGCGGTATCCGATACGGTCACGACATGGCGCGCGAACAAGTCACCGAGATTGTGGCCGAGATGGTTGCCAACGTCTTGGTGCTGTCTGTCGAGATCGGCACCGTCGTCGACCCGGGCGACTCGGTGATGCTGCTGGAATCGATGAAGATGGAGATCCCCGTCATCTCGGAGTTCGGCGGCGTGGTGATCGACATCCGCGTGAGCAACGGCGACGTCGTGCAAGAAGGCGACATCCTCGTCATCCTGGCCTGACGCCAGCACCGCTTCGCGCCAGTGGCAGAGGGGGCGGGATTCGAACCCGCGGCTGACATTTCTGCCAGCGACCGCTTTCAAGGCGGTTCCGATCGGCCACTCCGGCACCCCTCCGTTGCCCGGCACGAGTCCGGGCACGCAGAAGTGTAGAGGCGTCGGGGCTACTCCGACCCGCCGAGTTCCAGCTCGACCTCGTCATAGGCCAAGTCATGGAGGCGCTGGACGTGGTGCCGGATGTCGTCGAGAAGGCGGCGCAATTCGGTGCGCACGTCCTCCACCGCCTGGCTTTCGAGCACCTGGGGACCCATTGCGCTCAACCGGGTGAGCAGCACGTTGCGCTCCCGAAGCACGGTCCCGCCGCGGGCCGCCAACCATTCGTCTTCGTGGGTGGCGGTCTCGGCGATGAGTACGTCGCGAACTGCTGCCATGCGTTGGCGCACCGCCCACCGCCACGTGCCCAGTGCGGGACCGGGTCCGTGAGGCGCGTCGAGTGCCTCGTGCAGGTTCGCGAGCGCTGCCGTAGTTGTCCGCATGGTGCCTCCCGGAAAGCGTGGCCGATCGGGTGGTCCTTCGTGTCTGCCTTCGAGTGTGGCCCGAATGGCTAGCGGGCACAAGGGGGCCGACGAGACTCGCCTGGGTTCAGAGACTCGCTCGGGTGATGTTGAATCAACCCGTGGACCTCAAGGTGTGCTTCTCGCAAACGATCCGGGTCCGACTCTTTGGGGGCGTCCTCCTGGCCTGTGCTTTCGCGGTCTTTGCGACGACGCTCGGGGCGGCCTGGGCGGGGTGGTCGGTGCGGGCTTGGCTGGGGTTGGTCGCGGGCTCGTGCGGCGCCTTCATGGCGAGCTGGTGGTGGCTAGCCCGGCGCGCCGTACTCACCATGACCGAGGAGGGCTACGTCATCCGGCTCATCCGCGGCGCAGGAACGACCAGGGCGCGGTGGGCCGAGGTGGCGGATCTGTCCACGACGTACGCCGCGGACGAGCCGTGCGTCGTGCTCCGGCTGGCGGATGGGCGCCGCTCAACGATCCCGGTCCGGGTGCTCGACATTGACCGCGAAGAACTGGTCCGGACGCTGCAAGCCCACCTGCAACGCGGACACGGATTGCAGCGGCTGTAGCGGCCGGCGGTCGTGCCCGCGTGGATTGATTCGGCAACACCGCCCGGGGCCTTGTAGCCTTTGCTCTCGCACGATGGAGGCGTCGCCTAGTCCGGTTTATGGCGCCCGCCTGCTAAGCGGGTTGAGGGTTAAACCTCTCGCGGGTTCAAATCCCGCCGCCTCCGCCAGTTCGGCCCCGCCCCAGGTGGGCGGGGCCGAGCCTCGGAACGGGCCTGGCAACCGGGGGTAAGCCGGGTTTGCATCATTTTGCAATGCACAATTCTGAGGCACTCTGGGGCATGACGTAACCACGTCAGGCAGGGAGAATGAGTGCAAGGGCCGACCCCCGAGGCCCCAAGAGAAAGTGACCGACGATGAAGACTGTCCGCCGCGCCAGCCTTACCTTCTCCGCAGTCCTGCTGAGTGTGACCATCCTGAGCATCTCTGGTCCCGCCGAGGCCGACACCAGTTGGGGTGGTTACAAGCCCATCGTCGCAAACCACTGAACCAACACAACTGAATCTTCGGGCTTGTCCCCCCAGGCCCGGAACCTCTGAGACAGATCGACCAACCCCACGACGGTCGAACAGGAGCCATCCCCCCCCGGCCCGTCTCAGAACTACGAAGGCAGTGACCTCTGGTCACTGCCTTCGTTGCATCGGGGGGAGTCGAGGCTAGTCGTCGGTGCTTTCGCGACCAGAGACGCCCTCGCGGCCCATCGCGTAGCCCAACTGGAAACGAGTCTCGGATTCGTACTCTTCCTTGAGGTCGGCGACGTAGCCGGCGTACGTCCGTGGGCTGACGCCCAGGCGTTTGGCGCTGGACGGGTCGGCGTGTCCCTCGATCAGCATCCGGATCGTCATCGCGCGTTGTTCGGCGGCCACGTGCCGCATGATGGTCGACTCGCGATTGGTGAACGGCCGGGCGCGCTCCCAGGAACGGTCGAACATGTCGACGAAGTAGGCGACCAGTGAAGGTTCGCGGATCGCCAGCGCCGCGGACAGGCCTTCATAGCTGGGGATCACCGCGATCCGCCGGTCCACCACGATCAGGCGGTTGAAGAATTCGTCGAGGGTGCGGACCTCGGCCCCGCGATCGGTGACGGCCGCGACGTACTTGTGGGTGATCGAGCTGCGACGCGCGGAGTGCTGATAGAGGGTGCGCATCTTGACCCCGCGGTCCAGTGCGGCGGTGTCGCGCAGCGCGGCGGCGGCCAAGGTGGGAGCGTCCCGACCGGTTTGCGGTTGCGCGGTGATGAGCTCGGATTCGGCGTCCGCGACGACCGCGGCGATGAACGGGTTGATGGCCTCGCCACGGATTTCGGTGATCGGCCCGCGACTTCCATGGGTGAACCGACGCCACGTTTGGGACAGCGTGCCGAAGGCCGAGGCCCAGTTGGAGGACTCCACGAGCAGCTCGGCGCCCTGAACGCTCATCGGCGAAACGATGCGGGATTGGACGGTCGTGGGGTCGACCACGACGTACGTCGCCGTGGTGTCGTCGAGCATCAGCAACCCGACCCGGAGCAACAACTCGAAGCCACGGCGGCACGGACCCCCGAGAGCAATCCGGGCGTCATCGGTGCGCAGACCATCCTGGGCCGCCACCTCTTCGTATAAGGCGGTGGCCTCAGACTCGAACAGCGCCCGATCGTCCGGGCTGAAGTCCAGCACTCGCCCTCCCTTGCCGGCCCCGTGGGTTGATGGTTTCACAGTCAACAGAAAAGCCGGAGGTCTCACCCAGTATTGGATGAGACCCCCGGCAAGGGTACGCCCCGGAAACGGCCGACCGCTACTGCCCCAATCGGGCGCGCAGGCTGTCGAGTTCGGTCCACAGAACCGTCGGGAGGTCGTCGCCGAACTTGTCGAACCACTCCGTAATCAGGGGCAGCTCAGCCTTCCAGTCCTCGGCGTTGAACGCCAGCGCCTTCGCGACGTCCTCCTCGGTCACGTCGAGACCGTCGATGTCGAGGGCGCCCGGCGCGGGGATGTAGCCGATCGGTGTTTCGATCGCCTCCGCCTTGCCTTCGATGCGCTCGATGACCCACTTGAGCACCCGACTGTTCTCGCCGAAGCCCGGCCAGAGGAAGCCGCCGTCCTCGTCGCGCCGGAACCAGTTGACCAGGTAGACCTTCGGCATCTTGGCGGCATCGTGCTGCTTGCCCAAGTTGATCCAGTGGTTCATGTAGTCGCCGGCGTTGTAGCCGATGAACGGCAGCATCGCCATCGGGTCACGGCGTACGACGCCAACGGCGCCGACGGCAGCCGCGGTCGTCTCGGACGACAAGGTCGCGCCCATGAACGTGCCATGGGTCCAATCGCGAGACTCCGTCACGAGGGGGATCGTCGTCTTGCGCCGCCCGCCGAAGAGGATCGCATCGATCGGCACACCGCCGGGGGCGTAGTACTCGTCAGCCAGGATCGGGCACTGCTCGATGGGCGTGCAGTAGCGGCTGTTGGGGTGGCTGGAGAGCTCACCGCTGTCCGGGGTCCAGGGCTGGCCCTTCCACGAAGTGGCCTTGGCGGGGGGATTCTCCAGGCCTTCCCACCACACGTCGTTGTCTTCGGTGAGGGCGACGTTGGTGAAGATGGAGTTGCCACGTTCGATCGTGCGGATGGCGTTGGGATTGGTGAGTTCGTTGGTGCCGGGGGCCACACCGAAGAAGCCGTGCTCGGGGTTGACGGCGTACAACCGACCGTCTTCACCGAAGCGCATCCAGGCAATGTCGTCGCCGAGCGTTTCGACCTTCCAGCCGGGGACGGTGGGCTTGAGCATCGCCAGATTGGTCTTGCCGCAGGCGCTCGGGAAGGCTGCCGCGATGTAGCGGATATCGCCGTCCGGGGCCGTGAGCTTGAGGATGAGCATGTGCTCGGCCATCCAGCCCTCGTCGTGGGCCTTGGCCGAGGCGATCCGCAGCGCATAGCACTTCTTGCCCAGCAACGCGTTGCCGCCGTAGCCCGAGCCGTAGGACATGATCGTGCGCTCTTCGGGGAAGTGGACGATGTATTTCGTGTCGCTGCAAGGCCAGGCGACGTCGGCTTGACCGGGCTCCAGCGGGGCGCCCACGGAGTGCAGCGCGGGGACGAAGTCGGCGCCGGTTTCCTCGAGCTTGCGCAGCACCTCGGTGCCGATGCCGGCCATGATCCGCATCGACGCAACGACGTACGCCGAATCGGTGATCTCCACTCCGAACAGGGGGTGGTCGGCGTCCAGATTGCCCATCACGAAGGGGATGACATACATCGTGCGCCCGCGCATGCAGCCGTCGAAGAGGCCGTTGAGCAGCGCCTTCATCTCATCGGGCTGCATCCAGTTGTTGGTCGGGCCCGCGTCATGTTCGTCGATCGAGCAGATGAAGGTGCGCTCCTCGACCCGAGCTACGTCGGTGGGGTCGGAGGCGGCGTAGAACGAATTGGGCTTCTTCGCCGGGTTCAGCCGGGTGAAGGTGCCTGCTTCGACGAGATGATCGGTGAGCTCGTGCCACTCTTCCTGAGACCCGGTGACCCAATGGATCGCGTCGGGCTTGGTGAGGGCGGCGGTCTCAGTGACGAAGTCCAGGATGCCCTGATGAGTGGTCGGTGTTTCCAACTGAGCCGTCATGTGATGGTCCTCTCGCGCTTGCTGCGACGGTGTCTATCTCCCGGCCACGCTGTCGGGTGACAATCTTGCGGCCAAGTTACCCCCGCCTGTGCGATGCGCATATTGGATCGATCAAGGAGTGTGACCTGGGTCTCGTTGAGGCTGTCGAGGGGTGGGTCCCGGAGACTGATTTCTGCTAGCCCGGCCAGGTCGGCTATCCTCGACCAGTCCCAGCGGCGACGCCGGGACGAGCGCCTGTAGCTCAACGGATAGAGCATCTGACTACGGATCAGAAGGTTGGGGTTTCGAATACCTCCAGGCGCGCGAGTGTGATGAGTCGCGACAATATGGGCTGGCGCAGGGTGCATAACCGCGGAAGTTCGGGATCCGATGGGCACACCTCATTGGCGGTGTGACACCACCGAC
This sequence comes from uncultured Actinomycetota bacterium, assembly GCA_963814245.1. Classification (GTDB taxonomy): domain Bacteria; phylum Actinomycetota; class Actinomycetes; order Propionibacteriales; family Nocardioidaceae; genus Nocardioides. The sequence goes on from CAWFBY010000001.1 coordinate 690,641, forward strand.
TTATGGATCGCCTCGAACGAGCGGGGTGGCTTCTGGGCGCGAGCCCCCGCGACCTGCCGAGAAAAGTTCTCCGGGGACCCGTTGGTGCGGGACGGTGATCGGTTTCGAGCCAGACGTCGAACAAGTGGCCCAGATCATTGGCGCTGATCCGTTCCGCCAAGCGTCGGAAGTCCGCAGTGTCCACGATGCCGTCAGCGTTCTCCCGGGTCCAGGTGCGCTGGATGCGGAAGAACGCGCCGTCGCCCACGACGTTGCGCAGCCCTTGGGGGTCATCGCGCCCCGCTCATAGACCTGGGTGCCAAACAAGAAGAACGCCTTGCTGGGCGGGTGACCGGGACTCCCAACCCAAGTCGTCGCGCGGATACAGCGCATAGGTCGCCGCGCACAATTTTCGCGCCGTTCCCCGATCGTGGCTCTCCGACCAAACCACTCGGCGTACGTCGCAAGACCCTCGGCCAACCAGATGTGTCGCCAGCGATTGATGCCCACACTGAGTGTGATGGCGAAGACAACAACGACGGCGGCGACGATCAATCGCAAGTGGCTGGACACGACGTCCGCCAATCCCGGGACCTTCCGACGCTAGCCACCTCGCCGGGCGCTTGGGGGCATGAAGGTTGCATGGGTGTCACGAGTCGGTCACGCTGCGTGACGTAGGTTCGGTTCCGATCGTTTGACTTCGCAGAGGGAGTGCCATGACCAGCGCCGAACCGTCCACTCGCGATCTCTCGGAGATCGAGGCCACCCGAGCACGCCTACGCGAACAGCACCTGCGTGCTCCCGGCGAGCGACCGGCGTCGTCGGCGCGGGGATTGCACCACGCCGCCTTGATTAGCAGCGACGTGGAGCGGACCGTTCGCTTCTATCAAGACCTGCTGGGTTTTCCTCTCACCGAGCTGATCGAGAACCGCGACTATCCCGGTTCGTCCCACTTCTTCTTCGACATCGGCAACCAGAACCTCCTGGCGTTCTTCGACTTCCCTGGCCTCGAGGTTGGGCCGTACGCCGAGGTTCTCGGCGGGCTCCATCACGTGGCGATCTCCGTGGAGCCGTCCCGCTGGCAGGAGATCGTGGCGCGGTTCGACGAGGCCGGGGTCGACTATGTGATCCACAGCGAAGTGTCGGTCTATTTCACCGATCCAGACGGCGCCCGCATCGAGCTGATCGCCGATCCACTAGGAGAGATGTACGGCGAACACGTGTTGTGAGTTAACCCGCTCTCACGTGCGGACAAGTGCGGTCCCCGACAGGGCTGCGGCCCCCAGAATCGGCAGGCCGATCGTGAAGATGGCGAGCAGTCCGATCACGCCGAGCAGCCCGGTCGCTGCGCCGAGCGCCACCTGGCGGAGCGGCAGGCGTCGTACGGCGCCGTAGGCCGCAAGCACCGCACCGCAGACCAAGACAGCGATCACCCAGATCAGCGGCTGGTCGTCTTGCCCGCGCATGACGGCCACGTAAACGGCGACCATGGTGGCGGCGAGCCCCGCGGAAGCCGCAGCGAAGGGGTCGACGGCCCGTGGGTTGTGCACGACCCGAGTCTAGCGCAGACCGGCTTGAGCAGATTGACGATCGCGACGCTGCGGTTGCCGGGTGTCCCCGACAGCCGGACAAATTCGACCTCGGTCATCCCATGCCTGGCGGCCATCTTGCCCGTGAAAGTCAGCCAGACGGCTTGCTCCTCGGGGGCGCCGGACCTGACCGCCCGGTTGAAGGCATCGAGGTTGTCGGGCATGTCCTCGAACCACTCGGCGCGGATGCCGCGGGTGTTGGGGAAGTGCGAGATGGCGTCGTCGAACATGTAGACGCCCGACGGAGTCTCCGGCGTGGCCTTCACCGCGAAGGAGACGATCCCCTCATGGGAGGTCATCATGATCCCCGGTGAGGGATTCGCGCCGAGGTCGGCCCCGTAGGCGTTCTCATAGACGCCGTACTCCTGCCCGTGTCCGGGCGGCCAGACCGGCCGTGGTGGCGGCGCTTCGCCGAGCAGATCGCCGTAGGAAGTGGCCCCAGGGTTGGGGGTCGGCGGGTCAAGGGGAACCGTGGCCGGGCCGGTCAGCGGGCGCAGCAGGCGCGCGGCGCCTTGGCTGTCCACGAGCACGTCGACCGACGCTAGGTCGCCTCCGACGCTCTCGGGACGCCCCGCAACCGACAGGGCGAGAGGGGTGAGGTGACCGCCCCAACGGGCGAGCGATTCATCGGCCGTGGTGGTGTCGAGCAGGGTGTTCACGGTGCGATTCAGAGTGCCGAAACTGTGGTCCCAAGCGTTGCCCGCCCGAGTCAGATCGGCGCGATAGCCAGCCGAATCAACGAGTAGGCGCCCCGGATTGAGCACCGCGAGGCCGGTGCCGAGGTTGACCGCGACATCGCGCAAACCCCGGCCATATCTCGTCAGGTGCCAACCGGGGCGCTCCAGCAGGCCGGGGTTGGCTGGCGCCAGCCCGGCCACCACCTCGAGGGCCTTTTGGAGCGCTGGCCGCTCGGCCGCGAGCATCCGTCCGGCATCACCATGGAGCGTGCAAGCTTGGAAGGCCATGACCAAACCAGGGCTGGGATCGGCACGTTGCTCGCGGAGGGTCTGCGCCACGTGGAGCCCCAGCGCATGCATCTGGACGGCCTTCAGCGCCAGTGTCTGAGCGCGCGTCAGCGTCTCGGCGTAGTGGTCGACCAGGTGGGCGATCTGGTCGAACTCATCGGCATACTGACTCAAACGTCCCCAGAGTCGGTCACCCTCACGCCGGAAGGCCTCGGCGCTCGTGCCCCTCCACGTCGCGGTGCCCTTCATGGCCTCGGCGAGGTCGCCCGCGCTGCGTCGTACGGCGCTCGCGAGCGCACGCAACTGTTGCGCCAAGGCGCGGATCCCCGCTGGGTTGCCCGGAAGTGGCTGGACGCTGCCGCTCACGGGAGCCCGGTCGGCGTCAAGCGTTGAGCGAGGTTTTGGTCCTGCACTGCGAACTCCAAGCCGGCCTCCCGATCCTGATCGGAAAGCTCCTCCACGACGTCGACGAGTCGGGCGGCACCACGATGCCAGGACCCGACGAAGTCGGCGGCGGCGGCGTCAAGATCGTGTTCGCCGAACATGCCTGGCTCGACACTCAGCGCCCTGCCGGCGGCGTACACGTCGTCCAAGTGCGCCTGGTTCGCCAGATGGTGGCTGCCCCACTCGAGATCGCCCAGCGCCAGCCGGACCACCGTGTGGGCCACCAGCGCGTACGTCGACGGGGGCGGATCTGGCACAGCTGGCGAATCCGCCCCACTGCTCATCGCCCCGCCCTTTCCTGCGTCGGAATCACCTGATCGTCGAGAATTGCTGAGCCAAGTCCACCCCAACGGGCGGGGTGCGGCCAGGGTTGAACTACCCGACACTTGGGCGGTTTGGGCCGGGAGAAGTGCCCACAGCACGGAAGACCGCCCCCACTCGTGGCGAACGGGGGCGGCCTGCGGTTGCGCGCGGTCAGACGGTGCCGCTGATTGCGACCCAACCGATCTGTTGGCTGAGCGGGATGTCGGGGCCCACCGAACCCTGCCCCCAGTAGTAGTCACCCAGGTTGTTCACCCAACCGGCCCTCGCCGGACTGATCGAACGCCAGACGGTTCCACCGGGCTCCAGGTCGCCTGCCATCGCCTGCCAGGCCTGGGCCACGGTCAGCGGCGAGGGGCGCCAGAAGGGGCCGGGGAAGAGATACTCAGCAAACCTGCGTCCGGTGCCGCCGCCGACGCACTGGGCGTTGGTGTGGAACCCGTTCAACACGTGCAAGCCGTCGAAGGCAGGGGCCCAACGCTGAAAGTAGTCGTTGGTTCCGTTGGTGTCGGCCAGCACCTGGCACGACTCGAGTTGCATCCACTCGAGGTTGAAGTTGTCACCCCAACGCGCGTCGTTCGGGGTGATGTCCCCGTCGCTGTGGGTGGTGTCCTTGAAGGTGAACGAGTTGGGCCCGCCGTGGCCGGTGTACCACTGGGCGTCGACCGCATCGACCCAGTTGGAGTCGTCCCCGGAGTTGGTCGTCCGCTTGAAGTCGGACTCCCACGCGTTGGTCCCGCGCCAATCGAACTTCACTGTTTGCGCACGGGCGGCCATCACTGCCTTGAAGCCGATGGCGCTGTCTTGAGCACATTGCCACTCATCCACCGTTTGCTCGATGCCGACCGAGCCGAAGGTGCCGCCCTCGCCGCCGATCCCGATGGCCTCGGCTGCGCCACCGGAGGGATCGAGGACCACACTCGCCGAGGCGACGATGCCGTTTGCATCGGTAACGGTCACGCTCAACTGCTCGGGCTGGGTCTTGCCGCGGTTGCGCACGGCGTACGCCACCTCCGCCGACTTGGCCGTGAGCGCCCGCGAAGACGACGACCACTTGATCGCGTAGGGCTCCTGGCCGCCGGCGATCTTGACCTCCCCCACCATCGCGGAGCCGTCGCGGCTGCCCGCGATCGTGACCTCGGGAGTCAGCTCAGGTGCCGCGGGGATCAACTTGCCGTGGCCGCCCGCTTCGAGATCGTTGCCCGGAATCGGCTGGCAGGCATAGTGCGGCAGCACATACTTCACGGAGCCATCACCTTGACCCGACAGCGGAGGGGCGTAGTAGACGAGTTGGGGATCGCCTTGCTTGACCCCGTCGTCGTACAAGCGCACACACTGGTCCAATGCCGCGTCGGCGCCGATGATGCCGATGAAGCCGCCCTGCTCGACGCTGCGTCGGGCCTGATTGACCGCGAGGACTGAGGCGTCGCCGGCGAAGACGATCCGGTTGCGCGAACCCGGACCGACCACGTCGGTGCCGCCGAGGGAGAGGTCGAACGACACGCTCGTGTCCAGCTGGAAGGACTCCAGCGGAGTGCCCTTCAGGTTGGCCAGATCCACGGTGGTGTGATCGATCCGCGGCTTCGCGTCGAAGCCTTGCGGCAGGGGTAGCAACTCCCCGGCAAGGCCCAGCGCCTTGTCGTCGCTCAGCACCTCGATCGCCCTGAGCCGGTCGAAGTTGAGCGCCTTGGCGACGGTACGACGCCCCTGCTCGTCCTTGCCGACGTTGCCGGTCTTCATCGGGATCTTGCCGTAGCGCTTCGCGTCGACATAGGAGAAGGCGCCGTTCTTCAACAGGCCTCCGGGGATGCCCAAACGCGCGGAGAATTCGTCTGCTTCGCCTGGCGTCATTCCTTCTTGCGTCACGACGTAGTACGGCGCCTCCGCGGTCACTTCGCCGACGGCGTCCGCGGGCGCTCCCGACAGCGTGGTAGCGGTGAGGAGTCCCAGCAACAGCCCTCCCACCGGTGGTGCGATCAACAGAGATCGGTGTGTCTTGGCCATGACGGCCCCCTTCAGTCATGGCCGCCGCCGAAGTGCATTGCGGCCTTGTGACACCGAGGAGTCGGCTTCGCGTCGCGGGGATACACCCGGGGATTTCCGGGGTCAGGAACACCGGACCCCACAGCGTGGTTGTCCGGTCATGCGCATCGAAGTGTGGTCCGACGTGATCTGTCCCTGGTGCTACATCGGCAAGCGTCGCCTCGAGCGTGCGCTCGCCGAGTTTCCGGAGGAGGTCGAGCTCGTGTGGCGATCGTTTCAGCTCGACCCTGGTGCGCCGACCGTGCCGGCGGAACGTGTCGCAGAACACCTGGGTCGCAAGTACGGCGGGGGGCCCGCCGCAGGGCGCGCGATGATCGACAACGTGGAGGCCGTCGCCGCCGGCGAAGGACTCGTCTATCGCCTCCATCAGGCGCAACGGGTCAACACGATGGACGCGCATCGGCTGATCCAGCTCGCGGCGGAGTCAGGTCACCAAAGCGAGCTGACTGAGGCCCTGATGGCGGCGTACTTCACTGAAGCCCGCAACATTGCCGACCACGTTGTGCTGCGAGAGATCGCCGAGGCCGCTGGCTTGGACGGGGCCGAGGTTGGGGCGGTTCTGGGGTCCGACCGCTATCGGGAGGAGGTCGAGGCAGACATCGCGCAGGCCGCGGCGTACGGCTCAAACGGGGTGCCGTTCTTTGTCTTCGATGGCGTCTTCGCCGTGTCGGGGGCCCAGCCCAGCGAGCTGTTTCGGCAGGTGCTCGAGCGGGCGCACGCCGCTGCGGGCTGAGGGCCACACTGCGGACGAGCATTTGCCGCCTCACGGGCGCATCAATATGGTGTTGGGATGCCCACACGACGTCTGCCTGCCGTGTCCGCTGTCCGTTCCCTGTTGTTGGGGCTGATCGTGATGGCCGTCGCGCTGACCGGTCTTAGCGCTCCAGCCTCAGGTGGAGTGGCTCCTGACGAGCCGCTCCGGCGCACCGACACTGAGACCGGCGACCGCACTTTTGGCGCCGACACCAACCCGTTGGCCGGCCGGAAGTGGGGCGTCTACAAGGGCGGCCTGGACGAGGCATGGGGGCCCTACGTTCGCTCGTCCGGGACCGAGCGCAAACTGCTCGCTAAGATCGCGCTGCGCACCAAGGCCCTGTGGTTCACCCCGCGGTTGGGGCCGGACCGGATCCGGGGCTTCATCCGGCAATACATCGACAACTCCCAACACGGCGACCCCGAGGCGCTGGTCTCGATGACTATCTTCGGGATCCGTCCCTGGGCCCATCGCGAGGTGTGCGATCGGGTCTCCAATACGGCCGAGCGTGCGGCGTACAAACATTGGATCGACCTGATCGCTCGCGAGATCAAGGGCGCGCACGTGATGCTGGTGGTGCAGCCTGACGCGCCGCTGGTGATGTGTTCGCCCAATCCTTCGGTGCCGCTGAGCCTGATGCGTTATGCCGCCAAGACGTTCAGTGCGCTGCCGCATACCAATGTGTACGTCGAGACTGGCGCCGCCGATTGGCTGAAGGATGACCCCAAGCGGGCCCTCGACATCTTGATCCCGGGCGGCGTGAAATATGCGCGCGGGTTCGCCCTCAACAGCACCCACTATGACTCGACGCGTCGCCAGATCCTGTTTTCGGCGGCGATCAGCAAGGCGTTGGCGGCCAAGGGGATCACCGGCAAGCACGCGGTGATCAACACCGCCGCCAACGGCAAGCCGTTTGAGGGTTACACCTATCGCGGCGGTGACTATGACAATGCCCGCGTCTGTGGCTCGAAGACGGAGAGCCGCTGTGTGACCCTCGGGATCCCGCCGACCTCCGACGTGGCGAACGCCAAGTGGGGCATGTCCGAGCGCGTCCGCGACCTGGCGTTGAAGTATGTCGACGGCTATGTCTGGCTGGGCCGCCCCTGGCTCTATCGCCAGGCCAACCCGTTCACCATGAGCCGGGCCCTCGCCGTGGCCCGGACCACCCCCTTCAGCTGACCCCACGTTCCCGTGAGTTTGTGCTGACTCGGCGATAGGCGGCTAGAAGCCGCCGCCGCCGCCGTGACCGCCACCGCCGCCTCCACCATGACCGCGGCCGCCTCCGCCGCCACCGTGACCGCCGCCACCGTGACTGCCGCCACCACCGCTGAACCCTCGGCCACCGCCGCTATCCGGCGCATCACCTGGGCCATAGCCGCCAAAGTTACCGAGAGTGGGCGGGGGAGAAGTGTGCCGGTGGAGGTGGGAATGGTGCGGCCAATAGCCGTGCAGGTAGTACCACGACGGCCCGAACGCCGCCCAATGGTTCATCCAGGTTCCGTGATGCATCAGCATCCTGGGAGTGGGGACCTGGTTGGCCAGCAGGGTCGCCTGGCAGGCCGCACAGACCGGGACGGGCTCGGCCAACCCTGAGGCGGGATAGGCCACCTCCGCCACGCTGGGGCCGTGCCGTGGGTCGACAAAACATGGCGTGGTGCGCTCGGGGACGGGGCGGCCGTCCAAGAGTGCTTGGACCGCGGCCAACTCGTACCTCGCGTTCGAGAGGACGCCCACAATTCCTTGGGCAGCCTCCCCAGAGCTCAACCCGGCGAGCTCGGTGCGTGCCTGGTCCGCGAGTTGCCGCGCGTTGCTCGTGCGAGCTTCGATCTCATGAGCGTGGTCGCCGAGGCCAGGACCCAGCGCCGCAATGCGATGGCCGACCTCGTCGATCTCCTCGGCCAACGATGCCCGGAGTGTCTCCAAGAGCGCGGGATCGGTGGCGGTGTCTGTTCGGCGCCGCGCACCACGCACCCCCACAACAGCAAGCGCACCCATCGCGCCGAAGGCTCCCAGCAGCAGCATCGGCACCCAGGAGCCGCCGCTGGAAGGTGAGGCGATCTCAGGGTTGAAGTCGGGATCAAAGCCGTCGAGCCCGGGCTCGACGTTCGGTTCGCGATCGGGCTTGGTGCGTAGCGGGTCGTCGGCCTCATTCACGAAGCGGCGCAACATGGCGTTGTAGTTGGGCGCGCAACACTCGATGCTGCGATCAACCGCGTCGCCGACGTCGTACACCTTCCCGCCGCGCGCCCATTGGAAGGCGTAGAACGACTGACCCTCCTTGTGCGAAGGGGCCGACACGATCACCGCGTAGATGCCTTTGCGATCCACCCGGTTGTAGATCTCTTGGACCAGGGCGCGCGGTCGGTAGCCCAGCGACGCGGCGGTGTAGCCCCCGCGATCGACCTGCAGTTTCGCGACGGGAAGCACCATGAGGTGGAGGGGCCCCGGCTTCCCGGCTGCGATTTCATCGAGCTGACTCACTTGCGCATCGGTGAGCTTGCCCTCCTCGAGCACGATCGGGTCGACGAAAACGCCGGGAGCCGCGGTGGCCCTGGCGACCTCGTCGAGATAGGCATCCACGGCGGTGCGGTCGGCGGAGAGCTCGGGGGTCGAGCCGTTCTCGGCGTACGCCGGCGCGTGGGCGAGGAAAATCAGTCCCACCAACATGAACCACGCCAAAGTCTTCTTGCGCATCGCACCCCCAAGCGGTCAGCTGGGTCTCCAGCAGGTGACGCAATCTTGCCCTACGGGGGTGAGTTTGCGCCGACTCGCGGGGTTTGGGGGGTGAGTTTGCGCCGACTCGCGGGGCCTTAGAGTCAACGAGTGACGTTGGAGTCTGGACCCGCCCCGGCCGAATCCCGGCCGACACCAGCGCGCCGCTGGACCCGGGTGCTCGCGTCCTGGTTCGCGACGGGGTTGGCGATCGCGCTGGTGTGGGTCGCGCTGGTGGGTCCGCACGAGGTGGCCCGCCTGACCTGGCTGGCGTTTGTGCGGCTGCCGCTCGAGGCACTCATCCTGGTCGCTCTTGCCTGGTTCCTTCCCGAGCGGGTCACCCGTTGGTTGGCCATCCCGGTCGGACTGTTCTTGGCCCTCGTCTTGGTGCTCAAACTGGTCGACCTCGGCTTTTCCGCCGCGCTGGATCGGCCCTTCGACCCGGTCGCCGACTGGGGCTACTTCGGACCGGGCGTCGGGGTGCTGGGCGACTCGATCGGCCGCGGCCCCGCGATCGCCGTAGCCATCGGTCTCGCCATCCTGGCGGTCGCAATCGTGGTCGCGATGCCCTGGGCCGTACGCCGGGTCGCTCGCGCGCTGCGTGGACAAGCGGGGCGCGGCATGGGCGGCACCCTCCTGGTGCTCGGCATCGCCTGGATCGTCCTGGCAGTCTCGGGGGTCTCCCTGATCAAGGACACCCCAGTCGCCTCCGTCGACGCGGTGGGCTTGACGGTCGACAGGGTCCAGGAGGGTCGCGTCAATCTCGCCGATCGGCAGGTGTTCGCTAACGAGATCAAGACCGATCCCCTGCGCGAGGGCCCGTTGGGCGCCGATCCGGGAGAGAACCTGCTGGCCCGGCTCAAGGGCAAGCACGTGCTGCTCGTCTTCGTCGAAAGCTACGGACGCGGCGCGGTACAAGACTCGACCTATGCGCCCGGTGTCATCAAAGTGCTGGATGACGGCACCACCCGCCTAGCCGACGCCGGTGCCTCCGCGCGCAGCGCCTTCCTCACCTCGCCCACGTTTGGCGCGGCGAGTTGGTTGGCTCACTCATCCCTGCAATCGGGCTTGTGGGTGAGCAGTCAGCGGCGCTACGACCAACTCATCACCGAGGACCGCTTCACCTTGACCCATGCGTTCGACCAGGCCGGCTGGCGGACGGTCTTTGACGTCCCCGCCAACGATCACGATTGGCCGGAGGGTCAGTCCTACTACGGCTTCGAGCAGTTGTACGACGCCCGTAACGTGGGCTATCGCGGCCCGGAGTTCGGCTACGCGTCGATGCCTGATCAGTACACCTTGGAGCACTTCCGCCGCGCCGAACTGATGCGGACCGGCGCGCCCCCCGTGATGGCGGAGATCGACCTCATCTCCAGCCATGCGCCGTGGGCGCCGTTGCCGACGATGATCGACTGGGAAGCAGTCGGTGACGGGTCGGTCTTCGAAGGGATGCCCGAGCAGGGGGACTCCCGCGACGAAGTGTGGAGCGATCCTTCGTCGGTCCGCGCTGCCTACGGGCAGTCCATCGAATACACCCTCACGTCGCTCATCTCCTTCGTCGAGACCTACCCTCGCGACGACCTGGTGCTGATAGTGCTGGGCGATCACCAACCGGCGACCATCGTGAGCGGGGAGAACGCGAGCCGCGATGTGCCGATCTCGATCATCTCCAGTGACTCCGAGGTGCTGGCCGTCATTGATGACTGGGGTTGGCAGGAGGGACTGCGACCCAAACCGGACGCGACCGTGTGGCGGATGGATGTGTTCCGCGACAAGTTCCTGACGGCCTACTCAAACTAAGCCCGGCTCGACAACATCGCCTGGCTGGCAAACGAGGCAACCAATAGGGCCAGCGCCGCAGCGACGACGACGCCGCCCAACCAAGAGGGCACGAGGGGCGCCAGGGCGATGGTCAATGCGCCCCCTTGCAGCCCGGCAATCACCTTGCGGAAACGGCTGGGTGGCAACGGCCGCCCCAAAGCGGGCCAGACGGCCGCGACGGCGCCGTACAAATAGCGCAAGGCCCCGATGATCACCACCCACCAGCCGAGGGCGGTGGCCACCGCCACGGACAGGATCAGCACGATTCCGGCATCGAGTTCCATGTCGAGATGGGCGCCGGCGGCGGTCGCGGAGTTGGTACGCCGGGCCAGCCAGCCGTCGACGGCGTCGAGGCTGAGCATCGGGACCGCCAGAGCCACGATCAGCCAACTCCGGGCGGGGGCGACCCCGGCGATGGCGAGCGTCGTGAGCGCGGCGCCGCCGCAGGCGAGCACGGCCCGACCCAACGTGACGGCATCGGCCGAGGTCGCCGAGCGCGGACTACGGCGCCAGATGTCGGCCGCGCACAGCAGCACCGGAAGCCACCCTAGGACCACGGCCCAGGCTCGCGCGCCACCCTCGGCGGTGGGCGCCAGACTGCCTTCAACTGCGGCCAGGGCACACACCAATCCCCCGACGAGGGCGAGGGTGAGGTCCCGCCCGACCGGTCGCGTGGACGTCATTGCGGCTCCTTCGTGTAGCGTCCGATTCCGATGGTCAACCCCCACATCGCCACCGCCTACTGGACAATCAGAGCAGGTGCGGGCGAACTCCGCGACGAGGAGTTGCGCAATCCAGGGCCCGATGAGGCCTTGGTGCGGACGCGCCACTCCGCCATCAGTCGCGGGACCGAACTCCTCGTCCATGCCGGCCGGGTGCCGTCGTCGGTGGCCGAAGAGATGCGGGCCCCGTTTCAGGTGGGCGACTTCTTTCCGGGGCCGGTGAAGTATGGCTATCTCTCGGTCGGCATCGTCGAGGCCGGGCCGGCCGCCTTGATCGGGCGGCACACTTTTTGCCTTTACCCCCATCAAGATCGCTATGTTGTGCCGGTGTCGGCTTTGCAGGTCCTGCCCGAGGGGCTGCCACTGCGGCGGGCCGTGCTAGCGGGGGCTGTCGAGACGGCCGTCAATGCGGTGTGGGAAGCGGCTCCGCGAGTCGGTGACCGAGTTGCCGTTGTCGGAGCCGGGATGATCGGCGCCGCGCTGGCGGGCGTCTTGCGTCAGCACCCATTGGCGCGAATGCAACTCATCGATAGTTCTCCCGACCGGGCCGCTCTGGCGGCTGCTTTGGGCGTCGACTTCGCCACTCCCGAGCAGGCGGCCGGCAACTGCGACCTGGTGTTTCACGCCTCCGCCACGGCTGCCGGACTGGCGCGGAGCCTGGAGTTAGCCGGCGACGAGGCGGAGGTCGTGGAGTTGTCGTGGTACGGCGATCGGGAGGTTCCGGTGCCGCTGGGTGGGCCCTTCCATGCTCGCCGACTGACCCTGAGAAGCAGCCAGGTCGGGGTCGTGTCCCGCTCGCGTCGCGCTCGGCGTACGACTGCCGACCGATTGGCACTGGCCTTGGACTTGCTCCGCGACCCCAGGTTCGACGCGTTGCTCACCGGCTCAAGTCCGTTTGTGGAGTTGCCCGATGTGATGCGGCGGCTGGCCGATGGCAGCCTTGATGCGATTTGCCACGTTATCGACTACGACCCTCAGGGAGTTTGATGTACGCCGTCACCGTCCGCAGCCATTTCATGATCGCCCACAGCCTGCCCCGCCCGGTGTTTGGGCCGGCCCAGGGGCTGCATGGCGCGACCTATGTCGTGGAAGCAACATTTCGCCGGCGCGAGCTCGATGCCGATCAGATCGTGGTCGACATCGGCGCGGCGACCGAGTCACTCGGCGAGATCGTCGGGGAGCTGCGCTATCGCAATCTCGACGAGCACCCAGCCTTCGCCGGACAGATCACGTCCACCGAGGTGATCACCCGCTGGGTAGCCGATCGACTCGCGGACACGCCCGTGGGCCGATCTGTCGACGGGCTCGAGGTGGTGTTGCGGGAGTCGCCCGATGCGTGGGTTTCCTACAGCACTCCATGACGATGCGGTTGCGTCTGGTCGTGCCTCACGATGTCGACCGGCCGACCGGCGGCAACGTCTATGACCTGTCGTTGGCTGAGGCATTGACGCAGCTCGGGGTGGCGGTCGAGGTCGTGCCCACGCGGGTCGAAGAGCTCCAGAGTGCGTTCGTTTGCGCCGACTCGGGGGGCGATGAGCGTGAGTTTGCGCCGACTCGCGTGCTGGTGGATGGGTTGTTAGCGTGCGCCCGGCCGGTGGACCCGGCAGTCGGGGTGCTGGTGCACATGCCGCTCGCCTGGGCCGATCCTGGGGCCGAGGCGGCCGAGCGTCGCGCGCTGCGCGGTGCCGAGTTCGTGGTCGCCACCAGCCAGCGGACGGCCGACTTCCTGCTACGCACCTACGGCTTGGGTGAGGTCCTCGTCGTGCGTCCGGGAGTCGATCCGGCCGATGTTGAAGTCGGCTCCACACCGCCGTTGCTGGCCCAGGTCGCGACGCTCGCCTCCCACAAGGACCAGCTCGCCGTGGTCGAGGCGATGGCTCAGGTTGCCGACCTGCCGTGGCGGTTGCGGTTGGCGGGCGCGGTCGACGCCGAGCCGGCGTACGTCTCACAGGTGCGTGCCGCCATCGACAGGGACGGGCTCACCGACCGGGTCGAGATCACCGGCGCACTGACCCGCGAGCAGGCCTTCCGGGGAGTGGACCTGGGGCTGCTGCCTTCGCGCCTGGAGGCCTACGGTCTGGTCGTGACCGAAGCGTTGGCGCGGGGGATTCCGAGCATCGTGAGCGAGGGTGGGCCGGAAGAGGCCCTCGGCCGCACGTCCACTGGGGTGGTGCCCGGCGTCGTCGTGCCGCCGGGAGATCCGGTTGCCCTTGCGGGCGCCTTGCGCCGTTGGCTTACGGATCCTTCCCATCGGGCCGACCTGCGCGCGGCTGCTTTGGTGCGTCGGGAGACCCTTGATGGTTGGGATGAGGCGGCTCGAACCCTGGTCGTCGGGCTTACCACTGTCCCAGGGATCGCCCGATGAAACCGCAGCCCACCTGGGGCCGCCGCGCGCTGACGCTCGTGCTTCGCACCGCGATCCCGGTGGTGATGCTGGCCTGGCTGGTGAACAGGTACGGCGCGGACGCGTTCCGGCCGGCGCTGCAGGTGCTGCGCCCCGTGCCGATTCTTGCCGCGCTGATCTTGGGAGGCGCGGCCATCGCCGCTCAGGCCGCGCGCTGGCGGGTGACCATGCGCGGAGTCGGTCTGGCGCTGCCTCCGAAGGCTGCACTGGCGGAGTGTTATCGCGCGGCCGCGCTCAACGTGGTGCTTCCTGGAGGCGTGGTGGGCGATGCGCTCCGGGCCTGGCGCCGGCACACAGGCCAGCCCAGCGGCTGGCGAGCCGGTGCGGGGAGCGTCATTGCTGAGCGCAGCGCCGGGTTGGCGGTGTTGTTGGGCGCGACAGCGGCGACGCTGGTCGTCGTACAACATCTTGGTTATGCCGCGTTGGCAGCCGCCGGAGCGGGGGTAGCGTGGGTGGCGGCCTGGCCGACCTTGCGTCGACTCGACAGAACGGATCGGCTGCGCGTCTGGGGCTGGTCGTGGGTCGCGCTGTTCGCCCTGGTCGCGCTGACGCTGGTCGTGGGCGCAGCCCTGAGCGAGTCCGATCCCATCGGGTGGCGGACGAGACTGGCCATCGGGCTGCTGGTGCTCGCCGGGATGGCGGTGCCGCTGAACCTCGGCGGTTGGGGGCCGCGCGAGGCTGCCGGGGCGTTGGGTGCGGCGCTGGTGGGAGGCCGCCCGGAGTACGGCGTGGCAGTGGCGGCGGGCTATGGACTGTTATCGACCGTGAGTGTGCTGCCGGGTTTCGTGGTGCTTGCGCTGACCATGTCCGGTCGCGCGCGTGAGGTCGAGCTCGACGCAGACCTCTCCGTCGAGGAGGAACGTTCGGGAGGGGGCGCGCAGGGCGTCGGCAAGTTTGTCGTGTCCGATGAATCGAACTCCCGGAACCCCGTCACCGATCAACAAGGGCGCGGTGGTGATCCAGAGTCGATCGAGCGCCCCTGAACTCAGGAACCGGGAGACGGTGACCCCGCCCCCTTCGACGAGGACACGGCCGAGCCCGCGGTGAGCCAAGGCCGCCACGACCAGCTCGGGAGCAAAACCCGACTCCGCGGCCCGGGGCAGCGCGACCACAGTCACGTGAGGCGCGGTCGTCGGTGGTGGGGTGATGTCGTCGCTCACCAGCCACAGCGTGGGCGCGTCATTGTGCGTGAGCAAGGCTGCGTTGCCCGGGGCCCGCCCTTCCGGGTCGAGCAGCACGCGCACCGGGTTGCTGCCGGGCACGTCGCGGACAGTGAGCAGGCAATCGTCGGTGGTGACGGTCTGTACGCCGACCACGACCGCATCGACCAAGGCCCGCAATCGGTGGAGGTGCTCACGATCAGCAGCTCCCGTGACGAACCGAGCGTCTCCGGTGCGGGCCGCGATGAAGCCATCCAGGCTCTGTCCCAACTGGCCGATCACCAGTCGCGGACCGGCCATCACCAGGGGGCCGTAGCGATCGGCGAGGTCGCCGCCGGTGGGGATCCGACCCGCGAACAGTTCGGACCAACCTTCGTCGCTGTGCCGCACCCGGAACCGTCCCTTCGTTGTGGTGAATCATTCAACCAGGGTGGGTCGAACCCGCGGCCCAGCGCGGGGGCAGCCACCAGGGCTTTACGTTGGGGACATGAGCGGTATGGAGAAGTCTGGACTCGCGATCCTGGTCAGCGTTTTGCTCGGCGCTGCCGGGCCAGCAAGCGGAGGCGGCGCGCCGCCGTACGTCGGGGACCTGGTGACTCAGCCCACGAGGTTGGATTTGCTCGATACGGTGCATTGGCAACTCGACGGGGTACGCCGCCGTGAAGCTGGCGCACGGCCAGCCCTGGTGGTCCGCCCGACCAGGGCGGCCATCGTGGCGAAGGCGGGTCCGCCGTTTCTCAACCCGCCCCTGCACCTCTCGGGTGCGTTGGTGCACTCGGGTCAGGTGACGCTTGACATCGGCCTCAGCCAACTCGGGGGCGGCGGCACGATCAGCGTGTACGGCGCGCCGCCCCTGATCGAGGATGAGTTCCGGGCGGAACTCGCCACCTTCCGGGTCGACCTGGTGGGAAGGCGGCTGCGAGTGCGTCTCTTCGACCAGGGTCTTCGGCCGCATTCGCGCGCGCTCATCGCTCCCCTGCCTCGCCTTACCCGCCACGACTTGACGCTTCGATTCGCCGGGTCGCGGGCGGTGGTCCACCTTGACGGGCGGCGGATCGGCCAACTGGACGGGGCGGGATCGATCACCCGTCCCGGGAGGCTGTGGTTGGGGCTGAGTGCGCAACATGGTCCTGGTCTGGTGGTGGATCGCCTGGTCGCCGCTGGTCGGGACGTGTCCTGGCAAGCGGCGCGGAGGCTGTCCTGGCCCAGTCCGCGCCAGGACAGCTTGGCTGGCCTGATGCAGGCCCAGCGGCCGGACTTCTACCTGGGTGCGGCCGTAGCGCCGGGGCCGCTGGTGGCCGACCCGCGCTACCTGCGTCGTCTGGCGGGGGACTTCTCCGCGATCAGTGTGGAAAATGCCGGCAAGTGGCAACTGATCCACCCCCGTCGCGGCGCCGGCCCTGGCTCGTTCGACTTCAGCGGGATGGACCTTCTGGTCGATCTGGCTGATCGCCACGGGCTTCGCGTGCACGGGCACGCGCTGATCTTCGGCGAAGCAAATCCCGCCTGGATGGATCGTCTGGAGTCGCGTCCGGCCCTGCTGCGTCAGGCAGCGCGGGACCACATCACCGCGGTGGTCGGGAGATATCGCGGACGCGTGGCGAGTTGGGATGTGATCAATGAGCCGTTGGCCGACTATGGCGAGCGGCCCGGGCCACGGGGGCTCCAACGCCACGTGTGGCTCCGTGCTTTGGGTCCTGGGTACGTCGCCGAAATGTTGCGCGTGGCCCATCGCGCGGACCCGGCCGCCGAGTTGTGGATCAACGACTTCGGGTTAGAAGGGGACGACGAGCGATTCAGGACGATGCTGACGTTGGTACGTCGGCTCCGAGCTGACCATGTGCCACTCACCGGCATCGGGTTCCAGGCGCACTTGGACGAGGCCGACACGATCCGAGGCGGCCGGCACATCGACGTACGCCAGTTGCGCGGCAGGTTCCGCGCCCTTGCCAAACTGGGCGTAGCGTCCCGCGTTTCCGAGCTCGACGTGACCAGCCCCCGCATGGCAGCGATCCCGAGCGAGGTGGTCGGGGCATGCCTCGCGGAGCCGTCATGCGAAGGCGTGACGACGTGGGGGATCACCGACCGTTACAGCTCGGGAGGCAGCGTAGGTCGCCGCGGTCGATTCCACCCCGGGATCGGCTTGCTCTGGGACTTTGGGTACGCCGAAACCCCGGCGCTCCGCCGGCTCCGCGAAACCCTGAACCATCGTTGAGTTGGGCCTGCCTTCCCGTTGAGTTGGGCCTGCCTTCCCGTTGAGTTGGGCCTGCCTTCCCATTGAGTTGGGCCTGCCTTCCCATTGAGTTGGGCCTGCCAACAGGCAGGGAGGCCCAACTCAACGGCACGGGCGTTTGAGATGCTGTGCCGGTGCTGACTCCGGACGCGATCGTGATCGGCGCAGGCATTTGCGGGGCGGGCACGGCGCATGCCTTGGCCCAGCAGGGACGTCAGGTGGTCATCGTCGACCGAGCGGCCGGACCAGGCCTGGGAACCACCGGCGCTTCGAGCGCGATCGTGCGCTTCAACTACTCCACCTGGGCAGGCGTCGTACTGGCCTGGGAGTCGCGGCTGCGCTGGGCGCGCTGGGGCGAGGAAGTCGGTGCGGACTCAGCAGGGTTGCCGAGGCTGGTGCAGTGTGGGTTGGCGTTCCTCGACGTCGAGCAGGTGCCCCTGCCCCCCATGACCGCGATGTTTGATCGCGCCGGAATCCCCTACGAACATTGGGATTCGGACACGTTGCGAGCCAGGCTTCCCGGCATCGATGTTGGACGCTACTTCCCTCCCCAGCCGGTCGATAGCGACGCCTTCTTCGCTCCGGCGCACTCGACGCTCGGGGCTCTCTACACGCCGGATGCCGGATATGTGAGCGATCCGCAACTTGCCACGAGCAACCTGGTGGACGCCGCCGTACGCCGCGGGGCAAGCACGCTGTTTCGTCGCGCCGTGGTGGGCCTGGACCGAGTCGGGCAGACCTGGGCGGTGACGCTGTCCGATGGGCAACGCATCAAAGCGCCGATCGTGGTGAATGCGGCAGGTCCTTGGTCGCCGCAGATCAATCGATTGGCCGGAGTGGGAGCGGACTTCCGAGTCACCCAGCGTGCCCTTCGCCAGGAGGTGCATCGGGTCCAACAGCCCGAGTCCTGGCGCGGCACTGGGCGACAGGCTGCCGATCATCGCCGACTTGGACCTGGGGACCTATCTGCGCCCCGACGCGGGCGGCGGGCTGTTGGTCGGGGGGACCGAGCCCGACTGTGATCCGCTTGACTGGGTGAGCGATCTCGACACCCTGGACTATCGGCCGACCGTGGCCCGACATGAAGCTCAGGTGCTGCGCGCGGCCAAACGCTTCCCCGACCTGGCGATCCCGTCGCGTCCCCAAGGCATCGTCGGAATCTACGACGTGTCCTCGGATTGGATTCCGATCTATGACCGCACCGACCGCGATGGATTCTTCGTCGCGATCGGCACGAGTGGAAACCAGTTCAAGAACGCACCGGTCATCGGCAAGCTCATGGCTCACCTGATCACTGAAGTTCACGACCACAGGGCGGACCACGACAGCCAGCCGGTGCAGTTCCGCGCCGAGCTGACGGGCTTCGACGTCAATCTGGGCACGTTTTCGCGACTACGTGAGCCCAACCCCGACTCGTCCGGGACCGTGATGGGCTGAGGGGTCGGCCGTATGACTACCCACCGGGCTCAGCAAATGTGACTACAGGGCAACCGGCAGCGCGGCCGATATCGGCGCCCCGAGCGTGCTTCTAGGGTCGAAGCATCAGCCCGCGCCACCAGCGCGCGGGCCCGCCGCTGAAGCGAGGTGCCACACGTGTCCAATGCCCCCCGCGTCGTCGTCGACCCGGCCGCGCTCACGGAGTTTGGGGCGCACCTCACCCCGGCGGCAGCAGATCTCGGGGCCGCGGACGCCGTCGTACGGCAGGCAGAGGTCAAAGCGCCCGCGTTTGGCACCATTCCAGAGTCGGCGGCGGTCCTCGCGGCCTATCTCGGGTTCCTGGAGAACACCGGCGACTCCCTCCAGGAAGCCTCGGCCGAACTCATGTCGCTGGCCTCCACGATCGCCTTCTCTGGCGGCGCCTTCGAGGATCAGGATGACGACTCGGCGCGGAGTTTCCGGCTGCCTACGCTGCCCTACGACGGATTGATCTACCCGTGACCTCCCCGAGCGTGCTGCCCGCGCCCTTGGGGGGCTACCTCGCATTGCTCGATCGATGGGTGATCGCCACAACGGGAGACCCGGCCCGGCTTGAGGCGGCTGCGGCGACCATCGACACGCTGCTGGCCCGAGAGAGCGCAGTGGCGGACGGCCTTGAAACGCGCACCGCCGAAACTCTCACGAAATGGCCCGACGGGCTGGCCCGGGAGTCGTTCCGGCGGCGTTCGTCACAGGGATCCACGCAACTACGACTCTTATGCGGGGGCGCCAGCCAAGCGGCCGTCGAGTTGCGGTCCTGTGCGCGGGCGCTACGCCAAGCGGGATCTCAGACGCTCGAGGTGCGCCAACGGTTCGAATCTCAAGCAGCGGGACTCACGAACTGGGCTGCCGCTTTGCCGCCCTCAGCCGTGGCCGTCGGCCAGCGTGCCCTAGTCGAGCAGGGCAAGACCTTGGGCGAGGGGGCGATCGCTTCGGCCCAATCGATCGCATCTGAACTGGGACACCAGCTCAGCCAGTCGGCCGAGCACCTGACCACCGTGACGCCGTACTCCGGATTTGTGCACCGCTCCTTGGGCCGCCTCTTCGGCAGCGGGGCAGCGACCTATCCGTGGGAGCGCTCTTGGTCCTATCCCATGACGAACCTCGGCTTCGTTGGTGCCGGTGCGGTGGTCTCCCCCTTCGTGAAGGCGTCGATCCTGATGGGCTCACCCGACTATCTGCCCTTCGCCCAGGCCTTCAAACAGGGGCTGCTCAGGATCCCCGGCAGCGCCCTCAACGATGTCTTGATCACGGGTTTGTTCAACCCCTCCGTGACCGGCATCGACTACTTGAACAACCCCCTCGCATCACGCCTCGCCGGAGACACGCTCACCGCGGGCACCCTGATGCTCACCGATCAGGCGGCGCTGGGGTTGTCCAGCCGGATCCAAGGGATCACCGGCGCCGCCGCCAAACTTCCCCTGAGTAGTGGCCTGCGGCCGCTGGTCTTGGGAGCCATCCCTTACACAGTCGAAGCCGCCAATGCCGCCGCCGACTTCGTGATCACCAAGCCTGCGTTCACCGATGGCGACAACCTGAGGTGGCACGCCAATCTGTGGGGTCACTCGGCTGCCACCGGTGCTGGCGTGGCAGGCCCGATCCTGTGGCAGACCAAGAACGTCGGCTCCTCGGCGCTGGCGCTCGGCGTGGTGACCGCACAAGGGGTGATCAGCAAATATGCGTTCGGCGATCCGCCACCCAACCCGGATCCCGTCTACAACGTGCTCCATTCCTGGTCGCGCGGCGCCTCGGACACGCTGACGCCGTACGCCGACGCGGTGGCCCGTCATCCAGCCACAGTGCTGACCGGGTCGACTTGGGACCTCATGGGCGCGGCCACCGACTACGGCAACAACCTGAGCCTGCAACAGGGTGCAGGGCAGCACAACCTCGCCTATCCGATGTACGGCGAGAACTACTGGCTCCCGTCCACCGAGGTGGGTGCGGTGGTGGATCCGCACGAACAGGAGGCGCTGCGCCAGCGCATGCACCTTGATGTCGACCGGGTGCGTCAGTCTTGGCACGACCTCACCCACGGTGCAGGTGCCCGATGAGAGGCGAGGACGAGTCGTGACAGGAGGATTGTGGGTGGCCGACGGAAACGGTGGCGAGGTGTTGGTCAGTCCGACCGCGTTGCGGGAGTACGCCGCCGCAGCCCAAGCGGAGGCCGTCGCGCTCACCCGGATCAGTGAATCGGTCGCCTCGGCGGTCGTCCATGACGCCGCCTTCGGAGACCTGGCCGCCTCTCGCGAGTTGCATTCGGCCTATCAGCGCCGACAGTCGGCGGGCGCCGAAGAAGTTCACCTGGAGGCGAGTTCCGCAACCGAACTTGCAGAGCTCACCGATCGCGCCGGGGTTGCTTTCGACGAGCGGGACGCCACGATGGCGGACCAATTCCAGGTGCTGCTGACGCGGCTCGATGTTGAGATCAGGAACGGCCGATGACGGGATCTGGCCAGCCGGGGACGGCCATGTATCCCTCGTTCGGAGTGATCGATGTGTTGGGGCCGGCGTTGCTGACGCTCGACTCAGTCAGCCAAGCCTGCGTCGGGGACCCGGTCGCGTTGCGGGCAACTGCGCAGACCTGGGCCAAGGCTTCTAGCGACCTCTCGGAAGGCGTGTCGGATGGCCTCGACACCGCTCGCGGTCGGGTCAACGCGACATCCTGGACGGGGGCCGCGCATGCCTCCTTCGAGCGCACCTCCTCAGGTTTGAGTCAATGGCTAGCAGACACGGCGGGCCGTAAAGCGCGCACGGGCCGGTCCCTTGCCGACGCTGCGACCTTGCTGGAGAACGGTCAGCTGGCGCTTTCGGGAGTCAAGGCGGACCTGATCCGTGCCGCTGCTCCTCGGGTGGCACTCGAGCTCGCGCGGGGAGGATCCGACATGGGGGCCCGTGCCGTGGCCGTCGCGGCGCCGTACATCACGAAGGCTTTGACCGACGGGGTGGCAGTTCGGGACCAACTGTCGCACGAACTCTTCGCGATAGCCGGAGACCTAGACGAACAGGCCGTGGCGACCGCGCCGAACGGGAAACCGGCCAGTTTCATGGTGGAGTTGTTCGGCAAGTCCCTGTTCCCGACCTCGTGGCTGCCCCGCAACCTGTTGACCTGGGGCGATGTCCCCGGCCTGTTTGTCCCTCAAGAGCCCGCGCGACTGAGTTTGGCGGGCAGTTATGGGTTGATGAATGTCGTCGCCGAATCCAAACGTGTCGGACTCGGCTACGCCCTGATGACCAGCCCGTTGGGGATCTTCCGCAACATGTTGACTGACACCTCCCAGCCGATGACTGACCCCTTCGCACAGCCCATCTGGAACGGCTTGGGGCATGCCGCGTGGGGGGCCGCTGGCAGTTTCGGCAGCGAGTGGGCCGCGACCAAACTCAATGACTGGGCCCGGGACGGGCTGGAGAATCGGGGCGTTCTGGACTGGATGCGCACCCACAAACTTCTCGATCCGCATGAACCCTACCAGCTCTACAGCGGCGTCCCGCGCTACCTCGCGGCGACGAACGCCACCACCTCGTTCCTCTTGACCGTGAAGGATCCCTTCTTTGTCGACGCGGGCTTGTCGACGTTGGACGCCGACGGACGCGTGCATCCGAAGGGTCTCGTCGGGGAGGCGGCGAGTTTGGGCTATGACGCCGCGGCGGTTGCGGGCCCGGCCGCGGGGTTCTTCGGCCTCGAACGCTGGAACGCCACCGGAGATCTCGGGCAGGTCAAGAAGACGATATGTGCGGAGGTGCTGGTCGGCAGCTCGGGCGTCTTGCTCCAGCGCGCGTTGGACGACGGCTACGACTCCTATTCCCGTGTTGGTTTCGGTGGCGGCGCGCTGGGGTCGATTGCCGCCACGGCGCTCTGCGATGGCTTCGTTCCTCCGCCAGGACCGCCCACGGCAGGAGGGGTGCAGGCGCTCCCGATCGACCTACACGATCGAGGCAGCTTCAGCTCGACCCACGGCGTAGATCTGCGCAATTGGCAGCATTGGGCCCACGATCCCGAGTTGAACCCGGCGTACGCCGCCAGCCCCCAGCATCGTTGGGAAGCTGGACTGGCCGAGCTCGGGATGGAAACAGGGTTCTTCGCCGGGGCAGCGTTGTTGGGGTATCCGCTGATGGAGGCGGATCTGGCGGGTGCCGCGGGCGCCGCGGTGCAGTGGGGGGCGCGTGGCCCCGCCCGGTTGGTCACTGCTCCCTGATCGAACCGTGAGTTTGCGCCGACTCGAGGGGTTAGCGGCGATCTACCGGCTGGTCGCTGGGGTCCCAGTAGGTGAATGCGTCGTCGAGGGCCGAGGGGTCGGGCATGAGGGGGGCAAAGGTGTCCCGGGTGAGGTCGACCAACTGACCCATGGCGTCGTGGATGGCCTCCAGCACTACGTTGCCCAAGGTGTGAGCATCGAATTGCCGCATGGCGTCGGGGTGAATGATCACCGAGGAGATGCGACCGCCCCCGTGGAGCACGACTTCGACCAGACCGCGTTCGGCCGAACCGATGATCTGGGTTGCCTGCATGGTGGCCTGTGCTGCTTCGAGCTGCACCTGCTGCTCGCGCACTTCGGCCATCAGTCGCTGGACCTCGCGGTCCACATCCACGGACTCGTTCATCGGTGACCTCCTCGGCGTGCGGATGCATTTTCAAAGCCCGACGCCACCGTCGCCGCCAGACGGAGGTAGGCCCGCCGTGTCGCTGGCGCCAATCGGGCCAGGTCGGTGGCGCCACCCTCGGCAAGGTGCCGGTCGGTGGGCACTTCGACGACGTCGCGACACCGGGCGCCGAAGTGCTGGCGCAGGTCATCGAGCTCGATGACCGGCTTCTTGTCGATGGCGTTGATCACGGTGACGGCGCCGCGCACCAGATCTGCATAGCCATGGGCGTCCAGCCAGTCCAAGGTCAGGCTTGCGCTGCGAGCGCCGTCCACGGAGGCGTTGAGGACCAGGACGATCTGGTCGGCCGAGTCCAACACAGCCCCCATCGCGTCGTGCATCAAACCGGCGCCGCAGTCGGTCAAGACCAGGCTGTAGAACCTGGTCAACAGATCGGCCGCCCGACGATAATCGGCGCCGCCAAAGGGCCGCACCACGGTGGGGTCGACATCGGAGGAGATCACCTCGAGCCGCGACACGGTGTGTCCCGACAGGGGGCGTACGTCGACGTAGCGGCGCAGATCGTCGGCGTTCTCCAGCAACGTGCGCACCGAACTGGCGGGCTCATCGGCGATGCGGAAAGCCAAGGTCCCCGCGTCGGGGGAGGCGTCGACGGCGGCAACCCGATCACCGCGATGTGTGGCGAACGTGTGTCCCAACATGACGGTGGTGGTGGTCTTGCCGGAACCGCCCTTGAGTGAGAGAACGACGACGTGGCGATAGCCCGCAATGGGCGCCTGGCAGGCCCGAATCAACTCGGCTTCGGTGCGTTCGTCCGCCCCGGGCGCCAGGCGCACGAGGCGCCGCCATCCGCGAGCCGCCACCTGGCGAGGCTCCTTGGCGAGATGTTGCGGACGATACGTCGAGGTGGTGGGCGGATCCTGGACCGCCGCCCTACGCGCCTCTGCAACGGCCGGAGTCAGGGCCGCTTCCACGGGCGAACGTGCCGCGAAGTGTTCGGGCAGGCGCCGGCACCATTGTGCGAGGCTCCCCGCGGGGTCGTTGGCTTCCAGCGGGTTCGACTCGGCCACGGCTTGACTGATCTCCTCGGGTCGCATGCCATATCCATTGACTAACTCACTGACAGCGTCGAGCAACTCCTCGGACTGCAACAAGGTCAGGCGATGAGCTGGCTGGGAGCTCGCGATCAGGAGCACGGCCCGGTGCGCGGGATCCAACTCGCGCCTCGAAGGTTCGGGATCTGGGAGAAGGTTTTGCTGGGGCAGTTCCACAGCGGAGTCTTGGGACATGTGCCCTCCGTGCGTGGGTGTGCGCCTCGACCGGAGCGTCGAGGACCGTCGTTGCCAACCCTACGAACGTGTACGCCGCCTGCCGAGGGCCGAACTACCCAAGAAACCTCGCACCGTTGGGTGGGGACTACGGGATCAGGATGGAATTCTCGATCGCGAAGCGGGTGAGGTCTGCGCGACGTCGCTTGCCGGTTTTGTCCCGAATCCGATCGAGGTGCGAGCGGACCGTGCTGACGCTGATGCACAACGCTCCGGCGATCGCATGATCTGTCAGGCCGCGGGCGACGTGGGCCAATACTTCGCGCTCGCGATCACTGAGATCGGGCATGTCCGGTGCCGCCCGCCTGGTGGTGTTGAGGAGGTGGCCGGCCAGCATGGGGGAAACATAGCCTCGGCCCGTGCCGACCGCATGGACTGCTGCGCAGATCTCTGCGGCCTGGGCGTCCTTCGACACATAGCCGCGGGCACCGGCGCCGATGGCTTGCACCACATCGGGCCCGTCGACGGACGCCGACAACACCAGCACGATGTGCCCCGCGGTGGTCAGATGGGCGACCCCCGCCGCACCGTCCAGTCCCGGCAAGTGCAGGTCGACGATGACGACATCGACGGGCTCCGAGAGCCGCGCCTCGAACTCCTCGATGGTGGCCACCGAGAGCCCCAGCACGAGACCGGGAGCGCCGAGCAAGACCTGTTCCAGCGCCTCGCGATAGAGGGGATGGTCTTCGATCACGGCCACCTGAAGCGCCTGGGCGGAGTCGGGGGCATACGAGGCCACTGTGGACGGCACGCCTAGCCCCTCCTTCCCGAGCGAAGCACGAGCGTGCGCGCCAACTCGACGGAAATCCTACGCAATTGTGCGACCTTACCAGCGAATCTTGTCGAGGTGCTGAGGCGTTTCGCGAGTCCAGAACCCGTCATGTTCCCGGTCGCCAGTGTCGGCGATTCGCGCGCCCTGTCCCCAACGCGACCAGCAACGCAGCGATCGTGCAGAACAAGAGTACGGCGCCCACGAGTAGCGCGCCCGCTGGCGGCTGGCCCTCAGGCTGACGTGCGGGACGAAACGCCTCCGACCGGGCCGCGGTGGGCACCGCAGGCGAGGCCGACACGAGTGCCGAGACGGCGGCGTACGGATTGACCAATCCCCAGCCGACTGCTGGGTCGCGTTCCCCCGACGGCGCTCGATCCGATGTCACGGCCAGACGCCGTGCGACTTCATCGACGCTGAGATTGGGTTCGTAGGAAAGCACCAGTGCGGCTACTGCCCCAACGTAGCCCGCGGCAAACCCGGGCACGTTCTCGTCGCTCGTGCTGACGTGAGCGAGCCCGGCCCCCGACGGTGGTGCGGTACTCACCAGTTGCTTGCCCGGAGCCGACAGGTCGGCTGCGTCCCCGGAGCAGGACCCAGGCACCGGAGCACCCGCGCTGTCCACGCCAACCACCCCCACCACGTCGGCAAGGTCGCACGGGAAGAGTCCCTGCGGCGGGGCATCTGAGGTCTGCGTGATGGAGGTGCCGCCAGCCACGATGACCATGCCCCGCTGGACCGCTCGAGCGACAGCGCGCTCAAGCCGGCCGCTGGAATGGGTGGCCGCCTCATAGATAACAACGACCCGGGCTCCCTCGCGCTCGGCCTCGGCGATGCCCTTGGCAAGGTCGTTCGGGTTGGGCGGGTCGGTGCCTTCGGTGGTGGTCTCGTTGACCCGGATCGGCAAGAGCCGCACCAACGGGGCAATCCCCACGACCTCGGTGCGTGGGTCCGGTTGCGCAGCGATGAGTCCGGCCACGAACGTGCCGCTGCCGTCGCAGTCGTCGTCGGCACTGCCACCTGTGCGGACGTCGCGTCCGGCCAGCACTTGGTCGGGACCGAACTGCGGATTTGCCGCATCGATTCCGCTTCCGAGAACGGCGACAAGCACACCTTCACCCTTCGACATCGACCACGCGCGTTGGGGAACCAGGCGTTGCAGCGCCCAGGGGGATTCGCCCTGGTTGACCTGCGAGGTGCGGTGACAGCCGTCGACGCCAGCGGCACCGTCGACGGGGGCCAACAGGGTTAATGTCACGAGCGCGACGCCCAGCGCCAGGGTTCGCCGCCGGAGCGATCGGCGGTCGGCAACGGAACCGAACATGGCGTCGGCGGTCAGTGTCCGTGCTTGTGGGGATTCGGTCCGGACTTGTCGGGATTCACAGTGATTTGCACCGCATTGCCACCGTGATCGCCAACCTGCGTCGTGAACTTGGTGGGTTGGTCTCCATCGACGTGGAACACCACGCTGTCACTGCCGCTGCTCACCGTGATCTTCGTGCCGTCGTCGGCGCCCTTGTCATGGTGGTGGCCGCCGTGATCGCTGCGGTCAGCTCGGGGGCCAGGGTGGTGGTCGTGGGTTCCTGACCCGCGATCGCCGCCGCGATCACCCCCGCCGTTCCCCCCGCCGTGGCCGCCACCCTGATCACCCGAGTCGCGGGGGATCCAGGTGCCAAGCGCGTCATCGGTGGGCACCTTCCAGGCCGGCGGATATGTGCCTGGCTGGTAGTTGGCCGGCTGGTAGTTGGCCGGCTGGTAGTTGGCCGGCTGATACGTGGCTGGCTGTTGGTTCCAGGCCTGAGGGGCATAGGGATTCGGCTGGTATCCGACAGGGTTGTACACCGATCCGGGTGTGGGACTGGAAGAACCGGGGTCTGCGTAGGAGGTAAGACCGGCGGGCTGTGTGTAGGGCCCAGTGGGGTAGGCGCCGGTCGGGTAGGCGCCCGTGGGATAGGAACCCGAGGTGTACGGCGACTGGCCGTAGCCGCCTTGAGACCAGGGTTGATAACCGTAGTTCCCGGGGCCGAACACGCCCCCTCCCGAACCCAACAGTCCGCCGCTCGGCGAGGAGCCGTCGCCACCTAGAGCATCCACCAACGTGCTGACTCCGGAGCCGATCTGGCCAAGGGCCGTGACGTAACTGCCGATTTCGGTGGCCCCCAGCGAGGAGAGGATTTGACCCAGACCCTGAAGCAGCCCGCCGGTCGAGAACGAAGTGGCTTGACCTGCTGCGACGCCGGCGCCATAGGTCCATGGATTCGACATCAAGGATGCGACTCCCGGCTCGGCGACTCCCATGACCGTGTTGTAACCCGTTTGCGCGTGCTGGATCACCTGGGCGACTTTGGAAATCGTTTGGGCCGCCGACAAGACCGGTCGGGTCGCATCGGTGAAGTTGTTGACTCCGATCCCGGCAGTGCGGAAGGCCTGATCGGAGGCGGCGCCTTGCGGCCACACCTTTTGCAGGCTGTTGCGGGCCTGTTCCAGCTCCTCGACCAGGGCCAGGATGCGGGTGGCGCTTTGGGCGATGACTGCCTCGGCGTACTGCTGGACTGCGGTGGGGTTGCCGCCCAGCAGGGACTGAAGATGAGTGATGCTCCCGCCCCCTGAGGCGGTGTGGATGTAGGGGGTTACGGCCGGTGTCCATGGCATGGCGTCACTCCTGGAAGGCTCGGGCGGCCGCAGCCAGCAGGGGGTAGGCGTTGAGGAGCGTTTGCAGTGCTTGGGTTTGCTCGTCGTCCCCGCTCTGGATGGCGCTGACTGAGTGGCTCAACACCTGCTGCAACTGGTTGTAGAACTTCACGAGCGTGACCAGCGTCTCGAGCAACTGCTCACGCCAACTCATGATCGCAACGCCGGTCTGCGCACCGATGCCGGCACACCAGGAAGGATCGAAGGTGGTCGCCTGAAAGGCGGTCACCTCCTGCAAGATCTGCGCGATCAGCACGGAAGTGTCTTGAAGCACCTTGCGGGCTTGCTCGACCTCCACCTGGGCGGTTGAGCCCGAGAACTCTCGGGGCGTTGGAGCCGGGTTGCCCATCGCGACATCCTCCGGTCTGGCGAAATGGTTGGGGCGGGGACGGTTGAGCGGCATATCGGGGCACGTGATGCTGTTCCCTGACCAGAAATCTAGGGCGCCGCACGTGCCCGGCTGAACCGCACTACTGCCTCACTCGCGTCAGCCGAATTGCCCACACGCAAACGCGTCAGGCCGCCGCTTCTACGGCGCGGGCACCTCGGTCGCGCTGGCAATACCTAGACTGGGTCCGAGCGTGAGCAACGCGACCATGGCTGCCGGCAGATCAACGATGGGTACGCCGGCGTACCCCAACGCCGCCCGGGAATCCTCGTCGGGAATCGCGAATCGCGCGCCCAAGTCGGTGACCAGGAACACCGGGGCATCGATGTTCACCTCCGAGGAGATGCCGCGCACCAAAGCGCCTGAGCCGGGTGCAATGGCGATCGCGTCGGCCGCTCCCGCGCTGATCGGGACCCCAGATTCGGCAACCGGAACCGAGCTGAGGTCTGCGGAGATCGGGACGGGTCCTGCCGCAAAACCAAGTTGCACGGCGGGCAGTCCGTCAGAGAGACCGGTTGGGCTCAGGCACAACGACACGATGCGGTCGTCCACCGCCAGTGGCTGCGGAATGACTCGGGGGTAATCGCCTGCGGTGAGGTCAACGGTGGAAATCGCGGCGCTCGCCCAGGTTGAGGTTGGCAAGGTGCGTTCTACGGGGTCCCCATCCGGGTAGGCCTTCACCACCCGCGGGTCGGTCATGACCAGTTGCGCCTGGGTGGAGGAGATCGCGGCCAGCCCGTCCTCGAGCAAGACATAGAAACGCTTGCGGTCTGAGTCCACGCTCGCGACCGAGAACAGCTGACCGACGCGGGCCCCGGGTGTAGGAGCGTTTTCGGTCCGGTCGCCGCGGCCCGGGATCGAGGGAAAGCGCAGATCAGGTCCGGCCTGCAGGACCGACAGCCAGGCGAGAGGAACCGTGATTCGAGGCGTCCTTGCGGCGTCGAAGCTCAGCGCGGCAAGCACCCGCTCGGGATCCGAGCCGGCGACCTTGAAGCGTCGACCGTCGGCCAGGAGATAGGTCTCCTCATCGGCCACGGCAACGAGCGCGACCTCGGCGTCGAGAGGGATCACGGCACCCTTCGCGGGAGGATCGCCGATGAGCACCTCAACCTGGGACTCTTGGACGGTTGAGCCCACTCCCGTAGTCGTGCTGCACGCGGTCCAACTGCCGCGATTCATCAACTCGGGGGTGGGCAGTGAGTCGGGGGCGCCGACGATCCCGATGGCGCGTCCTCTTGGCGCTGCAGCGAGAGACTTGCGGGAAACCGAGACCACGTCGGGTTCGCCCCCCACGATCAAGCGTTCGGAGGCATAGTTGCGGACCGGGTGAAGTCTGCCGTCGTCACGACGAATGAACCGGGTCCCGGACTCCTTCTCCACAATGATGCCTTCGGCGGTCTGCCACGCGGTGGAATTGCCGGGGCGCAACACCCCATAGATACCAAATCCGCCAAGCAGCAACGCCGATGCGACCACGCCCGAGATCACCCCGGCGACCCCCAGCCGCGTCGGCGACTCGGCGTGGTTGGCATCGCCGACCAGGACGGCTGAGACGGTACGCCGACGGAGAAACTGGTAGGCCTGAATCTGATCCCGCCGAGACCACACGTCGTACTCCTGGGCTGCTGCTCGATGTCCGGCCCGACCTGACGACCCAGACGCTAGGGGCAGACTCTAGACGGTCGGCGAGGGACTTTACTTAGGCTACGCTCACGCGAGCCAGCGGGCGATGCCCCTGATGATTTCCGGAGGTGACGATGACCAAGGTCGCAGAGACACGGGGCTCCGGCGTCGCTGCGGTTGCGCTGGGCCAGCTGATGGTCGTCCAATTGGTGGCACTCGTCGGGCTGGCCGCGTGGCCTCACGGGTGGGCTTTGCGGGGGCCATGGCTCGCCCTGGCACCGGTCGTCTCCGCGGTGACCCTTCTGAGGTGGCGGGGGCGTTGGCTGTTCACCTGGGTAGAGGTGGCGCTGCGGTTTTGGCGTCGGTCGGATCGTGTAGCAGAGCGTCCGGGAGCGCTCGTGGATCCTTCCGCAACCCAAACTTTCGAGGCTTTCACCGACCGATCTGGGACGAGTTGGGGCTTTCTGACCGACTCCCGTGGCTGGAGCGTGGTGTTGGCAGCCGAATCGCTCGACCTCGCTGTCGTCAGCACCCCGGAGCTGCCGAAACTGTCCGTGCAGACCATCATCGACGGGCTAGGAGGCCACGACGTCCGGCTGGCCGCAGTCCAGATCCTCACTCGGGTGACGCCGGCCCCTTCGCCGCTCGTCGACCCGCGCTCTCCCGTCGCGACGTCCTATGCCGAAGCCTCCGGCGGGCAGGCTGTGGCACATCAGTCGACGTGGGTGACCCTCCGGCTTGATCCGGCTTTGTGCCCCGCGGCGGTTGCCGCCCGAGGGGGCGGTGCGCCTGGTGCCCAGCGTGCCCTCGCCGCGCTGGCCGCTCGTCTGGTTGCCGCGGTCGCTCCCGTGGTGAGGTTGCGCCCGCTCGGACCAGACGACGTGCGCACGGCGTACGCCGTCGCACTGGGTGGGAACGGAGACATTCGTGAGGAGTCTTGGTCGGGTGTTACGACGCATGACGCGGTGCACACGGGCCAGGCGATCCTGTCCCTCGGTCAGCTCGACGAATCGCGCCTGGTGCGAGAGCTTTCGCGGGTGCCCTTCCTAGCGGCGGCGGTGGCCACAACGCTCTATCCGGGGGTCGCTGGTTACGTGTCGGGACGGTCGGTGCTCCGGACGGCGGCGCTGCCCGCGGACCTGGAGAAGCTTGAGGTTGTGCTCAAAGACTTGACCGACTCCTTCGGGGTGCGCCTGCGCCGACTGGACGGTGAGCATGGGCTCGCACTCGCCGAGACAGTCGCGCTCGGCGGAACGCGCTGGAGCAGTTGCGGACGAGTTGCCGAGGAGCGGCTGCTGCCGCCCGAGACCCTGAGCCTGCGCGGCATCTCCGTTGAGCGTGGCGGCCTGGTTTTGGGGCGAGACAACGCCGGTGTTCCCGTCTCGCTTGCGCTGATGCGCGAGCGTCCGATTGCGATTTCGGCGGTGCTCGACACCCGGTTGGCTTTGGTGCTGTGCTTCCGTGCCCTGGCCACAGGAGCCCGCATCCAGGTGGTCACGGGCCGACCGAACGTGTGGTTGGCGTTAAGGAGGCTGGGCATTGACGATCCCCAGATCATCGAGATTACCTCTCCCGAAACCGCAAACGCATCGAGCAGCTTCGCCACGTCGCCGAGTCCGGGCAGGCCCCTGTTGACGGTCATCGACCAGGCCTCGCTCGATGAGCCGGCGAGGATGGTTGTCGCTCCGTGGCAGTGTCAATTGACCTTGTTGCCGGACCTATCGATCCGGGCCCTACCCGCGGCTCGCTCGGCCAGTGCCGTGTTATTGCAGCGGCTCGGCCGGGTGGACGCCGTGGCCGCCGGGCCCTTTCTGGGTCTCGCTGCGGGCCGAGGACAAGAGCTCACGCAACTGGCGGATGAACAACTGGCCATCGTCGAGCGCGGTGCCCTGCGCGTGATTGAACTCGGCTTGACCAAGGCGGAGAGCCAGTTGGTGGTCGTGGCCACGGGACTGGGCGACCGCTCAACCGCCTAGGCCGCGCATGCGCGCGTAGAGCCCCAAGACGGCTCCGGTGAGAGGCAGCAGTGCCGCCACCAGGAGGAAGTCCACAACATCCGCGAGGCGAGCCAAGTAGGGGCTGGCGCCACGTTTGCGCGAGCGCAGGGCATAGCCGATCAACAGCGCGGCGCCAGCGAGGCAACACGGCACGACGAACACCCGCCAGATCGGTTCTGCGGCCGCCAAAGCTCCCACGGCAACGGCGGCTAGTCCGATCAGCCCGGGGACCAAGAGCGCGAGTCTTTGTGGTCGGGAGTTGAGTCGGCGGGCGCGCAGAATGAAGATTCCGCACAGGCAGCCTGCCAACGTTTTAGGCCAGGTCCCCGGCTCGCGCCAAAGCACGACGAGGCAGCCGAGAACGGTGGCCGCCAACGCCACCAAGATCCAGGTGAGCACGATGTCCCCGCGCCTGGCCTGACCGATCATCTCCTGTTCCTCAATGGGGTGGTCATCACGTCGGAACTCGGCAACGTCAACGGGAACTACGGGGAGAGGAAGTCGGGCCAGGCGGACCGACAAGAACGGGAGCCAGGGCAGAGTCGACGTCGCGAGGGCTCCGATGAGCGCCGCCACGGAGACCGGTCGTGCCGAGAGCCCCGCGACGGCAGCGCCCCCCAGCGTGGCAATCACACTGATGGCGCTGATCGCGCCGAAAACGGCCCGATACCTCCCGACGGCGACAGCCGCTACGGCCGTGGTCAACGCGACAGCCGCGGCGCCGACAAGCAGGGCGGAGCCGGGCGGTCGGAGCGCGGTGTGGTTGCCCAGGAAGTTGTCGGCGCCCGCCCAGTAGGCATAGGGCAGAGCGCCGAGCCCGGCGGTGAGGCCGGCCGCTGCCGACCCCACGGCACGGGACAAGAACGCGGCGACAATGACCAGCAACGCAGCGGTTAATGCGGCGACTTCCCAGGTGGGCGCAAAGCCGGCACCTAGAGTCGCGAGGCTGACTGCTCCGGCGGCAAGCATGCAACCGGCGAGAACGAAACTCACTGTGCGCGTGGTGCCCTCCGACCATCGATCTGGGCGGCTCGTCGCGGCTTGGGCGATGGCGTCGATGACGTCGTCGAACAGGGCGGGCGGCACCCGCGAGCTGCGCGGATGCAGGTGGAGTAGGTCACCGTCGTGCACGTCGGCCGAGAGAATCGACCTGCTCGCATCGAGCGGGGTCTCGCCGAGGCGGCCCAGCAGCCAGCCATCGGCGGCGCTCGTCGGATCGAGTTGCTCGATGCCGATCAACTCGACCACCTGCGCGACCACTTCGCCAACCGTGGCTTGGGCTGGCAAAGCAAGGTCGACCCGAGTGTGTGGCGCGACGACGGTCACGCGGCGGGGGGCCATCATGGCCAGTGACTCAGTCATGGGTTCTCGTCATGCGGTTCTCCCGGACACTCGATAGCGCTGCTGGTGGTCGACCTCTAGCATGTCGGAAGTCTCCACCCGCGAGGACGATGGCGCATAAGCGGTCTCTCCCGCAACACTCGGACAGAGGAGGGCATCGATGAGCGTGCGCGTGCACCGCCGCCCACCTCGGCAACCCGCGCCCCCGATGCCGCACGGTGAAGTTCAACTTCAGCCGCCGCCCAACCTGCCCGGTTCGGGGGGCAGCCAATCGACCATGCAGATGATGTTCATGCTGCCGATGATGCTCGGCATGGGCGTGATGTCGTTCTTCTACATTGGTCGCACGAGTGGTCCGATGACGATCATTTTCGGCGTTCTCTACGCCGGCATGATGGTCGGGATGCTCGTCATGATGCTTGCCCGTGGCGGGTCGTCGAAGAAGGCCGAGATCAATCGGGAGCGCCGTGACTATCTGCGTTATCTCGCCAACCTTCGCCAGGACGTGCGCGAGACGGCGCTGCGGCAACGAGCACACTTGTTGTTCGCCAATCCCGAGCCGGATGCGTTGACCACAACGATCGCCGGACCCCGCTTGTGGGAACGCAGGCGCTCGGATGCCGACGCGCTGCACATGCGGGTCGGGCGTGGCCCGCAGCGCTTGGCGACGCCCCTGAAGTCGCCCCAAACGGTTCCTCTAGAAGACCTCGATCCGGTCGCCTCGACCTCGCTCCGGCACTTTGTGCGGACCTATGCAACCGTGCCGGATCTGCCGGTTGCGGTAGCAACGCGGTCCTTTTCCCAAATCGTCGTGGCCGGCGACCGGGTGATCTCGTTGTCGATGGCGCGGTCATGGCTGGCCAACCTGGCCGCCTTTCATTCCCCTGACGACCTGCGGATCGCGGTGCTGTGCTCGCCCGACCGAACGCCGGACTGGGAGTGGGTGAAGTGGTTGCCGCACGTTCAACACCCGACCCGCAATACGCTCAGCGGTCCGCGAAACCAGGTGGCAACCTCGGTCGGAGAGCTCGAGGAGTTGCTTGCGCCCGCGTTGGGCGAACGTCCACGGTATTCCCGAGACCCCAGTGTCGGCTTCGACCAGCCGCACATCGTTGTCGTGCTCGACGATCCGGGGGCTCGCTTCGGCGGGCAATTGATAGTCGAGGGCGGATTGCATGGGGTGACCGTGGTCGACCTGAACGAAGTCCTGCCCCCGTCGGGCCGTGAGCTGCGGCTGGTGGTGGAGGCCGAACGCCTGGGCGTGGTGGGCGAAGCAGGCATCGAGTACGTCGGCGTACCCGACCAACTGGACGAAACCACGGCGCAGACCCTGGCCCGACAGATGTCGCCGATTCAGGTGCCGCGCATTCAGCGCGGCGAATCCGCCCTCACCTCCAATGTGGGGTTGCCGGAGTTGCTCGGCATCGGGGATCCCCGCGCGCTGGACACCGAGGTCACGTGGCGGCCACGCTCCGCGCGCGAGCGGTTGCGCATCCCCTTGGGGCTGGATCCAGATGGGCTCCCGGTGGAGCTAGACCTGAAGGAGTCCGCGGAGGGCGGCATGGGGCCCCACGGCCTGATCATTGGGGCGACCGGGTCCGGCAAGAGTGAGTTGTTGCGCACCCTGGTGACGGGCTTGGCCGCCACTCATAGTTCCGCGACGCTGAACTTCGCCCTCGTCGACTTCAAGGGCGGCGCGACCTTCGCGGGTTTGGCGACGCTGCCGCACACGTGTGCGGTCATCACCAACCTCGAGGACGATCTCGCTCTGGTTGACAGGATGCGCGAGGCCCTCCACGGGGAACTGATTCGGCGCCAGGAGTTGCTCAAGGCCGCCGGAAACTATGCGTCAGCGCGCGATTATGAGCGGGCCCGCGAAGCAGGGGCCAACCTGGTGCCGATGGCCACCCTGTTGGTCATCATCGATGAGTTCAGCGAGTTGTTGTCGAGCAAACCCGACTTCATCGAGATCTTTGTGATGATTGGCCGGCTGGGGCGCAGCCTGGGCGTGCACCTGCTCTTGGCCTCGCAGCGATTGGATGAAGGTCGGCTGCGGGGTCTCGACAGTCATCTGAGTTATCGCATCGGGTTGCGCACGTTCTCGGCGTCCGAAAGCCGCAGCGTGCTAGGGGTTCCGGATGCCTATGAATTGCCATCAGTTCCTGGTTCGGCGTACCTCAAGGCAGACACCTCGTCCATGGTGCGTTTCAAAGCCGCGTTCGTCTCGGGGATGTTGCCGCCCGAGAGCGGCGGGGCGAGCAAGGCACCGATTGCCTCGGGCCATCGCGTCGTGTCGTTTGCCGCCGTGTCGAGCGGCCCCGAACTGGACGAAGCAGGAGCCGGCGAAGAAGTTCAGGTCGAGCAGGGCACCTTTGAGACGGCGGCTTTGGGGGAGTCGATGCTCGAGGCGATGGTGCGTCGGCTCGAGGGTCAGGGTCCGCCGCCCCATCAGGTGTGGCTGCCCCCGCTCGGGGATTCACCCAGCCTGGATCGGCTCTTGCCTCCCCTCGTGACAGATCCCGATCGCGGCTTGAGCCCGGTCGGCTGGGCGGGTACGGGTGGCCTCGTTATCCCCTACGGGGTGGTGGACAAGCCGTTCGAGCAGGTACGCGATGTGTTGTGGGCCAACCTGAGTGGGGCCGCAGGGAACGCGATCGTGGTGGGGGCACCCCAGAGTGGCAAGAGCACTGCGCTGCGCACGTTGGTCAGCAGCCTGGCGCTCACCCACACCCCAGCCGAAGTGCAGGTCTATTGCCTGGACTTCGGTGGCGGCACCCTCGCGACCCTCGCCGACCTTCCGCATGTGGGCGGGGTGGCCGACCGTCAGGACGAGGAACGCTGTCGTCGGATTGTGGCCACCGTCACGCGGCTGTTGGCGGATCGAGAGAACCGTTTCCGGGCCGAGGGCATCGATTCGATGGAGACCTTTCGGCGAAGGTACGCCGGGCGCGGCGACGAGCAAGGCTATGGGGATGTCTTCCTGGTCATCGACAATTGGTTGACCCTGCGCCAAGACTTCGAGGCGCTGGAGGAGCAGATCGCCATGCTGGCCAACCGCGGATTAGGTTATGGCATCCATCTGATCGTCTCGGCCAACCGTTGGTGGGACGTCAGGATGCAGATCCGCGACATGTTCGGGACCCGCTTGGAATTGCGCTTGGGCGATCCGGGCGATTCTGAGATTGATCGGCGCTCTGCGTCTAACGTGCCAGCTGGGGCACCCGGTCGTGGGCTGACCATGGAGCGGCAGCAATGTTTGGTGGCCTTGCCACGCATCGACGGCAGCGCCAACAAAGAGGACCTCTACGCCGGAGTCGAACAGTTGGTCACGGCCGTAGCAGCGGCAGCGACCACGGAAGCACCACCCTTGGGTCTGTTGCCGCGGCGCTTCGAGCTCAGTGAACTCCGTGGCGACGGACCGCCGCTCAGCCTTCCGATCGGCCTGGGCGAGGCCGGGCTGGAACCCATCAGTCTCGATTTTGCGGCCGACCCGCACTTCGTTGTGTTCGGGGACGTGGAGTGCGGGAAGACGAATCTGCTGCGCGTCCTCGTTCGTCAGCTCGCTGCGCGGACCACGCCGGAAGAGGTGCGGATCATCGTGGCGGACTACCGCCGCAACCTGATCGACCTGGCCGACCTCGATCATGTCATCGGCTATGCCGGCTCCGAGGCGATGTTTTCCGACGCCATCGCCGAAGCAGTCACCAGCCTGCGGCGACGACTCCCCGGTCCCGAGGTCACGGCGGAGGAGTTGCGCAATCGGACCTGGTGGCAAGGTCCGCGGCTCTTTGTGGTGGTGGATGACTACGACCTGGTGGCTGCGGCAGCCACCAACCCACTGTTACCGCTGGTGGAACTCCTCGGGCAGGCGCGCGACGTCGACCTCCACCTCGTCGTCACGCGCCGCGCCGGGGGCGCTGGCCGTGCGATGTTCGATCCGGTGTTGGGGCGGCTGCGCGAGCTCTCGTCGCCGGGCTTGGTGATGGCCGGCACCCGTGACGAGGGAGCGCTCGTCGGCGAGGTGAAGCCGGGTCCACAACCTGCGGGTCGGGGCTGGCTGGTGCGGCGCCGTGAGGGCAACGAACTCGTGCAGATTGCCTGGGCCGAAGCGCCCTGAGTCCGGCTCCACTGAGTGGGAGTCGCGGGGACGGGGCAATTTTGCCCATCCGATTTGGACACTTCTGCTGTCAGGCTGGGGTCACCGGGATCGTTAGCGTCCTGGATAGTGGCAAACCGGCCCGCACGAAGCCAGGATTTCGCAAGGAATCATTGACTGTGGTCGGGGAGTCGCCGCCGTTGGCCGTTGGCCAGTGGCCTCCGGGCACGACTGGAACCCCAGCGTGCGCCTTTGACGAGGGAGTTCCCATGGTTGACGGTCCTACCACCAATGCCAATGACCTGCGCCAAGAGCAGTCCATGGTTGCGCTGCTGGCATCAGCGCTTGATGACAATGCCAAAGGCGTGCCCGCCCGGGTTAACGCCAAGCGTGCCGAGATGGACGCCGAGCTTGCGATCAGCTGGCAAGGCGATGCGAAGCGGGCGTTCGATGAAGGCGCCACGTTGTTGCAGCAGCGCGTCCAAGAGGTCGCCAATCACGTGTCCCGGCTGGCCGAAGGTGTGCAGTCCGCCGGCACCAAGGTTGCCGGTTCGGACGCCGATACGAGCAGCTCCTTCAAGGGATTGATCTCAAGCGGGCTTGGCTGACGCCAACGCCGCCTTCGCCAACCCACCAACTCGTTCAGAGGAGAATCGATATGAGTAGCCACGACACGATCGCCTTTTCGCAGGGTCCGATGGAAGCAGCGTCAGCCAAGCTTCACGAACTTTCCAACTTCATCAATGCCGAGCTCGACGTTTTGCTCGGCCAGGCGCGCAAATGGGAGGCGGCCTCCTCCGGCGCCACGAAGATGGCCGCGCAACAAGCCATCGCCAGCATTCAGGGCAAGCAGACCCAGATCTCGACGTTCACTGCGGCGTACGGCACGCGGGTCTCCGATAGCGCTTCGGAGATGCTGGCCCTGGATCGTCGCCTCGCCTCCACCATCGACGTCGGCTAACCGCCCACCCGTCGCAGTTTGACCGGCGACCCGTCGCAGTTTGACCGGCGACCCGTCGCAGTTTCACAGAACTAACGCCGCAACAACTAGTGCCCGGGAGGGAGTCGGATGGACTCACCCGCCATGCGATATCCGAATCATCGTCACTCCGGAGGGGGCGGCTCGTTCGCCGCCCACCTCGGGACCCTTCGAGAATTCGCGCACGAACTCGAGGTCCAGTTGCAGTCACTGGCTAGCACCCGAGAAACGGTGACCACATTGGCCGCCACGCCGGTCCGCCTTGGCACCTTCCCCGAGGCGGACCTGCTGCACGCCCGGCACCAGTCCGCCGTTGCCCAGGCCCAGGGTCTGGTCGAAGGCATCAACCAGGCGATCAAGTTCGCTGAGGACGTCACGAACACCGTGGCGTCGAGTTATCAGCAAGGTGACCAGGCTGTCGCCGCTGCGATCTCGATCAGAGGGGTGGAGGCCTGATGCGTGCTGGTCACGAGCACTTTCGCGCGAACAGCCATGAGCAGATGATCTATATGCTCGCCACCGCGGACGTGCCCAGTGTGCGGCAAGGTGCCGACCTGTGGCGCCAAGCCGCCAGGACCTTGGCAGAGCGCAGTGCGGAGATTCAGCAACAGTTGGATGAGTTCTCGCCCTCATGGGCCGGAGGCGCCGCGGACCAATACAAGATGATGATGGCGGAGCTGGTCGAAGGCATCGCCAATGTGTCCGAACTCGTAGGGGTCACCAGGGATCTGACCTATTCTGCCGCGGAGTGCTTGGCCCAAGCGCAAGCTCGGATGCCCTCCGCTGTGGAGGTGCCCGTGTTGGGCGCGGCTGCGCGTGCCTTCGCGCCAGCCTTGGACGCCCGCTCCTGGAAGGCGTTGCCTACCGCGCAGCAGACCGGCCTGACTCAGGCGTGGGAAACGATGACGCCGGATCAGCAACAGCGAGTGGTGGGCGAGATCGAACACCGCGAGCGGATGGTCGACGCGGCGGCAACCGCCAAGGCGGAAGCTGAAGCGACGATGATGGAGTTGGCCGTGCAATACACGGTCATCCAGGAGGCGGTGCCAGAACTGCCACTCGCCGGGCACCCACCTCAGGTCCCGAGCAACCCCGCGCTGGCGCAAACGGTTGCCGATCGCCTCGCGCGTGACGAATGGCCCGTTATCAGCGACTTCGCCGCCGGTGAGGATTTTCGTGGAGATTCGGTCGGCAGCGAACCCCTGTTCGGTGATATGTACGCCGCAGGCTCGCTCGCGGCCGGGGCCGCGGTGCTGGGTCGTTTTGGCTTAGGGAATGACTGGTTGGCAACTCATCTGGACCCAGTCGACGGGGACGGTTCTGACCCAGCGGACGACGGTTCGGACGGGGGAGATGGCTCGGTGATCGGGGGCGGCCTCGGGAAGGGGGCGCTTGCAGGGGCGGCTTTGGGCGCGGCGGGCGTGGCAGCGGGGCTCGGTTCAAAGGTTGGGGGGATCGGCGGCGGGATCGGCGGCAGCAGTTCTTCGGACGCGGCCAAGGCAAACCCGGCGCTGACGGGCAGTGGCTTGGCGACATCGACTACCGCTGCCTCACGTTTGATGGCCACACTTGGATCTGCTCCAGGCATGAGTGGCGGTCCCGCAGGCATGCGCGGTGGCATGCCCATGGGCGGCATGATGCCGATGATGGGCGGAGCGGGAGAAGGCAGCGGGATGGGGCGCCGACCACCGACCTGGCTCCTCGAACGCGAACCGGTTTTCGGCGGTGAATCGGTCCCCGTCACCCCAGCCGTGATTGGAGAAGAGCCCGCTGAGCCTCCTAGCCGGGCAACACGACGCAGTTGATCACGTCCTTGTGGACGCGACTGGTCATGTGTGAAGGTGAGCGTGGGCAGTGGGGCAATCGCGGTGTCTCTGCAAAGGTGGTTTGAGGTGATCGGCGCGTGACCGCACTCAGGCGCGCCCTCGTTGGCTCCCGAGCAACGGGGACTGTCGACGCACACGATCGAACGTTGGCGCGACTGTTGTTGCTGACAGCGGGTTGCGCCGCGGGCTACCGGTTGCTGGCCACCGTGACGTCGCTGGCCCCGAGGGCCTGGGCTCGCGGCGCGGTGCAAACGGAATTGTTGGTGTTGCTCGTCGTCTTCACTGCCGTCAACGTGGGTTTGATGCACATGTTGTGGACCAGGATCGTTCGTGGACGGCAGATGGCACTGGGCTGGATTGTGCTCGACTCGGTCGTGATGGCTGCGTTTGTCACGGGGGTGCGAGCGCTCACCTCGAATGAGGCATCGGTGTTTTTGGGCTTGGCAATCACGGGCGGAACGGTCGTCTTGTGGACCAGTTGCCGCGGTGCTGTCGCAGGGGCGATCGCGTGCCTTGTCGCGTTCGCCACGCTGGTCGGCTGGGTCTCGGCGACGCAAGTCTCCGCGTGGGCGGTGCTGCTGGTGTTGCTTAGCCACTACGTCGCAGCGCTGGCCATGGTGGCGATCTTTCGGGGGATCCTGCGCGACGGCGTCAGAGATTCGGGTGAGCTGGGCGAACGTTTCGAACGTGCCCGGACTCGGCGGATGATCCATGACACCGCGCTGCAAACCCTCGAAGCGATCGCGCTTACGGCAAGCACACCCCATCCCGAAGGGGGAGGCCAAGCGATGCACCGCGTCGCGGAGATGGCCTCCGCTGAGGCGCGACAATTGCGGTCCGCGCTGAACACCCGGGACGGGGAGGAGGCCGATGTCCTCTCAGCACTCAGGGCCGCCCTGAACGTGGGTAGGGCGCAGGGAATGAACGTGGGATTCGAGGCCGGAGAGGTCGACGAGGTGAATCTCGCGCCCGGCGCCTTAGCGGCGTTGAGTGGCGCCGTACGCGAAGCTCTCACGAACGTTGCCAAGCACGCGGGGCCTGCTGACGTCGACATGGACACGGTCCTGCGAGGCGGCTATCTCGAAGTCTCGGTCACCGACAACGGCGTGGGTTTCGACGCCGACGTGGAGCAACCCGGGTTTGGTCTTCGAGAATCCATCCATGGGCGACTGGCGGCCGTGGGCGGTGGCGCGCTCGTGCATTCCGACCCCGGCCTCGGGACTCATGTCCGCCTGTGGGTGCCGGTCGAGACGGCGGGCGAGCCGTCCGCGCTGAGTTGGCCCCGGCTGCCGTGGTGGTCGGCCCAGCCTGACCCGGAGATCCCCGCACAGCGGGCTCCCATGGACTCGGCCACGGGGATTGACGGAGACGTGTCGGTCTGACGCGACCGGAGTCAATAGCTCGCGAGCAGGTCGTCGAGGGTGTCCCACAGCGAACGTCGGGAGGGCGGGAGCACGGCGTCCTGGAAGTAGTACCACCAGAAATAGCCACCGACATACCGACGACCCAACGCGCGCCTCAGCTCCGCCTGCATGCCGTAGTAGCGCTCGGCCACGCGTTGCTTCTCCGCCAAGCTCGGGTTGGTGGGCAGTCCGTCGGCCCGACCCTGCGCGCCGACCTCGCCCAGCCCGACCTGGGCCTTTGGGAAGATGTCCTTGAGCTCTGAGAGGGTGGCGGCGAACCGTCGCGCGCTGGGTCGCGCGCGGGGCGAACACGCGGTTTCGTAGAAACTCAAGAACACGAAGTCGACGCCGCGCCGCACCCGGCGATGCATCGCCCGGGCAAACGGGAGCGTGCGCTCCCAACGCTGGGCGTAGCAGTCGCTGCTGGGCCAGAAGTTGAGAGTGATGGCCGAGCGCAGGTGCTCCGCGGCCAGGTCCCCCTCGATCACGTCAAAGGCCGCGGCGACCTTGGCGTTGATCTCCGCGGGGGTGCCCACCCACTCGCCGTTCAGTTCGTTGCCGATCTCCCAAATGTCGACCCGGTCCCCAAACCGGCGCGCAAAAGCCTCGACCCGGTCGGCGTACTCCTTGACGGTCGCGCTTTTGGTGGCGGTGGAATCAAACGGCTGCCCCATCACGTAGGCCACGCGGCGAAGCCGCGAGATTGCCCGGTCGTACGACGCGGCGGAGCGCCCCTGCTGAAACACCACGCGGACCGTGGGTGTCACCCGATGGCGGCCCAGGGTGC
Source organism: uncultured Actinomycetota bacterium (assembly GCA_963814245.1). GTDB lineage: Bacteria > Actinomycetota > Actinomycetes > Propionibacteriales > Nocardioidaceae > Nocardioides. Next base: position 733,094 of record CAWFBY010000001.1, read on the forward strand.
GTACCAGCAGGTCGAGGTGATCGGTTCGCTCGCTGGTGACTCCATGCAACGGCAGCGGCAACGGCCGGCCAGCAGCCGGGGAGGGTTCGCCGCCAGCCTGGGCCGGCACCGATGGGGCGGCGAGCGAGGCCAGCATGAGTCCGACCACCAGCAGGCACCGGGAGATCGTCACCCTCACCCCGCTCGACCAATGCGCGAAAGTCCCTCCGCGATGGTCCGGGGCTGACGTCCCAAGACCGTGGCCAGGTCGGGAGTCACCTCTGAAAACGCCCCGGCTTGGATCGCTGCTTGAAGCGCGACGAGGATCTCGACCAACGGGCCTGGCACGTCCTCGACCGCCAACAGCGCGGCGAACTCAGTCGTCGAGACCGATCGATGTGACAGGGGACCTTCGCTGAGCCCCGTGACGGCCGCGGCCAGGTCGTCGTAGGAATAGGCCTCTGGGCCCGTCATTGTGTAGAGCTCCCGCGGCCGCTCGGGTTGAGTCAGCAAGATGGCTGCGGCCTCGGCGAGGTCGTCGCGCCAAGCGGAGTTGATCCGACCAGTGGGGGCGGCGGACACGATCTCCGGCTCGCCGAGCAGTCCGAGGGCGAAGTTGTCGGAGTAGAGCGGATGCCTGAGCGAGGTGCCGTTGAAGGTCGCGGCGGCGAGTCGTTCTTCCGTGCGCCGATGAACCTCGCCAATCACGGAAGGGGCGCCCAAGGACAGGCTGGTGTAGATGACCTCCTCGACGCCCGAGCTTTGCGCAGCGTCGATGGCCGCGCGATGGTGTTGAAACCGCAGCTCGTGGGGCATCCCCGCCGACGACACCAGCACGAGGCGGCGGACCCCGTCGAACACCCGCTTCATGGCATCGTCGTCCTCGAAGTCGCCGCTGCGCACCTCGACGCCGCCGGCGGCAAGTTCGCCGGCCGCCGATGGATCGCGCACACTCACCGCGAGGTGGCTCGGGTCAATCCGCGCCAACGCATGGCGGGCAATCGCCCGGCCAAGCTGGCCATTGGCGCCGGTGACGAGCAACATCTGGTGAACCTACCGCGCCGCCACAGATGGCACCATGGCGCGATGGATACTCCGATCAGGCCTCGCCGGCTGCAAGCCGTTTTGCGTGGGGAAACAGCCACCGTCACCCCCCTGGAACTCTTCTTCGATCTGATCTTCGTCCTCGCCCTGACTCAGTGCACCGCGCTGATGGCCGACGAGCCGACCTGGCTCGGGCTGGCCAAGGGCGCGATGGTCCTGGGGATGCTGTGGTGGTCGTGGGTGGGCTACAGCTGGCTGACCAGCGTGATCGACCCGGAGGAAGGTCCGGTCAGGATCGCCATGTTCGTGGCGATGGCTGCCTTCTTGGTGGCGTCGCTGTGTGTCCCTCAGGTGTACGGCGAGCTGGGCTTGCTGTTTGCGGGGTCGTACGGCGTGGTCCGACTGGGGCAGATCGCTCTGTTCGTCTTGGCGAGCGGAGATGACCCCGGACTACGACGCGCAGTTTCGGGGCTCGCCATCTCAACGACGATCAGCGTGTCGCTGTTGGTTGCTGCGGCCTACGCCGATGCCCCCGTGAAGTTGTGGCTGTGGCTCCTCGCGCTGGGGCTGGATGTGGCAGGACCTTTGGTGATCGACGCCAGCGGTTGGCGGCTCTCGCCGGAGCACTTCGGGGAACGACACGGGCTGATCGTGATCATCGCGCTCGGCGAGTCCATCGTCGCCATCGGAGTTGGGTCCGGTGCCGGGGTCACCGCGCCGGTTGTGGTGGCCGCCGTGTTGGGTCTGATCGTGTGCGCCGCGCTGTGGTGGATCTACTTCGACATCGTGGCCCTCGTGGCCACGCAACGCCTCGGAGAAGCCGCCCCTGGCAGGGAGCAAAGCACACTGGCCCGGGACGCGTTCTCCTATCTGCACTTCCCGATGGTGGCCGGGATTGTGTTGGTGGCGCTGGGGCTGAAGAAGACGCTGGGCCACACCGATCATCACTTGAGCATCGTGACGGGGTTTGCTTTGTACGGCGGGTGCGCCATCTATCTGATGGCACTGGCCGCCATCAAGAGACGCGCCATGGGCCAATTCCACCGCGCTCGACTCGTCGCAGGGGTGGTGCTGTTGGCTCTCACCACTTTGATCGAGCGGCTCCCCGCGATTGAGGCGCTCGCGATCCTGGCAGCTCTCCTGACTGCTTTCGTCGTCTATGAGACCCGCGCCTTTGCCCTACCGCGAGCGCAGATCCGCAGTGAACTGCGCCACTAGCGGGGATCCGGACCAGTTCGGGAGGTATCTGAGCCTCATCGGTGCGCTCATAGACACCATGACCTTCTCAAAATCTGCTGCCGTGGCCGTTGGCGCCGCCTTGACCATCGGGCCGATCTTGCTCCTAGGCCCCGAGCCGGCCATCGCCACTGCGCCGCCGGTCCCGACATGCTTTGGCGAACCCGCCACCATCACGGGAGTCGATGAGATCGAGGGCACCGCTGGTCCCGATGTCATCGTGGCGACAGTGGGGGAGTTCGGCACCTATGTGCATGGCAGAGGGGGCAACGACCTGATTTGTGGGGCCGACTTTGCGTACGGCGACAAGGGGGACGACAAGATCCTCTTCAACACCCCCGGGGTCGCCTGGGGTGAGCTTTTCGGCGGCGGTGGAGCGGACCGCATCTTTTGGCTGACCGTGGGGCGACCCGACATCGACGGAGGCTCGGGGGACGACTTCATCGCCACCGCTGGCGGTGCCCAGTTCATCTACGGCGACAGTGGCGACGACGAGATCTCCGCAGGTCGCGGTTCGGACGACGTCGGTGGTGGGCCAGGGAACGACCTCATCAACGGCGGCATCGGCAACGACCACCTCTACGGCGACGCTGGCGACGACGACCTTGCCGGTGGGGACGGGGCCGATGACCTCGACGGGGGCCATGGCGAGGACATCGGGCGCGGTGGCCCGGGCGCGGACGAATGCCGCAGGATTGAGGCTTCCCTCAGCTGATAGCCGCCGCTCTCGTGATGCCGTGACTCAGATCGGCTCGACAGGCGGGTACGCCGGCTGCCACATCCGGGCATAGACCTCTTGGATCGGATGCTCCAGCGGACGCTGGGCCACCCCCTCGATTGCCGCAGCCTTGGCCACGGCAACCGCCACCGTGGCGGAGACCATGCGCAGGTCGCTGATCGAGGGCAACAGGGCCGCCCCCGGGCGGTAGGCGTTCACCAATCCGGCCAGGGCTTCCGCGGCCGCCACGATCATCGGCTCGGTCACCCGAGTCGCCTGGCAGGCCGCGACGCCGAGCCCCAATCCGGGGAAGATCAGCGCGTTGTTCGCCTGGGCGATGCCATAGCGAACCCCTTCGTGATCGACCGGCCCAAAGGGGCTTCCGGTCGCGACCAGGGCCCGGCCATCGGTCCAGGCCAAGACGTCGGCGGGGGTCGCCTCGGCCCTGCTGGTGGGATTGGAGAGCGGCATGATGATCGGCCGTGGGCAGTGGGCCGCCATCTCGGTGATGATCTCGTCGGTGAAGGCTCCGCCCTTGGTCGAGGTGCCGATCAGGATCGTGGGCCGCACCTCGTGGACGACCTCGGCCAGCGTGATGTGGCGCGGATCGCCCGTGGTCCACGCGGCCAACTCCTCACGGGTGCGAGCATAGGGCACCTGGAAGTCGAGCAGCTCGGGTTGATCGTCGACGTACAACCCGTTGATCCCGATCGCGTGGAACCGGTCGAGGGCCTCGGCCTCGGTCAGGCCGGAGCGCATCATCGCGTCGCGCAGCAGGTTGGCGATCCCGATGCCGGCGCTGCCCGCTCCGAAGATGACGATGCGGTGGTCGATCAGGTCGACGCCGGTGACGTCGACGCCCGCCAGGATCGCCGCCAGCACCACCGCGGCAGTGCCCTGGATGTCGTCATTGAACGTGCAGATGTCGCCTCGATAGCGGGCCAGGATACGGTGCGCGTTGCCCGGTCCCAGGTCTTCCCAGTGCAATAGCGCGTGCGGGAAGAGCCGGGTCGCGGTCTGCACGAAGTGGTCGATGAACGCGTCGTACTTCTCTCCGCGCACCCGAGCGTGGCGCTCCCCGAGGTACATATCGTTGTTGAGCAAACCGAGATTGTCGGTGCCGACGTCGAGCACGATCGGGATCGCGCGGCGCGGGTGGATCCCGGCTGCTGCGGTGTAGACCGACAGCTTGCCGATGGCGATCTGGATGCCGCCGATGCCTTGGTCGCCGATGCCCAGGATCCCCTCCGAGTCGGTCACCACCAAGAGGTCGACCTCGTCGGGTCCGAGGCCATAGTTGAGCAGCGCCCGTTCGACATCTTCTGGCCGATCGATCGAAAGGAAGATGCCACGTGATCGGTTGTATTCGTGGCTGAAACGTTCGATCGCCTCACCGATGGTGGGGGTGTAGATGATGGGCAACATCTCGTCGAGGTGTTCGGCCAACAGGTGGTAGAAGAGCACTTCGTTGCGGTCGCGCAGTTGGGCCAGGTGGAGATATTTGCCCAGTTGCGTGCCGGTCCGCCGAAACTGTTCGTAGACCCGTCGGGTCTGGTTCTCCAGGGTGGTCACCCCGCTCGGCAGCAGGCCGACGATGCCGAGGGCTTCGCGCTCGTCGTCGGTGAACGCGGTGCCCCGGTTGGTCATCGGGTTGGAGAGCACGGCTCGCCCGCGGGTACGGATCCGAAGGGTGCCACCGCGTGCGGTGGTGTCTTGGTCGTAGTCGCGGAAACTCATGGGCCCTACCCTCGCCTGCCGATCGGGTTGAGGACAACTTGGGCGGCGGATCCTGGACCAGACCAGCCAATCGTTCGTGCGATGCTTGGCCTTCACACCAGTTCTAAGGGGATGCACCACATGGGGAAATTCGGCGTACGTTTGTTTGCCGCTGTCACATCGATGGGAATGCTGGCCATGATGCCTGCCGCTGCTGCGGATCGAGGTGATGACCATCGCCGCGACGGTCGCGACAAGCCGTTGACCGTGATGACGCGCAACCTCTATCTGGGGGCCGACATCAACCGCCCCGTCGTTGCTGCCGCCACCGCGCAGGCTCAGGGCAAGACGCCGCAAGAGATTCTGGTAGCGCTGGCCAACGCTACCCACGACACCCGCGCCACGGTCGAACAGACCAACTACCCGGCACGGGCCAAGCTGCTCGCGGCCGAGATCGTCCGCAACCGCCCCGACCTCGTTGGCCTCCAGGAAGTTGCCTTGTGGCGCTCCGGGCCCCTCGAGTTGGGCAACGTCGGAGTGCCCAATGCCGCCACGGTCGACGCGGACTTCCTGCAGATCCTGCTCGACAACTTGGCCGCCCAGGGGGCGTCGTACGCCGCAGTCAGCGTCGGTTCGCGCGCCGACGTCGAGGCGCCCGCCTTCACCGGCAGCCCCTTCAACGGCACCATGGGGGGCCAGATCCGCGACGTCCGGATGACGATGCACGATGTCGTCCTGATGCGCGTGGACAAGGGTCTGCGCGTTGTCGACAGTGGTGAGTCCGTCTACACCCACAACCTTGCGGTCAGCGTGGCCGGCATCTCGATGAAGTTCGATCGTGGCTTCCAGTGGGTCGACGTGGCCTATGGGCGCGACCAGGTGCGCTTCATCAACACCCACCTCGAAGCGTTCAGCTCCGACCTGGCGTTGGCTCAGGCGAGCGAAATGCTCGCCGTGGCGGCGCCCGCCGATAAAGACGTGATCTTGGTGTGCGACTGCAACTCCGATCCCTTGAACAACGACGTCAAGCCCACCGACTCGGTGCCCCACAAGGCGCCGTACGACCTGATCGTGGGTGCCGGCGGGTTCACCGACGAGTGGCTCGAATGGGCGCCGGCCGAGCAGGGTTGGACCTCGGGACTCTCCGAGACGGTCGACGATGCCACCGCGGCCGGCTTTGACCACCGGATCGACATGATCTTCGTGCGCACCGCCGACGGGGGCTCGATGGCCGTCGATCGAGGGCGCATCACGGGCAACCAGGTGTCGGATCGTGATCCGGTCACCGGGCTGTGGCCCTCGGATCACGCAGGCGTCGTGTTGCGCCTGCGCACGGGCGAGCGCCACGGTCATGGGCATGGCGACCGCGAGCGCGGCGACCGCGACTGACCTGGCACGTACCCTGACCGGCCCTCACCAGTTCTTGGTGGGGGCCGGTTTCAGTTGCTCAGCGCTGCCGAAACCACCTCGCGCGCTTCTGCCTGAACCTGCGCCAGGTGGTCGGGACCCTTGAACGACTCGGCGTAGATCTTGTAGACGTCCTCGGTTCCGGAGGGTCGCGCCGCGAACCACGCGTTTTCGGTGGTGACCTTCAGGCCCCCGATCTTCGCGCCGTTCCCGGGCGCCTCGGTGAGGCGTGCGGTGATCGGCTCCCCGGCCAGCGTGGTGGCCGTGACGTCGTCCGGTGAGAGCGCGCCGAGTTTGGCCTTCTGCTCCCGGTTGGCTGGTGCATCGACACGGGCGTACGCCGGGTCGCCGTGTTGGGCGACGAGTGCGGCGTACGCCTGGGAGGGCGAACGCCCGGTGGTGGCGAGCATCTCCGAGGCGAGCAGCGCCAGGATCAGGCCGTCCTTGTCCGTGGTCCAGGTGGAGCCATCGCGACGCAGGAACGACGCGCCGGCTGACTCCTCGCCGCCGAAGCCGAACGATCCGTCGATCAGCCCGGGCACGAACCACTTGAAGCCGACCGGAACCTCGACCATGGGTTTTCCCAGAGCCTCGGCGACGCGGTCGATCATCGATGACGAAACCAGGGTCTTGCCGATCCGCGCTGATGCCGGCCAGTCGGGGCGCGCGCCACCGAAGAGATAGCCGATCGCGACGGCGAGAAAGTGGTTGGGATTGAGCAGACCGGCGTCCGGCGTGACGATGCCGTGGCGATCGGCGTCGGCGTCGTTGCCCGTCGCGATGTCGAAGTCGTCCTTGCGCCGGATCAGGCTCGCCATGGCGGAGGGTGACGAGCAGTCCATCCGAATCTTCTCGTCCCAATCGAGCGTCATGAACCGCCAGGTCGGATCCACCAGCGGGTTGACGACCGTCAGGGCCAGCCCGTGGCGATCGGCGATTTCGCCCCAATAGGCCACGCTCGCGCCCCCCAACGGGTCGGCCCCGATCCGCACACCGGCGTCACGGATGGCCTTGAGGTCGATGACATGGGGCAGATCGTCGACATAGATCCCCAGGAAGTCGTAGCCCTGGCAGGCCTTGCGTGCGCGGGCGAACGGGAGACGGCGAACGTCGCTCAGTCCGCCCGCAATCAGGGCGTTGGCCCACGCCGCGATCACCGACGTGGCGTCGGTGTCGGCAGGCCCCCCGTGTGGAGGGTTGTACTTGAAACCGCCATCGGAGGGCGGGTTGTGGGACGGCGTCACCACGATGCCGTCGGCCAAGCCGCTCGTCGGAGCGGACTTTCCGGCGTTGGCGCGCAGAATCGCATGGGAGACCGCGGGGGTGGGGGTGTAGCCGTCGCGATCGTCGACCAACACGGTGACGTCGTTGGCGATCAGCACCTCGATGGCGGTGGTCCAGGCCGGCTCCGACAGGGCGTGGGTGTCGCGTCCGAGGAAAAGCGGCCCGTCGAAACCCTGCTCGCGGCGGTAGTCGCAGATCGCTTGGGTCGTGGCGAGGATGTGGGCCTCGTTGAACGACGTTTTCAGGCTGGTGCCGCGGTGCCCGCTCGTGCCGAAGGCGACCTGTTGATCCAGCACGGCGGGGTCGGGGGCGTCAGAGTAGTACGCCGTCACCAGATGGGCGACATCGACAAGGTCCGAAGCCTGAGCGGGCTGTCCCGCGCGCGAAGTGGTCACGTGCCCATCATGGACATTCGGCGACCCGCTCGCCACACTCCTGCCATGCCTCTCTCCGACTTTCCGCGCTATCCGCTCACGTTCGGTCCCAGTCCGATCCATCGCCTCGACAGGTTGACCGCCCATCTGGGTGGTGCGCAGCTATGGGCCAAACGCGAGGACTGCAATTCGGGCTTGGCGTACGGCGGCAACAAGGTCCGCAAGTTGGAATACCTCGTCCCGGACGCCATCGCCTCGGGGGCCGACACTCTGGTCAGCATCGGCGGCTATCAGTCCAACCACACCCGCCAGGTCGCCGCGACAGCGGCCAAGATCGGCATGAAGTGCGTGCTCGTGCAGGAAAATTGGGTCGACTGGCCCGACTGTGTCAACGATCGGGTCGGCAACATCATGTTGAGCCGGATCATGGGCGCCGAGGTTCGGTTGGACTCCGCCGGGTTCGACATTGGCTTTCGCGACTCGTGGAAGCAGGCGGTCGAAGACGTTCGCGCCCGCGGCGGTACGCCGTACGCCATCCCGGCCGGGGCCTCGGATCATCGACTCGGTGGACTGGGCTTCGCCAACTGGGCGATGGAGGTCGAGCAACAAGAGCGCGAGCTCGGGGTCTTCTTCGACACCATCGTGGTGTGCACCGTGACCGGCTCCACGCATGCCGGGATGATCGCCGGTTTTGCGGGGCAGGATCGGCCGCGGAGAGTGATCGGCATCGACGCGTCGGCCACCCTGGAGAAGACCCGAGAGCAGGTCGCGCGCATCGCGCGCAACACTGCCGAACTGATCGGGTTGGGTCGCGACCTGCGCGACGACGAGATCACCGTATTGGCGGGTTGGGCGGGCGATCTCTATGGGATTCCGGTGGACTCGACGATGCACGCGATCCGGCTCTCCGGCCAGCTTGAAGGGATGATCATCGACCCTGTCTATGAAGGAAAGTCGATGGCCGGACTGATCGACTTGGTGCGCGGCGACGAGATCGGGCCCAACTCCAACGTGCTCTACGCCCACTTGGGTGGGCAACCGGCGATCAACGCATATTCGGGCCTTTTTACGCACAGTGTGCAGGTGGTGTGAGGTCCCTGGCGGCGAGACTTCCGGGACCGGGACGACTGCGTTAGAGATGGTCCATCCATCTCGGCGGCAGGAGACCACGACATGACCTTGGAAAACGCTTTCTACACGCCCGAAGCGCAAGGCGACTTTGCGCTGCACTCCTTGGGTCGCTTTGAACTCGATGAAGGTGGCGCCATCGACGACCTGCAGCTGGCGGTGGCGACGTACGGCGAACTCAACGACGCAAAGGACAACGCGATCTGCATCCCGACCTGGTTTTCGGGAACCCACGCCACGTGGGAGCAGGTCTACATCGGTCCTGGGCGGGCGCTGGATCCGGAGAAGTACTTCATTGTCGTGATCAATCAGATCGGCAACGGGCTCTCGACCTCGCCGCACAACACGGCCGATTCCAGGATCGCCATGTCGAGGTTCCCCAAGGTGCGGATCAGCGACGATGTGCGCGCACAGGAGCAGTTGCTCCGTGAGGTGTTTGGCATCGAACAGTTGGCGCTTGTCGTGGGTGGTTCGATGGGGGCCCAACAGACCTACGAATGGGCCGTTCGTTTTCCCGACAAGGTGCTCCGAGCGGCCCCGATCGCGGGGACTGCGCAAAACACGCCCCACGACTTTCTCTTCACCAAGACCCTGATGGCCGCCCTTACGGACGACCCTGGGTTCAACGCCGGGGAGTACGCCGCGCACACCGACGTCGACACCGGGCTGCGCCGCCACGCCGACATCTGGGCGATCATGGGGCTCACCACTGACTTCTGGAAGACCGAGTTCTGGCGTGGGATTGAGGTCCCTGGCCTGGAGTGGAACACGTTCGAGGAGTTTCAAGAGGGCTTCACCCAGATGATCTTCACGCAGATGGATCCCAACGCGTTGCTGGCGATGGCCTGGAAGTGGCAGCGTGGGGACGTCGCCCGCAACACGGGTGGCGATCTTGCCGCGGCGCTCGGTCGGATCACCGCGAAGACTTTCGTGATGCCCATCGAACAGGACATGTTCTTCCCTCCCCACGATTGCGAAGCCGAGCAAGCGCTCATCCCGGGCTCCGAACTGCGGGTCGTGCACAGCATTGCCGGGCACTTTGGACTCTTTGGGTTCGAGCCGAGTTATCTTGCCGAGATCGACAGCCACCTGAAGGAACTGCTCGCCACATGACCGATCACATCGACACCAAGTCCCTCGACGAGATCGCGCAGCGGGTGCTGTGGCTGTCGACCCGCATCGTCGACGCCGCGAACCGCGAGCGCGACACCGGCGACGGCGTGAAGGTCGGGGGGCACCAGGCTTCGAGCGCCTCGATGGTGAGCGCAATGACGGCGCTCTACTTCGCGCATCTGGATGCACCCGACAAGGTCAGCGTCAAGCCGCATGCGTCCCCGGTGTTTCACGCGATCCAATATCTGCTCGGCAACCTGGACCGGTCCTACCTCACGCGCCTGCGCGAGTTTGGTGGTTTGCAGTCCTATCCGTCACGGACCAAGGATCCCGACCGGGTGGACTTCTCGACCGGGTCGGTCGGCTTGGGTCCGGCGGCGCCACTGTTTGCTGCGGCGGCGAGGCGCTATGTCGATGCTCACTTCGGGGCCCGTCCCGCCAGTCGCTTCGTCGCGCTCCTCGGGGATGCCGAGTTGGACGAAGGCAACATCTGGGAAGCGCTCGCCGACGATGCGACCCGGGGCTTGGGCAACGTCATGTGGATCGTCGACTTCAATCGGCAGTCACTCGATCGGGTGGTTCCCGGGATCCGGATCCAGCAGTGGCGCGCGCAGTTCCAGGCATCGGGATGGCACGTGGTGGAGGTGAAGTATGGGCCGCGACTCAAGGCCGCCTTCGTCGAATGTCCCGAGCTGGAGACCTGGATCGACGACATGCCCAACGAGCGCTACCAGTCGCTCTTCGGGTTGAGCCCCGCCGCGGTGCGGGAACGGTTCCTCACCGACGCGCCGGCGCCAGTGGCGGCGTACACCCAACACATGAGTGACGAGGCGTTGACGACGCTGGCCACCGATCTCGGCGGACACGACATCCCCTCGCTGCTGGAGGCGTACGCCGCGTGCGACGCCGAGACCACCCGCCCGAGCGTGGTGTTTGCCTACACGGTCAAGGGCTGGGGGCTGCCGATGGCGGGCAACCCGCGCAACCACTCCGCGTTGCTCACCGGCGACCAGGTGGATGCCTTGCGGTCGAGCACCGGATTGAGCGCCGCGACCGAATGGGATCGCATCGATCCCACCACCCCCGCCGGTCAATGGGCCAACCTGCGTGCGGCACATCTGGAGCGCGCTGTTTCGGCCGGCCGGGCGAGATTCCCAGTCCCGACCTCGACGGAATTCCGCAGCAGCAAGCCCATCTCGACCCAGGAGGCCTTCGGGCGGATCCTCGTGGCGTTGTCCCGGGACGAGCAGGTGGGGCGGCACCTCGTCACGACCGCCCCGGATGTCGCGACCTCAACCAACCTCGCGGGGTTCATCAACCGAGCGGGCGTCTTTGCGCCCACGGATCGCCCCCGGTGGAGCGACGACCCCATGGTGAAGTGGGAGGAGAGCCCCTCCGGCCAGCACATCGAGTTGGGGATCTCCGAAATGAACCTCTTCTTGCTGCTCGGCCAGCTGGGCCTGTCCTGGGATCTCTCGGATCAGGTGTTGTTGCCGGTCGGCACGCTCTATGACCCGTTCGTGCTGCGCGGTTTGGACGCCTTCATCTATTCGGTCTATTCGGGCGCACGGTTCGTTGTCGCGGGCACCCCGTCGGGTGTCACGCTGGCGCCCGAAGGTGGCGCGCATCAGTCGACGATGACGGCGTCGGTGGGCCTGGAATTGCCCGGCGTAACCCTGCTCGAGCCGGCGTACGGCGTGGCCTTGGACTGGCTGCTGTGCGCGGCCCTCGGCAACATCGCCGATCCCGGGCCGGCCGACATGGTGGGCCACGTCGAGGACGGGTCGTACTACTTCCGGCTGACCACGCGGCCCCTCGATCAGGCTCCCTTTGAGGACGCACGCACCCGGATCGGTGACGCAACCCTGCGCCGCCAGGTCCTGTCCGGTGCCTATCGCCTCGTTGACGGGGGCGTCGGTGAAGCGCCAACGGTGCAGATCGCGGCCTCGGGGGCGACCCTTCCCGAGGCGTTGGCCGCAGCTGCCGAGTTGGAGGAGGAAGGCATTCGGGCCCATGTCATCGACGTGACGTCGGTCGATCGGTTGTACGCCGCCTGGCAGCGCACCCTGCGCCAGGGCATCCGCACAGCCACCACGCCCTCGATTGCGGGAGCCCTGCGGCAGGCCTTCGATATGTCGGCGCCGATCGTGACCGTGCACGATGCGTCGAGCCACGCGATGGCCTGGCTGGGCTCGGCGCTCGGGGTGCCTGCGGTGTCGCTCGGGGTGGACTCCTTCGGGCAATCGGGCACTGTCGCCGATCTGTATCGCGCCCACGACCTCGACTCTGGCTCCGTCGTCAACGCCGCCCTCGCCGCCCTCGCTCTCCGTTGAGTTGGGCCCGCCTTCCCGTTGAGTTGGGCCTGCCTTCCCGTTGAGTTGGGCGTGCCTTCCCGTTGAGTTGGGCCTGCCTAAAGTAGGCGCATGACGAATCCCCTGGTGACCTGCACGATCGAGGATGGCCTTGCGCAGGTTCGCCTGTCACGCCCCGACAAGCTCAACGCCCTCACCTTGGATACGCTCCAACAACTCAGCGACACGGCGGGAACGTTGCGTCGGGATAAGGCCCTGCGCGCGGTGGTGATCGCCGGCGAAGGGGACGCGTTTTGTGCCGGTCTGGATTTTGGCTCGGTCTTGGCCAACCCCGGGCGCATCGCTCGCGCGTTCGTTCCTGCGCCGTGGCGGGGAACCAACCAATTCCAGGAAGCGTGCTGGGCCTGGCGACGCCTGCCAGTGCCGGTGATCGCCGCCGTACATGGTCACTGCTTGGGGGGTGGGCTACAGATCGCGCTCGCAGCAGATTTTCGGTTCGCGACCCCTGACTCAACCTGGTCAGTACTCGAAGGCAAGTGGGGTCTGATCCCCGACATGTCGGGGATCCGCAGCCTGGCCGAGCTCACTGGCATCGATGTCGCCAAGCGCCTCACGATGACGGCAGAGAGCATCTCTGGCGAGGAAGCCCACCGGTTTGGTTTGGTGACCGAGCTGTCGGGAGATCCTTTGGCGGCGGCCGGCGATTTCGCCGCGCGCTTGGCGGAGCGGTCGCCGGATGCCCTCGCCGCCGCAAAGCGTCTCTTCAATGACACGTGGACAGCGAGCCCGCGGCGTACCTTCTCACGCGAGCGGTTTGAGCAAGCCTTCTTGCTAGCGGCCCGGAACACCGCAGTGGCTCGCGAGGCGGCGTTCAAGAAAATCCCCGCCAGCTTCGGCCCCCGTGCCCGGTGAAACTGCGACGGGTGGGTGGTGAAACTGCGACGGGTGGGCGGTGAAACTGCGACGGGTGGGCGGTGAAACTGCGACGGGTCGGCGTTTAGGGCCAGGTGAGGCCGACGGCGGTTTCGCTGAGCTCCCAGAGGCGACGCTGGGCGTCGGAGTCTTTCGCGAGCGCGGAGCAGCCCACGACCCGGGGCAACCCGCGCAGTTCTTGAAAACCGGAGGGCCCGCAGTACGTCGCGCCCGGCAGGTCCGCGGTCGCGGCCATCAAGGTGGGCAGGGCGCCGTCGTGAGCCGGTTGGGTGACCGCCTTGGTGACAGCATCGAGGATGGCGGCGGAGCCCCCGGTGCTCCGCCCAAACTGTCCGTTCGCGACCAGATGCGTGCCGGCCACGCCGGGGTGCGCGGCCAGCGCCTTGACCGGGAGCTCCGCCGCGCGCAACCGGCGCTCCAACTCGAAGGTGAACAGGAGATTGGCGAGCTTGGAGGCGGCGTACTCCGGCCACCGCAGGTAGCGCCCCCGCTGGATCGTCGGATCGCCCAGCGGCGCCGAGCGTGCCGTCCGGTGCATGAGCGAAGCGACCGAGACGACCCGACCGGCGCCCGAGGCGACGATCTGGTCGAGCAGAAGCCCGGTGAAGAGGAAAGGCCCGAAGTGATTGGTGGCCATCTGCAACTCGAAGCCGTCGACGGTTCGTTGGTACGGCGGCGCCATCACGCCGGCGTTGTTGACGAGCACGTCGATCGGGCCCAACGGTTCGGCGAGGTCGGCCGCGCGGCGTACGGACCCCAGATCCGCCAGGTCGACCACCAGCCGGCGGGTGGCGGCGTCCGGGAGCACCGCCCGGATGGCGCTCTCGGTCTGTTTCAGCTTGGTCTCGGTGCGCCCGGCGAGGATGACGACGGCACCGCGCGCGGCCAACTCCTGAGCGGTGTAGTGGCCAAGCCCGCCCACGCTCACGCCGGTCACCAGCGCTGTACGACCCGTTTGGTCGGGCAGGTCGGCCAGCGACCACCGCGTCACGGAGTCACCGCGCACTGGGCAATGATGCGCGCCGCCAGATCGACGTCGCCGGAGAGCGCCACCGCCTCGGGCGGCGGCGGCGTCCGGCCCCCGGCCAAGCGGATGAATGACTCGGGGTCTGTGACAATGCGCGCGGTCGGATCGGCGGGCAGCTCGAGAAGGCGTACGCCGCGTCCTTGCGCGTTGACGGTGACACCGATGGGCGCGTGGCCGGCAATGCGCAGGACCACCGTGGTCCCGATCGGGGCCGCGACCCGCTTAGCCACGACCATCGGGAGTGATTCGGCTAGGTAGTCCACGGTGTGCCGGGCCGCGGGGCTGTCCAGGCCGCCGGGCCGATCAATCGCGCGCCTGATGTCCTGCTCGTGCATCCACACGTCGAGGGGGCGATTGCGCAGCAGCGTGTTCCAGTCCCAGGGAATCCCGCCGAAGATGCGCGGGGGGTGTTCGGCGCCGTTGCCGGGCGGGTCCTCCAACAACTGTCCGTAGCGCGCGGTGGCGCTGGTGCGGAGCTCGGTGAGCAGTTGGGCCGCGGTGTGTTCGCGGCGGGCGACCACGCCCTGCTCGGCGTAGTAGTCCATCAGCCCTGTGACGTGGGCGGGAGGCTCGAATTCGATGGTCTCCTCCGGGGCGCCGGCCAACACCCCTTCAAGGTGGGCGAGGTGCGCGACGACGTCGCGCACCGTCCAGCCGGGCAGATCGGTCGGCAATCGCCACAGACCGGGGGGGATATCGTCGAGCAGCGTGGTGACGTCTTCGATCGCCCGCCACCACACGTCGACCCAACCCGCCAGTCGCTCCTCATCCGTCATGGGTTTCACCCTAGGCCGTTGCGGCTCCCCGTGGGTGCCCGGCGGGTCGCCAGCTCGCCGCTAACGATCGGCGAGCGGCAGGATCAGCTCGCTGCGCTCCAGGTCGATTGTAACCTGGGTGCCCGCGGGGGGACGCAACGTGTGTTCGCGATCGGTGGACAGCACCACGAGCGCCAACCGATCGCCGCTGCGCAGCAGCCTGTCCGTCGAGGTCAGTCGCACCACCAGGTCGTACGTCGTGCCGACGGTAACCGGTTGGGTGATCGACCACGACCCACGATTCTGCGGATCGGTCCATCCCTCGCTCAGCGTGAGCACGCGGCCGTCGCCGGTGATCAGCACGAGCCCCGCGGTCACGTTGGCCGCGGGTTGCGAAAACGACAATCCGAGGTGGACGACCGGGTTGCCGCTCAGCAAGGTGGGCCCGGTGAGTGCTGGGGTGAGGTAGACCCGACCACGGAACGGCTCGGGCGCGACCACGAGGTCCCGAGCGGTTCGGGTGGCGGCGTCGGTGAAGCTCTCCGTGGCTGCCGGGGGAGACGCCTGGGTCAGTGTCCCGGTGTTGCTGCCACTGGCCGGCTGCAAGGTGTAGGTGACCGGCTGTGCGTCGGGTGCCGGCCATTCGGCGTACGCCCGCACCTGAGCGCCGGCCGTCGCGACATGAGCGCGCGGCCCGCGATCCACCCCGTTGTCGACTCCATAGAGATAGTGCGCGAACCAGCGTCGCTGGAGGGCCATCGGGGCATTGGACCCGTGGGCGCCGGGTCCGAAATAGATGGCTCGCTCCACGCCCGCGGCCCGGAGCGCGGCGTACCACTGGGTGCTTTGTGTGGTGCGCACGTTGGTGTCGCTGAGCCCGTGCGTGAGGAGCACGGCGGCCTTGACCTGGTCGGCGCGATCGAGCAGATCACGGGCAGCCCAGAACGCGTTGTAGTCGCCGGTGATCCGGTCCTGATCTCGCGCGATCTGGCGAATCACGGGTTTGCAGATCGTGCGGTTCTTGCGGGTGTAGTTGAACTTGGCGAGTACGTCGGCGTCCTCGCCCTGATAGCCGCCCGGGGCCACGACCAGGCCGTCTTGGCGGTAGTAGTCGTACCACCGCGAGATCGCTGCCTCGGCGATGATCGCCTTGAGCCCCGGGACTCCCGTGGCCGCCACCATGTTGGGCAGGGTTCCGTCGTAGGAAACGCCGACCATGCCTGCCTTGCCCGACGCCCAGCCGGACCCGACGAAGCGCCCGCGGGGGGTGCGCGCCGTGGCCCGGCCGTTGAGCCAGTCGATGGCCGCCGTGGGTCCGGCCGCCTCCTTGTCGTCGCCGATGGTCGGGCACCCGGTCGAGCCGGCGGTGCCGAGGGATTCGACCACCAGCACGGCGTAGCCCTGGGGGACCCATACCCGGGCGAAGTCAGCGGCCGCTGCAGCCGACGGTTGCCCGAAGGCGCGGCCGGTTGTGTCTCCAGGCACATATAGCGGGACGTCGACGTCGTGATTGAGTGCCGCGCCGCAGCAGGCGAAGTAGGGGCTGGCCCAGATCACCGTGGCGAGGCGCCGACCACCAACGTCGGAGTCCGGCGGTCGGACCAGATGCGCGTGCACCCGGTCCCGCTTGCCGTCGCCGTCGGTGTCGACCTTGGTGGTGATAAAGACTTCGTTCCACACCCACTTGGCCGGGCCCGTCGCGATGACAGGAGGCCCAACCGGTGCGGTCGCGGGGAGACCAGCGGGCGGCGCCGTGTCGGCTGGTGGCGCCGCCGTCATCAGGACCCCGGACAGCATCAGCGCAAGCACCCACCGTTTCATCCCGACACCGTAGTCGCAGGCACAGACGGCAGCACCGATTGGGCACTGTGGGCGGCGCTCCCTACACTCGAAGCAGCCAGTGGCCACTCTTCGGAGCGACCACTTCTCTTGAAGCCCGGTGTGGTGCGCGTCAAGTTCGCGCAGAGACCAACGATCGGGTGCCCCACAAACGTGGGGAAGAGATCGTGTCTCGCCGGCTCACCGGGTCCGCACCCTTGCGGCTTCGTGCGCAGATGCACCCGTCCAGAGAAACGAAACCGACGCAATGTCTGCGCCCGCCCGCCCCGTTGCCACCCTCCCCGCACCCACCCACTCGGTTGACCCCGAGTCGGTTTTCGCCGCCCTCCCGCAACACCTCATCGACGCGCTCGCTGCGCAGGGCATCACCGAGCCCACTCCCGTGCAGTCGGCGGTGATCCCCGATGCCAACGCGGGACACGACGTCCTGGGCCGGGCCCAAACCGGCTCGGGCAAGACGCTGGCGTTCGGGATCCCGATCCTCGCCCGACTAGCGGGGACCAAGTCGCGGGCGCGTCGCCCTCGGGCGGTGATCATCGTCCCGACCCGTGAGCTCGCCAACCAGGTCGCCCGGGCGATGCTCCCGCTCGCATCGAGCATGGGACTCAAACTGACCACGGTCTACGGCGGTACGCCGTACGAAAAGCAGACCCGCCAGCTGCGTCAAGGCGCTGACATCGTGGTCGCGACGCCCGGCCGGCTCGATGATCTGCTGGCTCAGGGCCATTGCTTCTTCGATGACATCGAGATCACTGTCCTGGACGAGGCCGACCACCTGTGCGATCTCGGTTTCTACCCTGCCGTCGACAAGTTGGTGCGGATGACGCCGGCCGGCTCGCAACGGATGTTGCTCTCGGCCACGCTCGACGGTGACGTCGACGTGCTGGTCCGGACGCACTTGCGCAAGCCTCGGCTGCATGAGCTGGACCCCAATTCCGGGGCGGTCACCACGATGACGCACCACACCTTGGTCGTCGGCGGCTTCCGCGACAAGGTGGACGCGGCGGTCAAACTCGTCGAAGCCAACGGGCGCACCATCATCTTCACGCGGACCCGCGACGGGGCGGTCGAGTTGGCCGCCGCGCTGGGAGACAAGGGCGTCGAGGCGGTGGATCTGCATGGGGACTTGAGCCAGCGGGTGCGGGAACGCAACTTGGCCCGCTTCTCCAAGGGCCAGGCCCAAGCGGTCGTCGCGACCGACGTCGCCGCCCGCGGCATCCACGTCGACAACGTCGACCTGGTGATCCACTTCGACGCGGCCAATGACCCCAAGGCCTATTTGCACCGTTCGGGGCGTACGGCGCGCGCGGGGCTCGAGGGCGCCGTCGTCACCATCACCACCCCGAAGTTCGTGTCGGCCGTCGTCCGGCTCCAGCACGGCGCCGGCGTCGAGGTGTTGCACCACGACTTCCGCACCGTGCCCCAGCCGATGACCGCAGAAGCCCTGGCCGAATCGGGCCGCCCCGCCCCCGCGATGTCGTCGGTGAGCAAGTCGGCCAGCGCCGGTGGCTATAAGGCGGGCGGCTCCAAGGCTGGGGGCTACAGATCCGGTGGTTCCAAGGCGGGCGGCTACAAGTCGGGCGGCTACAAGTCGGGCGGCTACAAGTCGGACAAGAAGCACTGGTCCCAGGACAAGCGCACCGCCTCTTCCCGTTGAGTTGGGCCTCCCTTCCCGTTGAGTTGGGCCTCCCTGCGCCCAACCCAGCCCTGATCACTCGATGAGCAGCGCGACGGCGATCGCGATCATGGTCAACCCGATGATGATGTCGAGGACCTGCCAGGCGCGGGGCCGCGCCAACAACGGAGAAGCCAGGCGCGCGCCGTACCCCAACGCGGCGAACCACAGGATCGAGGCCAGCCCGGCGCCAGCCGCAAACCACCATCGGCCGGTCGCGCCTTCATGGTTGGCGATGGAGCCGAGCAAGAGCACGGTGTCGAGGTAGACGTGGGGGTTGAGCCAGGTCAGCGCCACGGCTTGGAGAAGTACGACGCCCTGCCGCACCTCGCCCGCTTGGGCGCTGCGCAGAGCCTCGGGATCGCGAGCCCGCAGCAGCGTGCGGACGCCGTACCACCCCAAGAAGCCCACCCCGAGCCAGCGCACCACGACAAGGGCTCGGGGAGCCTGCTCGACGATGGCACCGATCCCGGCCACCCCGGCCAGGATCAGCACGATGTCGGACAGGGCGCAGATCGCGACCACCGGGCCGACCAGGCGGCGCAGGAGGCCCTGGCGCAGGACGAAGGCATTTTGGGCCCCGATCGCCACGATCAGCGTGAGTCCGGTGACCAAGCCGGTGGCGAACGGGGATAGCACCCGGTGAGACTAGCCCTGCCGGGCCCGGCCCCACCTAAAGGCCAGCCGCAAACTAAAAGGCAGCCTCGTCCAGATCCATCAACGCGAGGTCGACTGCTTCGGCGATGGCGCGCTCGGCGGTCAACTTGGGCAGGGTCGTGTGCGCGAAGAACTGCGCGGCGGCGATCTTGCCCTCATAGAACGACTTGTCGGAGGCGCTCACCTGACCGGACAACTTGTCCAGCGCCACAACGGCCTGGCGCAGCAGCAGCCACGCACACACCACGTCGCCCAGCGCCATCAGCACGCGGCTGGTGTTGAGACCGACCTTGTAGATGTTGCGCAGATCGCCACCTTCCGCGGTGACGTCGGCCGACATCAGGTCGTTGATCATCTGCCCGACGATGGCGTTGGCGTCTTCCAGCGCGGTCGCGAGCAGACCGAGCTCGACCTTGAGGCGGCCGTTGTCGGCCTCTGCGGCGAGGAAGCCCTTGATCTCGTTGGCCAGGTGACCCAAAGCCCGACCCTGATCCTTGACGATCTTGCGGAAGAAGAAGTCAAGGCCCTGGATGGCGGTCGTGCCTTCGTAGAGCGTGTCGATCTTGGCGTCGCGGACATATTGCTCAAGCGGATACTCCTGGAGGAAGCCCGACCCGCCGAAGGTCTGCAACGACTCGGTGCCCAGGAGCACCCAGGATCGCTCGGAGCCATACCCCTTGACGATCGGCAGCAGCAGATCGTTGACCGCTTCGGCCAACTCGTCGCGCTGCTGGTTGTGCCCGGCGATGATCACCCGGTCCTGCCAGGAGGCGGTGTAGAGCACCAGGGCGCGCATCGCTTCGGCGTTGGACTTCTGGGTCATCAACGAACGGCGTACGTCGGGATGGTGGCTGATGGTGACCCGTGGGGCCGTCTTGTCCGCGGCCTGGGTGAGATCGGCACCCTGCACCCGAGTTTTGGCATAGTCCAGGGCGTTGAGATAGCCGGTCGACAACGTCGCAATGGCCTTGGTGCCCACCATCATGCGGGCATTTTCGATCACCTGGAACATCTGCGCGATGCCGTTGTGCACTTCGCCGAGCAGCCATCCGATGGCGGGCTCGCCGCCTCCGACGGTCGGGTCGCCGAAGGTCATCTCGCAGGTGTTGGAGACCTTGATGCCCATCTTGTGTTCGACGTTTGTCGCGTAGGCCCCGTTCCGGGCGCCGGTGAGCTCGCCGGTTTCGGGATCGAAGTGGAACTTCGGCACCACAAACAGGCTGAGCCCCTTGGTGCCCGGACCGCCGACGCCTTCGACGCCCTGGGGGCGCGCCAACACCAGGTGGATGATGTTCTCGGTCAGGTCGTGTTCGCCGGAGGTGATGAACCGCTTGACTCCCTCGATGTTCCAGGTGCCATCGGCGTTGGCGGTGGCCTTCGCGCGGCCGGCGCCGACGTCGGAGCCCGCGTCAGGCTCGGTCAGCACCATGGTGGTCGTCCAGCCGCGCTCGACGATGAGTTCGGCGGTGCGCTTGTCCCGGTCGGTGCCGTTGCGGTGCACGATCGCCGCGAAGGCGGGACCGCAGCCGTAGAGCCACACGGGTGCGTTGGCGCCGAGCACCATTTCGCCGATCGCCCAGTTGAGCGAGGGCGGTCCGGGGGTGCCGCCGAGAGCTTCGGGAATCCCGAGGCGCCAGTACTCCGCGTTCATCCAGGTGTCATAACTCTTCTTGAAAGCCGCCCCGACGGGGGCGGTGTGGGTGGCCGGGTCGTACGCCGGGGGGTTGCGGTCCGCGTCGACGTACGACGCAGCGAGGTCCTCGCGCGCAAGCCGGTCGACCTCGGCCAGGATCTCCCGCGCGGTGTCGATGTCGACCTCGGCGAAGGGGCCCTCACCCAACACGGATTCGCGGCCCAGCACCTCGAAGAGGTTGAACTCGATGTCTCGCAGATTGCTCTTGTAGTGGCTCACGAACCCACCCTTGATCTTGGAATTGCGGACCGAGCGCCGATTGGCTACTCGTCGGTAACATAATTGTGCCTTGCCTTTCCCAGTCCTGCAAGGGATTGGCGCGTGATCGGCCCGCGTGACCTGCGCCACGCCGCCCCGAGGCGCCGGCCCGAGACGTCTGTCAAACTTGGCCCATGCGCGTCTCAGCCAAAGCCGACTATGCCCTGCGGGCACTGATCGAAATGGCGAACCGCAAAGACGCCGCCGCCGTGAGCGCCGAGGAGTTGGGCCGCTGCCAGTCCATCCCGCACGGCTTCCTGCAGGCGATCCTGGCCGACTTGAGGCGCGCCGGAATTGTGCGTTCCCAACGCGGCCAATCGGGTGGCTGGCGACTCGATCGCGATCCGGGCTCGGTCTCGGTGGCCGACGTGATCCGAGCCGTCGATGGTCCGCTGGTGTCCGTCTATGGACTGCGTCCCGAGGCGGTGTCCTACAACGAGTCGGCCCAGGTGCTCCAACATGTGTGGATTGCCGCGCGCCACTCGCTGCGCGACGTTTTCGAAGAGGTCTCGATCGAGGCGTTGGCGTCGGGTGAGCTGCCCGAGGCGGTCACCTCACGCACCGCCGATGAGGATGCCTGGCAGCCTCACTAGTCCTTGCGGTGCACGGGCTCGGCGCCGGCCGTGAGCCAGGTGCACACGGTGTCTCGGGTGCGCAGTGCGGGGCGCCAGGTCTCGGTTAACGCGGGGTGCAACCGATCCCCGGTTGGCACCTCGAGGGTGGTGTTCGGCACCAGTTGCACCTCGACATCGAGGACGCCCTGTCCGGCGTCGAAGGTGCGCATCGGCCCGAGACGGCGGAGCATGGCCAGCGAAGCAGGATTGTCCGAGGCCACCTCGGTCAGCAGGTGGGTCACCCCCGCGGGCCTGTGCACCATCAGCGCGCGAAGCAGCGCCGTACCCACGCCCCGACCTTGCCAGGCGTCCTTCACTGTCACCGCGACATCGGCAGCCTGAGGCTCGTTGGGGTAGCGCACGCAGCGAGCGACGCCCACCGGCAGCAGGTCGTCGCCCACCTCCGCCATCAGCACTAGGGCCACATGGTCGATGCCGTCGACTTCGTCGACCAGATGCTTGAGCATCTTGTCGGTCAAGTGCACGACTGGGCCGAGAAATCGACGGCGTCGGGTTTCGAGGGACAGCGTCTCAAACTCGCGCACCAGGGCTTCCCGATCGGTGGGCAGGAGCGGCCAGATCCAGCAGCGCGTGCCATCGGGCAAGACGGCCTGGTCAACCATTGGCGTGCGGTCCCAGCTGGTCGGCGAGCCACTCGTTGAGCGGACGCACGGCCCGCCAGTCTTGCCGTACGACATCCAGCAGCGCCGAGGTATGGATCACCGGCGCGAACCCATGTTGCCGCGACACCGTGAGGGCTTTGTGGCGCAGCAACTCGATGCGCGGATGCGCGATGTCATAGCCCCGCGGCGCGGTCTTGACCCTCTCGCCGCCCACCACCCAACCCGTGCCGGTGAGCTCGTCCAGGATCCGCTGCAGCGCGGCGCCTCGCCGGTCGTTGTCGACGGCGGCGCGATAGGCCGCCAACCCTGCTGAGTCGGCTCCGTAGAAGCCGCCCGCGGTCATGAATCCCTGGGCGGCGATCTGGAGATACCAACCTGTCGACGGCGCCACGGCGACGTAGGCACCCTGATGGGTCTTGTAGGGCGACTTGTCCTTCGCGAAACGCACATCCCGATGAGGCCGGAAGATCTTGGCCGGCCCGAACTCGGGGGCCAACGCCGCGCACAGGGCTTGGAGCGGGGCCTTCACCGCGTCGTCGTACGTCGCCTTGTGGGCCTCCCAGAAGGTCCGCGTGTTGTCCATCTCGAGGTCGTCATAGAAATCGAGCGCCGCGACGGGGAAACCGGCAAACTCCACCGTGCGAGACTAGCGCCCGATCGGGGGGGATGGGTCACTCGATAGTGGCAACGACCTGCTCGTCCCCGGATTCTGCCAGCAGGGTGAGCGTCAGTGAGCCGCCGCCGCACCGCAGCGGGGTCGTGATGAAGGCCTCGCCGCCGGAGGCGGATTCATAGACGACCGTGAGGTCCTCTCCGGTCCAGCGCAGCAGTTGGGCGGGGTCGCCCTCGCGCTGGGGATCACGGGTGAAGTACGCCGCCCCGCCGCACGCGAGCAGGCTTCCGGCAGCGCCCGGACCCAGGTCTACGGTCTCCGCCGAACGACTGGCGAAGAAGTGGCCCGCGTCGATCCGGCTCTCCGTGGGCACCACCGACCAGATCGCGCGGTCCGGGGCGAGGGTCGCCCCGTCCCAGCCTTTGCACTCGCGCACTCCCTCAAACGGGGTCGCCTCCAGCGGCACCGCCTCGCCTTGGCGCAACGCCACCAGGGTTCGGCACGAGGGTTGGGAGTCGTCGAAAGTCAACAACGAGATGGCATCGGCGCTGATGATGGCGTGGTTGAAGCCCTGCCGATCCTCGGCGCACCACCCCACCTCGGCGCGTCCGGTGGCCAAGGTGAAGAGCCCGAGGCAATAGGCCCCGTCTTGCACGGTGGGGTGTACGACGCGTCCCTCGCCGAGGGCCCAAGTGCCGCCATTGACGGTGGGCACCTCGGAGTCGCCGTCGATCGTCGTCCGACGACCAGTGTCGAGTTCGACGATGGTGGCCGTTGCGGGTTGCTCCTCCAGGGTGTCTTGGGAGACCACCAGGAGATATTCGCCGTCGATCAGCGCATCGGAGATGCGTGAGCGCCTGGCCGCGTCGAAGACGAGCGGGTCCGGGCCGTCCAGGGTGGCCTTGGAGCGTTGCTGGTTGACGATGAGCGTCCACGGCCCGGCCCGGGTGACGAGGTCTTCGATCGGTCCCGGCACTGGTTCCCAGGACAACAACTCAGTCTTCGGATCGCCGGGGACGGTGCTCGGGTCGGAGGGTGATGTGGCCGTTGGCGACGCGGTCGGTGCGGTCGACGGCGACGAACTCGGTGAGGTGCTGGCCGAGGTCTTCGGGTCATCGGTCGCGGGCTGGTCCGCCGTACACGCGCTGCTGCCCAGCAACACCGCGACCCACAGGGCGGCGCGGGGGACGCGGCGCATCACACGCCGACGTTGTGGAAGGGATGGTCCTTGTTGGCGCGGAAGCTCTTGTAGGCATTGCGCCACTGCACGCGTTCGATGAAGGGCTCGGACGGGTCGAATCGCTGCTGGTTCCAAGGCTCGAAATAGCCGAGCAGGTTGGGCTTGTCGCCGCGCTGGTTGTAGCCGCGGCCCACCTGGTAGTGGCCGGACGCGTCGTCGTCCAGGTAGGGGAAGTAGGCCTTGTGCAGGATCGGATGCAACACCACGGGGGCTTGGTAGTCGTGGATGTGGCGCATCATCAGCAGGTACCACTGGCGGTAGGTGAACTTCTTGATGTCCAAGGTGACGTAGGGCCCGGCGTATGCCTTGCGATCCCACCCCGTGGCGTCGTTGATGACCCGCACGATGGACGTGATGTCGGTGCCGTCGGTGGTGGTGCCGAGGCGATTGGCCCACCTGTCCTGGCCGCCATCTTGGTCATACCAACCCCAGGCGATCATCTGCATGGACGTCGGGCCGCACCAATAGCTGCGGGTCTGGTCGGCCGTCTGGTCGGCCTTGAGGACCTTG
The DNA here is from genome assembly GCA_963814245.1 of uncultured Actinomycetota bacterium. Classification (GTDB taxonomy): domain Bacteria; phylum Actinomycetota; class Actinomycetes; order Propionibacteriales; family Nocardioidaceae; genus Nocardioides. The sequence goes on from CAWFBY010000001.1 coordinate 757,842, forward strand.
TCCCGTTGGGGATAGTCCGCGGCGGTCTTGGGCTTGGCGGTTGGGCTTGCCGACGGTGACGCGCTGGGCGAGGCGCTCGCCGAGGCGGAGCCGGAGGCTTTGGCCCGGGCCTGCAGGGCGGTTGCCTCAGGGTGCCGAGCCGCAAACCCGGCGGGCAGTGGGATGCCCAGGATCTCGTTGCGGATCGTCCACACCTTGGCTACGGACGCGGCAGCCTGGGTGAGCTCGGCGCGTTCCGCGTCGGCACGGGCCTGAGGCGGGGTGGCGGCTGCGCGACTCAACGTGGTGAGGAGATCCAGGTCTCCGGTGCTCTCGGCCCGGGTCGTGGCGGCCTCGGTCGTGAGGGTCTTGGCGGCGATCGCCAGGGCGCGACGTTGTACGTCGGCTTGCGACGCGTCGGTCCAGCCGAGGTGCAGGCAGTAGGTCAGTTGCTCGAAGGTGGCGCACCTGAGTTGGCTGCCGATCAGGGCCTGGGGTCCTGGCTTGCCCCGGAACGCCGGCTGCGCCAGGCCCTGGGCCACGACTCGGTCGATCTCGGCCTGCATGGCCGAGGTGACGGCTCCCGTGGCGTCTGCTGAGGGGACGGGCGCCGGCTTGGTGCCGCCCGAGGAGCGCAGCGCGCGGTCGGGACTGGAGGCATTGGGGAAGAACGGGGCAGCGGCCACGAGCGCGGCGAGCACGCCAATAGCGATGGTGCGACGGCGGGGCATGGGGAAGACCTCAATCGCGGTGTGAAGACAGAAGGGACCAGAATCTCAACAACCACAATAACCCCAAAGGTCACAGAGAAAGCAATAGTCACAGGAATGGGGTGCGGCTGTACTCAACGTGCCTCCAGGTCGAAGAAGAGGAAGCCGATGAACCTTCCCCCGGGCAGCAGGCCCGGAGGCAACACCTCGGCGGGGGTGGCAGGATCGGCTGGCGGCTCGTGGATTCCGACAATCCCGAAGCCTGCCGCGGCAAAAGATTCCGCCATGGCACTCAAGGGGCGATGGAAGAAGGTGAGGTCCACGATCGTGCCCGCAAAATCGTAGTCCTCGGTGTACTCCGTGATCCCGAAGTACTCCAGATCCGTACACGATGGGGAAGGCGCCAGGGTGGTTGACCGAGACCAGCAGTCGGCCCCCTGGGGCGAGCACCCGGTGGATCTCGGACAACGGGCCTGACCAATCCTCCAGGTAGTGCAAGACCAGTGACGCGACTACGTTGTCGAATGTGGCGTCCTTCCAGGGCAGCGGCTGCGCCAGATCGTGGACCCGCAGGTCCGTCTCGGGGAGACTTCGCCGGGCGATCTCGATCATGGCGGCGCTGAGGTCGAAGCCGCTGACGTCGGCGCCACGTTCGGTCAGGGCGACGCTGGTCGGACCGGAACCGCACCCGGCATCGAGGACGCGTTTGCCGCTCACGTCGCCCAAGAGGCGCAGCATGGCCGGCTTTTCGTACCACGAGTTGAAGAAGCCCTCGGCGTTGGCGGTGGCGTAGGCCTCGGCCCACTGGTCGTAGTCGCTCTTCGCCATAACCCGACATTGCCAGTTTGGGGGCGCGGGATCCGGAAGCGACACCGCGACCTGCCTGGCTGCGTGAACAACAGGGCAACCGCTTTTGCTGGTGGATTTGTGGTGTACGCCGCTGGCCATCTTGTTTGCGCTCGGCGACCGACTTCAGGCTCTCCATTTCCGCGCTGACCGGGTGAGGGCCTCATTTGGGAGTGTGGGTGTCATCTGGTGACACCTGCACACTCCCAATAGTCCAGCTTGGGTGACTCCGTGCCTAGAACTTCCACGGTTATGCACCATCAGACGACCGGGATGGAGCGGATGACGAGACTCGAACTCGCGACATCGACCTTGGGAAGGTCGCGCTCTACCAACTGAGCTACATCCGCCTGCCGTGCTGTCACGGCGCAGGCGATGTTACCAACTCACTCGATCGGGGTGATTGTGGGCCGCTTCGCGGAGACGGTGTCCCCGCTGGAGCGGCCGGTCACGCGGCGGTGCACCCAGGGCGCGGCATGTTCGCGGGCCCACTGCACATTGGCCCGGCGAGCCTCGGCCTTCGTCAGGCTGCGGCGCTCGGGAACTTCCGGCTCGCTCAGGTCGTGGTCGATGCCCAGTCGGTCCAGGACCGCGAGCGCGATGTGCTGGTGACCGAACGCATTGAGGTGCATGCGGTCGTCGTCCCAGATCGCCCAGGCCGGGATGTCTCGCATCCGCCACATGTCGACGACGAGCACGTCGTACTTGTCGGCGATCTCGCGGACGGCCTCGTTGTAGATCGCGTAGCGGCCCCGCACCGGCTTGAAGATCGCCGAGATGCCTGGGTCGTAGGCCGTGAAAACAGCGACCGTCGCCCCCGTGCCCGCCAGCCGACCGATGCCCTCGTCGTACGCCGCGGCAAGGGCGTCGATGTCGACCTTGGGGCGAATGATGTCGTTGGCGCCGGCGTAGATGGTGATCAGGTCGGGGGTGAGCGCGATGGCCGGCTCGATCTGCTCGTCCAAGATCCCCTGCAGTTTGCGGCCCCGGATGCCCAGGTTGGCATAACCGAAATCCGAGGCGTCGGGCTGCCGAGCCAAGACCTCGGCCACTCGGTCGGCCCAGCCGCGAAAGCCGTTGGGACGCGTGGGGTCGGGATCGCCGACCCCTTCGGTGAAGGAGTCGCCCAGAGCGACGTACCGGTGAAAGGCCATGCCGGGTAGGTTACGACCCGTGCTTCTCTCCGACCGCGACATCCTCGCCGAGATCGACTCGGGCCGCGTGGCCCTGACCCCGTGGGACCCGGCCATGCTGCAGCCCTCGAGCATCGATGTGCGCCTGGACCGGTTCTTCCGCGTCTTTGAAAACCACCGCTATCCGCACATCGATCCGGCTGCCGATCAGTCCGATCTGACCCGAGAGGTCGAGCCCGAAGGCGACGAGGCATTCATCTTGCACCCGGGGGAATTCGTGCTCGGATCGACCTATGAGGTGGTCACGCTCCCCGACAACATCGCCGCCCGGGTCGAGGGCAAGTCATCGCTGGGGCGCCTGGGTTTGTTGACGCACGCAACCGCCGGCTTCGTCGACCCGGGCTTCTCTGGGCACGTGACGCTCGAGTTGGCCAACGTGGCCACGTTGCCGATCAAGCTTTATCCCGGGATGAAGATCGGCCAGTTCTGCTTCTTCCGGCTCTCGTCCGCCTCGGAGCATCCCTACGGCTCGGACAAATATGGGTCGCGCTATCAGGGTCAGCGCGGCCCAACCCCCTCCCGCTCTTTCCAGAATTTTCACCGCACCCAGATCTGATGCGGCCGCCTTCCCGTTGAGTTGGGCTTGCCTTCCCGTTGAGTTGGGCCTGCCTGGTGGTTCTAGTTGTCCAGCCGATCGGTGAGGCGCCTCATCGTCGTAGCCCACTGGGCTCGGCGCCGCCGCGGCGGCATGCTGTGGGTCTGAGCAGTGCGTTCGGTGATGAGATAGCGAGCTACCCGCTCGATCTCGGTGAATGAGTTGTCCATGTCTGTCCTCCTCTCCATGGTCAAAGTTGGCGCAGCGTGATGTCTCCGGTCGCCGTGTAGGCGCGGACTTCGATGTAGTCGGCCCCGGATTGGGGCGCCCCCGCTCCGGACAGGTTGGAGCGGATATCCCCCGAAGCCGTGTGGATGTCGGTCCACACGGGGATGCCGGCAGGGATCCCCACCCAGAAATCGCCGCTGGCTGCGCGAGCGGTGACCTTGCCGCGGCGTACGTGCTTAATCGAGAGGTCGCCCGATGCGCTCGTCAGGGAAACGTCGCCCTCCGCCTCGTCGATCGAGGCGTCCCCCGATCCGCTCTTGGCGACGATCGGACCGGTGTTGGTGCCGACGGAGATGTCTCCCGAACCGGTCGAGATCGAAGCCGTCCCATCGACGCGCTTGAGGCGTACGTCGCCGCTGCCGGACTTGATGCGTACGGCGTCGGCAGTCGCGCCGATCGCCACATCCCCTGACCCGCTCTCGACCAAGAGTGGCCCGTTGATGGTGCAGGCCGAGATGTCACCGGAACCAGACTTGAGTTGGGCACTGTCGATCGTCCCAGAGACGGTGATGTCGGCGCTGCGGGACTTGACGATGAGCTCGGAATGCTCGGGGACCTGCACCCTGACGTGGACAGCTCGTGCGCCGCTCAAGAACCCGGTGCGCTCGTGGTCGCAAACGATGCTGATCTGCTCGCCTTGTTGGGTGACCCGCACCCGGTCGGCCGTCGGCCCCTCCAGGTCGACGCGCGACTCGGTTGCGGCGGCGGCCTCAATGGAGACGCGGCCCTTCTCGATGTCCACGTAGAGCCGAACTCGCTCGGGGGTTGTGAACGCGTAGCTCGTCATGACCGTCCCTCCTCGCGGGGCTGCACCCAGCCGCTCATGCTGCGCGTGCCGCGTTTGCCGAACGAGCCGAAGGCGTCGCGGAAGGGGATGCTCGAGAGGTCGAGATCGATATTGATGGCGGTCTCGGAGGTCGCCGCCCGGACGACACTGACGAGCCAGGTATTGAGGCTCTGACCGGCCACGGCTGCCTTCTCTTCGGCTCTTGCCTTGACCGATTCCGGGATCCGCAAGGTGATCCGCGCCAACTCCACCTCGCCGGGCTCCTCGGTCGACCCGCCCGAGGGGGCTGGGGAGGGGGCCTGGTCTTGGGGGGCGTGCCCTTGGACAACGAAGTCGAGCTCGCGGCCACTAAGGCGTACGTCGACGCAGCCGTCTGCCATCTCCGCTGTGATCTCGGCCGCCGCCTGCGAAATGGCCTCCATGAAGGCGAGGCGGGCTGCCGGCTCGAGCGCCAACCCGAGGCGATCGGCCGCCTGCTTGATGTCTTCGCCCCCGGCTTCCGACGCTGCCGCGAGATCGCGTCGCAGGCTCTCGACGTACGGTGTGATGTCCATGGCGCCAGTGTGACATCACTATGACATCAAATCAAGTCACGTTGATGTCATCTGTGGTGCAGGGTTGGCAGGGAGGCCCAACTCAACGGGCAGGGAGGCCCAACTCAACGGGCAGGGAAGCCCAACTCAACGGGCAGGGAGGCCCAACTCAACGGGCAGGTCAGAGATCGAAGAGGGACTTGACCTCGTTGACGTCACCCGCGGGGGGTTTGGTGTCTGGGGTGGGTTCGGGGGAGTCGTCGTCCCGGATCGTGTCGGGGTCTTCGACGCTCACCGGTTCTGGCTCTGGCTCTGGCGCAACGTCGAACAGGGAGCCAGCCGGGGGCGCGGCTGCGGGGGCTGGTGTGGGCTCCGCAACTGGGATGTCGAACAGGGAGCCAGCCGGGGGGGTGGCCGCGGCAGTGGGGGGCTCGGGGGCCGCCGCCGGCACATCGAACAGTGAGCCAGCCGGGGATGCGGGCGCGGCGGGGGGCGGTTCGGCAGTTGACGGGGCGGGGGAGTCCTCGGGGCTGGCCGCCGCGACGTCTTCTACCGCCACAGGCACAGGAGCAGCGGGAGCAGCGGCACCCTTGGTGCGCACAGCCGAAACCCCCTTCACCGACGCGAGCAGCATCTGCGCGACATCGAGGACTTCCACCTCGGCCCGCGCCGTACCCGACGCTTGGGCTGCCGTCAGTCCATCGGACAGCATCACCCGGCAGAACGGGCAGCCCACTGCGATCTGATCGGCGCCGGTCGCGACCGCTTCGTCAGTGCGGTTGGAATTGATCCGTTCGCCGAGCTTCTCTTCCATCCACATCCGGGCACCGCCGGCACCGCAGCAAAACGAGCGCTCGGAGTTGCGAGGCATCTCGGTAAAGTCGGCGCCGGGCAGCACAGCCAGCAGTTCGCGTGGCGGGGTGTAGACCTGATTGTGTCGACCCAGATAACACGGGTCGTGATAGGTGATCGAACGCTTGACCGCCCCGGCCCCATCCTTGATCGGGGTCAGCTTGCCTTCGCGGACCAGTCGGTTGAGCAGCTGCGTGTGGTGCACGACCTCGAGCTCGATGCCGAAGTCGCGGTATTCATTCTTCAACGTGTTGAAGCAGTGGGCGCAGGTCGACACGACCTTCTTCACCTGGTGCTCGCGGAAGGTCTCGATGTTTTGTTGCGCGAGACCCTGGAAGACGAATTCGTTCCCTGCCCGTCGGGCCGGATCTCCGGTGCAGGTCTCGCCCGTGCCGAGCACCCCAAACGTGACTCCCGCCATCGTCAGCAACTCAGCCACCGCCTGGGTCGTCTTCTTCGCGCGGTCCTCATAGGCCCCGGCGCAACCCACCCAAAACAGCCATTCGACCGATTCAAGGGAATCCAAGGTGTCGCCTACCACTGGCACTTCGAAGTCCAAACCCTTGGTCCAGTCGAGGCGTCCGCTGGGCGCCATGTTCCAGGGATTGCCCTTGTTTTCCAGGCCTTTGAACAGTTGATTGAGCTCGGGGGGAAAGTTGGATTCGACCAAAACCTGATAGCGCCGCATGTCGACGATGTGGTCGACGTGCTCGATATCGACCGGGCATTGCTGGACGCACGCGCCGCAACTGGTGCAGGACCACAGCACGTCGGGATCGATCACTCCGTAGGCCTCAGGGTTGCCGATCAGGGGTCGCTCGATTTCGCGCACCAGAGTGTCGCCGCCCGCCGCGAGCGTGTCCGCCCGGGCGTCCTCGGCGGCGAGGAGGTACGGCGCCTTCGCGTGCGTGTGGTCGCGCAACATCGTGATCAACAGCTTGGGGGACAACGGCTTGTCGGTGTTCCAGGCCGGACATTGGGACTGACATCGCCCGCACTCGGTGCAGGAGGTGAAGTCCAGGATGGCCTTCCAGGAGAACTGCTCGGCGGCGCCGACACCCAGGGCCGCGTCCTCATCCAGGTCGTCGAGATCGTCCAGCGTCAATGCCACCCCGGCGACGGTGAGTGGCTTGAGTGCGCCAAGGGCGGTGGCCCCCGAGGCTTCGCGCTTGAAGAGCACATTGAACGGCGCCAGGAAGCGGTGCCAGGCCACGCCCATCGTCGAATGCCGTCCGAGGACGATCATCCAGGTCATCGAGATCGCGATCTTGAGCATCGCGACGACCCAGATCAGATTCGACAGGGTCGCCTCGCCGAGGCCCGTGAACGCCTCGCCGGCGAAGAACGTGAGGGGGAAGTGCCAGGCCGTCGCGTTGCCGGGGTGTTCGCCGTACGCCGTCAGCGCGTATTCGAAGAAGCGCAAGAACAAAATGCACACCCCGACGGTGAGGATCACCCACTCGACGAAGTAGCCCTGCCACATGGCGGAGCCGTACAGCCGCCCGGCTTCCCCGCGGACGCGCTCGCTGGGGCGGGTCGCCCGATAGACCATGAACGGGATGATCGCGATCACCATCGCCCACGCGAAGAGCTCGGTGAGCCACTCGAAGGGTGGGAAGTGCCCGATCACCGGCAAGATGAAGTGGGCGTCGAACAACTGCCCATAGGCGTTGATGAGGGTTGCAAACAACAGCCCGAAGCCGACCATGATCCACCAGTGGGCGATGCCGACCTTGGTCCATTGCAGCATCCGGGTGTGGAGCAACGTCTCCACGACGGCGTTGCGCACCCGTGACGCCAACGCATCGGTCCGAGACGCCGGGCCGCCGAGGCGGATGATCGACACGATCTTGCGAATCATCCGGACGAACATCGTCACGCCGACCACCGTGAACAGCAGTGACACTACGAGGGCGACGACCTGCAGGGGTTGCATCAAGGACTCCTTAGGACTGCACGGGACGCCCTCGCAGCCTAAGGCCACCGGCCGCCGGAGTCAGTGCGCCCCTAGGTGACAAATCCGACGCTGCGTGACAAATCCGACGCTGCGTGACAAATCCGACGCTGCGTGACAAATCCATCGCGGCGCCGGCCCCACTGCTGGGACCGGCGCCGCGCTGGGTGCGATCAGGCGACGCTGACTGCGCTCCAGGCCGCCTTGACGGCCGCCACCTGGGTCGAGGTCGCGCCGTACAGATCCGTGGCGGCGTTGACCGTCGCGACCCTGGCGCCCGCGTAGTTGGTGCTCGAGGTCATGTAGACGGTGAGCGCGCGGTACCAGATCGCTCCGGCCGCTGCCCGACCAATCCCGGTGAGCGTTGAGCCATTGCAGGTCGGGCTGTTGTGGGCGATCCCGTTGATCGTCTTCGCGCCGCTGCCCTCGGACAGCAGGTAGAAGAAGTGGTTCGCCGGCCCTGATGAATAGTGCACATCGACCCGCTTGGTCCGGCTGCTCCAACAATCCTGGCTGGCCCCATCCGAGGACGGCTTGTCCATCCGGCGGATGTAGTTGGTCGCCGGGTTGTAGTTGACGAAGATTTCCTCGCCGATCACATAGTCCGGGACGTCGGAGGCGTTGGCGGCATAGAACTCCACCATGGTGCCCATGATGTCCGAGGTGGCCTCGTTGAGGCCGCCGGACTCGGCGCGATAAACCAGGTTGGCCGAGCGGCTGGTCACGCCGTGGGTCATTTCGTGGCCGGCCACGTCGAGCTCGACGAGCGGGAGGTACGTCGTGCCGTCGCCGTCGCCGTACTTCATGCAGAAGCACGCATCGCTCCACGAGGCGTTGACGTAGGCGCCGTCGTGGACGTAGGACTTTGCGCCCACGCCGTTGTTAGCGATGCCGTTGCGGCCGTAGGTCGACTTGTAGAAGTCCCAGGTCTTGGCGATCCCGTAGTGGGCGTCAACTCCGGCCGACTGCGCGTTGGTGTTGCTGCCCGTGCCCCAGACGTTGTCGGCGTCGGTGAAGACCGGGGCGCCGCTGGCGTAGGAGCCGTTGTGGGTTTCGTTGTTGCCGCGGACCGGGTCGATCATCCGGTAGGAGCCGCCAGACAGGGTCGTGTCGAGGGGCACGGTCCCAACGAAAATGCCCGTGCCCGAGCCCGTTTCGGTCTGGATCGAAGGCCAGTGGGTGAGGATCTTGCCGCTGCGGGCGTTGACGAACACATATTCGCCAGCGGGCGAGCCGTCGGGGTTGGTGCCGGTGACATCAACGCGCCAGGCCAGGGACGGGGTCTTCATCGTGGCCAGCATGACCAGCTCCGGGGCGGCCTGGGACTTGGCGAAGGACACGCTGCGTCCGGCAACTGCCGCTGCGGACTTGGCCGAGACCGTGGGCCGGATGCCGCGGGTCAGGGAGGCCAGATTGCGGCCGCTCACGGAGCGGTAGGACCCCGCCGCCGACTGGTGGATGACGAAGTCGCCACCCACGACCGGCAGGCCACGGTAGGTGCGATCGAACCGGACATGGCTCGCGCCGTTGGCGTCGATGACGGCATCGCGCACGGTGAGGCCTTGGCGTGGGCCGATCACCGAATGAGCGGCAGCCGCCACACGGGCATGGGAGATCGCGTCGGCGCGTCGGGCGTCAGAAGCGCCGGGCGCAGCGGCTTGGGTTGATCCTGCCGACGTGATGGCGACTGCGGATAAGCAGACCGTCGCGAGGGCGGAAGCCAAGATGGGCTTCATCTGGATGCTCCTTCGAGAGAAGAAATTCTTGCTTTCGAGTGGGCGCAGAGTGAATCCTCCGGCCCTTTGACCCGGGAAGTACATGTCGGTTACGCGCCAGTAGCAAGCGTTTGGGGGTTGCAGATAGTTGTTCTGCACAAAGATGAGGGACCCGGCCTGTTCCGCCTTGATGGGCTTCAGCAGGGTCGGTCAGTGCCCGCCGAGTCGTTGGCTCAGCGCCGCGGCAGTGCGGCGTACGACGTCCGCCAAGGCCGTCGCGTCGACGACCTCGTCGGTGGGATAGGTGACCGCGACGCCTGCCACGGGATGCCCATTGTGGTCCAGAACGCCGGCGGCAACGCTGGCGAAGCCAGGCGAGATCTCGCCGTCCTCGATGGCATAGCCGCGTTGCCGCGTTTCGCCGAGCATGGTCCGCAGCGCCGAGAGCGAGGCAGGGCCCTTGCCCGTGCGATCGACGAATGCCGCCTGGTCGGGATAGAGCGCGCGCACCTGCGGGGCAGGCAGCGCGGCCAAGATGGCGCGTCCGCTCGCGGCCAGGTGGGCCGGAAGGCGTACGCCGACCTCGGTCACCAGCGGGGGGCGACCCGGGGCGCGTTCCTCCACGACGTACAACACGTCGCGGCCATGCAATACCGCCAAGTGGGCGCTGTGTTTGACCTGATCCGCGAGCGCGGCCAGGGTTCGCCGGGCGATGCGTTGCAGCGGGGCCTGGCGCCCATAGCCGCTGCCGACCTCGAAGGCCGCGACGCCCAAGCCATAACGATGTTCGTCGGGGAGATGGACGACGAAACCTTCGTCGATCATGGTGTTGAGCAGGTGGTACGCCGTCGAGCGCGGCAGGCCACACGCCCGCACGATGCGGTCCAGCGCCACCGGATCGGGCTGGCTGGCCAAGAACCTGAGCACCCGCAATGTTCGCGTCGCGGCGGGCACCTGGCTCATGAGCGCATCGTAGGCTCCGCCCATGACTGAGCAGTTTCCCGCGCCCACGTTCTATCGAGCCCAACCCTTTGTGCGCGGCGACTTTGGCTATGACCAAAACGCCGTGCTCGCCGGGTCCACGCTGCGGGAGTTCGTGAGCGTGGTCAACGCCTGGGGTGCGACGTTGGAGCTTCAGCGTCGTACGGCGCCCGGGTGGGAGGCGGTCTCGTCTGCACAGCTCAACGTCGCCGAGAGCGGCGGTGCGTGGGTCGAGACTCCCCTGGTCGAGGAGACCGCCGATGCGACGTACCGCTATCGGCTCACTCGCGACGGCGTCGAGGTGCTCAGCGACGAGCGCGTGGTGCGCCACGTCAATCCTCGCGATTATGTCGGGCTCGCCGCCGAGGCCTATGCGCTCATCGAGCCGATCCGGCCACACACCATCATCGACGTGGTCCCGGGACCGATTGCGAGCACCATGAATCCGAGCACCGTGGCCCACGCACACCAGGGCTATGACCGGATGGAACTCTCGGACATGTTGGCCGAAGGGGGTGCCGCTCGCGCGGACTTTCGCACCGTCGTACTCCACGAGTTGGGGCACCTCATTCAATGGGATGCCTATGGAGGTAATGCGGTGCAGATGAGCGACCACCTCACCGCCGTCTACGGACCCAAGCAGCCGCTGGAGCGCTCTGCCGATTGCCTGATGGAGCACTGGGGTGGCCTGGCGCCGGGGAATCACTTCCCATACTTCGAGGGCGAAGCCAAGGAATGTGCCGAAACCCTCGCGATGCTCAAGCCACATTGGGCCACGTCGCTCGGCCCGCCGGCGGAATGAGTTGCCTGGCCACTGCTGGGTTGGCCACCTGGGTCCACAGGAGGCCAAAATTTGGGGGCGAGCCCTTCCGGCAATTTCGCCCCGGCCAGTGATCAGGTCCCCTAGAGTCCCACCAGCGGCAAGCTCGGTTGACGCCAATGATTGAGCCGTGGGTGCGCTGGCACTGCGGTAGATGACTTCTAGATTGGGGTACCCGGGTGGCCACTTCACCTCTCGCGTCAGGTCGCAAGGCGACCGGCCGCATCAAACTGTTATTGGGCGGCACCGCCGCCCTTGTGCTGGTCGGTGGGATGACTGCTGCAGATGCTGCAGCGCCTCCGGGGGACCGAATCGCAGCGTGTTATAGCCAAAGCGGCATCGTTCGGATTATCAAGCCGGCCGCTGGCCAGCACTGTAAGTCCACCGAGCGTCGCATCAATTGGAACAAGACAGGTCCCGCGGGACCGGCCGGTCCTGCGGGCCCTGCTGGTGTCGACGGTGTCGATGGTGCGACGGGGCCCGCCGGTGCTGACGGCGTTGACGGGGCCGATGGCGCGACGGGTCCTGCTGGCCCCGCCGGTGCTGACGGGGTTGACGGTGCGACTGGTCCTGCTGGTGCCGACGGTGCTGACGGCGTTGACGGTGCGACTGGCCCTGCTGGCGCTGATGGCGTTGACGGCGCGGCGGGTGCTGATGGTGCACAAGGCCCTCAGGGCGACGTTGGTCCAATGGGATTGATGGGCCCCATTGGCCCGATGGGCCCCCCCGGTGTTCCCGGAGCCGATGGCATTGACGGCGCCGCGGGTGCCGACGGCGCGACCGGCGCGGCGGGTGCTGATGGTGCCGCTGGTCCGGCGGGTGCCGCTGGCTTGGATGGTGCGGCGGGTGCTGCTGGCCCTGAGGGTCCCGCGGGTGCTGATGGTGCCGCTGGTCTGGATGGTGCGGCGGGAGCCGACGGTGCTGCTGGTGCGGCGGGAGCCGACGGTGCTGCTGGTCCGGCGGGAGCCGACGGTGCTGCTGGTCCGGCGGGAGCCGACGGTGCTGCTGGTCCTGAGGGTCCTGTTGGCCCGCAAGGTCCTGCTGGCGCGCAAGGTCCCGCTGGCCCGGCTGGTGCCACTGGTCCCTCAGGAGTCACGGGCGCAACTGTCGTCGCCGTGAGCGCCAACCTGATCACCGTCACGGCGAACTGCCCGTCGGGCAAGGTTGCCGTGGGTGGAGGCGGGCAGCCCGGAGGGGGCGGGTTCGTCAGGGCAAGTTTCCCCACGGGTAGCCCGACGCCGACGGGCTGGACTATCCAGTTCAGCAATGCCACGGCCGGCAACACGGCGTACGTCATCTGCGCCAACTAACCAAGTGACCTCGTGGCCCGCCATATCCTTGGCGGGCCACGAGTCATTTATCCAACGGAAAGTCCCGCCATGGTGCATTCGTCCTCGCTGCCCCTGATTCGCCTGATGCGAGTCCTCGCCCTCGTTCTCGCCCTCGCGCTTGGGGCGACCGCGTGTTCCGGCTCATCGGACACCGATTCCAAGGAGGTCGATGCCAACGCCGTCGAGACCGCCCTCGATGCCGGTTTGACGGCTCACTCGGCGGGGGATCTCGACACGGCGACCGAGCAGTACAACAAGGTTCTCGAACTCGATCCCAGCAACAAGTTCGCGTTCTACAACCTGGCACTGATCGATTCGGCCAATCACAATGACGGCCTGGCAGAAGCGAAGTATCGCTTGGCCCTGGAAAGCGATCCGGGCTATACCCCTGCCTTGTTCAATCTGGCGCTCCTGAGGGAGAAAGCGGCCGATCATGCGGAAGCGATGTCGCTCTACAAGGCCGCCGTCGCAGCCCAGCCGGACTATGCAGCCGCCTGGCTGAACTTGGGACTGCTTCAGCGTAAGAACGGGCAACGCAAGCTCGGTGACCAGGCGGTCATCAAGGCGATTGCTCTGGACCCATCCTTAGTTGATCCCGAGGCCAAGTAGACAGACAGGCCCGTCGGTTGGGGGTGGTCTCTGCCGAGCATCGCCGCGTGATCGCGGGGGCGACCCAGAAACCTTCCTCGTCACGCACCAACCGCTCGTGACCCCGGCATGACTTCCCCCGTGAGCCCCGAGACGTCTCGGATTACAGACACGCTCAGGGACGGCGATCTTCCGCTGGTGATCGGGGAGGGCTTTGATGAAACACATGAGTGACACGGTTTACGTCGGCGTCGGTCCGGTTTCCTTCCAAGACGTGGTGGCTGTGGCACGAAACAACGCGCGGGTCGCTCTGACCGACGAGGCGGTCGCCGCGGTCGACCGGGCACGCGCGGTTGTCGAGCAGTTGGCGGCGGCGCCGACTCCGGCGTACGGCATCTCTACGGGGTTTGGTGCCTTGGCCACCCGACACATAGCGCCCGAGATGCGAGCACAGTTGCAAAAGTCGCTGGTCCGGTCGCATGCTGCCGGCTCGGGTCCGGAGGTGGAGCGCGAGGTCGTGCGCGCACTCATGCTCCTGCGCCTCTCCACACTCGCGACGGGGCACACGGGCGTGCGCCGCCAAACTACGCAACTGATGGCGGACCTGCTTTCGCACGGGATCACGCCGATCGTGAAGGAATATGGGTCGCTCGGCTGTTCCGGAGACCTGGCGCCGTTGGCGCATTGCGCACTCGCGTTGATGGGCGAAGGTGAGGTCCGAGACGCGGTCGGAGTGCTGCGCCCCACCGCCGAGGCCCTCGCTGCCGCCGGCCTAGCGCCGATCGAGCTCGAAGCCAAGGAAGGCCTTGCCCTGATCAACGGGACCGACGGCATGCTGGGCATGTTGGTGCTGGCGATCGAGGATCTGCGGATGCTGCTCCGCACCGCCGACATTGCGGCCGCGATGTCCGTCGAAGGCCAACTCGCGACCGACCGCGTCTTCGCCCCCGAGTTGCAGGCGGTGCGTCCGCAGGTGGGCCAAGGGTTGTCCGCCGCCAACCTGGTGGCCATCTTGGCCGACTCGGGAGTCGTGGCGTCGCACCGCGGACCGGACTGCAACAGGGTGCAGGACGCCTATTCCTTGCGCTGCTCGCCGCAGGTGCACGGCGCGGGGCGCGACACCGTCGAGTACGCCGCCGCGATCGCGGGTCGCGAGCTCGCCTCGGCCGTCGACAACCCGGTGGTGATCTTCGACGATGCGACGGCGGAGGGCGCGGCGACGGCACGGGTGGAGTCGAACGGCAACTTCCATGGGGCGCCGGTCGCCTACGTCTTGGACTTCCTCGCCATCATCGCCGCCGATGCCGCCTCGATCAGCGAGCGTCGCACCGATCGGTTCCTCGACAAGACGCGCAGCCACGGGCTGCCACCGTTCCTGGCCCACGATCCGGGGGTCGACAGCGGGCACATGATCGCGCAATACACCCAGGCGGCGATCGTCTCCGAGCTCAAGCGACTCGCAGTCCCAGCCTCGGTCGACTCGATCCCCTCCTCGGCGATGCAGGAGGATCACGTTTCGATGGGCTGGTCTGCGGCACGCAAACTACGCCGCAGCGTCGACGGCCTCACCCGAGTGGTCGCGATCGAAACGCTCACGGCCGCGCGCGCCCTCGATCTGCGTGCGCCGTTGACTCCCGCGCCGGCGACGGCGGCCGTCGTACGCCTGCTTCGCGAGGCCGGAATCGAAGGTCCCGGACCCGACCGCCACTTGTCGCCCGAGATCGAGACCACCGTCGAACTTGTCCGAACAGGCGGCGTACTCGCCGCCGTTGAAGCCACGATTGGAGCCCTGTTATGACCACGCCCGCCTATCTCGCGCAGCAGTTTGCCGGCACCATCGACCGCCGCGATTGGCCCGGCCTGCGCGCCCTGTTAGCCGACGACTGTGTGGTCGAGCTCGTGCACGATGGGCGACGTTTCGGGGCCGATGATTGGGTCGAATTCAACGCCGACTACCCGGGACGGTGGAGTTTCATTGCCGAAGACTTCGTGGTCGGCGGCGACCGTGCGGTGGTGCGCGCGAGGGTCTTCGACGAGCGCGCTTTGTTCCACGTCGCCAGCTTCCTCACCGTTTCCGACGGCCTGATCCATGCCATCACCGAGGTGTGGGCCGACGGCCACTCCAGCCCGCAGGAGGACTGATGAACCAGCGCCTGCCCATCCATGCGCCGCGCGGCACCGAGCTGTCGTGCGGCTCATGGCAAACCGAAGCGCCGCTTCGGATGTTGATGAACAATCTCGATCCGGACAACGCCGAACGCCCCGAAGACCTCGTGGTCTATGGCGGCACCGGCAAGGCGGCGCGCAACTGGGAGGCGTACGACGCGCTGTTGCGCACCTTGCGCACCCTCAAGGACGACGAGACGATGCTCGTCCAATCCGGCAAACCGGTCGGCGTGATGCGCACCCACGAGTGGGCCCCCAGGGTGCTGATCGCCAACTCCAATCTCGTGGGCGATTGGGCCAATTGGGAGGAGTTCCGCCGGCTTGAGGACCTCGGGTTGACCATGTACGGCCAGATGACCGCCGGATCGTGGATCTATATCGGCACTCAAGGCATCTTGCAGGGGACCTTCGAGACTTTCGCGGCCGTGGCCGACAAGAGGTACGGCGGGACGCTCGCCGGCACGATCACTCTGACTGCTGGCCTGGGCGGGATGGGCGGCGCGCAACCGCTCGCCGTCACCATGAACGACGGGGTGGTGATCTGTGTCGAGTGCGATCCGCATCGGATCCAACGACGACTCGAAACGCGCTATCTCGATGTCCAGGCCGACTCCCTCGATCGTGCCCTAGAGCTCGCGGTCGAGGCCCGCGACGCCAGACGTGCGCTGTCGATCGGGCTGCTGGGCAACGCGGCCGACGTGCTTCCCGAGGTGCTCGAACGACACCTGAGGGGCGAGGTCTCGATCGACATCGTGACCGACCAGACCTCGGCCCACGATCCGCTGTTCTATCTGCCCGTCGGGACCGCCTTTGCGGATTGGGAGGCCGAGCGGGTGGCCGATCCTGGGGGCTTCACCAAACGCGCCCAGGAGTCGATGGCGCGCCATGTGCGAGCGATGGTCGAGTTTCAAGACGCCGGTGCCGAGGTTTTCGACTATGGCAACTCGATCCGCGACGAAGCGCGCAAGGGCGGCTATCACCGAGCCTTCGAATTCCCCGGTTTCGTGCCCGCCTATATCCGGCCGTTGTTCTGCGAAGGCAAGGGGCCGTTTCGGTGGGCCGCGCTCTCGGGGGACCCGGCCGACATCGCGGCCACCGATCGGGCGATCCTGGAACTGTTTCCCGACAACGCGCGCCTGCACAAGTGGATCACCATGGCCGGTGAACGCGTCGCGTTCCAGGGGTTGCCCGCGCGGATCTGTTGGCTCGGGTACGGCGAACGCCACCTGGCCGGACTCAAGTTCAACGAAATGGTGGCCTCCGGCGAGCTCAAGGCTCCGATCGTGATCGGCCGCGATCACCTGGACTGCGGATCGGTCGCGTCGCCCTACCGCGAAACCGAGGCGATGCTCGATGGCTCCGATGCGATCGCCGACTGGGCGCTCCTCAATGCGTTGGTCAACACCGCATCGGGCGCTTCGTGGGTCTCGATCCACCACGGCGGCGGCGTCGGGATGGGGCGTTCGATCCATGCGGGGCAGGTCTGTGTCGCCGACGGCACCGACCTGGCCGCGCGGAAGATCGAACGCGTGCTCACCAACGACCCGGGAATGGGTGTGATCCGACACGTGGACGCCGGCTACGAACGCGCGGCCGAGGTGGCCGACGAGCGCGGCGTACGCATCCCCATGCAGGAGTAATCGCCGCCTTCTCGTGGCATCATCGGCGCATGACCGCCACGCCGACCCGTGCCCGCGCCAACCTCCCCGGGATCAGTTCGCGAGCTTGGGAACACCCGGCGGATCGGGGGGCGCTGGTGGCGCTGCGCAAACTGAAGGGGTTCGATTCGCTGCTCAAGGCGATGTCGGGGCTGATCAACGAGCGGTCGGTCCGGCTGGTGCTCATGGGCTCGGCGGTGCGCGTCGACGAGCGGCAGTTCCCCGTGTTGCACCGGCTGTTGGCCGACGCGGGCGCGGTGCTGGACGCCGAGGAACTGCCCGAGATGTTCGTGCAGGCAGACCCCACCCTCAACGCGTTCACCATCGGGATGAACCAGCCGGTGATCGTGCTGACGTCGGGACTCGTGGACCTGATGGACGAAGACGAGATGCGGTTTGTGATCGGCCACGAGTTGGGCCACGCACTCAGCGGACATGCGGTTTATCAGACGTTGCTGCGACGCCTCTTGGTGCTGACGGGCGTGTTCGCGGCCGTTCCTGGGGGAGCGCTCGGCGTGCGCGCCATCACCGCGGCGCTGATGGAGTGGTCACGCAAAGCAGAGTTGTCTGCCGACCGAGCGGGACTCTTGTCCACCCAGGACCCCGCCGCGGCGACGCGGGTGCACATGAAGTTGGCCAGCGGGGGACACCTCGAGGAGTTGGACACGACATCGTTCTTCGAGCAGGCCAGCGAATATACCGAGACCGAAGACCTGCGCGACTCGGTGCTCAAACTGTTCCTGGTCGAGAATCGGTCGCACCCCTTTGCGGTGGTGCGGGCGAGCGAGTTGCGGCGTTGGACGGAGTCGGGGGCCTATACGGCGATTCTGGGGGGCGACTATCCGCGTCGCGCCGATGATGCCGACGCTCGGGTCTCAACGGCCGCCCAGGAGGCCGCCGCGTCGTACGCCGATGCCTTCCGGCGGACCCAAGACGCCCTCGGGCGGCTGGTCCACGACGCTGCCGGGTTTGTCGGCTCCGCGAAGGTGTGGCTCGACGAGCGGCTGCGGCCGTCGTGACGTGACCCGTCGTGACGTGACTATGTGAAATCGGGACCCGGCCCTAACAATGGGCAGGTGGCAGACGGGCGGAGCGACAGCGAGCGGTTGTTGCAGCGCCTCGCGGATCAGATCCCGGTCGCGACGAGGCCGATTCTGGTGGCCATCGACGGTGTCGACGGAGCGGGCAAAACGCACTTCGCGGATGCGCTGGCCCAGATCCTGGGTGCGCGTGGGCATCGGGTCCTGCGGGCTTCGACCGACGACTTTCATCATCCGCGGGCGCACCGGCACGCCTTGGGGCGTACGCCGGACTCGGTGTGGAGCCGCCACTTCGACTATCGCGCGATGCGGACCGTGCTCCTCGACCCTTGGCTCGCGGGCCCGGGGTCGGCCTACCAACGAGCCGCTCACGACGTGGCCACCGACCAGGCCGTCGTCGCCCCGACCGAGGTAGTGCCAGCCGCAGGAGTGTTGCTCGTCGACGGGGTCTTTGTGCAGCGCGCTGAGTTGGTCAACGCCTGGGACTTCGTGGTGTTTCTCGAAGTTCCCTTCGACGTGAGCGTCGCCCGGATGGCCCTGCGCGATGGCACGGTGGATGACGCCGACCATCCGGACCAGCGGCGTTATGTGGAGGCCCAACGCACCTACTTCGCGGAATGCGATCCGCAAGGTTCGGCCGATGTGGTGGTCGACAACAGCGACTTAGCACGCCCGACCATGGCGCCGTCGTTCGAGGCGCCGGCGGGGTGGGCTGTGCATGGCGAGGAACTGACGCGCGAGGTTCGTCTGCCGACCTCAGCTGTGGCAACCGCTCTGGTGATCAACCGTCTGCTGGGCGGCTAGCCGTACTGATCGGCCATCAGCCCAGTTCGTCGATCGCCCGTCCGATCTTGAGGAGGCGTCGCGCGGACTCCACGTGCAGGCTCTCCACCATCCGGCCGCGGTAGGTCACGACTCCGGACCCTTGCCCCGCGTCCCACGCGGCGACCACGCCTTCGGCATCGGCCAGTGCCTCGGCTGAAGGCGAAAAGGCGAGGTTCGCGGTCTCGATCTGACCCGGGTGGATCAGGGTCTTGCCGTCGAATCCCAACTCGCGCCCCTGACGACACTCCTCGGCAAAGCCCTCCGCGTCCTGCACCTGGTTGAAGACCCCGTCGAGGATCGCTTTGCCGGTCGCGCGGGCCGCCAGCAGGGCGAGCCCCAATCCGGTGAGCAGCGGGGCTCGGCCGGGCACGTGTTCGACGTACAACTCCTTGGCCAGGTCGTTGGTCCCCATCACCAGGACGGTCAGACGTTCAGAAATCGCCGCTATCTCCTCGGCGCGCAGCATCGCGCGAGGAGTCTCGAGCATCGCCCACAGGGCGGTGTGGTCGGGGGCGCCATGGCGTTGCATCGCGTCGGTGAGGGCGAGGACGGCGGCGGCGGAGTCGACCTTGGGTACGACGATCGCGTCGGGCCCGGCGGCGCAGGCAGCCTCGAGGTCGGCGGTGTGCCAGGGAGTGTCTGCGCCGTTGATCCGGATCGTGAGTTCGCGGCGGCCGTAGTCACCGGAACGAGCCGCCACACACGCCGCCACCCGAGCGGCGTCCTTCGCGTTAGGGGCGACCGCGTCCTCGAGGTCGAGGATCAGCCCGTCGCACGCCAAGGCCTTGGCCTTCTCGAGCGCCCGCGCGTTGGAAGCGGGCAGATAGAGCACGGAGCGTCGCGCCCGGAACGCGGTTGTCGGCTCTTGGGGCGCCCGATCCGGGGCCACGTCAGTCCACCTCGATCGCGTCGTACGCCGCCCGCAAGGTGGGGTCGACCAGGCCCAACTGTTCGGCCAACTGGACCATCACCAGGCATTGTTTGAGCGAGGCGTCGTCCTCCATTTTGCCGTCGAGCATGACGGCGCCGGTGCCGTCGCCCATGGCGGCGACCACGCGACGGGCATGGCGCACCTCGTCGGCAGAGGGAGCGAAAACCCGGTTGGCGATAGCGATCTGCGACGGGTGCAACGACCACGCGCCGACGCACCCGAGCAGGAAGGCGTTGCGGAACTGGTCCTCACATCCCACGGCGTCGCCGATGTCGCCGAACGGACCGTAATAGGCGTAGATCCCGTGCATCGCGCACGCGTCCACCATCCGCGCGATCGTGTAGTGCCACAGGTCTTGTTGGTACGCCGGCCGGGCGTCGTCGGGTCGATCGGGGTCGCGATCCGCGCGTACGACGTACCCCGGGTGACCGCCGCCCACGCGCGTGGTCTTCATCCGCCGATCCGCGGCGAGATCGGCCGGACCCAGGGACAACCCCTGCAACCGGGGGCTTGCGCCACAGATTTCCTCGACGTTGGCCACCCCGCGCGCGGTTTCGAGGATGGCGTGGATCAGGATCGGCCGGGTCAAGGCGGCCTTGGCCTCAAGTTGGGCCAACAGGCGGTCGACATAGTGGATGTCCTCGGCGCCTTGCACCTTGGGCACCATGATGACGTCGAGTTTGCCGCCGATCGCCCCGACGAGTTGGGTCAGATCATCGAGGGCCCAAGGGGAGTCCAGCGAGTTGATCCGCGTCCAGAGTTGGGTGGGCCCGAAGTCGGTGGCTGTCGCGAGGTCGATCAGGCCCTGGCGAGCCGCCATCTTGTTGTCGGCTTTGACAGCGTCCTCGAGGTTGCCGAGGAGTACGTCGACGGCGCCAACCAGGTCGGGGATCTTGGTCGCCATCTTGGGATTCGACGGGTCGAAGAAGTGGATCGCCCGACTCGGTCGGGCCGGGATCTCGGTCAACGGTGTTGGCGCACCGACGGCCAACGGGCGGAAGAAGTCCTTGGCGCTACGCAGGGCGGGCATGTCGGGACCGTAGCAACCCGGCGCCACCCGCGGGTATGACCAATTCCACTGACCCGTCGCAGTTTGACCGCCGACCCGTCGCAGTTTGACGAGTTATGCACAGCTCGCCGGTGTGGAGCCGTGGACGTCACGCTCTCGTAAGGTCGAGAACCTGGATCGCGAACCGAGGCTCAGGCACGATGTAGCCATGCGAATCCCCCACTTGGTTGCCTCAGCAGCCGCGGTCATGATGCTCGCCGGTTGTGGCTCGACCACATCGGCAAACGAAGCGTCGGATGCCGCGAGTCCCTCGACCAGAGCTTCGCCGTCGGAGTCCGAAGCCGCCGGCGGTGCGGGCGGCGAGAAGAAGTCCCCCGCAGTCAAGACGTCTGCCGGGGAGTTCATCGACTGGGCGGACTATGACGCCGACCCGGCGGCGTACGCCGACACCCGGGTCGTCCTGGAATTTCACGCCGACTGGTGCCCCGATTGCCGAGCGACCGAAGAGTCCCTCAACACCGTGGGCGTCCCCGCGGGCTTGACCGTCGTCAAGGTTGACTTCGACAACTCGGATGAGCTTCGCGAGAAGTACGGCGTGACCGTGCAGCACACGTTCGTCTACGTCGACGCCGACGGAAACGAACTCAAGAAGTGGACCGGGACCCACACCGGTGAGGAGATCCTCGAGCAGACCGCCTGATGTTGGCGCTCGTTGGATCATTTGTTGCGGGAGTCCTCACCACCCTGGCGCCGTGTGTCTTGCCTCTGCTCCCCGTCATCGTCGGTGGGTCGATGGTGGGTGATCGGCCGAGCGTACGCCGCGCCGTCATCGTGGCCGCGTCGCTCGGGGCATCGATCGCTGCCTTCACTTTGCTGCTCAAGGCCTCCACGCGTTTCATCGGGATTGACCCGATGGTGTGGAACATCGTCGCGGGCGGCTTGCTGATCCTGCTGGGCTTGATCGGGCTGTTCCCGAGCGCCTGGGATTCGGTCAGCGCACGCCTCGGACTTCAGCGCCGCACTAGCGCCGGTTTGGCCGCGGCGCGCGACCGTGAGGGAGTCGCCGGTGCCGTGCTGACCGGTGCGGCACTTGGACCGGTGTTCTCGTCCTGCAGCCCGATGTACGGCTATGTGATCGTCACGGTGCTCCCCGCACAGCCCGGCTATGGGTTGGCGCTGCTGGCGGCGTACGTCGTTGGGCTTTGCCTCACGCTGCTCGGGATCGCGATCATTGGGCAGCGGTTGATCAAGCGGCTGGGCTGGCTGGCAGACCCGCATGGTTGGTTTCGGCGGTTGCTCGGGCTGATCTTCCTGCTCGTGGGCGTCTTCGTCCTCACGGGCCTAGACCGCGAACTACAGGCGTGGATCCTCGAGCACTCTCCGATTCGTCCCTGGGAGCTCGACAAGGGCTTCATCCCGGAGTCCTAACGCCTCCCACCACCGCGAGTCGGCGCAAACTCACCCAGGAAGTGTCGCGAGTCTGCGGAAACTCACTGGTCTTGGTGAAACTGCGCCGGGTCGGTGGTGAAACTGCGACGGGTCGGTGGTGAAACTGCGACGGGTCGGTGGTGAAACTGCGACGGGTGGGCGGTGAAACTGCGACGGGTCGGTGGTGAAACTGCGACGGGTCGGTGGTGAAACTGCGACGGGTCGGCGGTGAAACTACGACGGGTCGGCGGGGAGAGTTAGGGTGAAGCGGCAGCCCTCGGTCGCATGATCCCGCTCCACGTTCCTGACGGCGACGGTGCCACCGTGGGCGGTGGCGACCTCGCGAACCAGAGCCAGGCCGAGGCCCGCCGAGGCGCTGGCGTTGGGGGTGCGGGCGGCTTCCCCCCGGAACCCGACGTCGAACACCTTGGCCAAGGTGGCGGGATCGATTCCCCCGCAGCCGTCGGACACGGTGATCGCACAGCTGTGGGTGGCTGGGTCTACTCGCGCCGAGACGTCCACGGATCCGCCAGCGGGCGTGTGTCGCAGGGCGTTGCTCAACAGATTGCCCAACGCGCGTCCCAACAATTCGGCGTCACCGGTCACGAGCAAGGGGCGCGTGGCCGCTCCCGTCACGGCGATTCCGGTCCGCTCTCCGACGAGGCGCGCCGACGCCACGGAATCGGAGACGATGTCGTGGAGATCGACGGTTTCGCGCCGCAGATGTTGGCCACCGGACTGCAGTCGGGCCAGGTCGAGCAGGGTGCCGACCATTGCGTCCATGCGGTCAACTTCGGCCCGGATCCTACTCAGATAGTGAGCCGGGTCCTTGGCCACTCCGTCTTCGAGGGACTCGGCCATGGCCCGGATGCCCGCGAGCGGCGTACGCAAATCGTGCGAGACCCCCGCCACGAGGTCGCGCCGCGCCCCTTCGACTTCCGCAGCGGCGGCGGCGGCCGCGCTCTGTTCGGCGGCGTCCTGGGTGAGGCGCCGGATCGTGCTCGACAGCCAGATTCCCAACCCGATGGCCACCGGCAGGGCCGCGGCCAACACGATGACCACCACCCCGAAGTCGTGTTTGTTGAGGAACATCGCCCGGGCCGTGACCAACACCCCGGCACCCATCGCAGCGAGCAGTACGACGGGGGCCAAGACCGCGGCCACGGGGGGCCGCTGGCGCGCGATGGCCCACACGAACGCGGCGCCGATGACTCCCGCCGTCAACACGGTCCCAGCCGCGAGGGTGGCGGCTTCGAGGTCAGGACTCATCGCGATCCCAGCGATAACCGACGCCCCAGACCGTTACGAGCCGCACGGGAGAACCGGGTTCGCGCTCGACCTTTTCTCGCACCCGTCGGACGTGGACGGTGACCGTCGATTCGTCGCCGTACTCCCACCCCCACACGTCGCGCATCAGCTCCGTGCGCGACCAAACGGTCCCCGCGGTAGTGATCAGGTGCCGCAAGAGATCGAATTCGCGGGTAGTCAGCGGGAGCGGCCTGCCGTCGAGGGTCGCGGTGCGTCCTCGCGGGTCCAGCTCCAGGTTGCCGTCGACGAGGGCGGCGGAGTGGTTGCCGGCGGGCGCGGCGCGCCGCAGGAGCGCCTGGACGCGCAGCACCAATTCGCGAGCGCTGAACGGTTTGGAAACATAGTCGTCGGCGCCGACTTCCAGACCCAACACCCGGTCGCTTTCGGCGCCGCGTGCGGTCAACATCACCACGGGAAGTCCGCCTCGGCGGGCGCGCAGCCGGCGAAACACCTCCAGGCCGTCGAGCCCGGGCAGCATCAGGTCGAGCACCACCAGTTGGGGATCGTGGGCCGCGTCGAGTTCGAGCGCGCTCACTCCATCACCGGCCTCGATCACGTCGAGACCGGCTTGCTGGAGGTAGGTCGCGACGACTTCGCGCACCGTCGGGTCGTCGTCGACCACGAGCACGGTGGCCATGTGTTGAGCGTACGGCGCTCGCCGGTCGTCGCGGGTCGGAAAGTCCTTGCGAGTCGGTGACGAAATCCCCGCGGGGCGGCAGGAAGTCTCGGATCCGAGAGTACGACGCAGCGTGGCGCGTTGTCGCAAGCGAGCCGCGCGCGGTCCACTGGGACGGTGACCTTCGAGCAGATGTGGCGCGACCTCGCCCCGATCGGACGATCGGCGGCCACGGGGGGCTACTTCCGCCAGCCGTTCACTGCGGCCGAGGGTGAGCTGCGCGCCTGGTTCGCTCACGAAGCGGCGACCCGCAATCTGCAACTCCACTCCGATGGGCTGGGCAATCTGGTGGCCTGGTGGCACCCCGAGTCCACCGGCGAGACTTCCCAGCCAGCCGGCGTACTCCTGGGCTCACATCTAGACTCCGTGCTGGACGGGGGAGCCTTCGACGGGCCGCTCGGCGTCGTCTCGGCCTTCGCCGCGATCGATCAGTTGCGCGAAGGCGGGTTCACGCCCAGCCGTCCGGTTGGCGTCGGCGCTTTTGTCGAGGAGGAGGGGTCCCGCTTCGCCATCGCGTGCTTGGGCTCCCGGTTGGCCACCGGGTCGCTGACCTGGGCGGCGGCGCGAGAGTTGCGTGATCAGGCGGGCGTGTTCCTGCCCGATGCGTTGGCCGCGGCGGGGCTGCCTGGCCTCGACGAGAGTCCACCGCTCTCGGTCGCCGGGCTGCATTGCTTTGTCGAGTTGCATGTGGAGCAGGGGCGCGATCTGGTCGATCGTGGCCGGGCGGTTGCCGTGGCCAGCGGCATCTGGCCCCATGGGCGCTACCGGTTCGACTTCACCGGCGAGGCCAATCACGCGGGCACCACGAGGCTGTCGGACCGGCACGACCCGATGCTGACCTATGCCATGACCGCCCTGGCGGCCAACAAGCAGGCCCGCCTCGGCAGCGCCCGGACGACCTTTGGCCGCGTGGCGATCACCCCCAACGCGACCAACGCCGTGCCGTCGGCGGTGACCGCCTGGCTCGATGCCAGGTGTGACACGGAGCCCGAGTTGTCCGCGCTCGTCGCCGCGATCGAGCGCCAGGCCACCGAGCGGGCGGAGCGCGACGGGACCAGCGTGGTGGTGACCAGCGAGTCCGTGTCGGGGGCGGTGACCTTCGATCCGACCCTCGCGTCCCTGATCGCGGCGGGTCACCCGGACACCGACGGCCGCCCGTTCGACTGGCCGATCATCGCCACCCAGGCGGGACACGATGCGGGGATCCTCGCCGGAGCGGGCGTGCCCAGCGCGATGCTATTCGTGCGCAACCCGACGGGGGTGTCCCACTCGCCGCGCGAACACGCGGAGCTTGCGGACTGTCTCGCCGGTGTCGAGGCGCTGGCCGAAACCGTGTCCAGGCTCGCCTCGTGACGACGACGTACCTCCTTGAGCGCGCCTGGGTCGACGGCGCCTTCCGCGACGACGTCCGGGTCACCGTCGCCGACGGCCGCTTCACCCAGATCGACCTGCCCAGTGGGGATCGGCCCGGCGCCGATCAGCCGAGTGGGCCCAGTCAGCGGGTCCCGGGGCTGACGATTCCCGGCCTGGCCAACACTCACTCGCACGCTTTCCACCGGGCATTGCGCGGTCGGGCGCAACGCGATCGGGGGACCTTCTGGACCTGGCGCGAGCAGATGTACGCCGCCGCGAGCCGGCTGGACCCCGACTCCTACTACGCCCTCGCGCGGGCGACCTACCGCGAAATGGTGGCCGCCGGGATCACCGCTGTGGGGGAGTTCCACTATGTCCACCACCAGCCGGACGGGACGCCGTACGCCGATCCGAACGCCATGGGCGACGCCCTCATCGCGGCCGCGCGGGACGTGGGGTTGCGGATCACGCTGCTGGACACCTGTTATCTCAGCTCGGGTTTTGGGGCGCCACCCGAGGGCGTCCAGGTGCGGTACGCCGACCGCGACGCCGACTCCTGGGCCACCCGGCGGGCCGCTCGCCGGGCCGCCCATCAGTCCGCGGACGGGGTCGTGATCGGGGCGGCCATCCATTCGGTGCGTGCCGTCCCCCGGGATCAGTTGGCGACCGTCGTGGCGGCTGCCGACGGGGAACCGCTCCACGTCCACCTCTCGGAGCAGGTCGCCGAGAACGACGCCTGCCTGGCCGCGCACGGCGTGACGCCGACGCAACTGCTCGCCGACCATGGTGCGTTGGGTCCGCTCACGAGTGCGGTGCACGCAACCCATCTGAGCGCCGGCGACATCGGGCTGCTCGGCCGGAGCGCGACGACGGCGTGTTTTTGCCCGACCACCGAGCGTGACCTGGGCGATGGGGTGGGCCCCAGCCTCGCGCTGCGGGCGGCCGGCAGCCCGCTGACCCTGGGCTCCGACAGTCACGCCGTGATCGACCCGTTCGAGGAGATGCGCGCGGTCGAGATGGACGAACGGCTGATGGCACAAACGCGAGGACATTGGACCGCCCCGGCGTTGCTGCGCGCGGCGGCGTACGACGGGCAGCGTAGCCTCGGCTTCGCCGATGCCGGTGACCTCGCAGTGGGCCACCGCGCCGACCTGGTGACGATCGCCCCGGCCAGTCCCCGGACCGCCGGCACGGGGCGCGACGAGAACTCCGTCGTCTTCGCCGCGACCGCGGCCGACGTGGCAGCGGTGATGATCGACGGACGCTGGGTCTTCGGGCAGGCTGAGCGCGACGACATCGGGCGCGAGCTCGACCATGCGATCCACCGCCTGTGGAAGTGAGCACCCGACCGTGACCAGCACCCCCCTCAGTCCCCGGCTGAGCACCGTCATCACCGACATCGGCGAGCTGGTCACCAACGACCCCGAACGGCCCGGGCTGTTGGGGATCCTCGAGCAGGCGGCCGTGGTGATCGAGGGGGATCGGGTGGCGTGGACCGGACCTGCGGCGCAGGCCCCGGCCGCCGATCTCGAGGTCAGCGCGGGAGGTCGCGCGGTGTTGCCGGGGTTCGTCGACAGCCACTCACACCTGGTGTTCGCGGGCGATCGGGCCGCGGAGTTCGCGGCCCGGATGACCGGTGAGCCGTACGCCGCGGGCGGGATTCGCACGACCGTGGCCGCCACCCGCGCCGCCACCGACGAGCAACTCACCACCCACGTTGCCGGGCTGGTGCGGGAGATGGCCGCCCAGGGCACGACCACGGTCGAGATCAAGAGTGGTTATGGCCTGACCGTGCCCGACGAGGCCCGGTCTTTGGCCATCGCTGGACAGTTCACGTCCGAAACGACCTTCCTCGGCGCTCACGTCGTCCCCCACACCGAGGCGGGCGAACCCGGCGACGTCGCGGCCTACGTCGACCTCGTTACCGGGCCGATGCTGGCCGCCGCGGCCCCCCACGCGCGCTGGATCGACGTGTTCTGCGAGGTGGGCGCCTTCGACGCCGATCAGGCGCGGCGCATCCTGGCTGCGGGAGCCGCGGCCGGGCTGCGGGGGCGGCTACACGCCAATCAGCTCACGGCCGGCCCAGGCGTGCAGTTGGCAGCCGAGCTCGGGCTCATCGCGGTCGACCACTGCACCTATCTCACCGACGCCGACGTGGCCGCCCTGCGTGACTCCGGCACGATCGCGACGCTGCTGCCGGGCGTGGAATTCTCCACCCGTCAGCCCTACCCCGATGCCCGTCACCTGGTCGACTCCGGTGTCTCGGTGGCGCTCGCCTCCGACTGCAATCCCGGCTCGTGTTTCACCTCCTCGATGCCGCTGTGCATCGCCCTCGCGGTGCGCGAAATGGGGTTGAGCCCGGCCGAGGCGGTCCGTGCCGCGACCTGGATGGGCGCTCGGGCGCTCGATCGCGACGACATCGGCGCACTGACGGTCGGTCGCCGCGCCGATCTGATCCTGCTGAACGCGCCCAGCCATCTCCACTTGGCCTATCGGCCGGGGGTGCCGCTGGTGGCCGGAGTTTGGCGGGCGGGGCGTCCGCTGCTCGGCTCGGGCACACTTGCGGAGTGAGGAACACCTACCGCTGCTCGCTCGGAAGCCTCGACGCTCGCGAGCAGATGGCGGGCAGTGCACCCACCGACGCGCGTTGGCTCCTGGTGGAGTACGCCGGGGCGTGGGGTCGTCAGGCCGTGGCGGAGAGCCGCCTTTCCGAAGGGGTGCGCCAGCTGCTGGGCGGGCTGCCGGGGGTGCGGGTGCAACTCATCCGCCGCCCTCACGGGGCGGCGTACGCCCCGAACGGGGTCACCGTCATTGCCGCCAGCCTGTCGCGCGACGCGACGTGGGTTGAAATGCGCACGCTCGATCACGTGGACGACCTGCTCGAACTCGATCTGGCTCCCCTCAGTCACGGGACCCCGCTGGGCTGGACGCCGCGCAGCGAGCCCCTGTGGCTGGTGTGCACCAACGGCAGCCGCGACCTGTGTTGTGCCGAACTGGGGCGTCCGATCGCGGCCGCCGTGGCGCAGGAGTGGCCTGAGGGGACCTGGGAGACCACCCACCTGGGCGGGCATCGGTTCTCGGGCACGCTGTTGGCCCTTCCGACCGGGGTAGTCCTGGGCCGCCTCCAGGCCGACGACGCGGTCGCCGCCTGCCACGCGGTGGCAGCCGGAAAGACGCCTCCGGGACTGACCCGGGGACGCGCCGGACGCACGCCCAGCGAGCAGGTGGCCGAGCTGCACGTCGTCGCCCAAGGGGCGCGCCTCGACTCGCTCGCCACGACGATGGGTGACGAGCAGACGGTCTTGGTCCGCGGGCCCAGCGGATCGTGGCGGGTGCGGATCGAGACCGTGCCCGGCGCGCCCGCCTTGCTCAGTTGCGCCGACGAGCGGCCCAAGGACACCGCGCAACATCGGGTGCTGGAGGTGTTGGCCGTTGACGGTTGACCCGGGTCACGATGCAGCCGACGCCCTCACCCGCGAACGCTTCGCCAAGATGCGTCCCTTCGGCGGACGCAAGGTGGCGCCGGTCGACACCAGCAACCTGCCGCCGGGCCCGCGCTGGCCGATGGCGGTGCAGAGCGCCGCGTTGTTGAGGTTCCGCCATCGCTTTGTCCCGTGGCTGCATCGCAAATACGGCGACGTGATCACCGTCCGTGTGATCCCCGCGGGCCGACCGCTCATCTTGTTCACCCGTCCCGAGCAGATCAAGGACATTTTCGCGGGGGATCCCGCCCACTTCCAGGCAGGCAAGGCAAACTCGATCCTCGGGCCGGTGATGGGTGGCGGCTCAGTGTTGTTGCTCGACGGGGCCGACCACAAACGAGCTCGGCGGCTGCTGGTCCCCGCGTTCAGCGGCCCCGCGCTGCGTGGCTATGAGCAGGTGGTCGTCGAGATCGCGCGAGCGGAGGTGGCAGGCTGGGAGCCTGGGGTGGACTTCCGCTCCCTCGACCGGTTCAACGCCGTCACCCTCGAAGTGATCCTGCGGGTCATCATCGGAGTCACCGTCGAGCAGCGGTTGGCGCAGCTGCGTCCCCTCGTGCACCGGACCGTCGAGGTCAATCCGGCGATCCTGTTGGGCTGGGGGCTGCCGTTCTTGCAGCGTTTCGGGCCGTGGCGGCGCACCGTCGCGACGTCGTACGCCCTGGACCGGTTGATCTTCGCGGAGATCCGCGAGCGTCGCGCCGCCACCGATCTGGCCGAGCGCAGCGACGTGCTGTCGGTGTTGATCAGGCAGGGGTCAGCCACAGGGGACGCCCCGTTGACTGACTCCGAACTGCGGGATCAGCTGGTGACCCTGCTGCTCGCTGGTCACGAGACCACGGCCACCGCGTTGGCGTGGACCGTGCATGAGATCGGGCGAGATCCCGCGCTGGTCCGTCGTGCGCGCCAGGCCGCCCGCGACCCGGACGACGGGTGGTTGGAGGCGGCGTTCAAGGAGGCGTTGCGGCTGCATCCGGTGATCCCGATGGTGGTGCGGACCTTGATCAAACCGGCCACGATCGGTGGTGTGGATTTGCCTGCCGGTGTGACCGTCGCGCCGTCGATCCTGATCTCACACGGCCGCGCCGACCAGCACCCGGATCCCGAGGTGTTCCGTCCCGAACGGTTCCTAGGGTCCAATCCGCCGACCAACACGTGGATCCCGTTTGGTGGGGGAGTACGGCGCTGCCTCGGCGCGGCGTTCTCGGTGATGGAGGCGGTGGCGGTGCTGCGGGAGGTGTTCGCGGCGTACGACATCGAGGCCTGCGGGCGAGAGCTTCCCCAGGTCCGCAACATCACCAGCGTCCCACGTGACGGGGCTCGCATCCGGGTGCGTGAGGCGCCGGGTTGGTTTCGCGTGGAGAATTCGCGACACTAGGCAGGGCGATCGCCCGTGAACCCTCGTTGATGTGGAGTCAAGTTGTCTGCGCGCAAGGAACGACCCGTGCTGTCCGGGCTGCTCGCGTTGGTCGGGGTGGCCGCGGCGGTCGGCGTGATCCTCGGCTTCGGCGCGCTCATGGCGAGCAAGATGCTCGGCCTCAGCGGCAGCGAGGCGTCCTCGACCTCGGCGGCGCAAGAGTCGATGTACCTCCCCAAGCCCTCCATCACCGCTGACGCCCAATCCGGCCCGACCCGGCCCAAGGGGTCACGCAAACCGAGCGCCGAGGCGTCGGAGTCCGAGGACACCGGGATCGTGTTGGCCGCCGCGCAAACCAATGTCTCCCCGATGGGTCACATCGATCTCAGCGGGACCTACCCCGGAGGAGACGGGGCGATCCTGACCGTACAACGGCTCGAGGCGGGCAGCTGGGAAGACTTCCCGGTCTCCACCTCGGTCTCGGCCGGCGCCTTCTCGACGTACATCCAAACCGGGCAACCAGGAGTCAACCGGTTCCGAGTCTTCGACTCCGGCAACGGCACGGCGTCCAACGAGATCGCGGTCACGGTCGGCTGATCCCCGAGATAGTCCGGCGGACTATCTGATGTGGGGGATGCCGCCCGGTCAGGGGATCCAGTCGAAGGTGTCCGGGTTGGGCCCGGTGCGGCCGGGCTCCCCTTGTTCGAGGCCGGAGATCGTCGCCAGGTCCGCTGCGGACAACTCGAAGTCGAACAAGCCGAGGTTCTCGCGCATCCGGTCGGGGTTGTTGGTCTTGGGGATGATCACGTCGCCGCGCTGGAGATGCCAGCGGAGCGTGACCTGGGTCGCCGTACGCGACAGACGCGCCGCGATCTCACCGATGGTCGCATCGGTGGCAACCGCGCCGCGGGCGATGGGCGACCACGCCTCGGTGGCGACCCCGTGGTTGGCGTTGGCCGCGCGCGCCGCTTCATTGCCGAAGTAGGGATGCACTTCGATCTGGTTGAGGGCGGGCGCTACCGAGGTGGCCGCAATGATGCGATCCAGGTGAGCGGGCTGGAAGTTCGACACCCCGATGGAGGTGCTCAAGCCCGCTGACCGCACGTCGATCAGCGCTTCCCAGGTGCTCACATAGTCGCCGTCGTACCTCGTGGGCAGCGGCCAGTGGATCAAGAACAGGTCCACGCGATCCAGGCCGAGCAGGGCCAGGGAGCGCTCCATGGCGGGGCGTACGTCGGGCGCGCGGTGGAAGCCGTTGTTGAGTTTCGTGGTGACATACAGCTCCTCGCGCGCCAAGCCCGACTGCGCGATCGCTGCGCCGACGCCCTCCTCGTTGCCGTACATCTGGGCCGTGTCGATGTGGCGATAGCCGGCCTCGAAGGCACGAAGCACCGTGTCGGCCGTGGCGTCGGGGGCGACCTGGAAGACGCCGAAACCGAGCTGCGGGATGCGGGTGCCGTCGTTCAGTTCGAGCATGGGGATCGTCATGTTGGCTCCTCCGATAAAGACAAGTTTGGCGGCGCTCCAGCGTGGCCCAACAGGCCAACGATTGCCCTAACAGCACCTGGCGCGAGAGTATCGCCTCGGATCGTAGTCCTCGGGACACTGCGAAGTAGTTGTCATGGGGAGAGGAATCGCTGTGAACGAGGATCCGGGACTAGCTGCACACCCGTGGGTCAAAATCGAGTTGCTTGATGGTCGGGTGAGCGTGGATGGCACGGTCATGGACCGCGCCGGCTCGCCCGAAGACGGCTATCTTGCCGCGCTTCAGTACGTCGCCGATGAGGTCGCCACCCCGTTGGGTCGGCGCGTGGGCGTGACGGTCTATGACAAGGGCGGCGTCGTCAGCCACCTCGCCGTACAACCGGACGGCCACACCCAAGCCATCGAAGACCTGGTGCGCGAAGCGGCCGCGCCTGCGCTCCCGCGCGGCGCCAGCGAAGCGTCGTCGGCGGTGGCCAGTGCGGTACCTGCTGCGTCTGCCCCGGGCACCCCGGCTTTCCCGCTCCGGGAGAGTCCACGCGACGGAGCAGTACGACGCCGCTGGGCGCCGGTGGGCTGGGCCCTTGCGGCCGCGGCCATCGTGGTGGGCGCGATCGTCGGTGGCATGACGCTCTCCGGATTGGACGGCAGCGCCGGCGACGACCTTTCCGTCGCGTCGGCGGACACCACCGCCGAGCTGGCAACGGACCCGACCGTCACTCCCGGCGCCGTGCCGATCGAGGTTCGGTGGGCCCGTCCCGACGACGCCTTGGTGGCCGACGTCGAAGCCCGCGGTCGCGGGGAGGCCCGAGTTCTCGTGGGAGCGACCAGCCATGCGGTCCGGGCGACGCTCACCTTCCGCGGTGCCAACGGTGTCACGGTCAGTTGCAAGGTGATGCTGCATCGAGGCATCACTCGGGTTTTGGTCAAGGACCTCCCGGGTGGTGCGGTGAAGTGGACGGTGACGGCCCGTGACTTCCGGCCCGTCTCCGGGGTGGTTCGGGTCAAGGCACCCAAGATCGCGCCGACCACCACGACCATGACCGTCGACCCGCCGGTCACCTCCGCTCCGGCCACGGTCGCCGGCGGCTCGTCCGGCGGCGGCAAGGCGCCAGCCAAGACGGGCGGTGGCGGGGGTGGCGGCGGGGGTGGGAACAACCCCGACGGATCGGCGGGCAACCCGCCGGCCATTCCGATCGACCCCGACGACCAGTGACGTGGGCGCCCCGCAGGGCCCTGCTCTGTGTTGCCCCACTCTGTGTTGCCCCACTCTGGGCAGCCCTGGTCGGCTCCGCGCTGTCGCCGGCCGCGGCCACCGGAGCCGTCGAGCCGACGACTGCTGACCTACCCCGGTCGGGCTTCCATCTGCCCGACGACGGCACAGCTGCCGGCGGTTGGATCGGGTCGCGGCGCACTGACGCCGATGTCGTCTATCGCGTCGATCCCAAGCGCGGCCCGATCACCTCGGGCTTCCTTGGCGGGGCCTGGGTCGAGACGTTCGACGGGTCCGGGCCGTTGACGGTGGACCGGGCGAGGACGCGCCGCGCAGCATGGCTGGTTGCCAAATATGGAACCTATCGATCCAAGCCGCAGTCGGCGGCCGTGGAGGTCGCGCTGCACACCTTGCTCCACGGTGGCGGGTTCGCCCTGGGTGGCGCCGCGGCGGACGACCGGCTGCGGCGGACGGGCGCAACCGACGAGATCGTGGCGATGGCCGACTACATGCTCGAGCATTCCAAGCGGCTCGCGGGGCCGTACGCCGTCAAGGTCACCGCTGTCGGGGCCGTTGTCGGCGAACCGGCAGCTTTCACTGTGAGCGTGCGTGCCGTGCGCTCGGGGGCACCGATCCCCAAACTCCCCGTCGTCGTGTCGTTCGCTGGCCAAGAAACCGCCCTGACGACAGGTGCTCGGGGCCTGATCAACGCGGTCGTGCCGTCCGTTGCGCCCGGACCCCAGCCGGTGCGGGTGACGGTGTCGAGGTTGCCGTCCCACTCGTTGTTCGTCCGCCGCCCGCAAACCGCCGGCGCCTCGCGGGTCGTCGTCGCGGGTCGCAAGGTTGAGGTGGTGCGCGATGTGTCGGTCGACGTGGTTGCCCGGCCTCGGGTCGGCGTCACTGCCCCCGACGTACGCACCGTTGTCGACCCCGTGCCCGGCACGATCCACGTCCAGTCGGGTTATCCCAGTGCCCGCGAGGGCGTCCTGACCCTGCATGGGCCCTACCCCTCGCGCGCCCTGGCGGTGTGTGACGCCGGCGGACCGACCGCCCCGGGCGGCAGCGTGACGGTGGAGGCCAACGGGCCTTATCCGGTGCCGGTGCTCGAGGTGGCGGAGGAAGGGGTCTATCGCTGGGAGCTTGCCGTGGCCGGCAACCGGTTCAACTTGCCGGCGACGTCGTGTGGTGAGCCGGTGCTGTTGAAGGCCGTGCCGACGGTTGCGGTCTCGGTCGCGGCGCCCGTGGTCGCGCTCGCAACGCCCACCCGGGCGCGCGTGGTCGTGTCGGGACTGCCTTTGGAGTACGCCGCGGACGCCGTCGCGCGCTTGTATGGGCCCTTCGCCACCCGGGGAGCGATCGACTGTGTGCCCGATCGGATGGCGCGACAACGTCTCGTCCCGCTGTCCGGACCCGCCACCTCCAAGTGGACCGATCCGGTCACCATCACCCGGGCGGGGTTCTTTGCCTGGCAGGTCGTGGTGCCCTCCGGCCCGCTCAGCACCCGGGTACTCACCACCTGCGGCGCCCCCGGCACCACCTTTCACCCCTAGCCTGCCCGCCGACCCGTCGCAGTTTGACCGCCGACCCGTCGCAGTTTGACCGCCGACCCGTCGCAGTTTGACCAAAACCAGTGAGTTTGCGCCGACTCGCGACGTATTCCGGGTGAGTTTGCGCCGACTCGGGAATAGCTGGGGTCCGAGTTGCATTGAACACCCTGCGAACACTTGAGTTGATCCGACTCAAGTTATTTGCCAGACTCGTCGCAGCGACGCAGGATGGCCTCGCATTAAGCCACGAACCAAGCACCACCCAACCGGAGGTAGAAACACCATGGCACGAGCGGTCGGCATCGACCTCGGCACGACGAACTCCGTCGTCGCCGTTCTTGAAGGTGGCGAACCCACCGTCATTGCAAACGCAGAGGGGGCCCGCACTACCCCATCGGTGGTCGCCTTCGCCAAGTCGGGCGAGGTGCTCGTCGGCGAGGTCGCCAAGCGCCAAGCCGTCACCAACGTCGATCGGACCATCCGTTCGGTCAAGCGCCACATGGGCACCGACTGGAGCCAGCAGATCGACGACAAGACCTTCACCGCGCAGCAGATCAGCGCCTTCGTGCTGCAAAAGCTCAAGCGTGACGCGGAGGCCTACCTGGGTGAGCCCGTGACCGACGCGGTGATCACCGTGCCGGCGTACTTCTCCGATGCCCAGCGTCAAGCCACCAAGGAAGCCGGCGAGATCGCCGGCCTCAACGTGAGCCGCATCGTCAATGAGCCGACCGCAGCCGCGCTGGCCTACGGACTCGACAAGGGCGACGACCAGACGATCCTGGTCTTCGACCTCGGCGGTGGCACCTTCGACGTTTCCCTCCTCGAGATCGGCGAAGGTGTTGTCGAGGTCAAGGCGACCTCGGGCGACAACCATCTGGGCGGCGACGACTGGGACTCGCGCGTGGTCGAGTGGATGATCACGAAGTTCAAGGCCAACTTCGGAGTTGACCTCGGGGCGGACAAGATCGCCAAGCAGCGTCTCCAAGAGGCGGCCGAGAAGGCCAAGATCGAGCTGTCGAGCTCGAGCGAGACCCAGGTGCACCTTCCTTACATCACCCATGGCGAGTCGGGCCCCCTCCACTTTGAGGAGAAGCTCACCCGCGCGGAGTTCCAGAAGATGACGGCCGATCTGCTCGACCGCACCAAGGAGCCCTTCAAGCAGGTGCTTCGCGATGGCGGCGTCGAGGTCAGCAAGATCGACCACGTGGTCCTCGTCGGTGGATCCACCCGGATGCCCGCGGTGACCGAGATCGTCAAGGAACTGCTCGGGGGCAAGGAGCCCAACAAGGGCGTCAACCCCGACGAGGTCGTGGCGGTCGGCGCGGCGCTGCAAGCCGGCGTACTCAAGGGCGAAGTCAAAGACGTCCTGCTCCTCGACGTCACCCCGCTGAGCCTCGGCATCGAGACCAAGGGTGGGGTGATGACCACGCTGATCGAGCGCAACACCACCATCCCCACAAAGCGTTCCGAGATCTTCACCACGGCCGATGACAATCAGCCGAGCGTTGAGATCAAGGTGGCGCAGGGCGAGCGCCAGATGTGGGGCCAAAACCAGCCGCTCGGCAACTTCGAGCTCACGGGGCTGCCCCCGGCGCCGCGCGGCATCCCCAAGATCGAGGTCACCTTCGACATCGACGCCAACGGCATCGTGCACGTTTCGGCCAAGGACCATGCGTCGGGCCGCGAGCAGTCGATGACCATTTCGGGTGGGTCTGCGCTGTCCAAGGATGAGGTCGCGAGGATGGTCAAGGAGGCGGAGCAGTACGCCGAGGAGGACGCCAAGCGTCGCGCCGCGGTCGAGACTCGCAACCAGGCCGACGGCTTGGTCTACTCCACCGAGAAGTTCCTCGACGAAAACGCCGACAAGCTGCCCGACGATGTCAAGACCGAGGTGCGGGCGGATGTCGACGCGCTCAAGGAGGTCTTGGCCAACGACGAGGCCAGCGCCGACGAGATCCAGGCTGGGGTGACCAAGCTCGGTGAGTCGAGTCAGAAGATGGGTGCCGCGATGTACGCCGCAGCCGAGGCCGAATCCGCCGCGGCGGGTGGCTCGACCGGGTCCACCGGGGAAGCCGACGACGACGTAGTTGACGCGGAGATCGTCGACGAGGTCGTTGAGGAAGCCGGAGCGGCTGACGCCGAGGACGAGGCGAAGTGAGCGAAGCCGACACCGGGCCCGAGGTCGAACCGATCCCGGGCCCGGTCGAAGGCTCGTTCGGAGACGGGTCGTTTGGAGACCTGGCTGGTGAATTCGGCGAGTTCGGGGACGAGACCGAGCAGGAATTCTCCGATGATTTGTCCCGGGCTCAGGCTGACGCGGCTCGAGCCCAGGAGGATGTGGCCACGCTCACGAGCGACCTCCAGCGTCTGCAGGCCGAATATCTCAACTACAAGCGGCGAGTCGATCGGGATCGGGATCTGATCCGCGAGAACGCGACCTATGCCGCCCTGGCGCCCATCACCGAGGTGCTGGACACCATCGATCGGGCCCGTGAGCATGCCCCGCTCGAGGAGGGTTTCAAGGCCGTGGCCGACCAGCTGGAGCGGGTCGTGGCGGGCCTGGGGCTGACCAAGTTCGGCAGCGTGGGGGACGCTTTTGATCCGACGATTCACGAGGCGCTGTCTCACATCGGCGAAGACCCCGAGGTCGAGGTCACCACGTGCAAGGTGATCGCGCGCTCTGGCTACCGCATCGCCGAGCGCGTCGTACGCGCCGCTCAGGTGCTCGTGGTGGATCCTCCGTCGGCCAGCGAGGACCAAGGCAACACCGAGACAACACACTGAAACCAGGGAGGAGGGGCGATGAGCGGAAACGACGGATTTCGGGCCGACTGGGCGGCGAAAGACTTCTACAAGCAACTCGGGGTTGCCAAGGAAGCCACCGCGGACGACATCAAGAAGGCCTATCGCAAGCTGGCCCGCGCCAATCACCCCGACTCCAACCCCGGCGATGACGCCAAGCACGAGAAGTTCAAGGCTGTGGCCGAGGCCTACGACGTCTTGGGCGATGTCGACAAGCGCAAGAAGTACGACGAGTTCCGCTCGCTGCATGCCGGGGGCCGCTTCCCAGGTGGCTTCGGTGGTGGTGGCGGGGGCGCGGGCTTCGACCTCAATGACCTGCTCCGCGACCGCGCCGGGGGTGGTGGCTTCGGCGACATGTTTGGCGACATGTTTGGCGGTGGTTTTGGTGGCGGGCGATCCCGACCGCAAGCCCGCCCGGCGAAGGGTTCCGACGTGGAGACCACCGCCACGATCGGCTTCACCGATGCCATCGACGGCGTCACGATCTCGCTACGGCTCTCCTCCGATGCGCCCTGCCCGGACTGCCGCGGGAGTGGCGGCAAACCCGGGACCAAGCCTCGCGTGTGCCCCGAATGCGAGGGCGCCGGTTTCATCGTGGCATCGGTCGGGGGAGCATTTTCGCTCAACGAGACCTGTCCCTCGTGCGGGGGACGGCAACTGGTGTACGACGAGGCGTGCCCCACGTGTCACGGCTCGGGTCGGGGACTCTCGGCGCGCAGCATCTCGGCGCGCATCCCCGCAGGGGTCAAGGACGGCCAGAAGATCCGGGTGCGGGGCAAGGGAGCCGCGGGGGAGAACGGTGGCCCGGCCGGGGATCTGTTCGTGACCGTCAAGGTGTCGCCCCATCGGGTGTTCGGCCGCAAGGGCGACCACCTCACGCTCGACGTACCCATCTCTTTTGACGAAGCCGCGCTCGGAGCCGACGTGAAGGTGCCCACGTTGGGTGGCGCCCCGGTCACGGTCAAGGTGCCTGCGGGCACGCCCAACGGTCGCACGTTCCGGGTCCGCGGCAAGGGCTCCACGAAGGCCGACGGCACCCGCGGTGATCTGCTCGCGACCGTGCAGGTGCAGGTGCCCGCCGTTCTCGACGAGGCAGCTCGGGCGGCCGTGGAGTCCTATCGCGCGGCGATGGCTGGCAAGCCGCTGCGGGCGAAGCTCTTCGAGGAGGTCTGATGGTCGGCATTCCCACGCCCGGACCCGAGGTTCCGGTCTATGTGATCAGCATCGCCGCCGAGTTGACGGGGCTGCACCCCCAGACCCTCCGTTCCTACGAACGTCTGGGGTTGCTCACGCCCGGCCGGGCGGGCGGCGGAGGCCGTCGCTACTCCCTGCGCGACATCGAATTGCTCCGCGAGATCGCCGACTTGACCGCGTCGGGGATTGGGATTGAGGGCGTACGCCGCATCCTTGACCTCGAGAACCAAGCGGCCGCGCTCCACCTCCGCAATCAGGAGCTCCAAGCCGAGTTGGAGGCGACCCGTGAGGCGTTGCGTCAAGCACTCACGGGTCGCCCCCTCGAACGACCGATCAACCGGCTCCCCGTCGTACGCGAGCCGTCAATCGGACGATCGATGGTCGTGTGGCGTCGCAATCGGTGACGCAGTCAGCTAGCCGACCCCTTGCCCGAAGGGCGTGCCGTGACTGGGGTCCCGGCGACGAGGGTGTCGATCGGTGTGAACGTCACCTGGAAGTCGTTGTAGTCGGTCCAGTTGCCTGAGGCCCCCGAGTTGCAGGTCACACGTGGCGTGACGCCTTCTGGAACTGTGATCACACCTGACGTGCTAATGGGGAAGAAGGTGTTGCCCGGGGTTGGATGGATGAACTGCTGAGCACGGTCATCGACCCCGCCCCCTCGC
This sequence comes from uncultured Actinomycetota bacterium, assembly GCA_963814245.1. Lineage (GTDB taxonomy): Bacteria > Actinomycetota > Actinomycetes > Propionibacteriales > Nocardioidaceae > Nocardioides. The sequence continues at coordinate 797,084 of CAWFBY010000001.1, forward strand.
AGGTAGCAGTGCATGCTGGTCCCAGACGGCCCGTAGATCCAGACGTCGAGGGTCGCGAGGTAGGTGCCCGCGGGGACGCCTGGGAGGTTGAACGCCATGTTGGAAGTGGCGGTGCGTGACACGTTGTAGTTGTAGATGCGCGTGCGCACTCCCAGATCCGCAGCATGCTTGCCGTCGACCAGGTCTGCATTGAAGTTCCCAACGCGCCCCTTGGTGTTGACCTTGATGGGGGCACCCACGCCGTTCTTGACCTTGAGGTCCAGGGCTGGCCCGGACGTGGTTCGGGTGAGTGTCGTTGCCTTGTTTGCGCTGTTGGACTTGCCCAGAATCAGCGACTGACCAGTGGACGCGAACGCTAGGTAGTCGAGCGAGATCACGAGGAGGAATCCGATAGTGAGTGCGGAGACCGCGGACTTGAGTTTCTGCATGGGTCGCTCCCAGGGTGGTAGATGTGGATCAACGGAAACCCTGCCCGAGCAGCGGGTCCATGGCCCCGAAGGACTATGGACACCTCAAAGTAGACGGTCTACTCCGATTTCGGGAGCCCCAACTCAACGCTGCTGGACGACCATAAAAGGGGGCCTGAACGAACCCGCGCCCTGCTCTGGCGCTTCGTACACTTGGGACTCGTGGCTCTGAAAGCGGTGTCTGGATGATTGAGACTCAGGGAAGCGGAATGTTCAGACTCAGTCGCTGGAACTACGTTTACGCTTCGTTTCCGTTCATGGAACTTCGGGCGGACGAACGAGGTGTCGTCGTGCATCCAGGTGGCCCACTACGACTCGGGGCCACCGTTGATCGACACCTGACATTCGCGCGGCCGTGGGCTGAACTAGACGAAGTCGTCTTTGGAGCTATGGCGTTGCTCCTCAAAGGCTCTGACGGCCAAGGGTGTCGATTCATTCCAGTTGGCCGCAGCATTCACGGGGGTCTCCGCGATTTGGCGGAGCACTCCGATTGTCGAACGAGAAGCGGCTGGGCGTATTTTGAGGCCTTTCGGCTCCCGCCCAGGAACCAGACTTAGGTCCCGGGTGTGTGGTCCCGGTGGGGCGCTTCGTGGGCCAACTCAACGGGCAGGGAGGCCCAACTCAACGGGCAGGGAGGCCCAACTCAACGGGCAGGGAGGCCCAACTCAACGTGGAATGGGGGCGGGTTCTGGCATGTTTCACCTATGAGGGCCATGGTGGTCACGACGAAGAAGGGGACACGTTGAGCCAGTTCGGTGCAGAGAAGTTCACCACCCGCAGCCGCGAGGTCATCGAGGCTGCGCAGGTGTCGGCGACGACGGCGGGCAATAGCACCACCGAACCGATCCACCTCTTGGTCGCGCTGCTGCGCCAGCAGGAGGGCACGGCCCGCAGCCTCGTGACCCGCGCGGGCGTCGACGCAGCGACCCTCACCACTCAGTCCGAGGCAGCGATGAACGCGCTCCCCAAGGCTACTGGTACGACGGTCCAGCAGCCCGGCGCGTCGGCGGCACTCACCCGCGTGCTGGCGAGCGCGCTCGAGCTTGCCGGGTCGATGAAGGATGAGTACGTCGCCACGGAGCACCTGCTGATCGCGTGTGCAACCGTCGACTCCTCGGCCAAGTCCGCCCTCGCTGCACTAGGGCTGACCGCCGACGGGCTCCGCGAGGGCCTCGCCGCGATCCGGGGCAGTCGGCGAGTGACCAGCGTCGACGCGGAGTCGACGTACGAAGCGCTCGACAAATACTCCGTCGACCTGACCAAGGCTGCCGAAGACGGCCGCCTCGACCCGGTCATCGGCCGCGATGCCGAAATCCGGCGCGTGGTGCAGGTGCTCAGTCGGCGTACCAAGAACAACCCGGTGCTGATCGGTGAGCCGGGCGTCGGAAAGACCGCGGTCGTCGAAGGCCTCGCCCAACGCGTGGTGGCCGGCGACGTCCCCGACTCGCTGAAGGGCCGCCGCGTGCTCAGCCTGGACCTGGCAGCCATGGTGGCCGGCGCGAAATATCGAGGTGAGTTCGAGGAGCGGCTCAAGGCGGTGCTCGAGGAAATCAAGGACGCCGGCGGGCAGATCATCACCTTCATCGACGAGTTGCACACCGTGGTGGGTGCCGGCGCGGGCGGCGACTCCGCCATGGACGCGGGCAACATGCTCAAGCCCATGCTGGCGCGAGGAGAGTTGCACATGATCGGCGCGACCACCCTTGACGAATACCGCGAGCGCATCGAGAAGGACCCCGCCCTGGAGCGGCGGTTCCAGCAGATCTTCGTGGGGGAGCCCAGCGTCGAAGACACCATCCAGATCCTGCGCGGCATCCAGCAGAAGTACGAAGCCCATCACGGCGTCCGGATCACCGACGCAGCGTTGGTTGCTGCGGCGACGCTGTCCGATCGCTACATCACCGGGCGCCAGCTGCCCGACAAGGCCATCGACCTCATCGATGAGGCGGCCTCGCGGCTGCGGATGGAGATCGAGTCCTCCCCCGAGGAGATAGACCAGCTCCGGCGCGCCGTCGATCGCCTCAAAATGGAGGAGTTCGCGCTCGCTAAGGAAAGCGACGACGCCTCCAAGGATCGTCTCGACAAATTGCGCGCCGATCTCGCCGATCAGGAAGAGGAGTTGCGCGGCCTCGAGATCCGGTGGGAGCGCGAAAAGTCCTCGCTCGAGGGCGAGGGCGAGCTGCGACGTCAGCTCGACCAACTGCACATGGACGAGGAGCGGCTGCTCCGCGAGGGCGATCTGGCCAAGGCCTCGGAGATCCGCTACGGCCAGATCCCGACGTTGGAGAAGAAGCTCGCCAACGTCGAGGAAGCCGAAAGTGCCGAGACCGATCCGCTGGTCGGCGAACAGGTTGGCGCGGAGCAGATCGCGGAAGTGATCGAGGCGTGGACCGGCATCCCGACGGGCCGGATGCTCGAAGGTGAAACCGCCAAGCTGCTGCGCATGGAAGATGTCATCGGCGAGCGATTGATCGGTCAGAAGGCCGCCGTCAACGCCGTGAGTGACGCCGTACGCCGCTCGCGCGCGGGCATCGCAGACCCCAACCGGCCCACCGGCTCGTTCCTGTTCCTCGGACCCACCGGCACGGGCAAGACCGAGTTGGCCAAGTCGTTGGCCGACTTCCTCTTCGACGACGAGCGCGCGATCGTGCGCATCGACATGAGCGAATATTCGGAGAAGCACTCTGTCTCGCGACTCGTCGGAGCCCCTCCCGGCTATGTCGGCTATGACGAGGGCGGGCAACTGACCGAAGCAGTGCGCCGTCGTCCCTATTCGGTGGTGCTCCTCGATGAGGTCGAGAAGGCGCACCCCGAGGTCTTCGACATCTTGCTCCAGGTCCTCGACGACGGCCGTCTCACCGACGGACAGGGGCGCACGGTCGACTTCCGCAACACGCTGTTGATCTTGACCAGCAACCTGGGTTCGACCTACCTCGTCGACCCCAGTCTCAGCGTCGAGACCAAACGCGAATCGGTGATGGCGATCGTCCGCCAATCGTTCAAGCCGGAGTTCCTCAACCGGCTCGACGAGGTCGTGATGTTCGACGCGCTGACCAAGGACGAGCTCGCACACATCGTCGACTTGCAGCTGGCGTTGCTGCAACAGCGGCTGGCGATGCGGCGCATCACGGTCACTGTCAGCGAGGCCGCCCGCACCTGGCTGGCCGACAAGGGCTTCGATCCGGCGTACGGCGCGCGCCCGCTGCGTCGGCTGATTCAAACGGCAATCGGCGACCCGATGGCCAAGCTGTTGATCGGCGGACAGATCGTCGACGGTGGTGCCGTGGGTGTCGAGGTCGACGCGACGGGCGGCGGCTTGACCCTCACGCCGTCCGGCTGAGGACCTCGGCGTGATGGAATGACCCAGTGAGCGAGAACGCCCCCACCCGACCTAATCAGGTCACGACTGCCGCCATGTTGATCATGGTCGGCTCGGTCCTGGTGCTGGTGAGTGGCTTTCAAACGGTGTCGGCGCTGCGCACTCTCGAAACCCGCGAAGCCTTAGAGACCTTGCTCAAGACCGTGCCGTGGTCCTCGACCGGGCTCGATGTCGAGGGACTCATCGGGATCCGTCACGTCGCCGCCCTAGTGGCTGCCGCCTCCGCCGCCATCTGCGCGATCCTGGGAGGCTTCATCCTCCGCAAGGACCGATCGGCCAGGCTCGGGGTGAGCGTCGCGGCGGTGCCGATGTTGCTGGCGAGTCTGTTGCTCGACAACCCTTTGGTCGCGATGTTCGTGGTCGTCGCCGCGGCCATGTTGTGGGCCTCTCCCTCCCGCGACTGGTTCGACGGCACCTGGCGCCCCGAGCCCTTGCGCCAACCGTTGCCCCCACCTCCGGCCTGGCCTCCGCCGCGAGCCGCGCACCTGCCACCACCGCCGCCAGGGAGCGTTCCGCTGCACGGGCTGGCCGGTCCCGCTCTGGCGCAGACCGCGAGCCGCGTAGCGCGGGGTCCCCGACCCAGCGCGGTGACCACGGCGTGTGCGCTGACGTGGATCTTCGCCGGGCTTACCCTGTTGGGCAGCCTGGGGTTCTTGTTGTCGACTCTGGGAGACACGACCGTGTTGCTCAAGCAGTTGCATGAGCAATACCCCGCCTTCGAGGAGCAAGGCTGGAGCGATGCGCAGATCCTGTCGACAAGTCGCTGGGTGGTCGCGGTCGTGATGGTGTGGTCGCTCGGTGGAATCGTCTGCGCGGCCTTCGCGTTCGCCGGCCACAGATGGGCCCACCTGGGGCTGTTGATCAGCGCGGGCGCGGCCGGTTGCGCGTTGGCGGCGGTGGTCTTTTCGGGCATGCTCCAACTCTTGGTGCCGCTGTTCGCCGCCTACTTCGTCACTACCCGGATGCTGCGCCCCGAGGTGCGCGCCTGGTTCGGCCGCCCGAGTTGACGTGTCTGGGCTGACTTGGCCGGGCTGACGTATCTGGGCTGACTCAGGCCGACAACGACGCGGTCGCCAGGCGGCGTACGCCTTCCTCGATGACTGCAGCGTCTTTGCAGAACGCCCACCGCACCAGGTGTCGGCCGGCCTCGACATCGTCATAGAACACTTGGGTCGGGATGGCCACGACGCCCGCCCGCTCGGGCAGGGCCAGACAAAACGAACGCCCATCTGGCCAACCCAAGTGGGAGATGTCCGTGGTGGCGAAGTAGGTGCCCTGGGGGACCGTCGCCGACAGCCCCGCGGACGCCAGCCCGGCGCACAACAGGTCGCGCCGCGCCTGCAGGTCGATAGCGAGTTGCCGGGGAAAGTCGGGCTCGGTGTCCAGCGCCAGCGCCACGGCCGGCTGGAGCGGCGCGCCGGAGGTGAAACTGAGCCACTGCTTTGCGGCGAGTACGCCGCCCACGAGGTCGCTGGGACCGGTCGCCCAACCGACCTTCCACCCGGTGAACGAATAGGACTTGCCGACGCTGGACAGCGTGACCGTGCGTTCGAACATCCCCGGAAAGGTCGCCAGCGGGACGTGGCGCACGCCATCGAAGGTGAGGTGTTCGTAGACCTCGTCGGCGATCACGATCAGGTCGTGGGCGATCGCGAGATCGGCGATGGCCTGCAACTCCTCGCGGTTGAGCACCGTCCCGGTCGGGTTGTGCGGGGTGTTGATCAGCATGAAGCGGGTCCGCGGCGTGATCGCTGCCCGCAGGGCGTCGAGATCGAGGCGGAAGTGCGGAGCGCGCAGGGTGACCGGACGGCGTACGGCGCCGGCCATCTGGAGCATCGCCAAGTAGGAGTCGTAGTAGGGCTCCAAGACGATGACCTCGTCACCGGGGTTGATCAGCCCCAAGACGGCCCCCGCGATCGCCTCGGTGCAGCCCGTGGTGATCACGACCTCGATGTCGGGGTCGAGCACAATGCCGTAGTGGCGCTCCTGATGACGGGCGACGGCCGCGCGCAGGGCGGGCTGGCCGACCCCCGGGGCATATTGGTTCCCGCGATTGCGCAGCGCCTCGACGGCGCGCTCGATGACAGCCGGCGGACCATCTTGGTCGGGGAAACCCTGCCCCAGATTGATTGCGCCAGTCTTGACCGCCAAGGCGGACATCTCTGAGAAAATGGTCGGCGGGATGCCGTGCAGGCGTTCGGCTCGCATGCAGACCACCGTAACGGGAGAGACTGACCACATGGCCTCACGGCGAAAGCAAATGACCAAACCTCCGCGTACGCCGAAGCAACGGATCGCATCCTGGGTGGGCTTGGTGCTGGTCCTCACGAGCCTGGCGACGCTGTCCTGGGCGGGCTGGCAGATGTGGGGTACCAACTGGGTGTCGCGCCGACTCCAGGCCGAAGCCATCGAGAAGATCCACCAGCAGTGGGAAGCGGGCGGGGAATCGGCCGAGGTGGACGCCGGGAAGGTGACCTCGATCGTGCGGATCCCGAAGTTCGGCGACGACTATGCGGTGCCCATCCTCGAAGGGACCAGCGATGCGGTGTTGGCCTCCGGGTATGGCCGATTCACCGAGAGTGCACTCCCGGGCGATCAGGGCAATTTCGCCCTCGCGGGGCATCGCGTCACTCATGGTGAACCGTTGCGGAACATGCCCGAGTTGCGTGCCGGAGACGAAGTGATCGTGGAGACCCGCGACGCGACGTACACCTACGTTTTGGACACCGGCGGCGACGATTTGGTCGTCCCGTTCACCGAAACCTGGGTCATCGATCCGCTGCCCACCAATCCCGACGGCGGGGTCGGGCCCTCCCAAGACCCGGGCCAGCGGCTGATCACGCTGACCACCTGTTCGGAGCTGTTCCACACCGACAACCGGCTGATCGCGTTCGGACATCTGGTGGACGAAGAGCCGCGCGCGTGAGGTTAGGGTTCGGGGCATGAGTGAACTCGCCGACCCCGATCTGGCGCACGACATCGATGCCTGCTGCCGGCTGACCGGGGAGTTCACCTTGCGCTCCGGTCAGGTCGCGGGCGAATACTTCGACAAATACCTCTTCGAGGCCGACCCGGCGCTGTTGGCTCGGGTCGTCACCCAGATGGCCCACCTCGTCCCTGCGGGGACCGAGCTGTTGGGCGGCCTAGAGCTGGGGGGCGTGCCGATCGCCACGATTCTGAGCGCCCGCACCGGCTTGCCCGCCCTGTTCGTGCGCAAGCAGGCCAAGGAGTACGGCACCTGCAAGCTCGCCGAAGGCCCCGACGTCGCGGGTCGTCGGGTCACGCTCGTGGAGGACGTGATCACGACCGGTGGCGCCGTGCGCGACGCGACCCGAGAGTTGCGCGCCGCTGGCGCGATCGTGGAGGTTGTGATCTGTGCGATCGATCGCAGCCCGGCCGACCGGAACCCACTCGCCGATGTCGGACTCGAGGTGCGACCGGTGCTGACCAAGGCACAACTGGACGCTGCTCGAGGTTAGGAGGTGGGGCGGCGCCGGTGGCGCCAGGCTTCCCAGGCGATCGGCAACACCGAAAACGCCAGGATCAGGATCACGGCTTGATCGATGTGTTCGCCCAGCGACGGGAACGTCGCGCCGAGGAAATAGCCGAGGAGCGTGATGCTCAGCACCCACAGCACGGCGCCGGCAAAACTCCACAAGAAGAAGCGGGTGCGATTCATCCGGCTGATCCCGGCAACCACGGTGACGAACGTTCGCACGAAGGGGACGAACCGTCCGATGACCAAGGCCTTGTTGCCGTGCTTGTCGAAGAACGCGTCGGTGGCCTCGAAATATTTGCGTTTGATGATCCGACCATCGTGGCGGTGCAAGGGTGGCCCCGCGGCCCGGCCGATCTCATAACCCACGACGTTGCCCAAGAACGCCGCGCTGGTCAGCGCGACGAGCGCCGCCCCCAGATCGACGATCCGGTGGCCCGGCAACAAATCGAGGCTTTCGGTGGCGACGAACAGGCCCAGAGCAAACAGCAGGGTGTCGCCCGGCAACAACGGGAACAGCAACCCACACTCGATGAAGATGATCACCAAGCTGATCCAGAACAGTTCGGTGCCGAACCGGTCGAGCAGCCAGTAGGGGTCCATCCATTTCATGCCGAGCAACAACGGGTGAATCTCCAGGAGCAGGGCCACGGGCGCAACCATAACGGGCGCCTGGTCACTACCCTGCGTCCATGGACGACGAGCGAGCGCCGTACGACCCGATGCCCCACGGCCAACCCGAGATCGGCGTCGGCCCGTGGGTCGGCGCGTGGCCGACAGGGGCGGAGTACGACGCGACGCTGCTCGCCGACGGGGATCGCCGCAACGTGGTCGACCGCTATCGGTATTGGACGATGGCAGCGATCGTGGCGGACCTCGATGCCCGCCGCCATGACTTCCATGTCGCCATCGAAAACTGGCAACACGACTTCAACATCGGGACCATCGTGCGCACCGCCAACGCGTTTCTGGCCGCCGAGGTGCACATCGTGGGGAACCGCCGGTGGAACCGGCGCGGGGCCATGGTCACCGATCGCTATCAGCACATCCGACACCACGAGACCGCCGCCGATCTGGCCGCCTATCTGCACGAGCGCGACGTCGCTCTGCTCGGGATCGACAACCTGCCCGGGTCGGCGCATCTGGAGACGATGAGCGTGCCCCGGGAGGTGTGTTTCCTCTTCGGCCAAGAGGGCCCGGGGCTCTCGGAGAACGCGCGAGCAGTCTGCGACGGCACGTTCTCGATCGCCCAGTTTGGCTCGACCCGATCGATCAACGCCTCAGCCGCCGCCGCGATCGCGATGCACACCTGGATCAGGGCGTACGCCGACCTGTCCGGCGCCGACGCGTGGCGGGGCTGAGGCCCGGCGCAACCCGCGATCAGTTGCTGGTCTTGGAGAAGCAGACCATCACGCGATAGCCGGCCTTCCAATCACCCTTCGACGGTGGGTCGTAACGGAAGGTGCCGGCCTTCACATGTCCCTTGCACCCGTTGATCGCAAACTTCGACATCTGCCGCGCGGTCGGGTAGTCGCCCTTGCGCAACTTGAACGCGTGGGTGGCCTTCCAAGCGTGGGTGTCATCACAAGTCGTGGTGTAGAAGGTCGTCGCCTTCAGGCAACGGCGCACCTTATTGGTGATCGGGTCGGGGACCAACGGTGCGGTGTCGTAGGGCAGTGGGCTGAGTTTGGTGGCGCGAAAGAGGATCACATCGCAGCGGAACCAGCGAGCTCCGGCGTCGCGCTGGGCTTGGGTGGGACGGAACCACGCATAGGCGTAGGCCGTCTGGGCCCGGGTGACATCGGTGCCCCCCAAGAAGTCGTGGTAAGCAGCGCCACATTTCCTCGTCACGGCCTTCCCGATAGCCGCATCCGTGGAGGTCCAGGTCAGTTCAGGTGGCAGCAGCGGAGCCGCGAAGGTGTGCGCGGTGTGGCTCTCGGTGCAGGCGATCGGCGGTGTGCTGTTGGACTCGTCGAAGACCTGCTTGTAGGTGATCGCCCGGCACTCGCCCACCAGGGGGCGTTCGAACTCCGGGTCGCCGAGGCCTGCGCTCGCCGAGGTCGGTGCCAAGGTGGCGGCCAGGACAACCGCCGAGGCCAGAGCGGTCAGGGTGCGGTGCAACAACATGGTTCCCCCCATGGGTGGTGGTTGCGAAACTGCTTTCTCGGCACCCTAACCCCGAGCGCCGACAACTGATAGGGCTGTTGGGTTCGATTCCTCAGGACGTCGTCTTGGTGTAGCAGACCATCCGTCGGATGCCGAGCTTCCATCCGATCTGGCTCATCGAGGAGTAGCGCCAACTGGAGCTGGTGACCCGCGAGGGGCAGCTGCGCTCAGCGGCGCGCTGAAATTGTTGCTCCGTCGGGAATCCGTCGTGGTTGAAGACAAACGTGCCCGTGGCCCGGAAGGCGTGGGTCTTTGCGCATGTCGTCCAATAGAACGTCCTGGCCTTAAGGCAGCGAGCGACCGTGTCGGGGACCGGTGTGGTCACCATCGGAGCGGTGTCAGTCGGGAGGTTGGCAAGCGAGGTGCCGTTGACCAACACCACGTCGCAGCGAAACCAACGCGCTCCGTGATTGCGCTCCCCAACGGTCGGGATCCAAAAGGCGTAGTTGTAGCTCGTCATAAATCGGGCATGCTCCGACGAGCCCAAGGCGGCTTCGAGAGCGGGCCGACAGATCTTGGCGACGGCGTTGTACAGCGCGTCAGCCTTCAGATTGTACGTCACCCCTGCGGGCAGGATCCCTGCAGCGATCACTCGAGCGGTGTGGGGAGTCGCGCAATCGATCGGATCGGAGGTGTCCACCGAAGCGAGATATTGCTCCCAGGTCAGCGCACGACATTCGCCAACCGCGGGCATGTGGTACGTCGGGTCCCCGGCGTACGCCGTGGCAGGCAGACCGGAGGCGATGGTCGCCAGCGTTAAGGCAGAGATGAAGCGGCGAAACATAAGTCCCCCTCGTGCTGGGGATCGGGTCCGCGACGTGGACGATAAGGCCAACCCGCGAGTAGCCACTATCGTTGGAGTCTCGGCGTTCGGCAAGGTCCGTGCGCACATCGCAACCGTTCGAGGAGTCATCGCAATGCCCATTGCTACCCCCGAGGTCTATGCACAGATGCTCGACACGGCCAAGGCCAACGCCTTCGCGTTTCCGGCCATCAACGTGTCCTCGTCGCAGACCCTGAACGCAGCACTCAAGGGTTTCGCCGACGCTGAGTCCGACGGCATCATCCAGGTCTCCACCGGGGGTGCGGAGTACTTCTCAGGTCCGTCCATCAAGAACATGGTCACCGGCTCGGTCGCGTTTGCGACGTACGCCGCCGAGGTGGCCAAGTCCTACCCGATCAACGTGGCCCTGCACACCGACCACTGCCCGAAGGACAAGCTCGCGGGCTTTGTCCGCCCGCTGATCGACATCTCCGCCGAGCGGGTTGCGCGTGGCGAGGCACCGCTGTTCCAGTCGCACATGTGGGACGGCTCCGCGGTGCCGATGGCGGAGAATCTGTTGATTGCCGAGGAGTTGCTCGCGAAGTGCGCGGCGGCCCGGATCATCCTCGAGATTGAGGTCGGCGTTGTCGGCGGCGAAGAGGACGGCGTCGAAGGCGCCATCGACGAGAAGCTCTACACGACACCCCAGGATGCGCTGGCGACGGTTGCCGCGCTCGGCGTTGGGGAACAGGGTCGCTATTTGACCGCCCTCACCTTTGGCAACGTGCATGGCGTCTACAAGCCGGGCAACGTGAAGTTGCGCCCCGAAATCCTCAAGCAGGCCCAGGAGGCGGTCGTCGCCCACCTCGGCCTGGCCGTCGGGTCCAAGCCGTTCGACCTGGTCTTCCACGGCGGCTCGGGCTCGCTGCCCGAGGAGATCGCGGCTGCGGTGGAATACGGCGTCGTGAAGATGAACGTCGACACCGACACCCAATATGCGTTCACCCGCCCCGTGGTCGCCCACATGTTCGCCAACTACGACGGGGTCCTGAAGGTCGACGGCGAGGTCGGCAACAAGAAGGTCTATGACCCGCGCGCCTGGGGCAAGGCGGCCGAAGCCGGCATGGCCGCCCGCGTCGTCGAGGCCTGCGAGAACCTCAGCAGCACCGGTCACACGCTGGGCGCCTGAGGCCCCCTGCTTCTAGGATCCCCTGGTTGTTACTAAGGCCCCCGCATGCGGGGGCCTTAGTAGCAACGCGGGGGTGGGATGTTGCGTCGGCTACCCCGAGCGGCGTCGCCTGACGATGAAGGGTGCAAGGTCGGAAAGGTCAGCGCGTGTGCGTGGCGCGAATCTCGCGATCGAGTCTCCGCTTGGTGATCTCAGGAGTGTGCAAGTCCGCAAAGACCACGCGCGAGACGCCCAGATGGAAGCCCGTGATGAAGTCTTGCCGCTGTTTCTCCTGCCATAGCGCCGTTCGGGGATCGGCGGCAAAGCCGCCATCCTCGACCCGGTCATACTTCTGCCGGCCGTCGACCTCGATGATGTGTCGGCCCACGCGCAGGTCACCCCACACCGTCCGATGGCCGTCAGTGAGTCCGAATTGCGTTTCGGGTCGACCCCATCCCAACTCGGTGACCAGAACCCGCACGGCGGATTCCGCGTAGTTGTCGGCCCCGCCGTCACCAAGTTCGATCGCGGTTCGTACCTCGCCCACCGAACGCCACGACGCCATGTCAGCGCTTGCAGAAACAAGGGCTGAGCGAGGCACGCCCTTGTGCAGGAGTGCGTCGACGGCGGCAACCCCCGGGACCAGCCCGTGCTCACGGCAAAGATCGAGGGCCGTGCGGATCGGGTTGAGGGCGGGCAGGCCTGCGACGATCACGGCCTGGTCTGGCTCGTAGGTGGCGCGATGATGCTTGATTCCAGCCTTGACTCGATGCGGTGCGGCGTCGGGGCGGGTGACGTGAATCAGCGATCGACGCGAATCCGGCAGGGGTAGCCCATGCAAGATCGCGCCAGAATCGTGACTAAAGACGTGCTCGACTCCAAGCACCATTTCGGCGGCACGGACCCGCAATAGGGGGCGGCCCCGAAACTCGTCGGCTGCGGCCCACGCTGACGCCTCAACGAAAACCCCACGGCGAACCCGCAGCCATCGACCGGAGCTCACCAGGCGGCGAATTTGGGCGGGCGTGGCGAATGCCAACGCGTTTTGATAGCAGATCAGACCGTGCTGGCGTGAGAGCACGGCCTGGAGGCGTGGGTCCATGCCCACCAGCGTGGCGCCGTCCCGAGCTCTCAGCGCTGCTCACGGCGCCTTCTGTGGAGTGTCGAGCACAACGCGCTTCTGTGGAGGCAATCTGGACCCGGAGCGTCAGCCCAGGAGTGCGTCGTACGCCGCGGGGCTGGAGTCCTGGAGGAAGGCCGCGCAACGCTCCCACTCGTCAAGTTCGCCGATCGCGCGGGCGCTCAGGGCGAGCAGGGCCAGGCAGCGCAGGAAGCCGCGGTTGGGTTCGTGTTCCCAGGGGACGGGGCCGTGGCCCTTCCACCCGTTGCGGCGCAGCAGGTCCAGGCTGCGGTGATAGCCGACCCGGGAGTAGGCATAGACGGTGACATCGTCGGCCCCGGTGTCGCGCGCCTGCTCGGCGAAGGCGGCCCAGGCCGTGGGGGAGGCGGGGTGAGCGCGCACCACGGCGGCGGGTGAGACTCCGGTGGCGAGCTCGATCGCGCAGGGGTCTTCGGGCAACTTGGTCGGCGGCGGGCCGGCCATCAGATCGACATGGCTCATGGGCTCACCCTCTCATCCTGGGGCCGACCCACACGCCACCGCGGGTCACCGGCCGGGCTGCCCGAGCAGTGTTCGCACTCGGTCGGGTCCCAGGGCGATGAGCAGGGTCGGCAACCGTGGCCCCCGGTCGGCAGCGACGAGCAGGTTGTAGAGCAGCCGGAAGAAGTCCTTCTGGTCCGCCTTCACCTGATCGGTCGGCGGCTCGTCGAGCCCGAGACCGAGCGCCAACTTTGGCACGCCATAGACGAGTGAGGTGACCGCATCCAGGTCGGTGGCCTCTCCCAACTTCCCCAGCAACAAGGCGATCCACTGCGACTCAACCTCGCTCAGGGCGCCAAGCCGCGCCACGTCAGGCTGCCCGCGCACGGTGGTGCGGTCCTTTTCGGGGACAAACTCGGTCGTCCAGGTCATCGCCCGAGACAGACGAGGTTCCAACTGCGCCACAGTGTCATGGTCGTGGCCCACATCGGCGACGATGCGGCTGATCTGGTCGGCCGAGCCGGCCGTGACGTCGGCGACCGACGACAACACCCGAAACGGCACCACCACCTCCGGGGTCGGGAGTCGTCCGGCGGTCGAGGTGGCGCTGGCGCGCTCGAACGCCAACACCTGAGCATCTCGCTTGGCCGGGTCGCTGGCCTTGCGACCCAGGGCGTCCCACTCGTCGTACAACCTGACGACCTCGGGACCGAAGTCGATGTTGAACGACTGCTTGGGAGCCCGCCGGACATAGAGCCAGCGCAGGATCGGTGCCTCCAGCACGCGCAGCGCATCGGCGGCGGTCGGCACCCCGCCCTTGGAGGAGGACATCTTGGCCATGCCTTCGACGCCGACGAAGGAATAGCCGAACCACGAGGGGCGTGGCCAGTCATAGATCTTCTCGACCAGTTCATGCCCCACCGTGAAGGACGAGCCGGGGCTCGCGTGATCGGCGCCGGCGGGCTCGAAGTTGACCTTCTCGAAAGACCAGCGCATCGGCCAATCGACCTTCCAGACCAGCTTGCCTTCGTTTTGGGTCGCGAGGTTGGTCACGCCCGAGAAGGCGCAGGCGGTGCAGTCGTAGGACAGATCGGTGGTGGCGTCGTCGTACGCCGTGATCACCGTCGTGTCGCGCCCGCAGTCGCGGCAATACGGCTTGAAGGGGAAGCGCGCCAGGCCCCCCTCGCCCGGCTCGTCCTCGCCGGATCCATCCTCACTAGGACCAGGCTCGCCGGATCCGTCTTCCGGGTCGGCCACTGGCTTCTTGGTGCGATAGCGGCCGAGTACCTCGTCGATCTCGTCGCGGCGGCGTACGGCGGTGAGGATCTGGTCGCGGTAGGCGCCTGCGGTGTACATCTGCGTCTGGTTGATCTCCACCATCTCGCAGCCCATCTCGTGCAGGGCGTCGTGGAGGGGTTGCTTGAAGTGTTCGGCCCAGCTCGGGTGGCAGTCCCACGGGTCCGGCACCCCGGAGAGGGGGCGCCCGATGTGGGTGTTCCAGGACGGATCGACGCCGTGCGGCACCTTGCGGAAGCGGTCGTAGTCGTCCCAGCTCTGCAGGTGTCGCACGGGCACCCCGCGGCGCCGCACCTCCTCGGCCACAAAGTGCACGGTGAGGAATTCGCGCAGGTTGCCCAGGTGGATAGGCCCGGAGGGGCTGATGCCTGAAGCACACGTGACGAGGTTGCCCTCCCCGGCAATCCGGATCGCGTCATCCGCAGCGCGAGTGACCCAGTCGGTGGGTTCGCCGGGGGCTGCTGAGCCTCGTGCCATGGGGATGCGCTCCTGCGTGATCTTCGTGATGGGGGACCTGCGCAGGCAACGCTAACAACTCGTCGGGCCGATCCCTATCGAGTTATCCCCGATAAGACGCGCGGCAAGACCATGGAGTACGCCGCGGGCTCGAGGTGCCAGGTGCGGTGTCGTTCGGGGCCTTCGATCTCCCCGTCGGCTGAGCAATAGAACGTCTCCCCGGAGATGGAGACCTGGCGCCCCCGCAGATAGCTGACGTCGTCGCGCTCCTGGTGGGTCGCGCGGGCCACCTTGGCGGCGTACTTCAGCTTGGCCAGCGGGCCGACCGCGCGCGAGATCATCACATCGAGGCGGCCGTCCTCGGCGTCGGCGTCGGGGGTGAGTTCGGCGCCGCCCCCCACGCTGGTGCCGTTGCCGACGGCGACCATCAGCACCGGTCGGTCGAGGTCGTTGACCACCGTGCCGTCGACTTCGACATGGAGGTGCAGTCCCGCAGGGCGCACGGCGGTGGCCAGCGCCCCGATCGGATAGCCGATCCGCCCCAGATTGAGTCCACCCACTCCCAGGGAGCCGAGGCGTTCCTTCCAGCGCGCTCCGACCCGGCTGGCCTGAGCGCCGGCACCGACGTGCACGTTGTTGACGACCACGCCACCGAGCTCATCCACGATCAGGTCGACGGGCCGGACCTCGCCGTCGAGGACCACGCGGGCGGCGTCTTCGATGTCGAGGGGGATCTCCATGGCGCGGGCAAAGTCGTTGCCCGTGCCCAGCGGGAGGAGTCCCAGGACCGCGTCACTGAGCTCGTGGCGACGGTGCAGAGCGGTGACCACCGCATGCAGACTTCCGTCGCCACCCGCCACGACGATCCGCCGTGAACCCGCCCGATGCAAGACGCCGTCGAGCTCGCCGGGGTTGGCGGTCGCAGCGACTTCGACGGAGGTCTTGGCGCGCAAGACCTCCAGCCCGGCGTGCAACGTGTCGTCGTCGGCGGTGCCAGCGGAAGAGTTGGTGATCACCAGAAGTGGGTCCACCTCTCGGACACTAGCCAAAGGTGCCCAGGTCCGACCGGGCAATGAGCGAGCTCGCCCGAGTGCGGCAGACCTTTGGTAGCGTGCTTCCGCAAGAGCCCCGTCGCCGGCAGCCAGTCTTGCCCGGTGGGGTTTTTCTATGTGAAAGAGGAGGGCTGCGATGCCCGCGATTGTGATCCTGGGCGCCCAATGGGGCGACGAGGGCAAAGGCAAGGCTACCGACCTGCTCGCGACCAACTCCACGATCGACTATGTCGTGCGCACCTCGGGCGGCCATAACGCCGGGCACACGATCGTGGTCAACGGAGAGAAGTTCGCCACCCACCTGTTGCCGTCGGGGATCCTGACACCGGGCTGCACCTCGGTGATCGCCAACGGCGTCGTGGTTTCCCCCGAGGCGTTGTTCCGTGAGCTCGACGCGTTGGCTGCCCGCGGGGTAGATGTGTCGCGCCTCGTGATCTCGGCCAACGCCCACATCATCGCGTCCTACCACGGCACCGTCGACAAGGTGACCGAGCGATTCTTGGGCAAGAACAAGATTGGCACGACCGGACGCGGCATCGGACCGGCGTACGCCGACAAGATCAACCGCCTCGGCATCCGCGTGGCGGACCTGTTCGATGAGGGCATCTTGGCGCAGAAGGTCGAGGCCTCGCTGGATTCCAAGAATCACCTGTTGGCCAAGGTCTACAACCGCCGCGCGATCGAGCCCGCCGCGGTGGTCGAGGAGTTGTTGTCGTACGTCGAGCGGTTGCGGCCGATGGTCGTGGACACCTCGCTGCTGCTCAACCGAGCCCTCGACGAGGGCAAGACGGTGCTCTTCGAGGGCGCCCAAGCGACGATGCTCGATGTGGACCATGGCACCTATCCGTTCGTCACCTCGTCCAACCCGATTGCGGGTGGCGTGTGCACCGGCGCCGGCGTGGGGCCGACGCGGATCGACCGCGTGATCGGCGTGATCAAGGCCTACACGACCCGGGTGGGGTCGGGGCCCTTCCCGACTGAGCTCTTCGATGACGATGGGGAGAAGTTGTGGGACATCGGTGGCGAGGTCGGGGTCTCGACGGGACGCAACCGGCGCTGTGGGTGGTACGACGCGGTGATCGCTCGTTATTCCTCGCGGGTCAACGGGCTGACCGACTATTTCTTGACCAAGCTCGATGTGTTGTCTTCGTGGGACTCGATTCCCGTGTGCGTGGCCTATGACATCGACGGCGTCCGCCACGACGAGATGCCGATGACGCAGACCGAGTTCCACCACGCCACGCCCATCTATGAACACTTCGCGGGCTGGGGTGAGGACATCTCGGGGGTGCGCACGTTTGCCGACCTCCCCGCCAACGCGCGCGCCTACGTGGAGGCGCTCGAGTCGATCTCGGGCACCCGGATCTGGGGCGTCGGGGTTGGCCCCGGGCGCGAGCAGACGCTGGTCGTCCGGGACTGAGGGCTGATTGGAGGTCTTGTGTAGTGATTTCGAGTCACCTGGTGACTCAAAATCACTACACAAGGTCGCGCCCGGCGTGATTTGGTCTTTCTGCCATGAAGCCTCTCGGCGCGGATGCCGCGAACACTCGTCCCATCGGTTGCTCGCCGGACTCGACCCAACAACCGACGTGATGGCGAAGATCAGACTGGCACGTGAAGGTCTGCGTCTGAAGTGGACTTCGGTGCGTTCGATGATCAAGGAAGGGCGCAAGTGATGCCGGGGCCTGGAGTTACGTCCTATGTCCTCAGGCCTCTCAGCACGGGTAAACCTGCGATCGATCTAGCCAAGGCGCTGCAGTTGTCTGGCGGGCTCGAAGATGCGGAGCTGCTCCGCAAGATGAAGAAGGACCCGTGAAAACGGCCTGACGCACCGATGTCGGCGAACGCGCCGCCACCACCCCAGTAGGGTCGTGCGATATGGAGCGCGAGGCAGACGTCATCATCGTCGGGGGCGGACTGTCGGGGCTCTACGCCGCGCGCGAACTTGCGAAGGCTGGCCTCGAGACCCTCATCCTCGAGGCCAGCGATCGCACCGGCGGCAAGATCCTGACCGAGGAGCCCATCCCGGGGATCCCCTTGGAACTGGGTGCTCAGTGGATCGGCGACACCCACCATCGGATGTTCGGCCTTGCTGCCGAGTTGGGGGTGGAGACATTCCCCCAGTTTGACGTGGGTGACACGAGTTATGAGTTGTGCGGGTCGGGAGTGTTGAGCCAGACGGCCTTCCATGCGGCGTACGCCGAAGAGGTGGCGGCCGTCGATCGAGTCCTGGCCACCCTGGACGAGATGGCGGCGAGCGTGCCCGCCGAGGCGCCGTGGTTGGCACCGGAGGCGGCCGCGTGGGACGAGATCACGGCCGGGGCTTGGTACGACGCCCAAGGGTTGTCGCCCGTGGGCCGCACCCTCCTGGAGATCTGCACGGTGGGGATCTTGGCGGTGCCGACCGTTGAGGTCTCGTTGCTGCACCTGCTGTTCACGATCCAGACCTGCGGGGTGGGCGCGGCGCTGTTTTCCGAAGCGGAGGGTGGCGCGCAGACGACTCGCTTTGTGGGCGGGACTGCGCGGATCCCGACAAAACTGGCCGAGTTGCTGGCCGACCAGATCGTGCTCGAGGCTCCCGTGCACACCATCGAGCACACGGCCGAGGCGGTCAACGTGCACTGCCGCGGAGGTCGGACTTTCCGGGCGCGGCGCGTGATCGTGGCCATTGCGCCCGCGTTGGCGGGTCGGATCCACTACGACCCGCCGCTGCCCGGCGTACGCGATCAGCTCACCCAGCGGATGCCGCACGGCTCGGCGATGAAGGCCTTCTTTGTGTACGACGCCCCTTTCTGGCGCGAGGACGGGCTCAATGGGCAATTCATCTCCGATGTCGGCCCGGCTCGGATGTCCAACGACACCGGCATCCCGGGGCAGGACGCGGGGGTGCTGCTCGCCTTCTTGGAGGGAGAGCAGGCGCGCACGTTCGGGCGCTGGTCGCGGACCGACCGGCGCGAGGCGCTGACTGCGGAGCTGGTCCGCCACTTCGGGCCTCGTGCGGCGAAGCCGGAACTGTACGTCGACGGCGAATGGTCCGAGAAGCCCTGGACGCGGGGGTGTTACAACGCCAACCTCGGGCCGCTCGTGTGGACCAACTTCGGGTCCGCGCTCACCCCGCCCATCGGCCCGATCCACTGGGCCTCCACCGACTCCGCCACCCAGTGGAGCGCCTACATGGAGGGTGCCGTCGATGCCGCTCAGCGGGCTGTGGCTGAGGTTTTGGCAAGCATCTAGACACCCCGGAGTGCTACTGGGCACCCCGCATGCGGGGTGCCCAGTCACAACTCGGGGTGCCTAGTTGGACATCGGTGGCGCGCCTAGTTGCGGCGTACCTCCACCAGCACCGCGACCCGGACGAACCGATGCTCAGGGTTCTTCATAGCGTCGTGCCAGTAGTTGCCGGCCGCGTGGTCCTCTTGAGTCGCACAGGTCGTGAGCGTCAGGTAGGAGCGTCGCGGGATGCGTCCCGGGTGTCCGGGCACCGGCGCCGACTGCCGAGCCAGGTCGCGCGGTGAGCGGTAGGAGATCCACAGGCTGCGGCGCACCTCAAAGACGTATGTCGCCTGCTGTGTGGTCAGCTCGATCCGGTCACCGCGCGCCACCTCGGGGAGCCGCCGGAACGGTCCTCCGGCGGTGTTGCGATGTCCGGTGATGATCAGGTTGCCCAGCCTTCCGGGGCCGGGTTGGGTGGCATAGCGACCGCCGTACGGCGAGGCAAGGCGGCCGTCGTTTTGGATCCGGGTGCCCGGCCAATCGTCAGCCTTGCCCTGATAGGCCTCCACGGCGAGGTCATCGACGCCGATGGCCGGGATGCTCAGCAACCCGCCTTCCCATGGTCCCGGCCGTTCCGTGGGGAGGCGCCACGCGAGGGCGCTTGCCGTGGGGTCCTGCAGCGTCGTCATCGCTAGCAGGAAGTGGAGGAACAAAGCGATCATCGAGTCGACTCCTGCGGCGGGGCTGGCGGCGGCCCGCACGTTCGTGCTGGCCTCAGTCTAGTTCGTCGGTGAGATGCGAGAAGCGGCGTGGAAGTTGCGGTTCTCGCCTGAGAGACGCCGAGCGGCTGCCCGCTCCCTGAGGTCCCAGATCACCACTAGGATCTTCCCCCGTGAAGACCTTGGTGATCGGCCCCGGTGGCCGCGAGCATGCGTTGGCGTGGGCCCTGAGCAGGGATCCAGGCGTCACGGAGGTGCACGCGGCTCCAGGCAACCCTGGGATCGCTCAAGTGGCGACGCTTCACGATGTCGATGCGATGGACCCCGAAGCCGTTGCCACCCTGGCTGTCACGTTGGGGGTCGATCTCGTCGTGGTCGGACCCGAAGCGCCTCTGGTAGCCGGGGTTGCTGACGCGGTCAGGGCTCGCGGCATCGCCTGTTTTGGGCCGAGCAAGGCGGCGGCCCAGTTGGAAGGGTCCAAGGCGTTTGCCAAGGATGTGATGGCCGCCGCTGGGGTGCCCACGGCTCAGGCTCATGTTTGCGTGACCGAGGCCGAGATCGCCGAGGCCCTCGACGCCTTCGGGGCGCCGTATGTTGTTAAGGACGATGGTCTCGCCGCCGGCAAGGGCGTCGTCGTCACCAGCGACCGCACCGAGGCGCTCGCCCACGCCCTGCAATGTGAGCGGGTCGTGATCGAGGAGTTTCTCTACGGGCCCGAAGTGTCGCTCTTCGCGATCACCGACGGCACGACCGTCTATCCGCTCCAGCCGGCGCAGGACTTCAAGCGTATCCGCGACAACGACGAGGGCCCCAACACCGGCGGCATGGGCGCCTACACCCCCCTCCCGTGGGCGCCGGCCGATCTGATGGGCGAAGTGACCAGGGTCGTCCTGCAACCCACCGTCGACGAAATGGGCAGGCGCGGTACGCCGTTCGCTGGGCTGCTTTACGCAGGCCTCGCCCTCACCTCTCGCGGCACCCGCGTCATCGAGTTCAACGCCCGCTTCGGCGATCCCGAAACTCAGGTCCTGATGGCACTTCTCGACTCGCCGCTGGCGCCGATGTTGTACGCCGCCGCGACGGGCACGCTGGGTGAGGTACCCCCGCCCAGCTGGAAATCTGGTGCCGCCGTGGCGGTCGTGATGGCCAGTCGGGGATATCCCGAAACCTCGTCGAGCGGCGATGTGATCGTCGGCTCCGAGACTCTCGATCGCGAGCCCGACGTCCACGTCCTGCACGCCGGGACCGCCAGCGACGTCGAGGGCCGATTGGTCACGGCAGGAGGGCGCGTTCTCGCGGTCACCGCGATCGGCACGGACATCGCCGACGCCCGGGCGAAGGCCTATGAAGGCGTCAATTCGATCTCCTTCCCGGGTGCGCAATGGCGCTCCGACATTGCTTTGTCAGCCTCCCGACCATCCGCTTGAGGATCGTGATCGTTTCGTTATCGGCGGTCTGGGGATAACCCCGATCTGGGGCCCTGGACTGTCGGTGGTCCCTGGTGGACTTGTCTCATGGCACAGCAGATCTGGGAGCAAGCGGCGACGCCGCTGGGCGGGGTGTGCGCGCCCGAGATCGACGTGCTCGATGACGTCCTCGCCACCCTCGGAGCCAGCGACGGCGGCGTGACCACCCCGAGCGACGGCAGCGTCGATCCCGACGCGATCCGCGTGGAGCAGTTGGCGCGTCTGGAGCGGATCAAGGCAGCGGCGTGCGCCGCGCAGGCGCACGTTGCGCACGCGTTCGACCGCTCCCAGCGCAGCACCCAAGAGGCCGCGGGGGTGCGCCGAGACAAGATCGGCCGCGGGATCGGTGACCAGATTGCGCTGGCCTGTGATCTGCCGGCCTCCCAGGGTTCGCGCCGACTCGGGCTGGCGCGGGCGCTGGTCACGGAGATGCCCCACACGCTGGAGTTGCTCACCGAAGGGCTGATCAGCGAATGGGTCGCGACGCTGCTGGTCCGCGAGACCGCTTGCCTCGAGCGTGAAGACCGTGCCCGCGTGGACCAACGCCTGTGCCAATCCCGTCGCGCGACCGAGATGACGCCGCGGCGGGTGGTCAACGCCGCCCGCGCGATCGCGGCCGAGCTCGATGTCGAGGCTGTGGTCCGTCGCGCGGCGTACGCCGCGAGTGAGCGCCGCGTGTGGGTCTGCCCCGCGCCCGACACGATGGCCTGGGTGACCGCGTTGCTGCCCGTGGCCCAAGCTGTGGCCTGTTTCGCAGCACTGAGTCGGGCCGCCGACCTCACCTATGGGGATGAGCGGTCCCGTGGCCAGGTGATGGCCGACACCTTTGTCGAGCGGCTCACCGGCCAGGCCACGGCCGGTGCGATCCCCCTGGAGATCCCCCTGGAGATGACGCCCGACGCTCTCATTGGCCTCGACGAGACCCCTGCCCGGCTGGCTGACGGCACGCCGCTGCCCGCTCAGACGGCTCGCGACCTGGCCCGTCGGGACGACGCACCACGGTGGTTGCGACGGATCTTCACCGACCCCACCACGGGCACCCTGACCCACACCGACCGGGCTCGTCGCCGTTTCTTCACCGGGGCCGAGGCGCTCACCGTCGACCTGCGCGACCAACACTGCCGCCTCCCTCGCTGCGACTCCACCAACACCCACCGCGACCACATCCGCAGCGTTGCCACGGGGGGTCGCACCGTGGTGGTCAACGGCGAGCGACTGTGTGCGCCGCACAACGACATCAAGGAGCTCCCCGGTTGGAGCTTTGTCCTCTCCGACGGAGCGCCGGGGCGGCACACCGTCGTCATCACCACTCCCACCGGCCACACCTATTCCAGCCAGGCACCGCCAGCGCTGCCGCCCTGACCGGCGCCGTACCATCTCTCCCGTGACCGTCCCCAACGTATTGGCCACCCGCTATGCGGGCGCGGACCTGGCTGCCATCTGGTTGCCGGAGCACAAGATCGTCTTGGAGCGACACTTGTGGATCGCCGTCCTCAAGGCCCAAAAGGATCTGGGGATCGACGTGCCCGACGGCGTGATCGAGGCCTATGAGGCGGTCATCGACTCCGTCGACCTGCGCTCGATCGCCAGCCGCGAACGGGTCACCCGTCATGACGTGAAGGCGCGCATCGAAGAGTTCTGCGCTCTCGCTGGGCACGAACACATCCACAAGGGGATGACCTCGCGCGACCTCACCGAAAATGTCGAACAGCTCCAGATCAAACAGTCCCTGGCGCTGTTGCGCGACCGCGCGGTCGCCACGCTCGCCCGCCTCGCGCGGTTGGCCACCGAGCACGAAACCACGGTGATGGCGGGGCGTTCCCACAACGTGGCCGCTCAGGCGACCACCCTCGGGAAGCGGTTCGCCTCCGTCGCCGACGAGTTGCTGATCTCGCTCCAACGCGTCGAGGAGTTGCTCGCGCGCTATCCCCTGCGCGGGATCAAGGGGCCGATGGGCACCTCGCAAGACATGCTCGACCTGCTCGCCGGCGATGCCACGAAGTTGGGCGAGCTCGAGGCGCGCGTCGCCGCGCATCTGGGTTTCGACCACACGCTCACGAGTGTGGGTCAGGTCTATCCCCGCAGCCTCGACTTCGACGTGGTTTCCGCTCTCGTCCAACTCGCCGCCGCCCCTTCCAACCTCGCCACCACGATCCGGCTGATGGCCGGGATTGAGCTCGTGACCGAAGGATTCGCCGAAGGCCAGGTCGGCTCGTCGGCGATGCCGCACAAGATGAACACCCGCTCCTGCGAACGTGTCAACGGCCTAGCCGTGGTCCTCCGCGGCTATCTCTCCATGGTGGGCGAGTTGGCCGGAGACCAGTGGAACGAAGGGGACGTCAGTTGTTCTGTCGTACGACGCGTCGCCCTGCCCGACGCGTTCTTCGCCGCCGACGGGCTCTTCCAGACCTTCCTCACAGTCCTCGATGAGTTCGGCGCCTTCCCAGCGGTCATCCAGCGCGAGCTCGACCGCTACCTGCCGTTCCTGGCCACCACCAAGGTCTTGATGGCGGCGGTCCGCAACGGAGTCGGCCGCGAAGTCGCCCACGAGGCCATCAAGGAAGCCGCTGTCGGGGTGGCGCTCGAGATGCGCAAGGGGCAAGCCGCCAACGACGTCTTCGAGCGTCTCGCCGCCGACCCTCGCCTCGGGCTGACCCGCACCCAGATCGAGTCGCTCGTCGCCGACCCGATCACCTTTACCGGGGCAGCGGTCGCGCAAACCCACGAGGTCGTACGCCGGGTGGCGCTGGTGGCCGCGGCCCATCCGCAAGCGGCGGCCTACGCTCCGGGGGCGATCCTGTGATCCCTCAACCGCTGCCCCTGATCGCGTGACCAAGTCGCCAGGCTGTCCGGGGTCGCGACTAAGGTTCGACCATGGCGGACTTGAACATCCCTGACGCACCGCCGATCGCAGGCGCGACGCACCTCCACTCGGGCAAGGTCCGTGACCTCTATCGAATCGACACCGGGGAGCACGCCGGCCGCTTGTTGATGGTGGCGAGCGACCGGATCTCGGCCTACGACTTCGTCCTGGACGCGACGATCCCCGACAAGGGCCAGATCCTCACCCGGATGTCGCTGTGGTGGTTCGCCCAGCTTGCCCACTTGGTCCCCGATCACGTGGTCTCGGTCGATGTCCCCGCCTCGGTGCCAGAGTCGATGCGCCACCAAGCCGTGGTGTGTGAGCCGCTCGAGATGTTCCCTGTCGAGTGTGTGGCCCGCGGCTATCTCACCGGGTCCGGTCTGTCCGACTATCTGCGTGATGGCGCGGTGTGCGGGGTTCCGCTGCCGCCCGGACTCCTCGACGGTTCGCGGCTGCCCGAGGCGATCTTCACTCCGGCGACCAAGGCGGCGGTGGGCGATCACGACGAAAATGTCTCCTACGCCGCCGTCGTTGGCGCCGTCGGTGAGCCTGATGCGACAGCGCTGCGCGGCCTGACGCTGCGGGTGTACGCCGCCGCGGAGGCCATCGCGCGGGAGCGCGGGATCATCCTGGCCGATACGAAGCTCGAGTTTGGCCGGCGCGCTAGCGGCCGACCTGGTGAGGGGGAAATCGTGCTCGCCGACGAAGTGCTGACACCCGATTCCTCGCGGTTTTGGCCCGCCTCGCAATGGGAGCCGGGTCGCGCGCAGGCGTCGTACGACAAACAGATCGTTCGCGACTGGCTCACCTCGACCGAGGCCGGGTGGGATCGGTCCAGCGGCGAGCCGCCTCCGCCGCTGCCGCCTGAGGTGATCGAGCGGACGAGGGCGCGTTACATCGAGGCCTACGAACTCCTCACGGACGAAAGGTTCTGACATGGTGGGCGGACCGCAGACCTTCGTGCAGCGTTTCTGTCATCCGGTGGAGGCCGTCTTCGACTATCTCAGCGACCCGCGGAAGCGACCCGATTGGCAGTCGAGCCTGCGGCGGATCGAGTTGCTCACCGACCAAGCGACAGGGGTCGGTGCCCGTTGGCGAGACGTCACCTGGGTCGGTGGGCACCACGAGCTGGAGGTCGTCACGCACGAACCCTATGAGGCGTGGGCCGAGCAAGGTGAGTGGCGCGGCATCACGGCGTTCCTCGCCTTGACCTTCCTCCCCAACGGCAAGCAATGCGACGTGGAGGTATTGGTCAGCCTCAAGGGCCGCGGCCTGGCCACCCTGCCCGCGGCGGCAGCATCGTTGGCTTTGCCGGTCGCCCTGCGCAGCGATCTGCGTCGCGCCGATCGGCTGCTATCGCGTTAGGTCGCGCGTCAGTAGGTTTGACCCCGGGCGTTTGCCCCACCCGAGGAGGCTGCTGTGTACAACCTTTCGATGCTGCTCGAAGACTCCGCGCGTAAGAACCCCACCCGGGCCGCTGTGGTGCTCGGTGAGACTCGGCTCAGTTATGCCCAGGTCAACGGGGCGGCCAATCAGGTGGCCAATCTCCTGAGATCGCGGGGGATCGGCGCTGGAGATCGGGTGGCGTTGACGTGCCCGAATGTGCCCTACTTCCCGATCATCTATTACGGCATTCTCAAGGCTGGCGCCGTCGTCGTACCCCTGAACGTGCTCAACAAGGGCCGCGAGAACGCCTACTACCTCGCCGATTCGGGCGCGTCGGCGTACTTCTGTTTCGAAGGCACTCCCGAATTGCCGATGGGTCAGGAGGGGTACGCCGGGTTCGAGGCCACGAACGGGTGCGAACACTTCTTCCTCGTCACCGCAGATCCCGCAGCCGAGTCCCCGATCGCGGGCGTCGCGACCTTGGGCCAGGCGCTGGCCGGACGGCCCCCGGTGTTCGACAGCCTCCCGCGCAACGAGTCCGACACGGCGGTCATCCTCTATACCTCGGGCACGACCGGCCAGGCCAAGGGCGCGGAGCTCACCCACAGCAACCTGATGATGAACGTCCTCACCTGCAACCGGCTGTTCAACGCCCAGCCCGCCGAAGACACCCACCTCGTGGCGCTGCCGCTGTTCCACTCGTTTGGCTCGACCGTGCAGATGAACGGCGGCTTCTCGATGGCCGCGACGCTGGTGCTGTTGCCGCGATTTGATGCCAAACAGGCGGTGGCGCTGATGCAGGCCGAAGACGTGACGTTCTTTGCGGGGGTGCCCACCATGTGGTGGGGGATCCTGGGCGCGCTCGAGGGCGCCGATGTCGAGAAGATCGCGGCGAAGTTGCGGGTGGCGTGCTCGGGGGGCGCGAGCCTGCCCGTGGAGATCATCCGCGAAGTGAAGGCCAAGCTCGGGGTCCAAATCCTTGAGGGCTATGGGCTTTCGGAGACCGCGCCGGTGGCGACCTTCTCCGATCCCGGCCGTGAGCCGCGGCCCGGGTCGATCGGTGTTCCTGTGTGGGGCATCGAGTGCAAACTTATCGACACCGATTGGGGCACGATCGAGGGCGCCGATCAGATCGGCGAGATTGCGATCCGGGGCCACAACATCATGAAGGGCTATCTCAACCGACCCGAAGCCACGGCCCACGTGATGCGCGACGGCTGGTTCCGGACCGGCGACTTGGCCCGGCGTGACGACGATGGCTTCTATTACATCGTCGATCGGTCCAAGGACATGATCATCCGGGGTGGGTTCAACGTCTATCCGCGCGAGATCGAGGAGGTGCTGATCACGCATCCGGACGTGTCGTTGGCGGCGGTCATCGGGGTGCCGGACGAAAGCCACGGCGAGGAGATCAAGGCGTTCGTGATCCGCAACGCCGGCGCCGACGTGACCGAAGAGGGCCTCGTGGCCTGGGCGAAGGACCAGATGGCGGCCTACAAATATCCGCGCATGGTGGTCTTCGTCGACTCCCTTCCTATGACCGCGACTGGCAAGATCCTCAAGCGCGAGCTGTCCTGACCCGCCGTTGAGTTGGGCCTAACTGGCGAAGGGGTCGGGAAGCCCGCCCTTGAGGCCGGCCAGCAACTCACGCGCGGTGGCGGCGTGCTTGTGCTCGACGAGCACCTCATAGCGGGTGGCCACGACGGAGGTGACGGAGGAGAAGTCGCGCTGACCGCGCGTGGCGGCGTACCCGACGATCGCCCAAATGGCCCCGAACGCGGCGCCGAACAGAGCGGTGGAGAGCAGCATCACCAGGCTTCCATCGTTGCTGAACAGCGAGAAGATCAACCCGACGAAGACGCCGAGCCACAGTCCCGACAACACCCCGCCCAGGGCTACCCGCCCCCACGTCAGCCGCCCAGTGATGCGTTCGAGCTGCTTGAGATCGGTGCCGACGATCAGACAGTTTTGGACCGGGAACTCCTTGTCGGACAAGAAGTCGACGGCCCGCTGAGCCTCGGGATAGGTGTCATAGACGGCCAAGGATTGGGGAAATTCGAGCTGAAGCCGCTTCAACGACGCGCGCGGGCCGGGATTAGGGTTTGCCATGACACCAGTGTGCCCCAGTGGGCCCCTAGGATGGTCGCGCAGACTGCTCTCACGGACTGTCCCAGCCAAGCAAGGAGCCGAGGATTCGTGGCACGTTTCGTTGTCGATGTGATGCCCAAGTCGGAGATCCTCGATCCCCAGGGCAAGGCCGTGTACGGCGCGCTCCCGCGGTTGGGCTTCGATGGCGTGGTCGACGTACGTCAAGGCAAGCGCTTCGAAGTTGAGTTGGAGGGGGACGCGTCCGACGAACAGTGGACGAAGGTACGCCAGATGGCCGAGACCTTGTTGTCCAATCCGGTGATCGAGGACTTCGCGGTCCGTCTTGACGAGGCTCCGGTTGACGGGGCCGAAATGGTCGACGGGGCCGAAATGGTCGACGGGGCCGAACCCGTCGACGAGGCCGAGGCCGTCGACGAGGCCGAAACGGTCGACGAGGCCGAGGGCCACCAGTGAAGGTCGGCGTCGTTACCTTCCCGGGATCGCTGGACGATGCCGATGCGCTTCGCGCAGTGGGACTGGGCGGCAACGAGGGCGTCGCCTTGTGGCACGGGGACGCCGATCTGCGTGGTGTGGATGCGGTGATCCTCCCCGGTGGTTTCTCCTACGGCGACTATCTGCGTTGCGGAGCCATTTCACGTTTCGCCCCTGTGATGACCGAGGTGATCGCGGCCGCGGAGCGCGGGATGCCCGTGCTCGGCATCTGCAACGGGTTCCAGATCCTCTGCGAATCCCACTTGCTCCCGGGCGCCCTGATTCGCAACGACCACCGCAAGTTCGGCTGCCGCGATCAGCGCCTTCGCATCGAAAACACCCGCACCCCGTGGACCTCGTCGTACGAGCCACGCGCCGAGGTCACGATCGTGCTGAAGAACGGTGAGGGCGGTTTTGTCGCCGACGAGGAGACCCTCGATCGGCTGGAGGGCGATGGCCGCGTCGTCGCGCGCTATCTGGGCGAGAACCCCAACGGATCGATGCGCGCGATCGCGGGGATCAGCAACGAGCGCGGCAACGTGGTGGGTCTCATGCCGCATCCCGAGCATGCCGTCGAAGAGTTGTGTGGCCCCGGCACCGACGGCCTGGGGTTTTTCACGGGGCTGGTGCAGACCGCGTTTGCCTGAGTCAACGGCGGCCGGAACGTAGGGCCGCCCACTGCCTGCTCGAGATCACCCCAGTCACCTCGACTCCGGCCTTGACCTGCCACAACTTCACCGCGGCTTGCGTCTTGGCGTCGAACACGCCCTTGGCGCCGAGTTGTGAGTGCCCGGCGGCATTCAGGGCGCGCTGCAGGCGGCGTACGCCCTTGCCCGCGGATCCAATCTTGAGGACCTTCGTGCCGTCGGCGGCGAGCAGGTTCATCCAGGCTTTGCGGGACCAGTACGCCGTGACGGCAAGGCCGTGGGCTTCCTGCCAGCACATTCACGGCGGCCGTGAGCTTCTTGCCGAACGTGCCGTCGGTGGGGCCGGCGTACACCCCCTGCTCGGTCAACAGGCACTGCAACGCCTTGACCTTGACGATGTTCTCGACGCCGGGCTGGAGCGGGTCGTAGATCCAGAAGTTCACCCGCACGCCACCGCAGTGGTCCTCGGCCGCGGCCACCGAACCCTTCCCCAGGTCGAGGAAGTTTCGATCGATGTTGATCCGCACGCCACCCCAGGTCTCGTCGTGGCCGCCGAGGTATTGCTTCACGCGACCCCCGACCCATCCATCGTCAGAGATGTAGGTCGTGGAGGTGTTGGCCACGCCGTCCCACCGAGCGATCCAAATCCGGGCGGGCAGGTGGAAGGCATCGGGGCGGTTGATCCGAGCGTCATCGAGCATCTTGATCCCCGAGCTCGCACCCGAATAGACCCCGGAGACATAGCCCAACTGCCCGAGTTGATAGGTCCAACCGCTGAGGAAACGCAGCGCCGACTCCCGGCAGTCGCGCAGGCTCGAGTCGAATCCCTCAAGGTCGTACCACAGCGTGCTGCCGGCGCTGATGCCCAGCGCTTGTGCAGCGGTGACCGCCTTGTCGGCCTCGGCTTCGCCCTGTTTGCGCGCGCGGTAGTAGGTGCCGTTCGCGCCGGGAGTTGGATCGATCTTCTTGTCGTCCCCATACCGAGGAAAGCGCGGCTGACACGAGGCCTGCGGGCCGAGGGTGATGGGGAGCAGGCGCCAACCCTTGGCCAGCTGCGTGCTGACCCACTCCGGAGTGAGGTTGGGCTGATTGCGGCAGGCCCGGGAGTCGCCGGAGATGTAGATGCCGACAGCCCAGAACGGCGAGTAGTTCAGCCAGCGGTCCATGGAGTCTTGGCTGGGCGCCAGGCACTGGTCGAAGCCATACCCCGTGAAGTTGCCGGGGGTGACGGGGTTGTCGGCGTACGCCGGGCTGACGCGGCCGATGACGGGACCCATCAGGGACGCCACCAGGAGGACCGCGGCGACGAGACTCGCCGGGACTCTGGGCAGGGCAAAACGTTGGGAAGTCATTTCACTGCTCCACGCGGGGGAAGAAGTCACCACAATAACCCCAACAGGCACTTCAGCCACAGCATTCATGACTTTGGGAGTGGCACCGGGCTTCCGGGGAAGATTCCTGCTGTTTTTGGGCCGAAAATCAGCAGGAATCTTCCCCGGAAGGCAATCCCTGCTCACCTGTCGACGCCGTCCACGTGCGATCAGCCTCGGGCAGCCACAAGGCTCGGTCGTACGCGGCCCGGATTCGCTGTACGACGACTTGCACGCGATCGCCAGCCACCATGGTGACGACCTCGATGCGGTGCGCCCTGAAGAGTTCATGTCGTTCAACGTCTCGGCGGTGCCGACTGCGATCCCGGTGCAACGCTCCGTCGTATTCCCCGGCAACGCCGGCGACCGGGTCAAAGAGATCGGCGATCCCCACCAGACGCCCAGACCGATCTCGGACTGGTTGGTTCACCAGGGGTCGAGGTCGGCCCGCGTCCAGCTCCCAGATCATTCGAAAGTGAGTCTCTTGAGGCGAGCGGCTCAGGGGGCTCGCCAAGGTGAGAGCCTTGTGGACGTGGCCGATGCCTGCCCGCCTGGGTTCTGCGGACACCGCAGACCGCAAACTATCGAGGGTGGTGAGGCGCGCAGCGAGAGCCATGTCTAGGGCCACGGCGGCCTCTCGCTCGTTCGCGGATGTGCGCATCTGGTCCAGAACGGCGCGCTCCGGTGGGGCGCAGGCGATCGAGAAACTGGACACCGCTGTCGGTGGATGGCGATCGCGAAGCACGGTGAGACCTGGTCGAGCAACGACCCGACGTCGGTGTGGCACGAGGATGGCCACGGGCAGGAGTCTGCGCTGGGAATCGAATCCGTCAAAGAACCCGCCGCCAAACAGGCGCAGGGCCGCCCAGCCGGTGACCAAGCAACCGGGGGGCAGGCCGGTGGCCGCGTTCATGATCCGCTGTTCGACGGACGCGGGTGCGTCGGCGGGCACCACCAGACCTAAGGGGGTGCGCAACCAATGCGGGCCGCGCGCGGTGCTCGGACGCGGGCCACGGAGACCCTCGGGGTCAGAGCGGACCGGCCGAATGAGCCCAATCGGCGGGCGACATCGAGGCTGCCACAAGTCATCAGGGCTCATGGGTAGATCTCTACCCGTCTGAGCACTTCCCAACACCTGATCCGCGGCTGCCTGTGGAAAGACTCCCCATGGTGGGTCGGAGGTCTGTCACCCCCGTCCGCGCCGGTAGATTGAGCCCGTGCCTGAGACCCCCGCTGCGGCCGCCGCCGCCCCTGAGCATCCCCAGCTCGACACCGTGGCGGTGGCCATGGAGGATCCGCACCGTGAGCAGCCCTGGTCGGATCTGGGGTTGAAGGACGACGAGTACGCCAAGATCCGCGAGATCTTGGGCCGTCGGCCGACGAGCAGCGAGCTGGCGATGTATTCGGTGATGTGGAGCGAGCACTGCTCCTACAAGTCGAGCAAGGTGCACCTCAAGCAGTTCTCCGAGATTCCGCAGGACACCCCGATCGGGAAGATGCTGGCCGGCATCGGCGAGAACGCCGGCGTGATCGACATCGGCCAGGGTTATGCGGTCACGTTCAAGATCGAGAGCCACAACCACCCGTCGTACGTCGAGCCCTATCAGGGTGCGGCGACCGGAGTGGGCGGCATCGTCCGCGACATTCTGGCGATGGGCGCGCGCCCCGTGGCGGTGATGGACTCACTCAGATTTGGCCCGCTCGACTCTGATGGTCATGGCGACACCCATCGAGTGCTCCCGGGGATCGTCGCCGGAGTGGGCGGCTACGGCAACTGCCTCGGCCTGCCCAACATCGGCGGCGAGGCGGTGTTCGACGCGACCTACTTGGGCAACCCGCTCGTCAATGCGTTGTGTGTGGGCGTGCTCCGCCACGAGGATCTGCACCTGGCGAAGGCGTCGGGCGCCGGCAACAAGGTCATCTTGTACGGCGCCAAGACGGGCGGCGACGGCATCGGTGGCGTGAGTGTGCTGGCGAGCGAGACGTTCGACGAAGGCGGCCCGGCCAAGCGCCCGAGCGTCCAGGTGGGCGACCCGTTCATGGAGAAGCTGCTCATCGAGTGCACGCTGGAGCTCTTCGCCGCCGGGATCGTGGCGGGCATCCAGGACCTGGGTGGGGCGGGGCTGTCGTGCGCGACGAGCGAGTTGGCCAGCGCCGGCGATGGTGGCATGCATGTGGATCTCGACCTGGTGCCGCTTCGCGATTCGTCCTTGGCGCCCGAAGAGATCCTGATGAGCGAGTCTCAAGAGCGGATGATGGCCGTCGTCGAGCCCGGCGATGTCGCCGCGTTCTTGGCGATCTGTGCCAAGTGGGAGGTGGACGCGACCGTGGTCGGCACGGTCACCAACACCGGTCGACTCGAGGTGGATTGGCACGGTGAGCGCGTGGTGGATGTGCCCCCGCGCAGCGTGGCGCACGACGGGCCGACGTACCACCGCCCCTTCGCCCGCCCTGCCTGGCAGGACGAACTCCAGGCCAATGACGCCGGATCGCTGCCGCGACCGCAGAACGGCGACGAGCTGCGCGAGACTCTGCTGCGCATGGTCGCGAGCCCCAACTTGTGTGACAAGTCGTGGATCACCGACCAATACGACCGCTATGTTCGCGGCAACACCGTGCTCGCGCAACCGTCGGACAGCGGGATGATCCGGGTCGATGAGGAGACCAACCTCGGGGTCGCCGTGGCCACGGACTGCAACGGGCGGTTCGCCAAACTCGATCCGTACGCCGGGGCGCAGCTGGCGTTGGCGGAGTCCTACCGCAATGTCGCCACCGGCGGGGCCACTCCGCTGGCCATTTCCGATTGCCTCAACTTCGGCTCCCCCGAGGATCCCGACGTGATGTGGCAGTTTGCCGAGGCCTGTCGAGGTCTCAAGGACGCCTGCCTCGAGCTGGGCATCCCCGTCACGGGGGGCAACGTGAGCCTCTACAACCAGACCGGTGACACCGCGATTCTCCCGACGCCGGTGGTGGCCGTGCTCGGCGTGATCGAGGACGTCACCAAGCGCACCCCGTCGGCTTTTGTGGCGCCCGGGGAGACAGTGTTCTTGCTGGGTGAGACGCGGCCCGAACTGTCGGGTTCCGAATGGGCCCACGTCGTGCACGGCCATCTCGGGGGCCTGCCCCCCGTCGTTGACCTGTGGGCCGAACGCAACCTGGCCCGATTTCTCTCAGCAGCTTCGGTGGCGGGGTTGCCGACCTCCGCCCACGATCTCTCCGACGGGGGACTGGCTCAGGCGCTGGTCGAGGCGGCCCTGCGCCATGACGTCGGGGTCAGTGTCACGCTCGGCGAGGATCCCTTCATCGACCTGTTTTCCGAATCCGCTGGTCGCGCCATCATCACCACGCGGGCGTCCGACGATGAGAGCGTGATTGCCCTGGCGGGTGCCCTGGGGGTGCCGATCGCCCGGATCGGCCACACGGGTGGCTCGGATGTGGTCGTGGAGGGCGAGTTCTCCGTGTCGCTGAGACAGGTCCGCGCGGCCTGGACCGCGACGTTGCCCGACGCGCTCGGCTGACCTCACGCGGCGGTGGGGGCGCTCCACTCGGAGGGCCGCGGGATCTCGCGGATGCTTCGGCTCAAGGTGAGCAGCAGCGCCAGGGCGGCGGTGGCCAGGAGGAGTACGCCGATCGCCCGCGACGCGCCGTACGCCTCCAAAAGCCAGCCGCCCAACAACGGTGACAGCGGCATCACCGACATGGCGACGAACAACGACGCGGCCGAGACTCGACCCTGCAGTTCATCGGGGGTGATCGCGATCCGATAGGCGCTGATCCCGGCGTTGCCGGCCGGGTTGAGGATCAGCATCACGAACACACAGATGGCCACCGCGAGCGGGCCGCCCCACCAAATCAGCGGCAGGATCGGCGGGATCACGGCCCACGCGATCAGGACGGTGAGTTGGCCGGTGCGCAGTTTGTCGATGATGTACGGCGCTGCGAGGGCGCCCAAAATGCCGCCGATTCCGGCGGCCGTGTCGACCAGCCCGATCTGGGCCGGATGCACCCCTGCCTGGATCATCCGGAGCAAGACGACAAAGAACAGGGCGTTGCCGACCAGGTTCGCCAGGGCGGCCCAGGTCAACATCACTCGGAAGAAGGGCTGGGAGCCGATGAACCTGAGGCCTTCGCCCAGTTCGCTGCGCATCGTCCGCGGGGGGCCGGTCCGGGGGACCGGGGCGAGGCTGGCGCGGATCCGCGACAGGGTCACGCACGACACGGCGTAGGTCACCGCATCGACGGCAAACGGCAGCCATCGGGTGATGGCGAACAACGCACCACCGAGGGGAGCTCCGATCAGGCCAGCGACGTGTTCGCGCGCTTGGTTCTGACTCAGGGCGGTGGGCAACTCGTCGGTCGCGACGACCGATCGGATGGCCGAACTCTGCGCTGGGCTGAAGACGCCGCTCGCCGCCCCGGTGAGCAGCGCCGCCACGACCAGGTGGCCGATGGTGAGGATCCCCAGGATCCCGGCGATCGCCAGCGAGGCATACATCACGACCCCGCTGGCGCTGGTCGCGAGCATCAGGGCCTTGCGATTGACCCGATCCACGACCACGCCGGCGGGCAGCAGGGCGGCGGCGAGACCGAGCAGGTGCATCGACTCGACCCAGGCCGCGATCAGTGCCGATCCGGAGATGGCATAGGCGACCAGGGGAAACGCAAACATCGAAACCTTGGACCCGAGAGCGTTGATCGTCTCCCCGGTCCACAGGATCGTGAAGTCATGATTGCGCGCAAGACTTCGGTACCGAGACATGCAAGCAACATATATTGCGGTCAGCCCACCGCCTAGTGCGGACATTTCCTGCCATCGGGTGAATCGGCAATCATGGGCCCATGCTGCGTCGGCGAGAATTCCTCGCGCTCCCCTTGGTGGGCGCCGTCGCGGCGTGCGCGGACAAGGGGGAGGATCGTCCGGTGACCTCGCAGACGCACACCATCACGTACGGCGTCGACCCGGCGCAGTTTGGCGAGTTGACCCGACCGGCGGGCCCCGTGCGCGGGGTGGCGGTGATCCTTCACGGCGGCTTCTGGAGGTCGGCGTACGACCTCTCGCTCGGACGGCCGCTCGTCGAGAGCCTGGTGGCGGCGGGCTGGGCGGCGTGGAATCTGGAATACCGCCGCGTCGGCAACGGCGGCGGCTATCCCGAGACTCTCGACGATGTGGCGGCCGGGATCGACGCGTTGGCCGAGGTGGAGGGGTTGGAGCTTGGTCGGGTGGTCACGATCGGCCACTCGGCTGGGGGCCACCTGGCAGCGTGGGCGGCGGCTCGAGGAGACCTGCAGCCGTGGTCGCCCCCCCGGGTGGAGGTCACCGGCGTGATCTCGCAGGCCGGGGTGCTCGATCTCCGGGCCGCTGCCGCGGCGGGGTCGGGCGCGGGATTGGGTGCAGGGGCGGTGGCGGCGTTCGTGGGCGCCGAGCCAGGCACGGACTCGGAGGAGGTGTATGCGTTGGTCGACCCGACGCGGCAGTTGCCGCTCGACGTACCGGTGTGGTGTGTGCACGGGCGCGGCGACGACATCGTGCCCCTGTCGCAGTCGGCCGACTATGTCGCACGGAGTCGCGCGGCGGGTGGGACGGCCGAGCTGATCGAGGTCGACGGGGATCACTTCGTGGTGATCGACCCGACCTCGACCGCGTGGGCCGAGGTGCTCGCGATCTTGGCGGATCTCTAGTGGTGGGGCGCTAGTGGCCGCGCGTGGGGTGCCGGCCGAGCCCGAACTTGTGGCGGCCGCGTTGGCCGCCGAACGAGGGTCGGCCGAGCGGCGACTGTTGACCAAACACTTCTTGGCGGTGCTGGGGTTGCGCGCCCCCGGTCGGTCGGTGGAGGTGCGGATCCCGCCGTACGCCGCAGCCCAGGTGATCGAGGGCGTACGCCACACCCGCGGCACCCCTCCGGCCGTGGTCGAGCTCGATGCCGACACCTGGATCGCCCTCGCGACCGGTGCACTCAGTTGGCCCGAGGCGGAGGCCTCCGGCAAGGTTCTGGCCAGCGGCGAACGCGCGGATCTCTCCCCCTACCTGCCCCTCACCGACGGTTCCTAGCTCACCCAGCGGCGATGATCGCGCGGAAGCCGCGCAGCAGCACGTCGAGGTCCTCTTCGGTGCTCACCAGCGGCGGCGCGAGCCGCACCGTCTGGCCGTGCGCCTCCTTGGCAAGGACCCCGTGGTCCATCAGTTGTTCACACACGTGGCGACCGGTCGTGAGATCGGGATTGATGTCGACCCCGGCCCACAGGCCGCGGGTGCGGACCGCATCGATGCCCTGCCCGATCAACGACTCGAGGCCGTCGGTGAGGTAGTCGCCCAGCGAGCGGGCACGTTCTTGGAAGGTGCCCTCGTTGAGCATCGCGACGACTTCGTGTCCGATGGCGGCGGCCAGCGGATTGCCGCCGAAGGTCGAACCGTGTGTCCCAGGGGTGATGACCGACAAGATGTCGCCGTCGGCAGCGATGGCCGAGACCGGATAGAGCCCGCCACCGAGCGCCTTGCCGAGGATGTAGATGTCGGGCACGACGTCTTCGTGGTCGCAGGCAAACGTGCGTCCGGTGCGCGCGAGACCCGACTGGATCTCGTCGGCCACCATCAACACCTCGGACCGGTTGCACAGCGATCGGACCTGCTGCAGATAGCCCTCAGGGGGGAGGATCACGCCGCCCTCCCCTTGGATCGGCTCGAGCAGCACCGCCACCGTCGAGGAGTCGATGGCCGCCTCGAGGGCGGCGAAGTCGCCGTACGGAACGAGCCGGAAACCGGGGGTGTACGGCGCGTAGCCGCTGGTCGCGACCGAGTCGGTGGAGAAGCTGACAATCGTGGTGGTGCGACCGTGGAAGTTGCCTTCCATCGCGACGATGGTGGCCTGGTTCTCGGGGACTCCCTTGACGAGGTAACCCCACTTGCGCGACACCTTGATCGCGGTCTCGACGGCTTCGGCGCCGGAGTTCATCGGCAGTATCATTTCCTTGCCGGTCAGGGCGGCGAGGTCGCGCGAGAACGGTCCGAGTTGGTCGTTGTAGAACGCCCGGCTCGTCAGCGTCAGACGACCCAACTGGGCCTGGGCGCGAGCCACCAGCCGGGGGTGGCTGTGGCCGAAGTTAAGCGCCGAATAGCCGGCCAGACAGTCGAGATAGCGACGTCCGTCGACGTCGGTGACCCACGAACCTTCGCCGCTGGAGAGCACCACGCGCAGGGGGTGGTAGTTGTGCGCCGCGAAGTCCTCGGTCAGCTCTATGTGCGTGAGGGTCTCGCTTGTCGCGGTCTGGGGGAGGGTCGTGGTGTTCAGCATGGCTCATGCTCTCACCTGGCGAGCTCCCGAGCCAAACTTTGTCCGACAATCCTGCAAATTCTGCGCCGCGGCCGCCGGACGTTAAAGACGCATCAAGATCGGCATCGCCCGGTCCGGGTCGTAAGACGCTGGTGACATGCAGACATCTCCAACCCTCGGGCACCACCTGGCGACCGACTGGTCCGCCCGCCCCTTCGTGGCCTTTTGGGGCGCCCTGATCGCGGTCGACGTGACCCGCGCGCTCCCGTTCGCCCTACAACTCGTTGCCTTGGCCACCGTCGCAGCGCTGTGCTCGCGCCACCAAGCGTGGCCTTCGGTCGCGGTCGTTGCCGCGGTGGTGTGGCTGATCGGGGTCGGGTTCGTCCTCAATGCTGGCGGTGCGTTGGCGCCCGTCGCTGCCTTGCCCGCCCTCCTGCTCGGCGGCTGTCTCCTGATCGTGAGTGAGGTGGCGAGCCGATGACCCTGACCAGCAGTCGACCACCGGAGTTGACGACTACGCGCACCCGAATCTGGCTCAAGGGGGGAGGTGCCTCGGACAAACCGCACGCCGACGAGCGGTCGTGGTGGCGCATCATGTGCCTGACGGGGGTCGACTACTTCTCGACGCTCGGCTATCAACCAGGCATCGCGGCGCTTGCGGCTGGTCTGCTCTCGCCGTTGGCGACCCTGGTCCTGGTCGTGCTCACTCTGCTCGGTGCGCTGCCGGTCTATCGCCGGGTCGCGCACGAGAGTCCGCACGGGGAGGGATCGATCGCGATGCTGGAGCGAATGTTGTCGTTTTGGAAGGGCAAGTTGTTTGTCCTCGCCCTGCTCGGGTTTGCCGTGACCGACTTCATCATCACCATGACGTTGTCAGCCGCGGATGCGGCAGCGCATCTGGTGGAGAACCCGTCGCTCAAGCCACTCATGGCGGGTGAGGAGATGCTGGTCACCCTCACGCTCCTGGCCCTGCTCGGGGCGGTGTTCCTGAGGGGTTTTCGGGAGGCGATCGGGGTCGCCGTGACCGTTGTCGCGGTCTATTTGGTGTTGAACCTCGTGGTGATCGGAGTCGGTCTCGCCCAGGTCATCGCCCATCCCCACGTCGTACCCGACTGGACGGACGCGCTCGTCGCCGAACACGGCAACCCGCTGATGATGTTGGCCGTGGCCCTGTTGATCTTCCCCAAACTGGCGCTGGGGCTGTCCGGGTTCGAGACGGGAGTGGCGGTGATGCCGCATGTGCGTGGCGATGCCTCGGACACCCGGCAAGCCCCGAACGGGCGCATCCGAGGGACCAGGAGACTGCTGACCACGGCGGCACTGATCATGAGCTTCTTCCTGCTCACCAGTTCGTTGGTGACCACCCTGCTCATCCCGGCGCCGGCCTTCGAGCCCGGCGGCGAGGCCAACGGCAGGGCGCTGGCCTATCTCGCGCACGAACAACTCGGCCCGGTCTTCGGGACGGTGTACGACGTGTCGACGATTGCGATCCTGTGGTTCGCGGGCGCCTCCGCGATGGCGGGGCTGCTCAACCTGATCCCTCGCTACTTGCCCCGCTACGGGATGTCCCCGGAATGGGCTGGGGCCGTTCGCCCTCTGGTGTTGGTCCTGACCGCCACGACGTTCTTCATTACCTGGATGTTCGATGCAAACGTGGACGCCCAAGGTGGGGCCTATGCGACCGGTGTTTTGGTGTTGTTCACCAGCGCGTCGGTCGCCGTCACCTTGGCCGCGCGCCGCACCGGCCAGCGGCGTCAGGCAATCGCTTTTGGCCTGATCACGGTCATCTTCGTCTACACCACGATCAGCAATGTCATCGAACGACCCGACGGTGTCCGGATTGCTTCGGTTTTCATCGTGGCGATCGTCGCGGTGTCGCTGGCGTCGCGGATCCGTCGGTCCTTCGAGCTCAGAGCGCCCGAGGTGGCGCTGGATCCGCTGAGTGAGACGTTCGTCAGGGACTGTGCCCGGCGTACGATCCGGCTGGTCGCGCACGAGCCGGGCAGCGGCGGGTGGCAGGACTACGTCGACAAGGTGGCCCAGATCCGTCGTGACCACGATCTGGCCGAAGATCCGGACGTGATCTTCGTGGAGGTGACCGTCGCCGATCCGAGCGACTTCGAGAGCAGCCTCGACGTCCGTGGCGAAGTCGTGCACGGCAAATACCGGGTGATGCGCCTCACCTCATCTTCGGTGGCGAACGCCTTGGCGGCCCTGACGCTGGAGATTCGGGATCGGGCCGGCGCCATCCCCCACCTCTACTTCGAATGGACCGAAGGCAACCCCGTCGCCCAGTTCTTCCGCTTCCTGTTGTTGGGGCAGGGCGAGGTGGCCCCGGTGACGAGGGAGGTGTTGCGTCGCGCCGAGACCGACCCGACTCGCCGGCCGCGCGTGCACGTCGGATGATGGAGCCATGACGCAGGTCGGTCGCGAGCGGGTCAGTTGGTGGGATGGGCGCCCCACGGTGCGCCGACTGTGGGCGGCCTGGCTCCTGGCCACCCTGGGATGCGTGGCGTTGACGGCCGCCTTGGTCCCGCTGGGCCGCAGCGGAGTGCCCGGGGTGGAGGCAATGTATTACCTGTGTGTCGCCGTGGCGTGTGCGCTGTTGGGCGGCCGGCTGCCGGCGATCGTGGCGTCGATCTTCGGCGCCCTGCTGCTGAACTACTTCTTCACCGACCCCTTGCACTCGTTTGCCATCGCCCATGGCGAAAGCGTGGTCATCCTGGTGGCCTATGTGGCGGTGTCGCTGGCGGTGTCTGGGGTCGTGGACACCGCGGCCAGGCGAGCCCAACAAGCCTCCGTCGCCCTTGCGGAAGCGCAAACCTTAGACGGCCTCAACCTCGCGATCCTGGAGGCGCGATATACCGAGGGGGAGTTGTTGGAGTTGGTCCGCGACACCTTCGGCGCGACCGGCGTACGCCTTCAAGATGGCGCACCGGACGGCGCCGATGCCCTGGGCGTGCGATCGACCCAGGGGCGGTGGCTGGTCCTGGAGGGGGCTCAGCCGAGCGCCGGCGAGCAGCGGATCTTGGCCGCCTTCGCCACCCATC
This sequence comes from uncultured Actinomycetota bacterium, assembly GCA_963814245.1. GTDB lineage: Bacteria > Actinomycetota > Actinomycetes > Propionibacteriales > Nocardioidaceae > Nocardioides. The sequence goes on from CAWFBY010000001.1 coordinate 837,489, forward strand.
TTGGCGTGCTGCGTGAACGCGAGGAACTGGTCAACCAGACGCGGGCGGCCCACGAGTTGGAGGCAGGCAACCGCACCCGTACGGCGCTGCTCGCCGCGGTGTCTCACGATCTGCGGACCCCGCTCGCGGGGGTGAAAGCGGCGGCGAGCACGCTGCGGGTCGCGGGTGATCGGATCACCGATGCCGAACGTCACGAGCTCGTGCAGGCCGTCGAGACCGGGACCGATCGGCTGACCTCGATCGTCGCGGACCTCCTGGACATGACCCGCCTCAACGCGGGGGCGGTGGAGGTGGCGACCGACGAGGTAGACCTCGGGGTTGCCGTCGCGGGTGCGCTATCGGGCATGCGGCACCGCGAATGGGTGGAGGTGCCCGCGAACCTTCCTCGGGTGCGTGCCGACGCCGGGCTGCTCGAACGGGTCTTGGCCAACGTGCTGGCGAATGCGGTCAGGTACTCCTTTCGGGTGGAACTGGTCGCCGAGATCGCGGGCGACCGGGTCCGGGTGAGCGTGGTGGACCACGGTCCGGGGATGCCAGCGAGCGCGCAGGAGCGGATGTTCGAGCCGTTCCAACGGCTGTGGGACGCCACCCAGGGCGGCGGAATTGGCTTGGGTCTCGCCGTTGCGCGCGGCCTGGCCGAGGCGCAAGGAGGCACCCTCACCGCACAGGACACCCCGGGAGGCGGGTTGACGCTCGTCCTCGATCTTCCCGGAGTCGGGTCATGAGGCGGGTCATGAGGTGGGCCGGATGAAGATCCTCGTGGTGGATGACGACGCGCTGCTGCGTCGTGGCCTGACCATCGGGCTGCAGGCGCATGGCCACCAGGTGATCCCGGCGGCCGACGGCCGGACGGCGCTGGATTCGGGACGCAACGACGACCCCGATCTGGTGATCTTGGATCTCGGGCTGCCGGACACGTCGGGGTTGGAGGTGCTGCGCCAATTGCGGGAGTTCAGCGATGTGCCGGTGTTGGTGCTCTCCGCCCGATCGGGGTCGACGGAGAAAGTCCAGGCGTTGGATGCGGGCGCCGACGACTATGTGACCAAGCCCTTCAGCATCGAGGAGTTGTTGGCCCGCCTCCGCGTCTTTGCGCGCAGGTCCACCTCGGTGCCGGAGCGGGTCGATTGTGGGGATCTGGTGGTCGATTTTCAGCGGGGTACGGCACAGCTCGCGGGGGTGCCGGTCCGGTTCACTCCGACCCAGTGGCGGATCCTGGATGTGTTGGCGCGGTCGCGCGGCACAGTGGTGTCCCAGTCGGAGCTGTTGCGTGGGGCGTGGGGTCCGTCGTACGAACAGCACACGCATTACTTGCGCGTCTATGTTGCGACGCTGCGGAAGAAGATCGAGCTCGACCCAGCTCAGCCACACCACCTGGTGACGGTGCCGGGGGTGGGGTATCGGCTCGATGTCGACCACGGTGTGACCGCCGAATCTGGGGCTTAGGGTGTGGCCATGACTGATCTTCGCGCCGCCGTCCGCGACGTACTCCCCACCCTGCGCCGTGACCTTGACGCCCTGGTCAGGATCGAGTCGGTGAGCGCCGATCCGGAGCGGGCGGGGGAGGTACGCCGCAGCGCTGGGGCCGTGGCCGCGCTCTTTGAGGCCGAGGGTTGCGAGACGCAGATCCTGTCGGTCGATGGCGGCGCGCCAGCTGTGGTGGCCCATAAGGCGGGCCCGCCTGGGGCGGCCACGGTGCTGCTCTATGCCCATCACGACGTGCAGCCCGAGGGCGATCACGCCGCCTGGGACTCGCCCCCCTTCGAGCCGACCGAGCGTGGCGAGCGACTCTATGGGCGCGGGGCGGCCGACGACAAGGCCGGGATCGTGACCCACCTGGGGGCGCTGCGCATCTTTGGCGACGACCTGCCCGTGAACGTGACCGTGTTTATCGAGGGCGAAGAAGAGGTGGGCTCGGAGAGCCTGCCCGCATTTCTGCGCGCCCACCTCGACCTGCTCGCGGCCGACGTGATCGTGATCGCAGACTCGGGCAACTGGGACATCGGCGTGCCGGCCCTGACGACGTCGCTGCGGGGTTTGGTGCGCGTCGATGTGGAGGTGCGCACCCTGACCCACGCCGTACATTCCGGCATGTGGGGCGGCTTGGTGCCCGACGCACTCATGACCTTATGTCGACTTATCGCTACGTTGCATGACGATCGGGGCAACCTCGCCGTGGCCGGGCTCGTCTCTGGGCGGGCCGCCGAGGTGGACTATCCGGAGGCGCGGCTGCGCGCCGAATCCGGGGCAAACCCCGGCGTGCAGTGGATCGGAGACGGCTCGGCCGTCGACCGGCTGTGGACCAAGCCGGCGTTGAGCGTGACCGGACTGGATGCGCCCAAGGTGGAGGGCGCCTCCAACACACTCGTGCCCGCCGCGCGCGCGAAGCTGTCGATGCGGATCGCGCCGGGAGACACCACGGCGAACGCGCTCGCATGTTTGCGAGCCCACCTCGAACGGCACGTCCCGTGGGGGGCAGAGTTGACCGTGACCCTGGTCGACACCGGCGAGGCCACCGCCATCGACGCGACGGGGCCGGCGTACGACGCGGCGCGCGCCGCCTTCACCGAAGCCTGGGACGGCGTCGCCCCGGTCGACATGGGTGTCGGAGGCTCGATCCCGTTCATCGCGGAGTTCCTCGAGGCCTTCCCGCAGGCCTCGGTGTTGGTCACCGGCGTCGAGGACCCAGACACCCGGGCCCACGGTGAGAATGAAGGCCTCCACCTGGCCGAGTTCGAGCGGGTCGTGCTGGCCGAGGCGCTGTTGTTGCGCGGACTTGGGTGAGTTAAGGCGACCCCAGGCGCAGCGCGACGCCGCGAATCTGGTCGTCGTGATCGAGGAACAAGGTGACTCCCCACCACTCCATGCAGGCCATGGTGACGTCCTTTGGAGCGCTCAGGGTGAGCGCCCGTAGGCCGCCCAGCGCAGGTGGCGCCTGTCCATTTCCGAAACCGCAGGTGGGCAGGATGCCCCGGTGGAGTCGGTAGTACCCGCCGCTGCGAGCCACGGTGTCCAGGGCGGAGAAGGGGCCTGTTTGCTCGGCGTACCCGCCCTCCAAGCGCCAGGCCCCCAGATCCGCTAGCTGGGCTGAGGGGAGCGTAACGGCGGTCGGTCCGTGTTCGATGCCGACCCACACCCCCTCCGGCGCGAAGGGCGCGTCCAAGGAAGGGTCCGCAGCGAAGCGGTAGAACTGGCGGGCTAGCTCGGCATCTTTCCCGAGTGCCGGGCCGAGATTATGGGTTGGGTCGCAGGGGCCGCGAAACCGTTTGAGGTTCAGCGCGGCCGTGCGAATGTGGACGACGGCGTTCGGCGTCAGCGGCGTCCCCGGGGCAGGCGATTGCCAGGCCACTGTCCTCGGCCGTACACCGCAGCGGACCGTGATCGGCCGCGTCCAGCTCGACGAAAGTCCGAGGCGGGCCGCCCCCTCAATTTCCCCAAAGCGCCGCCCGGCAATGGCCGATGGCAGGCCTACCAGGTCGGGCATCAGGACCGGTTCTGGCCGTGGGCTCGTTGTGACGCGCCTCGTGGGCGCGGTTGGTGGCTCGCTCTTCACTGACGATTGGCAACCGCCAAGGGCCAGCACGGCCAACGCTGCCATCCATCCGAGTCTTCTCATGCTTCCTCCCCAAAGAACACGCCTCACGCCGGCCTGCGGTTGTCCTGTGGGCACGTGGGACGCGGGGGAGTGGAACAACGCGCTCCGGGGAAGATTCCTGCTGTTTCTGGGCCCGAAAACAGCAGGATGTTTCCCCGGAAGGCCGTGGATGTCTGGCCTAGCGGGGCTGGGCCGGCGCCCGGGAGGCTCTTGACGTTTCTCAGGCTCGACGCCTAGTCGCGGCTCAGGCCCAGCACGTCGCCGACATCGCACTGCAGCACCTCGCAGATGGCGGTCAGGGTGCTGAAGCGGATTGCCTTGGCGCGGTCATTCTTGAGAACCGAGAGATTCACCACCGTGACGCCCACCTGCGATGCCAGTTCGGTGAGGGTCATCCCGCGTGCGTCCAGGAGCTCATCGAGCCGACAGTGGATCCGGTTACCGGACTCGGGCACAGCCGGGCTCATACCAATCCGTCCACGTCCTGCTGGATGGCCACACCTCTGCGCCACACGCTCCCCAAGACCACAAGCGCGATGCCGGCGGCGATCGCAGTCCAGGGCATGAATGAGAGATCAAAGTTCGGCGGAATGACAAACTCTCTTAGTTGTGCGGTCGAGAGGACCCAACGGTGGTGTCCCCAGGTCGCGAGGGCGAGCAAAGGTGCGCCCATCGCGACGACTGAGCCAGCCACGGTCAAGCGACGTGCGTTGGCCCGGGTGAAGGCACTCTGACTCCTGCTCTGCTTGACGACCGAAGCAAGGGTCCACCACAACGTCGCCGTCACCAGCAGTGGCACGACCTTCAAAGCAAGGAATACGACCTGCTGCCACCCGGTCATGATGGAGACCTGAATGCTCCACCCGACATTGATGTCGCCGAAGGAACCAGTGACCTCCCCGCCGTCGTATGGGGTGAGTTGTTGGCCCAGGTCGAGCATTTGTGCGTACGCCGACTTGTCCGCCAGTTCCGCCGCGAAGATCGGGCCAGTCTGGAACCCCTCAGCGGTCCGTCGACGACAAGGAGCTGATACAACGGGAGGTCCCTAAAGCCAGCTCCGTAGTAGACCCCGAAACCGTAGGGACCCAGCACCCACAGCACAGCCCCCACCACAAGCAGTGCTTCCCAGGCCCGCAGGCCCCACTCCAAGACTCGACTCATCCCGATCTCCATATCGTTTTTCGATAGTATCGATAAACGATACACCCATCGTCCTGGTCGGCTTCCCCAAGGCACTCAGCGCAGGTGGCGATCGAAGAACCTCACGGTCCGATCCATGGCCGCAAAGAAGGCGGGGCCGAAGGCGTGCGCATCGTCGTACCACTCCAATTGCGACTCCACGCCGGCTTCATCCAGAGCCCTGTGGGTCGCCGTTGCCCAGCGAGGCGGGCAGGTGTCGTCGAAGCGTCCGTGCACCAGGAGCAAGGGCTCGGTGATGCGGGAAAAGTGGGGCCGGGCGGAATTGGCCCGCCAGAACTCCGGGGCCTGCTCAGGGCGGCCGTGTCGGCGGAACAGCCGATCGCGGAGGTCGGAATCGGCCGGATCGGGGCGGATGAACTGGTTGAAGTTCTCGCTCTCGATCGAGGAAACCGAAGCCCAGGTTGCCGCCGCCTGGACCAGGCCGGGCTCGGCGATCAACGCCTTGAGGATCACCCCGCCCCCCATGGAACGCCCGAAAAGCGCGACGCGCCCGTCGATCGGCACCGCGCGGGTGTTTCTGAGCGCCTTCACCGCGTTGATCACGTCAGCGCTGTAGCCCAGGCGCATCCGGACTTGGTATTGGGGGTCGTCGTCCGACTCCGCGTGGTTGCGGTAGTCGACGTGCAGCGCGACATACCCGCGCGCCGCGAGGTAGCCACGCTCGCGTGTCATCCCCTGGCCGCGCACATAGATCGCCGGATCGATGTAGCCGTGCGCCAGCACCACGGCCGGAAACGGCCCGCGCCCCCGCGGCACGTTGAGGACACCGGAGATCGTGTAGGACTCCTCGCCGCGACGGGTGGTGGTGCGGCTGCGATAGGTCACGTCGTACGACGTGTAGTCGGCCGTTTGCTCGCGGACGGCGCCCAGCCGCAGCCGGTCACCGCGATGTTGCCCCTCTGCAAGTCCGAGGACCGAGATCGCGCGAGCCTCTGGCGATTCTTGCTCAGGTTCGGCCGGTGGGGTGGGCGTCGGTGGTTCGCTCGGCGCTTGGCTGCGGGTGCTGCTGGGCGGGTCGACCGAACGTGGCGCTGGCTCCTCTGTGGACGTCCCGCTACACCCCGCCAGGAGCAGGGGTGCGAGAGCCACCAAGGTCGAGAGTCTGTGTGCTCGCATCGAGGACCTCCGCGGTTGAACATCGCTTGCCGAAAGACTAGCCATGCCCGTTAGGCCCAACTCAACGGGCAGGGAGGCCCAACTCAACGGGCAGGCGGGCCCAACTCAACGAGATGGATGCGGCCTGGGGGTCAGGAGCCCGTAGACTCAGGCTCGTGCCAAACCCCCGCTCTCAGCGCAAGGGCGGCGACGGCCGTCTCACTGCGGCGCTCGACCCGCAAGATCAGGGCCCGCAGGACGCCTGTGGCGTCTTCGGCGTCTGGGCTCCCGGCGAAGATGTCGCCAAGCTGACCTACTTCGGCCTCTACGCACTCCAGCACCGCGGCCAAGAATCCGCTGGCATCGCGGTGAGCAATGGCCGCCAGATCCTGGTCTACAAAGACATGGGTCTGGTCTCCCAAGTGTTCGACGAGTCGACGCTCGAGTCGCTCAAGGGGCATCTCGCGGTCGGCCACTCGAGATACTCCACCACCGGCGCCTCCACCTGGCACAACGCGCAACCGACCTTCCATCCCACCCTCGACGGCTCGATCGCGTTGGCCCACAACGGCAACCTGATCAACACCTCCGAGTTGGCGCAGATGGTGGAAGACCTCGGCGAGCTGGAGGGCGAACTGGACCTGCACGTCAAGCCGCCGAACACCTCCACCAACGACACCTCGGTGGTGACCTCCCTCCTCGCCCACCACCCGGGTCAGACGCTCGAAGAGCGCGCCATGGAGCTCTTGCCGCTGGTCAGGGGGGCGTTTTCGTTCGTCTGGATGAACGAACACACGTTGTACGCCGCGCGCGATCCCCAGGGCATCCGCCCGCTGGTCGTCGGCCGCCTCGAGCGGGGCTGGGTGATCGCCTCCGAGACGGCGGCGCTCGACATCGTCGGCGCGTCGTTCATCCGCGAAGTTGAGCCCGGCGAACTCGTTGCGGTCGATGAGGACGGCCTCCGCACGATGCAGTTCGCCGAGCCCGCCCCCAAACACTGCCTGTTCGAGTTCGTCTACCTCGCCCGCCCCGACACCCGGATCACCGGGCAACGGGTCCACTCCGTGCGCGTCGAGATCGGCCGTCGCTTGGCGAAGGCGTTCCCGGCCGAGGCCGACCTCGTCATCCCGGTGCCGGAGTCGGGCACGCCGGCCGCGATCGGGTACGCCGAGGCGTCGGGCATCCCCTACGGCATGGGGCTGGTCAAGAACTCCTATGTCGGGCGCACGTTCATCCAGCCGTCACAGACCATCCGCCAACTCGGCATCCGGCTCAAGCTCAATCCGCTGCGCGACGTGATCGAAGGCAAGCGGCTGGTCGTGGTAGACGACTCGATCGTGCGTGGCAACACCCAACGCGCCCTGGTGCGCATGCTCCGCGAAGCCGGGGCCCGTGAGGTGCATGTGCGGATCTCCTCGCCGCCGGTGAAGTGGCCCTGTTTCTATGGCATCGACTTCGCGACTCGGGCCGAGTTGATCGCGACCGGCCTCAGCACAGATGAAATCTGTCGGTCGATCGACGCCGACTCCCTGGGCTACATCTCCCTTGAAGACTTGGTCGATGCCACCTCCGTGCCCATGGATCACCTATGCCGTGCGTGCTTCGACGGGGTCTATCCGCTCGAGTTGCCCGACCCGACCAAGCTGGGCAAGAACCTCCTGGAGACCAAGCCTGTGATCACCGACGCCGACGGTCTCGCGACCTCCCTCGCGGGCGGCGGAGCCATCGACGCGTTGTCGCGCCCCTGAGCCGACACAGACGTAACAGAGAGAGCGATCAGATGACGAGCGGGTCACCCAACTCCTACGCCGCGGCCGGTGTCTCCATCGAGGCCGGCGACCAGGCCGTGGAGTTGATGAAGCAGTGGATCGAGCGGGCGCGGCGTCCCGAAATGCTCGGCGGGATCGGTGGCTTCGCCGGACTCTTCGATGCCTCCGCGTTGAAGTCGTTCGATCGCCCACTGCTGGCCACCTCCGCCGACGGGGTCGGCACCAAGGTCGCCATCGCCCAGGCGATGGACAAACACGACACGATCGGGTTCGACCTCGTGGGCATGCTCGTCGACGACCTGGTCGTGTGCGGGGCCGAGCCGTTGTTCATGACCGACTACATCGCCACCGGCCGCGTCGTACCCGAACGCATTGCCGCCATCGTCAAGGGCATCGCCGAAGCCTGTGTGAGCGCCGGGTGTGCCCTCATTGGTGGCGAAACCGCGGAGCACCCGGGGCTGTTGGAGCCTGATGAATACGACGTCGCCGGCTCCACCACCGGCGTCGTCGAGGCCGACCGACTCCTCGGCGCGGCGTTGGTGCGGCCCGGAGATGTCGTCATCGCGATGGAAGCCAGCGGGCTGCACTCCAACGGCTATTCCCTGGTCCGCCACGTCTTGTTGACCGGCGCCGGTTGGGCGCTGGATCGCGACGTACCCGAACTCGGCCGGACCCTCGGCGAGGAGTTGCTCGAACCGACCCGGATCTACGCCAAGGCGTGCCTCGCGCTCGCCGCCGCGACCGAGACTCACGCCATGTCCCACATCACAGGCGGGGGACTGGCCGCCAACCTAGAGCGGGTGCTGCCCGCCGAATGCGCGGTGACGATGGATCGCTCCACGTGGGCGCCGCAGCCGATCTTCGATCTCGTACGCCGCGTCGGCGGCGTACCCCAGCCCGATCTGGAACAGACCCTCAACTGCGGCGTGGGCATGGTCGCGTTGACCGCAGCCGCTGACGCGGACGCCGCCATCCACACCCTGGCCGGTCACGGCGTACGCGCGTGGATCGCCGGAGAAGTGCGCTCGGCGACCCCGGAAACGTCCGGACGGGTCGATTTGGTGGGTCAGTACGCCGGTTGGTGAAGAATTTTCGACGCAACCAGCCAGTAATTGGCTAGCGGTGTGCGGGAACACCCACGGCTCAGGTAGCGTTGCCCCCACGAGAAACTGACCAATCAGACCGGGCGTCACGGGTTTGCAGCCGTGCCCCCCGGCCAAGTGCGAGGGGGTCGACCCTATGGGGCGCGGCCGAGCTAAGGCCAAGCAGACGAAGGTCGCACGCGACCTGAAGTACCGCACCCACGAGACGGACTTCGGGGCGCTGGCGCGAGAACTGCATGGCGACACGGAAAACTCCGGTCCACCGGAGGCCAACGACGAGTACGACACCTGGTCGGACTACGCGGAACCCCGCCGCGACTGACTCTCGTCTCTGTTCCACCCCACGCGACGCCCCAACCTTGTGGGTGGCGTTGCGACCTTCGGCGTACGCCGCCCCTTGGCGCGCCTTGCCTAGCACGAAGTTGCCCCCCGACCGGGCTTTGTGAGGGTGTCCTCACCCGTGCCGCGGCATCGGACTAGATGGGTCTGTTGGCCACTGGAGTTGGCGGCGGTTCCGTGCCACTCTTGGCGAAGCCGGAACTTGATCGGACGCCTAGCGTCGGTCAAGCCCACGCTGATCGGACTCGGGATCGCTCACGGGTCCGGTGCGGTATATGGGGGCCGCACCGGGGCTCGGCTAAACCGGGATCACTTCGGGCAGGTCAGCGCAGATGCGCTAGATAGCGCCCCGCCTCTCGCACATTGTTGAGCCGGGACTCCCACGTCACGCCGACCACCGTCAAAAGGGCGCCGGCTCCCGCAATGATCGTCCAGGGCGGCAGCGCCGCGGCGTAGGGGCCCAACTCCGCCAACACCAGCACCGCGCCCACTGCGGCGCCCACCACCAACGGCGAACTCCACCGCAGGCGCGTGCCGAGCAAGATGAGCGCGAGGCAGCCAAGGCCCAGCAGCAGCGCGCGGAGTGAGATCGGGTCTTCCACCAGCACCCGCAGCAGCGACGGGACGGTCGCCAGGGTCAGGCCGGCCGTCAGCGCGCGTTGGGAGCTGAGGCCTGGGTTGCTGCGGAGGCGGTAGACCCCCAGCGCCAGGAGCACCAGCGCGGTCGGCATCGTGTAGGCCTCCGGCGCGGTCACCCCGATGTCGTGCAGCCGGACCCACGTCGCCGCAGCCAGCAACAGGCCACCGGGGTACGCCAACAGGCGTCGCGTCGGGTGGAGTACGGCGCTCGCGGTGACGAGCGCGCCAGCAACGGTCAGGTGGATCGCGAGGGAGGTCATCCCGGTCGACTCGGTGCTGCCGAAGGCGTCACCGACGGCTACGAGAGAGGCGATGGCACCCGTGAGCGCGGCAGAGGTTTCCAGGGGAACCGCCGGTCGCCAGAGGGCCAGGCCGCCGGCCACGAGCAGGATCGGGATCGCCCGCCAACTCTGATCGAGTCCGATCAGCTCGCCGATCGCCCAAACGATCCCGCCCAGCGCCGCCGGGAGCACCAGTTGTCCGGCTGTCATGAGCCCGGGCTGCCCAGTCAGGGCGAGCTGCGCAGCGGTCGCGGCGATCACGATCAGGACGATCAGGGACAGGGTGACGCTCGGGCTGGCCCCCAGCAGCGCGATCACCGCGATGGCGGCGCCCGCAGCCAGCGTCGTGTCGCCGAGGGGGCCGCGCCGACGCACACCCCATGCGGCTAGGGCAGCGGCCGTGATCAGCAGGACGCCCACGGGGACGGCGAGCGGGATGGCGTACGCCGCCAACGTGGCTGCCAGGCCCAAGGCGAGCGTGGCGGCGATGTAGGGCGCCGCGAGTTTGGCGGCGGTAAGGCGGTCCCGCTGATGGCTCGCCCCGTGCGCGAAGAAGGTGAGGGCGAAAAGCGCCGCGACCGCGCTGAACCCGACCAGCACGGCAGGGTGGGCCTCAAGTTGCGGCTCCTGGAGCTTCACCGAGGCGCGGCTCTCCCAGGGCCCCGGGAGCTCGGAGGCGGACTCGATGACGCGAGCCAAGGTGAAGAGCGCCACGATGGCGGGACCGATCAGCGCCGCTGCCGCCGACATCAGGGGGGCGGGCGTCCAACGACGCGCGACGACGTACGTCGAAGTCGCCCACGCCGCGCTCAGGCAGAGCATCACGGTGGCCGCCTGCGTGGCGGTGTTGTCGAAGGAGGGGAAGGCTAGGACGCCGGTCAGGATGGTGCCGGCGACGCCGGCGATGGCGGCGGCCAGTGGCTGACGGCGGCTCAAGAGCCACGCGAGGGGCACCAAGACGAGTGCTGCCGCGAGGGCCGGCCAGGCGCCGAGGTTGAGCCAGAGCCCACGCACGGTGGCGTCTTCTGCCATCCGCACGATCCCCGACCCAAGCAGGGCTACCCACCACGTTGCCGCGCCTGCGACGCACAGGAGCGCCAGCAGGAGACGGGAGCAGCGATGGGCGGCGAGGGCGAGCACCCCGAAGGCGAGCACGGCCGCCGCGTAGATCGATGAGTCGAGGCTCGTCGCGCCGACCAAACCGACGGGGACCAGCCACGCGCCGCCGGGCCCGACGAGTTGCGGCACGACCAGTGCGCGGGCGGCGGCGTTGGTGCGCATCGCGGGGACCAGCGAGGCGGCGAATCCGGCGACCGCGAGCGTGCCACCGGTCAGGGCGAGCAGTCCCCAGTCCGACAGATCGCCGAGCCAACCCGCGTTGTCCGCGCCGATCACATCGAGGGCCAAGAACCCCGAGGCGACGGTGGCGAAGGCCTCGGCGGCCGTCCTGAGTCCGGTGCGGGCGAACCATGCTGCCAGGCCGCCGGCGACAACGGTGAGGCCGACGAGGACCGCCGTACGACCGCTCACCCCGAGCCACGACCAAGCCACCGCCAAGAAGGTGATGGCTGCCACGAGCAGACAGAGGGCGCCCAGGCTCAACAAGATTTTCGGAACCGAGGCGCCGCTCAGGCGGGAGGCCTGGGGCGCGTGGGGGGAGGGCACCCAGATCGGCGCGGGGGTGGGGGTAGTGGTGGGGATGGTGGAAGTGGTCACGGTGGCGGGTGCCCCCGGGCGGAGTCGTGCGAGCAAAGCGTCGGCCGACTGGAGGGTCCGAAACAGCGTGATGGCGTCGGGCCCGGTCAACGTGAGGCCGCAGGTGGGGCAAGTGGTCGGCGGTTGAGGGATCGGTGATTGACAATCGGGGCAACGCGTTGGGTCGGCATACGTCGTCGGCATGAGACGAGTGTCCCCCGAGACAGGCCGGCGGCGTACCCGGTGCCTGCTCAGCACACCTGAGTACGCCGCCTCACCTTCGCTAGTTCAGCTGCATGCGCGGCTCGCCTCCCGCGAGACCCGTGCCGAGGATCGTGCACTTGCCCGCGCGAGGAGCGCCTGCGTTCCAGGCCTGACGCAAGCACGACCGCAGCGCCAACTCACCCCAGTAGTTCGGATGCAGGGACTCCTGAATGAAGTAGCTGGAGGTCGCCGTGGAGATGGTGCGGATCTGGTTGACCCACTCCGTTTGATCCACCGCCGTGGCTTGCGTCCACGAGGTGAGGCCGCGTTCTTCGTAGAGTCCGACCGTGTTCTCGCAGAGTCGCCGACCATTGAAGACCCTGGACAGGTCGAGCAACTTCACGTTGGTCAATCCCGAATCGACCGCCGCTCCGGCGACCGCGCTGTTGATCGTCCCGAGGGCACTGGTGTTGGCCCAATCTGCGTCGGCGTTCCAAAAGCCGCACCCGCCCGTGTTCTGCCGGGTGTAGCCGCTTTGGGCGTAGCGGAAGCCGGTGCTCGCCGGGATCGGGGAGGGATAGTTCTGCACCACCAGGGTCCACGCGTTGTCGGCGTACCCGGCATTGCGCATGGCGGTCCGGATGTTTCGCAGAGCCGTCGCGACCTTGGCGCGCTGCGCCGCGATGTTGGCCGCGGTGAAGTTTGCTTTGACCGAGTTGTCGTCATAGCAGTAGTCCTTGAACCAGGACGGCGAGGTGAGGAAGTCGGTCACGCACGACTGGATGATCGAGGCGAAGTTGAAGTCATTGCCGCCCACGGACACCGCGACCAGCTTGACGTTGTGGGTCGTCGCAAAGGATTGCAGCATCGCCGCTTGCCCCAGCTTGCCGGCGCCGTTGTCGAAGAAGTCGAGACCGGGTTTGAAGTAACCACTCGAATCGGTGTAGGTCGCGGTCTTTGCTCCCGAGCACGCCAGGTTGAAGCCGTTGAGCGCGCCGATGAACGCCTCAGCGGCCTTGCTCCGGTGGCAGCGGTTGATGGTTTCGGCGGTGTTCGCGGCGTTGTCGAAGTACGCCGTTGAGCCGAGCGCGTCGATGATTGATGAGGAGTTGTTGGTATTCCCCGCCCAGCGGCCGGCCTCGCCGCTGATGTAGGAGTCCCCCGCGGTGACGACCCAGCCGGGTCCCACCCCCGGTCCGTCCGCGTGAGCGGGCTCCGCCAGTGAGGCGAGGGCCAGGGTGGAGATCAATAAACTGAACGCGCCGACGACGAGCGCTCGCATGCGCAACTTCTTCACAATTCCTCCCGAGATGAGTGCAGGTGTTGGTTGCTGGGAGGATACCGCCGCCCGGAGCGTCGGCGGCTAGCTCACTGGTGGTGCCCGCGAGTCGACGCTAACTCGCCCGGTTTGGGCCGCGAGTCGGCGCAAACTCACTGGTTTTGGTGAAACTGCGACGGGTGGGCGGTCAAACTGCGACGGGTCGGCGTTAGGCGAGGGCACCGAGGTCGGTGATCAATCGATTCCGCGCGTCGAGAATGTCGGCGGCCAGATCACTCGCTGGATCGTAGATGCCGGTCTGCATCGCAGTTTCGGCTGCGTCGCCCACGTCAGACTCGTGGGCCAGCAGCAGCACCAGGAATTGCGCTTCAAAGTCTTCGTCGGAGGCCTTCTTGAGGCGCCGAAGGTCGGCCCGGTTGAGTGATCCCGCCGTTTCCTCACCAGCGTGGTCACCACCATGGGCGTTGACGTGGTCGCGAATCGTCGGCGGGATGGGTTCATCCCAGGCCACCAACCACGAGGTCAGGGTCTCGATCTCCGGCGTACGACGATCGCGCAACTTGGTCACGAGACGCTGCACCTTGGGTCGCAGCGGACGCCCGACGGTGAGATCCACGATGGCCAACGATTCGGAGTGATGCACGATGGTCGACGAGGCAAAGGTGACATCGGCTTCGTTGAAGACGTCTCCGTTGGCCGCCGTACGGCTGGGTTGCTTCGCAACGTCGTCAGGGCCGGCGTCGCCACCACAGCCGGAGACCGCCAAAACCAGCGCCGCCAGTGCGGCGAACATCCTCACTCGGCAAGCAGTCCTTCCATGGTGGCAATCTCGGCAGCTTGTCCTTTCACGATGGCCTTCGCCAGGGCGGCTACGTCAGCGTTGTCGCTGTCAACGACCCGGTCTGCCATCGTAAGGGCGCCCTCGTGATGCTCGATCATTAAGGTGAGCCAGAGCGTGTCGAACTCGGAGCCTTGGGCTGCTTCCAACTCGTCCAGATCGTCTTGACCCATCATGCCGTCACCGCCCATGTCACCCATGTCGTGGCCACCCATCGGCATGTCGGTGTCCCAATCTTCGAGCCACTGAGTCATCTGATCGATCTCGGGCCCTTGGGCCGCCTTGATTTGTGCGGCCAACGCCAGGACCTCAGGGGAGGCGGAGTCGGTCTCGAGCGCGAGGTCGGACATCTCGATGGCCTGCTCGTGATGGGGGATCATCATCTGGGCGAACATTACGTCGTTCTGGTCGGCGTCGTTCGAGCACCCCCCGAGGGCTAGGGCGGCGATGGCCACGACAGTGCCGAACGCAAAACGGGTCTTGCCAAACATGGACTCTCCTGGGGGTCGACGACGATTCATGCTCAACATTGGCGCCTGCTTCAAGACGTTGGGTTCGGGTTCAGTGAAGGTTCGATGAAGCCACGGGAAGGGTCAGCGTGAAGGACGCACCCGTCCCCGGTCCATCGCTGGTCGCAGTCAGGCTGCCCCCCGAGGCTTCCACCAGGGCCTTGCTGATGGTGAGTCCGACTCCTGACCCGCGGTCCCGGCGATCGCGGGCCGAGTCCCCACGATAGAAGCGCTCGAAGACGCGCGGCAACTGGTCGGCGGTGATCCCCTCACCGGTGTCGGCGACCGAAATGGCCACGAGTTCGCGCCCTGCAAACGTCGAGATCGTTACTCGGCCGCCGGATGGGGTGTGCCTCAACGCGTTGTCGAGGAGGTTGGCCAGCACTTGGGCAAGACGTTGCTCGTCAACCCAAAGCGTGGCCGTATCGGTGTGTACGACGAGCTCGACGCCGCGGTCGGCGTACCCCTCCCGGGCTGCCCCGACGGCCGCCGCAACCAGCCGTCGTACGTCATGCACTGCGGGGGCGAGCGTGATGCGACCCTCTTCGGCGCGCGAGACATCGTCGATGTCGTCGGCCAGCCGCGTGAGTCTCTCGACCTGTTCGCACAACACGTCGCGGGTGGCTTGGGTCCACGTGGTCACCCCGTCATCGACCCCTTCGACGTAGGCCGTGATGGTGGCGATGGGGGTGCGCATCTCGTGCGCGAGGTCGGTGAGGAGTCGGCGTCGAGTGTCCTCGGTGGTTTCGAGTTGGGTAGCCATGGAGTTGAATGCGTTGGCCAGCGAGTCGAATTCGGGGCCGGCACCGGTGGCCTCCACGCGGGCGTCGTACTGTCCGCGCGAAACCCGTTCGGCCGATGCCGTGAGCGCGGCGAGCGGCCGCTGAAGGCGCCGCGTGACGAACCACGTCGCCGCAAACGCACACAGCAGCGAGACGATCAGCCCGCCTCCGAGGGCGAGCGTGCTCGCAGTGCGATAAGCCTCTTCGATGTGGCTGAGCTCGGGCGCGTTCTCTCGGTGGCCCGCCTCCATCATGTGTTGGTGGAACAGCGGCGGGCCGACCGTGGCCGCGACGACCCCGGCGCTGAGGATGCTCGCCGCCAGCACCATCCCTTGGGACAGCAGCAGTCGCGAAGCCAGGCCGAGTCCCGGGCTCCGACTCGCCTTGGAGGGGAACGACGTCCCGCCGGCCGTCATCCGCGGCCCATCCGATAGCCGACTCCGCGCACCGTCTCGATATAGCGAGGCGTGTTGGGGTCGTCACCCAACTTGCGCCGGATATGCCCGACGTGGACGTCGACGATGTGCTCGTCACCGACCCACGCTGGGTCCCATACCTCGTCGATCAGGTGGCGGCGCGACCAGGCGAGTTTGGGTCGCGACGTCAGCACCGCGACGATGTCGAACTCGGTCCTGGTGAGTTCGACGGGCTGACCGGCGACCATAATCTGCCGGCCGGCGACATCAACCTCTAGATCGCCATAAGTGCGGGCGGGCTCCTCCTTGGGCGGCGCTGTCGCGGGGTGTCGCGGGCGACGAAGTACGGCGCCAACACGGGCCACCAGTTCGCGCGGACTGAAAGGCTTGGTGATGTAGTCATCGGCCCCAACCGACAGCCCGACAACGCGGTCCATCTCGTCGGTGCGGGCCGTGAGCATTAGGATGTAGCAGTCCGAAAATGTGCGGATCTGGCGGCACACTTCGATGCCATCGAGGCCGGGCAGCCCCAGATCCAAGATGACTACGTCGGGCCTGATTTCGCGAGCTGAAGTCACCGCGGTAGGCCCGTCGCCGATCAGCGAGACGTCGTACCCTGCCCGCTCGAGGTAGGCCCCGACCATCCCCGCAAGCGCGGCCTCGTCGTCGACCACCAAGATGCGGGCCGTTGCGGTGCCGCTCGGTGCGGTTGACGTGGTCACGAGAGTCAGTCTTCACCCGCGAGCCGCCATGGTCGACCAATCGGGGCTTCCGCGCCGCAACCTTCAACGGATCTTCATGGTTTCGAGCGCAGTCATTTGAGCGGAGGGTCAATGCTGGAAGCGAGAGGAGGTGATGGCGATGATGTGGAGCAATGGCTTCGGATGGTGGATGTGGCTCACCATGGGCGGCCTGGTGATCGCCTTCTGGGTCGTGGCGCTGCTGCTGGTGCTCACCCTGCTCCGGACGCGGTGAGTGGTCAACGACTTCGTCAAGGCTGATCTAGGCTCAGTCACCGACGCGACCGCCTCAGGTGTCCCGAACCCGCGAAGGAGCCCATCCCCTGCCGAAGTTCGTTCTCACGCTCACCTGCCCCGACCGGCCCGGCATCGTCCGCGCCCTGTCCGGCACCGCGATCGCCAGACCTGTCCGGGCAGCCCAACAGGCGATCGCCGCCGACGTCGAGTTTGACCTCGCTCAGGTGAGGGCACTGGCGGAGGACTTCGCGAGCCTCACCAAACTCTTCCGCGGTGCCGCTCGGGGACGATGACCTTGACCGACGGGCCTAGAGCAGCGGGCCTAGAGCAGCGGGTCCGGCACCGCTCCAAACGAGGTCGAGCAGGCAACCCCCGAGCAGTTGCGCAGCGCATTAAGGCGTCGACGAAGCTCGACCAGGACGGGTCGGTAGCGCGGGTCCGTGGCGACGTTCTTGGTCTCGCTCGGACTCAGCTTGCGATCGTAGAGCTGCTCGAAGCCGGTGCCCAGGTCCTTGCCATAGGTGAAGCGATCGGTGCGTACGCCGCGCATCCACCAGCCATCGCGGGACGAGAACGTCCGACCCGTCTGGATCAGCTGGGTGTCGCGCCAGGGCATCGTGCCGTTTGCCAGCAGCGGCGCAAAGGACGTGCCGTCCTGCGGGCGTTGGGGTTCGACGCCGGCGAGTTCGGCGATGGTAGGAGCCAGGTCGACCATCGTGATCGGCATGCGTGACGACGTTGCGGCGGTGGCGCCCGGCACTCGGACGACGAAGGGCACCTTGAGCGCTTCCTTGAACAGGTAGTTCTTCTGCGTCAGGCGGTGCTCGCCGAGCAGATAGCCGTTGTCGGAGGTGAAAAGCAGGTAGGTGTTGTCGAGCTCGCCGTTGGCCTCCAGCGCCTCCACGATGCGTTTCACGCCTTCGTCGGCCGCCTGCATGGACTGGATGCGGTAGGTGAAGTTCTTCTGCATGTCGGCCGGGTTCACCATCTCCTTATCGGTGATGGGGGGCTGATCGGAGACGTTCTTCTCGTTGAACGACGTCTTGCTCAGGGCCGGCAGGCGTACATCGAGCAGTACGTCCCGGAAGCGGTCGGCCGGGATGGGATAGCGACCCCACGCGGGGTTGCCCATCACCCGGTGCGGCGCGTAGTTGGAGACCCAGACGAAGAACGGATCCGGCCCGCTGAACTCGTCGATGTAGTCGATCGCGTAGTCGTTGGTGATGTCATCGACGTACCCGTCGCGCACGGTCAGGACACCGTCGTTGTAGTACCTCGTGCGGGTGAACGTCGTTCCGTCCACAAACGGGTTCCAGTGATCCCACCCTTCGGGGTGGTCGAGCACATGTCGATAGGCGTTGAGATATTTGCCCACCATGGCCGTTTGATAGCCGCCGTCGTGCAGCCAGCGCCCGATCGTGTTGTTGCGATCGAGCAGCGCGGGATAGCCACCGTGCGGGCCGTCGTTGTGCTTGACCCCGTTGTTCTGGGCGTATTGCCCGGTGATGATCTCCGCGCGCGCAGGACAACACAAGGGATGGGGGGAGAGCGCCTGCGTGAAGGTCACACCTTCACCGCCGAGCAGCTCGCGGGTGAAGGGCATCCACTCCAGGTCATACGACGTCGCGTCGTCCACCGTGATCAAGATGATGTTGGGTGGCGTGGGCGGTGCTTGGGCCGCCTCGGCGACGGGGCCGGCAGCTGCGAAGTGAGCCGCCGCAGTCACGAGGCACAGAGCCACTGCCGCCTTGGTGCGCACCCGTAGCGCGCGGACCTGTGAAATCATCTGGCTCCCCCGAAGGACACATCGTGCACCGGACTTGAAGGCGGGCGGGTAAGCCGGAGACTACCCGAATCTTGGATCCCGGGAGGGGGTTTTGGTGGTGGCCAGGGGCGGGGTCGAACCGCCGACCTTCCGATTTTCAGTCGGACGCTCGTACCAACTGAGCTACCTGGCCGTGGCCCCTTCACGGGCCGGGGAAACCATACCCGAGACGACCGGGGGGTGATGAATCGGCCGCGCTTGCGGCGTACGCCTTCGCCGCACCGCAGACGAGTTTGGTCGGTCCGGGCGGGGCACCCTATGCTTATCCGGCGCTCGACGGCAGCCACATCGTCGTCAGCGCAAGGCCCCCATCGTCTAGCGGCCTAGGACGTCGCCCTTTCACGGCGGTAGCACGGGTTCGAATCCCGTTGGGGGTACTCACCGGAGCGCTCATCCCGATTGGGTTGAGCAGTCCGGATGAGTTAGAGTTCCACCCGCCTCCACGTTGAGGCGATGGCCCCGTAGCGCAGTTGGTTAGCGCGCCGCCCTGTCACGGCGGAGGCCGCGGGTTCGAGTCCCGTCGGGGTCGCCACGCATTGACCCGCCCGATCATCGGGCGGGTCAATCTTTGTCTAGGCTGCGGGGGTGCCCGTCCACGTCACTCCCGAGGACTTCGAGACTCTCGTCGACCAGGCGTTGGACGAGATCCCCCCGGAAATCGCCGCCCTTGTCGACAACCTCGTCGTGCTGGTGATCGCGGATCCGCCGGCTGACGAGCCGGATCTTTTGGGCCTCTACGACGGGGTCGCCCTCACCGATCGCGAGAGCGGGTTCGCGGGGACACTCCCGGACCGGATCTTGATCTTCCGCAACACGCTCTTGGAGTTGTGCGATACCCACGAAGAGTTGGTCGATGAGGTCCGCGTCACCGTGGTGCACGAAATCGCTCATCACTTCGGGATCGACGACGAGCGGCTCCACGATCTGGGCTACGCCTAGGCGGCGTGGACCAGGGCAAAACCGGCCGCGCACGCTGACAGGGAGCCAAGGATGGTGAGCGCGGCGTACGCCGTGCCGAGGCGCCACCCCAACTCGTGGGTCTTCACCGAAAAGGCGGAGTAGGTGGACAGGCCGCCGCAAAATCCCGTGCCGACCAGGGCCAGCGCGGAGCCGCTCAGGGCCGCGGCAGAGAAGCCACCTAAGAGCAGCGACCCGATCACGTTGGCCACCAGGGTGCCTCTCGGAAAGGTCGCCTCATCGAGGTAGTGGCCCAGGAGGAAACGCAGCGGTGCCCCCACAGCGGCGCCCAGCGCGACCAGCAGCCCCGTCACGCGTTCGGCCCCGTCATTCGTTGCCCTCTTCCAACTCAAACTCGCGTTGCGCCGCCGTCGTGGACAACAAGTGCCCAGCGTGGACCGAGACAAGGCAGGCCGCGAGGGTGCCCAGGAGATAGGTCGCCGCCGTGACCGTGGAGCCGCCCGCCAGCAGGTCGCGCGCTTGGAGGGCGTAGGCAGACAAGGTCGTGAACCCGCCGAGAACACCCGGGCCGAGCGCGAGCGCCAGCAGCCGCTGGCGGCGTACGACGCCTGCCGCAGGCAGGGCGGCCAGGAGGAACGACCCGACGACGTTGATGCCGAACGTGGTCCACGGAAAGCCCGAGGGATCCGGTTGCACCTCGCCTAGCCACCAGCGGGCGGTGGCGCCGACGACGGCCCCCAACGCAACTGCGGCCACCATGGCGCCGGTCGGCGCCGGTCGGGTCACGAGACGTGCTTGGCCGCGGTGCTGCGTCGGGCCCGTTCGCCGGCCGGGGTTTGTGCCCACGGGCGTGGCGCCGCGCCACGCGACTGAGCGACGAACTCGCCCAGGAACCAGTGCTGGAACTCCACCTGCTCGGGGGAGCGGGCCAGGGAGAGCAAGCGCTGGCCGCGACAGAACTCGTCGGCGAGATCCAGCAGGGTCACCATCGTCTCGAATGTCTCGGCCGACTCGGGGTCGAAGGCCACCGCGAGGTCGACGAGCTGGTGGCCGGCGCCCGCCGCGGTATTGATCTGTCGGTTGGCGTCGGCAGGGAACGCGTGATCGAAGTTGGAGAACAGGTCGGTCAACAACTTGGCGAGGGGGTAGTCCTCTTCGTGGGCCAGGGACAGCAATCGCACCTCGCGGCGCAGGTCGTTGTAGTGCCGGCGCAGCGCGAGCAACGTGTGCACCGGGACTCCGGGCATGCTCACCTGGACCGCAGGTCGACGCGGGGCGGGCCGCGGCACCGAGGGGATATCGGCGAGGTCGAAAACCGAGCCAGCAGGGAACGCTTCGTGCTCGATGGACCGGGCCGGCTCGAACCACACGACCTTGCCCTCGGGCTCGATCGCCGCGCCCCAGGCCACCGAACACTGGGCGACCATCTTGAGCCCGCGGCCGAACGTGGAGAGCGCGTCGTCAAAGTCGTGGGCCGTCGACACGTCGATCACCGGCGGGTGGTGGGAGCCGTCGGCAACTTCGACGCGGGGATGTTCTCTCGTGCCGCGGACCCGCACAGAAATTGGGTCGCCGGCATGCAAGAGTGCATTGGTGACAAGCTCCGAAACGCCCAACTCCGCACACTCAATCAGGTCTTCGCGGCCCAACTCGGCGCACAGCGATGACACCCAACGGCGTGCTTCTTGGGCGGATCGCGGGTCGGCGCCGAGGGTCAACTCGGGACGATTGAGGGGCACTGGCAATCTCGTTCTGGGCAGTCACGTGCAACGGGAAGGCGGAGACAACTACTTGCGTTCTACCCATGACCGAGCCGGTTGAAACACAAACTAGCCAACAATTTCCCGATCCCACCGTGGATGCCGACGAAGGAGGCCGAACGTTGTCGACGAATCAGCCCGAGCCAGGGCGCCACCACGTCCTCATCATCGGGTCGGGTTTCGGCGGACTCTTTGGTGCCAAGGCGCTCAAGCGCGCTGACGTGGAAGTGACGATCATCGCGAAGACGACCCACCACCTGTTCCAGCCGCTGCTCTATCAGGTGGCCACCGGGATCCTCTCCGAAGGCGAGATCGCGCCGCCTACGCGGGAGGTGCTCAGCTCGCAAAAGAACGTGCGGGTGCTGCTCGGCGAAGTCACCAAGATCGACCTGGCGGAGCGCCGGGTCACCTCCCAGGTGTTGGGGCGGGAGACCACGACAAGGTACGACTCGCTCATCGTTGCGGCCGGCGCCTCGCAGTCCTATTTCGGCAACGACCACTTCGCCGAGTTTGCCCCCGGAATGAAGAGCATCGATGACGCTTTGGAGTTGCGCGGCCGGATCTTCGGGGCCTTCGAGATGGCCGAACTCGGGGCCCACCGCGGCGACAATGTGGATCACCTGTTGACCTTCGTCGTGGTGGGCGCGGGCCCCACGGGCGTCGAGATGGCCGGCCAGATTGCCGAGCTCGCCCATCGCACCCTGAAGCGCGATTTCCGCGCGATCAACAGCCGCCAGGCGCGCGTCGTACTCGTCGATGCCGCCGCCCAGGTGCTGCCCCCCTTCGGGGCGAAGCTCGGGGCCCGCACGCAAACCGAATTGGAGAAGCTCGGGGTCGAAGTGGTCCTCGGCGCGATGGTGACCGACGTGGACGAGCGGGGAATCGCGTTGAAGCACAAGGACGGTCGGGAGGAGCGGATCGCGACGGTGACGAAGATCTGGGCCGCTGGGGTCCAGGCGTCCTCCCTGGGGCGCACGCTCGCCCGGCAAACCGGCGCGGAGTTGGATCGCGCCGGACGCATCGCGGTGCTCCCCGACTTGACTCTGCCCGGTCACCCCGAGGTCTTCGTGGTGGGCGACATGATTGCGTTGGACAACCTGCCGGGCGTTGCCCAGGTTGCGATCCAGGGGGCGAAGTACGCCGCCAAACAGATCCAGGGCCGGCTCTCAGGTAAGCCGCCACAACCGGCGTTCAGCTATTTCGACAAGGGCTCGATGGCGATCATCTCGCGCTTTCGGGCGGTGGCGATGATCGGAAGACTGCGGCTCACCGGCGTCATCGCGTGGCTGATGTGGCTCGGCCTCCACTTGGTCTACATCATCGGTTTCAAGAGTCGGGTGACGGCGCTGCTGCATTGGGCCGTGTCGTTCGTTGGACGGGGGCGTTCGGAGCGCACGTCGACCGAGCAGCAGATCTTCGGTCGGGCGGCGCTCGCTCGGCTCGACGGTGGGGCCGCAGACCTGGTCTCGGCTCCGGGGGAGTACGACGAAGCGTTCGAGCTCGATCGCCGTCAGGCGCTCGAGGCACAAGCCGCCGAAGAGGCGCGACTCACCGACACTGGCGAGCGCGGATCGCGGCTGGGGTGATCGTCCTAGGCGTTGGCAACCGTATGTGAGGCCGTCATCTTGGCCGTCATCAAGAAGACCGTCAGCGCGGTCAGCGATGCCGTGGGCTTGAGGGCCCAGGCCTCGCCCCGGTAGAGGAAGTACGCCGCTGCGGTCGCCCCCATCAGGGAGATCAGCATCAGGCCGGTGACGACGAACCGCAGGTAGGGCTGGCCCTTGGGCTCGGCAACGCTCACCGTGGTGGGCTCGGGGCGCTTGGCCGCGACCGCCTTGGTGCGCCGGAAACGCTTGCGGGCGGGCTCTTCCGTGAGCGCCTCGAAGGCGGCGGGCTCGGAGTCCGGGTTGCGGATCGGCTGGGGAGCGATCGCAATCGGGGCCGGTTCCACGGGGGCCGGCGGAGGGGTCACCGGGGCCGGCAGCGTGAACGTGGGCTGGGTGAACTCCGGGGTAGGGGCCGCGTGCTTTCCGGCAGCCCGAGGCGGCTCGGGTGCGACGGGCGCCTCCGGCTCGGCAGGGGCGATAGGGGTGATGGGGGCGGGC
Organism: uncultured Actinomycetota bacterium; assembly: GCA_963814245.1. Taxonomy (GTDB): domain Bacteria; phylum Actinomycetota; class Actinomycetes; order Propionibacteriales; family Nocardioidaceae; genus Nocardioides. Next base: position 860,815 of record CAWFBY010000001.1, read on the forward strand.
GCCGCAACGGCTACCGGCGGGGCGACGGGCGCAACGGGAGCGACGTAGACCGGCGGTGCGGGCTCGACCGGCGGTGCCACGTAGACCGGCGGTGCCGGCGCCACGGGAGGTGCCAGGTCAACGGGGGGTGCGACGTAGACCGGCGGTGCCGGCGCCACGGGAGGTGCCAGGTCAACGGGGGGTGCGACGTGGACGGGCGGTGCCGGCGCCACGGGAGGTGCCAGGTCAACGGGGGGTGCGACGTGGACGGGCGGTGCGACGTGGACGGGCGGTGCGGGCTCGACGGGTGGTGCCAGGTCCACCGGCGCAGCGGCAGGTGAGGAAACCGGCGCAGCAGCCCCCGTCATGGGGGCTGAGTCGGTGGCCACTGCCGCACGGCGCTTCCCGGCAACGGGAGCCACGGGAGGAACCTCTGTCACGGGCGCCACATAACTTGGCGGCGGGGCGTCAAAGGTCGGAGGGTTGTAGGCCGTCGGTGCCAGGTCGGGCACGGCCGCGGGCGCGGGGTAGTGCACCGGCTCGGGCGCGGCAACCGGGGCGACGTAGACGGGCTCGGGGGCGACGTAGACCGGCTCGGGCGCGGTAATGGGAGCCACATAGACCGGCTCGGTGGCGACGTACGCGGGCTCGGGCGCGGCCACCGGGGCAACGTAGCTCGGCGGAGGCGCATCGAAGACCGGAGGGTTGTAGGTCACGACAGGGGCAGGCTCAGGGGCAGGAACCGGCGCGACATAGACAGGCTCGGGGGCGACGTACACGGGTTCGGGTGCGGCGACGGGGGCGACGTACACAGGTTCAGGCGCGGCGACGGGGGCGACGTACAAGGGTTCAGGCGCGGCGACGGGGGCGCCGTACGCGGGATCGGGGGCAGCGACGGGGGCAGCGACAGGGGGCGGGTACGCCTCGGCCGGGGCGACAGGGGCCATCGCAACCGGGGCCAGCGCAACCGGAGCCGGCGGCTCCACGGGTGGGGCAGGCTGTTCGGCGCGGGCAGCCGCCTCGATGAGCGCGCGGGCCGCGTCACGACTCGACTTGGTGTCGTTGATGAAGACCTCGCCGCCAGTTCCCTCGGCGGGCACTTCGCGGTTGGTCATCCAGCGATTGAACAGATCGGCCGCCTGGTGCGACGGGTCCCCTGGTTGTGCGTTCATGCCGAACAAGTTACGTCGGTGGTGCCGGTCCTCGCAGACGTTTGCGAGAACTCGTGTGTGGGGTCACACACTCGACTTGTCGCCGGCCCCTTCGCGGGCGACGAGGGCCGACGGATTCTCCTCCGCCGAGCCGCCGCGGCGGGTGAATCGACGGACGACCCACGGCGCCAGGGCCACCGCACACATGTCGAAGACGACGTAGCCGCTCGCCGCCCCCGAAGGAGGGTTCCCCAGCCCCACGTCGGCGAACGGCAGGCCCGGAACAGAGGGCTGCCATGTCCAGGTGCCGATCCACGTGCCATAGATCTCCAGGTACGCCACCACCAGGAACACGCCCGCGCACACGGCCGCGTTGCGGTTCAGCAGCAGGAACGCGATCACCGTGAAACAGCCGACGGCGCCCGCGACATCGTGTCGGCCAAGCACGCCGGTGAGGCCTACCACCCCCCACAGGGAAACCCCGGCCATCACCGCGGCGATGAACCGCCGGCGGTGCCGCACGAGGACCGGCAGTTGGCTGATCCGCCAGCCAGCCAAGTAGACCAACCCGTGGCCAGCCGGAACGAAGGGGGGCAGGTTGTCGAGTCGGTAGATGTAGAGCCCCCACACGATGGAGCCCAGGATCTCCCCGGTGGTCGCCACCAGCACCACGATCGCCACGCGGGCGCGTTCTTCGGGACTGCAGGGGACACTGGCGGCGATCAAGAGGGCCCACGGGACAGCGGACAGCAAGACTTGGACGGGAAGGCTGGCCAACGAGTCCAACCAGAGGCCGATGGTGGTCAGGACGAGCACGACCGGGGGCAGCACCCGAGGGTCGGCAAGGCGAGTGATCACTGAGGAGTACGCTGCCCGCATCGTCGGAGCCTAAGCCCTCCCCGTTGAGTTGGGCCTTCCTGTCCGTTGAGTTGGCCCCAACGGGCGACCACTGCGCCACTGACGTTCGAGTAGGCCCCGTGGGACTCGAACCCACAACCAACGGATTAAAAGTCCGCTGCTCTGCCAATTGAGCTAGAGGCCCGCGTCGACGCCGGAGGCGCCGAGGCGAGGCTAAGTATGTCGCAGCCGTGAGCTGGTTTCACATCGGGAATGCCGTCGGCAAACCCGGGGTCAGATATCCTTGAACATTCAACCAAAGGAGTGTCCATGACAACGTTCCCTGTGCCGGTCACCGCGACCTTCGGTTCCGTGGATCCGGCCGACCCATTGGTCGTTCTCCTCCACGGTCGTGGCTCGCACGAGCAGGACATCATTGGCCTCGCGTCGCACCTGCCGCAAAGCCCGGCGTACGCCGCAGTCCGCGCCCCGATCGCCGAGGGCGGCGGGTTTGCCTGGTTCGCCAACCGGGGGATTGGGCGCCCGATTGCGGAGTCCCTGGCGAGCACCATGGCGTGGTTCGGAGCCTGGCTCGAACAGCAGGCGCCACCTGGTCGCCCGGTCGTGCTCGTGGGCTTCAGTGGCGGTGCGGCCTTTGCGGGCGGCCTGTTGTTGGCGGACCCGAAGCGGTACGCCGGGGTCGCCGTGCTCTACGGCACCTTGCCCTTTGATGCCGGAATCCCAACAACCAGTGGGCTTTTGAGTGGCGTGAACGTCTTTGTGGCGCAAGGCGATGGGGATGGCGTGATCCCCCGAGATCTGCTCGACGCCACCTGGACTTACCTGCACGATGAGTCCGGCGCGACGGTCGTTGGACACCGCGATCCCGGTGGTCACCAGGTCAGCGCCGGCACGCTGGGGGCACTCAACGGCTGGCTTTCCGACCGCCTTCCCACGCCTGCGACAGGAACAGGCCGCGACCCCGAGGTGAATTGAACGGCGCCAAAGGTTGGCATGGGGCAACTTGTTGGTACGCTGATGCACGCAACAGGTGCAAGTTCCACAGGTTTGACGCCAGCGGAGTTTGTGATCCAACGGCGTTTCAGCTCGTTCGCCCCTCGGGGCTGCTAGTCGGAGCGACGTGTCACCGCATCTGGTGTGGGTCGTCGAAGTGACGACTCTCGCCCCGATAAAGGAGTAACGAGCACATGGCTCAGGGCACCGTTAAGTGGTTCAACGCCGAGAAGGGTTTCGGCTTCATTGCGCAGGAGGACGGCGGCGACGACGTTTTCGTGCACTACTCGGCGATTCAGTCGCAGGGCTACAAGTCCCTCGACGAGAACCAGAAGGTCGAGTTCGACGTCACGCAGGGCCCGAAGGGCCCGCAGGCGGAGAACGTTCGCGCTCTCTGATTTGAGTACGCCGGCCGGAGTCACATCCGGCCACAGAATGCCGGAGCCTCACCCCTCGGGGTGGGGCTCCGGTGTTCGTTGGGAGGGGTGTGACTCGAGGTGCTGGTGAATAGTTAAATCCTGTCATCCTGACTAGTCCATAACTCCCCCAAGTGGACCAGTTTGGTGAGACCATGTTTGATAGAGACTCAAGGCGTTAGCCCTCTCGGGGTAGTAGTGTCAGCAGATGTGAGCGAGGAGGAGGTGGACGCTATGTACGACCAGTTCGACGTGACGCTTGAAGACGGTGACCTCTTGCGCGAGGTCGAGTTGACCACCAACCTCATCATCGCTGCGACCGAAGCCGAAGAGCGTCTCTCGCTCGAAGAGATCGACCGCATCCTGGGTGTCGTCCCCCAGCAGCGCACCGGCGACTGAACCCGCCACCCCCAGCCGACTAGGCTTGACCCCACATTCACCAGACATGCGCGCCTTGGCGCGCCCGGGCGAAGGGGACCAGCGTGAGTGAAGTCAGCACCTGGACTGTCGAGGGCATGACCTGCGGCCATTGCGTCGCCTCCGTGACCGAAGAAATATCCGAGATCAGTGGCGTCCAAGCCGTTGCGGTCGAGCTCGAGGGCGGTCTGGTGACGATCACCAGCGCGGCGCCCCTGGAGCGCGAAAGCGTGGAACAAGCCGTGACCGAAGCCGGTTATGCACTGACATGAGACCCACCTCTGGTGATCGCGCGATGAGTGACGTCGAGCTTGCCATCACCGGGATGACCTGTGCCTCCTGCGCCAACCGGATCGAGCGAAAACTCAACAAGCTCGACGGGGTGGTCGCCACCGTCAACTACGCCACCGAGAAGGCCAAGGTCACCTTCCCGGATTCGCTGAGTACGGCCGACCTGATCGGCACCGTCGAGCAGGCGGGGTACGGCGCCGCCGTACCCGATCCCGAGCACCCCGAGTCGGTCGACGAGGTTGAGAGCCTGCGGCGCCGACTGCTGATCTCGGCGGCGCTCAGCCTCCCCGTGGTGGCCCTCGCGATGATCCCGCCCTGGCAGTTCACGGGCTGGCAGTGGGTTTCCCTGGCCTTGGCGACCCCCGTGGTGACCTGGGCGGCCTGGCCATTTCACCGGGCCGCGTTGATCAACCTGCGACACCGCGCGACGACGATGGACACCCTCGTTTCGTTGGGCGTGACTGCGGCGTACGCCTGGTCCGTCGTCGCGTTGCTGTTTGGCACAGCGGGCATGCTCGGCATGCACCATCCCTTCCGCTTCACCGTGGCTCGCGGCGACGGCCTGGGCAACATCTATCTCGAGGCCGCCGCGGGCGTGACCACCTTCCTGCTCGCCGGGCGCTACTTCGAAAAGCGCTCCAAACGCCAGGCGGGGGCCGCCCTGCGGGCGTTGCTGCAGTTGAGCGCCAAGCAGGTCACGCTGTGGCGGGACGGGGTCGAGACGCTGGTGCCCGCAGACAAGCTTGCCGTTGCGGATCGCTTTGTGGTTCGACCGGGAGAGAAGATCGCCACCGACGGCGTCGTCGATGAGGGCCGTTCCGCGGTCGATGCCTCCATGCTGACCGGTGAGTCTGTTCCGATCGAGGTCGGCCCGGGCTCGGCGGTGACCGGCGCGACCGTCAACGCCGGCGGCCGCTTGATAGTCCGCGCCACCCGGGTCGGTGCCGACACCCAGCTCGCGCAGATGGCGCGTCTGGTGGACGAGGCGCAAAACGGCAAAGCCGAGGTTCAGCGTTTGGCTGACCGCATTTCGGGGGTCTTCGTTCCTGCGGTGATCGGGCTGGCGCTCGCGACGCTGGCGGGTTGGTTGCTGGTCGGGGCGGGCGCCACGATGGCCTGCTCCGCCGCCGTCGCGGTGCTCATCATTGCCTGCCCGTGCGCCCTCGGTCTTGCGACGCCGACCGCGCTCATGGTCGGCACCGGACGCGGCGCCCAAATGGGGATCCTGATCAAGGGCCCCGAGGTGCTCGAGTCGACCCGGTTGGCCGACACCATCGTGCTGGACAAGACCGGCACGGTCACGACGGGCCGGATGAGCCTGGTCGACGTGGTCGTGGCCACCGGCGAGGTGGCCGATGACGTACGCCGCCGCGCGGCGGCACTGGAAGGGGCTTCGGAGCATCCGATCGGCCGAGCCATCGCGTCGGCGTGGCCGGCGCCGTTGCCGTCCGTCGAGGAGTTCGCGAACCTTGAAGGGCTCGGCGTGCGCGGGCGGGTGGAGGGCCATGACCTGGTGTTGGGCCGGCCGGCCTTGCTCACCGAACAGGAGGTCGCGTTGCCTCCCGAGTTGGTCGAGGCGGTCGCCTCGGCCGAGGCCGCTGGCCAGACCGCCGTTGCGGTCGCCTGGGCGGGGCGGGCACGGGGCGTGCTGGTGGTCGCCGACTCGCTCAAACCCACCTCCGCCGAGGCAGTGGCTCGCTTCCGAGACCTCGGGCTCGAGCCGATCCTGCTCACCGGCGACAACGAACGCGCCGCCCGCGCGGTGGCCGCTGAGGTCGGCATCGAGCGGGTCGTCGCGGGTGTGCTCCCAGCGGGCAAGCTCGACGTCATCACCGAGCTCCAGGCGCAAGGCCGAGTGGTCGCGATGGTCGGTGACGGTGTCAACGACGCGGCCGCCCTCGCACAAGCGGATCTGGGTCTGGCCATGGGAAGTGGCACGGACGTCGCCATCGAAGCCAGCGACCTGACCCTCGTCGGTGGCGATCTGCGGGTCGCGGCGGACGCCGTACGCCTGGCGCGGCGGACGCTCGCGATCATCAAGGGCAACCTGTTTTGGGCGTTCGCCTACAACGTGGCGGCGGTGCCGGTCGCCGCGGCGGGGTTGCTCAACCCGATGATCGCCGGTGGGGCTATGGCTCTGTCGTCGGCCTTCGTCGTCACCAACAGCCTGCGCTTGCGAAACTTCCGCTGACCCGCTCATCGCCCGGGCGCGGCGGATGTGAAACTAGGCGCCATGGCGCAGCCAACCGACGTCCGTGCCGCCGGCGCAGTGGTCACCCGCAAGGGTGGAGACGTGTTGTTGGTGCACCGGCCCCGCTATGACGACTGGTCGTTCCCCAAGGGCAAACTCGACCGCGGCGAGCCCGCGCTGGCGGCCGCGCTGCGTGAGGTGGGCGAAGAAACGGGCCTGCAGATCCGGCTCGGTCCTCGGCTGACGGCCCAGCGTTACCCGGTGGGGGCGCGGACCAAGGTGGTCGACTATTGGATCGGGCGGGTGGTCGGCGACGACGACGTGTCGACGTACCTCGTCAACCACGAGATCGACGACGTGCGTTGGGTTCCCTGGCAACAAGCCGAAAAGCTGCTCACCTACGACTTCGATCGGTCGACGCTGGCCGAGGCCGCCCGCGTGCGCAAGCGCAGCATTCCGCTTCTGGTCGTGCGTCACGCGCTGGCGCGCTCTCGACGGGTCTGGCAAACCGACGATCGTCTGCGGCCGCTGCTCAAACCGGGCATGGTCCAGGCAGCCAAGTTGGCGACCACGCTTGCAGCGTACGACGTGAGCCTGATCGCCAGCTCCACGAGCGCCCGCTGTGTGGCCACGGTGATGCCGTACGCCGCCGCGTCGGGTTGGCCGCTGAGCACCCATGAAGAGCTGAGCGAGGAAGGCGCGACGGCGCATTCGGTGCTGGCGCTCATCGACGATCTGATGGCGGGCGACGATCCGGCCGTCGTGTGCAGCCACCGACCCGTCCTGCCCGCGATCTTCGACGCGATCGGCGTCGAAGATCCCGGCCTCGCCCCCGGCGCGATGCTGGTCGTGCACCACCGCCGTGGGCGGGTGGTGAGCACCGAGCTCCATCCGCCCACCTGAACCGTGCGCCGGACCGCCAGTTTCGCGGGGTCCAATGGATTGGCGGAGTTCACCCCACGTTCACCCGGCTCGGGGCATCCGGTCACCTGGGCTCCCTAGCGTCGCTGATGTCAGAACACTTGAAGACATCAGGAGAACGAAGTGAATCGCACTTCCAAGCGCTGGGCGTTCGTGCCCGGCATCGCCGCCCTGGCCACCGTCCTTGCGGCGTGTGGTGGACAGGCCGGCGCAGACGGAGCCTCGGGCACCGTCGCCGTTGACGGGTCGTCGACGGTCTTTCCCATGAGTCAGGCGGCCAATGAGCTGTTGAGCGAAGAGAACCCCGACGTCAAGGTCACCGTGGGCGCGTCGGGCACCGGTGGCGGCTTCGAGAAGTTCTGTGTCGGCGAGACCGACATCTCGGACGCCTCCCGCCCGATCAAGGACGACGAGGAGGTGCCGGTCTGTGAAGAGAACGGCATCGAATACACCGAACTTCAGGTGGCCACCGACGCCCTGACCGTGGTCGTCAACAAGGACCTGGCCGTGGATTGCCTCACCACCGATCAGTTGATCGAGCTCTGGGGCCCGGGCTCGAAGGTCGACAACTGGAGCGACTTGGACCCCAGCTTCCCCGATCAGGAGGTCGCCCTGTTCGGTCCGGGCGCCGACTCCGGCACCTATGACTACATGGCCGCCGACGTGATCGGCGACGAGTCGGAGACCACCCGCGACGACTACGAAGCCTCCGAAGACGACAACGTGCTCGTCCAGGGTGTTGCCGGGACGGCCGGAGCCACCGGTTACTTCGGCTACACCTACTACGAAGAGAACGCCAACACCCTCAAGGCGGTGGCGATCGACGACGGCAACGGGTGCGTGCTTCCGTCGGCCGAATCCGCCCAGGCGGGTGACTACACACCGTTGGCGCGACCCCTGTTCGTCTACGTCAACAACAAGTCCTACAACGAGAACGACGCGGTCAAGGCCTACGTCGACTTCTACATCGACAACCTGCCTTCGATCGCCGAGAGCGCGAAGTTCATTCCGCTCAGCGAAGAGCTGTACGACGAGACCAAGTCGGCGCTCGAGGGAATCAAGGGCTGATCGAGGAGTCTGAGTTACTCGTGAGCCAAACCACGACAAGTGCAGGCCCGTCCTCCGGGACGGGCCTGCCTGGCGCGCCGGTGGACTTGTCCGGGCGACGCCGTCCGGGCGAGTCCGCAGTGCGGTTGGTGCTGCTCACCTCCGCCTTCGCCTCGGTCGCGATCACCATCGGCATCATCGGGGCGCTGATCGGCCCCGTCATCGAATTCTTTGGCCGTGTGCCGTGGCGCGACTTCTTCGCCACCACCGGCGAGTACGCCGTGATCCCCCTGGTCACCGGAACCCTGATGGTCACCGCTCTGGCGCTCCTGGTTTCGGTGCCGTTGGGCCTCGGGGCCGCGATGTACCTCTCGGAGTACGCCTCGGCCCGGCAGCGACGCGTGCTCAAGCCAACCGTCGAGCTGCTCGCCGGTGTGCCGTCGGTGGTCTACGGATTCTTCGCGCTGTCCTTCGTCACGCCGACCCTGCTCCAAGACATCCTCAGGCTCAAGGTCAACTTCACCAACGCCTTGTCCGCCGGCCTCGTGCTCGGCGTGATGATCATCCCGACGATCGCTTCACTCGCCGAGGACGCCTTGCGGGCGGTGCCTCAGGCGATGCGCCAAGGATCGTTGGCGATGGGGGCCAACCGCATGCAAACCACGCTCCGGGTGGTCCTGCCAGCGGCGCTCTCCGGGGTCGCCGCGGCGATCGTCTTGGGGATGTCGCGAGCCGTGGGCGAAACCATGATTGTGGCCCTCGCGGCGGGGGCCCAGAAGAACATGTCGTTGGATCCCCGGGAGGGGATGCAGACGATGACCGGCTTCATTGCGATGACGGCAGGAGGCGAGAACCCGGTCGGTTCGACGTCGTACGACATGTTGTTTGCGGTGGGTTTGCTGCTCTTCGTGATCACGCTGGTCATCAACCTGATCAGCATCACCATCGTTCGACGCTATCGGCAGGCCTACTGATGACCGCGCACTTGAATGCTCAGCTCACCGGAGCCGCGAAGGCCGCGCGCGAGACGACAATCGTCACCAGTGGCCGCGCCAAGGACCGCAACCTGCGCTCCTTGGCCTTCCTGGGGGCTCTCTGGGCGTCCATGTTCTTTGGCATCATGGTGCTGCTGGTGTTGATCGCCACCACGGCGATCGATGGGATTCCTCGCTTCGATGCGGCACTGCTCACCCGCTATGACTCGGTGATCACTCCCGAGCGCACGGGTTTTCGAGCCGGGATCCTCGGCACGGTGTGGCTGATGGCGTGCACCGCGGTGTTGGCGGTGCCGTTGGGAATATCCGCCGGGCTCTACCTCGAGGAGTTCGCGGACAATCAACGCTGGTACAACCGACTGATCGAGCTGAACCTGCAGAATCTGGCGGCCGTGCCTTCGATCGTCTACGGACTGCTGGCTGTCGCGGTGATGGCGCTCCTGGGATTCCAGCGCAAGGGGATCGTGCTCGGTGGCGCGCTGGCCCTGGCGCTGCTGATCCTGCCGGTCATCATCATCACCACCCGCGAAGCGGTGCGGGCGGTCCCTGCGGAGATCCGGCAGGGCTCCTTGGCGCTGGGCGCCACCCTGTGGCAGACCACGTGGCGCCAGACTCTCCCGTCGGCAGTTCCGGGGATCGCAACCGGGACCATCCTCGGCCTTTCGCGGGCGATCGGCGAAGCGGCGCCGCTGTTGCTGCTCGGAGTTGCCGGCACGGTCCGCTTCGACCCCAACGGCATCCTGAGCGAGTTGACGGCATTGCCGATCCAAATCTTCGAATTGTCGTCGCGCTCCCAAGACGAATACCACCAGGCCGCCTCGGCTGCGATCATCGTGCTCCTGGTGATGATCTTGGGACTCAACGCACTGGCCATCTACATCCGAAACAAGTTCCAGAAATCCTGGTGAGGACCCCATGTCATTAGCGCCCAGCACGGCCTCCGCGATCTCCGCGCCCCTCGACGCGCTGCAAGCGCGCCATGACGCGGCAGACCGGGTGCTGCCCGACCTGCCCGGCGACCCGGTGATGGAGGCCCTTGGTCTCAACGTCTATTACGGGGACTTCCACGCCGTCCAGAAGGTCAACTTGTCCTTCGGCCGCCACGAGATCACCGCCCTGATTGGGCCTTCGGGTTGCGGCAAGTCGACGGTCTTACGCTGTCTCAATCGGATGAACGACCTGGTCCCGGGGGCGCGCGTCGAGGGCGAGGTGACCTATCACGGCCAGAACATCTATGCCCGTGGGGTCGACCCGATTGCGGTCCGCACCCACGTCGGGATGGTCTTCCAGAAGCCGAATCCGTTCCCCAAGTCGATCTACGACAACATCGCCTACGGCCCCCGGGTGACCGGCATGAAGGTCGACAACATGGACGATCTGGTCGAGCAGGCGCTGCGCGACGCCGCGCTATGGGACGAGGTCAAAGACAAGCTCAAGCAATCGGCGTACGGGCTATCGGGCGGTCAGCAGCAGCGATTGTGCATCGCCCGCACGATCGCCACGCGCCCCGACGTGATCTTGATGGACGAGCCGTGTTCGGCGCTCGATCCGATCGCCACCTCGCGCATCGAGGACCTGATGCTCCAGTTGCGCTCGGACTACACGATCATCATCGTGACCCACAACATGCAGCAGGCCGCGCGCGTTTCGGATCGTACGGCGTTCTTCACCGCCCGCCCCGACGAGACGACCGGCAACCGGACCGGCCTCTTGGTGGAGTTCAACCTGACCAGCAAGATCTTTGCCAACCCCGCCGACAAGCGCACCGAGGACTACATCTCCGGCCGCTTCGGCTGAGTCGCGCGGGGGCCCTTCGGCTAGGGCAGCACTTCGATGAAGAAGTGCACGACCCAGTAGCACAGCCCGGCGGCCAGCGCCGCCATCGGGAAGGTCAGCACCCACGCGGTCAGGATCGACCGGGCCACGCTCCAACGCACCGCCGAGGCACGTTTGGTGGCGCCGACGCCCATCACCGCCGACGTGATCGTGTGGGTGGTCGAGATGGGCGCCTCGAAAACGTACGCGGTGGTGTAGAGCACCGACGCTGCCACCGACTCCGCGGCGAACCCGCGGGCCGGATCGAGATCGATGATCCGACGTCCGAGCGTGCGCATGATCCGCCAGCCGCCCGACCAGGTGCCGAGAGAGATGGCCGAAGCCGCGGCCACGATCACCCAGAGCGGAAGATCGTCCTCCGCGCCGACGTACCCACCGGTGAGCAGGGCCAAGAAGATGACCCCCATGGTCTTCTGGGCGTCCTGCAGGCCGTGACCGAGCGCCATGGCAGCCGCGGACACCGTTTGCGCCATCCGGAAACCACGGTTGGCACGACCCGGATGGGCCCCGCGGAAGAGCCACATCAGGGCGAGCATGAACAGGAACGCCACGGTGAACGCGAACACGGGCGAAAGCAGCATCGGGATGACGACCTTCTGCAGCACCGTGTCCCAGTTGACGATGGTCCCGGAGGCGATGGCCGAGCCGGCCAGGCCGCCGATGAGGGCGTGAGATGAGGACGAGGGCAGACCGAAATACCAGGTGAGCATGTTCCAGGTGATCGCACCGAGCAACCCGGCCATCACGATCACCAGCCCGTGGGATCCGGTGGGTGGGGAGATGGTGTCGCTCACCGTCTGGGCGACCTTTTGGCCGAGGAACGCGCCGACGAAGTTCATCACCGCGGCCATCCCGAGGGCGACCTTGGGGGTGAGCGCTCGGGTCGAAATCGAGGTCGCGATGGCGTTGGCCGCGTCGTGAAACCCGTTGGTGTAGTCAAAGACGAGCGCCACGAGGACCACCGCGATGATGATCGCGAGTTCCATCGGGTCAGGACTCCTTGACCGTGATTTGCTCCACTGTGTTGGCGACCGACTCGAAGCCGTCGATCGCCTTTTCGAGGCACTCGACGATGTCCTTGAGCTTGAGGACTTCCATCGCCTTGTAGTCGCCGCTGAACAGCTTGGCGAGGATCCGGCGGTAGGACTTGTCGCCCGAACGTTCCAGGCGGTCGATCTCAGCGAAGTATTCGTCGAGACCCTTCATCGAGCGCAACTGGGGCATCGCCGCCACCGTCAGCTCGGCACAGCGCTGGATCACCTCGGCCTGCTTGGTGATCTCGGACGGGATCTCGTGAACGTCGTAGATGTGGATCATGTCGACGGCTTCGTCGATCAGGTCCATCACGTCGTCGAGCTGGTTGGTCAGGGTGTAGATGTCTTCGCGGTCAAACGGGGTGATGAAGGTGCTGTTGACCTTCGCCACGATTTTGCGCACGGTGTCATCGGCGTCGTGCTCGGCATCGCGCATCCGGCCGACGACGTTGTCGCGATCGGAGGTGGCGCTGAACATCTCGGCGAGCAGTCCCGAACCCACCACGAGGTGCCCGGCGGATTCGTTGAACAGGTCGAAGAAGGTGCCATCGACGGGTCGGAATTTGAAGGCCACGGAAACTCCCGGTGTGCTCGGTTAGAACGATCCACATGCTAGGGGGTGAACAGGCCAACAACGCAACCCGCGGTCACAGCCTTTTGCGACGCTGAGACGAGATCATCGTCTCCTGAAGTTGTCGCGTACCGCTGTTGTGCTCCCACTCGCCGTTGCTCCGCAACTCCCAGGCCGCGATGTCGTCGGCAAAGGCCAGATCGAGCAGCTCACCCACGGCGGTCACGTTGTCGGGGTGTGGCAGGCGGACCAGCACCTCCACCCGACGATCGAGGTTGCGGTGCATCATGTCGGCCGAGCCGATCCAGGCCTGGGGGTCGCCGCCGTTCTCGAACCAGAAGACCCGGCTGTGTTCGAGGAACCGACCCAATACGCTCCGCACCGAGATCGTCTCGGAGAGTCGGGGGATGCCGGGGCGTACGGCGCAGATCCCGCGGATCACCAACTCCACCGGGACCCCTTCCTGCGAGGCCAGGTAGAGCCCGTCGATCAGTTCCTCGTCGACGATCGAGTTGGCCTTGATCCGGATCCGAGCCGGCCGGCCGTCGCGGTGGTGGGCGATCTCGCGGTGGATCTGATCCAGCAGCCCCGGTCGCAGCGAGTCGGGGGCGACCAGCAGTTGGTCATACCCGGGCTTGCGCGAGAAGCCGCTGATGTTGTTGAAGAGGTGGGCGACGTTTTCGCCGATCACCTCGTCGCACGTCAATAGCCCGAGGTCCTCATAGAGCCGGGCGGTCTTGGGGTTGTAGTTGCCCGTGCCGATGTGGGTGTAGCGGCGGATGCCGTCCGGCTCGTCGCGCACCACCATCGCGAGCTTGCAGTGGGTCTTCAAGCCGACTAGTCCATAGACGACGTGGCAGCCGGCGTGCTCGAGTTTGCGGGCCCAGCGGATGTTGGCTTCCTCATCGAAACGAGCCTTGATCTCCACGATCACCAGCACCTGTTTGCCGGCCTCGGCAGCGTCGACGAGGGCATCGATGATGGGCGAGTCTCCGGAGGTCCGGTAGAGCGTCTGTTTGATCGCCAAAACGTGGGGATCGGCGGCGGCTTGCTCGATGAAGCGCTGCACCGAGGTGGCGAAGGAGTCGTAGGGGTGATGCAGCAACACGTCGTGGCGGCGTACCGCCTCGAAAACGTCCACCGGCGACGACGACTCCACTTCCGCCAAAAGCGGGTGGGTGCTGGGCATGAAGGCGGGGAAGCGCAGATCCTCGCGAGCCAGGTCCGCGATGCCGTGCAGCCCGGTCAGATCGAGCGGACCCGGTAGACGGAAGACCTCCTGCTCGGAGACGCCCAACTCCGAGATCAGCAGCGCCAGCACCTTCGGGTCGATCGATTCCTCGACCTCGAGCCGCACGGGCGGGCCGAAGCGGCGGCGCAGCAACTCCTTCTCCAGGGCCTTGAGGAGGTTCTCCGCGTCGTCCTCCTCCACCTCGAGATCCTCGTTGCGGGTGACTCTGAAGGTGTGCACCTCGAGCACCTGCATCCCGGGGAACAGGCGCTTGAGGTGCTCGCCGATCACGTCTTCGAGGGGCACAAACCGTTGGTTGCCGAGCGGGACGAACCTGTCGAACACCGGCGGCACCTTGACCCGAGCGAAGTGCTCGGTGCCTGCCTGCGGATTGCGCACCAGGACGGCGAGGTTCAGGGAGAGCCCCGAGATGTAGGGGAACGGGTGAGCCGGGTCGACGGCCAAGGGCGTGAGCACGGGGAAGACCCGCTCCTTGAACAGGCGCTTGCAGTGTTTCTGCTCCTCGCGATCAAGGTCGTCCCAGCGCACCAGCTCGATGCCCTCGCGGCGCAGTTCGGGCACCAGTCCGAGCTGGAAGGCGGTGGCGTGGCGGCCCATCAACTGGCGGGTGGTGAGCCAGATGCTCTCGACGATCTCCCGGGGCAGCATCCCCGAAGCCGCGCGGACGGCGACCCCGGCCGCGATCCGCCGCTTGAGGCCGGCGACGCGGACCATGAAGAACTCGTCGAGGTTGCTGGCGAAGATCGCCAAGAAGCGGGCTCGTTCGAGCAGAGGGACGCTCGGGTCTTCGGCGAGCTCGAGCACCCGCTGGTTGAAGTGCAACCAGGACAACTCGCGGTCCAAGAAGCGATCGGGGTACGCCGCGACCACCTCGCGTGCCTCATCTGAGGGGACATAGGGCCGGGCCACGTGGAAGGTGTCGGAGGGATGCGCGAACGGATGGTTGATCGTGGGCCCGTCGGCGAGGAGTCCGGTGTCGTGTGCCGGGAGAGTGCTGTCGGTCGACAGCGACTCCAAGGGCACCTGCCGTTCGCTCGTCATGGCCCAAGTGTGCCAGCACTCGCGGCTCGCGCGGACCGAGATGGGCGGTGCTGCGCCGGGCGTTGATCGGGTCGGGTGTACATCACATGCGTGTCGGCCGGGTCGTGGGTGAAGCCGAACCCGGAGTACGTCGCGATGGCGCGTTGATTGTCGGCCTCGACGTAGAGCAACACCTCGGCGACACCGAGGTCGAGAAGGTGGCGCAACCCCGCCCAGGTCACGAGTTTTCCCAGTCCACGCCCCTGCGCTTCGGGCGCAACGGCGACGACGTAGACCTCGCCCAGGTGGGCATCGTGCTGCTTGGTCCAGTGGAAGCCCAAGATCGCCCCGTCGGTCGCCCCGTCGGTCGCCCCGTCGGTTGCCCCGTCGGTTGCCCCGTCGGTTGCCCCGTCGGTTGCCGCTTCGTCGACGGCGATCACGAGTCCCTCCGGATCAAACCAAGGCTGGGCCATCCGGGCGACAAGGTTGGCTTCGTCCATCTGACCCTGTTCGGGGTGGTCGGCGAAGGCTGCCGCGTTGACGCGCAGGATCTCCGCCGCATCGCTCGGCTGATAGGTGCGTAGCCGGATGCCGGGCCCCGGCGCCACGTCGGTCAGCGGCGCGCTCGCAGGCCGGCGCATCACCCACAGGTCGCGGGTCCGGTCGAACCCCCACCGAGCCGCCAGTTGCCGGGCGGCCGGATGGTCCCCGTGCGACCACGCCGATCGGATCGCGGCCTCGTTGAGGGCGGCGTACGCCAACTGCCCGCCGAGCCCAGCCCTGCGGGACTCGGGGCGCACCGCGAGGTCGAGGGACCCGTCGTGGCTGAGCGCGAAGCCCGCGCCCCCTTCGGCGATCCACAACCGGGCACCGGCGGTGAGGCCGTGTTCTTTGAGCGACAGTTCGGCGGCCTCGTTGAGGGGATCGTGTCCGTCGTGGGTGCGGCAGGCGGCCCGGACGGCCTCGAGCGCCGTCGCGTCCGGGGATTCGCCCCAGACGAACTCGTCGGGCGCGACCGAGGCGCTCAGATGTCCGCGCCTTCGCGGTCGAGGGCGCTGGGGGCGACCAAACTGCGCTCGGTGGGCAACACGAAGCGATAACCCACGTTGCGGACCGTGCCGATCAGGGTTTCGTGTTCGGGGCCTAGTTTGGCGCGCAGCCGGCGTACGTGCACATCCACCGTTCGGGTGCCGCCGAAGTAGTCATAACCCCACACCTCCGACAACAACTGCTGGCGACTGAACACCCGACCGGGATGTTGGGCCAGGTATTTCAGCAGTTCGAACTCTTTGAACGTCAGGTCGAGCGCGCGCCCGCCGATCTTCGCGGTGTAGGTCGCATCGTCGACCGTGACCTCCCCGCTGCGGATCACGTGGGCCTCGGGGTCGGCCGCGTCACGAACCGCGCCCGAACGGCCGATCGCCACCCGAATCCGCGCGTCCAGTTCGCCGGGAGCGCAGGTGTGCAGCACGACATCGTCCATGCCCCAGTCGTGAGTGACCACCGAGAGCCCACCCTCGGTGACGATCAGCAGTACCGGCACGGGCGAGCCCGTGGTGCGGATCAGTCGGCACAGATCGCGGGCATGGGCCAACTCCTGGCGTGCGTCCACGAGGAGGATGTCGACGTCCGGAGCGTCGAGCAGGGCGCTGCCTTCGGCCGGCAGAATCTTGACCGAGTGGGGGAGCAGGGCCAACCCCGGGAGCACCTCGGCGCTCGGCTGGAGGGCGCTGGTCATGAGTAGCAGGGAACTCATCGACGGCCTCCTGAGCCTCGTCGGGCGTCTAGCGGGCGGTTCGTTGGCGGATAGGAGAGGATATCGCGCATGAACGCTGCCACGTCCGCTCCGTCTCCGGATGAGACTCCGGCGAGTGTTGGCGTGGTGACCGTGAACTACTGGGCCGCCGCGCGAGCGGCGGCCGGCGTACCTTCCGATGTCCTCGCCGTGACGGGCCCGATCAGCCTTGCCGACGTGCTCGCGCGGGTCATCGCGCTTCATCCGTCGGGGCAGTTGGAGCGGGTCCTGGGGATCTGCTCTGCGCTCGTCGGCGATCGGCCGGTGTCGGTGCTGGCTCCCGAGTCGGTGGTCGTGGGGGTCGGGGATTCCGTGGAATTTTTGCCTCCGTTTGCCGGCGGTTGAGGAATGCCGCCGGCGCGGGTGCGGTTGCACGTCTCGTGACAACTGGTCAGTGGATCCTTCTCGTTAGCGTGCTGGGTGCGCTGACGTTCGGCGCCTACCGCGCTTGGGCCGACGGCCGCTTCACCGGCACCCATCGAGTCCGGGGCGCCGCCGCCGAGGCGCCCGTCGGTGAAGTGCACTTTCTGGCCGAGCATGACGTGGCTCATTCGTTGGGTGAGCGCGCGACGTTGGTGCAGTTCTCCTCGGCGTTCTGCGCTCCGTGCCGGGCCACCCGTCGAGTGCTCACCGAGGTTGCCGAAATCGTGCCGGGCGTGGAGCACGTCGAGGTCGATGCCGAGCATCACCTGGAGCTCGTGCGGGCGTTGGGGGTCGTGCGCACTCCCACCACGTTGGTCCTCGATGGTCAGGGCCGCGAAGTGACCCGAGCCATGGGCGCCCTGCGCAAGGACAAGGTCATGACGGCACTGGCGGAGTTGACCTGATGTCCAATATATGGATGGTGCGTCCGAATAATGAGACATGGGTTTCCCGGGGTGGTGCCGGAGCGCCTACTCTTCCGATCATGTTCACGACCATGCTGACCAAGCGCCGCGCAGTGGATCACTGCCTCGTGCGCTCGTCGCTGTGTCGAATGTCCTGACGGGACGACTCTTCCCATTTCCCTTCGCGGTTCGCGCGTCCTCGTGACGCGCCCGCGCTGAGCGTTGAGTCGTCCCCAACTGCCCGGCCCAAACGGCCATTCCATCAGGACCCTCATGAGGAGCATGCAATGAATTCCCAGATCGATCCCCGCGGGCCGCGGTTCAACGCCACGTTGACGGCGGTCGTGCTGGCCGTCGTACTCCTGCTCGCGCCGAGCGCGCTGGCCACGGGTCTCCTGGCGACCCAGGCCGTGTTGTTCGGGATCGGCGCCTGGTGGGGCATCCAGCACACGCCCGCTGCCTGGCTGTTTCGTACGGCGATCCGACCGCGGCTCGCGCCCCCCACCGAGTGGGAGGACGCCGCGCCACCGCGCTTCGCCCAAGGGGTTGGGTTTGCCTTCGCCGTCGTAGCGCTCGCCGGATTTGTCCTGGGCGCCCCCACACTGGGCCTGATCGCCACCGGCCTGGCGCTCGCAGCGGCCCTGCTGAACGCGGTCTTCGGCTTCTGCCTCGGCTGCGAGATCTACCTCATCGGTCGCCGACTCCTCGGCACTCCCGAACCAGCCAAGGTCGCCAACACCGTCAACTGAGGCACCGCACGATTTCTGTTCACAGCTTCGCCAACAAACTCACAAGGAGCAACATCATGAGCCGCGAGACATCGCTGGTCACCGCCCAATGGGTCGAGGACCACCTCGACGACGCCTCGATCGTGGTGATCGAGGTCGACGAGGACACCTCGTCGTACGACCGGGGGCACATCCGGGGAGCGATCAAGCTCGACTGGACCACCGACCTTCAAGACCAGGTACGGCGCGACTTCGTCAACAAGGCGCAGTTCGAAGCCCTGTTGTCGCAGCGCGGCGTCGGCAGCGACCACACGGTCGTCCTCTACGGCGGCAACAACAACTGGTTCGCCGCCTACGCCTACTGGTACTTCAAGCTCTACGGCCACGGTGACGTGCGCCTGCTCGATGGCGGGCGCAAGAAGTGGGAGCTGGATTCGCGTGAGCTCACCGACGCGCTTCCGTCGCGTGCCGCCACGGCGTACGTGGCGCAGGAGCAGGACGCCTCGATCCGCGCCTTCCGTGACGAGGTCGTCGCCTCCATCGGGACGCAGAATCTCGTCGATGTGCGCAGCCCTGACGAATACGCCGGCCGGCTGATGGCGCCCGCCCATCTCCCGCAGGAGCAGGCACAGCGCGCCGGTCACATCCCGACCGCCGCGAGCGTTCCATGGAGCAAAGCGGCCAACGACGACGGCACCTTCAAGTCCGATGACGAACTGCGCGAGCTCTACAGCGATGCCGGAGTCGACTGGAGCCGGGACACGATCGCCTACTGCCGCATCGGCGAGCGATCCTCGCACACCTGGTTCGTGCTCAAGGAGTTGCTCGGCCAGGACAACGTCAAGAACTA
This sequence comes from uncultured Actinomycetota bacterium, assembly GCA_963814245.1. GTDB lineage: Bacteria > Actinomycetota > Actinomycetes > Propionibacteriales > Nocardioidaceae > Nocardioides. Next base: position 879,987 of record CAWFBY010000001.1, read on the forward strand.
CGACGGATCGTGGACCGAGTATGGCTCGCTGGTCGGCGTGCCCGTGGTGCTTGGCGACGAGCCCGGTGTCGCCTGATGTGCGGCGCGGTTGAGGGCGGGCTGAGCCTCGACGGGGTGAATCTCGACAAAGAAGCCATCATCCAGGGCCAGGTCACCCGTGACTCCGAGCCGGTCGGCAACGCCTATGTCCGGCTGCTCGACGGTTCGGGAGAGTTCACCGCCGAGGTGCCCACCAACGATGCGGGCTGGTTCCGCTTCTTCGCCGGAGACGGCTCCTGGGTGCTCCGGACCTTGGCCCCCAAGGCCGATCCGGTGGACGTCGAGGTCGTCGCTGCCGTCGGCACCATCGCAGAAGTCGCGGTAGCCATCTAGCCGACCCCTCGCAGTTTGACCGTCGACCCGTCGCAGTTTCACCACGTGGGTGTCACTGCGGCGGGTCGAGTGCGTTAAGGGGTGTCCAGGATCATCGTGATCGGCCCGTCATTGATTGCGCTAACGGCCATATCCGCACCGAAGATCCCACGCTCGACGTCCGCGCCGAGTCGCTCAAGCTCGGCACAGAACCTGTTGTAGAGGGGCTCACTCATCGCGCGGGGGGGGGGGGGGGGGGCAGCCGCCTCCCAGGTTGGCCGACGACCTTTGCGCGCATCGCCGTACAGGGTGAATTGACTGACCACGAGGACGGGCGCACCTGTGGACGAGGCCGACTCCTCATCCCTCAGGATGCGCAAACCCCAGATCTTTGCCGCCAACCACGACACCTCTTTCGGTCCGTCGTGATGGCTCACGCCGAGATAGATGAGTAGCCTGACGACGTCCGCATCGATGGGGCAGTGCTTCTTCGGGCGGCAGGCCAAATCGCCGACCCGTCGCAGTTTTGCACTCGACCCGTCGCAAATTCACCGATCGGGGTGAAACTGCGACAGGTGGGCGGTGAAACTGCGACAGGTGGGCGTCTGCCACGATGTGGGCATGAGCGTCGTTCCCGATGAGCATCCTTCGATTCCTGCCGATCGTCTGCTGATTACGGTCGCTCCAACGGGCGCGGAGACCGCCAAGGACGATTGCCCTCAGCTCCCCACCACGGCCGAAGAGTTGGCCGCGACCGCGGCGGAATGCCAGGCCGCAGGTGCGGCGATGATCCACATCCACGTGCGCGATGCCGAACATCGCCCGACGCTTGAGCTCGATCACCTGCGCGAGTGGGTCGCTGCGGTACGCGAGGCCAGCACTCTCGTCGTACAACTCTCCACCGGTGGATCCGTGCATGATCCACTTGACAATCGCCTCAAGGTGCTCGACGCCAAGCCTGATTCCTGCTCGCTCACGATGGGGTCCACCAACTTCGGCGACGATGTGTTTCTGAACCCCTGGCCGTTTGTCTGCGAGCTCTACCAACTCAGTCAAGAGCGCGAGATCGTGCCGGAATTCGAGTTGTTCGACCTGGGTCAGGTGCACGCGCTGCGCAGACTTATCGACAAGTTCGGGCTGCCGTATGGCGGCAAAGTCCACTGCGATCTCGTGATGGGCGTGCCGGGTGGCATGAACGGCACGGCCGACGCACTTGTCGCCGCGGTCGCGGCGCTTCCCCCCGAGACGACTTCCTGGGCAGCGACCGGAATCGGGCGATCGACCCTCGCTGTCGCGATGGCATCACTGAGCAAGGGCGGGCATCTCCGTGTGGGCATGGAGGACGTGCTCACCCTCGCTCGTGGCGTGCCGGTGGAGTCCAACAAGCAACTCGTGGATCGCGTCGTTGACTTGGGTCGAATTGCCCAGCGGGTCCCCATGACGAGCGTTGAGGCCCGCACGTTACTCGGGATCAAGCCCGCCGCTTGAGCGATTCGTCACCTCAGGGTCAATAGACAATCGCCTGTACGCCGTCGCCCAAGGCCTCTTCAACGAACGTTGCAGCTCCCGCCAAGCGCACGCCAGGAAGCATCGCGTGTGCTCCGATGCCGCGTCGCTCGGCGCACTGCGAACAGACCGTGATCCGTCCGCTGCCCAGCACGATCGCCAACAGGTCCGCTAGCGGCGTGGCCCCTGCAAGTTGCAGCGCGTCCGCGCGCCCCGGCAAGGAGAACCAGGCGGCCTCTCCCGTCAGCCACAGGGACACGTCCGCTCCCGCGGCGACGGCGGCTGCGGCGACCGTGAACGCTTGATTGCTGCGCTCGGGGTCATCGGTGCCGCAGGTGACTTTGACGACGAGTGATCGGGTCATAGTCGTCAGACTAGACTCCGACGTCATGCCCTTCGAGTTCCCGGACCATCTGCATCCCGACTGCGCGCCGATAGCGTGGTTGCTGGGGACCTGGCGCGGAAACGGGCATGGCGACTACCCCACCATCGAGGCATTTCAGTTTGGGCAAGAGCTCATTTTTGCGCACGACGGCCGGCCGTTCTTCCACTACATGAGCCGCAGCTGGATCATCGACGACGCGGGCGAAAAGGTGCGCGACGCTGCGATCGAAACGGGCTTCATTCGGGCCCGCCCCGACCGCAAGCTGGAGGTCGTGTTGACCCATTCCTCGGGGTTCGCCGAAGTTTGGTACGGCGAGGCCGAGGCTGCGCGCTTTGAAATTGCGACGGATGCCGTCGCAAGGACGGGGTCGGCCAAGGAAGTCACTGCGGGGCGCCGGTTGTATGGCTATGTGGATGGCGATCTTCTCTACGCCTACGACATGGCTGCAGTTGGGCAACCTCTGCAACCGCACTTGTGGGCTCGGCTGCAACGGTCATGACCGACGATCTCCGCTCACGCCTGCGCGACAGCGGCTATCGCCTCACTCCACAGCGGGAGTTGATCCTGGACGCGGTCGAAAGGCTGGGCCACGCGACCCCCGACGAAGTGCTGGCCGAGGTGCGTGAACGCTCGGCGGCGATCAACGTCTCGACGATCTATCGCACCTTGGAGGTGTTGGAGGAGTTGGGGTTGGTTCGTCACGCGCATCTCAATGATCGGTCCCCGACGTACCATTCCGTGTCCGAGCACGAGCACTTCCACATGGTCTGCCGGAATTGTCACCGCGTTGTCTCTGTTGACCCAGGTGTGTTGACCGAACTGACCGATCGACTGAGCGCGGACCACGGGTTCACCGTCGACGTTGGGCATCTGACGGTGTTCGGCTGGTGCCGAACATGTGCCCAGGAGCGGGCGGAGACCTCATGAGTGCCAGCCCCTTGTTGGCGCTGCCTGGAGCGGTTGGGGCCAGTGGAAGCGACGCCCAGGTCGCTGCCCACTATGGCTCGTTCGACCGCGAACAACGGGTCTTGGTCTCGGAGGAGGGTTTCGTGGACCTCTCTCATCGAGACGTCGTATCGATCGCCGGCCCCGCCCGGCTCGACTGGCTGCATTCGCTCACCACCCAGCAACTCGCCGATCTGGCCCCGCGCACGTGGACAACGGCGCTGATCTTGAGTCCGCAGGGTCACGTCGAGCACGCTTTCGCGGGGTACGACGACGGGGCGACGATGCTGGTGCACACCGAGCCGGGACGTGGCGCAGCGCTGATCGACTTCCTGCAACGGATGCAATTCATGCTGGACGTCACTGTTTCCGACGCGACCCAGGACTGGGCGGTGGTCTGGCGACCGAGCGGGTTTGCGTTCATCCCGCGGGCGCAATTAATCGAGTTTGCCAAGGCGTCCGATCCGGCGTGCGGCCTTTGGGCGTACGACGCGCTCAGGATCGCGCGCGGCGAGCCGAGGTTCGGCGTGGACACCGACCACCGCACGATTCCCAACGAGATGGGGTGGATCGGCACCGCCGTACATCTCGACAAGGGCTGCTACCGCGGCCAGGAGACCGTCGCCCGCGTGCACACGCTGGGTCGTCCGCCACGACGCCTGACCCTCTTGCATCTCGACGGCACCGAAAACCGCTTGCCGCCCGTCGGCTCCGACTTGTTGCTGGGTGATCGGGTGGTCGGCTTCGTCGGCAGTTCGGCGCGCCATTATGAGCTCGGGCCGATCGCCTTGGCCCTCGTCAAGCGCAATGTCGGTCTTGACGAGACACTCTCGGTAGACGGTATGCCTGCGAGTCAAGAAGTGATCGTCGACCCCGAGGTGGGTCTGCACGTGCGACCGAAATTGAGTTAGCCCGGGCGACCCCCGGGTCGGTGGTGAAACTGCGACGGGTCGGTGGTGAAACTGCGACGGGTCGGTGCTTAGGTGCCGCTGTTGATCATCCCTGCGCCCACGGTCACGCCGGTGGCTTCGTCGATGAGGATGAAGGAGCCGGTGGTGCGGTTCTTGGAGTAGGCATCGCAGAGCAACGGGACGGTGGTGCGCAGTTGCACGCGGCCGATTTCGTTGAGCCCGAGCTCCTTGCCTTCCAGGTCGCGGTGCAGGGTGTTCACGTCGAGGCGATACTGCACGTCCTTGACCATGGCTCGACCGGTGCGCGTCGTGTGCTTGATCGACAACTTCTGGCGGGGGCGCAGCGGCTCGTTGGTCATCCAACACACCATCGCGTCGATGTCTTGGCTGGGCTTGGGCGCGTTGTTGAGGCGCGCAATCATGTCGCCGCGGGACACGTCCACATCGTCGGCTAGCCGGACGGTCACCGACATCGGCGGGAACGCCTCGTCGATCTCCCGGTCGAACATGTCGATGGCCTCGATGGTGGAGGTCATCCCGCTGGGCAGTACGACGACCTCGTCGCCCTTCTTCAGCACACCGCCGGCAACCTGCCCGGCGTACCCGCGATAGTCGTGGAAGTCGTCTGACTTGGGCCGCACGACATATTGCACGGGAAACCGCACGTCGACGAGGTCGCGGTCGGACGCCACGTGAACATGCTCAAGGTGATGCATGAGCGTGGGGCCGTGATACCACGACATCTTCTCGCTGCGGTTGACCACGTTGTCGCCCTGCAACGCCGAGATCGGGATGACCTCGAGGTCGGGGATGTTGAGCTTGGTGGCGAACTGGGTGAACTCGTGGTGGATCTTCTCGTAAATCTCCTCAGAGAAGTCGACCAAGTCCATCTTGTTGACGGCCAACACGAGGTGGGGCACCCGCAGCAACGAGAGGAGCACGGCGTGGCGTCGGGACTGCTCGGTCAGGCCTTGTCGTGCGTCCACCAGCACCAGCCCAAGGTCGGCGGTGGAGGCACCGGTGACCATGTTGCGGGTGTACTGAATGTGACCGGGGGTGTCGGCGATGATGAACTTGCGCGTGGGGGTTGCGAAGTAGCGATAGGCCACATCGATGGTGATCCCCTGCTCGCGTTCGGAGCGCAGGCCATCCGTCAGGAGGGCCAAGTCGGTGTAGTCGTAGCCCTTGGAGTGGCTGGTGGCCTCAACTGCCTCAAGTTGATCCTCGAAGATCGACTTGGAGTCGAGCAACAGTCGACCGATGAGCGTGGACTTGCCGTCGTCGACGGAGCCAGCGGTGGCGAAGCGCAGCAGATCCATGCCGGTGGGCTGGGTGGTCTCGGCCATCAGAAGTAGCCCTCTTTCTTGCGGTCTTCCATGGCAGCTTCGGAGAAGCGGTCGTCGCCTCGGGTGGCGCCGCGCTCGGTGAGTTTGGCGACGGCGATTTCGTCGATGATCTCAGCGATCGTTGACGCGCCGGATTCGACGCAGCCGGTGAGAGTGATGTCGCCACAGGTGCGGAACCGGACGGTGCGTTCTTCGACGATCTCGCCCGGGCGGGTCGGGTTGAGCGGGGTCTCGCTCATCAGCATCCCGTCGCGTTCGAACACCCGACGCTGGTGGGAAAAGTAGATCGGGGGGATCTCGATGCCTTCACGACCGATGTAGTCCCAAATGTCCAACTCGGTCCAGTTGGAGATCGGGAAGATCCGCATGTGTTCGCCCTCGTGGAGCCGGCCGTTGTAGAGCGACCAAAGTTCTGGGCGTTGCATCTTGGGGTCCCACTGACCGAACTCGTCACGGTGGGAGTAGACGCGCTCCTTCGCCCGCGCCTTCTCTTCGTCGCGGCGGCCACCACCGAAGGCGGCAGAGAAGGCGTTTTCTTCGATGGCGTTGAGCAAAGTGCCCGTCTGCATGCGGTTGCGCGAGGTCTTGCCGTCGTCGACGACCACGCCCTGAGCGATGGCGTCGTCGATGCTGGCTACCACCAACCGCACCCCCAGCCGATTGACCCAGTTGTCACGGGTCACGAGCACCTCGGGAAAGTCCAGTCCTGTGTCGATCTGCAGTACGGGGAAGGGAATCCGCGCCGGATAAAAGGCCTTTTCGGCCAGGCGAAGCATCACGATGGAGTCCTTGCCGCCTGAAAACATCAGGACAGGCTTCTCGAACTCGGCGGCAACCTCGCGGAAGATGTGGATCGATTCGGCCTCCAGCTGGTCGAGTTGACTCATCTGGTAATCGGCGTGGGTCGGTGGTGCACTCATGCGGTGTAAGGGCCTCTCCTCGTGACGGCGGTCATCATGCTAGCCGGGCCGCAGCGGTGCGCCTCAATCGTGGTTGGACAGCGGACCGGGCTAGGTGCGTTTCATGCCGATGATGCCGGGGCGGTACGCCGGGTCGTCGAGTTCGGCGACGGTCGGCGAACCAAACATGGGCAATCCTTGCGTACGCCGCAGCAAGCCCCACAGGACCGGCACCAACACCACCATCGCGACGCCGACACCCCCGATCAACATCGGGTAGGTCTCGTCCTCGCCGGCCCCGAGCGGAGCCCAGCCGGCCTTGTCGAGCAACGCGACTCCCGACATCGTGAGCACCACGACGATGCCGCGACGGATGATCGATTGGGGCACCTTGGGGGCGATCTTGCTGCCCAAGATGGTGCCCGGCACCGAGCCCAGGATGAGCGGAATCGTCACCCCCCAATCGAGGCCGTGCAAAAAGATGTTGGAGATCGCGGCGGCCAGCACGAGTGGGACGGCCTGGACCAGGTCGGTGCCGACCAACTTTACCGCGGAGAGCCCGGGATAGAGCATCAGCAGCGCGATCATGATGACCGACCCCGAGCCGACGCTGGTGATGCCGACCAGCAGGCCGCCGAGGGCACCCACAAGCAGGGTCGCGAGCACCCGGATCGCCGGGTCGTCGTCGACGACATGCGTGCCCGCGCGGACCCGTCGCAGGTTGATGAAGAGGCGGGCGGCGTAGGTCGCAGCGGCGAACAGCAAGGCGAAGCCGATGGCGAGTTTGAGCACGTGATCGAGGTTCTCCGGGTCGGTAAACAGGGCCACCAGCCAGGGGCCCGCCAGCGCCATCGGAATCGACCCGATCATCAGCCACTTGGCCAGTTTGAGATTGGGTGAACCTTCACTGTGGTGGACCAGCGCCCCGCCGGACTTGTAGACCGCGGCCGCGGTGAGATCGGCGGTGACCACGGTCGCGGCCTCGCCGCCACCGGCGCCGAGGAAGATCAGAGCGGGGGTCATCAGGGCGCCGCCCCCCATGCCGGTCAGGCCGACGACGCAGCCGACGAAAAAGCCCGCGGCGATCACGGCAAAGAAGGTGGTGGTCAGGTCGGGCATCGTTCGCCTTATCTCCGGGCAATAAGTCCGGGTTACTCTACTGAATCACTAGCCTTTGTCCTAATTCGTAAGATCCAGATAGCCGGCGTCTCGCAACGCCACCAACACCTCATCGAGGGCGGCTGGGATCGTGCGTCCGGTGGTGTCCACACGCACCGCGGCGTCGTCGGGCTCCTCATAGGGCGAGGAGATGCCCGTGAACTCCGGGATCTCGCCGGCTCGGGCCTTGGCATAGAGGCCCTTGCGGTCGCGGCGCTCACATTCCTCCAACGGAGTCGCCACGTGGATCAGGAAGAAGGCGCCGCCAGCCTCCTCGACCAGGTCGCGCACATGTCGGCGGGTCTCGGCAAACGGGGCGATCGGGCTGCACACGGCCACTCCGCCGTGGCGGGCGACCTCCGCGGCGACCCACCCGATCCGGCGGATGTTGGTCTCCCGGTCGGCCTTCGAAAACGACAGGCCGGCCGACAGATTGCGGCGTACGACGTCGCCGTCGAGGCTGGAGAGCGAGCGCGCGCCCGTCTCCAGCACCCGGTCAATCAGCGCCTGGGCGAGCGTCGACTTGCCCGACCCGGACAGCCCCGTGAAGAAGAGCACCAACCCCTGCGCCTCGGGGCCGGGTCGATCGGCGTTGACGATCTCGGCGATCGAGTCGGGGAGCTCACCGCCCTCGGCCAGCCCCACGACCGGGTCGCCGTCGGCGTAGTTCTCGGCCACCTGTACTCCGAGGTGATGATCGAGATCGGCGTCGTCGCGGGAGGCGAGCGGCACCGCGATGACGGCGCAATCGGGCAACAACTCGCTCGCGGCCACGGTGGCGCGCACCAGCCCGACCGGGGACAACCACGAGGTGCCGTGTCCGGTGAGCGCTAGGAGGACAACAGGGCCGAGTTCGGCGAGGGCGCTCACATCCGACTCGCTGATGGGGCCGGCGACGGGGACCCACGTGCGACCGGCGTAGGCCTCACGAGCTTGCGTCGTCGTCAGGTGGAGTCGGCGGAACGGGCCATACGCGGGCGCCGCGAGGGGGACAACGCGACCGTCGAGATCAACGCGCGCTAACGGGAGCCCCTCGGGGTCCACCAGCTCAACGATGCCGCTGGGCGCGGCCGCCTCCACCACGTCGGGCGGCAGGTGCAAGGTGATCGAGCTGCCCGGTTCGTTGAAGCCGACCGTCGGGTGCAACGCGCCTCCCACGAGCAGCTCCAGATCGTCGAGTTCGCGCGGGGTCGGGTGATATTGGGCGACCGCCTCATTGGCCACTGCATCTGTCAGCACGGGGCCATCCTGCCACTCGCGGCCCTGGCGGATAGCCTGCGCGCATGCCACAGCCCGTCGTCGCCGAGATCGTGCGTTCAGGATTTGTTGAGGGCCATCACTACGGCTCGTTGGTGGCGCTCGCAGCCGACGGTTCCATCGACTGGTCGATCGGTGACGTGCACCGCCAGATTCTCGCCCGGTCATGCAACAAACCCCTGCAAGCCCTGGCCATGGTGCGTTGTGGGTTGGATCTGCCTCCCGAGTTGCTGGCCCTGGCGTGCGCGTCGCACTCGGGGGAGGAATTCCACGTCGAGGGCGTCCGCCGCATCCTGGGCGGTGCTGGACTGGCCGAGACGGCGCTGCAGACCCCACCTGACTATCCGCTCGACGACGACGCGCGGGTCGCGGTGATCCGCGCCGGTGGCGCCAAGGCCCCCATCCTGATGAACTGCTCAGGCAAACACGCCGCAATGTTGGCCACCTGTGTGCTCAACGGCTGGGACGTGGACACCTATCTGCAGCCCGATCACCCCCTACAACGGGCGATCAACACGACCTACACCGAATTCACGGGAGAGGACGCCGCGATCGCCGTCGACGGTTGCGGCGCGCCGCTCCTGTCGTCGTCGCTGGTGGGCCTGGCCCGGGCCTTCGGCCGCGTCGCGATGGGGGTCGACGGCGCGGGCGCCCACGATCCAGCGGCGGCGCGCGTCGCCGAGGCGATCCGCCACCACCCGGCGTACGTCTCCGGCAGCGCCCGCGACGAACGCGAGCTCCTCACCGCCATCCCCGGCGCGATTGGCAAGGCTGGCGCCGAGTCGTGTTATGCCGTCGCTCTGCCGGACGGACGCGCCTTTGCGACCAAGACCGACGACGGCTCGCCGCGGGTGCGACCGGTGCTGATGGCTGCGGCGTTGGTGCGCGGCGGGGTCGACACCGAGGCGGGCGTCGACGGCGCTGCCGTACGCCGTACGGGCGAGGTCCCGCTGCTGGGTGGCGGCGTGCCGGTGGGCTTCCTGCGTGCTCTCGTCTGAGCGATAGTTAGCGCCCGGACATCGCCGAAAGGCCAACAATAGAAGGACTTTGGAGGCGATGTGACGAGTAACACCAGCCACCAGTTTGCAATTTGCTAACAATAGTTAGCACACTGGAGGTATGGCAAAGTCAAAGGTCGGCAAGACTGTGGGGAGTCTCGGTGACTACCTCAAGGAGCAACGGCTGGCGGCGCAGTTGTCCCTTCGCCAGCTTGCCGAGCAAGCGGGGGTTTCCAACCCCTACCTGAGCCAGATCGAACGGGGCCTTCGCAAGCCGTCGGCCGAGGTGCTGCAACAAATCTCCAAGGCGCTGCGAATCTCCTCCGAACAGCTCTACATCCGCGCCGGCATCCTCAACCCCGAGGACGTCACGACCGGCGCAACCGAGCCGTCGGTGGAGTTGGCGATCCTCAACGATCGAGGGCTCAGCGAGCGGCAGAAGCAGTCGCTGCTCGATGTCTACGCCTCGTTCCTCGCTCTCAACGCGAGCGGCGAACTCACCAAGCCTGAACACTGAAAACAACAAGGAGAAATGTCATGGCACAGACCACGTTCAAGAACCTGAGCGCGTCCGACCTCAAGGCGGGCGCGACCCGGCCCTTCTACGCCGGCGTCGGGGTCACCGACCTGGCAGTCGAGGTGGTCCGTGAGGCCGTCGTCGACGTACAGAAGCGGATTGCGGCGACCCGCCGCCCCAACGTCGAGGCGCGCATGGTCGCCCTGCAGACGGAGGCCAAGGCGCTGCCCGCCAAGGTCGCGACGTTGGTCAACAACAACGTCACCTCGGCCAACGGCACCTACGTCGAGCTGATCAAGCGCGGCGAGGACCTCGTCGGTCGGATCCGCACCTCCGAGTCGACCTCGGACCTGGTGGCCAACGCCAAGACGAGCGTTGCCAAGGCCAAGACCACCAAGACCCAGGCCGCCAAGGGTGCTGCCGCCGCTCGCAAGAGCGTGGCCCAGAGGACCCAGAAGTCGGCGGCCGCCTCCAGCGCCAAGGCCACCGTCACCGCCGCCAAGAAGACGGCGGCAGCCAGTGTCAAGGCTGTTACCGACGCCGCCGAGAAGATCGGCGACTGATTTCCACACCCTCGCGGGGCTAGATGGGTGCACAACAGCGGAAGTTCGACGCGCGAACTCACCAACTCAGGCGTGACACCTCCAGGGAGGTCATCGAACTTCCGCGGTTGTGCACCCTCTTTGTGTCCTGCGGCACCGGATTCGGGTGGCGGGATAGTCTTCTCCCGTGTTCTTTCCCCCCATCGGCGGTCCGGTCGTGTTCATCGTGGAGTACTGGATCAGCATCGCCTTCTGGTTCGGCGCGCTGATCGCGATGCTCTACGCCCTCGTCAACTCGCTCACCCACAGCACCGAAGAGTTCGAGGTGGCCAGCAAACTCCCCAAGTTCGCGTGGGTACTCATCTTGCTGTTGGGCGTGTTTGCCCAGGTGTTGATCTCACCGGGCAACCCCTTGAGTCTCTTTCACATCATCTTCACCGTCGCTGCGCTGGTCTATCTCGCCGAAGTGAAGCCGGCGATCGCCGGCCTACGCCGCGGCTGAACGCCGAGGTAGACGCTTTGGCGTCCTCGAACGTTCTGAGGCGCGCCAACACGCGTCGCGACCTGTCAGAGATCCTCATGGATGCAGAGGCAGTTCCCCTCGGTGTCCACGAACCACGCTGCCTTTTCTGACCCGAGAACGCAGACGTGATCGACAGTCTTGAAACCAGGCAGGTCGTAGTCTTCGAAGACAACGCCCGCCTCCTTCAACGCTGCGATGGTCTCTGCCAGATCTGGAACCTTGAAGCTGACGACGGTGTGTTCTGCCTTGGTCCCATCTGGCTTCGGAAACAATGCGAGGGTGCTGCCCCCGACTTCGTACGCGAACTTGCCATCAGGTTTGAAGTTGCCTGGCTTCAGCCCGAGGCACTGCTCGTAAAACGCTCTGGCCCGGGCCATATCCATCACAGGAAGCATTGTTGTCACGGTGGTGTTTCCCAACATGTGCGAGTCCTTTCGCCATCAACGGCCTCGCCCGAACGGGCCAACAAACAACCGGGCGGCGTCAGGCCAGCAGCCCGGGCCCGACGGCCCTTGCTGAGGCATAGCGCCGATTTGCTAGCCGGACAATGGCCCGTTCGGGCCTTGTGCCCCCAACTACCCGAGAGTACCTTCGCGAGATGGGCTGTGGCGCCTCCCCGCGATCGGGCATGGCCCAGGACAAGTGAACGAACCAACCATTCACTGCACGTGCTCGGCCGCAGTCCTTTGGAGGCAGATATGCATCGCGATTCGGCTCAACGGCCCTGGGGCTCCTGGTTTGTCCTCGATGAGGGCGACGGCTTCAAGGTCAAACGCATCGAGGTCGCTCCCGGCAAGCGCCTGTCCTACCAAACTCACGAATGCCGATCCGAACACTGGTTTGTCGTCTCCGGGATCGCCACCTGCATCATCGATGGTGAGACCGTCGAGGTCGGCACTGCCGAATCGCTCGAAGTGCCACTCGGTGCCGCGCACCGCATCTGCAACGACCAGGACATCCCGCTGACCATCATCGAAGTCCAGCGCGGTGACTACCTCGGCGAAGACGACATCGTTCGCCTCCAGGACGACTACGGTCGCGAGGACCGCGCCGGCTGATCTGGCTTCATTGGGCTGACCCAGCTGGGTCGGAAGCGGTCGAGAACAGCCTCGAAGCGTTGCTTGGCGGCGCCCCAACTGAAGTTGTACGCCGGGTCCGGCACCGCCCATCCCGCGCCGTACGCCGCAGCCAGCGCTGCCTCCGGCTGGCACGGAACCGGCATCTGAACGCCATGCACCTCGCGAGCACCGAGCGGGAACACCTCGTCGGCGCTGGTGTCGCCAAACACGTGCGGCCACATGTAATAGCGACCCTCGTGCGTCCAGGCAGGAAACACGTCGATCTGCACTGCACCTCGTTGCACGAGCCGGGCGTGCGGGCGATCGAAAGCCTCGAACTCCGGATCCAACAGCCCCGCTTCCCGCATCGCCTCCCGCGCACTCAGCCAGGCTTCGGCCGCGCAATGGTGGTCGTCAACAGGCAGATAGACGGCCAGGTCGACGTCGTCGTCGTGACCGATCAGGCCCCCTTCACGAATCAGGCCCAGGAGCGTCCCCGCTGTCACTCCGGCGCTGAGCCCCAAGTCCGAAAGCGCGGTGATCACCTCACTCACCTCGGCCCAAACCCGCTCGCCGGACTGGTGCCGTAGGGCCAGGTTGTAGCCGTGAATGGTGATCGTGAGCGGATCGATTGCAGCCGAAAGGTCCGTCCAGAAGCGTTCCCACCCGGCCCCGTCCCCAGCGCGTTCGAACCTTCCGCGCAGGTCTGACAGGGCGGCCACCGTCGCCTTGGCCCGCATCGAATAGAACGCATCCGTGCGGATCTTGGTCTCCAGCCACTGTTGGTCGCGCAGCCGGCGCGGCACGCGGCGCAGGGCCTCGTCGAGGGCGAGGTAGTCGGCGGGATCGCGGTCCCGATGGGAGGCGAGATCGTCGAGGAAGGCGCTCACGGCCGCCATGCCACCGTGGATGCTCGGCGACGGCAGCACAGCGGGCAACCGGTGACTGTTGAGCAAGATGGTGCGGTCCTCGGCACGAGCCACCAGCCGCAGCAGTTGGGCATTGGTGGGGAGATCCCGGGCCTGAAAGCCCGCCGTGGGTGCCGCTTGGATCTGCGGGAAACTCCTCGCCAGGCCGGGCGTGGGCAGACCCCAGTCTGCGGGCACCGGCTCGCCGTCGACCAACAACTCGGGGGTGAGGCCTTGGACGCGTGGGTCGGGCAACATCGAACCGGTCACCTCCAGCCCGGACTCGGCATCGGGTCGCGTGGGTCGCGCCATCGTGTGATGCAACACAAACCCGTAGACCCGCTTGTCCGATCTCGGTTTGAGTCGCTCGACCAGGTCGCCGAAGCGTTGGCGCGACCGGGCCCAGTCAAACCGGAACGTCGGGTCCGGCGTACCCCAATCGTCGCCGTAGTTGGTGCGCAGGAGCGCCTGAGGGTTTTTCGGCACGGGCACCCGAGCCCCGTGCACCTCGTGGACCGCCAGCGGCAGGAGGTCATCGACGGTGAGCTCGCCGGCCGTGTGCGGATAGACGAAGGCGTTGTTGCCGAAGAACCACGCGGGGAACAGATCGGCCTTGACCCCGGGAGCGAGTTCGATCTGCAGATGGGCGAGCGGGGTTTCCGTCTGATCGAGGGCCGAGAGTCCCAGGGTCGGGAGCAGGGCGCGTAGCCGCTGCCAATTGGGGACCACTTCGTAGGTGGTGGCTCCCTCGATGATCACGGCGAGGTCGATGTCGTCGTCATGGGGGATCAGGTCGCCTTCGCGGATCAGGCCAAGCAGGGTCCCCGAAACGACGAAACTCGGGAAGCCCGCCGCGGCCAGCGTGTCGGTGACGGTCGCAATCGCGGCCCACAATTGCCCTGAATCGGCGGCGCCGCCAAGGGGGCGCCGATAGCCGTGAGGGGTCAGCGTCAGCCCGCCCAAGGCCGCGGTCACCTGATCCCAGAAGTCGGCCAGTCCGCTCGCGTCGCCTTTTGATTGGTAGTCGGCGCGGATCTCGGCCAGCTCGGCAAGCATCTGTTTGGGGTTGTTCCGGAACAGGATCTGGCTCAGCACTTTGGCTTCACGCCACTCCCGATCCCGCTTGGCCGCCGGCACCTGGGCGAGCGCGTCACGCAACGCCACCCGGTCGGGTTCCTCGCGCTGGTGTGCGGCGGCCAAGGCCGCGATCCGGTCCCGCACCGCCGCGGCACCGCCCCGGATCCGTACGCCGGGCAGTGTGTCCGGCAACGACCGTGAGGCGAGGATGTGGCGCTGTCCATCGAGGGTGAGGACCAGGTCAAGGGACTCTCCGTTGGCCGGCACCGATCCCGCCACGAACTTGGCGCGGGCCGCCTCTGGAGTCTCTGGGAACCGGGCGGCGAGCTTGGGGGACGGGCGTTGCCACCGCGCCGGCATTGCGATGCCGCCGACCACTAAGGAAGCGTCGGCTTCAGCGGGCGCACTCGAATCGAGCAACAGCACGCCGTCGACGGTGAGGCCGTTATCGCCCTCTCGAGCGAGGTAGGGACGGTTTAAGGTGGCCGACAAGACCCACTCGGGCACCGGTTCGGTTGCCGGTTCGCTCACGTGCCCACTCACCGGTCGATCATGTCATGTGCGGTTGGCCAGCACCGCGCCCAGCACCGAAGGGCTCAGCCCTAGGCGGGGCAACAGCAACGCCTGATAAGCGTGATAGACGTCGGGTCGCCCCGACCAGGTGCGGTGGGTGGGGGCGAGGCTCACCGCGTCCAGCTCGTGGTGCCACGATCCATCAGGCGCCACATGATGGGCCAACGTGTGAGTCAGGCACTGGTCGCGGCGAACGGCCCAGCGCGGCTCTCCGGTGCGCAACGCCAAGGTGTGCGCCGCGGCAATCGCCTCACACATCACCCAGTGGAACCGGTCAGTCACGACAGGTTTCCCGGCCCAGTCGGTGGTGTAAGCGATGCCACCGGGGGCACTCCACCCGTCGGCGAAGGCGCGGTCGGCCAACCCCGCGGCGGCGGGAGCCAACCAGGTCGGCGCCGCCACGCCCAGGCCGGCCTCCAACTGAAGCAGGAGCCGAGCCCACTCCAACCCATGGCCTGGCGTCACGGCGTACGGCCGGAACGGGTCGCGGGGACGGTCGTGGTTGAACTCGGGGAGGACCTCCCAGTCGGGGTCGTAGTGTTCGGGCACTCTCCAGTCGTACGCCGTCGCGCCGGCGCCGATGATGCGTTCTGAGATCCGCAGCGCCCAAGCAAAACATCGGCGATCGTTGCTCACCTCCCCGGCGGCGAGCAACGCCTCGACGAGGTGCATGTTGGCGTTGGCCCCCCGATACGGCTCGGTCGCCAGCCAGTCCGCCGACAGCGCGTCGCGGGCCGCGCCGGGGCCGTCTTCCCAGAAGCGCCGGTCAACGACGTCGAGTGCAGAGTCGAACGTCGCCCGAGCTCCCGCGATGCCCACGCCAAGCAGACTCGAGGCCGCCAACAACACGAAGGCGTGGTCATAGAGGCGCTTACTCCATCCGGCGCCATCGTGTGCGGCGGCAGGCAACCAGCCCCCGTTGGTCCGATCCGCGAAGGTCGAGTCGAGGGTGTGTAGCCCGTGTTCGAGGAGGTGGCCCCACCGGGGGTCGCCGCCCGCCGTCGCCAGCGCAAAGACGTGCGTCATCCGCGTCGAGATCCACAACTCGGCCGGCCGCCCAGTGTCGACGCTGCCATCATCGAGCAACCAGCCGAAGCCGTCAGGGGTCTGCGAGCGGGCCGCCCATTGCAGCAGTTGTTCGAGGTGTTCGTCCATGCGCACAGTGTCGCTCGTTCGGCCGGGAACCTCGGCCGCGGTTAGGGTGAGACCATGAAGATTCTTGTCACCGGCGGCGCCGGCTACATCGGTTCGACGACAGCGAAGGCGCTCGAAGAAGCCGGTCACATCCCCGTGATTCTGGACTCGCTGATCACTGGGCCGCTGGTGTTCACCAAGGACCGCATCTTCTATGAAGGCGACATTGCCGATCGCGCGCTGGTGCGGCGGATCTTCGCCGAACACCCCGACATCCACGCCACCATCCACATGGCCGCGCGCATCGTCGTACCCGAATCGGTCGAGAAGCCCTATGAGTACTACCGCGACAACGTGGCCAAGTCGCTCGAGCTGTTCGATGAGCTGGTCAAGCTCGGACGCAACCGGGTGTTGTTCTCCTCCTCGGCCTCGTTGTACGCCGTCAAGGAGGACTTCGAGGTCACCGAGGCCGATCCACTCGACCCGCCTTCGCCGTACGCCCGAACCAAGCGGATGATGGAGCAGATCCTCGAGGACATGGCCGCCGCGACCGATCTGCGGGCCATCATCTTGCGCTACTTCAACCCGATCGGATCCGATCCCGATCTGGAGTCGGGCATCTATGCCAAGGAGCCCAGTCACGTGCTCGGGCAGCTGGTGATGGCTGCGCGCGGCCTCAAGGACCACTTCACGATTACGGGCATCGAGCATCCGACCCGAGACGGCACCGGCATCCGGGACTACATCCATGTGTGGGATCTGGCGCGCGCCCATGTGCGTGCCGTGGAGGTCTTCGACGAGGCGCTCGAAGCGGTCGCTGCGCCCAGCGTGATCATCAACATCGGCACCGGCGAGGGCGTCACGGTGCGTGAGCTGGTGGCCTCCTTCGAGCGGGTCTTCGGCTCGGCCGTGCCCGTGGTGGAGGCGCCGCCTCGGCTCGGGGACGCCGTTGGTGCCTTTGCCAATGTCGATCGCTCTCGTGAGTTGCTCGGCTGGTCTGCGGACTCGGGCATCGACGAGGCCATCGCTTCGGCCCTCGCCTGGGGTGCAAAACGCGAACAGATCCTGGGGTATGAGTAGGCCATGGGTGCGTTTGGACGCCGCCGGATGAGGGTGGCTGGTCTCGTGCCTGCCGCGGTGCTGGTCGCCGTGGCGGGGGGTGCGGTGCTCGCGCCCGCGAACGCCAAACTCGAACAGCCAGCGGCTGCCGTCGAAGGGAGCCTGGCCGGTCGAGTGATCGTGATCGACGCGGGCCACCAACTCGGCAATCACAACTTCCCGGAGCAGATCAACGCGCTGGTGCCCGCGGGTGGGTTCCGCAAGGCCTGCAACACCACCGGCACCGCCACCAACGGCGGCTTCCCCGAGGCGACCTTCGCCTTTGGGGTGACCCAGCTGCTCAAGACTCGGCTGGAGCGTGCCGGGGCCCGAGTGATCTTGACCCGCAGCACCAACCGCCAGGATCGCTGGGGTCCGTGCGTCGACGAGCGTGGTCGCGTCGGCAATCGGGTCGATGCTGACCTAAAGCTCAGCATCCATGCGGACGGCAGCTTCGGCGGGGGGCCCGGCTTCCACGTCATCGCGCCAACAGACCGGCGGCCCTGGACCCACGACATCTTCCGGTCGTCTCGGCGCCTGGCCAAGTCGGTGCGCGCCGGGCTGCGGGACAAGGGTCTGCCCGTGGCGGGGTACATCGCCGGTGGTGACGGTCTGGACTTTCGCTCCGACCTGGGCACCCTCAACCTGTCTGATGTGCCGACGGTGGTGGTCGAGTGCGGCAACATGCGCGACGCCCGGGATGCGGGGCGGATGACCAGCGCGGCCGGCCGGACGGCGTACGCCCAAGCCCTGGCTCGCGCCGTACGCCGCTATCTGGGCTAGCGGGTGCATAAGCGCGGAAGTTCGCGCCCGTCACTGTGCCTCGGCGGCGCACCAGCCTTGGTCGACCCGGGTTTGGAGGTGCACTGGGCAGATGTGCCCGCGTTTGACGTGAGTGGCGTTGTGACGACTCCCCTCAGAACGGTCATCAACTGCGCGCGGGCCTATCCGTTTGACGTCGCTCTCACGGTGGCCGACTCGGCTTTGCGCTCGCGGCAGGTGACCCTGAGCCAACTCCTCGCGACCGCGGAGCGGTCGCCACGGACGGGTCGCCGGGCGGCGATTCGGGTGGCCAGACAGGCGGACCAAAGAGCGGCGAATAGGTTCGAGTTCCACTCCTCGCGGGACGACCTGCGCCGCGATGTGCGCCGCTATGCCGCGTTCGTCCGGCTGGGTTATGTGGTGGTGCGGTTCACCTGGGAGGAGGTCATGTTTGGCCCCGATTGTGTGCGTGCTGTGCTCATCGACGTGGTCGAGCGAGAGACCAGGCGTGCCCTGGTGAGCAGCGGCGGATAGCCTCGGTGCAGGCCAAACATGGGAGCCCAAACAAAAGGGAGCAGATGGACCTGCGTCTCACCGAGGAAGAGCGCGAGATCCGCGACTGGGTCCGCACGTTCGTCAACCGCGAGATCCTGCCACTCGAGCAGGAGGTGTTGGAGCGTGAGCGCCGCCACGAACGCGGCCTGACGCGTGAAGAACTCACGAGCCTGCGCGACAAGGCGAAGGCGTCGGGGTTCTTCGGGATTCAGACGCCGCAGGAGTACGGCGGGATGGCGCTGAGCGCGGTCATGGCCGCACTGATCCAGGCTGAGATCGGCCGCTCGTTTGTCCAGTTCAGCTTTGGCGGTGACGCCGACAACATCTTGTTCGAGGCCAACGAGGCGCAGAAGGCGACGTACCTCCTCCCGACCATCTCCGGTGAGCGCCTCTCGTGTTTTGCCATCACCGAGCCGGGGGCTGGCTCGGACGCGCGCAACATCCGCACCTCCGCGGTGCGAGACGGTGACGAGTGGGTGATCAACGGCGAAAAGACCTTCATCACCGGCGGTGACGCGGCCGACTTCGTGATGGTCTTCGCCGTGACGGACAAAGAACTTGGCGCCAACGGAGGGGTGACCTGCTTCTTGGTGGATCGCACGGCGGGCTGGACCTCGTCGCCCATCGCCACCATGGGTGAGTGGGGCCCGGCGTCCCTGTCGTTCAGTGACGTGCGGGTGCCACACAGCGCGATCCTGGGAGAAGAAGGTCGAGGCTTCGAGTTGGCAATGCGGTGGATCGGCCAGGGTCGCTATCTCCTCCCTGCGCGTGCACTCGGCGCCTGCGAGCGACTGACCGAGATGGCCATCGAGCATGCGAAAACCCGCGTGACCTTCGGGGCACCGATCGCCGAGCGCCAGGCGATCCAATGGATGATCGCCGATTCGGCGATGGAGATCGAGGCGTTGCGGTGGCTGGTGCTGACCGCTGCTTGGCAGGTCGACAACGGCATCGATTCGCGGCAGGCGCAGTCGATTGCCAAGTTGTACGGCGGGATCAAGGCCAACGAGATTGTTGACCGGATGCTGCAGATCCACGGCGGCATGGGCTACACCCGCGAGTTGCCGATCGAGCGGTGGTATCGCGAACTGCGCGTCCTGCGCATCTATGAAGGCACCGACGAAATCCAACGGCGCACCATCGCGCGCAATCTCCTGGCCGGCCACGTCTCGGTGCGGGGCCACCTCGGGTGAGCGATCAACTGTCCGGGTGGTTTGCCGCCCACACCCATCACTGGGACGACTGGCCCTTGGCCAGCCTGCTCGCGGCCAAAGGCGGGGCGCGGGTGAGCCTGGTGGTGCCCGCCCGCAATGAGGCGGCGACCGTCGGTGATGTGGTCACTCGGGTGCGCGAGGCGTTGATGGAGACGGTCGCGTTGCTCGACGAGATCGTGGTGATCGACTCCGACTCGACCGATGCAACCTACGCCGCAGCCGAGGACGCCGGGGCCGTCGTACACCGAGCGTCGGAGATCCGCCCCGACCTCGGCTGGCACCCGGGCAAGGGCGAGGCGATGTGGAAGTCGCTGTTCGTCACCACCGGCGACGTCATCGTGTTCATGGATGCTGATCTGCTCGACTGGGACACCCACTTCGTGCCCGGCCTGCTGGGGCCGCTGCTCACCGATCCGGGTGTCGCGCTGGTGAAAGGATTCTACGAGCGGCCGTTTGGGTCCGGCGATGACACGGCAGCCTTTGAAGGCGGGCGGGTCACCGAGCTGGTGGCCCGGCCATTGATCGCGCTGCTGGCACCGCAGTTGCGTGGCCTGATCCAGCCCTTGGCCGGCGAGTGGGCGATCCGTCGCGAGTTGTTCGAGTCGTTGTCGATGCCGACCGGGTACGCCGTGGAGTTGGCCGCCTTGATGGACACCGTGCAGGCTCGGGGGATGGACGCGATCGCGCAGGTCGACCTGGGGCGGCGTGCGCACCGGCACCAAGCATTGCGTGATCTGGGTGGCATGGCGACCCAGATCACCGCTGCGGCGTTCGCTCGGGCGAGCGCATCGGGGGCGTCAGGGCCGGGAGCACCCGCCGTCACGCTGCGACAGTTCCACCCCGTCGGTGGCGCTGGCGGTGGTGTGGAACCGGTGGACCGGGAGGTGCCGACCTTCGAGCGGCCCCCGGCCTCGAGCGTGGCGCCATGACGCTGAAACTGGGCCGGCACGAGTTTGCTGACGACACGACGTTGATGATGGCCATCGTCAATCGGACCCCTGACTCCTTCTATGACAAGGGCGCCACCTGGGCCGAGGACAAGGCCTTCGACCGGGTTGCGCAGGTGGTCGACGAGGGGGCAGAGATCGTTGACATCGGCGGGATCAAGGCGGCTCCGGGCGCGGAGATCGATGTGGCTGAGGAGAAGCGGCGGGTTGTCGACTTCGTGGCGCGCGTGCGGGCGACGTACCCCGACCTGGTCATCTCGGTCGACACCTGGCGGGCCGAAGTGGGCCGCGCGGTGTGTGAGGCGGGTGCCGATCTGCTCAACGACGCGTGGGGTGGCGCCGACCCGGGCTTGGTCGACGTGGCGGCGGAGTTCGACGCCGCGATCGTGTGCACCCATACCGGCGGGGTCACGGTGCGCACCCGACCGCATCGCATCGAGTACGACGACGTGGTCGCCTCCGCGATCAGCGACACCGTCGCCTACGCCGACCGTGCCGTGGCCGCGGGGGTGGATCGGCGTTCGGTGATCATCGATCCCGCTCACGACTTCGGGAAGAACACCTTCCACTCCTTGGAGATCACCCGGCGCCTGGGGGAGATGACCGCGACCGGTTGGCCGGTGCTGGTGTCGCTGTCCAACAAGGACTTCGTGGGGGAATCCCTGGATCTGCCGGTGGGTGAACGGTTGATGGGGACGCTCGCGGCGACCGCCGTCTCCGCGCTGGCTGGGGCCCGGATCTATCGGGTGCACGAGGTTGTCGAGACGCGGCAGGTGGTTGACATGGTGTCCACGATCACGGGACGCCGGCCCCCCAAGCGTGCGATCCGGGGGCTGGCATGACCGCCTTGCCGCGGACCTCACGGGTGGTGTTGGTGCCCGGCGCGCCGGCCTTGCTGCCGGCGTACGCCTCGCTGGACGACCCGATCGCCGAACTGCGCGCCGCGGCACTCGCGGCGGTGGCCTGGCTCACCGAGTCCGGTGCGCCTGTGGCGATCCACACCGAGGAGGTGCGAGGGCTGCGCATCGCCCAACACTTGTTGGCGGAGGTGGGCGCGCCGACGACTCCTGGCGATGGGTTGGCGTCGGTCCTGGTGGTGGCCAATGGCAGTGCGTCGCGCACGGAGAAGGCTCCGGGCTTCCTCGATTCGCGGGCGCACGCGTTCGATGAGTCCGTCGAAACGGCGCTGCGCGCCAGTGATGTGGACGCGTTAAGGATGATCGACCTGGGGTTGGCGGCCGAGTTGCATGCCGAGGTGGGCAGCCTGGTGTGGCTCGCTGAGGATGTCTTGACGCGGAGCCACGAGAGCACGGTGGACTATGCGGGTGATCCGTTTGGCGTGCAGTACTGGGTGATGAGGTGGGCATGCGAAGTTTGATCGAGCCGGGGGCGCAAGTCCCCCAGCAACAACAGGCCGGGCAGCGGCAGGTCGACGATGCGGAGTTGGCCACGTGGTATGCCGCACCGAGGTCGCCGTGGTTGCGGGTCAACATGGTCTCGACCGTCGATGGAGCGGCGACCGGTGACTCGGGCAAGAGCGGTTCGATCAACAACGCGGCCGACAAACAAGTCTTCGCCTTGTTGCGCGAACTCTGCGACGCGGTCGTGGTGGGAGCCGGAACCGCCCGCACCGAGGGCTATCGCCCCGCCGACCGGCCGATCGTGCTGGTCTCTCGAAGCGCGGCGATCCCCGAAACCTTGCGCGACGCCCCGAGTGGGTCAGTCTTATTGGCGACCTGCTCCGCCGCCCCTGGACTAGCTGAGGCGCAGGCCTTGCTTGGCGCGGACAACGTGTTGGTCCTGGGCTCGCATCGCGTCGACTTGGGGGAGTTGCGCCGACGTTTGGTCGAGCGGGACCTGGCTCAATTGTTGTGCGAAGGGGGCCCGCGCCTGCTCCGCGATCTGTTGGCTTCGCACGTGGTGGACGAATTGTGTGCCACGGTCGTGCCCCGCGTGGTCGGCGGGTTGCATCCCCGGATCACCGACGGCGCGCCCCTCGACGTACCCCTGCGGCTGCATGGTCTGCTCGAACACGAGAGCACCCTGTTGGCTCGCTGGTTTGTCGCGGCTCACTAACCCAGGGGACGACCCGGCCGCGCCCGCTGAGCTGGCCGCCTGCCACTAACTGGGAGTGTGGGTGTCACCTGATGACACTCAGACTCCCCGTTGTCTTCTTGGGGGACGGTTCACACAAAGCCGGGAAGCAAAGGTTGACCTAGTTGATCAACCGCGCGCGGAGAGCCTTGGCAAAGAGTTCCACCGAGCCGCTGGCGGCATCGAGGTCGGCTGCGTTGAGCAACACTGACAAGGACCTGTCGCCATGTCGAGCGAGGACGACGGGAGCCCCGGCTTGGGCCACGACGACCGCGACGTCGCGCGGCAGTTCGTTGAGGTGCAACAACTCGAAGGGCAGCCCAAGTTCGGCGACGAACTGATCCCATGCGGGTTTGCGACGCACAGGCGAATGCGTGATATCGCACAGGCCGCAGTGTTTGGTTCCGCGCAACTTGCCCCACACGTAGGACGCCTCGCCTAGCAAACCTCCGTCTGCGTCGTAGACCCCGATGAGGGTGGTTGCGGTCACCGCGCCAGCCTAGGCGCTACTTGGCTTTCCGGGCTCGGCTGGCGGTCTTGGCGCGCTCGTTGGCGTCGAGCACGAGTTTGCGGATTCGCACCATGGACGGGGTGACCTCGACGCATTCGTCCTCGCGGCAGAACTCCAAGCATTGCTCGAGGGAGAGTTTGCGTGGCGGGATCAGTTTCTCGAAGTTGTCGGAGGTGGCCGACCGGATGTTGGTCTGCTGCTTTTCCTTGGTGATGTTGACGTCCATGTCGTCGGCTCGGGAGTTCTCGCCGATGATCATGCCTTCATAGACCTCGGTCGTGGGTTCGACGAACATGATGCCGCGCTCTTGCAGGTTGGTCATGGCGTACGCCGTCGCGGCGCCGGCGCGGTCGGCCACCAGTGAGCCGGACGCGCGGGAGCGGATTTCGCCGGCCCAGGGCTCGTACTTCTCAAACACGTGATGCGCAATGCCGGTGCCGCGGGTCTCGGTGAGGAACTCGGTGCGGAAGCCGATCAGCCCACGCGCCGGGACCAAGAACTCCATCCGCACCCAGCCGGTGCCGTGGTTGGTCATCTGCTCCATCCGGCCTTTGCGGGTGGCGAGCAGTTCGGTGATGGTGCCGAGGTATTCGTCGGGTGCATCGATCGTCAACCGCTCGACGGGCTCGTGGAGCTTGCCGTTGACCTCACGGGTGACCACCTGAGGCTTGCCGACGGTGAGCTCGAAGCCTTCGCGACGCATCTGTTCGACCAGGATTGCCAGCGCCAGTTCGCCACGACCCTGCACCTCCCAGGCGTCGGGGCGATCGGTCGGCAGGATCTTGAGGGACACGTTGCCCACCAGCTCGCTGTCGAGCCGATCCTTGACCAGTCGCGCGGTCACCTTGCCGCCCTTGGTGCGACCCACGAGGGGGGAGGTGTTGGTACCGATGGTCATCGAGATCGCCGGCTCGTCGACATGGATCAGCGGCAGCGCGATCGGGTTCTCCACGTCGGCGAGCGTCTCGCCGATGGTGATGTCGGGAATGCCCGCGACCGCCACGATGTCTCCGGGACCGGCGCTTTCGCCGGGCTTGCGCTCCAGGCCCTCGGTCACGAGCAGTTCGGTGATCTTGACCGTCTTCGAGGAGCCGTCGCGGCGCATCCACGCCACGTTCTGACCCTTGCGCAGCGTGCCTTCGTGCACCCGAACCAACGCGAGTCGGCCGAGGAACGGCGAAGCATCGAGGTTGGTCACATGCGCTTGGAGGGGGGCGCCTTCGGTGTACGTCGGCGCGGGGATCGTCTCCAGGATCGTCCGGAACAGCGGCTCCAGATCGGGAGAATTGGGCTGCCCGGAGTTCTCGGGGAGCTCCAGGGACGCGCGACCCGACTTGGCCGAGGCATAGACGACGGGGAAGTCGAGGGCGTCTTGGCTGTGGCTCTCGTCGAGCAGGTCCATGAAGAGCTCATAGGTCTCGTCCACCACCTCGGTGATCCGAGCGTCGCTACGGTCCACCTTGTTGACGACCAGCACGACGGGCATGTCAGCATTGAGGGCCTTGCGCAACACAAAGCGGGTTTGCGGCAAGGGACCCTCGGAGGCGTCCACCAACAGCACGATGCCGTCGACCATCGACAGGCCGCGCTCGACCTCGCCCCCAAAGTCAGCGTGGCCGGGGGTGTCGATGATGTTGATCGTCATCGGCTTGCCCTCGGCGGCCGGTCCCGCATAGTGCACGGCGGTGTTCTTGGCGAGGATCGTGATCCCCTTCTCCCGCTCCAGGTCGCCGGAGTCCATGACACGGTCGGCGATGTTCTCGGCCTGATGCTCGGTGAAGGCGCCGGCCTGGCGCAGCATGGCGTCGACGAGCGTGGTCTTGCCGTGGTCGACGTGGGCCACGATGGCGACGTTGCGCACGTCGTTGCGAAGAGTGTTGCCAGACATGGGAGTGCGAACGTCGCTTTCGAGTGGTGTGCTCCCGATCGGTGATCCGGGCGCGGAGGAGACGGCGAGCCGCCGTTGGATGAGTCTATCGGCGCTGGCGCTCGGGCCCGAATCAGCGCGGATCCGCCGTGCGTGGGACCGCAAGGCTGGGAAATGTCGGTGCGGCGCGATAGGACTGAGGGCATGAGTCTCGGAACACCCACCCAGTGCCTCTTCGTCCCGCCCTACGTTCTGGACCAGATCGCCGGTGCGCCGGCGCTGGGGGTCGAGGTCGACCCCGAGTGCGTGGAGTGCGCCAAGAGCACGCTGGTGCTCGACGAGCGGCTCCGAGGGCAACGCCGCGACGCCGACCCGACCGCCAGCCACGCCGAGCCCGAGGCCGCTCCCTGGCGGGTGCACACCGCAGCCAACGGCACCCAACTCCCCGGGCGTCAGGTGCGGGCCGCAGGTGAACCCGAAGCCGGCGACGCGGCCGTCGAAGAGGCAGCCACCGGGGGGTCCGCGGCGCTGGCGCTGTTCGCGGAGGTCTATGGTCGCGATTCCTTCGACGGGGCCGGCGCCCCGGTGATCATGACGGTCCACTACGGACGCAACTACGACAACGCGTTTTGGAACGGCACCCAGTTGGTCTTCGGTGACGGCGACGGGCGGATCTTCGATCGCTTCACCAAGCCCGTCGATGTCCTGGCTCACGAGTTGGCCCACGCCGTCACGGAACACACCGCCGGGCTGGTCTATCGCAACCAACCTGGTGCGCTCAACGAGTCGCTGTCAGATGTCTTCGCCAGTTGCACCAAGCAGCGTCTCCTGGGCCAGGGCGTCGCCGAGGCCGATTGGCTCATTGGCACCGGGCTGTTCCTGCCGGGGGTCCAGGCCCGCGCGCTGCGCGACATGGCGGCGCCGGGCACGGCGTACGACGATCCCGTGCTTGGTCGTGACCCTCAATCCGGACATATGGACGGCTACATCGAGACGACTGACGACAACGGCGGAGTGCACCTCAACTCCGGCATCCCCAACCGCGCCTTCCACCTCGCCGCCCTAGCCATCGGCCGCAGCTCCTGGGAGGGCGCCGGTGCGATTTGGTACGCCGCCCTCACCGGCCCACACGTCGGCCCGTTGACCGACTTCGCCGGATTTGCCGCGGCAACCGTGGCGGCCGCGGGGTCTCACGGCGAGGCCGTCACGGCGGCGTGGTCCGACGTCGGCGTGACCCCGGGTCCGCTCGGCGCTCCCGCGGAGCCGCCAGCACCCACGACCGCCCGCGAGATTCAGGTCAGCCGGTCGGGGGGCTTTGCAGGGCGCACCACGCGCGGCTCCGTCAGCCTGGTCGGCGACGACCCGCGCGCGCCCGAGGTGCGCCAACTCCTTGACCGGGTCGACCTACGTTCAGCCGTCGGCGGACTGCCCCACCCCGACATGTTCGTTTTCACCTTCGAGCTGCCCGGGGTGCTGTCGGTCGACGTCCCCGAACACCAACTCACCCCCGAGCTGCGGCGCCTCGCCGACCTCGTGTTGGACGGCGACAACCGCAGCTGACCGTGCCTGATCGCGAGCCGTCCAGATCGGAGACCACCCGGCGCGCCGAGGCGGCGCGGTGGACTTTGCGCATCTCGCGGGTGGAGTTCTGGCAGACTCGGGGAGCAGCCCTGTCGTCCACCCTGAGGGACCGTGCCGATGATCTCTCGTACCACCGCCTACGTCTCGGGCGCGCTCGGCGGACTCTGCTGGATCGCCCGCTATCTTCTTGCCGACTTCGACATCGTTCGTGCGGGCAGCGAAATCGGGGTCGCGCTCCGCTATGCCGGCGCCACCTGGCTGGCGTTGGCCCTGGTCACCGCCGGTGCGGGACTGGTGCGCAAGGCCCCGCTGTGGCTGCGGATCCTTTTGGGGATCGTCACCCTGGTGCTGGCCGTGGTGGCCCTGTCGTTGGCCTACAACGCCGTGAGTCGCAACCTGGCCGAGGCAGTCTTCGGCGCCGTCGTGGCGTTCTTCTCCCTGATCGGGCTGATGCGCGGAGGCGGCCAGCGCCCGCGCGGATCGCACGCGCCCGACAACGGCCGCTGACCGGCGTGGCGTTCTTGGGGAATCTCACGGCATGCCTGTGGGTTCTGACGGCGTGACCCTCAACGGACGGGGCCCGGTCCAGGCGATCTCTCGGATCGCGATGATCAGCCTCCACACCTCGCCGCTCGACCAGCCCGGCACCGGCGACGCCGGGGGCATGAATGTCTATGTGATCGAGTTGGCGCGCAGGCTCGCCCGCAACGGCATCGAAGTCGACATCTTCACCCGATCGACTGCCTCCTCGTTGGATCCGATCGTCGAAGCCGCGCCTGGCGTCCTGGTTCGTCACATCACCGCCGGACCGTTCGAGGGCCTGAGCAAGGCCGACCTCCCCGGGCAAATGTGTGTGTTTGCCCGCGAGGTCTTGCGCGCCGAGGCGGGTCAGCCGGTGGGCCACTACGACGCGGTGCATTCGCACTATTGGTTGTCGGGGCAGGTCGGTGCGCTGGCGCGCGATCGTTGGGGTGTGCCGTTGGTGCATTCGATGCACACGATGGCGAAGGTCAAGAACGACGCCCTGGCCGAGGGGGATTCGCCCGAGCCGATGGCGCGGATCATCGGCGAGGAGCAGGTAGTCGAAGCCGCGGATGTGCTGATCGCCAACACCGACGTTGAAGCCGAGCAACTGATCGAGTTGTACGACGCCCCGCGCTCGCGGGTCGAGGTCGTGCACCCGGGCGTCGACCTGTCCGTCTTCAAGCCGCTGCCGAAGGCGCACGCGCGCGCCCAGTTGGGCCTGCCCATCGACGCCGACATCCTGCTCTTTGCCGGCCGGATCCAGCCGCTGAAGGCACCAGATGTCCTGTTGCGCGCCGTGGCCGTGTTGTTGAGCCAGTTGCCGCAGTTGCGCAAGCGACTCGTCGTGCCGATCGTCGGTGGACCGTCGGGTTCGGGGTTGGAACACCCCGAATCGCTGGCCGTGCTGTCGGCCGAGTTGGGCCTGGACGACGTGGTTCGGTTTGTGCCACCGGTTGCCCAGTCGGCGTTGGCCACGTGGTATTCCGCCGCTACGCTGGTCGCGGTCCCGTCGTACAACGAATCGTTTGGCCTGGTCGCCGTCGAGGCGCAAGCGTCCGGGACTCCGGTGGTGGCGGCCGCCGTTGGCGGGCTGCGCACGGTGGTGCGCGACGGGTTCAGCGGGCTGCTCGTGGCCGGTCATGACCCCGGCGACTGGGCCGATGCGCTGCGTCGGATCGTCTGCGATGGCGAGTACGCAGCGCGGTTGTCCGCGGGGGCGATCGAGCAGGCGAGCATGTTCTCCTGGGAGCGGACCGCGAGCCGCACCATCGAGTCCTATGCGCGGGCCCGCAAGTCGATGGAGTTGGAGCCCACTCCGTGAGCCCTGATCCGGCCACGTCGTGCGCGGTGGTGCGTGACTATCTGCGCGCATCGGAGTTGGAGTACGCCGAGAGCGCGGGGCCAGCCGGGGCCGTAGCGTTCTCGTTTGCCCTCCCCGGAGTGACCAAGCTGGCCACCCCGGTCCGATTGGAGGTCGGCGCCCACGCGGTGGCGCTGCACGCGTTTGTGTGTCGCAACCCCGACGAGAACCATGAACGGGTCTATCGCTGGCTCCTTGAGCGCAACCTCCGCGCCTATGGCGCGGCGTACGCCGTGGACCGGTTGGGCGACATTTATCTCGATGCCCGCCTGCCGCTCGCCGTGCTCACCCACGACGAACTCGACCGGTTGTTGGGGGCTCTGCTCACGATGGCCGACGAGTCGTTCAACACGTTGCTCGAGCTGGGGTTTGCCTCCTCGATCCGCAAGGAGTGGGAGTGGCGCCGACTGCGCGGCGAATCCACCGCCAATCTGGAGGCTTTTCGCGGCTGGCTCGAACAACCCGACCCGGAATAGCCCGCGATCAGCGGGCGGCCAGCACGGCGCCCAACGCCACCAAGGCGGGCACCGCTTGGACGAAGAGGATGCGCTTGTTCACGGTCGCGGCGCCATAGAGGCCGGCCACGATCACACAGGCCAGGAAGAACACCTTGACCTGGGTCTGGTCGGTGGCCATGCCCCACATCAGCCCGGCGGCGAGGAATCCGTTGTAGAGACCCTGGTTGGCCGCTAACGCCTTGGAGGCTTGGGCGAAGTCGGCGTCCAAGCCGAACACGCGGCGGCCGGTCGGCGTGGTCCACAAGAACATCTGGAGGACCAGGAAATAGGCGTGCAGTGCCGCGACCAGCGCCACCAACACGTTCGAGAGAAGGCTCATGAACCCCAGAATGTCAGGTCGCGGTGTGGACAGTTTCGGGCTGTGTGACCGGCCGAGGTTTGCGCCGCGCCACCGACACCCCCACGAGGGCGAGCGCGCCACCGAGATAGGCCAGCGCAGGTGGGGCTTCGGAGAGGAACAGCACGCCCATCACGATGGTGATCGGGGGGACCAGATAGGTGGTGACCCCCAGCTTGGTGGCCGGCATATGCCGCAGCGCATAGGCATAGGTCGTGAACGCGATCGCCGTCGGGAAGATGCCGAGGTAGATGATCCACCACAACGAGGCTGTCGGCGCCTGCTTGGCCTCGGAGACCAGATCGCCGACGAACGGCAGGCAGGCGATCATCCCGGTGGTGCAGGCCAGCCAGGTGACCTGCACGGCGGGGATCCGGGCCACCACGGGTTTTTGCAGGATCACGCTCACGGAATAGACCAGTGCGCAGAGCAGGCACAACATCACGCCTGCCACGTCGCGCCGCCCATCGCCGGGGTCGCTGAAACTGATCACGGCCACGCCGGCGAAGGCCAACAGAAGCCCGATGCTCAATTGCCAGGTGAAGCGCTCGCCCAGGAACACCGCGGCGAGCACGGCGATGATCACGGGCGAGATCTGCAAAAGCATCGAGGCGGTGCCGGCATCCACATGCCGCTCGCCGGCGTTGAGGGCGACGTTGTAGACGCCGAACCATAGGACGCCGATCGCCGCCATCGCCGCCCACTCTTTGCCGCTGGGACGCACCAGCCCTCGGGAGATGGCGACCACGGCCAGGGCGATGCTGCCGACCACGAGTCGTCCAAGGGAGAGGGCGCCCGGGGAGAAGTCGTGACCGAGATGGCGGATGGCCACAAACGCCGACGCCCACAGCACCAGGGTGATCGCGACAGCCACGCCGGGCAGCCAGGGACGCGAGGAAGTGGGCACGCAGTGACCCTAGGGGACGTCACCGACAGCGGGTGATCCGACGGTCGCGACGTTCATCCCTCGAGCTTGTAACCGAGCCCGCGGACGGTGACGAGCACCGTCGGCTCGGCGGGATCCTGCTCGATCTTGGCGCGCAGCCGCTTCACGTGTACGTCGAGGGTTTTGGTGTCGCCCACATAGTTCGAACCCCACACCCGGTCGATCAGCTGGCCTCGAGTGAGCACCCGCCCGGGGTTGCGCAAGAACAGCTCGAGCAGCTCGAACTCCTTCAAGGGGAGTCGTTGTTCCTGGCCGCTGGCGGTCACCAGGTGCCGCTCGACGTCCATCCGGATCTCGCCGACCTCCAACACGGTGGGTGCCACATCCGGCTCGATGCCTCGCCGGAGTACGGCGCGAATCCGGGCCACGAGCTCGCGGGGAGAGTAGGGCTTGGTGACATAGTCGTCGGCGCCGATCTCGAGCCCGACGATCTTGTCGACCTCGTCGTCCTTCGCGCTCACCATGATGACCGGCACGTTGGACACGGCGCGGATCTGGCGACACACCTCGGTGCCGGGCAAGCCGGGGAGCATCAGGTCCAGCAACACGATGTCGGCCCCGTTGCGATCAAACTCCGCCAGCGCGTCGGGGCCGGTCGCGGCGATCGCGACGTCGTACCCCTCCTTGCGCAAGACGTAGGCCAGCGCATCGCTATAGCTTTCTTCGTCCTCGACCACGAGCACTCTGGTCATGCGTCCGCCTCCTCGACTTGTCGCGGCAGGCTCAACGTGAAGGTCGAGCCGCGCCCCTCCACCGACCAAACCGTGACATCGCCTCCATGGGTGGCGGCGACGTGTTTGACGATAGACAATCCGAGCCCGGTGCCGCCGGTGGAGCGATGCCGCGCCGGATCCACCCGATAGAAGCGCTCGAAAATCCGGTCGATCTCCTCCGCGGGGATGCCGATGCCCTGGTCGATGACCGAGATCTCGACGACCTCCTCGGTGCTCGTGGCCCGCACGACCACCGAGGTCGAGGTCGCGGAGTAGGCGACGGCGTTGGCCACCAGATTGGACACGGCCGCCAGGATCTGACCGTGGCTGCCGGGCACGACCAGCCCGGCTTCACCGGAGGTGACCAGGGTGATCCCGCGGGCCTCGGCGTCGATTCGGTTGATGTCGACCGCGGCCGAGAGCACCCCATCGAGAGAGACCATCCCGGGGGACTCGAGGGGGTCGTCGTCTTGGAGGCGGGACAGCTCGATGATCTGTTGCACGAGGCGGGAAAGCCGCTCGCTCTCGGTGATCATCCGGGAGCTGAAGCGACCCACGGCTTCGGGATCATCGGCGGCATCGCCGACCGCCTCGGCGAGGAGGCGGATCGCACCCACCGGGGTCTTGAGTTCGTGACTGACGTTGGCGACGAAGTCGCGGCGTACGGTTTCCAGCCGACGCTCCCTGGTGCGGTCCTCCACGAGGGCCAACACCAGCTTGCTGCCCAGCGGCGCCACGCGGGCGCTCACGTGGCGGGGCGGCAACCCGGAGCGGTCGAGCTCCAACTCGATTTCGCGGATCTGACCGTCGCGCCGAACGCTGCGCACGAGCGCCGCGAGCTCGGTCACGTCCAAGTGGCTGCCGCGGACCAGCCCCATGGCGTACGCCGGAGCCGAGGCCTTGAGCACCACCGCATCCTCATCGAGGACCACGGCGCTGCTGCGCAAGACCGACAACACTGAGGCGACCCCGCTCGGCACCAGGGGTTCCTCGACGGGGGAAAGTTGTCGCAGTTGCCGGTCGGAGATCCGCCAGGCAAGGGTCGCGGCGACCGCGACGATGGCGCCAACCAGGGTCGCGACCAGCACCTGCGACATCTGATCCACGCCCTGATCGTACGCATCCCGTGGTGGCTCCCGCGCCGCCGGAACCGAAGTCCAGTGACTGTTCACTCTGCGTTCATCGCACAGCGCCGATGGTTCACCTCGGTTGCCTACGGTGGGCACCATGCGTGAGGCCTTTCATGAACAACTCGACTCTGTCTTTGCCGATCTTGCCGCCATTTCGCGGGAGGTCGAGAATGCCGTGCACTACGCCACCGAGGCGCTTCTCAGGGGTGACGCGGCCATCGCGGAGGCGGTGATCTCCGCGGATGCACAGATCGACCGCGCGAGCGAGCGCGTCGAGGAGAACACCTTCTCGATCTTGTCGCTGCAACAGCCGGTGGCCGGTGACTTGCGCACGGTCGTGGCGGCGCTGCGGATGGTGAGCGAGTTGGAGCGGATGGGCGACCTCTCGGTCCACGTGGCCAAGATCGCTCGGCTGCGCGTGCCGCACCTCGCGGTGCCCGACGAGGTGCGCCCGACCATGGCCAGGATGGCGCAGGTCGCTGAGTTGATGGTGTCGCGGGTGACCCGGATCATCGGCGAGCGCGACGTGGACGCCGCTCGCGAACTGGACGAGATGGACGACGAGATGGACCAGCTGCGGCGCACCAGCTTTGCCGAGTTGCTGGGTTCAGAGTGGGTGCACGGCACCGAGGCGGCGGTCGATATCGCGCTCCTCGGCCGCTATTACGAGCGGATCGCGGACCACGCGGTCTCGGTGGCGCATCGGGTCATCTTCGTGGTCACCGGTCAGCACCCCGTCGACGCCGCCTGAGGTTCAGCGACCCTGGCTCGCGACGGCCGCGGCGGCCGCCGCGGCCGCCTCCGGATCGAGGTATTCCCCGCCGGCGACGATCGGCGTCAACGCTTCGTCGAGGCGATAGACCAACGGCATCCCGGTGGGAATGTTCAACCCCGCGATGTCCTCGTCGCTGATCTGGTCGAGGTGCTTGACGATGCCGCGCAGGCTGTTGCCGTGAGCGGCCACGAGGACGGCGTGGCCCGCGATCAGGTCGTCCACGATCGCTGACTGCCAGTAGGGCAACATCCGGGCGATGACGTCCTTGAGGCACTCGGTGCGGGGCAGCTCGGAGCCCAGTCCGCGATAGCGCGGGTCGGCCGCCTGGGAGAACTCGTCGTCGTCGGCCAGCGGCGGAGGGGGTACGTCGAAGCTGCGGCGCCACAACATGAACTGCTCCTCGCCGTACTCCGCGAGGGTCTGCTTCTTGTCCTTGCCCTGGAGGGCGCCGTAGTGGCGCTCGTTGAGTCGCCAGGACCGTCGGACCGGGATCCAGTGCCGATCGGCGGCGTCGAGAGCGAGCGCCGCGGTGTTGATGGCCCGGCGCTGCAAGGAGGTGTGTACGACGTCGGGCAGCAGGCCGGCGGCCACGAGCTGCTCGCCGCCACACACCGCTTCGGCGCGGCCCTTGTCGGTGAGCGCGACATCGACCCAGCCGGTGAAGAGGTTCTTGGCGTTCCACTCGCTCTCGCCATGGCGAAGCAGGATCAGCGTGTGCGTCATGCGGCGTCCTCGGAGGCGCCGTCTGATGGGACGGGCTGATCGGCGGAGGTGTCCAGGCCGGCAAAGTCGCCGGAGTTGACGACGACGGGAACTCGCATGGCGACGATCTCGCCATCCCCCAGGGTGATCTCGATCTGCACGAACTCGCCGGCCTCAAAATCGCCCGCGACAGCGATGCCCAGGTCGTTGGCCAGATTGACCAACCCGCGTGCGGGAACGTCGATGGGGGTGAACTCCGCCGACTTCAGGTCGTTGGCGGTGGCAACGCCGGAGAGGCCGGTCAGGGACGCGGACTGGTCGGGCACGTTGTTGACGAGGGTGGCGATGAAGGTTCCCGAACCGGGTTGACCGGAGACGATCACGGCGTTCAGGACGTCGACGTAAGAGTCACGGTCGTTGACGCCGACCGCCGGGGTGTATTCGCGCTCGGAAGCGGCGGTCATGGAGCATGCACTGAGACCGGGAACGACCAGGATCAACAGGGCGCCGATCAACACTGTGGTGCGACGTCGGAAGTGCATCGGGTCTCAGCTTTCGCGGGTCGTGGGCGCGCGGCCCGGTCGTGCAAGCGTGCGGAAGTCAGCCTAGCCTGACCTGCCGGTGGAGCCATTTTCGGGCCGAACCGCCTCGGCGCAACACATTTATGGCCCATCTGTCAAGCCCCTCTTAGGCCTCTGACCTGCACAAACGCGTTCGGAGCAGTCGCGAGCACGTGTTAGACTGGTCACCTAGGAAGGGGCAATTGCACATGACTTTTACCGTCGGCGAAACGGTTGTTTATCCAAATCACGGGGCCGCAGTTATTGAAGACATCGAAATGCGCACGATCAAGGGGGAAGACCGCAAGTACCTCGTCCTGCGCATCGTTGCGCAGCAAGATCTCGTCGTCCGGGTCCCCGCCTGCAATCTCGATCTGGTCGGGGTTCGCGACGTCGTCGACAAGGAAGGTTTGGACCGCGTCTTTGACGTGCTCCGTGCCGCCCATGTGGAGGAGCCGACCAACTGGTCGCGTCGCTACAAGGCCAACCTCGAGAAGCTGCACAGCGGCGACGTGATGAAGGTGTCGGAGGTCGTTCGCGATCTGTGGCGCCGCGAGCGCGACCGCGGTCTCTCGGCCGGTGAAAAGCGCATGTTGGCCAAGGCTCGTCAGATCTTGGTTTCCGAGCTCGCGCTGGCCGAGCACACCAACGAAGACAAGGCCGAGGCGATCCTCGATGAGGTGCTCGCGTCCTGAGCGACAGTCCTCTGGTTTTTGAAGATGCCCGGTGTCCTTCGACACCGGGCATCTTTGTCGACCGCTGTCGGGAACGGGCCGCGACCGCGGGGGTAGTCGTCGCGGCCACCCGACCGGTGACCGACACGGTCAAGGTGGTCGAGGACGGCTGGGTGGGTGCCACCATCGACCGATCGACGTTGGTCACCGTGGTCTCACCGGTCGTGGTCCCCGCCCACGTCGCCGCGGCGTTACCACCCGATCTGCTGGCCGACTTCGCCCGGCAGGCGCCGTACGTCGATCTGATTGGCCTGGTCGAAGCGGTGCGCGGCGTTTGCCCGATTGAGTTCGTGCCCGCGCCACCAGGGAGTTAGTGCGGGTGGTCCGTGGCCAGCCTGGCGGCCAGGGCTAAGTCCTCGGCGAAGGTCACCTTGAGGTTGTGGGCGTGCCCAGGCACGGCCGCGATCCGCACCGCGGCATAGCGCTCGAGACAACTCGCGGTGTCGGTGCCCTCGAAGCCCTCGGCTGCGGCCGAGCGATAGGCGTCCAGCAGAGCCGGAGCCCGAAACGCCTGCGGGGTTTGCACCCGGACCAATCCGGCCGGCGTCGGCTCGCCATCGGTGCGTACGACGCCCTCGAGCGGCACCACCGGAATGGCCCCTCCCGCGCTGCATGCCGCCGACAACACCGCCTCGAACAGGGCGGGCCCGGCGAACGGCCGTGCTCCGTCGTGAATCGCGACCACCTCGATGGTGCCCGCTTCGATGTCGGGGGCCAAAGCCTGCAGCGCCTGCCACTCCGACGCATGGCGCGACGCCCCCCCGGCGATCACCCGGGGCCGATGGCCGTCAAGGTGGGGCAGCAGCGCCGCCTCGACCGCGGCCTCCTCGCCGGGGCGAGCCACGATCACTACGACGCCCGCAGAGGGCAGGGCGCAGGCGTCGCGCGCCGACCATGCGAGGATCGGCCGTTCTCCGAGGGGCAGGAGAACCTTGTTGACCTCCACGCCCAACCGCGATCCCGAGCCGGCCCCCAAGATCACGACCGCGGCGGAGCCAGCCATCACACCACCAGCGCCGTCGCGATCGCGGCGATCCCTTCGCCCCGGCCGGTCAGCCCGAGCCCGTCGCTGGTCGTGGCCGACACCGAGACGGGCGCGCCGGTGGCCAGCGAGAGGGCCTGTTCGGCCTCGGCACGTCGCGGTCCGAGGCGCGGGCGATTGCCGATGATCTGGATCGACACGTTCCCGATCTCGAAGCCCGCCGCCCGCACGCGCGCGGCGGTCTCGGTCAGCAGAGCGGTGCCGGAGGCTCCCGACCAAGCGGGGTCCTGGGTGCCGAAATTGCTGCCCAGATCGCCGAGCCCGGCCGCCGCAAACAGTGCGTCGCAGGCCGCGTGGGCGGCGACATCGGCGTCCGAGTGCCCTTCGAGGCCGAGCGGCTCATGCGGCCACGCGAGCCCCGCCAAATGCAGGGGAACCCCGGTGACCAGGCGGTGGATGTCTGTTCCGATCCCGACCCGGGGCAGCCGAGGGGCGGACGTAAGGGTTGTGTCATTCACATGCTGATCATGCCTGAGCGACAATCATCTGTGTGACCACTTCGCGCATGCCCTGGATCCTGAGCGGCATCGTCGTTGGATTGGCCGGGGTCGCGGCCAGTTATGCGACCGCGATGGTGCTCGCCGTACGCCAGGCTCCCATCGTCGCCGTGGCGGAAATGATCATCCGGATCACCCCCGGCGACGTGGTCGAGGCCGCGATTTCGGCCGTGGACACCTGGGACAAACCGCTGCTTGTCGGTGGGATCGTCGTCTTCTTGGTCGCGTGCTTCGGCTGGGCGGGTCTGCTGTCCCGCGATCACTACTGGCCCCCGGCGCTGATCTTCATGGCGCTGGCGGCCGTGGGCGCCGTCGCGGTGCTGACCTCCCCCAATCCCGAACCGCTGGCGTTGCTGCCCGTCGTGATGGGCCTGTTCACCTGGCAAGCGTGTCTGGGATGGGTGACCAAGGGGCTGCGGGTGCTCGTCCCCGCGGACCAAGACGCCACCAGCACCGAAGGCGCTGCCTCCCCCAGCCGACGGGGATTCCTGCTTCGCCTCGGCTTGGTCGCCGGAGCCTCCGTCGGCTTGGCCGCGGCCGGTCGGCTCTGGGGCCGCGGTCGGCGGCGGGTGGAAGACGCCCGACGCCTGCTGCGCCTCGATGGCGTGACGCAGCCCAAGATCCCCGGTGGCGCTCGGATCGGCCTCGAAGGCGTGACCCCCTGGCGTACGTCGGAATCGTCGTTCTATCTCATCGATACCGCGATCACGCCGCCCGCGATCGACCCCACGAAGTGGCAGCTGCGGATCCACGGGATGGTCGACAACGAGTTGACCTTCACCTATCAAGAGTTGCTCGACCGCACCTTCACCGAAGCCTGGATCACGCTCAACTGCGTCTCCAACGAGGTCGGGGGTGACCTGATCGGGAACGCATGGTGGAGCGGCATCCGGATCGCGGAGTTGCTCGAAGAAGCAGGGGTGCAGGAGGGGGCCGACGCGGTGTTGCAGACCTCCGAAGACGGCTGGAACTGCGGGACTCCGCTGATGGCGCTCACCGACAATCGCAACGCCCTGCTGGCGGTGGCCATGAATGGCGAGGCGCTTCCGATAGAGCATGGCTTCCCGGTGCGGATGGTGGTCCCGGGGCTCTATGGCTTCGTGTCGGCCACCAAGTGGTTGGTGGACCTGGAGGTCACCCGCTTCGACGCATTCGATGCCTATTGGACCAGTCGCGGCTGGTCCGAGCAGGCTCCGCTCAAGATCGCCTCGCGCATCGACGTCCCCTCCAACGGGGCTGCCGTGAAGGCGGGGGTGTTGCGCGCCGGTGGCGTCGCCTGGATGCAACACGTGGGGATCGAAACCGTCGAGGTCTCTCTCGACGGCGGCCCCTGGACGCAGGCCGTGATTGCCGCGGTGCCGACCAACGACACGTGGGTCCAATGGGCCGCCACGATCACCGTGGAGCCCGGAGAGCACCAGTTGTCGGTGCGGGCGACCGACAAGCAGGGCAACGTGCAGACCGGCGTCGAGCGCGCGGTGGCGCCCGATGGGGCAACGGGTTGGCACGCTGTGGAGTTTGCTGCGCAGGAGTGACCCCTGCGGTCCTCGCGACTGGCCCTGAGGAGTAGGGAGCCAGGCGATCGCGCCCCTAGACTTGCCCGGTGACTCTTCGGCTCTACGACACCGCGACTCGCGAAACCCGCGACTTTGTGCCCCTCGAGGCAGGCAAAGCGGGGATCTATGTGTGTGGGCTGACCGTGCAGTCCGAACCTCACGTGGGGCATGTGCGGTCGGCGGTCAACTTCGACGTGCTGCGCCGCTGGCTCACCCACACGGGCTATGACGTCACCTTCATCCGCAACGTCACCGACATCGACGACAAGATCCTCACCAAGTCGGCGGAGCAGGGTCGACCGTGGTTCAACCTGGCCTACGACATGCATCGCGAGCTAACCCGGGCCCTGGCCTCCATCAACGTGCTGGCGCCAACCTATGAGCCCGCCGCGACCGCGCACATCCCCGAGATTCTCGAGCTCATCGACGTGCTCATCGAGCGCGGGCACGCCTACGCGGCCGACGATGGGTCGGGCGATGTCTACTTCGACGTGCGGTCATGGGCGTCGTACGGCGAGCTCACTCGCCAGGGGATCGAGGACATGGAACCCGCCGGCGACGCCGACCCCCGCGGGAAACGCGACCCCCGTGACTTCGCGTTGTGGAAGGGACACAAGGTGGGCGAGCCCACCACGGCGTCCTGGCCCGCGGCGTACGGCCGCGGTCGACCGGGCTGGCACATCGAGTGCTCGGCGATGGCTGGCAAATACCTCGGCACCGCCTTCGACATTCACGGCGGGGGCGTCGACCTGCGCTTCCCCCATCACGAAAACGAGCAAGCGCAGTCGCGGGCCGCTGGAGGGCAGTTCGCGTCGTACTGGCTGCACAACGCCTGGATCACCACCGCCGGCGAAAAGATGAGCAAGTCGCTCGGCAATTCGTTGTTGATCCCCGAAGTTCTCAAGCGAGTGCGGGGGATCGAGCTGCGGTTCTACATCGTGGCCGCCCACTACCGCTCGCACGTGGAGTTCTCCTTCGAGGCGCTCGATGAGGCTGCGGCGGGTTTCCGGCGGATCGAAGGCTTCTTGGCGCGGGCCGCCGAGTTGTTGGGCTTAGAGCGAGGAAGCGAGGCGCTCGCGCCGGGGATGTTGTGCGCCGACTTTGTGCAGGCGATGGACGACGACCTCGGCACCCCCGCGGCCGTGGCGGCGATCCACGACACCGCACGCGAGGGCAACAAGGCGCTCGCGGCGGGCGACCTGGTTGCACTCCGGGGCGCCGCCGGCTCGGTCGTCGCGATGCTCGACGTGTTGGGCCTCAATCCGGCGGACCCCGCGTGGGCCGACGGCTCACGTGGCGCCGACGATCGCCTCGTCGCCGCTCTCGACGAGCTCATCCAGGCGCTGCTCGTCGACCGGGCGACTGCCCGGGCGGACAAAGACTTCGGCCGCGCGGACGCGATCCGAGACCGGTTGGGTGCGGCCGGCATCCAGATCGAAGACACTCCTTCCGGCCCGAAGTGGACACTGGACTGATGGCTGGCAACTCCCAACGCAAGGGCGCGATCCGCAGGAGTGGGAAGGGCAATCCCACCGCTGGCTCGGGTGGCCGTGTGCGTCGCGCGCTCGAAGGCAAGGGCCCCACGCCCAAGGCTCAGGATCGACCCAACCACAAGGTCTATAAGGCGAAAGTTCGCGGGGATAAGGCCGAGGCCGCGCGTCCCAAGCGGCGCGTGGCCCGCACGGGAGAGGCCGAATGGGTGGCCGGCCGCAACTCCGTCGTTGAAGCGCTGCGGGCGGGGATTCCCGTCAACGGGATCTACGTCGCCGAAGGGGCCGAGCGCGATGGCCGGCTGCGCGAGGCCTTCCGGTTGGCTGCTGACCGTGGGCTCAACCTCCTCGAAGTCACCCGCAACGAGCTCGATCGGATGACCGGGGGTGCGGTTCACCAAGGACTGGCGGCTCGGATCCCCGCCTATGAATACGCGCACGCGGACGACCTGATCGAACTCGCCGCCGGGTCCGGCGAGAAAGCCCTGATCGTGGCGCTCGACTCGGTGACCGATCCGCGCAATCTGGGTGCGGTGATCCGCTCCGCGGCAGGCTTCGGCGCGCACGGCGTACTCATCCCGGAGCGGCGCGCTGCAGGCATGACCGCGTCGGCCTGGAAGACCAGTGCGGGCGCCGCCGCGCGCATCCCCGTGGCGCAGACGGTCAACCTGGTCCGCCAGTTGAAGGCCTATCAGGCGGGGGGCTGCATGGTGGTCGGGCTGGCTGCGGACGGCGAGGTGTCGCTCCCCGATCTCGACTTGGCGGACGGGCCCTTGGTGTTGGTCGTCGGGTCGGAAGGCAAGGGCCTGGGGCGCCTGGTCGCCGAGACGTGCGACCAACTCGTGTCCATCCCGATGGCCCAGCAACTGGAGTCGCTCAACGCTGGGGTGGCGGCCAGCATCGCTTTGTACGCCGTGGCGCGCGCCCGGGCTTAGCTTCGCCCTAGTATCGGTTTTGTGCCCACCACCGTCGACCGACTCCTGCCGACCGAGGAGGCGCAAGCGCTCCTCGACTTGACCCGCGAACTTGCCGCCAAAGAGCTGGCACCGCGAGTCGCCGAAGCCGAAGAGGCGGCGCGGTTCCCCGCCGAGACCTATCGGATCCTCGGGCGCTCCGGGCTCCTCGGCCTCCCCTTCGACGAGGCATTCGGTGGCGGCGGGCAGCCTTATGAGGTCTATCTCCAGGTTGTCGAAGAACTTGCGTCGGCGTGGCCCAGCGTCGGCGTAGGCGTCTCGGTGCATACGCTGACAGCTTCGGTGGTGGCGGCCAACGGCACCGCCGAGCAACGCGAAACCTGGCTGCCTCAGATGCTCTCCGGAGAGTGGCTCGGGGCCTACTCCCTCTCCGAGTCACAGGCCGGCTCCGATGTCAGCGCGATCGCGACCAGCGCCGTACGCCAAGGTGAGGACTATGCGCTGACGGGCACCAAGGCGTGGACCAGCAACGGGTCCTGCGCCGACTACTACATCGTGTTTGCCCGGACCGCGCCCGACCCGCGACGCGGGTTGTCCGCGTTCATCGTCCCGGCTGACGCGCCCGGCCTCA
The DNA here is from genome assembly GCA_963814245.1 of uncultured Actinomycetota bacterium. Taxonomy (GTDB): domain Bacteria; phylum Actinomycetota; class Actinomycetes; order Propionibacteriales; family Nocardioidaceae; genus Nocardioides. The sequence goes on from CAWFBY010000001.1 coordinate 921,134, forward strand.
GTTTTGGCGCTCCCGAGAAGAAGCTCGGCCTGCACAGCGACGTGACCACGCAGGTGATCTTCGACGGTGCACTGGTGCCGGCCGCCAACCTGCTCGGCGCGGAGGGCGACGGCATGCGAGTCGCGCTCGGCGCCCTCGATGCCGGCCGGCTGGGGATCGCCGCCGTGGGTGTCGGCATCGCCCAGGCGGCGCTCGCGTTGGCCGTGGAGTATGCCGGTCAGCGCGAACAGTTCGGCCAGCGGATCGGCGAATTTCAGGGGCTGCAGTTCCTCCTGGCGGACATGGCGGTCGACGTCGAGCGCGCGCGGGCGATGTATCTCCACGCCGCGCGGCTCAAGGACGCCGGGCGGCCCTTCGCTCGCCAGGCGAGCATCGCCAAAGTGACCGCGACCGACGCCGCCATGCGCGTGGCCACCGACGCCGTTCAGGTCTTCGGCGGGAACGGCTACACCCGTGACTATCCTGTCGAGCGCTATTTCCGCGATGCCAAGGTCACCCAGATCTTCGAAGGCACCAACCAGATCCAACGGATGGTGATCGGCCGCAGCTTGTTGGCCTAGATCTCGTCCATCTCGGCGGGCCCGGTGATGGCCTCGTCGGGCTTGTTCGCCAAGATCTGCGCGATGTAGTCGCGGGCCGCGTCGAAGATGTGGATCTCGTGTCCGGCGCGCTCGGAGAGGTACCACCGATGCACGAGGACCTCGTGGAATACCTCGGGGGGCGCCAGTTTGCCGCGCGCCTCGCGAGGCACCAGCGCCATGAGCGGCTCGAAGACGTGGTCGAGCCACCTGGCCGCCACCAGGGTCCGGTCTTCGCGACCGAGGTCGTGCGCCGCGGCGTACGCCGAAAGGTCGTTGAGGAGCCGCCTGGCCTGGTTGTCCTCTGCCACCAACCCCGTCAGCATCTGGAGCTCTCTGCGGTGATGTCCCAACTCGACGACCTTGGGTTGAATGCGCACCGAATCACCGTGGAAGTCGGTGACGATGTCGAGTTCCTCGACATCGAAGCCTAGGTCGTTGAGCCGCTCGATGCGTTGCTCGATGCGCCACATTTCCGAGGTCGTGAACTGCTCCTCGCCGGTAAGTTCCTCCCAGAGCGCGGTGTAGCGCTGCGTCAGCAGCTCGATGATCTGGTCGGCTCCGAAGTCTTCCTGGATGGCCTGGCTGGCCTCGAGATCGAGGAGCTCGGCGTAGATGTTTTCGCAGCCCACCGTGACGTCGTACTCCCTCAGCTGCGCCGACATCTGCGGGTGCAACTCGCCGGTTTCGGCATCGACGAGGTACGCCGCGAAGGCCCCGGCGTCGCGGCGGAACAGCACGTTGGAGAGGGACACGTCGCCCCAGAAGAAGTCCGCGAGGTGGAGCCGGACGAGGAGTACGACGATCGCGTCGATGAGCGACGGCAAGTTGTCCGCCGTCATCCCGTGGGCAAACAGGCTGCGGTAAGGCAGGGAAAACTGGAGATGCTGGGTGAGGATCGCCGACGGGAGCTCCTCCCCGTCCGGGGTCGTGCGGCCGGTGACCACCGCCTGTGGGAGGACCGCGGGCAAGCCCAGACGTTGCAGGTTGCGCAGGAGGCGGTATTCGCGGAACGCGATCGGCTCTTGGGTTTCCTTCACGGCGTAGGTGCGCTCGCCCAACCGGATGATGCGCACCACATGGCGCGACAGGCCGCGGGGGAGCGGCACCACTAACTCGTCGGTCCACTCCGCCAACGGGGTCGACCAGGGGAGATTCATGATGGCCGGGTCCGGTCGACTCGCCACGATGCGTAACGCCATGGGACAACCCTGTCACCGAGTCGGCGCAAACTCATGCGGGATGTGACGCGAGTCGGCGCAAACTCACGCGGGATGTGACGCGAGTCGGCGCAAACTCACTGGTTTTGGTGAAACTGCGACGGGTCGGTGGTGAAACTGCGACGGGTCGGTGGTGAAACTGCGACGGGTGGTTGGTGAAACTGCGACGGGTCAGCGGAGGGTCCAGATAGTCAGCGCGGGGCCGGCTCCCGGCAACTGGAGCAGCCCAACCGTCGATGGCTCTGGGAGTGGTCCGCCGGTCGGGTCGGCGGCCGGCGGGTGAGGGGCTTCGGTAGACCAGGGCTCGCTCGCAAAAACCATCTCGGCCGAGGTGGCTGCGAGGGGGCCGAGTGGGACCGCGATCTCAGACCCGGAGGCGCGGCGGGCGCACACGAGAATCGATCCCTCGGGATGTTCGCGGACAAACACCAGGGCATCGTCGTCGACGTAGGCCCAACGCAGCCCGCCGCGCCGTAGGGCGGGCAGCGTGTGACGCAACCGGGCGAGTTCGGCGTACGCCGCCATCGTCTCGTGTTCCCAGGTTTCGACGCGGTCCCACGGCATCGGTCGGCGCGCGTCCTCGCCGGTCACTCCTTCGAGGCCGAGCTCGTCACCGGCAAACAGCATCGGCACCCCGGGCAGCGTGAACTGTAACCCGGCTGCCACCCGATGCAGCGGCGCCGACCCGGTCACGGTGCGAATCCGGGCGCTGTCGTGGGAGCCGAGAATGTTCCACGAATTGGTGACACCGCGCCAGCCGTAGCGGCCCTGCCAATCGCGCAGCGTGCGCAGCACCGCACCGCCGGCGCGCGTCGGCACGGGCAGCGGCCGACCGAAAGGCCTCGCCGGCGACTCGGTGTCGCGCAACCACGACCACACCGGCCAAGAGAATCCCGAATAGTTCATCGTGCCGTGCCAGCCATCGCCATCGATATCGGTGGAGGCGTCGTGGTTGTGCTCGCCGATCACCAGCGGGTCTGGTCGCTCGGCAGCGGCTGTGCGGCGTACGGCTCGCGCCACCTCATGTGCCAGATCGGTCGGGCCCAGCCGTCCGGTCATGTTGGCGACGTCGATGCGCCACCCGTCGACGTCGTACGGCGGGCGCAGCCAGCGCGCGACGACCGATTCGGATCCTTCGACCATCGCCGCCCGCAGCTCGGGGTTGGCGTGGTTGACCTTGGGCAGGGTGTGGTGGCCCAGCCAGGACTCGTAGCCCCCGTCGGGGTGGAAGCAGTACCAATCCCGGTGCGCCGACCCCGGCTCGTCGCGGGCCGCCCGGAACCACTCGTGGGTGTCGCCCGTGTGGTTGGTGGTCAGGTCGCCGAGGATCCGCCAACCGCGGGCGTGCACGGCCGCCGACAGCCGCTCGTAGGCATCGTTGCCGCCGAGCAACGGATCAACCCCATCAAACGTCGAGGCGTTGTAGCGATGGTTGCTCTCTCCCGGGAACACCGGCGTCGTGTAGACGACGGTGACTCCCAGTGCCGCGACGTGGTCGAGATGTTCGACGATGCCGTCGAGGTCGCCCCCGAACAATTGCACCGGCGTGCGCGGATCCTTGGGTTCGAAAATCACCTCGTCGTCCCACTGCGCGGGAAGCGCCCACGCCGGGGTGGGACGCTGATCGGCCAGCGCCGAGCGGGCGAACCGGTCGGGAAAGACCTGATAGATCACCGCGTCGCGACCCCAGTCGGGCGCGGGGGCGAAGGCGGCGAGCCGGAAGTCGTGGGCGTCGGGCACGTCATGGTCGAAGGTGCCGGCGCCGGTCAGCCACTGCTGGCCCCCGGGCCCGGCGAGGAGGAAGCGATAGTTGTTCACCGGATGATGGATCGGCAGTTGCGCCTGCCACCACACCGAGTGTTGGTCGCGAGAGGTCTCGACACACGGGTGATAGACCGGCTCGGCGTCGTACGTCGTACGCAGCCACACCGCGTCGACGGCCTCGGCGAGCGCCGTACGGCAGCGGACCGCCACCAAGTCCCCCAACTGGGGGGCCTCGTCATCGACATAGAGCGGGGACCCGTCGTGGTGGGGGTCGTCAAGCAGGTGAGTCACCGGGACATTCTCCCGGTCGGCTTCAGGAACACCGGTCCAGGACCACGATCGGAGACGACGTCATCGGGGTTGTTGAGAGCACAGTTGCGCAGGCTCAGGCAGCCGCAGCCGACGCAGCCGTCCAGCTTGTCGCGCAACCGTTCGATGCGGTCGATCTGCTCATCGAGTCGGACCCGCCACGCTCGTGAGAGGCGCGTCCAGTCGGCCTTCGTGGGAGTGCGCCCATCGGGGAGCAGTGCCAAGGCCTCGCTGACCTCGTCGAGAGTGAGACCCACGCGTTGGGCGGTTTTGATGAACGCCAGCCTCCGCAGGACTGCTTGCTCGTAGCGTCGTTGGTTGCCCGATGTCCGGATGGGGTGAAGCAGTCCGCGGGCCTCATAGAATCGAATGGCGGAGGTGGCCAGGCCGGCACGTTCGGCGATCTGGCCGATGGTGAGCAACGTCATGCGGCAACGATGGCTTGACTTGAAGTGAACTTCAAGTCAAGCCATCGAGCGAGGATCAGCAGTAGACGACGTTGCCGATGATGTACTTCACGTTGGCGACGTTGTCGCTGAACTTGCACGTGTTCATCCCGCCCTCACCGTCGACATCATCGTTGCCCCTGCCGCCGTCGAGATCGTCGGCGTGCTTGCCGCCGTACAACGTGTCGTCACCCTTGTTGCCGTGCAAGACGTCGTTTCCGTTGCTGCCCCGGATCTTGTCGTTTCCGGCACCGCCGCTGATGCAGTCGTCCCCGTGGCCGCCCAGCAGCGTGTCGGAGCCCTTTCCGCCCTCGATGACGTCATGACCGCCGTTGCCCTGGATCTCGTCATCGCCGGCATAGCCGCGGAAGACCTCGTCGGCGGCGGTGCCCACCAAGTGGTCGTCGCCGCTGGTCCCTTCGATGATGGTGCCGCTGGACGAGCAGGGATCCTCGGTGAGCGCCGCCTGCGACGGCAGCGCCGCCCACGACGCGGCGATCACGATGAGGACTGCGGATCCAAGTCGGGTGCGGCGCAGGACACGGTGTGGCTGGGTGAAGGTGTTGAGATTCATGGTCGGTGTGCTCCTTGGTGATGTTGCTCGGATTGAGGCCCGGCATGCGGGCAGTTCAGAGGGTGTCGAAGGGCCATCACAACGACGTCACAACGACGGCCGATGATGAGGCGGGGCGAGGCGGGGCGAGGCGGGGGCGAGGCGAGGGCAAGCAGGTGGAGGCCCGGGGGGAGCGTGCGCCGGGCCTCCGGATCTGCTCAGCAGCCAGCCACGAACTCCGCCGCGCAGATGTCGACGCCGGCCCCGCCGGCGGCCCGATCAACTCCCGCGTCGCCGCGAAGTCGGTCGTTTCCGGCCGCGCCGCGAAGTCGGTCGTTGCAGGCGCCGCCGCTCACCTTGTCGTTTCCGGGGCCGCCGATGATCCGGTCCGCTCCGCCGAGTCCGCGGATGGTGTCGTTGCCGCCTCCGCCACGAATGATGTCGGCCCCCGCAGTGCCGACCAAGACATTGTTGCCCGCGTTGCCGACGATGACGGCTCCCGCCTGGTGACACGGGTCGCCGGTGGTGCTGCTCGTCGTCGCTTGCGCGGAGGTGAGGCTGGCTGCGAGAAACCCGGCGCCCAACAGGGCGGCGAGCGAAATGGGTGTCTTCATGATGGTTCTCCTTGTGGGATGGGCCGCCCGAGGGCGACCTGATGGACCATCAGGACAGCGGTGGGGGCTCAGCGTGACGTCAACGCCAGATCACAACGGGGAGAGCACCTCATCGTCGGGCGGCTCAGCGCCGACATCGTTCATCGCGCGCACCCAACGGTCGAACGCCCGGCGCGCCTCGCCATGGCGGCGGGCACGCACCAAGACGGCCACGAGCATCCGGTGAGCGGGGTCGTCATAGGGGTCCGCGGCCAAGATCCGCACCAAGCAGGTAACGGCCACGTCAATGTCGCCAGCTCGCCCCGCGAGCCGGGCGGCGAGGCGGAGGGCCTGCACCCAGGCGGCGCGCACATGGTGGCGTACGTCCTCAGCCCAGGCCTCATAGGGATCCTCCTCGAACGCCTCTCCCCGATAGTCGACCAGAAGGTCCGCCAGAAGTTGGCGGGCCGCGGCCTCGTCGCCCTCGTCCACGAGCCGGGCCGCCTCGGCGACGTCATCGAGAAAGTCGGTCAGGTCGAGGGTGGCGTTGTTGACGATGAGGCGGACGCCCTGGGTGTCAGCGGCGATGAAATGCTCGGTGCCGTGCTGTTTGGTCGGGTCCAACGCTCCCCGGAGCGTCGACAGCAACACCGACAACCGGTGTCCGGTCCGTGTGGGGTCGTCGCCCGGCCACAGGGTTTCGCAGAGCTCCTCGCGGCCCATCGGCCTGCCGTGGCGAGCGGCCAGGAGCTTGAGCAACGTGCGCGCCTGCCGGGAACGCCAGGCGGAGCCGGGGATGGGTACGCCGTCGCGCGCGACGTCAAAACCGCCCAGCACCCTGATCTCAAGCGACCCGGTGACGGCGGCACCGTTCGGATGCACGGCCGTGGCCGCGACGCCGGCCCGGCTCAGCCGACGGATGGCGGCTCGGGCGGCGGCGCCCCGGAGCCCACGGTCTCCCGGGAGCCGGGAAAGGGTGAGCGAGACCCGATCGCTGGCGAGGGTGGCTCCCGAGCGCTGATAGACCGCCAGAGCCTCCTGCAGGTGGGCGCCGGAGATTTCGGGGTCGGGTTCGGCGGCGGCGAGAAGCTCCAAAGCAGGTCCCAGGGCTCGACGGTTGCCGTTCGTTCGCGCGGTCGCACTGGCCCGGTCGCCCAGGTTGGCTGCTTCGTTCGGGACACCGGTGGCGAGGGCGACCCAGCCCAGCGCAGTGAGCGCTTCGGCCCGGATCTCCTCCGAGCTTTCCGCGAGTGACTCCTCGGCCAACTGTCGGGCAAAGACGAGGTCGGCCTCGTCGTGAGGCTCCGTGGCCACGACGGTGGCGAGTCGGGCGAGCGCAGGCACCAATACCTGGCGCTCGCCTGTCTCGCGGGCCAGGTCGATCGCTTCGGCGTACGCCGCACGCGCGTCGGCCAGGTGCCCCAAGGAATAGTCGATCTCGGCGAGCCCCCACAGCGCTGCGGGGGTTCGGTCCAGGCCATTGCTGCGCGCCACGTCTAGGCAGCGCAGGAACTGCAGTCGAGCGCCGTCGAGCTCCCCGAGACCGACGAGGGATTCCCCGAGATTGTGCAGCGCCGAGGCGAAGCAGCCCGCGGGGCCGGTGCGTTCGACCAGGTCGATGGCGCGTTGCGCGGCATCCCGAGCAGCCGCATAGTCACCGGCGACCAGGTGAGCGTCGGAAAGATTGACCAGGGTGCGTTGGATGAGGAAGAGGTTGCCCGAACGTTCGGCCGATCCCAGAGCCGCGGCCAGGGCATTGTGTCGGCGGGCGCCGCTGAGCATCAACGATTGTGCCAACTGCGTGTGAGCGAGCACCCCGTCCGGAGCGGTTCTCGCAGCAGCGATCGCTTCAGCAGCAGCTCGAGCGGCGGAGTCGGTGTCGCCCAACATCCATTGCGCCATGGCGAGGGTGGCCAGGCGCATGGCGCGGTCCTCGGGGGGCTCGTTGGTCGCGCGCCCCGCCGTACACGCCTCGATGGCGGCCTTGAAGTCCGCCCTACCATAGGCCACGGCAGCGAGGCGCCATGCGAGATCGTCGGGCGCGGCCTCTCCCCACGCACTGGAGTCGATAGACACGGTGGTGAGGATGCGGTCGGCCAGTTGTGATTGGCCGCCGATGCGTGCGGCGTGACCTTGGAGGATCCGCAGACGCAGCGAGGTCTGGGCGGCGGGGAGTTCGTCGACGGCGGCAACGAGGTCTCCCGGCCAGCCGCTGGCGATGATCTGGTCGCCGTGGGTTTCGATGAGTTCCTGGATGCGGACGGTGTCTTCGGCGTACCGCGCGGCCCGCAATGCGGGTCCCGGGAGCCCCTGCGCGGCGTACCACTGCGAGGCCTGCTGCCACCACGCCTGGCTCGCCGGCGTCGGAGCGACGCCGCGCAGGCAGGCGGCGATCAGAGGAACGATCAGCGGCTCGCCCGCGCCGTTGGCGGTGATCAATCCGTGTCGGGCGAGATGATCGTGCGCGTCGATCAGGTCGTACGCCGGGTCGGCAGGCGGCAGGGCGGCGATCAGGTCACGACTGAGCGGCCATAGATCCCGACCGAGGCGAAGCAGCGCTCCCTCGGCGTCGGTCAGCCTCGGCAGGAGGGTCTCCTGGACCCAGCGCGAAACCCGGGACCTGGGTCTGCTCAGTGTGTCGATCGCCCGCTGTCCGTGTTCCCATGGCGCTGGACCCTCATCGAGGACCAGTCGGACCAGTTCCGGGTGCCCGGCGGTGATGCGCGCCAAAGTCTCCAGGATGCGCAACTCCGTTCCCGCCTGCTCGGGGGCGAGCCGCTGCCCGACCGCGTTCCTCAACTCGTCGCGGGTCAGCGGCTCCAGGACAGGGGGTGGCAGTTCGGGCGGCACGTTCGATGAGGAGCGGGCGGTGGTGCGTGGGATACGTCTGGGCGTGGCGGGATCGGGACGACTACGATGGTGCGCCGCCGCCCCGGATGTCGGATCGGCGACGCCGCGTTAGCTCAGTGGTAGAGCTCCCGCCTTGTAAGCGGACGGTCGTCAGTTCAATCCTGACACGCGGCTCCGTGCAGCCAACCACGGGCCGGGAGGCCCAACTCAACGGGCCGGGAGGCCCAACTCAACGGGCCGGGAGGCCCAACTCAACGGGCCGGGAGGCCCAACTCAACGGGCCGGGAGGCCCAACTCAACGGGCCGGGAGGCCCAACTCAACGGGCCGGGAGGCCCAACTCAACGGGGTTCAGGCGACCTGGAGCGACCGTTTGGACAACCCCATCCAGAATCCGTCGATGACTTGGAGGCCGGGCTCGGCGGGGTTCGTTGCCGCCCCGAGGGTGACGAAGAGTGGCGAGTAGTGCTCCACCGTGGGGTGGGCGTAGGGCATGCCCGGAGCTTTGACGGCGTACGCCGCGAGCTCGTCGACGTCCCCGCGGGCGAGCGCTTCGCCGGCCCAGGCATCGAATTCCTTGGACCAGCCGGGTGCGGCTGCCTCGATCCGGAACTCCTTGAGGAACGGCAGCCCGTGGGTCAAGAAGCCGGAGCCCACGATGAGGACCCCTTCATCGCGCAGGGGTCGCAGGCGTTCGCCGATGGCCATCAGCCGCACAGGATCGTGGGTGGGCATCGACATCTGGAGCACGGGGATGTTTGCGTCGGGATACATGATCTTCAGCGGCACCCAAGCTCCGTGATCGAGACCGCGCGAGGTGTGTTGGTGCACGGGCTCGGTGGGGGGCATCAGCGCGGCGACCCGACGGGCGAGAGCTGAGGCATCAGGCGTGTCGTAGGTCATCGCGTAGTACTTCGGTGCGAAGCCACCGAAGTCATAGACCAGGTCGACGCCTTGGGCGGTCAAAGAGATGGGGGCCGACTCCCAGTGAGCGCTCACGATCAGGATGGCTGTCGGGCGCGGGAGGTCGCCGGCCCAGGCCGACAACTGGCCGGACCAGATCGGGTCGTCGAGAAGGGGCGGGGCGCCGTGCCCGATGTAGAGGGCGGGCATCCGCCCGGAGTCGGCTTGGGTGGTCACATCAGTCATGACACGCATAATAGTTCAGGTTTCAACTTTATTCCTCCGCCTGGGTGGCAATTTCTGGAAGGGCCCAATCGACCGGCCCCACACCCTGGTCGGTGAGCAATCGATTGACCCTCGAGAAAGGCCGCGATCCAAAGAAACCACGATGCGCCGACAAGGGCGAGGGGTGCACCGATTCGACCCACGGGATCGGCCCCAACACGGGCTTGAGGGATTGTGCGTCCCGTCCCCACAAGACCGCTGCACACGGACCGCCTCGGGCGGCGAGCGCAGCGATCGCGCACTCGGTGACCTGCTCCCAGCCGCGTCCGCGATGCGAGGCCGCCTCTCCGGGGCGCACCGTCAACACGCGATTGAGCAACATGACGCCGCGTTCGGCCCAAGCGGTGAGGTCGCCGTGCGCCGGCGGGGTGAGCTCGAGATCGGTGGCTAGCTCCGCGTAGATGTTGCGCAGCGACGCCGGCAAAGGGCGTACGTCGGGGGCGACCGCGAAACTCAGCCCGACTGGGTGTCCCGGCGTCGGGTAGGGGTCCTGGCCGACGATCAGCACACGTACGTCGGCGAGCGGCCGCTCGAAAGCCCTCAAGATGTGATCCCCCGCGGGCAAGTAGGGCCGACCCGCTGCGAGTTCCTCGCGCAAGAAGCGGCCCATCGCGGCGATCTTGTCGTCGATAGGAGACAGGGCCGCGGCCCAATCCGAAGCCACCAGACCCCGTGAAACCAATCCCGCGAGCGCGCTCATAGCGTGACGGTAGCGGTCATCATGGCCGAGCGGGGTCGCGGAACTTCTCCACGTCGAAGAACCGCCGCTGGCGCCGTACGGCATCGAAGGCAAGCCCGTCGATGTGCCGCCGGCTCATCACCACACGTTTGGCAGCCGACGCCGGCACCGTCGATGCACGGACCCAACGCTCGAGCTCCTCACGATCACCAGGACGCAGAACCAGGGCCGGAGCAGGACGGTAGTCGTCGGCAGCTTGACGTTCGACCAGGTCAGCAACAACTTGCTGGCTCGGGCAGCGGGCGACAATTTCGCTGCCGACTTGGGGTCATGCCAGGACCACTCGCAACGACCACGAGTCGGAATCCGCCACATGGCGATCAAGCGGCCCCGCCAAACCCCGAGAGCACCAATGCGCCTGTCGTCGCTCAAATGCAAGGCGGCCTGCTCGAACACAGCGGGCTAGACATCGATAGGCCCATCGCGGAGCAACGCGCCAAAAGGCTGGATTCGGGCACGGATACCTTTGGCGTTGTGGCGCTATCATGGGCTATCAGCTATGGAGGTGGCGACATGACCGATGTTTTGGTTCGGGACGTACCTGAGGATGTGGTTGCCGCGCTGGACTCACGTGCGTCTCGTTTGGGACTTTCTCGCAGTGAGTATCTGCGTCGGCGGCTGGCTCAAGAAGCGGTGAGCGGTCCGCAGTCGGTCACGGTGGAGCATCTCACCGCCTTTGCCGAAACCTTCGCTGACCTCGCGGACGCCGAAATCATGAAGGGTGCGTGGGAGTGAACAGTTGGCTGATCGACACCTCGGCCCTGGTTCGCCTGGCCAGTTCTGCGGACGCAGGCGTTTGGGCCGACCGGATCGAACGGGGACTGGTTCGGATCAGCACCGTGACTCGCCTGGAGGTCGGCTACTCCGCGAAATCGGGCTCGGCTCTGCGTGCCGCTGAGCGTCGCCCGCCGCTGGCGTCAATGCCGGTCGAGTATCAAACCCCCGCGATTGAGGATCGTGCCGTCGAAGTGCAGAGGCTGATGGCCGACCTTGGCCACCACCGCGCACCCTCAGTCCCCGACCTCATCGTTGCTGCCACTGCAGAGCTGGCCGGGCTCACGGTCCTACACCTCGACAAGGACTTCGATCTCATCGCGGAGGTCACCGGCCAACCGACCGAGCGCCTCGTCGGGGCATGAAGCATGGCTCTGTGCCGGACGCAGCTGGGTGACCTCCGGTCGACAGTGGGTCAGTCCTCAACCCCGGGTTCTGCTGAGTTGTTCCAAGAAGTCGGCAGCCCAGCGGGCCACGTCGTGGCGCATCACGGTGCGGCGCATGGCGCGCATGCGACGGCTGCGTGAGCCCGGATCGGCGGAGAAGGCATCGAGGAGTGCTTGCTTCATCCCGTTGATGTCGTGGGGGTTGACCAGCCAGGCCTGACGCAGCTCATCGGCGGCCCCGGCAAACTCCGAGAGCACCAGCGCCCCGTCGTCGTCGTAGCGGCAGGCGACGTACTCCTTGGCCACCAGGTTCATGCCATCGCGGTACGGCGTGACCACCATGACGTCGGCCGCGCGGTAGAGCGCAGCCATCTCCTCGCGAGGGTACGACGCGTGCAAGTAGGAGATCGCCGGCCGCCCGATCCGGCCCTGGTCACCGTTGATCCGGCCGACCAAGCGGTCGATGTCATCGCGCAGCAGGCGATATTGCTCGACCCGCTCCCGGGAAGGGGTCGCGACCTGGACGAACACGGCGTCCTCGACGTCGAGATGCCCGTCGCGCAACAACTCGCCGAAGGCACGCAGCCGCGCATGGATGCCCTTGGTGTAGTCCAGCCGATCGATGCCCAAGAACACCTTGCGAGGGTTGCCCAGCTGCTCGCGGATCTCGGCCGCGCGGCGGGTGACCTCCGGCGTACGCGCCAGTGCCTCAAACGAGGCCGAGTCGATCGAGATCGGAAAGGCGGTGGCGCGTACGACGCGGCCGTCGGGCAGTTCGATCTGGTCGCGATGGGTCTTGTGGCCAACGCGCTGGCGCACCAGGCGCACGAAGTTCGCGGCGCCCCCCGCCATTTGGAAGCCCACCAGGTCGGCGCCCAGCAGGCCCTCCAGGATCTGTCGACGCCACGGCAACTGTTGGAACAACTCCGTGGGCGGGAACGGAATATGCAGATAGAAACCGATCCGCAGGTCTGGGCGCAGGGCACGCAACATCTGCGGCACCAACTGCAGTTGATAGTCCTGGACCCAGACCGTGGCACCCACTGCGGCGACCTCGGCCGCCCGCTCGGTGAAGCGTCGGTTCACCGTCACATAGGAGTCCCACCACTCCCGGTGGAACTCCGGCTTGGCCACCAGGTCGTGGTAGAGCGGCCACAGGGTGCCGTTGGAGAAACCCTCGTAGAACTCCTCGATCTCCTCGGCGCTCAACGCCACGGGCACCAAAGTCAGCCCATCCTCGACGAATGGCTCCAGGTCCGTGTCGGTGCCACCCGGCCAGCCGATCCAGGCGCCGTCGTTGGCTCGCATCACGGGTTCGAGAGCCGTGACGAGCCCGCCAGGGGAGCGCCGCCACCCGACCTCGCCGTGCTCGTCGATCACCCTGTCCACCGGCAACCGGTTCGCCACAATGACCAGGTCAGCAGACGCCGTGTGAGTCACCCCTGCACCCTAGGCCCTGAGGTTGGCTTGTCGTGGCGAGGTCGAGGTTAGATCCCGCGCGCGGCCCGCCAGTGCTCCCGTACCGGCCACCCAGCCCGGGTGTGGTGCCGCACGTATACGTCGCCTCCGGCAGCGACCTCGGCCTTCACAGCCGCCTCTGCGGCAACGACGTCGCCTGGGGATGTCCAACCCGCGCCAGGCACCCATACGGCCGACTGGCCGCCCGCGGGGGCCAGCGCCCGCTCGAACGGTGCGAGCTGGCTCAGCGCCGCCTTGGTCGCGATCGCTAGCCGTAGCTGGTCGAGGTCGACCTTCTGCGTCCGGGCCAATACCACCAGGTCGACCAGGTCCTTGACCCGACTGCTCGCCAGGCGGTCCTGGCCGTAGGAGCCCATCGTGGCGCAGACCTTGTCGGCGATCTGATCGGTGACCGGGTAGAGCCGGTAGGGGTGGGTGACTAGCGGTCGGCCGAGCGGAAGCCGGTTCGCGGGCTCCACGATCTCGGGCTGCCCGACCGCCGCCGGTCCCACTACGACGTCGACGTGCACCTGGTCGCGCGGGGTGCGCTCGACTTGTCAGGGGAGTTCCCAGACGTTGATGGCGAGCTCGACCTTGCGACTGGTGTGTGACACCACTCCGATTGTCGCGAAGCGCCCGCTGTCCAGGCGTAGGCAGGTGCGGTCATCGAGTGAGGTGACGCTGAGCGAGCTGACTGGCTGGAAGCCCTGGGCGATGGCGCAGGTTGCGTAGCGCGCGGTCTCGCCTGGTTCAACCCGTGCGATGTACGCGTCCTGCCAGAATCCGAGTCTCAGTTCGCCGTCTGCTTCGTAACGCACCTCGTCTGTGTCGTAGCCCGCGTCGGCGGACATTTGCGCTCACACGGATGCGCCCGTAGAAAACCATCGACGTTCCCTGATTTCGCGGGCGGGCTTCACGACGGGTACTCATCGGGTCTCTTCGACCGGCGGGGCTGGCACGCCACGTGGTGTGCGTCTGCGGCAGGACTGCGGCGCGGCAGCCTCGTTGGAGCCACCGCTGGACCGTTCGTTGGCTGACGCCGAGTTGCTGTGCCGCGGTCTTGGTGTCAGGTCGGCCCCGGGCTGTGCGGCCGTCCATGTCTGTCACCATGGAGGTCGGAGTCGCTGGTCTCTCGGGCGTCTTACGGACGGCCGCCCACAGGGCCTACTCGCGTGTGCGTGGGGGGCTGGTCAGGCATCGGTCAGGTCCGATCCGGTCAGGTCCGATCCGGTCAGGTCCGATCCGGTCAGGGGCCGGTCGATCAAACTGGGCCGCGACGCTTCGCGCGCCCGAGGGCCATCAACTCGCGCACCGACCGCGCGTTATCGCGTACGGCGCCCTGGTGGGTCTCGGTCACGATCTCGATCGGGCCTTCCAGGTGAGCGTTGAGCTCGGGCAGGTCGCTGACCGGGATCCAATATTCACCGGGCGTCTTGGGGCGCACTCGGTGCACGAAATAGCGATCGAGGAAGGACTGGCGCACGCGCAGCCGCAACACATAGCCCGCGCCGTACCGCGGCGAGTAGTAGTGCCGCGCCGCGTGGTCGGCGTACCCCTGCTCCAACTTCGGCGAAATCAGAAGTTGGTCCTCGGGTGGCGGTGGCAGCGTGTGGCACTCCTGGGCCTGCACGAGCTCGCCGATCTGCGGGCCGGCCGCCAACCAGACCTCGGTGAGCTCCGAGTCCACCACCTCCGACATGCGGCCGACTTTATCCGCCGCGCGCGGGACTCGAACCGCATCGGCCCCGATTTTGTCTATGGTTCGCAAGATGTCGGGGGTTTGTCGCGGCGCTCGCGCGGTGCGACTCGCCGAGAGCGAATGACATACATGTAGTTCGTCGCCTACAGTGGTAGCCGACACCGAACACCAAGCACGGGAGCCCCGACACATGGATGCCGCCAACGCCCTGACCGGCGCAGCCGGAGAACACTCCGTCTTGAGCGACCGTGATCGCGAGATCCTCGAGTTCGAGCGACAATGGTGGAAGTACGCCGGCGCCAAGGAAACGGCCGTCCGCGCCAAGTTCGACATGAGCTCCACCCGCTACTACCAAGTCCTCAACGCGTTGATCGATCGCCCTGAGGCCCTCGAGGTCGACCCGCTACTCGTGCGGCGCCTGCGCCGCCTGCGGGCGACCCGTCAGCGTCAGCGTTCGGCTCGGCGACTGGGCTTCGAGATCTGACGATGTGGCGCCGCGAAAACTACGGGCTGGCGTTTCCCTCGCCCCTGGTGTTCTTGAGCATTTTGGCCATTGCGATGGCCGGCATCGCCTACGTCGCGACCAGGGGGCAACCCAGCGACGAGCGCGAAATCGCCGTCACCTCGCGACACTCGCCGACCGCTGAGCCGACCCCCTCGCCGACCCAGACGCTGGCCCCCAAGCCGCCGCCGATCAAACGTGATCGGGTCTACGTCGAGGTCTACAACAACTCGGGCGTCTCCGGCCTGGCCAGCACGATCGCCGCGAAGGCGTCCGGGGCCGGGTGGCAAGTGGTGGGGTCAGACAACTGGTACGGCACCATCCCCGCGTCGACGGTTTATTACCCGCAGCGGCTCAAGGCCGAGGCCCGGCTGTTGGCGCTCGACCTGGGGATCCGGCGGGTGCAGCCGGCCATCGAGCCGATGCGGATGGATCGCCTCACGGTGATCTTGACGGCCGACGCGCAGTGAGCGCATCGCTCGTCAGTTGACGCAAGAACGCGATAACCCCCTCGGGTCCATGGACCACGATGTCTGCCCTGGCCAACAATTCGCTCTGTTCGTCCGACGCGGAGCAAACCAGCAGGGTGGCGTGACCCTGGTCTCGCAGTTCTTCGACGGCCGCAAACGCCTCGACGTCCCCCAGGTCGTCGCCGGCAAACATGAAACCCTCGGTATCCAATTCGTCGGCGAGCAACCGGACTGCGGTGCCCTTGTCGACGCCGGGCGCTCGGACCTCGACGACATGGCGACCCGGCTCGGTGGTCAGGCCATGGCGCTGCGCCAAAATCGTGACAGCGGGGGCGAGCCTGGCTAATGCCTGGGTGGGGTCCCCCAAGCGACGCGTGTGGACCGCGACGGCCAGGCCCTTTTCCTCGACGTACGCCGTCGCGGCGCCGGCGTCGCGCAGCGTGCGGGGGAGTTCGGCCAGGAAGCGAGCCAACCCCGGCGGGGGGCGTGGCGAAACCACACGTCGATCATGGGAGGACCAGCGCTCGTTGCCGTATTGGCCGAACACCTGGAGCTCGCGGCCCTGATTGGCGATCGCGGTGCCGACCTCGTCGAGGCCACCCAGGGCCAGGGCCTGGCGCGCGGGTCGCCCGGTGATGATGGCGATCGCTCGCACCACGGAGGCCAATTCGACGAGGGTCGCGGGCGCGTCGGGGTGGATGTGGGCCAACGCGGGGTCGGCCACGATGGGAGAAAGGGTGCCGTCCATGTCGAGGCCGATGACGGCCTGGGAAGCGACCGCGACGAAGTCGTCGTACCGACGCTGGCTGGTCGGTCGAGTGAATTCCACGGGGTAAGCCAACCACGTCCGCATCTTGGACGAGGTGTACGCATCGTGAGACGCCCGGACTAGAGTGAGGCCAGCTCATCAAGAGGGACTGAGGGAACGGCCCAGTGAAGTCCCGGCAACCGCCACGTGTGAGGTGGAGACGGTGCCAAATCCGGCTCGCGGCGAAGTCCGTCGTGGGGCAGATGAGAAGGAGTAGTTCCGTGAGCGCATCCGTGGTCGAGCCGCCGACAGTGGCTCCAGTGGCCAGCCCCCTCGCCCCTGCCACGCGTCCGGGCGCCTTCGGCAATGCCACCGGGTTGTTGTGTCGCGAGTGCGGGCACCAGGTCGCGCTCGGCCCGCACTATGCCTGCGATCAGTGTTTTGGTCCGCTCGAGGTCGCCTATAACTTCCCGGCCATCACCCGCGCCGAAATCGAGGCAGGCCCGCACAACATCTGGCGCTATCAGGCGCTGCTGCCCGTGCCTGCCGACATCCAAGACAGCCCCAACATGGAGCCGGGCTTCACGCGACTGCTCAAGGCGCACAACCTGGGGGCCGAGCTCGGCATCGACAACCTGTGGGTCAAGGACGACTCGACCAACCCCACTCACTCGTTTAAGGACCGGGTCGTGGCCTGCGCGTTGAGCGCGGCCCGCGAGTTTGGTTCGAAGGTCTTTGCGTGCCCCTCGACCGGCAACCTGGCCAACGCCGTCGCCGCGGCGGGCGCCCGGGCCGGCATCAAGACCGTCGTGTTCATCCCCGCCAACCTCGAGCACGCCAAGCAGGTCAACTCGGCGGTCTACACCGAGCAGTTGGTCGCCGTGAACGGCAACTATGACGACGTCAATCGGCTCGCCTCCGAGATCGCCGGCGAGGAGGAGGGCTGGGCGTTCGTGAACGTCAACGTGCGGCCCTTCTATGCCGAAGGTTCCAAGACGTTGGGTTATGAGATCGCCGAACAATTGGGCTGGCGACTGCCCGATCAGCTGGTCATCCCCGTCGCCTCCGGGTCGCAACTGACCAAGGTGGACAAGGCTTTCCAGGAGCTCATCAAACTCGGCCTGGTCGAAGAGAAGCCATATCGCATCTATGGGGCACAGGCCACGGGCTGCTCCCCGGTATCGGCGGCCTTCAAGGCCGGACAACAGATCATCCGGCCCGTGAAGCCAGACACGATCGCGAAGTCCCTGGCCATCGGGAATCCCGCCGACGGGCCCTACGTGCTCGACATCTGCCGGCGCACCGGCGGCGCCGTCGAAGACATCACCGACGACGAGGTGCGCGCGGGCATCATCTTGTTGGCCCGCACGGAGGGCATCTTCACAGAAACCGCCGGGGGTACGACGATCGGCGTGTTGCGGAAGTTGGTCGAGACCGGCCAACTCGACACGACGCTAGAGACCGTCGTGATCAACACCGGCATGGGGTTGAAGACGATCGATGCCGTCTCCGAGCAGGTCGGCCCGGCTGCGACGATAGACGCGTCGTACGCCGCCTTCGCGGCGACCGGCATCGCCTAGACCGCGAGTCGGCGCAAACTCACCGGCCCGGGTCGCCGAGTCGACGCAAACTCAGCAGAATGGGCGTCGAGTCGACGTCCGTCTCAACGAGAAGGAGTATCAGCATGAGCGTGAGCGTCCGGATCCCGACGATTTTGCGGACCTACACCGGTGGTGAATCTGAAGTCCCCGCCGAAGGCGCAACGCTGGCGGACATCCTCGACAATCTCGACGCCAACTATTCGGGGATCAAGGGGCGAGTCGTTGACGAGTCCGGCGAGTTGCGCCGATTCGTCAACGTCTATGTCGGCAATGACGACGTCCGATTCCTGGACAACTTGTCGACCGGAACCCCCGACGGAACCCAGATTTCGATCATCCCGGCCGTCGCCGGCGGGTGAGTTTGCGCCGACTCGGTGAGGATTTGGTGTGAGTTTGCGCCAACTCGGGATTAGCGGGGTTCGACCGCCACCAGGGCGGCATGACCGCGGGAGTCGATCCTCACCCGGGCCACCGCCCCACCCTCGCTGACGAGTTCTTGGAAGTCGGCCGCCTCCTCTTGGGGGAGGAACCAACTCTCGATGCCACACCGCAGGCGCCAACTGCGGTCGTCGCACGCGAGATAGGGGCCCTCGCTCGGGCGGGAGGTGGTGAAGCCATCGCTGACCCACAGTCCGTCGCGCTCAACGAGGCGCACAAAAACCGCGCCATCAAAACGATCTACGCGCGTCCCATCCGCGTTCGTGAGATAGACATCGGGATAGTCCAGGTCGACATAGGCGCCCCTGAGGGGGTCGATCGGGTCGACGGGCGCGACGGCCATGAGGTACTCCTCGCCGGTCGCCCGTGCCGACAACTGCGGGGCCACCGCAACACCAACCAGGCCCAGTTGCGCGATCAGCACCAGCGCCAAACGGGCGCCAAGACCCAGCCGCGACGTTCTCGATGTGCCCTTCATGACCCGGCTCCTTCACTCGCGCCATGGTGCTCCAAGGATTCGGCGAGACGCCGACGAGCGCGATCAAAGCCATAACCGGTCGCCAAGAACACCAGTCCCAGGAAGACGAACAGCCAGGCCCCTTGGATGATCTGGCCGAAGACCGCGAAACTCTGGAAGGTCACAAAGATCACCAGCGCCACCGTGGCGAGCGCGGTCAGCCGCCAACTGTCGCGCAGGACGCCCAGCACAGCGACTCCGGCGGCAGCGGCGACGTACGCCACAATCGCAACGCCCGCGTGAACCCACGACGCGAAATCGACGTTGTCGGGGTCGTTGCCCGCCTCCCAGAGCACCAACACGATCGCGAGACCCGCGACCGCCAGTCCGGCCAGCGGCTCAAGTCGTGCGCGCCCACACCCGAAGGCCAACGCAGCGGCTGCGATCGCCCCCGCGAGCGCAACCCCGACGATCAACGACGTCGTCCACCCAAAGTTGGAGTCGTCGAGCTCAGGAATGGCGGCGGCGAACAGACCCACCAACATCAAAGCCGCACCCAGTTCGCGCCACGGAGCGTCAAAGTCGGGCATCCAACGTTCCTGCAGAGCTGCCACCGAAACCGCCACAATCCCGGCGACCAAGAACGCGAGCACGACCCCCAATCCGCTCGGGTCCTCCCACGGGACCTGCCAGATATACCAACCGGTAGTGGCCGCAAGGCCGACCACGAGCGGCCCGTGACCGCGCACCACGTAGGCATACACCAGGGCGCCGAGCCCCCAGAATCCGACTAACTTCGGTTCGTACGCCGGCACCTGGAGCGATTGCGCGGCCTGGAAGATCACCGCGCCAAAGGCCAGGGCGGCCAAGATGCGCACCGCCCCCACCACGGGCGAAGGGATCGGCCCGCCATGGGCCCGCCGAGTCGCCAAAAACTCGGCGCCCGCGGTGATTGCGAGCCAGAAGCCGGCCACTACGGCGAACCGCCACACGGGAGCCAGGGCATCGAGGTTTGCCGCCACCAGCCAAATCAGGCCGAACCCCACGAAGGCGGCGCCCAAAGTGAGCACCAGAGTCGCGAGGCTGAAGCCGCGGGTCGCCCGATAGCGACCGACGATCGTGGATGCCTGCTCGGTGGTGATGACGCCATCGACCTGCCAGTCGGCGACCTGATCGGTCAGCCACGAAAGCTGAGCAGGAGTGGCGGGACGCTGTAGCGAACCCGCTCGGGGCACAGAGGGTGCGGGATCGATCTTCATGTTTCAATCATCCCTCGCGGTTGAGTGATTCGGCGTGCGCACGCATGCTCAATCGCGAGACCTCAATCACGGGCGCCGCGAAAGCAAATGGGCCCGTTCAGGTTCGTTGTCGCAGGCGGTGATCGCGACGTCGTACGCCCGTCGGGCCTCGGCGTCGCGGCCGGCCTTCAGGAGCAATTCGGCGCGCGTCGCGGGGAGCCGGTGGCCGGGCAATTCGAGGTTGTCGAGCAGAGCAAGCCCGGCCAACGGGCCGTCGGCTTCGGCCACGGCGACGGCCCGGTTAAGCCGCACGATCGGGGAGCCGGTGAGCGCCTCAAGTTCGGCGTACAAGGCAGCAATGCGGACCCAATCGGTCGCTCGCGCCGAGGCTGCGATGGCGTGTTCGGCGGCGATCAACGCTTGGAGCAGGTACGGCGCGGGCGGGTCGTGGACCATAGGCGTCAGCAACTCGAGTGCCTCCACAATCTCCGGCTGACGCCAGGTCGAGCGATCCTGATCGGGCAGGAGCAGGAGTCGCCCCTCGCGCACCCGCGCGTCGCGGCGCGAGTGTTGGATCAACATGAGCGCCAAGAGCGCATCGAGATCCCGCCGCTCCGGCAACAGGTCGCGCAGCACCCGGACCAGCCGGATCGCCTCACCCGCCAAATCAGCACGCACCACCTCGGGACCCGACCCCGGCGCATAGCCGGCGGTGAACGCGAGGTAGGCGACCTCCGCAGCCAGATCCACTCTGCCGGGGAGCTCGCTCGCCTCAGGGATCTCGAAACGTTCGTCGGCGAGCCGCTTCCGGGCGCGGGTGAGGCGGGCGGCCATCGTCGGCGTACTCACCAAGAACAACCTGGCGACGTCGGCCGTCGAAACCCCCATCACCAGGCGCAGCGTCAACGCCGCCGCGGCTTCGCGAGGGAGCACCGGATGGGCGCACAAGAAGATGAGTCGAAGCCGCTCGTCGGGGATGATCTGGTCGTTCATCTCGGGGAACACCTCCTCGTGGGTGCACTGCTCGAGGGCAGCGTCGACCGCGAGCAGGGGTTGTTTGCGCGCCGCGACCTCGTCGGCTCGGAGTCGATCGAGCACGCGCCGCCGGGCAGTGGTGAACAGCCATGCGCCCGGCGCCGAGGGAACCCCGTCCTGCGGCCAGCGGCGGGCGGCGGCTTCGAAAGCGTCGCCGAGCGCGTCTTCGGCCAGATCCAGCCGTCGGTAACGGGCGACGAGCAGGGCCACCAATCGGCCCCACTCGTGGCGCCAGACCTCGGCAAGCGCGTCGGCAGCGTCGATGTCAGCCGCCGGAGTGGTCCACACAGGCACGGACTTCGAGCGCCCCCTCGGCGCCGGCCAGATAGCCGACCACCTGCAGCAGGTCCTCAAGATTGTCGGACTCGACGGTGTAGAAGCCCGTGAGCTGCTCCGCTGTCTCGGCGTAGGGCCCATCGGTGATGGACACCGTCCCGCCTGCGGTGCGGACGACCTTGGCCGTCGTCGAGTGCGTCAACTCAGTGCCGCCGGTCATCGTGTGACCGCGTTCGGCGAGCATTCGGGCGAAGCCCTCGTGGCGGGCGTAGGTCGCAGCCTTGTCTTCCTCAGTGGCCTCGGCCCAGGCTGCTTCGTTTCCCGGGATGAGTACGGCGTACTCGGTCATGGTGGTCCTCCAGGGTGTCGTGGGTGGAGTCTGTCATCTCCGTGACGGGGGAGGGAGGCCGAAATCGACAGGGGGTACCGTGCCGCGTGCAGATTTTCTTGGCGACCAGTGCCGATTGGCCCGACGGTGAACCCGGTGCCGCGGCGCTGGACCGGGCGCTGGCAGCGCGCGGAGTGCGTGCCCGATGGGTGCGCTGGGACGATCGCGATGTCGATTGGGCTGAGGCACACGTGGTGGCGGCGCGGAGCACGTGGGACTACGACTCACGGTTGCCGGAGTTCTTGGCCTGGGCCGACTCGCTGGGTTCGCGGTTGCTGAACGGTGCCTCGATCTTCCGCTGGAACACCGACAAGTCCTATCTGTGTGCCTTGGCCGACCGAGGCGTCCCGGTGGTCCCGACCCGATCGGTGCGGCGGGCCGAGGATATGGAGGGCGCGATCGCCGAATTCGATGAGGCCGTCGTGAAACCCGCCGTCGGGGCAGGTGGCCGCGGGGTCGAGATCGCGCGCCGAGGCGCGGCGTACGTGCCCGTCGGGAGCGGACCTTGGGTTGTGCAGCCGTTGGTCGACACCGTGCGCACGCTTGGCGAAACCTCGGTCTTTGTGCTGGGTGGACGGGCTGTCTCCCAAGTGCACAAGATTCCGCAGCAGGGGGAGATCCGGGTGCACGAGCATTTCGGGGGGACATCTCGGCCGGTCCCCCTGGCCGCGGGGCCGGCCGCCCTGAGCGTGCAGGCGCTGGAGGCGGCGGCCGAATTGGTGGGGGAAGCGATCGTCTATGGCCGCGTGGATCTCATGGAGTACGGCGGGCGCTGGGTGGTCAGCGAGCTCGAACTGACCGAACCCGGCCTCTACCTCGACGTACTGCCGAGCAATGCCGAGCCGTTCGCCGACCTGATTCTGGCCGCCCTGAGCTGACTCGGATTGGCCGAATCCCGGCCCCGGCGTTTGCACTCTCGGGGGTCGAGTGCTAAACATGAGGCTGGCACTCTCGTGTTGAGAGTGACAACACATGCGGGCCAGCAAGTTGAGGTTCACAGCGCCGGCGGGAAGGGTCCGCCGGGTCAGCAGGGCCGTCCGTCGCGGGCAACGAACTGGGCCGTTCCCAAACTCTGAAATGCGAAGGATCGCTGGAGTTATGCCGAAGCTGATTGCTTTCAACGAGGAGGCCCGACGCGGCCTCGAGCGTGGCATGAACACGCTCGCAGACGCCGTCAAGGTCACGCTCGGTCCCAAAGGCCGCAACGTCGTCCTCGAGAAGAAGTGGGGCGCGCCCACCATCACCAACGATGGTGTGAGCATCGCCAAGGAAATCGAGCTGGAGGACCCCTACGAAAAGATCGGGGCCGAGCTCGTCAAGGAAGTTGCCAAGAAGACCGACGATGTTGCCGGTGACGGCACCACAACCGCCACCGTGCTCGCTCAGGCGATGGTGCGCGAGGGTCTGCGCAACGTTGCCGCCGGCGCCAATCCGATGGGTCTCAAGCGGGGCATCGAAGCCGCGGTCGAGGCAGTGTCGGCGCAATTGCTGGCGATGGCCAAGGACGTCGAAACGAAGGAGCAGATCGCCTCGACGGCCTCCATCTCCGCGGCCGACACGACCGTGGGCGAGATCATCGCCGAAGCCATGGACAAGGTGGGCAAGGAAGGCGTCATCACCGTCGAGGAGTCGAACACCTTCGGGCTCGACCTCGAGCTCACCGAGGGGATGCGGTTCGACAAGGGCTACATCTCGGCGTACTTCGTCACCGACCCGGAGCGGATGGAGACGGTCCTCGAAGACGCCTACATCCTGATCGCGAACCAGAAGGTGTCGTCGGTTAAGGACCTGCTTCCGTTGTTGGAGAAGGTCATGCAGTCCGGCAAGCCGCTGCTGATCCTCGCCGAAGACGTTGACGGCGAAGCGCTGTCCACGCTCGTGGTGAACAAGATCCGTGGCACCTTCAAGTCCGTCGCCGTCAAGGCTCCCGGCTTTGGTGACCGCCGCAAGGCCATGCTGCAAGACATCGCCATCCTCACCGGCGGCCAGGTCATCTCCGAAGAGGTCGGCCTCAAGCTTGAGTCGACCGGCATCGAACTGCTCGGCCAGGCCCGCAAGGTCGTCATCACCAAGGACGAGACCACTCTCGTCGAAGGTGCCGGCGATGCGGATCAGATCGCGGGTCGGGTCAACCAGATCCGTGCCGAGATCGAGAAGTCGGACTCCGACTACGACCGCGAGAAGCTGCAGGAACGGCTGGCCAAGCTGGCCGGCGGTGTCGCGGTGATCAAGGTCGGCGCTGCGACCGAGGTCGAGCTCAAGGAGCGCAAGCACCGCATCGAAGACGCCGTACGCAACGCGAAGGCGGCCGTCGAAGAGGGCATCGTCGCCGGCGGCGGGGTGGCTCTGGTGCAGGCCGCTGACGTTGCCTTCGCCAAGCTGGACCTGACGGGCGACGAGGCGACCGGCGCCGAGATCGTGCGCAAGGCCACCGAAGCCCCGCTCAAGCAGATCGCGATCAACGCGGGTCTTGAGGGTGGCGTCGTGGCTGAGAAGGTGCGCGGGCTTCCGGCTGGTCACGGGTTGAACGCCGCGACCGGTGAGTACGTCGACATGATCGCCGTCGGCATCATCGATCCGGCCAAGGTCACCCGCTCGGCTCTCCAGAACGCCGCCTCCATCGCGGCGCTGTTCCTCACCACCGAAGCCGTCATCGCGGACAAGCCTGAAAAGGCCGCCGCGATGCCTGGTGGCGACGGCGGCATGGGCGGCATGGACTTCTGAGTCCAATCCGGTCAGAACCAAACAGGACAAGGTAGGGTCCCCGCTCCGGCGGGGACCCTACCTTTCCCGTTTGAGTTGGGTGTCCCTGTCCGTTGAGTTGGGCCTGCCTGTCCGTTGAGTTGGGCCTGCCTGTCCGTTGAGTTGGGCCTCACCGGATCCCCGAGTCGAAACGAATGACTCTTGTGGTGAAGCGATGCGCACGTACGGTCACTTCGACCGGCTTTGCGAAAGGCAAGGGTGCGCCAGTGGACGCCGTGCCCGTGAGGATGTAGTCGCCCGGCGCGAGCCGCACCTCATACCGTCCATCCGGGTCACTGGCAACAGTGGCGATCACCTTGTCGGAACCTGGCTGTGTCACCAGCAACTTCGCGCTGACGGGTTTGTCCGGACAGGGTCGGTCTTGGCTCTGCACGGCGCATCCGCCGTCGACCATGGTTCGCCCCTTGATCCCCGAGTCGAATTGGACCGTGGCTGGGGCCGGGGCGTCCCCGCATCCGGTGAGCAGAAGCACAAGGAACGCTCCGCAGACGATTCCCGTGGACCAATGCCGGTTCATGTGTATTGGACGTCAGAGCAGAACGTGGCGTTCCCCAATGGTGGCGGCGTGGGGAGGGACGGGAGCCCAACTGAACTCAACGGGCAGGGACACCCAACTCAACGGGCAGGGACACCCAACTCAACGGGCAGGGGGGACTACCTTGGGGGGGTGGATGTTGGGGTGGGGGGTGCGGGGAGCGCCGCTGAGCGCAGGGCGCGGTTTGAGGCGTTGGTGGGGGAGGTCATGGAGCCTGTACGACGCTTCCTGGCGCGTCGTACGACGCCCGAACTCGCCGAGGACGCGCTGTCCGAAACCTTGCTCGTCTGTTGGCGCCGGCTCGACGAGGTGCCGCTGGAGGCGCTCCCGTGGGCTTACGGAGTGGCCCGCAATTGCCTGGCCAACCTTGAGCGGGGACAACGCCGCCAGGGAGCGCTCGGCGTCAAGTTGCATCGTTCGCAACCGCCGGCCACCACAGCCGACCCCGAACCCGCCCGAGTGGCCGCCTTGCATGAGGCCCTTGCCGCGCTCCGCCCCGAAGAGGCCGAACTGATCCGCCTGTGGGCGTGGGAACGACTGACTCCCGCCGAGATCGGCCTGGTGCTCGGGCTGACCAGCAATGCGGTGAGCATCCGGCTGCACCGGGTCAAAGGAAAACTCAAAGGAGAATTGCGAAAGATCGACGACCGTGGCGGACATGAGTGAGCAGGAGGAGGCGATCATGGAGCTCCAAGACGATACCGAACTACTCGACCGGCTGCGTGCCCAGGATCCAGCCGCCTCGATGAGCCCGCTCGACCCGCCGCGGGCAGCCAAACTCCTGGAGGACACAATGAGCGTCGATCAGTCACGCGAACCCGGCACCGAGCCCACCGGGACTCGCCGCAACCCCATCACGTTGCTCGTCGCGGCCGCAGCAGCGGTGGCGCTGTTGGCCACGGGCGGGTTCTGGCTCAATAGCCTCGGGGATTCCCATGAGATCGCGGTGCGCACCGACGCGCAGACCGTGACCGAGCTGTCTGCTCCGGAGGCCACCAACGCGAAGTGCATGGTCCCCACAGCCGAGATATTGTCCCAGCAAACGCTGGCCTTCGAAGGCACGGTCACGAAGTTGACCGACGGCCTGGCGACCCTCAGGGTGGCGCGTTGGTACGCCGGCGACCCGACCGACCTGGTCGAAGTCAAAGCCCCGAGCGCGGATATGCAGGCATTGATCGGCGCCGTGGACTTCGAGGAGGGCGGGACCTACCTGGTGGCAGCAACGGGTCAAGACCTGGCCGTGTGCGGATTCAGCGGCCCGGCCACGCCCGAGCTTGCTGCGATGTACGGCGAAGCGTTCGGCGGCTGATTTGGCGACCGTTGGGGTGCTGCTGGCTGCGGGGGAGGGCCGCCGGATGGGGAAACCGAAGGCCCTGATGCACGACCCCGACGGCACCTCCTGGCTGATCCGCTCGGCCGCCGCACTCGATCGCGGCGGCTGCAGTCGGATCGTGGTTGTCCTCGGAGCTGAGGTCGACGCGGCCCGGTCGTTGCTCGATGGCGCTCCCGTGGAGATCATCTTCGCGCCCGATTGGAACACCGGCATGGCTGCATCGCTCCGCGCCGGACTCGGTTTCCTCGTCGACGGGGACGCCGCCATGATCAGCCTGGTGGACCTGCCCGATGTGGGCCCCGAGGTTGTCGCCCGGCTGCTCGACCCCACGCCGACCCCGGACGTGCTGGCGCGCGCGGCGTACGTCGGAACTCCGGGGCATCCCGTCCTGATCGGGCGCCACCACTGGGCCGGTGTGCTGCGCAGCGCCAGCGGCGACGGGGGTGCCCGCACCTACTTCGAGGACCATCCCCCGCTGCTGATCGAGTGTGGTGACTTGGCCACGGGTCGCGACGTGGATTCACGCCCGCACGAGTGAGGCATCGACCAAGTCCCGGGCCTCTGCCAGCATCTGTCGCGCCGCGTCGTGATCGGCGCGCAACGAGCTCCAGCCATGCACGATCCGGATGAGCGCCATCGCACGATGGCCCGCCAAGGCGGTGGCGTGCGCCTCGAGATCGAGGCCAGACCGTCGGGCGTACGCCGCGACGAAGTCTTCGCCCAACGCCCAGCCGCCGGCAGAATCGACCCCCTGCGTGGTCGCCGTCGCCCACAACCAGGTCGTCCAGTAGGCGACGTCGCGTAGCGGGCTGCTGAGCTGCAGCCGATCGAAGTCGATCAGCGTGAGCCGCTCGGGCGTGGCCAGGACGTTGCGGGGCGAGAAGTCCCCATGAGTCAGGACGAGGTCGAGATCGTCGGGGGCGGAGGTCAACTGGGCTCCGACGAGGTCGACGGTGCCGGCCAGTTCGTCGCCGATCGGCGACGCCGCGCGGTCGCGCGCCTTGCGCAATGCCGAGCGCGCCAGGCTCCGCGGATCGCGGACCCGGCCCACCGTGACCCCGCTCGCATGCAGGTCTGCGAGCAACGTGGCGGCCTCCGCGCCCCTGGCCACGGATGCGCCCAGGTCGCCTCGCGCGCCGAGGGGGTCTCCGGCGGCCAACGCCATCCGCAACTCGCCGCGGCGTACGTCGAAGGAAAGCGGCTCGGGCAACCCCGGGGCGGGCAGGCGATCCTTGCCGAACGAGGACGCCCACAGGTCGACCATGGCTTCGTGGATCGCGGCGCCGTCGGTGCTGAGATAGCGCTTGCTGACGTACGCCGCCCCTTCGGCCGGAGTAACGATCCGCACCGGGCGGTCGTCGTGACCGGTCGCCACCTCCTCCGAAACCGAAGGCGTGGCGGGCACCGGGCGCGCGGCCAGCACCGCCAGCAGCCCGTCGCGCAGTCCCGGGTCGAGGTGCCGAGACTCGGCGAGCCCGGCGAGGCGGGTCAGGGAGAGCCGCTCCCACACATCGAGGTCGGCGGGGGGTGCGCCGTACCCGCCCAAGAAGCCCGCGATCGCGGCCTCGGCCACCTCGGTCGTACGCCGCCCGGCGACCGCCTCGCGCCGCAAGTGCGCGACCATGTTGCCGACATCGAGGCCCGCCGGGGCCAACGCCGCGTCATCGAGATCGATCAGTTTGACCACGTCGTCGACCACCACCTGACGTGGGTGGAAGTCTCGATGCGACGGCACCAAAGCCGCGTCGGAGACCGGACGAGCCGATTCCACCTGGGCCTGGGCCAGGCCCGAGGTCGGCATCCGGCGCAGGAGTTGGGCGACCTCGTCGTGGTGGGTCCAGCTCCGATCGAGATCAGCGGGACTGGCGTGGAGACTCGCGAGAGTTTGGCCAACTTCGGCGGCCTTCGCGACGAAGGCGTCGTCCCGCAGGTGTTCGAGGATCTGGCCGGGCGTGAAGTCCAGCAGCCCCACATGCCCGGACGTGCTCACCCCGATGGAGGTCGGCACCAGGCCGCGCAGGGTGCTCGACGCAGCCAAGGCGAGCAGACGCCGGTGGTTTCCGCGGGCGCGCGGCGACGAGAAGACCTTGACGACCACGACATCGCCGCCGCGGCGACCGAGCATGGTGACCCGCCTGTCGGGGAGATGACGCAGGATCTCGGTGATGGTGACCTCGGCGAACACCGATCCCGGCTCGGCGACGGCCTCGGACCACCAGCGGAGGAGTTCGGGCTCGTTGAGGTCGGCCAGGAGGGCAAGCGGGCCAGGCATGCCTGAGGAGGCCAAGGCTGGGCCAGACAAGGGGTTCATCGGGGTGCTCCCACGGGTTGATGTCCGACGGTTTCGAGGATTTCGGCGGCCCGCGCGCGCCAGCCGCAGCGAGCGACGGCGAGGCTTTGGGCCCGCTGGGCCCGGGCAGTGGCGGTGGGGTCGGCCAAGACGGCCGCCATCGCCCCGGCGAGCGCGTCCTGGTCGCCCGCCGGCACCAGCGTGCCGCCGCCAAATTCTTCAGCCACTTCGCGCAGTTGGCCGATGTCCGAGGCGATCCACGGCAGCCCCGCGGCCAGGTATTCATAGATCTTGAGCGGCGAGAACGCAAAGTCGTTGAGCGGCGGGTAGGGCGCCAGGGCCAGGTCCACCGAGCGCAGCAGATCAGCGACCGCTCGCTGAGGCAGATGACCGAGGAAGCGCACCCGATGGGCGATCCCCAACCGGGCCGCCTCCAATTCCAGCGTCGCTCGCCCGGGTCCGCCTCCGACCACGGCAAGCGTGAGTCCTTCGGGAAGACGTCGTACGGCGCGCAGCGCGTTTTCCACGCCATGCCAGGGACGCAGCGTTCCCACGAAGATCGCGACCGGTCCTGTGGCGGGCAGACCGTGGCTGGCCCGGACGTGTGCCCGGTCGACCGGGCCACTGAAGGCGGCCTCATCAAACCCGTTGGCCACGGTGCTGACGTGGTCGCACCGGATCTCGCGGACCTGGGCGGCAACCTCGTCGCTCACGCAGATGACGTGATCGGCCGACGTGAGTACGGCCGCCTCACGCGAGGTGGCCTCACCGACCAACCGCAGCCCACGCCAGGCCGCTTCCTCGCGAGCCAACAGCGCGTTCACCTCCACCACATGGCGTGCGTCGGTCGCAGCGGCGAGGTCGACCCCGGCGGTGCCGAACAGCGACAGTCGCTCATAGATCAGCTCGGGACCGAAGGCGCTCAACACCTCGCGTCCGACGACCTTGAAGCGGTCCACCAGCGCGAGCTTGTTGCGCTCGCGGACCAGGCCCTCCGCGCGTCCCGGATGGGGGAGCAAGTGGGTGGCGTGCTCGACGGGTGCCGGGCCATGCCCGGCCACCCCCAGCAAGAGCACCTCGTGTCCTAGTTGCGCGAGGGCCCGCGAGATGGCCATCAGGTGCAGGGAGGCTCCCTTGTCTCCGGGGACCCGAACGCCCTGGTCAGTGCAGAGGACGGCGATTCTCATCGGGCCAGCCCCTGCCACAGGTCACGCAGGGCTCGTGCGGAGGTCGCGGGGTCGTAGGCCTGGGCGACCAACTCTCGCCCGGCGGCTCCCATGCTGCGGGCGAACTCGGGATCAGAGCGCAGCTTGGTGATCGCGGCGGCCAGGGCGGGGGCATCGTCGGGATCGATGAGGAGTCCGGTGTTGCCATGGCGGACCAATTCGGGGATGCCCACGACGTTGGTCGAGATGACCGGTACGGCGCGTCCCAGGGCCTCCACCAGGACGGTGGGGAGCCCGTCGCGGTCGCCGTCACCGTCGATCCGGCAGGGCAGCGCGACCAGCGAGCAGCGGGAATAGGCCTCCTCCACCTGAGCGGAGGTTTGGGCGCCCAAGAACCGCACCCGATCACTGACCCCGAGTTCGCGAGCCAGCGTGTGCAGGTCCTCGATGAGCGGCCCCGACCCGATGAGGTCCAGTCGCAGCGTCGGGTCATCGCTCGCCAGGAGCGAAACCGCCTCGATCAGGGTGTCGATGCCCTTCTTGGGCACCAGGCGCGACACGCACAACACCGGGGAGCTGGCCTGACCCACGGTGTGCTCGTTGGCCGGACCGAGCGGCACCCCATTGGCGATGTGGTGGATCTTCGCGGCCGCGTTGGTGCCCACGACGCCGCGCAGGTGGTCCACGTTGAACGCCGAAACGGTCACGACTGCCTGGGCGGCGGCGATCCGCTCGCGCAATGTGGGGGCGTTGTCGCGATGGAAGATGTCCTTGGCGTGGGCCGTGATCGAGCAGGGTACGCCGGCCATCGCGGCGGCGGGCAGCGCGACCTGGGCGGCGGCTGTGGCGAAGTGGCAGTGCACCTGGGTGACCCCTGCCTTCTGTGCGCGCCGGGCCACCAACAGAGATTGGCGCCAATAGCGCAGCGCGCGACGATCACCTGCTCGGAAGCGGTCACGGGCGGCCCGCGCCTCACGGAGCACCACCCTCGGCCGTTTCAGGGCGAGCCAGAACGACGCGGTCAGCACGCCGTCGGTCCGCGCCGGGCGACGAGACAGATAGCGCACGGCGGCCCGCACGTGATCGAGATCGGCGTGCCTGGGCTCGTCCTCGGGGGGCAGCAAGGCGTCGATCAGGACGGTGACGCCGACGGCCTCGATGCCGAGGATCTCGCGCACCACGAAGGTTTCGCTGAGTCGCGGATAGCGTTTGAGGACATAGAGCACCTTCATGACAGCACCGCCAGCGGCATCGTGTTGTCACCAGCGTTGGTGAGGGTGCGGAAGAGGCCCTCTTGCCGTCCCAGTTCGCCGGGGGAGCCGACCTGCACGAGCGAGCCGGATTCGAGTACGGCGATGCGATCGGCGCGGCGTACGGTCGAGAGGCGATGCGCGATCAGCAGCGTCGTGCGGCCCGCAGGCAGATGCGACAGCGCCTCCACCAGGTGTTCTTCGGACCGGGTGTCCAGCGCCGACGTCGGCTCGTCGAGGATCAGGATCGGCGCGTCTCGCAAGATCGCCCGCGCGATCGCGATCCGCTGCCGCTGGCCTCCCGAGAGGGTCGCGCCACGCTCCCCCACCGGGGTCTCGAGCCCGTCGGGCAGCCGATCGGCAAACTCGTCCACGAGGGACAACTTGATTGCCCGGCGCAACTCCGCGTCCGTCGCCCCCGGGCGGCCCACGGCGATGTTGTCGCGCAGGGAGCCGCGCATCAGCACACAGTCTTGGAGCACCATCGCGATCTGCGAGCGCAGCGCATCGAGCTCGTAGGCCCGCACGTCCATGCCGTCGATCAGCACTGAACCCCAGGCGGGGTCGATCAGGCGCGGCACCAGTGAGACGAGGGTGCTCTTGCCGGCCCCAGTGGGCCCGACCAGCGCCATCGTCTCTCCGGAGGCGATGGCCAGGTCGATGCTGTGCAGGACGGTGTTGTCGGCGTACTTGAAGCCCACACCTTCGAACTCGAGGTAGCCGTGGAATCGTCTCGGCTGGAACGCACCGGGATAGTCGATGATGTCGGGTTGCTCGGACAACACCGCCTGCACGCGCTCGGTGGCGGCGGTGCCCTTGGCGAACGTCGTACTCACCCGCGACAGCGCCTTGAGCGGCTTGTAGAGGGATCCGAGGTAGGACACGAACACCAGAAGGGTGCCCAAGGTCAGGTCTCCGGAGAGGACCCGCGAGGACCCGAACCACAAGATCACCGCGGCCGACGCCGCCGCCGTGACGTCGACCATCGGGCTGAACCTGGCCTGGACTCGAGCCGATTCGAGGCCCGCTTCCAGACTGCCATGAGTCAGGGTGTCAAAGTGCGCGCGCTGGGCACGCTCCATGTTGAAGGCCTGCACCAGTTGCATCAGGCCGAGGGACTCGGTGGCGGCGGCGGCGACCTGCCCGTCGGCCTTGCGGGCGCGCCGGCTCGACTCTTTGAGCTGCACCGTCGAGTGGTGTACGGCGTACGCAAGGAACGGCGTCAGGGCGAGCGCGACCAACGTGAAGGCCGGATCCATGGTCATCATGACCGCGAACATGCCGACCACCAACATGACGTTGGGGCCGATCACCGCGAGGGCCTGAACGATCATGTCCTGGGCGCGATCGACGTCACTGGTGACCCGGGTCGAGAGGTCGCCGACGCGCTGCTTGCCATGGAAGTTCAGCGACAGCCGGTGCAGGTGAGTGAACACCGCCCCGCGGACATCGGCGGCCAACCGCAACCCGGCGGTCGCCAACAAACGCTTGGCCCAATAGTCGAGGAGGGCAGCCAAGGCCACCACCGTCACGAGGAGGGTCACCGACAACCCCAAGATGGCCTGGCGCCCGGAGAGCCCCAGGAAGGGCGGCGCGTCGGGGGCGAGGACGTGGTCGATGATGATCCGCAACGGCCAGGGTTCGGCGAGCCGGACCAACACTTCGAGGACCGCCAGGGAGCCGCCCAGGGCGAGCAGGCCGCGGTAGTGGCGGGCATAGACCCCGAAGGTGCGCAGCGCGGCGATCATGCTGCGCCCCACGAGGTAGCACCGACGAGTTCGCCCAGGTGGGTCGCGGCCACGTCAGCCCCGTCGAGGCGCACGTCCGCATCGGACAACGCGTCGCTGGACAGGCGCCGGGGGCGATCGAGGAGCCAACCGACCTCCGAGAGGGAGGCGCCTGGGTCGACGACGTCGGCAAGCCCGAGGGCCCCGAGTCGGGTTGCCCGGATCGCTTGTTCGCGCCGCGGCTCGCGGCGGGGGACCACGACGGGTCGCAGACCCGCGGCGAGGGCTTCGTACGTCGAGTTGTAGCCGGCCATCTGGAGCGACCCCGAGGCGGCGGCGAACAACGTGCCGCAATCGGAGACGCTGCGCACGATCTGGAGACGCTCGGAGTCAAGGGCGAGGGGGGCTTCATCGCGGGCCGCGGGACCCAGGACCACGACGGTCTTGGCGAAGGCGGGATGGTCGGCCAAGCCAACCCCGAGTCGGGCGACCTCGCGACCGTCGGCCCCACCACCGGCACAGACGACCAACGTGTTCTCGGCCGGCTGAGGGGCCGGGGCGTCGACGACGGCGCCGCAATAGGTCGGGCGGATGGGCAACGAGTACTCCCGCTCGTGGTCGCAGATCTGGGGGGCTCCATAAACCAACACCTGATCAATGGCCGCGCCGGCACCCTGCCACCCTTCTCCGGCCAACTCGCGGCGGACGGCCCCAGGCTCGTCGAGCACGTCGCGAAGCCCCAGGACGATGGCGGCGCCCTGCTGCTTGGCGCGCAGGATGCCGGCCCGCAACTCCCCGCCGATGCCGAACGGATGGCGATCGATGACAACCAGATGTGGCCGGCGTTGGATGATCAATTGCTCGAACCGGTGGGCCCGGGCCGCCAGGGTTCGCTCGAGGGACAGGTGGGCGTTTTCATAGTCGCCCGTCGCACCCTTCACGAGTGAGGGGACCCGCTCGACGGTGAAGCCCGCGTCGTCGAGCCAACGATGGGTGGAGGAGATGCCGGTGACGAGCGTGAGTTCGACGTCCGGCGTACGCCGCCGAAGCGCCGCGGCAAGCCGGGCGTTGCGACGCACGTGTCCCAACCCGAAGCCGTCGTGGGAGGTGAACAACACGCGGAGCGTCATCGCTGCGCCCCGACGGTCGTGAGCTCATCGACGTGGCTGCGGCCAACCTGGACCACGGTGAGGCCGTGTCGTTCCAGATCCGCGACATCGAGGGCGTTGCGGCCATCGAGCACGGTGTGTCCCGCCAGGGCCGCGGCGATCTCGGCGCCGGTGACCTCGCGGTAACACGGCCACTCAGTGACATGGAGGAGCGCTCCCGCTCCGCGAGCCGCGGCCAGAGGGGAGTCGGCCAACACGATGCTGTCCCTGAGGTCAGCCGGCAGGTCGGCGCCTGCCTCGGGATCGTGGGCGACCACCAGGGCTCCGGCGTCGAGCAGATCGCGGATCACGGTGAGCGCGGGGGAGTCGCGCAGGTCGTCAGTGCCCGGCTTGAACGCCAGCCCCCAGACGGCAATCTGCGCGCCCTTGAGATCCATCATGGCCGAGAGTCGACGCACCAACAGGTGGCGCTGATCTCGGTTGATGTCGACGACCGCGTCGATCAGCGGCAAGTCGAGGCCGGCCTCGGTGGCGGTGTGCCGCAGGGCCTGAAGATCCTTGGGGAAACACGAACCCCCGAAGCCGATGCCCGCATGCAGGAACGCCGGCCCGATCCGGTGGTCCGAGCCGATCCCTTCGCGGATCTGCTCGATGTCGGCGCCCACGGATTCGGCCACGCGGGCCAACTGGTTCATGAAGCTGATCCGGGTGGCGAGCATGGCGTTGGCGGCGTACTTCGTCAGCTCGGCCGAACGGGTGTCCATCTCAAGCAGGGGTACGCCGCGGCTCGTCAAGGGCGCGTAAGCCCGGCGCAGCAACGCCCGCGCCGAGGGGTGCGACGTGCCGACGACGATGCGGTCGGGATCGGTGACGTCTTCAACCGCGCGCGCCTCCCGAAGAAACTCCGGGTTGGAGACCACGGCCACCTCGCCCGACACACGGCGACGCGTCATGGTCGCCCGGATCCGGGACTCGAGGGCCGCGCAGGTGCCGACCGGCACCGTGCTCTTGATGATGACGACCAGGGACTTGTCGACATGGGCGGCGATCTCATCGGCGACGGCGTAGACGCTGGAAAGGTCGGCCGACCCGTCCTCCGCCGACGGCGTGGCGACCGCGATCATCACCGCGTCGACGTCAAGGAGCACCGCCTCGAGGGAGGTCGAGTAGCGCACGGTGCCTTGCCGCGTGGCGTCCGCCAGCAACTCGGGGAGGCCGGGCTCGTGAATGGGGCACTCCCCCGCCTTAAGGCGTGCCACGCGATCGGCGTCGATGTCTACGGCTTCGACCTGCACGCCAAGTTTCGCTAGTCCAGCGGCGGTGACCAGACCGACATAACCGGTCCCGACAACGGCGATCCGGAGCGGAGGCGTTGGTGTGGAGTTCATGGAGATGACGCTATGAATTCACCGGTCACGGTTGGTATCGGGCGATGGTCCTACGACCAAGGTCCACCCAAGGGCCACTTCACAGGCAGGGGCCGACAACGGTCGCCAACCAAACCACAACCTTGGGGGACCTACGATTCCCCCTATGGCGAGCGAGGAGGACCGTACGATGGTGTCCAGCCCCGATGCCATCGGCGAACTATTGGGTCAGACCGGCTATCTCTGCGATGAAGCCCTGGCCACGGTCTCGTTCCTCAGCCTGGCCATGCAACGGCCCCTGTTGCTCGAAGGCGAGCCGGGCACCGGCAAGACGAGCCTCGCCGAAGCCTTGGCGCAGGCCCTGGATCGGCCTCTGATCCGCCTGCAGTGTTATGAGGGCATCGATGCGACCCAGGCCCTTTATGACTGGGACTTTCCGCGCCAGATCCTCCATCTGCGCGCCTTGGAGGCGGTTGCTGGAGCGCGCGACATCGAGGAAACCGAGAAGAGTTTGTATGACGAGCGCTTCCTGCTTGCTCGTCCCGTGCTCCGGGCGTTGCGCGAGGGGCCGGCGGTCTTGCTCATCGACGAGGTGGACCGGGCCGACGACGAATTCGAGGCCTTCTTGTTGGAGGTGCTGTCCACCTATCAGGTGACCATCCCCGAGCTCGGCACCATCAAGGCCGCCGAGCCGCCCATCGTGATCCTCACCTCCAACCGCACCCGCGAACTGCACGATGCCCTCAAACGCCGGTGCCTCTATCACTGGATCGACCACCCCGGGTTGGAGCGGGAGATCGCCATCGTGCGCTCTCGCGAACCCGCCGTCTCCGTCGCCCTCGCCGAACAGGTCGTGCGCGCAGTCGCTCACCTTCGCGGCCGCGAAGACTTGGTGAAACCGCCCGGTGTCGCCGAAACCCTTGACTGGGTGCGCGCCCTGCAGCGGCTGGGTGCCACCGAGCTGGATCTGGAGACCGCGGCCCGCACGCTCGGTGCGGTGATCAAGTATCGAGAGGACACCGATCGGGTCAAGCACGCGCTCGACAGGATGCTCGGCCAGTGACAGATGTTCGGCCAGTGACACACGACGCCGATGAGGTGTTGCTCGGCTTCGCCCGGGCCTTGCGTTCCGCCGGGGTGCCGGTGACCCTGGATCGGTCTCGGCACTGGCTCACGGCCGCCTCGCTGGTCGGCGTCGGCGATCGCAATGCCACCTACTGGGCCGGGCGCTCCACCCTGTGCGCGGGTCCCGACGACTTGGTGCGCTATGACCAGGTGTTCGACGCCTGGTTCATGGCCCGCGAAGGTCTCCCGCGTAGCCAGCCCCGCGACCGAGCGGTCGAGCTGGTCCAGGCCCCGCTCCCCGAGGACGACAGCCGCGGCGACGGGGAGGGCGCGGATGAGCAGTTCCGCGCCCTGGCCAGCGGCACCGAAGTCCTGCGCCACCGCGACTTCGCCACCGTCTCGGGAGCGGAGAAGGCGTTGCTCGCCGGGATGTTCGCGACCCTGCGGGTGCGCCCGCCGCTGCGTCGCGCGCACCGTCGTACGCCTTATCGAAGGGGTGACGTCGACGCGACCCGCACGCTGCGCTCGACCCTGCGCCGGATGGGCGAGCCCGGCGAGATCGCCTATCGGCGGCGGCGCACCCGGCCGCGCCAGGTGGTGTTGCTCATCGATGTGTCGGGTTCGATGGGGAAGTACGCTGACGCGCTGCTGCGGTTGGCGCATCGCTTCGTGACGAGTGGGGGTGCGGCGGGCCGGGTCGATGTGTTCACGACCGGGACCCGGCTCACCAGGATCACCCGGGCGCTGGCCCATCGGGACCCCGAGCGGGCGTTGATCGCGGCCGGGCAGGTCGTGCCGGACTGGGCAGGGGGCACCCGACTCGGCGAGAACCTCAAGGCCTTCTCCGACCGCTGGGGACAGCGGGGGCTGGCCCGGGGCGCGGTCGTGGTGATCTTTTCCGATGGCTGGGAACGGGGCGACCCCGCGTTGCTTGCCGAGCAGATGCAACGCCTGCAACGGATGGCGCATCGGGTGGTGTGGGTCAACCCGCACCGCGGCAAACTGGGCTATCAGCCCGTCCAGTCGGGGGTGCTGGCCGCGCTGCCGTACGTTGATGACTTTCTCGCCGGCCATTCGCTGGCGACCTTTGCCGAACTCACCGAGGTGATCGCTCATGCGTGATGTGTTGACCGAGTTGTTGGCCTGGTGGCGGGCCGGCGAAACCGTCGGCGTCGGCACCGTCGTGGCGACCTTCTCGTCGGCCCCGCGGCCCGCGGGCGCCTCCATGTTGGTGGGCCCGGGGGGTGAAGCCGTGGGGTCGGTGTCCGGCGGTTGCGTCGAAGGTGCGGTCTATGAGTTGGGCCAGGCTGTGGTCGAGTCGGGGGAGCCCGTCTTGGAGCGGTATGGCGTCTCCGACGACGATGCTTTCGCCGTCGGCCTGACCTGTGGCGGGATCCTCGACGTGTTCGTCGAACGCATCAATCAGGAGACCTTTCCCGAATTGGGCGAGATCGCTGACGAAATCGAAGCCGGCAACCCGATCGCCCTGGCCACCGTCGTTGAGCACGTCAATCCCGACTGGGTGGGCCGGCGCCTCATCATCCGCCCGGATGGTGCTTTACGCGGCGGACTATCCGGTGGTGGCTTGGCCGGAGGAGGTTTGGGCAGCGAACGAGCAGACGAGGCGGTCCGCGACGACGCGCTCGGGTTATTGGCGCTCGGGCACAACGCGACCCTCACCTACGGACCCGACGGCGAACGGCGCGGCGAAGGGATGAAGGTCTTTGTGTGGGCGTTTGCGCCGAAACCGCGGATGCTGGTGTTCGGCGCCATCGATTTCGCCGCGGCAGTGGCCAGGGTCGGGGCCTTCCTGGGCTATTTCGTGACCGTGTGCGACGCCCGACCCGTCTTCGCGACCGCCACCCGCTTCCCCGAGGCAGACGAGGTCATCGTCGACTGGCCCCATCGCTATCTCGCCGCCGAGGTCGAGGCCGACCGGATCGATGCCCGCACGGTGTTATGCGTACTGACCCATGACCCCAAGTTCGACGTACCCCTGCTGGAGGTCGCGCTGCGCCTGCCCGATGTGGCGTACGTCGGCGCGATGGGCTCGCGGCGTACTCACGACGACCGGTTGGCCCGATTGCGCGAGGCTGGGCTGAACACCGAGGAGATCGACCGACTTTCCAGCCCGATCGGGCTCGACCTCGGCGCCCGAACCCCCGAAGAGACCGCCATCAGCATCGCCGCCGAGATCATCGCCGGACGCTGGGGAGGGTCGGGCCGCAACCTGGCCGAAACCGAGGGGCGAATCCACCACTGACCTATCGGCCTCCGCCGCGCTAGTGTGATGGGCACCACAGTGATTTGGCCATGGAAAGTTCCCCGAACATGAGCACCAGTCCCCAACACCTCCACGAGCGCCGTCTCGCTGCGGTGCGCGCCTGGACCACATTTGTCGAGCACGGAGACCGCGCGGCCACCCAGGTGCGGCCCGAGATCCTGCGCAGTTGGGAGATGTCGCAAGCCGCGATCACCCCCGATGTCTCCTCGGCCCCGATGGCCGATGAGGCGGACACCGCCGCGTTCTTCCGCGAGTCCCCCCTGCAAACGGCCGTGGCTCGAGTCGAGGCCGAGTTGCGGCGTACCGCCGAGGACGGCGACCTCGTCCTGGCCGTCACCGACGCCGAAACCCGGATCCTGTGGACCTATGGCGGCCGGGTGATGCGGCGCAAGGCCGAATCGGTGAACTTCGTGGCCGGTGGGCGCTGGGATGAGGCTTCGGTGGGCACCAATGCACTCGCCATCGCGGCGCGCCAGGGGACACCCTCGATGGTCTTCAGCGCGGAGCACTACGCCTCCATCGTGCACAACTGGGTGTGTTGGGCGGCGCCGGTGCACGATCCGCAGACCGGCCTGCAACTCGGCGTCATCGACCTCTCCACCACCTGGGAGCGCACCCACCCCATCGGCCTGGCCACGGCTCGGGTGCTGGCGCGGCTGATCGAGGCCGCGATGCCGCAGACGAGTTCGCGGCTGGTCCCCGAGGGTGATGTGCCGATCCCGGGACTCGTGCTGACTCTCCTGGGCAACGCCGAAGCCAGCCTCGATGGGCAGCGACTGTTGCTCAACCGGCGGCAAACCGAGGTGCTGGCCTTGTTGGCGATGCATCCGGAAGGGTTGTCTCTCGAAACGCTTCACGCACTTGTCTATGGCGACCAGTCCGTGACCTTGTCGACTCTCAAGGCAGAGGTCTCCCATCTGCGCAGTGCGCTGGGCGGTCAGCTGGCGTCGCGGCCCTATCGCCTCACCTTGCCGGTGACCACCGACGTCGACACGGTGTTGGGGCTGGTACGCCGGGGCAACGTGGCGGCGGCAGTCGCGGCGTACGGCGGGGATCTGCTCCCGGGCACCAACTCTCCGGCGCTTACCCAGTACGGCGAGTACGTCGCCGTCGCCGTGCGCGAGGCCCTCCTCGCCGATCCGGAACCGACGGCCGTGTTGCGCTACACCGAGCTCGCGCCGTACGACGTCGAGGTGGTCGAGGTCTGCCTCGCGGCGCTCGGCGAGGGCGCCCACCCGGCGAAGCCGCTCCTCAAGGGCCGCCTCGCCGCCTCCCGCTACTAACGCGAGTCGGCGCAAACTCACTGGTTTCGGTGAAACTGCGACGGGTCGGTGGTGAAACTGCGACGGGTCGGTGGTGAAACTGCGACGGGTCGGGGAGGGGGTCCAACCATGCGCCAACCTTCGCGCTCTAGCGTGGGTTGAGACCCACGTCACATGAGGGCGTGACCCCGACCCGAGGGCAGGACTGCGATGACCAAGATCCAACTCACCGTCGACGGAGCCAGGGTCTCCGACGACGTCGAACCCCGCATGCTGCTCGTGCAATACCTGCGCGAGACGCTTGGCAAGACCGGCACCGTGATCGGTTGCGACACCAGCAACTGTGGCGCGTGCACGGTCCACCTCGACGGCAAGTCCGTCAAGTCCTGCAACGTGTTGGCGGTCCAGGCCGACGGCCACGAGGTGACCACGATCGAGGGCCTCGCCCAAGACGGCGAGCTGCACCCGGTCCAAGAAGCGTTCCGTGAGTGTCATGGGCTGCAATGCGGGTTCTGCACCCCCGGCATGATCATGCAGAGCATCGACTTGCTCAACGAGAACCCCCATCCCACCGAGCGGGAAGTCCGCGAAGGACTCGAAGGCAACTTGTGCCGCTGCACGGGCTATCACAACATCGTGAAGTCGGTCCTGCACGCCGCCGGAGGTGCGCGATGACCGCCACAGCCGATGCCCCGGCCCTCGAGATCGGCCGCGACCGTCGCCGCAAGGAAGATCAGCGGCTGATCACCGGCCGCACCAAGTGGACCGACAACATCACCCTGCCGGGCATGCTCCATCTGGCGATGGTCCGCAGCCCGCACGCGCACGCCAAGATCACCAATATCGACACCTCTGCGGCCGCCGCGGCGACCAATATCGTGTCGGTGATCACCGGCGCCGACGTTGCCGCGGAGCAAGGCAGCCTGCCCAACGCGTGGCCGATCACCCCCGATCAGGTGACCCCACCCCACCCCCCGGTGGCGGTGGATCGGGTGACCTTTGCCGGCGAGATCGTCGCGGTTGTGGTGGCGCGTACGGCGGCCGAGGCGCGCGACGCGGCCGAGTTGGTCGACGTCGACTATGAGCTGTTGCCAGCAGCCTTGGACCTCAAGGAGGCCGCGTCCGACACCATCTTGGCGCACCCGGAGTTGGGCACCAACAAGTCGGCCCTGTGGATCTTCGACTCGGCTCAGGCCGGCACCGGCGGCGACGTGGATGCGGCGATCAGCAAAGCGCGCGGTGACGGCATCGTGATCGAGCGCGAATACCGTCAGCAACGACTCATCCCGGCCTTCATGGAGCCCCGCAGCGTGGTCGTGGACCCCACCGGGGAACAGATCACCATGTGGTCGGCGACCCAGATCCCGCACATCCTGCGCTTCCTGTTGGCCGCGGTGCTAGGGATCAGCGAGTCGAAGATCCGCGTGATCGCCCCGGATGTGGGTGGCGGCTTCGGCGGCAAGTTGCAGACGACGCCCGAGGAGTTCATTGCCATGGTGCTGGCCCGCCGTCTAGGCAAGCCGGTGAAATACACCGAAACTCGCTCCGAGTCCCTGGTCAGTGGCCACCACGGTCGCGATCAGTGGCAGAAGTTGACCCTCTCCGCGGAGAAGGACGGCACGGTCACCGGTCTCAAGGTCGAGCTCCTCGCCGATCTCGGTGCCTATGTCTCCCTGGTCGGTGGCGGCGTGCCCGTGTTGGGCGCGTTCATGTTCAACGCGATCTACAAGTTCCCCGCCTACCAGTTCAACTGCCAAACGGTGCTCACCAACAAGACGTGGACCGACGCCTATCGCGGCGCGGGGCGTCCGGAGGCGACGTACGCCATCGAGCGGCTGATGGACGAGCTTGCCGTGGAGGTGGGCGTCGATCCGCTCGCCATCCGTGAGAAGAACTGGATCAAGGCCGAGGAGTTCCCCTTCACCACGGTGGCCGGGCTGCAATACGACTCCGGCAACTACGAGGCGGCCACCGCGCGCGCCAAGGAGATGTTCGGGTACGACGCGCTGCGCGCCGAGCAGGCCGAGCGACGGGCCAGCGGCGACAAGGTGCAACTGGGCATCGGCATCTCCACGTTCACCGAAATGTGTGGCCTGGCGCCGAGCCGGGTGCTGGGCTCCTTGGACTATGGGGCAGGTGGCTGGGAGCACGCCAGCGTGCGGATGCTGCCCACGGGCAAGGTCGAGGTCGTCACGGGAGCCTCCGCCCACGGACAGGGGCATGAGACGGCGTTCAGCCAGATCGTGGCCGACCGCTTGGGTGTCGCGTTCGAAGACGTCGAGGTGCTGCATGGCGACACCCAGGTGGCGCACAAGGGCCTCGACACCTATGGCTCCCGATCCCTCGTGGTCGGCGGCGAGGCCCTCGTCAAGGCGGCGGACAAGGTGATCGAGAAGGCGATGCCGATCGCGGCCCACCTGCTCGAGGCCTCCGCGGATGACGTGGAGTTTGCGGCAGGGCGATTCACCGTGCGGGGCACCGATCAGGGGCTGGCAATCGGGGAGATCGCGCTGGCCACGTTTGCGGCGCACAACCTGCCCGATGGGGTCGAGGCCTCGTTGGACAGCGACGCGACGTACGACCCGGTGAACTTCAACTATCCGCACGGCACGCACCTGTGTGCCATGGAGATCGACACCGAGACCGGTGCGGCCACGATGCGCAAGTACGTCTGCTGTGACGACATCGGCAACATCATCAACCCGATGATCGTCGAAGGTCAGGTGCACGGTGGCCTGGTGCAGGGCATCGCGCAGGCGCTGTGGGAGGAAGCGGTGTACGACGACGCCGGCACGCTCGTGTCGGGTTCGTTTGTGGACTACCTGCTCCCGTCGGCGGCCGACACGATCAACTTCGAGGTCGATCACACGACGAGTCCGTGCACGACCAACACGTTGGGCACCAAGGGTGTTGGCGAGGCGGGCACGATCGCGTCAACCCCGGCCGTGGTCAACGCCATCGTCGATGCGGTGCGACACCTCGGGATCAACGACATTGCGATGCCGTGCACACCGGAGCGCATCTGGAGAGCCATCAATGGCCAGAAGGGAGCGGGTCAATGATCCCCACACAGTTTGACTATGTTGCGCCGAGCACGGTGGCGGAGGCCCTCGCGGCCTTGGCCGAACACGGCGATGACGCGAAGATCATTGCGGGTGGCCAGAGCCTCCTGCCTGTCCTGCGGATGCGCCTCAACGCCCCCGAGATGGTGATCGACCTCGGCCGGATCGACTCGTTGCGTGGGATCCGCGAAGAGGGTGACGTCCTGGTCATCGGGGCGATGACCACCCACACCGAAGTCCGCGACAGCGCACTGGTCAAGGAGCACGCGCTGCTGTTGTCCAAGGCTGCGGCCGAAGTGGCCGACAACCAGGTCCGCCACCGCGGGACCCTCGGTGGCGCCCTGGCGCACGCCGACCCCGCGGGTGACCTGGGCGCGCCTGCCTTGGCCTTGGGCGCTGAGTTCGTGGTCCAAGGCCCCAGCGGGTCGCGCACGATCTCGGCGGCCGACTTCTTCGTCGACCTCTTCGAGACCGCGATCGGTGAGGACGAAATCCTGACCGAGATCCGGATCCCCAAACACACCGGCTGGGGCGCGCACTATGAGAAGTTCGTACGTACGGCGCAGCAGTGGCCGATTGTGGCCGTTGCCGCGACTGTGCGGATGAACGGTGATGCCATCGGCGCCGCCCGGGTGGGGCTGACCAACATGGGGTCGACTCCGTTGCGCGCGACCGCCGTGGAGGCGGCACTCGTCGGGGTCGACACCGAAGAGGGGGTGGCCGCGGCGTCGGAGCAAGCCGCCGAAGGCACCAATCCGCCCTCGGATCTCAACGGGGGCGCGGACTACCGTCGGCACCTCGTGACCGTGCTCACCCGCCGCGCAGTGCTCGCCGCCACGGAGGCCTGAGCGGATGGATTTGGCGCACCGATTCACCGTGCCCACCTCGATCGAGGAGACCTGGGCGCATTTCAACGACATCGCCACGGTGGCCCAGTGTTTCCCGGGGGCCACCGTGACATCGGTCGACGATGACAGTTTCTCGGGATCGGTGAAGGTCAAGTTGGGTCCGATCGCGTTGGTCTACAACGGCTCGGGAACCTTCGTAGAGAAGGACGAAACGGCCCACAAGTTCGTCGTGAACGCCCAAGGCAAGGACAAGCGCGGCAACGGCACGGCCGGTGCGGTGGTGACGCTGACGATGACCTCCGTGGCGGGGGAAGCGACGGTTCCCGCCACGGAGGTCGAGGTGCTCACTGACCTGGCGATCACGGGCAAGCCGGCGCAGTTCGGCCGCGGTGTCATGCAGGACGTCTCCGACAAACTGCTCGGGCAGTTCGTCGCCTGCCTAGAAGCGCGGCTCAGCGCGCCGACCGACGTCGCGACCGAGGAATTGGTAGGGGAGATCGGGGAGCCGGATTCGGCGGCCGCCACCACTGGGGCCGCCGGATCGGCCACCACTTCGGGGGCCGCCCCCTCCGCCGCGCAGCGTCCCAGCTCCGCGGGCACCCCGCTACCTCCGCGCGGCGTACCCCCCGTCGACGACAGTCTGGACCTCGGTGCGACCGTGCTACCGATTGTGCTTAAGTCCTACTGGAAGCAGGCGGTCGCCGGTCTGCTGGCGTTGCTCGCCCTC
Organism: uncultured Actinomycetota bacterium; assembly: GCA_963814245.1. Taxonomy (GTDB): domain Bacteria; phylum Actinomycetota; class Actinomycetes; order Propionibacteriales; family Nocardioidaceae; genus Nocardioides. Next base: position 965,630 of record CAWFBY010000001.1, read on the forward strand.
AGGAGACTGTTCCGGCGACGCTGACTCAGGAGCGTCTATGCGGCCCGGCGATGTCATCCCCTTGGGTGAGGCAACGCGCGCCTGGTTCAAGATCTCGCTGCAGACCTTCGGGGGCCCCGCCGGCCAGATCGCGGTCATGCAACACACGCTCGTCGACGAGCGGCGCTGGATCGGGCAACAGCGCTTCCTGCATGCGCTGAACTACTGCATGCTCCTGCCGGGGCCGGAGGCGCAGCAGCTGGCGATCTACACCGGTTGGCTGCTCAACGGCACCCGCGGTGGGCTGATCGCGGGCTCGCTGTTCGTCCTGCCGGGCATGCTCGCGATGCTGGTGTTGTCGGCGATCTACGTGCGGTTCGGCGACACCGGTTTCGTCTCCGCGGTGTTTGCCGGGGTCGCGCCGGCCGTGGTGGCGATCGTCGTCCAGGCGGTGCACCGGGTGGCCAAGCGCGCCTTGCGGCACCCCGCACTGATGGGCGTGGCCGTGGTGTCGTTCGTGGCGTTGACGTTCTTTGCCGTGCCCTTTCCGCTGGTCGTGTTGGGGGCCGGGATCGCCGGTTGGGCGTTGGCCCGCGCCTTCCCAGTGATGCAGGCGCCGGTGGCTCACGAAGCCAGCGCCGGCGCGGTCCCACTGATCAGCGACGAGGCCCTGCATCACGAGGCGCCATCGAGGCGGCGTTCGCTGACCGTAGTCGGCGTGGGTCTGCTGTTGTGGTTCGCCCCGATTGCGGCTTTCGCGGTCTTCGTCACCTCGACCGATGTCTTTGTCGACCAGGGTCTGTTCTTCTCGGGGGCGGCGGTGGTGACGTTCGGCGGGGCCTACGCCGTCTTGGCGTACGTCGCGCAGCAGGCCGTCACGGTCTACGCCTGGCTGGCCCCGGGCGAAATGGTGCGCGGCCTGGCGCTGGCGGAGACGACCCCAGGTCCGCTCATCATGGTGGTCCAGTTCGTCGCGTTTCTGGGGGCCTATCGCAATCCCGGCTCACTCGACCCGTGGGTGGCCGCCGTGTTGGCGTCTTTGCTGACGACGTGGGTCACGTTCGTCCCGTGTTTCATGTTCATCTTCCTCGGGGCGCCGTACGTCGAGCGGCTCCGCGACAACCGGGCGCTCAGCGCCGCTCTCACCGGGATCACCGCCGCGGTGGTGGGTGTCATCGCGAGCCTGGCGGTGTTCTTCGCGCTGCACGCGTTGTTCGCTCAGACCCGGGTTTGGGACGCGGGTTGGCTCCGGGTGACCCTGCCCGAGTTGGACACCTGGCGCCCGCTCGCGTTCTCGATCGCCGCCGTCGCGTTGTGGCTGATGTTCCGCCGGGGCTGGAGCCCGCTGCGCACCCTGGGGTTGTGCGCCCTGTTGGGCCTGCTTGGCCAGCTCGCGGGATGGGTCGCCTAGCCGGCGCAGCGCTGTTATCTGAGCCGCAGGCGAAGTCATGCGCCGGCTAGGGAAGCAACTCAATCCAGGTGATGACCAGTTCATATCCCGAGCCCTCACGCCGAGGATCCGCGATCGCGGCCGTGAGCGAGTAGTGAATAGTTTGGCCGGGTCGGAGCGCTCCTACTGCCGAGGGGTAGCAGTCGACACTCGCTCCAGATGAGAGGCACGCGACGCCCGCATCGGCGTCGTAAGTGTCGACGGTTCCTTCGTGAATCTGAGTTTCCTGCGACTGGTCATATGCGTCGCCAAGGCTCCACCGTGCCAGGAGGAAGACCGCGACCGCGGTTGTCAGTACGACCGCTATACATTTCTTCAAACGCTGTAACTCCAATTGATGATCAAACTGTAGCTACTCGTGTAGCCGGGTTGTAATCTAAACCCGGAGACAGCGACTGACTCACGCGTGCCGTAGGAGAAGCCCTGCCATTCCGTTTGTGGGTATTCAGGGTTTGCGCTGATTGAAGTCTTCGTAATGTTCCATTTGGATGGGCAAACAGTCCCACCGACTGAGGCTCCAAAACCCGCGATCGTCAGACCAAAACTACTGTTATAGCATTGGTTAACATCGTTAATGTCGGAAGCCGGCGATGCCTTTAGTATGTCCACCCGAGTGGTCGCGTAGTTGTTTCGGACTCCGCCCTTGGTGAGGCCAGCTAGACGCTGGTCCCCGAAGACGAGTTGGCGTTGCTCAACGAGAGCTGTCTGTTGCGGTTGAAGACCAACTTCTTTGCGCCCTCACAAGAGCTGGTCGAGAAGCATCGTTTGGGCGCCAACGTGACTAAGCGGTACGACATCGCAGCCACGCCCTACCAGCGGGTGCTGGCCGACCAGCACGTCACCCCGAAGGCCAAACAGGAACTCACCCGCCAGCACAGAACGCTGAACCCCGGCCCAGATCCGCCGCGACCAAACACCCACCCACCAAACTGCCCCGCAAACCACCCCCACCCACGCGGGCAAAACCAAGTGAGGCAACGAAACCCCGTTTCCGGGTATCTTGACATGTGGCAACAGGGACGCGGACGAAACTTCTCGAAACGCAGGAACTCTCGAGCTTTCCTAGCTAGGGATACATGGGAGTGTGAGTGTCACCAGGCGACACCCACACTCCCATTAGTGTTCCGGGCCGCTGTGGGTCAGCCCGACTCGCTGTCACCCTCGATGACGACGACGGCGTAGTCCGCGTCGAGCCGGACGTCGACCGTGGTGCCGTCCGGTTGAGTGACTTCGACCTCCCAGGTCGCGCCGTTCTCCGAATCCCGCTCGACCGAGTTTGCCGTGCCGCCCTGGGTTGCGGCGAGCGCAGCCGTCGTGGCCGCGTCGGCCTCCGGGCCGGTCACGTTGGCGTCGCCGTCGTCACCCGATGCCATGGCGGCTCCGCTCACCGAGAGCGCGGCAACCGCGCCGAGTCCGGCAATGATGGCCTTGCTTCGATTCCTCATGGGGTTCCTCTCGTGAGTGGATCTCCAGGTTCGCCGATGGGGGCTGAATCCACGCTGAAGAGCCGGGCTCCTCGCCTGCCCCGTTCACGCCGCCGAGTCGCGCACGAACGACGCGAGCCGAACGGCGATGTCCGCGGCCGAACCCCAGGCTCGGCTTCCCGCGGCTGCGCGCAGCCCGCTCAGTTCGCGGTGCACGATGTCCGCGCTCGGCCCCGCCAGGGACAGGCGCTGGCTGATCCATTCCAACGCTGCGACCTCGCTCAACACCGCACCTCCGCGACGACTGGCGGCATTTGTGCGCAGGCGTTGTGCGTGGAGGTGGAAGCGGGCGACCTCGATCTCGCCAGGGGAGAGGTATCTCGCTTCGAGATCGATGAGGGATTGCGTGACGTTGATGGTCTCGACTTCCGCTCGCGTCACCCGATGCTCGCGAACCGCCGCATCTAGTGCGCGCAGTGAGGCGCGTGCCAACGCCATGAGCCGTGGGGGCTGTTGGGTCGAACCCACGTCGGCGAGCTGGGTGCGGAGTCGGTCGACCGATCGACCCGCCGTCCGCCAGTCCCTGGCCCGCGCGTATTCCATCGTCCCCCAGGTGGCGGTGAGCGCCTTGCGCAGCGCGGCCGGGGCCCCGCCAGGGAGGGCATCGGTCGGGGTGGCAACGGCCAACGCCTCCAGTTCGTGACCGTTGCGCGTCAGGAACTCGCCGTACCCGGGAGCGAGGGTCTTGAAGGAATGGCCCCCCGTGACGCCGAGCTCGTCCACGACGATGGCGCCCGGCACCGGACCGTTCGGCCCGGCCACGGTTTTGTTGACTTCCACCACCGTGAGCTCCTCGAAGACGATGCCGATGACGTTTTCGACCCGGAAGACGTCACCGAGTTGAGGATCCGCGGGCATCACCATCGCCGGCGGGCCGTCTCTCCCGGCTAGCCAGGTCCCTTCGGTGAAGTACGCGCTGCCGCCGCGGTAGTCGATGACGTCCTCGCCGAAGTACCACACCGAGCCGTCGTCGGCCTGGGCGTAGCGGTCAATGGCCACCTCGGTAATCGCTCCGTCGAGGTACGCCGTGTATTGAGACCGGACGACCTCGACCTTCTCGCCGTACCAATCCACCACTCCCGACTCCGGGAGCGTGGTCGTTTCGGAGCGGAACGGCAACCCGTCCACGATGCCCACTTGAATGACCGAGCCGACCTCGCTCACGGGGAAGAGTGGATTGGTGATGTGGGTTGGATCGGAGAAGGTGGGCCGCTCTAGGTCCACGCGATCACTGCTCGGAGCGCAGCCGCGACCCGTGTTTGTCCCACACTCGGTGACGGGCCACTCATCGGACTGGTCCGGGGCGGGTCCGGTCGCGGTGCTGCCTCCTGCGCCGGCGGGCATGGACGCAATCAGCCCGATCACGATGGCGACGCCTGCCCAGCGCCTCCGCCAGGATGCGTGAGTGGGTTGATGTTCTCGATGTTGCTTCATGGCGAACTCCTTCTCCTGTTCGGGTGTTCCGATGGAGCGGAGGCTAGGAATCGCAGATGAGCGCCGGGTGAGAGCGAGGTGGCGCGGTCAGGGGCCTGGAAGCCAGACGCGCACGCTTCGAGGGGCGCTCGTCGACACCCATGCCCGGCCGCCGTGAGCCTCCGCGATTGCGCTCACGAGCGAGAGGCCGAGACCCGCGCCTTGGCGGGGGCGGGAGGTGTTGCCCCGGCTGAATCTCTCGAAGGCGTGGTCGGCATATGCATCGGCCAGGCCAGGACCTTGGTCCACGATGGTGAGTTGGGCCCCACCCTCGACCGGCTGGGCGGTCGCCGTGATGGACCCGCTTCCGTGGCGCAGCGCGTTGTCCATCAGGTTCGTGATCAGTTGGCGAAGGCGATCCGGATCGGCCATGACCGACAGGCCGGGAGGGATCTCGATCGCGACAAAGCGTCCCTGCTCGGCGGCGCTGTCGGCAAACAGATCCCGGACGGCTGCGATCGCGTTTCCTAGGTCGAGGTTGCGAGGACGCAGTGGCAGGTGTCCGTCGGCGACGCGGGCGAGCACAAGGAGATCATCGGCCAGACGACCCAGGCGGAGACACTCGTCGTGAGCCGCGACGAGGGCAGCTCGGGCTTCCGGCGGCAGGTGGCCGGCGTACAGCGCGGCCTCGAGCTCGGTGCGGATCACGGCTAGTGGTGTGCGAATCTCATGACTCGCGTCGGCGACGAACCGGCGTTCGCGCTCGAAGGACTCTGAGTTGCGCGCGAGCATCTCGTTCAACGTCTGACCCAGCCGGAACAGTTGATCCTGTGCTCTGGGCAACGGCAACGTGTCGGGCGCCCCGCTCAGCGTGATCGACTCCGCTCGCAGGCGCATCGCCTCCACGGGGGCGAGCCCCCCACGGGCCACGGCGTACCCCACGATTGAAGCGAGTACGACGCTCGCGAGGCCGCCCCAGCCAAAGGATCGGAGGACGCTGGCCACTGCCTCGTCCCGGTCGATGAGCGACTGGCCCGTCGCGATCACGACCCGATCCGGCCCGGCGCCCTGGGTCTGGACCAAGATTCGTGCTCGGCCGTCGACTCCGGCCACGTCGCGCTCGAGCACGAACCTGGGCTCAACCCCGGCGCGCGCGATGTCGGCCGTCGTCACCGAGGGGGACGCGGCCGTGCCAACCTGAGCCAGCACGGCGCCGTTCAGGTCGAGCACTTGGACGAAGGTTTCTTCGGGATCGTCTAGCGGGACCGACTCCACGCGGCTGTGGTCCTGCTGGATCGCGGCGGCCGCCGCGGTGGCGCGCGCGTCCAGGCTGGCATTGATCCGATCGTCCAGATCGGCCCGTAGGCGCAGTGCCACGAAGGCTGCGGCCGCCGAAAGCATGACCAACATCGCCAGGGCGAAGGCCACCGTGAGCCTCGTCAGGATGGGGAATCTGCTCATCGCCCACCGTCTGCCCGAAGCCGATACCCCAGCCCGCGCACGGTTTCGAGGGAGTGCACACCAAACGGCCGGTCGATCTTCTCGCGGAGATAGCGAAGGTAGACCTCCACCACGTTGGAGCGTTGCTCATACCCGATGTCCCACGCTGCGTCGACGAGTTGCCCATGGCTGAGAACCTGGCCGGGGTTGCGCATGAATGTCTCGAAGAGGGCGAATTCCCGGGCCGAGAGGGTGATCTCCTGTTCGCCTCGCCAGACCTGAACGCTCGCTGGATCCAGCCGGAGCGAACCCACCGTGAGGACGGCCGGTCGCTCGCTGACCTCACGTCGGGCGAGGGCGCGCAGCCTCGCGAGGAGTTCGCCCAGGGCGAAGGGCTTGACCAGATAGTCGTCCGCGCCGGCGTCGAGGCCGCGGATCCGATCATTGATCTCGTCGCGCGCCGTCACCATGATGACCGGCGTCCATTCGTGCTCTCGGCGCCAACGGCGGCACGTCTCAAATCCGTCTTCGTCGGGGAGTCCGGCATCCAGGATGATCACGTCGTAGTGGTGGTCGCTGAGCCTCGCACCCGCGTCGGCCGCAGTCGACACGGCCTCGGCCAGCACGTGGGCCACCCGCAACGCGCGCACGATGGCGGCGGCCATCGGCCCGTCGTCTTCGACCACCAGCACCCGCACGAAGGTTGACCCTACGCCGATTTCTGAGTGTCCGATGAGACGTCAGATCGCCTGATTGGTGGCGCTGGCGGCGGGCCTTAGAACACGTTGTGCGGCCGGAATTGCACGGAGATCCGGGGGCCGGCGTGAGCCGTCTTGGGTACGGCGTGCTCCCAGGTGCGTTGACAGGAGCCGCCCATCACGAGCAGGTCGCCGTGACCCATCGTGAAGCCGATGGAGTCGCCGCCACCGCGCGGGCGGAGCATGAGGCGGCGGGGGTCGCCGAAGGACAAGATCGCGACCATCGTGTCCTGGGTCCGGCCTCGCCCGATGGTGTCGCCGTGCCAGGCCACCGAATCGTCGCCGTCGCGGTAGTAGCAGCAACCTGCCGTGCGGAAAGGTTCGCCGAGCTCGGGCTGATAGTGGGTGGACAGTTGCTCGCGGGCTTCGGTGAGCAGGTGATGGGGGAGCGGGTCCTCGGCAGCGAACATGGCTACCAAACGCGGCACTTCGACCACGCGGTCATACATCGCCCGCCGCTCGGCCCGCCACCCCACGTCGGTCAGCAGGTTAGTGAACACCGCGTCGGCGGCTTGCACCCAGTTGGGACGTACGTCGATCCAGGCGCCGTGGGCGAGCGGGGTGCGCTCGATGCCTCCTGGGACGGCAAGTTGGGCCAACCCGGCGACCTCGGAAACGGCGTCGAGGGCACCCGAATCAAAGAGCGTGGCCTGGAAGTCCATGACGCAACTCTAGCCCTTCCTCGAACAGACGTTCGATACCTCTTGTGCAGCGCGTGTCGGCCTCGGGGTCGACTCAGGGGCAGTTCAGGGTGTGTCGTCGGGGCAACCCGCTGGCGAGGCTTGGCGCGACCCGACACAGTGGAGCCATGACTTCGCCTGCCGCCGACACTGTTGCCTCATCCGACCAGCCAGGGGGGCCGTCGGCGTCGCCGGGCGTTCCTGCCGCGCGGGTGCGCAACCTCACCAAGACCTACGGCGCGGGGGACGCGCTCGTACGCGCGCTCGACGACGTCAGCCTCGACCTGCTCGCGGGCGAATTCACCGCGGTGATGGGGCCGAGCGGCTCCGGCAAGTCGACGCTGATGCATTGCTGCGCCGCTCTCGACACCGGGGACAGCGGGGAGGTGTTCATCGGCGAGCAGAACCTGACCCACCTCAAGGACAAGGCGCTGACCCAGCTGCGCCGCGACGAGATCGGGTTCGTCTTCCAGGCCTACAACCTGGTCACCACCCTGACCGCCGAGGAGAACATCCTCCTGCCGCTCAACATCGCCGGACGCAAGCCCGAGCCGGGGTGGTTCAGCAGCGTGATTGACACCGTGCAACTGGGGGATCGACTCCACCACAAGCCCAATGAACTCTCCGGCGGGCAGCAACAGCGCGTCGCGGTGGCGCGGGCGCTGATGAGTCGCCCGCGCATCGTCTTCGCCGACGAGCCCACCGGCAACCTGGACTCCCATTCGGGAGGAGAGGTGCTCGAACTGCTGAGGCATAGCGTGAAGGACTACGGCCAGACCATCGTGATGGTCACCCACGACCCCGTCGCGGCGGCGTACACCGATCGGGTGATCTTCCTCGCCGATGGCAAGGTCGTTGACGAGATGCGCGAGCCGACTCGGGAGCGCGTGCTTGCCGTGATGACCGCGATGTCCGCGCCCAAGGTGGGTCGGGACTGATGTTCAAGATCGCCCTGAAGAGCCTGCTGGGTCGCAAATTGCGGCTGCTGCTCTCCACCTTCGCCATCGTGCTCGGGGTCGCCTTCGTTGCGGGCTCCATGGTCTTTTCCGACACTCTGAGCCGCAGCTTCACCGCGCTGTTCGCCTCCGGCGTCGGTGACGTGGTAGTCCGCCCGTCCGGAGCCGATGGGGTCGGTCCGACCTCCACGGTCACCCTGCCCGAATCCCTGGTCGAGGACCTCGAAGGGGTCGAGGGTGCGGCCCGCGTCGACGGCAACGTGCAGTCCGAGAACGTGTTCGTGATCGGTGAAAACGGCAAGGTGATCGGCGGTTCGGGACCGCCCGGGTTGGCCGGGAACTACACGACCGCGCCCGCCGGCCACGGCATCGAAAGCCTGGTGATCGTGGAGGGCAGCCCACCGAGCGGGCCGACCGAGGTCGCCATCGACACCTTCACGGCGGAGAAGGGTGGCTACACCGTCGGTGAGACCGCCAAACTGAGCCTGCCGCAGCGCAAGGGCACGCTCAAGGTGACCGTGGTCGGGTTGGCCGGGTATCGCGACGGCGGCTCCCTCAACGGAGCCACGATCGCGCTCTTCGACACCGTCACCGCCCAGAAGTTGTTCCTCGATGGTGAGCGGGCCTTCAACAACATCTGGGTGACGGCCGAGGACGGCGTGACGCAGACCGAGCTGCGAGACAACGTGAAGAAGCAGTTGCCCGAGGGGGCGACTGCGGTCACCGGTGATCAGGTTGTTGACGAGATCGCCAACGTGTTACGCGAGATCGTGTCGTTCATCCGGACCTTCCTCTTGGTCTTTGCCGGGATCGCGCTGGTGGTGGGGACCTTCTTGATCGTGAACACCTTCTCGATCCTCGTGGCCCAGCGCAGCCGGGAGTTGGCCCTGCTGCGGGCGATGGGGGCGTCGCGGAGGCAAGTCACGGGGTCGGTGCTGGTCGAGGCGATGCTGCTCGGCCTGATCGGCTCGACCATCGGCACCGCCGTCGGGGTGCTGCTGGCCATCGCGATCCGCTTCCTGTTCGGGCTGCTGGGGCTAGATCTGTCCAACCAGGCGCTCATCATCAAGCCGTTCACGGTGATCGTCGGGTACGTCGTCGGCGTGGTCGTGACCACCGTCGCGGCGCTGGTCCCGGCGCTGCGCACGGGGCGGATCCCGCCGGTCCAGGCGATGCGCGACGAGATCGCGCTGCCCAACGCCTCAATGAGGCGCCGGATGATTCTTGGAGCCGTGCTCTTCGTGGTGAGCGTGATCGCCGTGGGCTCGGCCCTGTTCGCCGACGTGCCCAAACCGCTGTGGGTGTTGGGGCTGGGCATGCTGGGCGCCCTCCTGGGCGTGGCGGCGATGAGCCCGGTGTTGAGTCAGCCGTTCCTCCAGGGCGCGCGGCGCCTGTGGTCGCGCAGCTTCGGCGCGGTCGGCACCCTCGCGGGACAAAACTCGCTGCGCAACCCGCGGCGTACGACCGCCACCGCGTCGGCCCTGATGATCGGGCTCACGCTGGCCAGCACGATGGCGATCGTCGGCGCCTCGGCGAAGGCGAGCGTCTCGCAGAGCATGGAGGAGAACTTCGTCGGCGACTATGTCGTGCAGAGCGCGGTCGGTGGCTCCTTCAGCCCGGCGATTGCCCAGGAAATGGCCGCCGTGCCCGGTGTCCGGGAGGTGATCGTCCAGCGCTTCGGTTTCGGCAGGGCGTACGGCGACTTCGAGGGCCTTGCTGCGGCCGATCCGACTCAAATCGGTCGGGCGTTCAAGCTCGTGATGGTCAGCGGGGACGTGTCCGACGCTCGCGACGGCACCGTGCTGGTGTCCGACAGTTATGCCAAGGACCACGACCTGCGGCGCGGTGACATGCTGCCGATGGAGATGCTCACCGGGCCGGCCAACTACGAGATCGTCGGGGTCTTCGAGGCGATTCCGCTCATCGATGTCTCCATCGTCACGACTCCGCAGACCCTGTTGGATGCGGGATTCCAGGACGCCGACGATCTGTTGACCGTCAACGTGGACAACAACTCCGCCGCGCTTCGCCAGGCGCTCGACGACGTCGTCGCGGACGATCCGGTGGTGAGCGTGAGCGATCAACGCGAGTTCATCGACGAGCAGCGCAAGCCGATCGATCAGATGGTGTGGATGATCTATGCGCTGCTGGGTTTGGCCCTGATCATCGCCGCCTTCGGCATCGTCAACACCCTCGCGTTGTCGATCGTCGAGCGCACCCGCGAAGTCGGCCTCCTGCGTGCCATCGGGCTGAGCCGTGCGCAATTGCGGCGGATGATCACGCTCGAGTCCGTGGCCATCGCGATGCTGGGCACCCTGCTGGGTGTGGCGCTTGGCACGGCCTTCGGAGTCGCGTTGACCTATTCGCTGCGCGACGACGGCCTGGAGGTCATCTCGGTGCCGTTCGGGCAGCTCACGATCTTCTTGGTGCTCGCGGTGGTGATCGGCGTGGTGGCGGCGGTTTTCCCGGCGCGGCGCGCCGGAAAACTTGACGTGTTGACCGCCATTGCGACGGAGTGATTGTCGGATGGATTACCGAAAAGTCAAGGTTCTGCCGTTTCGCGTACAGCGCGACTAGACCGCACCTAGTGTTCCGCCCGTGGACGATGTATTGGTATCGCGGCAACGCGAGTTGAAGCACGTCCAGGTGCGTGAGTACGTCAGGACGCTGGTCGAGGGTGCAGAGCCCGGGGCCCCGGCTCCCTCGGAGAGGGAATTGGTTACCCGGTTCGGTGTTGCCCGGATGACCGTGCGTCAGGCCATGGACGCCCTGGTCAGTGAGGGCCTCCTCGAGCGGATGCCCGGCAAGGGCACGTTTGTCGCGCGCCCGAGGCGTCGCCTGGAGCGGCCGATCGGCTTCTCCGAGGAGATGCAGCGGCGCGGTTTGCAGCCCGAGTCGCAGACGTTGTTGTCGCGCCGCGAGCAGGCCGGCCCCGGCGTCGCACGCGCGTTGGGCATCACCGAAGGGGACGCGGTCTTGCACTGGCGTCGTCTTCGTCGCGCCGATGGCGCCCCCATGTGCATCCAGGATTCGTTCCTCAACGAAGTGTTGTTGCCCGGCTTCCTCGAGAAGCACATGCCCACCAGTTTGTTCGATGCCCTGGCGCTGCGGAGCCTTCGTCCGACCTGGGCAGAGGACGCGATCGTGGCCGACCTGGCCAACGATGAAGAGGCCGAACTGCTTGAGATCGAGCCGGGCACGCCCGTGCTTCGTGTCTCGCGTCGTGCCCAGTGCGGTGACGTCACCGTCGAGGTCTCGCGCTCGGCGTACCGCGCCGATCGCTTCACCATGTGGGTCCAACTCGGAGGCGACGAGTAGGGCCTAAAGGTCCCCCAGTTCGCAGACCGCGTTCCCAGCTTCCTCGCAGACCCACACCGGGTCGGGTCCGCCCAGATCGGGGTGGATGTAGAGCGAGTGCCCCGGACCGTCGCACAGATGACACTCGGGCCAGCGGCCGTGCACCTCGAACAACGCATCTTGGACGTCTTGGGCGACCAAGCCGGCCACATAGATTTCGCCCTCTGGCCATTGCTCGGCCCACCAACGCCGCTGCGCCAACGCGTCTTCGAGCGCGGACACTGCTCCCGCGGAATCCTTGCCCCGGGCGTGCAGATCGGCCAACACCCGAGCTCTCGCTGAGACAAACGGCCCTTCGTCCACACTCCCATTGTGCGCCCGGGTGGTTACCGCCCGAACCCACCGGCGTGGGGGCCTATCCTTCGCTGCATGAGCAACGGGCTCCTTGAGGTAGCGGTGGGGCAGGTGCGCGATGTCCCGGGCGCCGTCGAAGGTGGCGCGCACCGCCTGTCCTTGGAGACCGGGGAGCCCGGGGCCTGGCTGTCACCCAACCTGGCGCTGGCCTCCGCGGTGCTCCGAGAAAGCGACGTGCCGGTCCGGGTGACGCTGCGGCTCAATGACGGCTATACGACCACCGGCGGCGAGTTCACTCGGCTGATCGGCCTCGCCGAGGAATACCTCGCGCTGGGTGCCGAAGGCGTCGCCTTCGGGTTCCTCACCGCCGATCTCGACGTGGACAAGGACACCTGCGCCGCGCTGGCCAACGCGCTGCCCGGGGTGGCCTGGACCTTCCACTCCGCGATCGACGCCGCGCTGGATCCGCGACGGTCCTGGCGCGACCTCGTCGACCTTCCCGGGTTGAGTGCGGTCAATGCCAGTGGCTCACTGCAAGGACTCGCGCAGGGGTACGACGAGCTGCTGGCCTTGGCCGAGTCGGACCCGCGGATCGGGCCGTTGTTGATGCCCGGCGAGGGCCTCCTGGCCGAACAGGTGCCGTGGTTCGTGGCGGCGGGCGTCCGACAGTTTCGGGTCGCCCAACAGGTCCGGCCGGGAGCGTCGTACAAGTCCTATGTGGAGGCCGGGCTGGTCCGGTCCTGGCGACGGCTCGTCGACAGCGCGATGACCCGGGCCGGATGACCATCCTCATCGACCCGCCCAACGCGGAGGGGCACGGTCGGCTCTGGTCACATCTGGCCAGCGACGAATCGCTGGCGGAGTTGCACGCGTTCGCGGCGGACGCGGGAGTCCCCGAGCGGGGCTTCGACCGCGACCACTACGACGTGCCGGCGGACTTCTATGACCGGATGATCGGGCTGGGTGCGGAGCCGGTGACCTCGCGCGAGCTGATCAGGCGGCTCACCGCGGCCGGGTTGCGCCGCCGCAAGAGCCAGAGCCTGCGACCGCGGCCTCCCGGGCGTCCACTGTTGCTGCCGCCAGCGCTGCAACCCGGCGATCTCGTCGCGGTGGTGATGACCTCGGGGCCCGCAGAACCACAACAGCTCGCGGCTGGCGAGGAGATCCTCCGGGGCTGGGGCCTGCGCGTGCTGGGCGTGGCGGCGGCCGGCCACCCGGACCTGGCCTGGCTGGCGGGAACCGATGGGGAGCGTGCGCAGTGGCTCCACGACGCGTGGCTCCACCCCGACGTGCGGGCGGTGTGGACCGCGCGGGGTGGCTTCGGCAGTCAACGCCTCTTCGACCATCTCGACTGGACCGCGTTGGCCCGAGTCGAACCACGCTGGCTGATCGGCTGTTCCGACCTCACCGCACTGCATCAGGCGTTTGCCTCGCGCCTGGGGGTTTCCACCGTCCACGGTCCGGGAGTGGCCGGTTTGACAGCCGTCGATCTGGGGAGTCGAACCGCACTCAAGGATCTGTTGTTCGATGGCGAGGCCACCACGAAGTCCGGCATCGGGCTTTGCCCGGGTGTCGCGGAGGGCGTCTTGGTGGGCGGCAATCTGGCGATGTTGGCGAGCAACGTGGGCAGCGGCTATGAGCACGGGGCGGCAGATTCGATTGCGCTTCTCGAGGACGTCGGGGAAGCGCCGTACCGCCTCGATCGGGCCTTGACGCAGTTGCTGAGGGCGGGCTGGTTTGCCGGCGTACGCGCGGTGGCGTGCGGTGAGTTTTTTCGGTGTGGCGAGCCGGAACTCGTTCGGAAACTGCTGGCCGCTCGGTTGGGCGAGCTGGGTGTTCCGGTGGTGCTCGACCTGCCTTTCGGGCACGCCGAACGCAACCATCCACTGCCCCTGGGGCGGCTCGCAACGGTAGACGGAACGGGCGGATATTTGACTATGCGCAGTCTGCATTCGCCTGCAGACTGAGATGTCGAGGTGCCATCATCGTGGATCTTCGCTATGGTCGACGACGCCCTTTACTTTCCGGGTGAGAAGGAGTTTCTTGTGCCCACCCTGACCATGAGTGCCTTGGCGGCCGCGCCATTGAGCGCCCGTGACCGACACTTCGTCAATCGTTTCAGCTTTGGCCACACCCCCCAGCTCGCCGCTCAGGTGCGCGCTGCCGGAGGGGGTCGTGCGTGGTTCGAAAAGCAACTGTCGCCATCCAAGATCAACGACGCCGGTGGCGCGAAGGTCAAGGACTGGTACCCCAATCTGTGGTATTCGCCGTTGGAGATCTGGAACCGCAACACCTCGGGTGACGCGCCGGCCTACATCGTGATGAAGGACCTGGCGATGTGGACCGTGATGCGCCGGGTCAACTCCTCTCGTCAGGTGCACGAGGTGATGGTCGACTTCTGGTCGAACCTGTTGCACGTGCCGCTCGGCGACGATCTTGCCTGGCCCTACCGGGTGTCCTACGACAAGATGATGCGCGATCACGCCCTCGGCAACTTCGCCGACATGCTGGTCGATGCGATCACCCACCCGTCGATGGGCCTCTACCTCGACAACGCGTTCTCGACGAAATACTCCCCCAATGAGAACCTCGGTCGAGAGCTCCTCGAGCTGCACTCGGTCGGCGTCGAAGCGGGCTACACCGAAGCCCATGTGCAGGATTCCGCGCGGATGCTGACCGGCTATCGCGTCGACATCTATGCCCCCGACCCCAACGGTGTGCGGGCCTACTACAACCCCGAGGACCACGACACCACCACGATCAAGGTGCTCGGGTTCAAGGCCACCAACGCCAACCCCGATGGCCGCAAGGCCACCGAGAAGTACATTCGCTACCTCGCCAATCACCCGGCGACGGCCAAGCGCATCGCCAAGCGACTGTGCGTCAAGTTCGTCTCGGACAAGCCGTCGTCCGGCCTGGTCAAGGCGGTGCAGACCGCGTTCACCAAGAGCGGCACCGACGTCAAGGCGACCCTGCGAGCCCTCGTGAGCCACCCCGAGTTTGCTTCAGCAGGTGGTGACAAGGTGCGGATGCCTCTCGATGACACGGTGGCTGCGATCCGAGGGCTCGGCATCGCGCCGCGCAAGCCCGTCAGTGACAGTTCCTTTGCCTCGTCCCTCTATTGGCGGCTCTACGAGCAGGGTCAGACGCCCTACGGGTGGCCAACTCCTGACGGGTTCCCCGAGGAGAATGGCGTGTGGTCGAGTCCGGGCCGGGCCCTGGACTCGTTCTCCGCGCAGTTGGCGCTTGTTGAGCAGTGGAGCGACACTGACGTGAAGTACCCCGGCTACGAGTCCTGGTTGCCGAAATTGCCGATGAAATTTGGCAGCGTGATCGATCACATCTGTGTCCGGGCGCTTGGCGAGCCCGCGAGCGACCGCCTCAAGGATGGCATCTCCATCCGCAGCGGGGTTGCGCTGGGCAAGAACATGGCGGCCGCCGACATGACCGAGAACCGGGTCAGACAGGTGCTGCTTGCCCTACTCGGCTCCCCGACCCACATGACCCGCTGAGGAGCGACCATGACTCACTCATCCGAGACCCTGTCCCCCTCGCCGGCCATGGACGTCTCCGTGGCCGATGGCCGCAACTGTGGCTGCCCCGACTACACCCTCAGCCGTCGGCGGATGTTGGCCGGAGTGGCAGCCGGCGCCGGGGCGCTGGCCGGAGCCAGCGTCTTCGGCGACGCCTATCGCCAGGTTGCCTATGGCATCGGCGACCAGAGCAACGTGGTGGTTGTGCTGTCGCTCCGTGGTGGCTCGGACGGGCTGTCCATCGTCGTGCCGACCAACGCGGCTGATCAGATCATCCTGGAGACCTTGCGACCGGACCTTGTGGTTCCCACGGCTCTGACGGTCGCCGGTGGCAACGGCTGGGGGCTGCATCCCGCTCTGGCCCCGCTCGCGCCGATGTGGAACGCCGGAACCTTCGGCGCCGTCCACGGTGTCGGGCTGCCCGAGGCCAACCGCAGCCACTTTGAAGCCATGGAACTCGTCGAAGAAGCGAACCCCGGATCGAGCTCGCGCGTGGGCTGGATCAACCGGGTCGTTGGCCTCGACGCGACGGCGTACCCCGAATCGCAATTGCAGTTCGGCAGCAGCATGCTGCCAACCGCGCTCAACGGGCCTACTCCCGCACTCGGTGCCTACGGAGTTAACGATCTTCGCCTGCCCAGCCTGTGGAACGACCAGAAGCTGCGCAGTTCGCTCACCAAGGTGTGGGGCGCTAAGGGGACCAGCCTGAGCGACGGGGTCAAGGTCGCGTTGGGCTCCGTGCAGCGCTTGGAAGCCGTCGCGGCCACCGACATGGGGAATTCGGACGACCCGGGAAGCATCCTCGGATCCTACCCGCCAGGGCCCCTGCAGAATGTCCTGGCCAACACCGCCACCTTGATCAAGGCCAACGTGGGCGCCAAGGTGGTCACCATCGACTTCGGTGATTGGGACATGCACACCGGGCTCGGTAAGCCGACAGCTGGTGACGGCAACTGGATGTGGGACCAGCTCGATCACCTGTCCAACTCCCTCGCCCGGTTCTTCGTGGATCTGGGCAGCACCTGGGCCTCGAAGGTCACCGTGGTGACGATCAGCGAGTTTGGTCGCCGCGTCGAGCAGAACGGCTCCGGCACAGAGGCTGGGGTCGACCATGGCTATGGCAACGTGATGCTGCTGCTCGGCGGCGGAGTCAACGGTGGCCAAGTACACGGGAATTGGCGCGGACTCGACGACCTCAATGAGGGCGACGTGTCGTTGGCGCAGGACTATCGCCATGTGATGTGGAACCTGATGAAGAACCGCTTCAACGGCGCGACCGACGGTGCGCTCAACGAGTCGAAGCGGACCACGGTGTTCCCAGGACTGACGCCTTCGCCCGCCAGCCTCGATGGGTTGATGGCCTAACTCAGGCGGGCTAACTCGGTCTCGAGGTTCGCCCGGGCAGGGCGCTCCCAATGGGTCCTGGCATGGTCGGTGTGGAACAACGTCGGCTTGTCGGCCAGGTCGGTCAGGATCGCGGCCCGGCCGCGACGGAAGGCCAGGTCGTCGACGTGCGCATACTCCCGGCGCACCGCGGCGACGTACGCCTGATAACGCTCGGGCGGCGCCGCCAAGATCGCTAGGTCGGCGTCGCACAACGCCTCACCGTCTCTGTCGCCGGCTGCCGGTCGATGCGCCGCGGTCAAGCGCACCAGTCGGGCCACTTCCGCGCACACCTCGGGGGCGACGTGTCCGCTCAGCGCGCGTTCGGCCCACTGCGCTGAGCGCTCCTCGGCGCCCGGGAGGCCGTCGCACACGCCATCGTGAAACCACGCCGCCAAAGACACCGGCAGCCGCCCGAACGACTCACCGGCCCGGGCCAGTTCGTCGAGCCGACCGAGCACTTCGCTCAGGTGAGTAAGGTCGTGATAACCCCGGGTGGGCTGGGCGTACGCCGCAACCAACTCGTCACGCAGGTCGTCACAACCGAGCAGCGGCCAATGTTCGTGCACATCCATGGGCCCATTGAACTATGTCGCCGTGTTGACCTTGGCCGTGGGAGGGAACGTCATGAAGCGAAGCCGACTGAAGATCACTGGTGTGGTGTGTGCGCTGGCGCTGGGCGCTCTGCAGGGCACCGCGAGTGCCCAATCCGCGGCCCCGCCCCCGCTCCGGGCCGCCGAACGAACGGTTGGCGAATGGTCGATCGTCGAGACCTCCGGCGGGGTCTATCGCATCGAATGGACCTCCCCTCGGCGACTGCCCATCACCTCGGCGCGGCCCACGATCACCTTCGACGGCCGGGTGCTTGGCGTCCCCACGGTGAGCGCGAACGGGCGCACGGTCCGGGTCGAGGTGCTGGCCGGCGTACGCCCGGATCCGACGCACCTCGACGTGATCCTCTCCGGCGACCGTCTCGACGTTGCGGGTCGCGATGGCAAGCCGCAGCCGGCCTCTGCTCGTCGCGCGCCGCTCGCTCCCGACCTTGGTGCTGACCCGGCGACACCCGGTCCCCACGCGGTGGTGAGCAGCGACTATGAGTTGCCGGGCATCAAGCTCGCGGGGATGGCCCAGCCGATCGAGATGGTGGGGCACGTGGTCGAGCCCGCTCCCGCCGCCGCGACCGGGCCGCGTCCGTTGGTGCTCTTCCTGCATGGCCGGCACAGCTATTGCTACACGACCGCTGGAGGCGACGGGTTCGATTGGCCGTGCGTCGCGCCGTTCAAGGAGATCCCGAGCCACCTGGGCTATGACTACATCCAACAGGTGTTGGCGTCCCAGGGTTATGCGACCGTTTCGGTGCGGGTCAACGGGATCAACGCGCAAGACTTCCGGCTCGAAGATGGCGGCGCCGACGCCCGCGCGCGCATCGTGCGGGCCCACCTTGACCATTGGGTGGGGCTCGCGGCCACGCACCAAGTCGACCTGTCCCGTGTCGTCTTGGTAGGCCACAGCCGGGGTGGGGAAGGGGTGGATCGCGCCGCCCTCCAGATCCCGTTGAGTGCGCCGTACCGGATCGTCGGGCAGTTGCTGCTCGCGCCCACTAACTTCGGCTCCCAGACTGCGGCGTACGTCCCGACCGTCACCGTGTTGCCCTATTGCGACGGTGACGTGATCGATCTGCAGGGGCAGAAGTTCACCGACGTCGCTCGCGATCTGACCTTCGACGACACCTCGCTCAAGAGCTCGGTGCTGGTGATGGGAGCCAATCACAACTTCTTCAACACCGAGTGGACGCCCGGAGTTGCCGTCGCGCCGGCATGGGACGACTGGTTCGGGCCGGCCACTGCGGAGTGCGGGGAAAGCACCCCGACGCGACTCACGGCCGCCGAGCAACGCACGGTGGGAGTGGCGTACGTCGCCGGCGCCGTGCGGTTGTTCGCGGGCGGCGAGGAGGAGTTCTTGCCGATGTACGACGGCTCCCGGGTCAGCGTCGCGTCCACCGGTGATGCCGACGTGCGGGGGCACGCGATCGGCGGGGGCAGAGCGTTGCGCAAGCCCGGCAAGGGCGCCGGCCTGAGCCTGCCCGACGGTGCACAGACCCAGTTGTGCTCCGGGGTCGTCTCCTTTGATGGGCCTTCGACGATTTGCGGGCGCGGCGGCGTGGTGGTCTGGCAGACGCCGCACTGGGCGGACAGTGGGGAGCTGCGACCCCGGGCTCGCGAGTTCGAGATGAGTTGGGACGCGGTCGGGCAAACCGGTGGGCTGGCCTTCGCCGATCCGCTCACCCTGACCGACCGACGGCTCGAACTGCGCACGATCGTCGACCCCGAGTTGGGGGACGTGGACCTTCGGGTGCGACTAACCGACGCCGATGGCGCGCATGCGGACCTGGTCCCGGTGGGCGGCGGGGTGCTGCCCGGGCTGCCGCTGGGGGACGGCCTCGGCAAGCGGTGGGCGCAGACGCTCATCGTCGATCCCGCCACCGCCGCCGGCATCGATCTGGCGCGGGTAGTCCAGGTGGATCTGGTGAGCGCCAACGCGGAGGGGCGTGTGTGGGTGCTCGACGTAGCCGCCGCGCCGGCGACGCTGGCCGGCGTACCCAACAAACGCCTCGCGCTGCTCAGTCTGGGGAGGCTCCGGACCCTGGAGGGGGACGGTCCGGGCCAGGTCACGGCGCGGGTGCCGTTCACGATCGCCGGGTCGCTGGCTCCGGGAGCCGAGGCCGTGGTGGGGGTGGTCACGGGCGACCCGCGCGTGCGCCCTTACAAACTTAAACTCGATCTTGCTCCGGGGCAGACCCAGGGGGTGGTGAAGGTCGACTATGAAGCGGATCAGGCCGATGACTTCCCACGCGCGATGGTGTCACTGATGGCCTGGGCCAAGCGCGGCGTGATGGCGGATGTCTATGCCGGTGGCCTGGTGATTCTCGACGACGATCCGACTCCGAAGGTCACCCTCAGTCGCGCACAGGAGCGGATCCGTGAAGGTGATCCGGCGATCTGGCGGGCGCGCTCAGTGGGGGAGAGCGACGTGGCTCGGCTTTTCGTGGGTCGCGTCGTGGCCGGCCCCGGGCGGGATCTGACCGTCGGCGATGTGCCCCGGAGTTGGCTGCGCGAGCGGATCGGCCGGGTCCCGGCCGCGTCGAAGCCGCTGTATCGGGTGCGGTTGACGTTGTACGTCGAGTTGGGTCGCTCGGGCAAAGCGGAGCTCGTCGTGCCGACCCGATCCGATGGGGCGCGCGAAGGCGTGGAGTCGATCACGATGCAGCTGCGCGTTTTCGGGACGAAGACCAAGGCGACCCAAACGATTCGGATCGCCGGCTGAAGGGCTAGGCGCCCTGGGTGGTCTCCAGGCGCAGGGCGGCATCGTTGCCGGGTTTCATGATCCAGCCGATGCCCCGGGTGGCCGCGACTCCACCCGCGTGGATGAGTGTGCGTTCGAGGAGCGGCCGGTGGGGAAGGCCGAGCGGCTCGCGGGACCAGGTCGGCATCAGCCCGACGGCGGCCGCGAACAGCGCGGCGTACCCCGGTTTGGCGGCCGCCGACAGCTGGGGCTCACGCCGGATGTAGTCGATCGCCTCCCGCGCAGCCGGGATGCCGCGCAACTCGGGGCGGAACGCCGCCAACTGGGCCTTGAGCTCGGCCTCCGTCATCGGCGCGTCAAGCACACCCAGCTTGGTTGCCACCACGGACGCGTCGCTGACGTAGGCGTCCCGGCCGGCCTGGTCGAGAGGCTGGCGACCATAGATCTGGTGGGCGCCGAGGAAACTGTCGACCTCGGCGATGTGGACCCACATCAGCAGGTGGGGATCGGAGGCGACGTACGTCGTGCCGTCCGGCATCGTGCCGCCGATGCGATCGTGGATGCTGCGCACGATGTCGACCGCTCGTTGCGCGTCATCAGCGGCGCCGAAGGTGGTGGTGGCGAGGAAGGTGCTAGTGCGGGCGAGCCGGCCCCACATGTCGCCGCGGTAGCCGGAGTGTTCGGCCACCGCCGTCATCGCTTTGGGATGGAGCGATTGCATCAGCAGCGCCCGGATCCCGCCAATGAACATGGAAGCGTCGCCGTGCACCTGGGTGATGGCGCTCGACCGGCCAAACCAGCGCGGCCCCGGCGTAGCGTGGATCCGGTGCCGCTCGGCCTCCCCGTTAGGTCCGGCAACCACGCGAAACAACGCATCCCCGAGGCGCTCTCGCGCGGCAGCCAACATGGGTTGACCCTACCTGCGGCCACACACCCACCCGTTGAGTTGGGCCCCCCTGTCCGTTGAGTTGGGCCTGCCTGTCCGTTGAGTTGGGCCTGCCGAGCAACCACGCTTGAGGTGATCGGCGGGGGCCAGGCACTCGACGAAGGACCATTCTTGAGAACCGAAGGTCTCCATGTCGAGGTAGACCTCGAGCGTGCCCGTGGTGGTCACTCGGTCGGCATCGAGGCTGCCGGGCACTACCACCGGCCGTTGTTGACGCCCTCGTCGTGGCCGACCGGTTGGGAGTTGCTGGAACTGAACCCTGCCCACGTGACCGAGCAGCGCCGCGCGATGGGCCATCGCCGGGTCAAGACCGACGCGATCGATCTCGAAGCGATGACCGAGCTGGTCCTTGCTGGCCGGGGGTCCCCGTCCTGCCACGCGCAGAAGTCCTTGGCGAGTTGTCCGCGTGGGCAGCTCACCGCACTCGTCGAGTGCTGACCAGGACCGCGACGAAGAACCAGCTGTTGGGGCAACTCGACCGGTCATTCCCTGGGTTGACGTTGGCATTGCCGGACGTGCTGGGCACCAAGGTCGGCAGACTTGTTGCTGCGGAGTTCACCGACCCTGGGCGACTCGCGGCTATGGGCTCGACCCGGTTCGTCCGGTACGCAGCACACCGTGGTCTTCAGGTCCGCAGCCCACTGGCCGACCGACTGGTCACCGCGGCACGTGATGCGTTGAGCACCCCGGACGCGGCCGTTGCCCGGCAGGTCATAGCCGCGGATCTGATGCTCCTCAACGACCTGGACACCCAGATCAAGGCCGCCGAGCAACGGTTCGCTGACCTGCTGCCCTCGACGGTGTTCAAGACCCTGACCTCGGTCCCTGGGTGGGGTTTGATCAGGGCCGCGAACTACGCCGCCGCGGTCAAGGACCCGGCCAGATGGCCCGGGCACGCGCAGCTCTACCGGGCCTCGGGGCTGTCCCCGATGCAATACGAATCAGCTGGGAAACGACGTGACGGTGCGATCAGCCGTGAAGGCAGCGTGGAACTCCGCCGCGCGCTCATCGATCTCGGGGTTGGCCTCTGGCTCAGCGACCAACCCAGCAAGACCTACGCGGCCGGCCTGAAAGCCCGCGGGAAACGCGGCGGTGTCATCGCCTGCGCGCTCGCGCACCGGGCAAACAAGATCGCCTACGCCCTGACCCGCGACGGCGCAGACTACGACCCCACCCGATGGGCCACCTTGGACAGCTGAGCGCTTCACATCTCCAGCACTTGGTGGCAGGCTCGATGGCACGAAGGACCGGATCAGACGCCGTATGGGTTATGACAGACGCACAAGCGTTACGCCGCTTCTAACTTGACGCCCGGTCCTTCGCCTATTCCGCAGCTCGAACGACGCCAGCTGACCCGACCAGATTCGTCGAGGTCGCATACGTCAACGTGAGCGCCAGGCATCCACACGAGCCCATGACTCCAAGGCGCCCACCACAAGCCCGGGACCCCTCCGGGCACTTCGACCTGCCCACCCCCACGGTTGACAAGACCTACCGCCAGTTAGAGCGCGTCGGCGTCGAGGATGGTGTAGGCGTAGCCCTGTTCGGCGAGGAAGCGTTGGCGGTTTTGGGCGAAGTCGGCGTCCACGGTGTCGCGGGCGACGATGGCGTAGAAGCGCGCCGTACGGCCATCGGCTTTGGGACGCAGCAGTCGCCCGAGCCGCTGGGCTTCCTCTTGGCGAGAGCCGAAGGACCCCGACACTTGGATCGCTACGGCGGCTTCGGGCAGATCAATGGAGAAGTTGGCGACCTTGCTGACCACCAACAGATCGAGCTCGCCGGAGCGGAATGCCGCGAAGAGCCGTTGGCGCTCGGCCACGGACGTCTCTCCCTTGATAACGGGCGCGTCGAGATCCGCTCCGATCTCGTCGAGCTGATCGAGATATTGCCCGATCACCAGGGTCGGTTCGCCACGGTGCTTGGCCACGAGGAGCTCCGCGACGCGTGTCTTCGCTGGGGTGCAGGCCGCGAGCCGATAGCGCTCTTCGGGGTCGGCGGTGGCGTAGGCGATGCGTTCCGACTGATCGAGGGTGACGCGCACCTCCACGCAATCGGCCGGCGCGATCCAGCCCTGCGCTTCGATGTCTTTCCAGGGCGCGTCGTACCGCTTCGGACCGATCAGGCTGAACACGTCCCCCTCGCGGCCGTCCTCGCGCACCAACGTCGCCGTCAGGCCGAGCCGCCGCCGCGCCTGCAGGTCGGCGGTCATCCGGAAGATCGGCGCGGGCAGCAGGTGCACCTCGTCATAGATGATCAATCCCCAGTCGCGGGCGTCGAACAACTCAAGGTGCGCATAGGCGCCCTTGCGCCGCGTGGTCATGACTTGGTAGGTCGCGATGGTGACGGGTCGCACTTCCTTGACCGAGCCGGAGTACTCCCCGATCTCGTCCTCGGTGAGCGCCGTACGCCGCAGCAGTTCGTCCTTCCACTGGCGGGCCGAAACCGTGTTGGTCACCAAGATGAGCGTGGTCGCTTGCGCCTGGGCCATCGCGGCCGCCCCGACGATCGTCTTGCCCGCACCACACGGCAACACCACGACGCCCGAACCGCCATACCAAAACGACTCCGCGGCGTCGCGCTGATAGTCGCGCAGCGCCCAACCTTCCTCCCGCAACGAGATGGGGTGCGCCTCACCATCGACATAGCCCGCCAAATCCTCGGCGGGCCACCCCAACTTGAGCAGCGCCTGCTTGAGGTTGCCCCGTTGCGACGCGTGCACGACGACGGTGTCGTCATCGAGCCGGGTGCCGATCATGCCGGCGATCTTCTTGGCCCGGATCACTTCTTCGAGCACCGGCTGATCCGTGGAGACCAGTACCAGCCCGTGCACGGGATGCTTCTCCAACCTCAGCCGACCAAACCGGGCCATCGTCTCGGCCACGTCGACGAGCAACGCGTGCGGCACCGCATAGCGGGAGTACTTCAGCAGCGTGTCGACCACCTGCTCCGCGTCATGACCGGCCGCGCGCGCGTTCCACAAACCCAAGGCGGTCAGGCGGTAGGTGTGGATGTGCTCGGGGGATCGTTCGAGTTCGGCGAAGGGTGCGATCGCCTTGCGACACTCGGCGGCGTTGGGGTGATCGATCTCCAACAACAACGTCTTGTCGGATTGGACGATCAGCGGGCCGTTGGTCACCCCCGGATCCTACGGAGTGCCCCGTCGGGTGCCGACCATTCAGGCAAGGGTGGCCCGCCTCCGGGCCCGATAAGCGGCGACATTGGTGCGGGACGAGCAGCGCTCGGAGCAATAGCGCCGCGATTGGTTGGGCGAGGTGTCGACATAGACCTTCGGGCACGGCGCCGCCTCGCAAACGCCGAGCCGGAGCGGGCCCAACTCGCACACGAGGGTGCTCAAACCCAGCAACGACTCGGCGGTGAGTTGGTCGCCGACGGTGCCGGTGGCCGCCGTCGCGTGCAGGTGCAGGCGGCCGGGCCCATCGTCGGCGATCGCGGGGGTCAGGGGATGGCGATCCAGCAACGCATTGAGCAGTCGTACGACGCCCGCGGCGTCGCCCGCTCCCGACGCCTCGAACACCGGCCGCAACTCGCGCTGGAGTCGCCGAACAATCGTGGCGTCGCGATCCGTGCAGCGCGGTTGCAGCGCGGGCCGTTGCTCCAGCGCTCGCCGCAACGATTCCGCGTCCCAGATGGGCGCGTTGACCAGACTCGCCGCAGCATCGGAGAAGGTCACGTGGTCCACCGCGCCACTCTACGACGACGCGCGCGGGTCAGGCGGGGACCGCCCGGACCCCGGTGATCCGGTGAACCGCGAACAGCCGGTAGTCCTGGCTGCGGTGGTCGAAGGCGCGCAGTTGCCCGCCCTCGACGCTGACGGGATCGACGATGCGTTCGGAGGTGCCGCCGTGACTGTCGACGTACCCGATCCACACCGTCGCCGAGCGTTCCGCGGCCTCCCGCAGCGCCGCGAGGGAGTCGATGGGCGAACTGCCCCCGCGCGCCTCGGCCCCGGTGGGTCGTTCGGCGACGGCGCGATCACCCGCTCGGATGGCGGTCACGACGGCGGTCAGGTGGGCCACCTGCCGCGCGCGCGTCAATCCAGGCGTACGCCGCTCGCGGGGCGTGCGCGCCCGTAGCAGGTCGGGTCGCGCCACCCGAACCGTCCCGTCCGCCGCCTCGACGACGGGTGCGGCGCCGAGTTCGCGCAGTCGCGGGAGCAACAGGTCGATCGGCACGGTGCTGATCAGCACCGTCGGGGCCAGGCGACGCAGACCCAGGGATTCGGCCTTGGGGTGGTGCAGCAACTCGGTCAACGCCATCTCGTCGTCGGCCCGAACGAAGGCCTCGGCGTGCCCTACGCGCAACGTCCCGAAGGTGCGCGACACGTCGTCGACCAGATAGGTAAGGGGCTGGGGGACCGGCGTACGGGAAAGCGCGGCAAGGAAGTCGTGCACCTCGGCAGCCGACCAGCCCGCGTCAAACGCGCGGCGGACCGAGTTCGCCGAAAAGCGATAGACGGTGGCCCCTCCCCGCGACTCGACGTCGGCGAGCGTGTGCAGCGTGCGGGCGAGGTCCGAGCGCAGGGGGCCCGGGGCGACCGCGGTCAGGTCGGCTTGCACGAGGACGTGATCGACCGGGGTCGGCAGGTGCTCGTGCAGGTCGGCCACGGCCGAGGCGTCGTCTCCGGTGAGGATCAGCCGGCCGGCCTGGGAAAGTCCTCCCAACCCAGTGAGACCCAGTTCGGCGGCCTCCGTGAGCGCCCAGACCACCATGTCGGCCCGGCCGAGCGGGCGCCGCGGCCGGAGCCAGACGACGCGGGAGACCACGCTCGCGACGCCGGTGCCCGCGGCTAGGACTTCGTCGCGGGGGAGGTCGGCGAGCACCTCCAGCGCGGTGCGCCGGCTCTCAGCGGCGAACGTGCTCGTCAACTCCGCGGCCAACGCATTGCGGGTCTTCCCCGAGGCGACCTCGCGGGTGCCGACCAGTGCGGAGAGGCGCGATGAGGGCAGCCAGGCATCGATGAGTCGGACCCACTGCTCGGCCTGATCCAGGGCGGACCACGCATCGAAGGCATCCGTGGGGAGCCAGGCGGCTTCGCCGTCGGGGGTGTGGCCTGTGGTCAGCAGCCCGGCTGCAGCCGCGACCTCGATGAGGAGTGCGGCGACCGCTTCGCTGACATGGAGCAGCCCCGCGGCGGCCTTGAGGTCGCGCACGGCCAGGCCACCCGAGCGGAGCGCCGAAGGGGGCGCGGTGCTCCACCCGTCCAGCAGCAGTTCGGTGCGGCGTACGGACTCCAACGCCGCGCCGGCCGCCGCACGTTCGACGGCATCGGGGTCGCGCGTCGAGGTCGCGAGCGCGGGCGGTTGATCGGCACGCGACCGGGTCGTGCGGCCCTCCCGCAACACCAGGGAGACCTCGCCGGGCACCACGACGCGTCCCGGCGACTTCACTGTCAGTAGGCCCTTGGCCACCAAGTCGGTCACGGCAGCGGCGCTCGCCGATCCGACACCGCCGGTCGTGCCTTCGCCGCCGTGGGCGTCCAGGTGGTCCAGCAGCGCCCGGGCGGGCTCGGTCAGCGTCCCCAGGGAGGTCGCAACGCGCTCCGGGTCGCTGCCGATCGGGGCCCGCAGTCCGGTGGCGAGCAGGGCGCCGGCCTCGGAGACCGCGCGCAACGCTCGCAGGTGTTCTGGCTCGCCCCAGATCACGGCGAGGTCGAGCAGTCGTTCGGCGGCCGTCGCGACCGCCTCGGGCTCGGCGTAGACCACCTCGCAGAGTTGCCCCAGCGAACACGGGCCCAACGCCACCAGGGCGTCTAGGACCGTCAACTCGAGCGTGTTCAGCGCGTCGAGTGCCCTGCCGAGTGACGAGCGCGCGGCCGCGCGGGAGGCAAGTTGGGTGGAATCGCTGGGTGCCGGCGCCGCCAGGTCCGGTCGCTGTTCGAGCAACGCCGCCAGCCGGGAGTCTGGCCAGGAGCGCAGTTGTTCGGCGAGGGTTCGGGGTGCACTCTCGCTGGTCATCGGGTTAACGCTACTGGCCAGCGGTTCCGCGCCGATGAGGTTGGGCGCGTCTCTTGCCCCGGGGGCCTCGGGGCAGGAGGCTGGAGGCACGCAGCTTTGGGCTCGCGACGAGGGGGCTGAGAGGAGAGACGATGGACCCGATCACCCTCGAGTACGGCGCGGCGACCGACGTCGGCCGGGTGCGCGAGATCAACGAAGATTCCTTCCTGGCCACCGCCGGGCTCTTCCTCGTCGCCGATGGGATGGGCGGACATTCCGGCGGCGACGTCGCAAGCCGGATCGTCGCCGAGGAGTTTGCCCGTCTGGCCGGGGGCTTCGCTCAGCCTCGCGACGTGGTCGGCGCCACGGCTGCCTTTGGTCAGACGCTGCGCGACAGCCAACAGCGCATTGCGGCGTACGTCGCCACAAAGCGCCAGGCCCACGAATCGGCGACGTGGTACTCCGGAACCACCGCCGTCATAGCCACGGTGGTGTCGACCGATCCCGAGCCAAGCTGGTTGCTGGCCAACCTGGGCGACTCTCGCGCCTACACCGTCAGAGGCGGCGTCTTCTCGCAGGTCACCGTCGACCACTCGGTGGTGCAGGAGCTCATCGACTCGGGCCAGATCACGTCGGCGGAGGTCGCCACACATCCCGATCGGCACATCATCACGCGCGCTCTCGGCGGCCCGGAGGACCCGGAGGCGGACTTCTTCGCGGTGGCCATCGGGCCCGGGGACCGCTTGCTGCTGTGTTCGGACGGAGTGACCGGGATGCTCGACGACGCCACGATCGCGCTCATCCTCGCCGGCGAGGCCGACCCGCAGGTGGCGGCCGAACGCATCGTGGCGGCAGCGGTCGCGGCCGGAGGGCATGACAACGCAACGGCGGTCGTGGTGAATGTGGTGGGATTGGGCCACCGCGATAGTCAAGGATCCGGACACCAGCAGGTGAATCTCGAGGAGAAACTGGGGGCACTTTCATGACAGAGGGACGACATCGGTCCTACCGCGAGGGCGGGTGGTACGGCGTGTTCGGCGAGCATGCCATCGTGCTCCTGCCGCCGGATCAGAAGGACAGGGTGGCCGGGATCTGGGCGATCTTGGACGAAGGCGCCGGCTTCGACGAGACGCTGGATGCGATCCTGAGCGGCGGTTTGCGGGATCTGCCCGGCTTCGTGCTGGTGAGTCGGTCGGGAGCAACGACGAAGGTGGTCCTACGCGGCGCGGCTGTCGCCGCCTTCGTGGTGGCGGGCGAGATGCTGGAGTTGACCGGATCCTCGGACACCACCTGGGTCGAGCGGTCATTGCTCGACGTAAGCCAATATTTCGTGCAGGTCGAGCCGACCGACGAGGTCGGTGACGACTTCGTGATTGGGTCCGGACTTGCCCGGGTGGCCCGGGTGGAGGATCCACCGTTCGAACCCGAGTCGGTGACGCCCGTCGCCGAGCCCGAGGCCGAGCCGCTTGTGGCGGATTCTCTGCCGGATCCCGAGGTCACCGAATTGATGGCGCAATCTGAGTTGGCCCCCGAGCCTGAGTTGGCGCCCGAGCCCGAGGTGGGGGCCGTGGCGCTGCTGGACCTGCCGACCCAAGCGCTGCCGCAAGATGTCCCGGTCCAAGAGTCCGCCCTGGTTGGGTCACCTCCGGAGGAACCGCTGGCCGAGTCACCGGCGGTGCCCGACACCGTGGCCAGGTTGCTGTTTTCCAGCGGCGAAGTGGTCGACGTCGATCGCGTAGTCCTCGTGGGTCGCGCCCCTGAGGTCCGCCCGTTTGCCCCGGCCGAGAACCCCCTCCTGGTCGCCGTACCCAGCCCACACCAGGAGATCTCCTCCACCCATCTCGAGGTGCGCCCCGGCGCCGGCCCCGATCAGGGCGCGGCCGTGATAACCGACCTCGGGTCGACCAACGGGACCGTGCTGGTGCAACCTGGATTACCCCCCGAGGACCTGTTGCCGGGAGTCGCGACGCCCCTGTTGCCCGGCGCGATCGTCGACCTGGGTGATGGCGTGACGATTCAGGTTGCCCAACTCTGAGCGGGCCCCCACCAGCCAAAGCATCGTCCCGCGGAGCGGGACGAGGTCTCGCCTTGAGTGGGGGCGCGATCCTAGGTTCGATACGGACCGGTCTGGGTCCGCCCTCATCCGCCACGATTGCACCGAGGAGAGCCGATGACGGTTTGGACCGAAGACTCTGTCGCCATCGAGTTGCTTGCCTGCGAGGACGAGCGGCGGGACCGGGTGAAGTTCACCGACGACTGGCCCGAGCTCGATGTGGAGACCGGCTATCGGATTCAGGACGAGACCCTGCGGCGCAGGTTGGCCCGAGGTGAAACCCTCACCGGAGTCAAGCTCGGCCTGACCAGTGTCGCCAAGCAGCGTCGGATGGGGGTCGACACGCCGTTCGTCGCTTGGTTGACCGACGCGATGCTCTTGCAGCCGGGTGACGAAGTGCCCCAAGCTGCGCTGATTCATCCGCGGATCGAGCCTGAAATCGTGTTCGTGATGGCCTCCCGGTTGGCGGGCCCGGGCGTCACTGCCGAGCAGGCGTTGGCCGCGGTCGGGTCCGTGCACGCGGGCGCCGAGGTGATCGACAGTCGCTTCAAAGACTTCAAGTTCGCGGCGGGCGATGTGGTGGCCGACAACGCCTCCTCGGGGGCTTACGTCGTCGCCGCCGACGGTCTGGCCCCGGACGCCCTGGATCTGGTGGCCGAAGAGGTGCTTCTCGAGGTCGACGGCGAGGTGGTCGACCGGGCCACCGGCGAGGCTGTCCTCGGGCACCCAGCGGAGGCGCTCGCCCTCGCCGTGAACGAGCTGGCTCGCCGCGGGTTGGCTATCGAGGCGGGCTGGACCGTGCTCACTGGCGGGATGACCGACGCCGTCTTCGCCACCCCGGGCTCCACCGTCGCGTGCCGTTTCGCCACGCTCGGCGACCTGACGCTGGGTTGCGGGCCCGCCGAAGCGGGCGAGCACTGATGCCGCTGGTCGAGATCACCCTCGTGGAAGGGCGCACGCCCGACCAGCTGCGCCAACTCATCCGGGCAACGACTCAGGCAGTCGCGCAGAGCATCGCAGCGCCGACAGACAGCATTCGTGTCCTGATCCGGGAGTTGCCGCCGACGCACTGGGCCGCCGGTGACACCACGATCGAAGAGCGTCGCCGGGCCACACAAGAGCCGGGCCGCCAGGAGCCTGGACCACACGAGGAGAGTCACCCGTCATGACCGAGCGCGCCACCTTCGGACACTTCATCGACGGCCACGAGGTCGCTTCGCTCGACGGTGCCCGGTTCGACAGCATCAACCCGTGGACGCGAGAAGCGTGGGCCGAGGTCGCGCTGGGAGGCGTGGCCGATGCCGAGGCCGCCGTACGCGCGGCTCGCCGGGCCTTCGACGACGGACCTTGGCCGCGGATGGGGTACGCCGAACGCCAGCGCCTGCTGCACCGCCTCGCCGACGCCATGGAAGCCCAGGCCGACGAACTCGCCAGCGCCGACAGCCGCGACATGGGCAAGCCCCTCGCGCAATGTCACCACGACGTGGCGCGAGCCGCGATGAACTTCAGGTTCTTTGCCGATCACGCCAAGATGGCGATGGCCGAGACGCTGCCCATGGACACCGGGCATCACGCCTACACGCGGTATGAACCCGCGGGCGTCGTAGTGGCCATCGCGCCGTGGAACTTCCCGCTTATGTTGGAGACCTGGAAGGTGGCCCCCGCGCTGGCCTGGGGGAACACCGTCGTACTCAAACCAGCGGAAGACACCCCCGCCTCGGCCACGATCCTGGCCCGGATCGCCAGCGAAGTCGGCTTCCCCGACGGGGTGTTCAATGTCGTGCACGGGTATGGGCCGAAGTCCGTCGGCGAAGCCCTCACCCGCGACCCGCGAGTCGATCGGATCACCTTCACCGGCGAGAGCGGCACCGGCAAAATCATCAGCCGGGCCGCCGCGGACAACCTGACACCGGTGTCGCTGGAGATGGGCGGCAAGAACTGCAACATCGTCTTCGCCGACGCCGCGATGACCAACGCCGTGGACTGGTCGATCCAGTCGATCTTCCGCAATGCCGGCCAGATCTGTCTCTCCGGAAGCCGCCTCTATGTGCAACGTCCGATCTTCGACGCTTTCGTGGCCGAGTTCGTGATGAAGGCCGAGGCGATGAAGTTCGGTGATCCGCTGGACCCCGCCACCGAGTTCGGGCCATTGGCGAGCCAGGAACACTTCGAGAAGGTCAAGGGCTACGTCGACACCGTGGAGGAAGCCGGCGGGCGGATGCTCACCGGTGGGGTGGGCGAGGGCTGGTTCGTGAAGCCGACCGTTTTGGTCGATATGCCGTTGGATAGCCCACACGTGTGTGAAGAGATTTTCGGCCCGGTCGTGGTCATCCATCCGTTCGACACCGAGGATGAGGTCGTGGCCTTGGCCAACGACACTGAATACGGGCTCGACGCCCAGTTGTTCACCGAGGACCTGCACAAGGCTCATCGCGTCTCGGCCCGACTCAACGTGGGGACGGTGTGGGTGAACTGCTTCTTCATCCGCGACCTTCGGGCGCCGTTTGGCGGTGTGGGCGCGTCGGGGGTGGGCCGTGAGGGCGGCAACTTCAGCCGGGAATTCTTCACCGAGCCCAAGGCGATCGTGATGCAGATCAACGCGACCCCGGCCGACCGGCGAAACCACTAACCGCGAGTCGGCGCAAACTCACAAAAGAAATATCGCGAGTCGGCGCAAACTCACTGGTTTTGGTGAATCTGCGACGGGTGGGCGGTGAAACTGCGACGGGTGGGCGGTGAAACTGCGACGGGTGGGCGGTGAAACTGCGACGGGTGGGCGGTGAAACTGCGACGGGTGGGGAATGAGTTGGCGGCTTGCGGTGCTGGGTCTCTAGGCTGGGCTACCTCGGTGGATGATGACGCCAGCAGTCAACGTCATCGGTGTCCGTTCAAACCGGGCCAACTCGTGCTCATCAGTCAGCGTTTCAGGCAACAGGAAGGTCGAGACCCGTGCCCAGTGGCAAGGTGAAGTGGTACGACGCGGAGAAGGGTTTTGGTTTCCTCTCCCAGGAGAGTGGACCCGATGTCTACGTGCATTCGGATGCTCTTCCCGACGGAGTCGAGACTCTCAAGCCCGGCGCGCGCGTCGAATTCGGCATTGCCCAGGGCCGTCGTGGTGATCAAGCCCTCCAGGTGCGCATCCTGGAAGCCCCGGCCTCGGTCACGCGCAATCGACAGATCGCCAAGCGCAAGGATCCCGAGGAGATGGTCACGATCGTCGAGGACACCATCAGACTCCTCGATGGTGTGGGCGAGGCCTATCGCCATGGCCGTCACCCGGACGCCAAGACGGCCCGGCCGACCGCCAAGTTGCTGCGCGCGCTCGCCGACGAGCTTGAGCTCTAGGCGCGCGAGCGGACCCGATTGGCCAGCACAAATCCGGTCCAGGCGACGAGGATCGCGCAGGCGACCCCGAGCCCGGTCCGCGGCATCAGTGGCATCACGATCCCCACGAATCCGCCCACGACCCACGCCAGTTGCAGGGTCGTGTCGGATCGGGCGAAGGCGCTAGTGCGGATGCGTTCGGGAACGTCACGCTGAATCGTCGAGTCCAGGGACAACTTCGCCAATGACTGAGCGAGGCCGGCCACAAATCCCAGCAATGCTGCGGTGAGTACGCCGTACAACAGGGCCGCCACGGCGGCAAACACGACGTCGGCCAGCAGGGCAGCGATGACGGTGATGCGCGGTTCGACGCTGCGCAGCACCGAGGCCAGGGCGATGCCGAGGACGTTGCCGACGCCGGCCGCGCCGATCACGATGCCGAGCAGGACCTCCGGGCGCCACTCGCCGATCGGGTTGTCCCGCAGCAAGAAGGCCATGAACATGGTCAGGAAGCCCGAGAGCCATCGGGGTCCGCAGTTGGCCCGCAACGCGAAGGCGACCGTTCCGGGGATCCGAATCCGCATCCTGCCGCTGCGCCCGGCTGCGGGTTCGTCACTCCCCGGGCGCAGCACCATCGTGCCTTCGCCCTGACTGGAGTCGACCCGCGCCGGCAGCAAGATCGCGAGCACGGTGCCGATCACGAACAGCACAAACGCGTAGCGCAGCGACCAGGCCGGGCCCGCCAGGGACGCCGCTGCGGCCAAGGGCGCCGAGATCGCTGCGCCAACCACACCCGCCAGGGAGATGCGTCCGTTGACGCGCACCAGGGTCAGGGAGGTGGGCATCAGACGGGGTACGGCGGCCGCGCGCGTCACGCCATACGCCTTGGAAGCGACCAAGCACCCAAGCGCCGCAGGGAAGAGCCACTTCGAATCGGTGACGACGGCCGTGGCCAAGGCCCAGGCGAGAAACGCGCGGAGGGCCATCGTTGCGCCGATCGCCCATCGGCGACCATGGCTGAAGCGGTCCAGGAACGGACCGATCAGCGGGGCGACGATGGCGAACGGCAGCATCGTGAGCCCGAGGAACAACGCGACCTGCCCGCGCGCCTCGCCGGTGGGGACCTGGAAGAAGAGGGTGCCGGCGAGGGAGATGGCGACGGCCGCGTCGCCGGCCGCGTTGAACGCGTGGAGCTCGATCAGCCGGGAGAGCCCGGTGTCTCCGGCGCCCTCAGCCCGGGCAGCCCGCCTCGCCTGACGGACGGTGTAGGCGCTGGCCCGGCCGGTGGCCCTGGCAAGACCGTGTGCGCCGCGGGCCGTGGCCCGCGCTCCGCTACCGATCGCAGTGGAGGCTTTGTTGCGACCCGACGCCGCTCGTCCAGGACCCAGATGGAGATCGGGGCCCTGTTGCCGACCCGGCGAATCGCCGGGAGGTGAGGACGTCATGGGCACATCCTGCCCGCTCGGATGTCGTCGGGGGGAACCCGACCTGACAGGTTCGTGGTTGATGGGCCATCATGTGACCGTGACCACCGCCCTGCATCCCAAACTCGACTCCGTCGCAGCCGCGGCCGTCGATCAGGCACGGGAGGGCTTGCTCGCGGAGGTTCCTGCGGCCGATGTGGGGGCTCACCTCGCCGTGATCGCCGAGGGCGACCGGGTCGTGACTCACCTCTTCGCCTGCGAGCGAGCCGGCTATCGCGGATGGCAGTGGTCGGTCACGGTGGCGCGAGCGTCACGGCAAAAGACAGTGACGATCGACGAGGTCGTCCTGATCCCGAGCGAGGATGCGATCGTGGCGCCCGCATGGGTGCCCTACAAGGAGCGAGTCCAGCCGGGTGACTTGTCGCCGGGTGACCTGCTGCCGGTCGAAGAGGACGATCCGCGCCTCGTCCCGACGTACTCCTTCGGCGACGACGAGCTGACCGCCGACGACAAGACGCAGATCCACACCGTGGCCGCCGACCTCGGACTCGGTCGGGTGCGCACCCTGTCGGTCGAGGGTCGCGATGTGGCTGCGCAGCGGTGGTACGACGGCATCGGCGGCCCCGATTCGCCGCTGGCTCAAGTGGCGCCGGCCCAGTGTTGGTCCTGTGGATTCTTGGTCCGTCTGGCGGGTGCGCTCGCGGATTCGTTCGGCGTGTGCGCCAACGGGAACGCCAATGATGACGGCCGCGCGGTCTCCCTGGATCATGGTTGCGGGGCCCACTCCGAGGTCACCCTTCTGAAGCGCCATCAGCCACAAGCCCTGCCCGATCACGTGTTCGACACGCTCGGCGACTTCGAAACCTTCTAGTGTGGTGCACGCGAAATCGGCTTCATAAGTATTAGGCTGGGGTATGCCTCGAACTGGCCGCCCGAAATCCGTGCTCGTCCTGACTACTGAAGAGTACGAGCAGCTGACCAGATGGGTACGGCGAGCGTCGTCCTCGCAGGCGTTGGCGATGCGATCGAAGGTCGTGCTGGCGGCAGCCGAGGGTCTGACGAACAACGCGGTGGCCGAGCGGGTGGGCTGCGAGCCGCACACGGTGAGCAAATGGCGCAGACGGTTCGTCGAGGACCGTCTCGACGGTCTGGGCGATGAGAAGCGTCCCGGACGCCCGCGCACGATCACCGTGGACCAGGTCGAGGACGTCATCGTCGCGACCTTGGAGTCAACGCCGCCGAACGCGACGCACTGGTCGCGGGCAAAGATGGCTCATCGGACCGGGCTGTCGAGAACCACGATCGGCAAGATCTGGAAGGACTTCTCCATCAAGCCGCACCTGGCCGATCACTTCAAGCTCTCCACCGACCCGCTGTTCATCGACAAGCTCTACGACGTCGTGGGCCTCTACCTGAACCCGCCCGAGGCCGCGGTCGTGCTGTGTGTGGACGAGAAGTCCCAGGTCCAAGCGTTGCAACGCTCCCAACCGGCGTTCCCGATGATGCCCGGCATGCCCGAGCGACGGACCCACGACTACGTCCGTCACGGCACCACAACCCTGTTCGCCGCAATGAACGTGGCCGACGGCACGGTGATCTCGAGCCTGCACCGGCGCCACCGTGCGGTCGAGTTCAAGAAGTTCCTCACCAAGATCGAGGATCAGGTCCCCGAGGGCCTTCAGATCCATCTGATCTGTGACAACTACGGAACCCACAAGCACCCGACCATCAAGACCTGGCTCGGTTCCCACCCGCGGGTGCATCTGCACTTCACCCCGACCTACTCGTCCTGGCTGAACCTGGTCGAGAGGTTCTTCGGCTACGTCACCGCCGACCTGCTCCAACGCTCCGATCACCGCAGCGTCCAGTCCCTCGAGGCCGACATCCGCAAGTGGGTCGCGGCCTGGAACGAAGACCCCAAAGTCTTCGTCTGGACCAAGACCGCCGAACAGATCCTTGGCAGCATCGGACGACTTATGCAGCGGATCTCAAATCCGGGTCACTAGGCCGGTCCGTCCAAAGTCGTTGGCCACCAAGTGCAAGCCGCCCGCGGCACCGCGAGTTCCTGGCGGAAGCGGCGCCTCTGCCTCGACGGGTCCCCGTATACCGTGGAACGGAGAAGGGGGTTTGTTCATGTGGCACACCGCGGGCAGGCGAATTCAGGAGCCGCCAGAAATGCGGAGCCGCATGCGGCTGCCACACGATGTACTCCGGGGGGAGTGATGAGCGCAGTGGGGTTGGACCGGACTACTGCCGGCCGGGCACTTGCGCTGTTGGGGGTGGCCGGTCCGGTCTTCTACATCGTGCTCACCACGGTCTTGGGTCTGTTGTGGGAGGGCTACGACCCCGTCCGCGACACCCAGAGCGAGCTGGGCGCCGTGGACTCGCCCTACCGGATGTTGATGAACGTTGCCGGCTTTATGGTCCTCGGACTGTGCATCCTGGCGTTCGCCGCCGCCTACTCCTTACTTCTGCGGGGTGCCTGGGTGAAGTGGGCTGCCGTCGCGCTCCTCGTCGTCGCCGGCACGGGCATGGTCGTGGTCGGCTTCTTCCCCTGCGACGCTGGCTGCGTGGATGTGACGACGACGGGTCGACTCCATGGGGCCTTCAGCGCTCCGGGGGCGATTGGTCTCCCGGTGGCCGCGATGCTTTCGGCTCAGGTGTTTAGGTCTGACGGGACGTTTGGCCGCACCGCCCAGTTCGTCTCGTTCTGGGTGGGATTGCTCACCCTGATGTCCGGCCCGATCGTGGCTGCTGGGCTTCTGGAAAACGTGCTCGGTCTGCTCCAGCGCGCCGGCATGTGGCCGCCACTTGTCTGGATGACGGTGGTGTCCTGGCGGCTTAGGGCCACGGGCGACCTGTTGGGATCGTGAAGCGTGGTACGGGCGGCCTGCTTGGCTGCAACAACATCGAGGTCCCGCGCCAGGTCAGTGCCGGGGGCGATGTTTGCTCGTCGCGCGACGACGCCGTTTGGTGTACTCCATGCCGAAGAGTCCGAGGCTGAGCCCGGCGAGGCAAGTCCACAACCACCATCCACGACCCGAGTCACGCAACTGGCCATAAAAGGGGAGCAGGGCGACAAACGCGATCAACCACAGCAACGAACCCACCCTGACGGTGTAGCCGCCATCCACGTCGAGGGGCTCCACGTCGGCCACGATGTAGGTGCGGTTGCCGATCTCGTGTGTCTTCGGCTGGGCTTCTCCAGGGTCCACGAGGTGCACGCTACGCCACGGCAAAACCGACCTCCCGGCCAAACCCCGAGAATGAGTGGTGACGTCGAGCCCTCGACTCTGCCAGACTGCGCGCCGTGGCTAACCAAAACAAGTCCAAGTCCCGTCGTACCCCCACCAAGAACGTCAGCGGAAATCCCGCTGCCGGCGCCGGACAGGTAGGCAAAGCCCGCGGCCTGGATGGGTACTTTCAAATCTCCCAACGAGGGTCCACCGTCGAGCGAGAAATCCGCGGCGGCCTCGTCACCTTCTTCACGATGGCCTACATCGTCGCGCTCAACCCGATCATCTTGGCCGGAGTGCAGGACGGCGCCGGGAAGTATTTGGGGGGCGGCGACGTGCCGTTCTCCGGCGCCGTGGCCATCGCGTCGGCCACCGCCCTCGTTGCCGGCCTGCTCACGATCCTGATGGGGGTCGCGGCCAACTATCCCCTCGCGCTCGCCACTGGGCTGGGACTTAACGCGTTCGTGGCCTTCTCCATTGCCACCCAGGCGACCTGGGCGGACGCCATGGGCCTGGTGGTTCTCGAGGGGTTGATCATCCTGGTCTTGGTGTTGACCGGCTTCAGGACGGCGGTCTTCCATGCCGTCCCCACCCAACTCAAGACGGCGATCTCGGTCGGCATCGGACTCTTCATTGCCCTCATCGGCTTGGTTGATGCCGGCTTCGTACGGCGTACCGGTGAAGGGCCAGTGCCTGTCCAGTTGGGCATCGGCGGCAACCTGGCCGGCTGGCCGACCGCGGTCTTCTGCTTCGGGCTGATCCTGGTCGTGACGCTGTGGGTGCGAAAGATCCGGGGCGCCATCTTGCTGTCGATCACGCTCACCACCGTGGTGGCGATCATCGTTGAGGCGATCGTCAAGGCCGGCCCGAGCTTCGACGGTACGCCGCACCCGAAGGGCTGGAACATCAACGTGCCGGCCTTCCCGAGCAAGATCTTCGGCGTGCCGGAACTCGACACGCTCGGAGACTTCAACCTCTTCGGGTCCTTCGAACGGATTGGTTTCGTCGGCGCGCTGCTTCTCGTGTTCACCCTGCTGCTGGCCGACTTCTTCGACACGATGGGCACGATGACCGCGATCGGCGCGGAGGCCGACCTGCTCGACAGCGAGGGGACGCCGCCCAACACGCAGAAGATCCTGATCGTGGACTCGATCGCCGCCGCCGTCGGTGGGGCGGCGGGGGTGTCCTCCAACACCTCCTACATCGAATCTGCCTCCGGGGTCGGCGAGGGCGCGCGCACCGGCCTGGCCTCGGTGGTCACCGGGGTGGCCTTCTTGTTGACGATGTTCATCACCCCGCTCGTCAACATCATCCCGAGCGAGGCCGCCGTACCCGCTCTGATCCTGGTCGGTTTCTTGATGATGCAGCAGGTCAAGAACATCGACTGGGACGACGTCGAGATCGCGATCCCCGCGTTCCTGACGATCATCATGATGCCCTTCACCTACTCCATCGCCGCCGGCATCGGGGCTGGGTTCTTGGCCTACACGCTGATCAAGATCGTGCGCGGCAAGGCGGCTCAACTGCACCCCCTCATGTGGCTCATCGCCGTGCTGTTCGTCGTGTACTTCGCGATCGACCCGCTCACCCGCTGGCTGACCTAACCCCGGGTCGGGGGCAATTTCACCCGTCGAGGGGAATAGTTAGCCAAGGTAATGAGTTAGGCTAACGACATGCCTAACATAGAAGCAGCCACCCGAACCGACGCGGGACTCGCGTCGGAGTTGCAGCAATCGGTGATGCGGCTGCGCCGTCGCCTGGTTTCCCAAGGCAATCCCGACACGACGCTGAGCCTGCCGCACCTGACGGTGCTGGG
Organism: uncultured Actinomycetota bacterium; assembly: GCA_963814245.1. Lineage (GTDB taxonomy): Bacteria > Actinomycetota > Actinomycetes > Propionibacteriales > Nocardioidaceae > Nocardioides. The sequence goes on from CAWFBY010000001.1 coordinate 1,004,413, forward strand.
TTCGCTCTACCGTCGCGGCGAGCTCACGGTCGGCGAGCTCGCCGCGGCCGAGCGGGTGCAACCTCCGTCGATGACGCGCACGGTCAACTGTCTGCTCGAGGGCGGCTACGTCACCCGCCGGGCACACGAGACCGACGGCCGGCTCGTGCTGGTCTCGCTCTCCGACCTCGGCAGGGCGACCCTGTTGGCCGACCGGGCTCGCCGGGACGCCTGGCTGGCGCAACGCCTGACCGCCCTCACTCCGTCCGAGCGCTCAACGCTGCGCGCGGCCGCCCCGATTCTTCAACGACTCGCAGAAAAGGACTGACACACCCGCTTGAGCCCCACTTTTCGCTCGCTCGCCAATGCCAACTACCGGCTGTACGCCGCCGGCGGTGTGGTGTCCAACACCGGCACCTGGATGCAACGCGTTGCCCAGGACTGGCTGGTTCTCCAACTCACGGACAACTCGGGCGCCGCGCTCGGGATCACGACCGGTCTGCAGTTCCTGCCGTTCTTGGTGTTCTCGCCGGTCGCCGGACTGGTCGCGGACCGGATGTCGAAACATCGGCTGCTGCAGTTGACCAACCTCGGCATGGCCGTCCCCGCCGTCATCTTGGGGCTGCTCACCGTCACGGGTGTGGTCGAGATCTGGCACGTCTATGTCTTGGCGTTCCTCCTCGGCAGCGCCGCCGTCTTCGATGCCCCAGCCCGACAGTCTTTTGTTTCCGAGATCGTCCATCACGACGATCTGGCCAACGCCGTGGGTCTCAACTCGGCCAGTTTCAACGCCGCCCGCATCGTCGGCCCCGCCTTGGCCGGACTGCTCATCGCCGCTCTGGGTGGTGGCGCGATCGCCACCGGCTGGGTGATCTTGATCAACGCCGTGACGTACGCCGCGCCCATTGCCGCGCTGCGGGGGATGGATCGGCGCCTGCTTGATTCTCCGGTCCCACAGCGCCGCGAGCCACGGATGATCCGCGCGGGAGTCGCCTATGTGCGTCGCCGCCCGGACTTGCTCTTGATCCTGGCGGTCGTGGGCATCACCGGAACCTTCGGCCTCAACTTCCAGATGACGTCGGCGCTGATGGCCACCGAGGTCTATGGCAAGGGGCCGACGGCGTACGGCCTGCTGGGCACCTTCATGGCGGTCGGTTCGCTCACCGGAGCCCTGATTGCAGCCCGTCGCGAACACGTGCGCAAGCGCGTCATTGTCGGGGCGGCGCTCATCTTCGGCATGATCGAAATTGCGGCCGGGTTGATGCCGTCCTACCTCACCTATGCGCTGATCACGCCGTTGCTCGGACTGAGCGCGCTGACCATGATCACCAGCGCCAACGCCTACATGCAGCTCAACATCGACCCGAGCATGCGCGGGCGGGTGCTGGCGCTCTATCTGATGATCTTCATGGGCGGTACGCCGTTCGGTTCGCCGCTGATCGGCTGGATCGGCGAAACCCTGGGGGCGCGTTGGACGCTCATCCTCGGCGGCGGCGCCACGGTGCTGGGCGTGGCCATCGCGGCAGCAGTCCTTGCCACCCGTCGCCGCGTTTTGACCCCCGATGGGGGACGGAGTAATCTCGTCCCTCGTGTCTGGGACAACCAGACCGTTGCGCGTGCCCAGAAATAGTTCCCACCCAAACAGCTCTCCATGAGTCGACCTGGGTTGGTCTGCCGGGCACACACACCACAGGCACACAGCACACGAAGCAGCACTATCGTGCCCGGCAAAGCGCCGGGCCTGACTAGAGGAACAGAAGGGGAACCACCCGGTGCCCACTATTAACCAGTTGGTCCGCAAGGGCCGCCAGGACAAGGTGTCGAAGAACAAGACGCCTGCCCTGAAGGGTTCGCCCCAGCGTCGCGGTGTTTGCACCCGCGTCTACACCACCACCCCGAAGAAGCCGAACTCCGCTCTGCGCAAGGTCGCTCGCGTGCGCCTGTCCAGCGGCGTCGAGGTCACGGCGTACATCCCCGGTGTGGGTCACAACCTCCAGGAGCACTCGATCGTCCTCGTGCGCGGCGGCCGGGTGAAGGACCTTCCCGGCGTTCGCTACAAGATCATTCGCGGCACGCTCGACACCCAGGGTGTCAAGAACCGCAAGCAGGCCCGCAGCCGCTACGGCGCGAAGAAGGAGAAGAGCTAATGCCCCGCAAGGGTCCCGCCCCGAAGCGGCCGCTCGACGTCGATCCCGTTTACGGTTCGCAGGTCGTCACCCAGTTGGTGAGCAAGGTCCTCAAGGACGGTAAGAAGCAGGTTGCGCAGCGCATCGTCTACACCGCGCTCGAAGGCTGCCGCGAAAAGACCGGGTCCGACCCGGTCGTCACGCTCAAGCGGGCGCTCGACAACGTGAAGCCGGCTATCGAGGTCAAGTCCCGCCGCGTCGGTGGCGCGACCTACCAGGTCCCGATCGAGGTCAAGCCCAACCGGAGTACGACGCTGGCTCTGCGCTGGTTGGTCGGCTATGCCGCCGATCGCCGCGAGAAGACGATGTCTGATCGTCTCATGAACGAAATCCTCGACGCCTCCAATGGCCTCGGGGCTGCCGTGAAGAAGCGCGAAGACACGCACAAGATGGCTGAATCCAACAAGGCATTCGCCCACTACCGCTGGTGAGGTGGGGCGGCGATCGTGCCGCCCTCCCACCGCTGCAACTTTTGACTCTGACCTAAGGAACGCGACTTACAGTGGCCGTCGACATCACCACGGACCTCAACCAGGTCCGCAACATCGGCATCATGGCGCACATCGATGCGGGCAAGACCACCACCACCGAGCGCATCCTGTTCTACACCGGCATCACCTACAAGATCGGTGAGGTCCACGAGGGCGCGGCCACGATGGACTGGATGGAGCAGGAGCAGGAGCGTGGCATCACCATCACCTCCGCTGCCACCACGTGCTGGTGGAAGAACCACCAGATCAACATCATCGACACGCCGGGCCACGTCGACTTCACCGCCGAGGTTGAGCGCTCGCTGCGCGTCCTCGACGGTGCCGTCGCGGTGTTCGACGGGGTTGCGGGCGTCGAGCCGCAGACCATGACGGTGTGGCGTCAGGCCAACAAGTACTCCGTGCCCCGGATGTGCTTTGTCAACAAGCTCGATCGCACCGGCGCCGACTTCTTCCGCTGCGTCGACATGATCATCGAGCGCCTCAACTCCACTCCCTTGGTGTTGCAGCTTCCGATCGGTGCGGAGGGCGATTTCCTGGGCGTCGTCGACCTCGTCGGCATGCGGGCCTTGACCTGGCGTGGCGAGACCACGATGGGCGAGGACTACACGGTCGAGGAGATCCCGGCTGAGTTGGTCGATCAGGCCAACGAGTGGCGCGAGAAGCTGCTGGAAACCCTGTCCGAGGCCGATGACGAAGTCATGGAAAAGTACCTCGACGAAGGCGAATTCACCGCCGACGAGCTCGACGCGGCCATCCGTCGCGCCACGCTGGCGGACAAGATCAACCCGATCCTGTGCGGCACCGCGTTCAAGAACAAGGGCGTCCAGCCCCTGCTCGACGCCGTCGTGAAGTACCTCCCCTCGCCGCTCGACATCGACGCCATCAAGGGTCATGCGGTCAACGACGAGGACAAGGAAGTGGATCGTCAGCCTTCGGACGACGAGCCGTTCTCGGGTCTGGCGTACAAGATCGCCTCCGATCCGCACCTCGGCAAGCTGATCTACGTCCGCGTCTACTCCGGCAAGCTGGCGGCCGGCGCCAACGTGTTGAACTCGGTGACGGGCCGCAAGGAACGCATCGGCAAGGTCTACCAAATGCACGCCAATAAGCGTGAGGAGATCGCGTCGGTCGGCGCCGGGCAGATTGTGGCCGTGATGGGTCTCAAGGACACCAAGACCGGGCACACCTTGTGCGACATCCAAAACCCAGTGGTGTTGGAGTCGATGAGTTTCCCGGCCCCGGTGATCGAGGTCGCGATCGAGCCCAAGACCAAGAGCGACCAGGAAAAGCTCGGCACCGCCATCCAGCGGCTTTCCGATGAGGATCCGACCTTCACGGTGAAGACCGATGAAGAGACCGGGCAGACCATCATCGCTGGGATGGGCGAGTTGCACCTCGAGATCCTGGTCGACCGGATGCGTCGAGAGTTCCGGGTCGAGGCGACCGTCGGCAAGCCCCAGGTGGCCTACCGCGAGACGATTCGCAACAAGATCGCCAACCACAGCTACACCCACAAGAAGCAGACCGGTGGTTCGGGTCAGTTCGCCAAGGTCGTTATCTCGATCGAGCCGAACACCGACCCCGAGACCGGTTTGGGTGCGGGTTATGAGTTCTCGAACAACGTGAGTGGCGGCCGGATCCCCCGCGAGTACATCCCGTCGGTGGATCACGGCGCGCAAGAGGCGATGGAGTTCGGCGTACTCGCCGGCTACCCCATGGTCGATGTCAAGGTTTCGTTGGAGGATGGCGCCTATCACGACGTCGACTCCTCGGAGTTGGCGTTCAAGATCGCCGGAATCGCTGCCTTCAAGGAGGCAGCACGCAAGGCCCGTCCGGTGCTGTTGGAGCCGATGTTTGCGGTTGAGGTCACCACCCCCGACGACTACCTGGGGGACGTCATCGGCGACATCAACAGTCGACGCGGTCAGGTGCAGAGCATGGAAGAGCGTCACGGTGACCGTGTCGTCAATGCGCTGGTGCCGTTGTCAGAAATGTTCGGGTACGTTGGCGACCTGAGGTCCAAGACCTCCGGCCAGGCGTCGTACTCGATGGAGTTCGACTCGTACGCCGAGGTTCCCCAGAACATCGCCGACGAGATCGTCAAGAAGGTTCGCGGCGAGTAGCACCATGGGGATAAGCCCTCGGGACCCCCCAGCGACCGGCAGTAGTATCCACCCAACATGAGTCAAGTAAGTACACAACCAGGAGGAGCCCACAGTGGCTAAGGCGAAGTTCGAGCGGACCAAGCCGCACATCAACATCGGCACCATCGGTCACATCGACCATGGCAAGACGACGTTGACGGCTGCAATCACCAAGGTGCTGCACGACAAGTTCCCGGACCTGAACGAGGCTTCGGCCTTCGACCAGATCGACAAGGCTCCCGAGGAGCGTCAGCGCGGCATCACCATTTCCATCGCGCACGTCGAATACCAGACCGAGTCGCGGCATTACGCCCACGTCGACTGCCCGGGTCACGCGGACTACATCAAGAACATGATCACCGGTGCGGCCCAGATGGACGGCGCGATCCTCGTGGTTGCCGCCACCGATGGCCCGATGCCGCAGACCAAGGAGCACGTGCTGCTCGCTCGCCAGGTGGGCGTCCCCTCCCTGGTCGTGGCGCTCAACAAGTGCGACATGGTCGACGACGAAGAGCTCATCGAGCTCGTCGAGATGGAGGTGCGCGAGCTCCTCTCCGAATACGAGTTCCCCGGCGACGACATCCCCGTCGTCCGCGTCGCGGCGTTCCCTGCTCTCCAGGGCGACGCCAAGTGGGGCGAGTCGGTGGCCGAGTTGATGCAGGCCGTTGACGACTACATCCCCACGCCGGCGCGCGAGACGGAAAAGCCGTTCCTGATGCCCGTTGAAGACGTCTTCACGATCACCGGTCGTGGCACCGTCATCACCGGTCGCATCGAGCGCGGCATCGTCAAGGTGGGTGAAGAGGTCGAGATCATCGGTATCCGCGAGGTTTCGCAGAAGTCGACGGTTACCGGCGTCGAGATGTTCCGCAAGCTCCTCGACGAGGGCCAGGCCGGCGAGAATGTCGGGCTGCTACTTCGTGGCACCAAGCGCGAAGATGTCGAGCGCGGCATGGTCGTCATCAAGCCGGGCACCACGACTCCGCACACCAACTTCGAGGCGAATGTCTACATCCTCTCGAAGGAAGAGGGCGGCCGTCACACGCCGTTCTTCAACAACTACCGTCCGCAGTTCTACTTCCGTACGACGGACGTGACCGGCGTGGTGACCCTTCCTGAGGGCACCGAGATGGTTCTTCCCGGTGACAACACCGAGATGGCCGTTGAGCTGATCCAGCCCATCGCCATGGACGAGGGCCTGCGTTTCGCGATCCGTGAAGGTGGCCGCACCGTCGGCGCCGGCCGGGTCACCAAGATCACCAAGTGATCTAAAGCAGCACTGCGTCACGAGCCCCCGGCCACCCGGCCGGGGGCTCGTGACATTTGACATTGGTGAGCATAGTTCTCCCGGTGGCCAGGGACTCGGGCTCATCGGTGGGTCTCGGGCCCCCCGAGCAGGCGGGCCCGGGATTGCGCCGTGAGATGGCACAATCGGGCCCATGACTCAGCCCGCTGCACCACCGCCGTCTTACCAGCCTCCGCCCTCCCATCCGCAGGCCTCCACGGTGTTGGTGTTGGGCATCCTGGGAATCGTGGCGTGCGGCGTGTGTGCCCCTTTCGCGTGGGTGATGGGCAACCGAGTGCTCGCGGAGATTGACGCCAGCAACGGTGCCCTGGTGGGCCGGGACTACGCCAACATCGGTCGCATCTGCGGAATCGTCGGCACGGTGCTGCTGATCTTGGCTGCGGTGATGTTGATCGGGGTTTTCGCCACCATGAGCATCGCCTCGTTCACGGTGTCGTCCTAGCGCCTCGATGGCCGAGTCCGTACGCCGCGCCCGCCCGCACCACACCGAGACGCCCGATGGCCGCCGGATGCGCGAGGTGCTCACCTATGCCCGTCGGGGGAGCAGGTTCTCTCCGCGTCAGGCGGCGGCCTGGGCGGCACACCACGAAACCTGGGTGATCCCGGACGCGGCCGTGGATGCGGATGATTTCGAGTTGGCGGCGTGGTTCGGTCGTACGGCGCCGCTCATCGTCGAGATCGGGTCGGGAGTCGGTGAGGCCACCGCGGCGTTAGCAGCCACGCGTGCGGCGTACAACATCTTGGCGCTCGAGGTTTGGCGTCCCGGGATCGCCGACACACTCGCCCGCCTCGACAGCGCGGGCGCAGGCAACGTGCGCCTGTGCGGCGTCGATGCCGTGTGGTCGATCGAGCACCTGATCGCGGCGGCCTCTCTGTCGGAGTTGTGGACCTTCTTTCCCGATCCCTGGCACAAGCATCGCCATCACAAGCGTCGCCTCGTCACCCCGGCTTTTGCGGCCTCGGTTGCCGATCGCCTGGTCGTGGGGGGCGTGTGGCGCCTGGCCACCGACTGGGGTGACTATGCGACCCAGATCGAGACGGTGCTCGGCGCCGAGCCCCGACTCGCCGGAGGTGTGGTCCCGCGCTGGGCCGAGCGGCCCGTGACCAAGTTCGAGCGCAAGGGGCTGGCCGCAGGTCGTGCCATCAGCGACCTGTGCTTCACCCGCGTCTGAAGGGCCAATCTAGACTCGCCCGGTGACCGCGACCCCCACCGCAGCGACCCGCACCAAGGTGCATCGGGCCTGGTGGGTCGCCGCCGTGACGATGGGTGCGCTCATCGCCGCCTCCGGTTTCAGGTCCTCGACGGGCGCCCTCCTGCAACCGCTCGAAGCGGAGTTCGGCTGGTCCCGGACCACCACGTCGGGTGCCGTCACCCTCAACCTGGTGATCTATGGGTTGACCAGTCCCTTTGCCGCCGCGCTGATGGAGCGGTTCGGATTGCGGCGCGTGGTCGCAGGCGCGTTGGTTTTGGTGGGGGTCGGCTCCGGCCTGACCCTCTTCATGACGCACGCCTGGCAGTTGTGGTTGCTGTGGGGCCTGGCGATCGGGGTCGGAACCGGGTCGATGGCGTTGGTGATGGGCGCGATCGTCGCGAGTCGTTGGTTCGAGCAGCGTCGCGGCCTCGTCGTGGGCGCCTTCGCGGCGGCGAGTTCGACGGGGCAGCTGGTCTTCTTGCCGGTGATCGCCCACCTGGCCGATGGGCCGGGCTGGCGCTGGGCAGCGGGGCTGGTCGCGGTGTTCGCGTTTTGCCTCGTGCCGCTGGTGTGGTGGGTCCTGCGAGATCGTCCCAGCGACATCGGGACGACGCCGTACGGCGCGCCCCCAGGCTGGAGTCCCGGACCCGCGCCCGTCGTACATGCCAATCCCGGGGTCACCGCGCTGCGGACCCTGCGCGAGGTCTCGCGCTCGGGCACGTTTTGGATCCTGTTCGTGACCTTCTGGATTTGTGGTTGGTCCACCAATGGACTCATCGGCACCCACTTCATCCCGGCCGCGCACGATCACGGCATGCCCGCCACGACCAGCGCCAGCCTGCTCGCGCTGATCGGGGTCTTCGACATCGTGGGGACCCTCGCCAGCGGGTGGCTGACCGATCGCGTGGACCCCCGCAAACTGCTGTTTGTCTACTACCTCTTCCGTGGACTCTCACTGCTCGTGGTCCCGTGGGTGCTGGGCCCGGCCGTGCAACCGGGGTTGTTCGTGTTCATCGTCTTCTATGGGCTCGATTGGGTCGCCACGGTGCCGCCCACGGTGGCCCTGTGTCGGACCCACTTCGGGGCCGAACGCGCGGGGGTCGTGTTTGGCTGGGTGTTTGCCGCACACATGGTGGGGGCGGGAGTGGCGGCGACGTACGCCGGCTGGGTGCGCGAAGCCAACGGCGACTACTTCGCGGCCTGGCTGACCGCCGGCGCCCTCTGCGTCGGCGCGGCTGTGATGTGCGTGATGATCCCGAGACGAGCGGCGCTCAGCGAGCTGTGAGCCTGCGGCGCAGCTCGTTTTCACGTTGGAGCCGGTTGAGGTCGCGTTCGCGACGCGACGCCAACACCGCGCTGAGGAACGCTTCGGCGGGAGTGCCCCGCGGCGGCGCCGGCGCGACGTACGCACTGACCTGTCCGGCCAACTCCTGGCCGAGCACATGGCGTGACGCGGGCTCAAGTTGGTGCGCCCGCCCCAAGAACTGGCGCACGCTCAGAGCCAAACTTGGCGGCAGCGCGGCGATATCTGCCGAGCGGGCCCAGGTGATCAGCGGGAAAGGCAGGGGCGGCGGAGGGGGCAACCGCAGGGCGACCCGCTCGCGCACGACGTAGGTCCCGGCGGCGTAGTCGCCCAGGCGCTTGCCGCGCCCACTGAGCATCATGCTCAGGAAGGCCGGGCCGCCGGTGAACGCGTAGATCTCGACGACGCCGATCAGCGAGCGAACGAAGGCATGTTGAAACGAGATCGGGCCGGCGTCGTCGCGCACTGTGCGCAGCCCCATGGCGAACTTGCCGATCGACCGGCCGCGGGTCAAGGTCTCCATCGTCGAGGGGAACACCAGGAAGAGGGTCACCACCGAGCCGATCAGGGCGACTCGCAACAAGGCCTCGTCAAGACCGGTCGCGATAACGCCGACGGCGAACAGGAGGGCGATGGCCAGCGCGAACGTTACGAGGAGGTCGATCAGTCCCGAAATGATCCGGTGCCCGAGGTTCGCGGCGGGCAGATCCAGCGCCACGGCCTCGCCGGTGACCAGGTCATCTTCGGTGAGGGTGGCGTAGTCACCTAGGGCGTTTATGGGTTCGGACATCGCTGCCCAGCATAGGCTGGGGCGCGTGGATGTGGACGCGTATGTGCTGATGCATGCCCAGGAGTGGCGTCGCCTCGAAGAGTTGACCGGCAAGCGTCGGCTCACCGGCGCCGAGGGCGATGAGTTCATCGAGCGCTATGAGCAGGTGGCGACGCATTTGTCGGTGGTGCGCAGCTCTGCCCCCGACGCCTCCCTGGTTGCCTACTTGTCATCGGTACTCGCGCGGGCCCGCAATCGTGCGGCCGGCACGCGGGTGATGTCGTGGTCCGGCGTTCCGCGGTTCTTCGTGGAGCGGTTTCCGGCGGCCCTGTATCGGCTGCGATGGTGGTGGCTGGGAACCCTGGTGGCGAACGCCGTCGTGGTCGGCGCCCTGATCTGGTGGTTCTTGGGACACCCCGCCGTCGAACAGACGTTGATGACGCCCGAAGAAGTGGACAGCCTGGTCAATCACGACTTTGAGGACTACTACAGCGAGTTCGCTGCCTCGCATTTTGCGTTGTCGGTGTGGGTCAACAATGCGTGGGTGGCCGCCCTGTGCTTGGCCTTGGGCATCTTGGGGTTCCCGGTGATCTACCTGTTGTTCACCAACATCTTGAACCTCGCGATCATCGGCTCGATCATGACGCGCCACGGCCATGCGGGGCACTTCTGGGGTTTGTTGTTGCCCCACGGCTTGCTGGAGTTGACGGCCGTGTTCGTCGCCGGCGGCGTGGGACTGAAGTTTTTCTGGTCATGGGTTGCTCCCGGTGAACTCACTCGTGCCGCGTCGCTGGCTCGGGAGGGCCGCACCGTGGGCACCGTGGCCCTGGGACTCGTTGCGGTGCTGTTCGTCAGCGGCGCAATCGAGGGATTCGTTACGCCCTCGGGGCTGCCCACCTGGGCTCGGATCGCCATCGGGATCACAGCCGAAGTGCTCTTCTTTGCCTACGTCTTCATCGTCGGCCGCGCGGCGTACCACCGCGGTCAGACCGGAGACATCGACGCCGGCCTCCTCGAGGATCGGGTGGCAACCGCCGCCTGACCGCGAGTCGGCGCCAACTCACCCGGATTGGGCCGCGAGTCGGCGCTAACTCACGCGCTTTTGGTGAAACTGCGACGGGTGGGCGGTGAAACTGCGACGGGTCGGCGTTAGAGGAGTCCGTTGGCCTTGAGTCCCAGGTAGTGGTCGGCCAAGGCCGGGGGCAACGCCTCGGCGTCGGCATCAACCACGTGCACCCCGAGCGCGGCCAGCAGGTCGGTGGTGTGTTGGCGCCGGATCAGTACCCGCTCGGCCGCCGCCGCGTCATAGACCTCATCAACGGTGGAGCGGGACCGAGCGAGCTCGTCGAGGGCGGGATCCTTGACCGACGCCACGACCACCCGATGGTGCCGGGTGAGGCTGGGCAGCACCGGCAGGAGACCCTGTTCGACAGCTGCGGCTTCCAAGGGCGTGAGGAGGACGACCAACGCGCGCTGACGCCCGAGCTCTGTCACCGCACTCACCAAACCGTGCCAATCGGCCTCGGCGATCACGGGTTCGAGGTCGGCCATCGCCTCCTGCAAACGTGCAGCGACGCTGCCGCGTCCGGTCGACTTCAGACGCGCGCGCACCTCCCGGTCACCGGCGACGAAGTCGACCCGATCTCCGGCCTTGGCGGCCAGTGCGGCCAAGAGCAGGGCGGCGTCCATGGCGCAGTCGAGTCGGGGTACGTCGCCGACCCGCCCGGCCGACACCCGCGAGGTGTCTAACACCAAGACGACGCGCCGATCTCGTTCGGGTTGCCACGTGCGGACCACGACGTTGCGGTTGCGGGCGGAGGCACGCCAGTCGATGGAGCGTACGTCGTCGCCGCGCACGTACTCACGCAACGAGTCGAACTCCGTGCCCGGGCCCCGAACCCGCACCGCCGAACGCCCGTCGAGATCGCGCAATCGCGCCAATCGCGAAGGCAGATGTTTGCGCGAGTCGAAAGGAGGCAGCGCGCGCACCGCTCCCCAGGCCTCTCGGGTGGCCTGGCGCGAAGCCAGTCCCAGCGGCCCGGGCAGCCGAATCGTGACGCCGGAAGTCCTCAGGTCGCCCCGGCGAGTGGGCCGCAGCGCCGTGACCAGTCGCACACGATCGCTGGGACGCAGGGTGGCTCGATGGCGATTGTCGGTGGCGCCCGCGCTCGGTTGCCACGCGTCGCGGATAAGCGCCCGGATCCGTCGCCGCGTGGGGTTGCCAACGACCAACGTCGTGGTGGTCGCGTCGCCGAGCCGGACGCTGCCCAAGGCCTGCCGACTCAGCTCGAGGGCCGCTGGGCGTGGTGCCAGCATCCAGTCGATCAGGATGAGGACCACAACGATGAGCAGCCACAGCCAGACGGTGCCCATGGTGGGCCGCAGCGCCACGGGGATCAACCCGAGGAGCAGCAGCAGGGGAACTCGGCCGGAAATCGCCATCAGCGGGGGACCGGCACTGATCCGATCGCAGCGGCCAACACCTGGGCGACGTCGACGCCTTCGAGCTCCGCTTCGGGGCGCAGCCCGAGCCGGTGCGCCAGGGTGGCTTGCGAGAGAGCCTTCACATCATCGGGGGTCACGAAGTCACGCCCGTTGAGCCAGGCCCAGGCTCGGGCCGCCCGCAACAGGGCGGTGGCGCCGCGTGGGCTGACGCCCAGTCGCAGCGAGGGGGACTGTCGGGTGGCGCGCGCCAGGTCGACGACGTACGCCGTGATCTCGGGCGCGATCTGCACCTTCCCGACCGCCTGGCGACCCGCGAGGATGTCTGCTGGCCCGGCGACCGGTCGGATGCCGGTGGCGGCGAGGTCTCGCGGATCGAAGCCATCGGCGTGCCGGCGCAGGATCTCCAACTCGTGGTCGCGTTGGGGGATCGGCAACATCACCTTGAGCAAGAACCGGTCGAGTTGCGCCTCCGGCAAGGGATAGGTGCCTTCGTACTCCACCGGGTTTTGGGTGGCGGCCACCAAGAAGGGCGTCGGCAGGGGGCGCGAGGTCCCGTCGACCGACACCTGGCCTTCCTCCATCGCCTCGAGCAGCGCCGATTGCGTCTTGGGTGGGGTGCGGTTGATCTCGTCGGCCAGCAGCAGGTTGGTGAAGATGGGGCCTTCCCGGAAGCTGAGCTCGCCCTGATGGGAATCGATCACCATCGAACCCGTGATGTCCCCGGGCATGAGATCGGGGGTGAACTGCACCCGACGGGTCTGCACCGACAACGACTCAGCCAAACTCCGCACCAACAGGGTCTTGGCTACCCCCGGCACGCCTTCCATCAGCACATGGCCGCCGCAGAGCAGGGCCACGAGGAGTCCCGAAACGGCGGCCTCTTGCCCGACGACGACCTTGCCCACCTCGGTGCGGACACCAGCCAAGCGGGCGCGGGCTACTTCGTCGGGTCGTGGGGACTCCACGGGGGGCGGGGCGTTGACGTCGCTCATGCGCGGCGTACCTCTCTGTCGAGTGCTTCGAGTTGGTTGGCCAGGTCGATCAGTTCACGGTCATTGGCTGGGGCTGCGGAGTAGGGGTCGATCAACGTGCTCAACTCCTGAATCGGACGCCCCACCAGGGGCGAGAGGCGGGTCGCGAGGGTAACGGGATCAGTGGCCCGGGGCAGCGAAAGCTCACTCGCCAGGCGGGCGCGCGCTCCGTCGCGAAGTACGGCGGCCGCATGGCCTCGGTCGTTGACCTTGCGATACAGCCGTCCGCGGCTCCGGGTGGTTTCGATGGCCTTGACGACCACCGGCAGCGGCTCGACGGCGAGGGGTCCCAGGCGACGACCCCTCCAGAACATCAGCCCCATCACCACGAGCCCTAGGAGCCAGATCCCGGGCTTGACCCAGGCGGGGATGAGCGAGGAGAGGCTGACGGCATCGTCCGCGGAAAGATCGGCAGCCGAGGGGACGTACCAGACGAGGCGGGGGTGCTCACCGAGCAAACGCACGGCCGCGCCGGCGTTGTCGGCCCGCAAAATCTGGTCGTTGTCCAAGATCGAGGCGGCCCCGAGCAGGGTGATCTGGCCGGAGACGTTGCCCACCAGGAAACCGCCGTCACCGGGAAAACAACCCTGGGCGGTGGGATATTCGGTGGCGGAAAAGACCTCGACCTCAAGCCCGCCCAACTGCACGTCCTGGCACTCGGCATGCCGGGGTTGGGCCAACTCGACGGGGGTGCCCGCCGCGAAGCCAAGCGCCTCGATCGCGTTAGGTCCGGGCTCGGCGATCACCAAGTGGGCATCTCGTGAGCGCGAGAGCAGCAGTTGCGAGGTGGTCTCGCCGAGGAGCTCGGTGCTGGTCACCAACACCGTGGTCTGGGCATCGAGGACCTGTTCCGATAGGGCAGTGTCGGACCGCACCACGGTGACCTCGACGTCGTGGTCGGCCAAGACCCGAGCCACGGCTTGCGCGCCCCCGCCACCGGGGTTGTCGGGGTCCAGATAGCCACCGGATTTGGTGTTCCCCTGGGCCAGAATCGACGCCGCAACCGCCGCGATCACTGCGGCAACGATGAGGAGGCCCGAGCGATGCTTCGAAAGCAACGACCTCGTCGGAGCGGTGGTCGTCATCGCGCACTCACCAGGTCGAGGTCCAGCGCGAGCGTTTGCTCTGCCTGGGCGCGCGTCGCCACCCGGTCGCCGTACAGCACCAAGTCGAACCAGTTGGCGCACTGGTTGATCGCGTCCCCGAGGCTGGGGAACTCCGCAGCCAGGCGGGCGGCGAGTTCGTGAGCCGTGGCGCCGGGCTGGTCGTCGATCCGGCCGCGCTCGATGGCACGTAGCGCCAGCGCGCGGAAGCCGTCGACCAGGGCGTCGGAGTGGCGGCCCTCCGCCGCCGCAGCCACGGCGCGTTGGCGCAGTTGATCGGCGGTGATCACTTCGCCGGAGAGCGCCGGCCCGGACTTGTCCCGCGAGGCCCGTCGGGTCACCCGGGTGCGCGAGACGAGGGCAATCACCGCCACGGCGACCACGGCGAAGACCACCAAGCTCAGCACGCCACGCACACCGGGAACCGCGGACGCCCCGCCGACCGAGCGATCGAGCAGGTTCGCGATCCATTCGAAGGCCCGCTGGATCAGGTTGTCCCGGTGATATTCGGGTTTGGCCAACTCTCGCACCAGCCATCGGCGGGCTTCGTCGGCGCCCGGATCGAGCGGGACTTCGGCGAGCCGCTGGAGCGGCGTCACCGGCGACCCACCCCCGATCGGGTCAACAACTCGACGTCGAAGCCTTCCTTGCGGATCCGCAGGTCGAGGTATTGCACGGAGGTGACGGCGGAGGTAAACGGTGTCGTGAACGAGGAGGCGAAGATCGTCCCCAAGGCCTGGGTGCCGAGGACCACCAACAGCGCGGTGTCGGCGTCGGGCATACCACTCCCGATCATGCTTCCGACTTGGGTGATCGGCACCGAGATCAGCGAGCCGGCGATGGCGGTCACCAACCCGGTCAGGAGGGCGATCCCGAGCGTTCTCCAGAAGTTGTCCCGGGTCAGCCGGTAGGCACGAGACAGCGACGCGAAGATGCCCGTGGACTCCAGCATGAGGACCTGGACCGGGAGGTAGAACAGCCGGATCGCGGCAAACACAAACACACAGAACAGCAGCGGAAACCCGATGAAACCGAGGATGACGTACGCCGGAATCGGCGCCTCGGCGAGGATCATGGCCCACACCAGCCCCACCGCGAGCCCGATCACCACGGTGGGAATGAGCGCGATCGTGACCGCCAAACCGATGAGCCGCCACCGCTTGCCCCGGGTGGCTGCCCAGGCCTGGCTCAGGGTGAGGCGGCGACCGATCGCCGCCGCTCCGGCGACGTTGGCGATCATGCCGTTGACGAAGATCATGCCCAGCCAACTGAGGAACGACCCGAGCATCAGCACGCCGATCAGCCCCAGCAGCCCGGCCAGATCTTCTTGGGTCATCGTCGGGCCGCCCGTGGTCGGGTCGGGCGCGAAGAGATCCGCCGTGGGGTCGAAGCCGATGTCGAAGAACTGGGTCCCGATCGCGGCGATCAGCAACGGTAGACCCGACGAGACGGCGGCCACGATGACCGCGGAGCCGGCGGTGGCCAAGGGATTGGCACGAATGATCTTGAACGCCGCGTCGTACATGTCGCCCAAGGTCAGAGGGCGCAGCGGGATCGCGCCGGGCTTGTGGGCGGCCACCGCGGATCCGGGGCGCCACTGGCCGGGTTGGGGAGCGCCCGGCAGCGGATATCCCGGTGCCGCATAGCCCGGCGGCGGGGAACCGGGCGGCGGGGAACCGGGCGGCGGATAGCCGGGAGGCGGATAGCCCGGCGGCGGAAACCCCGAACCAGGGGGTGGGTCGGGCGGAACATAGCCTGGTGGCGGGTGTTCCGTCCCGGACATCGGTTCCCCCATAGCGTGGTGAGTGGTAGCGCCCGCCGAGACGGGTCGGGGCCTATCTTGTCAGGTAGGTCCGACCGATTTTGCGCATCCGCGGATCTCTGCCAAGATAGTCCGGTTGCTCCGGCGGGTTGCCGGGGTGTGACACACGTTGACTATTGAATCGCGTTTCCCGAGGTTGGGGTGCTTGCGCCCACACCTCGTCGAGGTTCGTTGCATGGCGTGCCGCCGCACCGCACCTGGAGACCCGATCAGCCCGACAAACCCGTCGGGCGCCACCAACAACGACAGCGAAACCCGATCGCGGGGGAAGCCGTGTCGCGTGGAAAACGCGCGACACGCCCGACCGCGGGGGTCGGAGCTGGTGGGTGGTGCGAGCAGGGGCGGAAGGACCTCACCCGAGGGCCTTTCGAGACAGGACAGCACGCGGTACCCACGCGGGTACGACCGAACAGGGACGGACGAGACAGATGGCGGGACAAAAGATCCGCATCAGGCTCAAGGCCTATGACCACGAGGTGATTGACACCTCGGCGCGCAAGATCGTGGACACAGTCACCCGCACGGGTGCCAAGGTCGCCGGCCCCGTGCCGTTGCCGACCGAGAAGAACGTCTACTGCGTGATTCGCTCGCCGCACAAATACAAGGACTCGCGCGAGCACTTCGAGATGCGCACGCACAAGCGCCTTATCGACATCATCGACCCCACGCCGAAGACCGTCGACTCGCTGATGCGCCTCGACCTGCCTGCCGGTGTCGACATCGAGATCAAGCTCTGAGGCACGACATGACTCTGGAACGCAATGTGAAGGGCCTGCTGGGCACCAAGCTCGGCATGACCCAGCTCTGGGACGAAAACAATCGCGTCGTGCCGGTGACCGTGGTCGCCGCGAGCACCAACGTGATTACTCAGGTCCGCCACCCCGAGACCGATGGCTACAACGCCATTCAGGTCGGGTACGGCGAGATCGAAGCCCGCAAGGTCAACCAGCCCGATGCGGGCCATTTCGCCAAGGCCGGGGTCACCCCCCGTCGCCACCTGGTCGAAATCCGCACCGCTGACGCCTCGTCGTACACCGTCGGTCAGGAGCTCTCCCCGGAGATGTTCGCCGCCGGCGAGGAGATCGACGTCACGGGCACCAGCAAGGGCAAGGGATTCGCCGGCGTTATGAAGCGCCACGGCTTCCATGGCGTCTCGTCCTCGCACGGTGCCCACAAGAACCACCGCAAGCCGGGTTCCATTGGCGCTTGCGCCACGCCTGGCCGCGTCTTCAAGGGCACGCGGATGGCCGGCCGGATGGGCAGTGACACCGTCACCGTCCAGAACATCTCGGTCCATGCCGTCGACGTCGAGAAGGGCCTGATCCTGCTCAAGGGTGCCGTTCCGGGTCCCAAGGGTGGCCTGATCGTGCTGCGCTCGGCCGCCAAGTCGCCCGCACCGACCGGAAAGGCAGCCCAGTGAGCACCAAGACTGTCAAGGTCGATCTGCCCGCCGAAATCTTCGACGTCCAGGTCAACATTCCGCTGATTCACCAGGTTGTTGTGGCCCAACAAGCCGCCGCTCGTCAGGGCACGCACTCGACCAAGCGTCGGGGCGAGGTCCGTGGCGGTGGCCGCAAGCCGCACAAGCAGAAGGGCACCGGCCGAGCCCGACAGGGCTCCACCCGCGCACCCCAGTTCACCGGTGGTGGCGTGGTGCACGGACCCAAGCCGCGTGACTACGACCAGCGCACCCCCAAGAAGATGAAGGCGGCCGCACTGCGCGGGGCGCTCTCTGATCGGGCTCGCAACGGCCGCATCCACGTCGTGGCCTCGCTGATCGGCGCCGACAAGCCGTCGACCAAGGCTGCGCTGGCTTCGCTCGTCGGGCTGACTGACCGCACCAAGTTCCTCGTGGTCCTTGAGCGCACCGACGCGGTCACCTGGCTGTCGTTGCGCAACGCGCCCGAGGTGCACATCGTTGCCGTTGACCAGCTCAACACCTACGACGTGCTGGCCAGCGACGACGTAGTCTTCACCCAGGGTTCCTACGACGCATTCGTGGCCGGCGCCCCTCGCGCCAAGGCTGGGAAGGCTGTCGCCACGGAGTCCGAAGCCGCCGTCGAGGCTGCCCCCAAGCCGGCCAAGGCCGAGTCGAAGGCAGCTAAGGCCAAGCCAGAGCCAGCCAAGCCAGAGCCGGTCATCGACGAGGCGCCGGTTGTCGAAGAGGCAACCGCTGCCAGCGAGCCTGCCGCGTTTGCCGCGGTGTCCGATGCCGACTTCGCGGGGGCGGCGTTGCCGGGTCCCGATGGCGAGGCGCCCGCGGGCTATGAGATCAAGGGCAACAAGGACTCCATGAAGTACCACGCGCCCGGTGGTCGGTGGTACGACGCCACGATCGCCGAGGTTTGGTTCAAGACCGCCGAGGATGCCGAAGCGGCTGGGTTCGTCAAGGCCGGTTCGCGCGCGTCCAAGGCCGCCAACGAGGAGGCTGACAAGTGAGCACGCTGCATAAGGATCCCCGCGACATCTTGATCGCACCCGTGGTCTCGGAGAAGAGCTACGGCCTCCTCGACGCCAACAAGTACACCTTCTTGGTGCGCCCGGACGCGAACAAGACCGAGATCAAGATCGCCATCGAGAGCGTGTTCAACGTCAAGGTGACTTCGGTCAACACGATGAATCGCCAGGGCAAGACCCGCCGCACCAAGTCGGGTCTGGGCAAGCGCAAGGACACCAAGCGCGCCATCATCAGCCTCGCCGAGGGTCACCGCATCGACATCTTCGGAGGACCGGTCGCCTGACCGGGTCCGAAGAGACAGAGCTAGAGGACGAGAACTATGGCAATCCGCAAATACAAGCCGACCACCCCGGGCCGTCGTGGCTCCTCGGTGGCCGACTTCGTCGAGATCACTCGAACCACGCCCGAGAAGTCCTTGACGCGACCGCTGCCCAAGAAGGGCGGCCGCAACAACCAGGGCCGGATCACCACCCGGCACCAGGGCGGTGGCCACAAGCGCGCCTACCGCATCATCGACTTCCGTCGCTATGACAAGGACGGCGTGCCCGCCAAGGTCGCCCACATCGAATACGACCCCAACCGCACTGCGCGGATCGCGCTGCTGCACTACGCGGACGGCGAGAAGCGCTACATCATCGCGCCGAAGGACCTGACCCAGGGCACGCCCGTGGAGTCTGGCCCCAACGCCGACATCAAGCCCGGCAACAACCTGCCGTTGCGCAACATCCCCGTCGGCACGACCATCCACTGCGTGGAGTTGCGTCCCGGCGGTGGCGCCAAACTGGCCCGTTCGGCCGGCAACAGCGCGCAGCTGGTGGCCAAAGAAGGCTCGCGCGCCACGTTGCGTCTGCCGTCCGGTGAAATGCGCTTCGTCGATGTGCGCTGCCGCGCGTCGGTCGGCGAGGTCGGCAATGCCGAGCAGTCGAACATCAACTGGGGCAAGGCCGGCCGGATGCGCTGGAAGGGCCGTCGTCCCACCGTTCGTGGTGTCGTGATGAACCCCGTCGACCACCCGCACGGCGGTGGCGAGGGCAAGACCTCCGGTGGACGCCACCCGGTGTCCCCGTGGGGCAAGCCCGAGGGCCGCACGCGTCGTAGCAAGGCCAGCGACGCCCAGATCATTCGCCGCCGCAAGTCCGGCAAGAAGCGCTGAGTAGGGAAGAAGAGAGATGCCTCGCAGCCTGAAGAAGGGCCCCTTCGTGGACGGCCACCTGATCAAGAAGGTGGACGCCGAAAACGCCAAGGGCAGCCACAACGTGATCAAGACCTGGTCGCGCCGCTCGATGATCGTGCCCGACATGATCGGCCACACCATCGCGGTGCACGACGGACGCAAGCACGTTCCCGTCTTTGTGACCGACTCGATGGTCGGCCACAAGCTCGGCGAATTTGCCCCGACCCGCACCTACCGCGGGCACGTGAAGGAAGACCGGAAGGGCCGTCGTCGCTGAGGCGGCGCGGACCTTTCAGAGCACTGGAGACGAGTGAACAATGAGCGTTACTGAGCGCCGGCGCACCAGCGCCCGCCGCGAGTCGCTGCTCGGCGACCAGCCGGGAGCCTACGCGAGTGCCCGCTATGTGCGGATCACGCCGATGAAGGCACGCCGTGTCGTTGACATGGTCCGTGGCATGGGAGTCGATGAAGCACTGGCGGTGCTGGCCTTCGCGCCACAGGCCGCGTCCGAGACCGTCTACAAGGTCCTCGAGAGCGCGATCGCCAATGCCGAATCCACCGAGGACCTCAATCGAGCCGACCTGGTCGTCTCGGTCGCCATGGTCGACGAGGGACCGACGATGAAGCGGTGGCGTCCCCGGGCACAGGGCCGCGCCACGCGGATCAACAAGCGAACGAGTCACATCACGCTCGTCGTACAACCGGCGGCAGTGGCTGTAGCCAAGAAGCCGTCGGCCAAGAAGGGGAACCACTGATGGGCCAGAAGATCAACCCGAACGGCTTCCGTCTGGGCATCTCCACCGACCACAAGAGCCGTTGGTACGCCGACAAGCTCTACAAGAGTTACGTCGGTGAAGATGTTGCCATCCGCAAGCTTCTCACCAAGGGTATGGAACGCGCCGGCATCTCCAAGGTCGAGATCGAGCGCACCCGTGATCGGGTCCGCGTCGACATTCACACCGCCCGTCCGGGCATCGTGATCGGTCGTCGTGGGGCCGAGGCCGACCGCATCCGCGGCGAGCTGGAGAAGCTCACCGGCAAGCAGGTCCAACTCAACATCCTCGAGGTCAAGAACCCCGAGATCGACGCTCAGTTGGTCGCTCAGGGTGTTGCCGAGCAGCTGTCCGGCCGGGTGCAGTTCCGCCGGGCGATGCGCAAGGCGATGCAGACCTCGATGCGCTCGGGTGCCAAGGGGATCCGGATCCAGTGCTCGGGTCGCCTCAATGGCGCCGAGATGTCGCGCACCGAGTTCTACCGCGAGGGTCGGGTGCCACTGCACACGCTGCGCGCCGATATCGACTACGGCTTCTACGAAGCCCGCACCACGTTCGGTCGCATCGGTGTCAAGGTGTGGATCTACAAGGGTGAAGTCGCCGCAACGCGCGCCGAGCGTCAGGCGCAGGCCGCCGCTCGCGCCGGCGCTCCCGGTCGTGGCGGGGCCCGCCCCACCACCCGTGGCGCCGAGCGTCCGACCCGGGGCACCCGTGCCCCGCGTAGTGACGCCCCCGCCGGTGCCGAAAGCGCACCCGTCGAGGTCGTCGCCGCCTCCGAGACCGCCGGACAGGAGGGCTGAGCACCATGTTGATGCCCCGTCGTGTCAAGCACCGCAAGCAGCATCACCCCAAGCGGACCGGCGCCGCCAAGGGCGGCACCAAGCTGTCTTTCGGTGAGTTCGGGATCCAGGCGATCGAGGGTCACTATGTGACCAACCGCCAGATCGAGTCGGCTCGTATCGCCATGACCCGTCACATCAAGCGTGGCGGCAAGGTGTGGATCAACATCTACCCCGACCGCCCGTTGACCAAGAAGCCTGCCGAAACCCGGATGGGTTCCGGTAAGGGTTCGCCGGAGTGGTGGATTGCCAACGTCAAGCCCGGTCGGATGATGTTCGAGCTGTCCGGCGTGAGCGAAGAGGTGGCCCGCGAGGCCATGCGTCGTGCCATGCACAAGCTCCCCATGAAGTGTCGTTTCGTGTCCCGTGAGGCAGGTGAATTCTGATGGCTGCCCAGAAGGTGAGCGCCCACGAGCTCGATGAGCTGAACAGCATCGATCTCGAGGCAAAGCTGCGCGAGGCCAAGGAAGAGTTGTTTAACCTGCGATTCCAGTCGGCCACGGGCCAACTAGAAAGCCACGGCCGGCTCCGCACGGTCAAGAAGGACATCGCCCGGATCTACACGGTGGTGCGCGAGCGCGAGCTCGGCATCCGTACGGCGCCGGGTGCGAACGAGGAAGGTGCTGACGCATGAGCGATCAGTCCGAAGAAACCACCCAGCGCAACGCACGCAAGGTCCGCGAGGGCATTGTCGTCAGCGACAAGATGGACAAGACCGTCGTCGTGACGGTCGAGGATCACGTCAAGCACGCGCTCTACGGCAAGGTCATGCGGAGGTCTTCGCGACTGAAGGCGCATGACGAGGAGAACGACGCGCACACCGGCGACCGCGTGCTGGTCATGGAGACCCGCCCACTGTCGGCCACCAAGCGCTGGCGCGTTGTGGAGATCTTGGAGAGGGCGAAATGATCCAGCAGGAGTCGCGGCTCAAGGTCGCCGACAACACCGGTGCCAAGGAAATCTTGTGCATCCGTGTGCTCGGTGGATCGGGACGTCGCTACGCCGGCATCGGCGACATCATCGTGGCGACCGTCAAGGACGCCATCCCGGGCGGCAACGTCAAGAAGGGCGACGTCGTGAAGGCGGTCATCGTCCGCACGGTCAAGGAGCGCCGTCGTTCCGACGGTTCCTACATCCGTTTCGACGAGAACGCCGCCGTCATCCTCAAGAGCGACGGTGAGCCGAGGGGGACCCGCATCTTTGGTCCCGTCGGTCGCGAGTTGCGTGAGAAGAAGTTCATGAAGATCATCTCGCTCGCCCCGGAGGTGCTGTGAGCCATGGGTAAGGGCATGAAGATCAAGAAGGGCGACACCGTCAAGGTGATCGCTGGTCGCGACAAGGGCGCCGAAGGCAAGGTGATTCAGGTGCTGCGCACCGAGGATCGCGTCATCGTCGAAGGCGTCAACCGCGTCAAGAAGCACACGAAGGTCGTCGACCAGGGCGGTCGCGCCGGCAACACTGGCGGCATCATCACCGCCGAGGCGCCGATCCACGTGTCCAACGTGATGCTGGTTGAAGGTGACGGCGTGACCCGCACGGGCTCGCGTCGCGAAGAGGTGCTGAAGCGTCGCTCGGACGGCTCGACGTACGCCGGCCTGCGCAGCGTCCGCATCTCTCGCAAGACCGGGAAGGACATCTGATGACCGAGACCATCGACGAGACGACCACCGAGTCGCGCACCCCGCGCATTGCCCCACGGCTGAAGACGCGTTACCGCGAGGAGATCCTCCCGGCCCTGCGTAGTGAGTTCGAGATCGGCAATGTGATGCAGGTGCCCGGTCTGGTGAAGATCGTGGTCAACATGGGCGTGGGCGAGGCGGCCCGCGACTCCAAGTTGATCGAAGGGGCCATCAAGGACCTCACCGTCATCACCGGCCAGAAGCCCTCGGTGACCAAGGCCCGCAAGTCCATCGCCCAGTTCAAACTGCGCGAGGGGATGCCGATCGGCGCCCACGTCACGTTGCGCGGCGACCGGATGTGGGAGTTCCTCGACCGTCTGCTGACGCTGGCGCTGCCCCGCATCCGTGACTTCCGGGGGCTCTCTCCCCGGCAGTTCGACGGCCAGGGCAACTACACCTTTGGTCTGACCGAGCAGGTCATGTTCCACGAGATCGACCAGGACAAGGTCGATCGGCAGCGGGGCATGGACATCACGGTCGTCACCACCGCGATCAACGATGACCAGGGTCGGGCGCTGTTGAAGCACCTCGGCTTCCCGTTCAAGGAGATGTGACATGGCGAAGACAGCACTCAGGGTCAAGGCGGCCCGCAAGCCCAAGTTCGCGGTGCGCGGCTACACCCGCTGCCAGCGTTGCGGGCGACCTAAGGCGGTCTACCGCAAGTTCGGCCTGTGCCGGATCTGCCTGCGCGAGATGGCGCACCGCGGCGAGCTGCCCGGCGTGACCAAATCATCTTGGTAGTCGAGTCCGGCCCGGCCGGACGCGAAGCAACACAGGCGCTCAACAACACAGACGCTCAACACCACCGGGGCTAGCCCCGGACCCGTCGGTGGTGCAGACACCACCGACGTCAGGGAAGTAAACAACGAGATAGCGGAAGGTCCGCCGAGAGTTCGGCGGAAACCACCACGAGAAAGGGCCGTTCGGCCATGACGATGACTGACCCGATCGCAGACATGTTGACTCGTCTGCGCAACGCCAACCAGGCGTACCACGACGCTGTGTCGATGCCGTACAGCAAGTTGAAGGCCGGCGTTGCTGAGATCTTGAAGCAGGAGGGCTACATCACCTCCTACGACGTGAGAGACAACGTTGCCTCGGACGGCACTCCGGCCGTGGGCAAGACGCTCACCATCACCTTGAAGTATGGCCGCAGCCGTGAGCGTTCCATCGCAGGGATCCGCCGGATCAGCAAGCCCGGCTTGCGCGTGTACGCCAAGCACACGGGTCTGCCCAAGGTTTTGGGTGGCCTGGGTGTGGCGATCATCTCCACGAGCCAGGGACTGTTGACCGACCGCCAGGCAAACCAGAAGGGCGTGGGTGGGGAAGTCCTCGCCTACGTCTGGTAGCCACGAGAACTGCGAAGGAGAAAACATCCATGTCGCGCATTGGCAAGCTCCCCATCGCGGTCCCATCGGGCGTCGACGTCGCTATCGACGCCAGCCTGGTGACCGTCAAGGGACCCAAGGGCACCTTGTCGCATTCCATTGCCGCACCGATCACGATCGAGCGTGGCGATGCCGGCTTGCTCGAGGTCAAGCGGCCCGACGACGAGCGGCAGAGCCGTTCGTTGCACGGCCTGACCCGGACCCTGATCAGCAACATGGTGGTGGGTGTCACCGACGGTTACGAGAAGAAGCTCGAAATCGTGGGCGTCGGTTACCGCGTGTTGTCCAAGGGCCCCACGCAGCTGGAGTTCCAGCTCGGCTACTCGCACCCGATCATCTTTGATGCACCAGACGGCATCACCTTCGCCGTGGAAGGCCCGACCAAGCTGGGCGTCCAGGGCATCGACAAGCAACTCGTCGGTGAGGTGGCCGCCAAGATTCGCAAGCTCCGCAAGCCCGAGCCTTACAAGGGCAAGGGCGTGCGCTACGCGGGCGAGCACGTCCGCCGCAAGGTCGGAAAGGCCGGTAAGTAGCCATGGCTATCTCGTTGAAGCAGCACAAGCACACGGCGAGCCGCGTTCAGTCGCGTCTTCGCCGCCAGATGCGCGGCCGCAAGAAGATCTCCGGTACGCCGGAGCGCCCTCGCCTGGTGGTCACCCGGTCGGCCAAGCACATCTCGGCCCAGGTGGTCGACGACCTGGTCGGCAAGACCTTGGTATCGGCGTCCTCCATGGAGGCCGATGTTCGCGCCGCCACGGGCGACAAGACCGCCAAGGCCACGGTCGTGGGCGACCTGGTCGCGGCCCGAGCCAAGGCCGCCGGCATCGAAGACGTTGTCTTCGATCGGGCGGGCAACAAGTACCACGGTCGTATCGCCGCCCTGGCCGATGCCGCCCGAGCAGGCGGGTTGACCTTCTGATGCGCGCCAGTCAACAGAGCAGAACGAATTCAAGGGAGAAAGTCTCATGAGCGGAGCCCAGCGCGGACAGCGCTCGGGTGGCGAGCGCCGAGGTAGTCGTGACGACCGCCGCGGTGGCCAAGCTGCTGAGAAGAGTGCCTACATCGAACGCGTCGTCGCCATCAACCGCGTCGCCAAGGTCGTCAAGGGTGGTCGTCGCTTCAGCTTCACCGCCCTCGTGATCGTCGGCGACGGCGAAGGCATGGTCGGCGTCGGCTACGGCAAGGCCAAGGAAGTTCCCGCGGCGATCGCCAAGGGAGTCGAAGAAGCCAAGAAGCACTTCTTCCGAGTGCCGCGCGTGCAGGGGACCATCCCGCACCCGGTGCAGGGCGAGAAGGCTGCGGGCGTCGTCATGCTGCGTCCCGCTGCTCCAGGCACCGGCGTTATCGCCGGCGGCCCGGTGCGTGCGGTGCTGGAGTGCGCCGGCATCCACGACGTGCTGAGCAAGTCGCTCGGGTCCTCGAACCAGATCAACATCGTGCACGCCACGGTTGCGGCGTTGCAGATGCTCGAAGAGCCCGAGGCCGTGGCTGCTCGCCGCGGTCTCCCGGTGGAGAGCGTGGCCCCGCGGGCCCTGCTCCGGGCTCGTGACGAAGGCGTTGCCGCCGCTGCCGCGGCTCGCGCCGCAGCTGGGGGTGCGCTCTGATGGCACAGCTGAAGGTGCAGCAGAAGAAGTCCACGATCGGCTGCAAGTTCAACCAACGCGAGACGATGCGGTCGCTCGGTCTCAAGCGCATTGGTGACGTGGTCGTCAAAGAGGACCGTCCCGAGATCCGGGGCATGGTCCACACCGTCCGTCATTTGGTGACGGTCGAGTTGATTCAGGGAGACTGACGCGATGACGTTGAAACTTCATCACCTGCGTCCTGCCCCGGGTGCCAAGAAGGCCAAGACCCGCGTGGGTCGCGGCGAGGCGTCCAAGGGCAAGACCGCGGGTCGAGGCACCAAGGGCACCAAGGCTCGCTATCAGGTGCCGGCCGCCTTCGAGGGCGGTCAGATGCCGATCCACATGCGGTTGCCCAAGTTGAAGGGCTTCCGCAACCCGTTCAAGGTCGAGTTCCAGGTTGTGAACCTGGACCGGATCAACGAGTTGTTCCCTGAGGGTGGCGCGGTCACCGTCGAGGAACTGATCTCGCGGGGCGCCGTACGCAAGAACGAACCCGTCAAGGTCTTGGGACAGGGCGACCTCTCCGTCGCCGTCCAGGTGAGCGCCAACGCGTTCTCCGGTTCGGCCAAGGAGAAGATCGAGGCTGCGGGCGGCACCGTCACGGTGCTGTGACCCGACGGGGCGTGAGTCGCCGGGATTCCAGGTCCCGGGCTCACGCCCCGACCCACTTGGGCCGCTCCTGTTAGGCTTCCCCGGGTTGTCTCGGCCTTGGCCGGAGAGCCGCAAATGTCCGCGGCTGGACCCACCGCCAGCTCCAAGAAAGAGGATGTCGTGCTAGGCGCGTTCGCGAATGCTTTCCGGACACCGGATCTGCGACGCAAGTTGCTTTTCGTGCTGTTCATCATCACGATCTTCCGGCTTGGTTCGCAGATCCCCGCCCCGGGCGTCAACTTCGGCAACGTGCGCTCCTGCCTCGATCAGCAGTCCGAAAACAGCCTCTATACCCTGATCAACCTGTTCTCCGGGGGCGCGCTCCTCCAGCTGACGATCTTCGCGTTGGGGATCATGCCCTACATCACCGCCTCCATCATCTTGCAGTTGCTCGTCGTGGTCATTCCGCGGCTCGAAGCGCTCAAGAAGGAAGGTCAATCGGGCCAAACTAAGATCACCCAATACACCCGCTACCTCACCCTCGGGCTGGCGCTTCTGCAGGCCACCGGCATTGTCGCGTTGGCCCGCTCGGGACAGCTGATCCAAAACTGCGATCTTCCGCTCCTGCATAGCGAGGGCACCTCCACGTTCTTGGTGATGGTCGTGACGATGACCGCCGGCACCGCGGTGATCATGTGGTTGGGTGAGCTCATCACCGAGCGCGGCGTGGGCAACGGCATGTCCTTGATGATCTTCACCCAGGTGATTTCGGGTTTCCCCTCGTCGATGTGGGCCGTCAAGCTCGACCAGGGCTGGTGGGTCTTCTCCATCGTGATCGTGATCGGTTTGGTCATCGTGGGCGCCGTCATCTTCATCGAGCAGGCACAGCGCCGGATCCCCGTTCAATATGCCCGCCGCATGGTGGGCCGCAAGATGTTCGGCGGCAGTTCGACCTACATCCCGTTGAAGGTCAACCAAGCCGGCATCATCCCCGTGATCTTCGCGTCCTCGCTGATGTACCTCCCGGCGATGGCCGCACAGTTCAACCAAAACAGCGACGCTGCCTGGGTTCGTTGGATCAGCACCTATCTGGTCTCCGGCACACACCCGCTCTACATGCTGGCCTTCTTCTTGCTGATCGTGTTCTTCACCTACTTCTACGTGTCGATCACCTTCAACCCCGAAGAGGTGGCCGACAACATGAAGAAGTACGGCGGCTTCATCCCGGGCATCCGGGCGGGCAAGCCGACCGAGGACTATCTCGCCTACGTGCTTTCCCGGATCACCCTCCCGGGTGCGCTCTACCTGGGCCTGATCTCGCTGATCCCGCTGGTCGCGCTCGTCTTGATCAACGCCAACCAGAACTTCCCGTTCGGCGGCACCTCGATCCTGATCATGGTGGGCGTCGCCCTCGACACCGTCAAGCAGATCGAGAGCCAGTTGCAGCAGCGCAACTACGAAGGCTTCTTGCGGTGAGGAGGCCCACGTGCGGTTGATCATCATGGGCCCGCCTGGGGCGGGCAAGGGCACCCAGGCCAAGTTCATTGCCGAACATTTTGCGATCCCCGCGATCTCGACCGGTGACATCTTTCGCGTCAACGTGTCGGAAGGGACTCCGCTCGGGGTCGAGGCCCAGAAGTTCATGGATGCCGGCGAATACGTTCCCGACGAAGTGACGAACCTGATGGTGCGCAACCGCATCGACGAAGTGGACGCGATCCCCGGGTTCTTGCTCGACGGCTATCCGCGCACCCTGGCTCAGGTGACCGAACTGGACGACATGATCGCCTTCACCGGACATCGACTCGACGCGGTCGTGGTGTTGACGGTGGACCCTGAGGAGATCGTGCAACGGCTCCTACAACGGGCGCAGGTCGAAGGTCGGGCCGACGACACCGAAGACGTCATTCGGCGGCGGCAGGAGATCTACACCGAGCAGACCGCCCCGCTGATCGACGTCTACCGAGATCGCGGGCTTCTCGTTGAGGTGGATGGCATGGGCGAGGTCGATGAGGTGACCAAGCGCATCTTTGCCGCCCTCGACGTCATCCCCGAGAGCTGATCCGTGGCGTTGCGTGACCGCGGGATCCAGATCAAGACGCCCCGGCAAATAGACAAGATGCGGGTTGCCGGCCTGCTCGTGGGCGAGACGCTGGAGCTCCTGAGGGCCGCGGTGGTGCCCGGGATCACGACGGGCGAGCTGGATCGGCTCGCCGAGTCCAACATCAGGTCCCACGGTGGGATCCCTTCCTTCAAGGGGTATGCGCACCCGCCGTTCCCTGCCACGATCTGCGCTTCGATCAACGACGAAGTCGTGCATGGCATCCCCGGGGCGCGTCAGCTCGTTGAGGGAGACGTGATCTCGATCGACTGTGGCGCCATCGTGGACGGTTGGCACGGCGACGCGGCCATCACGGTCGCGGTCGGCGACGTGCCTTCCGACGTACGCCATCTGATGCAGGTCACCGAAGAGTCGCTGTGGCGCGGTATCGCGGCTGCTCGTTTGGGGGGCCGGGTCGGCGACATCTCCCACGCCGTGGAGACCTACGTCCGCGGCTGTGGAGAGTTCGGGATCCTCGAGGACTACACAGGTCATGGCATCGGCACCGAGATGCATCAGCCACCGAATGTGCCCAACGTGGGCCGTGCCGGACGTGGCGCCAAGTTGGTCACCGGGCTCGCGTTGGCGATCGAGCCGATGGTGACCATGGGCGACCAGGACACAGTACTGCTCGACGACGAGTGGACGGTGGCCACGGCCGACGGCTCGTGGGCGGCGCACTATGAACACACCTTCACCCTGACCCCCGACGGCGCGTGGGTCTTGACCGCCTTGGACGGCGGCCGGGAGCGTCTCGGCCAGCTCGACGTACCCTTCGGAGGGCGCTGACACATGGAGATCTCGACCGCCACATGGCTGGTGACGGCCGCGGTGACCTGCGGGCTGCTGCTCGTGGACGTCCTGGTGGTGGGACGCCGTCCGCACGAGCCGTCGATGCGTGAGTCGTCGCGCTATCTGGCCCTATATATCGGCTTGGCGATCGGGTTCGGCCTGATGGTCTGGGCTCAGTACGGCGCGAAGTACGGCGGCGAGTTCTTTGCCGGCTGGCTCACTGAATATTCGCTCTCGATCGACAATCTCTTCATCTTCATCATCATCATGGGCAAGTTCGCCGTGCCCCGACCGCTGCAACAGACCGCGTTGCTGATCGGGATCGTGGTCGCCCTTTTCCTGCGCGCGATCTTCATCGCGGTGGGCGCCGCCGCGATCGAACAGTTCACCTGGGTCTTCTATCTGTTCGGACTCTTCCTGATCTACACCGCCATCCACCTGGCGATGGAGGCCGAAGAGGAAGATGCGCAGTACGACGAGCCGGTCCTGATCCGCTATGTGCGCCGCCACTTCTCGGTGACCACCGAGTGGCACGACACCCGGTTGATCTCCGTCGAGAACGGCACCCGGATGATCACCCCGATGTTTCTGGTGATCATGGCGTTGGGGGTCACCGACCTGTTGTTCGCGCTCGACTCGATCCCGGCGATCTATGGCCTGACTCGCGAGCCCTACCTCGTCTTCACCGCGAACGTCTTCGCCCTGATGGGCCTGCGCCAGCTCTACTTCCTCATCGGCGGGCTGCTGCAACGACTCGTCTACTTGTCCTTCGGGTTGTCCTTCCTGCTGTTGTTCATCGGCGTGAAGTTGGTCCTGCATGCGATGCACGAAAACGAAGTGGGCTTCATCAACGGCGGCGAACCGATCTCCTGGGCCCCCGAGATTCCGATCTGGCTCTCGCTGACCGTTATCGTCGGCACGCTCGTCGTGACGGCCGTCGCCAGCCTGGCCAAGGATCGGTCAACCCGCTCGTGACCTCGGCTCCGCCGAGCAGCGGGTGGCGACGCGGGCGATCGCGTCGTGGTCTTCGGGACTGATCGGCAGGTCGTAGGCAGCCGCCACCGCAAGATATTTGCGCACGTAGGTGCAGCGATAGGCCCGATTCGAGGGCAGCCAATCGGCGGGGGTCGAGGCCTGCTTGATCTGGTTGGCGGCGCCGGAGACCGCGAGCAGCTCGCGGCGTACGTCGTTGGCGAACCGCACCCTGCGCGCCTGCGGCCACGACCACGCCCCGGCATGCCAGGCGGCCGCAAGGGGATAGATGTGGTCGATCTGGATCCCATAGCCGTCGTCGCGCCAGGTGAGTCGCTCACCGGTGTAGGGGTCGCTCAGCGCCGCTTCATAGATGCGGCAGTCTGATTCCCAGCGCATCTCGATGTCGACCATCTGAGCGAGCAGCACATCTTGGCGGGTGTCGCAGCCGTTGTGCCCGAAGAGGCCCGGGTGATCGTCGGTCCACTCGGGGCCAAAGACGCACCCGCTCCCGGCGGTGCAGGAGCGGTCGTAGCCTTCGTGAAAGGTTCGTGGGGCGAGTCTCGCCGAGGCCAAGAGGCGGACGAGTCGGGGATCGCCCGGAACGTTGGGCGTCGAGGTCGGGGAGGTCGACCCGCTTGCTCGTGGTGGTCGGTCGGGCGCCGGCCCTTCGGCTGCACAACCGGCAAGAGCGGCGCCCAGCGTGAGGCACAGGGCCAGGCCGAGCTGGCTCAGGCCGCGCACTTGCTGGCCCAGGGCGAGGCAAACTGGCCGCGGATGAGGCGCACCTGGATGCACACCCGGTCCTTCGCGGGCAGCACCAACGAATCGGCCTCGGTGCGGGAGCCCTCGCCGGTGTCGGTGCGCTTCCACTGCCAGGTGTCGCCGGCCTGCTGCGCGTCACTCGCCCAGGCGAAACGGACGTTGTCGCCGGTCCGGTCGGCGGTGACCACCGGTGCTCCTGTGGGCGCATTGGGGTCCACGGTGACGTTCGCGGACGGGCTGGTCGTCGGCACGCCGAGGTCCGGGTCGGGGTCGTCACCGGCGCGCAGGAACAAGAACGCGGCCAACCCGACCAACGCGGCGACGCCGACTGCCCCGAGGAGAGCGGGCAGCCACGACCGCTGCGCGCGCGGTGCCTGGGCGGCCACGGGGGCAGGGGCGGGGGTGACGGCGCGCGGTGCCGACCCCGAAATGGTGGGGGGTTTGAGGCGGGTCGCGCCCTCGTCAAAGGCGGTGCCGGAGGGACTCGGCCGGCGCTCCATGGGATCGCCCTCGACCGCGATCGGCGTACGCGAGAAGCCCTCCGCGACCTCGATCCGCTGCAGGCTGCGGGCCAGCTCGAGCGCTGACTGCGGCCGATAGGTGGGCTGCTTGGCCAGGCACTGTTGCAGAAGTCGATCGAGCGCTGGGGGTACGTCGGGTCGCTGCGTCGCCGGCGCGGGGCTGTGCAGGATCCGGGCACACAAGGCGCGGGTGGAGTTGTCGCCGTTGGGGATGGAGAAGGGTGAGCGGCCGATGAGCAGATGCCAGATCGTGGCGCCCAGAGAGTAGACATCGGAGGTGACCGAGCCCGCGGAGCGCCCGTCGAGCATCTCCGGTGGAGCCCACGGATAGGAGATCCGGACTTCTTGGTCGCCTTCTTTGTCGTGCAGTCCGCCCGCGATGCCAAAGTCGGTGATGGCGGGCTCGGAGTAGGCGGTGACGAGCACGTTGCTGGGCTTGATGTCGCGGTGGATGATCCCGGAGCGGTGGGCGGTCTCGATGGCGCTGGCCAACTTGATGCCGGTGCTGACCGCCTCGGCCACGGGCATCGGATTGGACCGCACCCGCACGCCCAGGTCCGGGGGCGGGCAGTAGCGCATCACGAGATAGGGCAGGCCTTCGCTGGTGACTCCGGCCGTCATCACCGAAACGATGTAGGGATGGTCGGCCAGTTTCGCCATCGCGTTGGCCTCGACTGTGAAGAGTCGTTTCTCCCGATCAGTGAGCGGTACGTCGGGGCGCACGACCTTGATGGCCACCCGCTGGCGCGGCCATTCCTGCTCGTAAAGGAACACATCCGCGAAGCCCCCGCTGCCGAGATGCTCCACATAGCGGTACCCCTGGATCGGGGGTGCCGTCACTGACCCACCTCATAGGTGATCTCGTAGACGTCGGCTAGATCGAGGGCGTGGCCGGGCTCAAGGACATAGCGCTCGTTGGCCCGGATCCGCTGGGGGAGCCGTCCGGGGATGCGCAGCGTCGTACCTCCGCGCGACCCCAGGTCGCGGGCGAGCACCAACCAGCCGTCGAGCTCGATCTGGAGGTGCATACGCGACACGTAAGTCGAGTCCTGGGGCAGGTGCACCAAGTGCGGCCAGTCGTTGCTGTCCGGGACCGGCGCCGGTTTGCGGCCGAAAACTACGCCACGGTCCAATGGGACGAGTTCGCCCGTGGGGAGGCGGAGCCCACCGAGCCGCGGTCGCGGCATCCGCTGCGGTTCGGCCCCGTCGACAGTCTGATCGCACACCCGACAGGTCGGGGTGTAGGCCGGAGTGACGTGCCCGTCGGGGCAGTGCACGGCCAGCACGGTCTCGTGGGTGGATTGACGCAAGTGTTCGCTGGCCTCGGAGCGATAGATCGGGGCGCCGTTCTCCTCCGACGCCATCGCCGGGATCGCCTCGCCGCCCAAGATGTCGGACAGCAACCGGGGTACGGTCACCTCGACGTCATCCAGTTCGTCGTCCGGGTTGTAGGTCGCGTCGGCGGCGCGGAACATCGGGCGGGTCGGGGGGCCGTCGGAGGTGCTCGCCAGAATGTCGGCAGGAATCCCGTCGATAAGCACCGAGGGGGTGGCTTGGGGGATCCGGATTTCGACGGAAGACGCGGGAACGACTCCGGCCAGCAGCGGTCGCGCTGAGCCAAAACCGGCCACGCCGACGGTGAGTCGCCGTCCGGTTTCGGACTCCTCGACCTGCCCGGCGCCCCAGGTCACGATCGGCGTGTGATCGTCGAGGTCCACCAGCACCAGAGCAACCTTGCGCTCGGGGAAGGCCGCCTCGAGCGAAGCGATGAGTCGGTCGTGCACCGGGCCTGCGGTCCCCATCAGTTCCCACCAGGCGTCGAGTTGTTCGAGCGGCGGATCGGCATTGATGAGCAGCCAACGGTGGCTCCGGGCCAGGAGTACGCCGGGCCCCCCGACGTAGATGGTCTCCACGAACGACTCCTTCACTAGCGCATTGGTGTGCAAGCAACTCGATCCGTTGGTCTGGACCAGTGGCAACTGTGGCCATTGTTCCCCCTCCGAGGCTTCCACGTCATGATTTGCTCGACTTGTCCCATGTGGGGCGCGCTGCTTACCCTCGCGGGAGGGCACATTCATCTGGCGGTTTATCTTGCGGGGGAAACCATGAGCGGCATCGGGAGCGGCTGGCGGCGGCATCGCGCCGCGGTCGCCTCGAACCTTGCCCTGATCCTGGCCGCGAGCGGCGTGGTCGTCTATGCCGTGGCGGCCGATGGCTACAAGACGCACCGCACCGATCTCAACGACGGCGGCATCTGGGTGACCAGTGGGCGCGAGAGCGCCTACGGTCGGGTCAACAAGCCGATCGGCCAGCAGGACGCGCTGATCTTCGCGCCGCTGGACTCCCTCCTCGACATCGCCCAAGATGGTTCGGCCGTCGTGGGCGTAGATTTTTCTGCCGGTCGTCTGGCCGGGATCGATCCGGCCACGGCCGCCCAACCCGAAGGTGAATCCGCGGCGATCCCGCGCGACGCTCAGGTGTCGCTTGCGGGAGGCACGCTGGCGGTTCTGGACCCCGCCCGGGGCACGGTTCGCGCAACCCGGGTCGACCCCACCGCCGGAGTGGCCGCGGTTGCTGGCGTGGACCAGGGCGTTGCGCCCGTCGTACGCGCGGACCGGGGCGCGGCGCTGGCGGTGACCGTCACCGGCACCGTCCTGGTGCTGTCCGCGCAAACCGACTCACTCGTGCGGGCGACTCCAAGGGGCGACACGTTCACCGTCGGTGCAGCTGAGCCCTTGGAGGCGCCGATCGGGGAACAGATCGCGGTGTCCGCGGTCGGAGACGTCCCGGTTTCGCTGGACTTTGAGAGCGGTGCGCTGAGCGCGGTCGGCGGCGCGCGCGCCGTGCTCGACGCGGGCGGGGTGCTGCAACAGCCGGGCCCGGAGGCGTCCGAGGTGTTGGTGGCGACACGGGAGGCGTTCCTCGGCGTCGATGTCGTGACCGGTGCCCTGCGCACCATCGCCGATGGCCTCGAAGGCCGGCCGGTGGCACCCGTGCGCGTCGGCAACTGTGTCTTCGGCGCCTGGTCCGGAGGACAGGGAACCCTCGTCTCGCAGTGCGGGAGCGATGAGCCGTCCGTCGCCTATCTCCGAGGGGATGCCGCAGACCTGATCTTCCGGGTCAATCGGGGCCAGGTCCTGCTCAACGATCGGCTGTCGGGAGCGGTCTGGAATCTCGATGCGACGACCCCCACCCGGGTCGACGACTGGGAAGCCTTCAAGAAGCGTGATGACAAGGGTGAGAAGGACTCCGACAGCGAAGACAACAACGTGGGCGATCGGCGCCCGCCGAAGGCCAAGCCGGACGACTTCGGTGCCCGGCCCGGTCGTACGACGGTGCTCTATCCGCTCGACAACGACACAGCGGCGGCCGGCCGGATCCTGTCGATCAGCGCGGTCGAACTGCCCAAGGGCAGTGCCTCCGAGCTGACGATCAGTCCCGACGGCCAAACCATTCAGGTGCGGTTGCCGGACGACGCGAGCGGCGTCAGCCGTTTCGAATACTTCATCGATGACGGCCGGGCCGGAGTCTCCGCCCATG
Source organism: uncultured Actinomycetota bacterium (assembly GCA_963814245.1). Taxonomy (GTDB): domain Bacteria; phylum Actinomycetota; class Actinomycetes; order Propionibacteriales; family Nocardioidaceae; genus Nocardioides. Next base: position 1,039,403 of record CAWFBY010000001.1, read on the forward strand.
CGCAGGTCTCGGTGGCGGCTCGGGGCGAGGACGCCAATCAGTCCCCGGCTTTGCGCGCGGGCTTCAAGCCCAAGGTGTGGCCGATTCCCGCTGGCGGCGTACTCGATCTCCCGGTGTTGCCCGATTGGCGCGACAAGCGCGATGGCGATTCGTTGCTCTTGTCATCGGCCAAGGTGGCGGGCACTGCTGCGGCCGGTGCGTTGGCGCGCACGACGGTCACCGGTCGGCTCCGGTTCACCGCTCCCACGACGCCCGGTGAAGTCCAAGTCGACTACGAAGTCACCGATGGGCGTTCCGACCCGGTGCCCGCACAACTGAACTTCAAGGTGCTCAACCCGCTGAGTGATGAGGCCGTGGCCCCGCAGGCCGAGCCCGATGTGGTCTCGGCGGAGGTGGGCAAGTGGGTGACCATCCGTCCGCTGGCCAACGACTTGCCAGGAGCCGACCCGCTCACTCCCCGGGCGAGCCTGCGGCTGGCGGGCCGGATCGCCGCGGTCGGGGGCGCTCAGGTGCGCACCGATCTTGGGGACGGCACGATCACCTTCCGGGCCGACGCCGCCAAGGCCTACTCCTTGGAGTACGACGCGGAGTACGGCACCGCCCCGTTGGCGCGGGGCAAGATCCGGGTCAACGTCCACCCCAAGGAGAGTCGCGACCCGGTCGCGATGCCCGACACGACGACCATCTTCGGGCAGGCGCCGGTGCTGGTGGACGTGTTGGCCAACGACAGCGATCCCACCGGTGGCCTGTTGGTGGTGCAGTCGGCCCGCGCCGATGTGGCGGGGCAACTCGACCTCGCCGTGGTCGAGGGGCGTTGGGTGCGGATCAATGCTCGAGACGGCCAGCTCCCGCCTGGGCCACACCTGGTCCGTTACACGATCAGCAACGGCGGCCGAACGGCCATCGGTGAGATCACGCTGACCCAGCGTGACCTGCCGGCAGACAATGCGCCGGTCACCGAGGTCGACCAGGTGACGGTTCGCGCGGGCTCGAGCGTCTCGATCCCGGTCTTGGACAACGACTTCAGTCCCGCCGGTGACGCGTTGGGGCTGGTGGCGGACGTGGCCGGTGAACGGGCCGGCCAATTGACGGTTCGCTCGGGTGGTGGCACGTCGGGACCGACGGGCCAGGCCTTCGTGGCCGGACGACTCGTGCGCTATGCGGCGCCCCGGGAGCTCGACGACCCCGAATCCTTCGACGTCCGCTATATCGCGACCAACGCTGCGGGCGAGACCGCGACGGGACGCATCGAGATCTCGGTGATCCCCGCATCGCGCCCCAATCGGGCACCGGAGCCGCAGATCATCGAAGGGCGCGTCGTGGCCGGCGGCACGATCACGCTCAAGTTGCCAGGCGCCGGGGTTGACCCCGACGGCGACGCCGTCACCCTGCTCGGGCTGGCCTCTGCACCCCGGGTTGGCCGCGTCGTCAAGTTCGGCGCCAATTCGATCGTCTATCAGGCCTATCCCGGGACCTCCGGCACCGATGAATTCGACTACTCGTTGACCGATTCGCTGGGTGGCGTGGCGACCGGCTCCGTGAGGGTGGCGGTGGCGCAAGCAGGGCCTACGCAAACCCCGCTCGCGGTTCCCGACGTGCTGACCGTCGAGCCGGGGCGCACCGCCACTGTCGACGTGTTGAGCAATGACCTGGTCCCGGCGGGGGAGCGGGTGAGCATCGAGCTCGTCGATCCCCCCCCGGGCGTCACCTTGGAATCCGACACTGGCCCACTCCTGATTGAAGCGCCGGAGAAGGCCGACGGTCGTAACGTGGTCGTGGTCTACTCGATCTCCAATGGGTTGGCCCGCTCTGCGTCGACGGCAACCGTTCGCACCGCCGCACCCTTCAACAACCCTCCCGTCGTCTTTGACGCGTTTGGGGCTAGCAGCGATTCGGCGACTGTCCGCGTGGACGTCCTGAGTTCGGCTTACGACCCCGATGGTCCGAGCGAGGAGTTGCGGATCACCGACGTCTTCACCCCACGCGGCAGCACGGCGAGCTTGAGTCGCGGGCGGATCACGCTGGCTCGGGGGGACACGCCCATGGTGGTCCCGTTCCGGGTCGAGGACGCCGACGGCGGCGCCGCGATGGCCCAGTTGTATGTCCCCGCGACGGGCACGGGCCTGCCTTACGTCAAGCCGGACGCGTTGATCTCGCTCGCCGCCGGGGAAACGCTGAAGGCCCGCCTGTCGGACTACATCGTCAACCCCGCGGGCGGAGGTGTCCGCCTCACGGTCGCGCGGCGCGTGGTGGGCTCGCCGATCGCGTCGGTGAACTCCGCAGCCACGACATCGGGCGGGTTCACCGTGACGGCTTCGAAGGGGTACGCCGGACCTGGGGCAGTCACGGTCGAGGTCACCAATCAAGCAGATGAGTCGGCTCCGGGCGCCCAAAAGGTCGTCTTGTCGATCCCGGTCCAGGTCGGTGACGCCAAGCCCATCCTGCGCTGCCCCACTGACACGGTCGATATCGCTCAGGGCGCCAGCCTCGAGCTCGATATCGCGACCCTGTGTCACGTGTGGACGGCTGACCCGCGCGACCTCGCCGAGTTGACCTACACCGCCGATTGGCAGCGTTCGAGCGATGGCCTGGCGATCATCGAACCCAGCGGGTCGCTGATCGTCGTTGGGGCAGACGCGACGGCCCCGGTCGGCAGCGAGGGGTTGCTCCTCGTGAGCGCCCAGGGCAGCGCCCCCGGTCGATTGCGCATCCGGGTGAGCGAAGCGGGTCCGCCCACGTTGGCGCCGATCCAGATCTCGGACATGCGGGCCGGGGAGTCGCGGACCGTGGATCTCGGTCGCTATCTCAGCTCGACTGCACCCAACCCGGTGCCCACCTTTGTCAGCGCGACCCGCTCGACCTCGATCGATGCGACCGTGTCGGCGGCCGGTGGATCACGGGTCACGATCAGCGTCGGACCCAAGGCGTCCGGGCGGGCCGAATTCCGGATCACGATGAGCGACACAACCGCGACCTCGAAGACCGGCCGGCAGGCGACCAACGTGTTGTCGTTGGAGGTGCTCGGAGTGCCCGATGCCCCCGGCGCGCCCATCCCGGGCTCCGCGGTGCGCAACGGCGAGGTGCACCTGGACTGGCGGGCTCCCGCAGCCAACGGTGGCCCGATCGATTACTACGAGGTTCGCTCCAACACCGGGGCCACGGTCCGGTGCCCGAGCACCTCCTGCGACATGACCGGCTTGACCAACGGCAAGACCTACACGTTCACGGTGCGCGCCCACAACGCCATCGGCTGGTCGGACTACTCGGCGCGATCCCGGGGAGCCACTCCGGACGCGGTTCCCGGAGCCGTCGGACCGATCAAGTTGGTGAAGACTTTCGACGGTGCGCTCACCATCCGTTGGTTGCCACCGACTACCAAGACATCGCCGGTGCGCGAATACAGGATCTCCTTCGACGGCCGCACTGCCGTTTCCCGGGGGACTGAATTCGATGCGACTGGCCTCGACAACAAACGGACCTATCGGTTCACCGTGGTGCCGGTCAACGCCCAGGGTGCTGGGCCGCCCCGGCAGTCGGGACCGTACCAGTCGTCTGGTCCGCCCGGGGTGCCCGAGCAGCCCACCATCAACGAAGCGGCGGTGCTGAATCCGAACGGCACGGTCGATCTCACTGTCACCTGGCCGGTCGTCGAGGCTAACGGTGGAAACCAGGTGTACTACACGGTGCTGCACAATGGTTCGCCCGTGCCTGCGTGCACCGTCATCAGTGGCACGACATGTCCCTATCCAGGAGTGGCGTACGACGGGAACACGCACAAGTTCTCAGTAAAGTCGTCGTCGGGCCGCGATCAATCCGCCGCGGGGCCGGTTGCAACTTGGATCGCCGTGGCCAAACCGGAGGCCTGGGGATCGTGGACGCTCGAGCCGACCGGCCTCAACAACCAGGCTCAAGCCACCTTCACGGTCCCCGACTCGCGTGGCGCCGAGTCGACCGTGGTGATCTATGTCGATGGACAGGCCACCGACACGCAGACCCGGCGCGGTGCTGAGGCGCCGAAGTTCTCTGTTGGTGACAATGACGGGCCACACACGGTCAAGTTGGAGCTGTGCAACGAGAACGAATGCACCATGAGCTCCGCGCAATCGGTGCAGACCTACGGCCCGCTCGACGCCGTGCATCTGGTCTCGATCACGTCTCTCAAGTCGGGCAACGGGACCACAATCGACTGGAGGATCGTGGTCGACGGGAACGGCGCGCCGACCACGGTCACCGTCACCAGCAACCGGCGTCCGGACGTCTCGTTCAGCGTCAGCGAGGTCGACAAGAAGACGGTTCTGCTCGGCGAGTTGGACTTGGGCTTCTCGGTCACCGAGAGGATCCAGGTGACCTTGAGCGATGCCGCGTTGGGCCGCGGGTCGGTCATGGACACGGCTGCGGTGACGACCGACGATCCGCCACCCGAAGAGGTGATCGTCTCCCGGGGCGCCAAGTGCAATGACACCCCCGGGTCGAGCGAGCCGCCGTGCCACACCGGCCCGGGCGATGACTGCACCGACGCCTCCTGTGGCTTCGTCAAACTCCAGTTGTCCAACTTCCTCGGCCCCGTGACGTGCTCGGTCAGTTTGCAGGGGGCGGGTGCTCCCCAAGACGTCGGCCCGTTTGGCGACAACGACACGCATGTGACAGCGCTCTACTACGGCAACTCCGGCGGCAATGTGACTGCGGACTGCACCGCGGGTGCACGACACGACTTCGACGGCTACGCCTGGCCATAATCGACGCGTGCGCCGGTGCGTGCCGTTCGCGCCCGGATGCTAGTGCGAGCATGAGAAACTCGACTGCCCAACGACAGCCCGCAGAAAGCAGCACCGATGACGATCTCGCTCGAGCAGGCCGGATGGTTCGCCAAGACCTTCGACCAGTTGACCGACAACATGGAGAAGGCCGTCCTCGGCAAACGCCACGTGGTCCGGTTGACGCTGACCTGCCTGCTTTCCGAGGGCCATGTGTTGTTGGAGGACTTCCCCGGCACGGGCAAGACCATGTTGGCCCGCGCGTTGGCCAACACGGTGGCCGGAAGTCATGCGCGGATCCAGTTCACTCCCGACCTGTTGCCCTCCGATGTCACCGGTGTGACGGTCTATGACCAACACAAGGGGACGTTCGAGTTCCATCCCGGGCCGATCTTCCACTCCATCGTCCTTGCCGACGAGATCAACCGCGCCTCCCCCAAGACTCAGTCGGCGCTGCTCGAGGTGATGGAGGAGGGACGGGTCACCGTCGATGGCGAGCCCCACTCGGTGGGTCGACCCTTCATGGTGATCGCGACCCAGAATCCGATCGAGCAAGCTGGCACCTATCGGCTGCCCGAAGCCCAACTCGACCGCTTTCTGATGAAGACCTCGCTCGGCTATCCCGACCGCCTGGCGACCATCGAGTTGTTGGCCAATGCGAAGGTTCGCGACCGGGCCGCGCTCGTCGAGCCGGTGATCACCGCGGAGACCATCGCCCAGATGAGCGGCTTGGCCGACGACGTCTACGTCGATCCCGCGCTCATCTCCTACGTTGCGGAGTTGGGCGAGGAGTCTCGACGGCTGCCGCATGTGAAGCTCGGGCTGTCGGCTCGTGGCTGCCTGGCGCTGATCCGGGTGGCCAAGACATGGGCGGCGGCAGAAGGCCGCGACCACGTCGTACCCGACGATGTGAAGCAACTGGCCGAGCCGGTGTTGTGTCATCGGTTGCTCCTGGATGCCGAGGCCCAGTTCACCGGAGTCAGCGTCGAAAGCGTGATCGGCCGTCTGCTGGACGCGGTTGCCCCGCCGACCGACCGGGTTGCCTGAGGTCGGTTGATGACAAGACTGCTGAGCCGACTGCTCGGCTGGTTAGCGGTGGTCAAGCCGACTGGCTGGACCGTCCTGGCTCTAGGGGTGCTGGCCGGTCTCGCTTCCTGGTGGGCGGGCTGGTCCGAGTTGGCAGTAGTCGCGACGGCTTGCGCGCTGCTCCTCACCTTGGCCCTGCCGTTCCTCGTGGGTCGCACCAAGGTCGAGGTTTTGGTGCGTGCCGAACCGCAACGTGTGATCGCCGGCGAATCGGTGTCGGCGGAGGTGCGCGTCACCAATCTCGCGTCGCGTCGCCTAGTGCCCACCGTTCTCGAGTTGCCGGTCGGCTCGTCGCTGCATCGCTATGGACTGCCTGCCCTTGCTCGCCAAGAGACGCACGAGGAGTCGTTCACTGTGCGCACCGAGCGACGTGGGGTGATCGCCCTCGGCCCCGCCTCAACGCGCCGCGGCGATCCGTTGCGCCTCTTCTCCCGTGACCTGCCGTGGACCAAAGTCACCGAGATCTTGGTTCGCCCGCCGATGGTGCCACTTGATTCCTTGGGGGCCGGCCTCTTGCGCGACCTCGAAGGCGTGTCGACCGACGCGGTGTCACAGAGCGACCTCGCCTTCCACGCGTTGCGCGAATATGTCCCCGGTGATGACCTGCGCCATGTGCATTGGCGTTCGTCGGCCAAAGCGATGGCGGCCGCTGGCCAAACCCATCTGCTGGTCAGGCAATATCTCGACACCAAGCGCAGCCACGCCACGGTGGTCGTCGACGACTCGGCTTCGGCCTGGCTGTCCCCCGACGACTTCGAGACCGCCATGTCGGTCGCCGCGTCCCTGGCGGTGCGCGCCGTACTCGACGACTTCGAGACGTCCTACATGTGCGGAGACCAGGCCGCCTCCGGCACGAGCGGTCACATCGCCCTCGATGCGATCTGTCGCTCCGGATTCGGCCGCACCGGCCTGGTGGGTGCCGCCCACCGGGCGGCGATGGTGGCGCCCGACACCAGCCTCCTGTTCGTGATCACCGGGCCGGGCGCCACCTTCGGGGACCTCCAACGTGCCACGACAGCCTTCGGCACCCAAGTACGTCGGATCGCCATGGTGGTCGACCCCTCCGAATCCAGCCGCGCCAGCGAGGCGGACGGCGTACCCATCCTGCGGTTGTCCCTCAAGGACGACCTTGGCTCACTGCTGCGCTGGAGCGTCGGATGAGTGCCGCCGACTTCACCGCGCCCGTCGTACGCCGCAGTCGGCGCCTGCATGTCACCACCGACTCCTGGGTCGACGCCGTCTTCTTGCTCGTGGTGGCGGGCGCCGCGCTGCTGGGACTCGGCTCGATCTACACCGGCTGGGCCTACGCCATCGCGGGCCTGGTGGGCCTGCTGCTCGGGACCGGCATCACACTCATCACCAATGCCCTGCGCTGGCCCTCCGTGGTTCCCGCACTCTTGGTGCTCGGCGTGTTCTACGTCGGCGGCGGGCTGGTGATTGCCGAACCCGGTGCGTCGCGAGTGCCGACCCTGGAGACCGTGCGGCAGTTGAGCCAGGAGGTCCTGCTCGGCTGGAAAGACCTGCTGACAACGCTGCCACCGGTCACCGGAACCGGGCCGCTCCTGGCCTTGCCCTGGGGCCTGGGCCTGTTCACGGGAGTGGTGGGCATGGTGCTCGCCGCCAGCCGGGTCGGCCCCCGCTGGCTCTCCGCGGGGGTGCCGTTGGTGGCCCCGACGGCACTGCTGGCCCTGGTGATCTTGCTGGGTGTCGGGCATCCGCACTCCCTGTGGGTGCAGGGCGCCGTCTTCGCGGTGACCGCGCTGGCGTGGCTGAGCGTGCGGGGGCAGCGGGCCAGAGCCGATGTGACGGGTCGATCGGGACGGGCTTCCCGGTTCGTGTTCGCGGGCGCGCTCTTGGCCGCCACGGGTCTGCTCGCCGCACCCGTCGGCAACTGGGCGTTCGGCACCGGCACCGAGCGCGTGGTGCTGCGCACCCGAGTCGACCCGCCCTTCGACATCGGGCAATATCCTTCACCGCTGGCGTCCTTCCGGCGCTATGTCGATATGGCCAAGAAGCCGTCGCCGGAGAATGTCTACGACCAGACCCTCTTCGTGATCGGTGGGGTCGAGGCCGGGACTCGGGTCAGGTTTGCGACGCTGGATCGCTATGACGGGGTGGTCTGGGGGGCGGCCAACAACACCATTCCCGGTTCTGACACCGACACCTATCAGCGGGTCTCCTCCACCATCGACAACCCGGTCCCCGGCCAGCTGGTGCGGGCGTCGGTCACCGTGGGTCCGGGCTATTCGGGCGTGTGGCTCCCAATCGCCGGCGCCCTGCAGACGCTGCGCTTCGAAGCGGGAGACGTCGAGACCAAGGCCGAGACCTTCCGCTTTAACCTCGCCACCTCAACGGCCGTGGTTCCTTCCAGCGTGAGCGAAGGCGACCGCTACTCTTTCTCGGCGGTGCTGGTCGACGACTCCCTCGACATCGACTCGCTGCCGTCGGGCAACGTGGGCGAGGCTGGGGTGGCCGCGGCCTTCTTGGAGTCCCAGGCAGCCGAGTGGCCGGCTGGCGAAACCACACCGATGCGACGCGTCTTTGCCGTTGCCCAGCACCTCCGAGACGAGGGCAAATACTCCGACGGGGTCGCCGAGGCCGAAAAGGCGTATCGGTCGGGACATCACTTGAAGCGGCTCGCCGACGAGTTCGTCAACGCGCCGATCATGGCCGGCAACGATGAGCAGTACGCCGCAGTCATGGCGCTCTTGGCCAACCGACTCGGCGTGCCCGCCCGTGTCGTGATGGGCGCCATCGTTCCCGAAGGCGGAGAAGTGCACGGGTCCGATGTCGCGGCGTGGGTGGAGTTGCAGCTTTCCGACGGGACCTGGCGCACGCTGCCCACTGAGGCCTTCATGGGCGACGAACGCCCGGCAAAGTTGCCCCCGCAAAGTCAGCAGGAGCAGAGCGGGGTGCGGGTGCCGCCACCCGCACCGGTGCCCCCGCCTTCGGTGATCGGCGAGCAGACCGAGACCGAGGTCAAGGCGCGCAGATCGCGCCCGGGCGAAGACGTCGCCGAAGCGACGGGAAAGTGGCCGGCCTGGCTGGGACCCGCCCTGGTGTTCGGCGGTGGCCCGTTCATCGCGTTGCTCACCTTCGTCGTGTGCGTTGCGGTGGCCAAACGGTGGCGTAGGACGAGCCGTCGCCGGTCCCGCAGGGTCTCGGCCCGATTCGTGGGAGCCTGGCGCGAACTCGTCGACCATGCCCGCGATCTGGGTCAGCCGGTGCCGGTCGGCGCCTTGGCCACCCGACGAGAACAATCGGTGGTGTTGCCCACCGGGGGCGCCATCGGATTGGCGCGGGAAGCCGACGCGAGAGTCTTCGGGCCGGTGCCGCCCAAACCCAGCGACGCCACGGCGTACTGGAAGGCCATCGCGGCCGAACGAAAAGCGCTCTCGAGTGCGGCGGGCCGCAAACGCCAACTACGCGCCCTGTTCAGCCTCCGCTCCTTCCGGCCGGGGCGGGATCCGTCCCGCTCGCGCAATTAGGGAAATTCGGCGCCGCCCCCCTAAACTGGCGTGTCGACCCAACGTGGGTCTGCTTCGTGGTGCCGTGCGGCTGCCCGAATCTCACAACGAGCGTTCTGTCGAATGCTTCCGCGTGTGCTCGGGCCAATGACACTTCGACGTGGCCACACGAGGTCCACCGGGGACGCACCTGTCTCCCGGAGGTTCCCGGGTCAAGGTAGACAAACGATCAACGGATTGTGGAGGACATGCCGAAGAAAGAAGGCGTGATTGAGATCGAGGGCACTGTCGTCGAGGCGCTTCCGAACGCGATGTTTCGCGTGGAGTTGAGCAACGGGCACAAGGTTCTCGCTCACATCAGCGGCAAAATGCGTCAGCACTACATCCGGATCCTCCCCGAGGACCGCGTAGTGGTGGAGCTTTCGCCGTACGACCTGACCCGTGGTCGGATCGTCTACCGCTACAAGTAAGCCGCGACCCAGAAAGGACCTCCTCGTGAAGGTCAACCCCAGCGTCAAACCAATCTGTGACAAGTGCAAGGTGATCCGTCGCCACGGCCGCGTCATGGTTATCTGCGAAAACCCGCGTCACAAGCAGCGCCAGGGCTGAAGCGTGAGACCGAGCCTGCGAGGTCGAACTGCGAGGCCAGATTCAAACAGAGCAGTTAGCGCAGAACCACCGCACCACAACTGAACAAACCATCAACGTGATCGCTAGCCGGGTCTTTGACCCAGTGAAACCACCTCCGGCGCAGTGGCCGGAGCCCACCCGAGGCGGGTTCAGGGACGCGACACGACCGAAACCGCTGTGAACTACCGAAGGGAAACGCCACCACATGGCACGCCTCGTTGGTGTTGATCTCCCGCGCGACAAGCGCATCGAGATCGCACTCACCTATATCTACGGCATCGGCCGTACCCGCGCCCAGAAGTTGCTGGCCGCGACCGGGGTCAACCCCGATCTGCGCGTCCACGAACTGGGTGACGAAGAGCTGGTCAAGCTCCGCGATGAGATCGAAGCCAACTTCAAGATCGAGGGCGACCTGCGTCGCGAGGTCCAGGCTGACATTCGTCGCAAGATCGAGATCGGCAGCTACCAAGGTCGTCGCCACCGTCAGGGCCTTCCGGTCCGCGGTCAGCGCACCAAGACCAACGCCCGCACCCGCAAGGGGCCCAAGCGCACAGTTGCCGGCAAGAAGAAGGCCAAGTGAGTCGAATCTTGGATTCGACTGCACCCTGATCACCGATCACCGAGAGCTTCCCCTCCGCTGAGGGGTCTGGGGCGGAAACCCCGGAGAAGACCTAACGAAAAGGAAACTGTATGCCTCCCAAGAGCCGCGCAGCGGCTGGCGCCAAGAAGGTGCGCCGCAAGGAGAAGAAGAACGTTGCCGCGGGCGAAGCCCATATCAAGAGCACGTTCAACAACACCATCGTGACGATCACCGACCCCACCGGGGCCGTGATCGCGTGGGCCTCGGCCGGCACCGTCGGCTTCAAGGGCTCGCGCAAGTCCACCCCGTTCGCCGCGCAGATGGCCGCCGAGGCCGCGGGACGTCGGGCCATGGAGCACGGCATGAAGAAGATCGACGTTTTCGTCAAGGGCCCGGGTTCGGGCCGCGAGACGGCGATCCGTTCCCTGGGTGCCATCGGCCTTGAGGTCGGCACCATCCAGGACGTCACGCCCACGCCCCACAACGGCTGCCGCCCGCCCAAGCGCCGCCGCGTCTGAGCCCCGACCCCGAAAAGGAGACAACAACGTTATGGCCCGCTACACAGGCCCCATGACCAAGAAGTCGCGCCGTCTCGGTGTCGACCTCGTTGGTGGCGATGCGGCGTACGAACGCCGTCCCTACCCCCCTGGCCAGCACGGCCGGGGACGCATCAAGGAGAGCGAATACCTCCTGCAGCTTCGCGAGAAGCAGAAGGCGCGCTTCACCTACGGTGTGTTGGAAAAGCAATTCCACAACTACTACACCGAGGCGTCGCGCCGGCAGGGCAAGACTGGTGACAATCTGCTCCAGCTGCTCGAGTGCCGTCTTGACAACGTGATCTATCGCGCGGGTTTTGCGCGGACCCGGCGGCACTCCCGCCAGTTGGTGTCCCACGGGCACTTCACGGTCAATGGTCGCAAGGTCGACATCCCCTCGTTCCAGGTCACGGCTCACGACATCATCGATGTGCGGGAGAAGTCCTTGGAGATGACGCCGTTCATCGTCGCTCGTGAAACTCACGGCGACCGAATCGTGCCGGCCTGGCTTCAGGTCCTGCCGTCGCGGATGCGGATCCTGGTTCACCAGGTCCCGGTGCGCGAGCAGATCGACCTGCCGGTTCAAGAACAGCTGATCGTCGAGTACTACTCCAAAAAGTAGTCCCCGTCTGGAGGGCCTCGGCCCTCGGATAGTCCCAAGTGTGCGGGCCAAACCCGCACCCGCCAACTGCAGTCTGAGCCCGTCAAATAGTGGGTGGGCTCGGGAAGGAAACCTCAGTGCTTATCGCTCAGCGGCCGACCCTGTCGGAAGATGTCGTCGACGAGTTTCGTTCGCGGTTCGTCATCGAGCCGTTGGAGCCGGGCTTCGGCTACACGCTCGGCAACTCCCTGCGCCGTACCCTCCTCTCGTCGATCCCGGGGGCCTCGGTCACCAGCATCAAGGTCGACAACGTGCTCCACGAGTTCTCGACCCTCGAGGGCGTCAAGGAGGACGTGACCGAGGTGATCTTGAACCTCAAGGGCCTCGTCGTCTCCTCGGAGCACGACGAACCCGTCACGATGTACCTCCGCAAGTCCGGTGCCGGTGCTGTCACCGCCGCCGACATCGCGCCGCCTGCCGGTGTCGAGGTGCACAACCCCGAACTGCAGATCGCCACCCTGTCCGATAAGGGCAAGTTGGAGATGGAACTCGTGGTCGAACGCGGCCGTGGCTATGTCTCTGCCGTGCAGAACAAGGGCGCAGACAACGAGATCGGGCGGATGCCGGTCGACTCGATCTACAGCCCCGTTCTCAAGGTGACCTACAAGGTCGAGGCCACCCGTGTCGAGCAGCGCACCGACTTTGACAAGTTGGTGATCGATGTCGAGACCAAGCCTTCGATCCGTCCTCGCGACGCGATCGCCTCGGCCGGCAAGACCCTGGTCGAACTGTTCGGTCTGGCGCGCGAGCTCAATGTCGAGGCCGAGGGCATCGACATCGGTCCGTCGCCGGTTGACGAGCAGTTGGCCGCCGATCTGGCGCTGCCGGTCGAAGACCTGCAGCTGACGGTGCGGTCCTACAACTGCCTCAAGCGCGAGGGCATCCACACCGTGGGTGAACTCATCTCGCGCTCGGAGCAGGACCTGCTCGACATCCGCAACTTCGGTGCCAAGTCGATCGACGAGGTCAAGGCCAAGCTGGTCGAAATGGGTCTCTCGCTCAAGGACAGCGGTCCCGGCTTCGACCCGCACGCCGCATTGGCGGCGTACGGCGACGACGATGACGACGACGCCTTCGTCGAGGACGAGCAGTACTAACCCGCGCGGGGGCGCTGCCCCCGCACGCAGCAATCGACCTATCTATCGGAGTACCTCATCCGGCTCCGGAGAAACGAGTAGACAATGCCCACTCCCAAGAAGGGTCCCCGCCTCGGCGGTAGCCCGGCTCACCAGCGCCTGCTGATCTCGAACCTGGCCACCCAGTTGTTCGAGCACGGTCGGATCACCACGACCGAGGCTCGGGCGCGGTTCCTGCGTCCGGTCGCGGAGAAGCTGATCACCAAGGCGAAGAAGGGCGACCTGCACAATCGCCGCGAGGTCCTCAAGACCATCCGCGACAAGTCGGTCGTGCACAGCCTCTTCACCGAGATCGGCCCGTCGTTTGCGGAGCGTCCGGGTGGCTACACCCGGATCACCAAGATCGGCCCCCGCAAGGGCGACAACGCGCCGATGGCCGTGATCGAACTCGTGACCGAGGCCTACAAGCCGAAGCCTTCCACGGCGAAGAAGAAGCCGGCCGAAGCCAAGGTTGCCGCCCCCGCTGTCGAGCCCGAAGCCGAGGCCGTCGAGCCCGAGGTCGTGGAAGCTGACGCGGTTGAGGTTGAGACCGTTGAGGCTGCGGCGGTCGAGACCGACGCAGAGGTCGAAGCGGTGGCCGAAGAGCCCGCTGCCGAAGCCCCCGCCGAGGACTCCGAGGCCTGAGCGTTTCCGCACATTCAACTCAGATAGACGAGCCCCGAAAGCTCTGGACTTCACCGTCTGGAGTCTCGGGGCTCGTTCTATCTGCCGGGCAGGGTCGCGCGCGGCCCCCGACATGCGATAGAGACTCCCCATGAAACAGGTCGCGTTGGTCGTGGGCGAAGCCCTCGTTGATGTGGTGCACCGCAGCGACGGCAGCGTCGTGGAGTACGCCGGTGGTAGCAGCGCCAACGCAGCAGTGGCGCTGTCGAGGCTCGGGCGCGAGGTGTGGTTCGACACCTGCTTCGCCGACGATGCTTACGGCGCGATGCTCCTCACCCACCTCCAGTCGGCAGAAGTGCACCTCGCCTGCGATCCCGCCGCTGTGGCGCGTACCTCTTCGGCGGTCGCCACGATCGGCTCCGATGGGGCGGCGAGTTATGACTTCGACATCGACTGGCGGCTCAATCCGCTGCGGTTGCCCGAGGACGTGGAGCCGGTGGTCGCCCATGCCAGCTCGCTCGGCGCCGTACTCCAACCTGGCGGCGACGACGTGTTCGCGCTCCTTGCCGCTCTGCGAGAGACCGCCACGATCAGCTATGACATCAATGCGCGTCCGATGGTTACCGGCGTGGGGGCGCAGGTCAGGGCCCGCATCGAACGGCTGGTGGCGATCTGTGACGTCGTGAAGGCCTCCGACGAGGACCTGGAGGCGTTGTATCCCGCCCGCACCCTGGAGCAGGCCGCCCGAGACCTCTTGGCGCTCGGTCCGGCAGTGGTGGTGATCACCTTGGGCGGCGAGGGAGCGTTCTGGGTCACCAACTCCAACGGCGGCTCGGTGGCCTCGATCCCGGTCACCGTTGCCGACACGATCGGAGCCGGGGACACCTTCGGTGCGGCGATGCTCGACGCGCTGTGGTCGCGCGCACTCGTGGGCCGCTCCCAGCAAGCCGTCTTGGAGGACCTGCCGGCGGAATCCTGGCACGAGATCTTTTCCTTTGCGGCGGGGGCTGCGGCTGTTACGGTCTCCAGGCCCGGCGCGGACCCGCCGTACCGGCACGAGCTCACCTGAGTGGAGTTTCCATGCGCTGCGCAAAGTGTGGGGCGAAGGCCAGGGGCGCCGGCTATCCGACGCCGCTGGGCGAGCGGGTTTGCCGCAACTGTCATGACACGATCGCTGGCTTAGTGGTCGGCATGGGCTCGGGTGGGGGCCTGAGTGGAGCGCTTGCGGGGCCTGGGCTGCTGAGGTGGCTCGGCGATGCGCTCCACCCGAAGGGGAGCCGCAGGCAAAGCGAGAGCGAGCCTACCGACGAAGCGAGGCCCTGAGGCTCCCTGGCAAGATGCCCACGTGCGGATCCGGATCGACCTCGCCTATGACGGCACGCTGTTTCATGGCTGGGCGACCCAGCCTGAATTGCGGACAGTCCAAGCAGAGGTGGAGCGGGCGTTGCGCACGGTCGTGCGCGCCCCGGTCTCCGTTACCTGTGCGGGGCGCACCGACGCGGGCGTGCACGCTCGGGGCCAGGTCGTCCACTGTGACGTGGGTGAAGACGCGTTTGACGACGCGCTGGAGCGCCGGCTCAACGGGCTGCTGCCACCTGACGTACGAGTGCGGGCAGTGTCCCCCGTCGGTGAGGGTTTCGACGCCCGCTTCTCCCCGCTGTGGCGCCGCTACAGCTATCGCGTCGCGGACGCGGCCGTCCTGGTGGACCCGCTGACCCGAGCACAGGTCGTGGTGTGGCCCCGGGCACTCGATCTGGGCGCGATGAAGCTCGCGGCGGAGCCACTCCTGGGGGTGCACGACTTCGCGGCGTTCTGCAAGCGACGCGAGGGCGCGACGACGATCAGGGAACTCCTTGAGTTGTCCTGGGTCCGCGACGCCGCCGAGGTTGCGGTGGCGACCGTGCGCGCCGACGCCTTCTGTCACCACATGGTCCGCTCGCTGATGGGCTGCCTGCTCGCGATCGGGGACGGGCGTCGTGAGGTGGCCTGGGCGGCCGACGTGCTGGCGGCGCAGGTGCGCGACCCGGCGGTGGCGGTGGTCCCGGCCCACGGCCTGACCTTGGAGGAAGTGGCCTTCCCGTCAGACGATCAGTTGGCTGCCCAGGCCGACCTCACCCGGCGGGTGCGTGAACTGTGAGCGAGGACCACTACTTCAGTGCGGACCCGAAGGTCGAGTTCCAGCGGACCCCCGTGCGCGCCCAGGTCTGGGGGCACGAATTGAGCCTGATGAGTGGCTCGGGGGTCTTTGCGCAGGGACGCGTCGACATCGGCACCGCCGTCCTGTTTCGCGAGATCGGCCCGCCGGCCGCCGGGCGGATCCTCGATCTCGGCTGTGGCTATGGCGTGATCGGCGTCGCCATCGCCAGCGCCGTGCCCGATGCACGGGTGACGGCGATTGACGTGAATGAGCGGGCGGTGTTGTTGGCGGGAGAGAACTCGCGGTCGGCGGGTGTGTCTGAACGGCTGTGGGTGGGGACACCCGACCAGGTGCCTGCGGAGGCGGCGTACGACGAGATCTGGTCGAATCCGCCTATCCGGATCGGCAAGCGCGCACTTCACGAGTTGCTGCTCCAGTGGCTGCCGCGGCTGGCCCCTGACGGACGTGTGGTCATGGTGGTGGGCAAGAACCTCGGCGCCGACTCCCTCCAACGGTGGCTGGGGGAGCAGGGTTATCCCACCACCCGGTTGGCCAGCGCCAAAGGGTTCCGGGTGCTGGAATCGCGCCGCAGCTAGCTCGTCATCGGGGTGAGCCGCACCATCGGAATGCTTCGCCCGACCGCTCCGGCGCGCGCTCGATAGCCGGCGTACCCCGGGTAGACCCGCACCGCCAGCGCAAACAGCCGTTCGGCTTCGGCCGAGTCGGTCACGACCTGAGCTCGGAAGGGTTGGCCGTTGAGACGCACGTCGGGGTGCGCGCGGAGGTTGTGGAGCCAACCGGGATGTTTGTCCCTGCCGAAGCTTGAGGCGGTGAGGATCACGTCATCGCCTTGGTGGAAGTAGACGACCGGGCTCTCTCGGGTTGCCCCCGACCGGGCTCCGATCGTAGTGAGGAGCGCCGTTGGCAGCGGACCGGCAAGTCGCATCCGTCCGCCCGTGTGACGCAGCAGGAAACCATCGAGCGGGGCCGCCACCTTGATGCCGTACCACCGACCCGCAGCGGTGCCGCCGAACCGATGGAGCGCACGGGTGAGCGCATGGTGGGGGCTGGTCGGGTCGACGCGCCGCAACTCCATGAACGGAGAATAGGTGACCGCGTTCCGCGGATGCGCGAGAAGCGGCAGGATGGGCCCATGACGTACGCCGCCGCGGATGACCGCTATGACTCGATGGAATACCGCTTCACCGGACGCAGCGGGCTGAAACTGCCCGTGTTGTCGTTGGGGCTCTGGCAGAACTTCGGCACCGATCGGCCCGAGGAAACCCAACGCGCCATGTTGCGCCGGGCCTTCGACCGGGGGGTGACCCACTTTGATCTCGCGAACAACTACGGGCCCCCCTACGGCCGTGCGGAGGAGAACTTCGGGGTCTTCCTGCGCGACGACTTCGCGCCGTACCGCGACGAGCTGATCATCTCGACCAAGGCCGGCTGGGACATGTGGCCCGGGCCCTACGGCCAAGGAGGTGGCTCGCGGAAGTATGTCTTGGCGTCGCTCGATCAGTCCCTGGATCGGCTGGGGTTGGACTATGTGGATCTTTTCTACAGCCATCGTTTCGATCCGGAGACGCCCATCGAGGAGACGATGATGGCGCTCGACCATGCGGTGCGCACCGGGCGGACGCTCTACGTCGGCATCTCGTCCTACTCCGCGGCGAAGACGCGCGAGGCGGCCACGATCGCCCGAGATCTGGGCACTCCGCTGCTCATCCATCAGCCGTCCTACAGCATGTTCAACCGGTGGATCGAGCCCGACCTGCTCGATGAGCTCGAGACTCAAGGGATGGGCTGCATTGCCTTCACCGCGCTCGCTCAGGGCCTACTGACCGATCGTTATCTCTCGGGTGTCCCGGCCGATTCGCGGGCGGCCAGGGAAAACTCCACGATGGCGGGACTCGACGATGCGGTGCTCGAGCGCGTGCGCCGACTCAATGAGGTCGCGGCCGGACGTGGCCAGTCGCTGGCCCAGTTGGCGTTGCAGTGGGCGCTGCGGGATCCGC
Organism: uncultured Actinomycetota bacterium; assembly: GCA_963814245.1. Lineage (GTDB taxonomy): Bacteria > Actinomycetota > Actinomycetes > Propionibacteriales > Nocardioidaceae > Nocardioides. The sequence goes on from CAWFBY010000001.1 coordinate 1,057,011, forward strand.
GGATGACCTCCGTCGTGATCGGCGCGTCATCGGTGGCACAACTCGACGCCAACCTCGACGCCTTGACATATCCCCCACTCACCACCGCCGACCTTGCCGCGATCGAGCTTGAGGCGGTGGACTCCGGGGTCAATCTCTGGGCCAAGCAAACCGAGGAGTGACGTCGCGCTTCCCCATCCGCGGACAATCCCGAGAAGGAGGCGTGCGCTTTTGCAACACAAGTGGGAGTCTCGGCGTTTGTAGGGCATGACGGCGTTAGTCCAGCGAAGTGAGGTGGCCCCGATGGCGGAGGCGGCCGACGACTTCGCCGAGTGGGTTGCGGCGCGTGGGCCGGGTTTGCTGCGGCTCGCCTATGTCCTGACCGGCGATGGCTACGACGCCGAGGAGATCGTGCAAGACGCACTCTCGCGGGCGCTGCCGCGGTGGTCGCGGATCGCCTCAGTAGAGGATCCCGACGCCTACGTGCGTCGGATGGTGATCAACGCGCGCACGTCGCGGTGGCGTCGGCTCCGTGGGCGAGAGACCCCCGTCGCTTCACCCCAGGATGCGGTGGCTGACGAGGGAGCGGCGGCGCCCGGCGTCGATGTCCTCGAACGGGAGCGATTGTGGCGAGCCTGCCAGCGCCTGCCCGAGATCCAGCGAACGGCGGTCGTCCTGCGCTATTACGAGCAATGGGAGTACGCCGAGATCGCCGCCGCGACGGGAGTCCGTGAGGGCTCGGTTCGCTCACGGGTATCCCGCGGACTCGCCACGTTGCGGGCCGACCTAGGCGAAGTGGAGGACGTCGATGACTGACTTCGACGAACGATTGACCCGGGCCCTCGTGGAGGGAGCGAAGGCCGCCCCGAGCGCTGACCGACTGGTCACGGGTGCGCTCGCCCGGATACGGGCCCGGCGTCGGAGCCGGCTGGGGGTGGCGGCGGTCGGGGTGGCGCTGGCGATCGCCGTACCTCTAGGGACGGCCACGTTGCTCGGTCGAGATCGTGACGTGGCCGACCCCGCCCCCACCACCCGGACCGAGAGTTGGCACGACCTCGAGATCGAGGTGCCGGTCGAGTGGAAGACCGGCTCTCGTTCCACCTGGTGCGCCAGGGGCCGAGGATCGGAGCCGGCGCCGGTCGTGGAGCGTCCCGGGATGGCGGTGCTGCACATTCTTTGCGCGTCGCCGCAGACGTCGTACGGCGTCTCCTTCCTCGAATCCGATCTGCTCGACCCGGCGCTTCCGACCGGGCAGGTCACCCAATATGTGTGGTCCGGCGGTGACGGGACGAAGCTCTATCCCAACGGCTCGTGGGTGGGCCTGCGCGTGCTGGGCGGAGTCGCTGTCCAGGTGGCCGCCCGTGACCAGGCCGTGGCTCGGCAGATCCTGGACTCGGCCAGCTCCATCGTTGGCGCCGATAGCAACGGGTGTGCGCCGCGGGTGACCTGGCCCACTCGGAGTGACGAGCCTGAGTTGCCCGCGACGCCGGCTGGCCCGGCAGGTGACGTGGCCATCTGTCACTACGGTGAGGACGACGAGTCCGGCCTGTGGCTACAGCAGAGCGAGCGGCTGACCAGAGCCGATGCGGACGCTGCCCGCGCCCCGTTGAGCGGCCTGGTTCCTGCGGTCGACGAGAGCGTCTGCACCGAGCAGTGGGAGGCCAGGAACTTCGCCTTGCTCACGGCTCCCGGGGTGGTGGCCCGGGTGACCTATGAGTCCTTCTGTCCCCATCGCAACGGAGTCTTCGTGGCCGGCCAGCCTCGCCAGGCGCTGACTCCCGAGTTGATGTATTGGGTGCTGCCGCCGGGCTGGACCGGAGGCGTGGACGGGTCGGTGCCCCTGCCGGAGGAACTTCGAGAATGACGGACCCTGGTTGAATAGCCGGATCCAGCTCGTCGAGGAGTTCACATGGAATCTGCCACCCGCCCACCGTTGCCGCCGTTCACCGAGGAGTCCGCCACGCAGAAGGTGCGGATGGCCGAGGACGCTTGGAACTCGCGAGATCCCGACCGCGTGGTGGGGGTCTACACCGAAGACACACGTTGGCGAAACCGGGCGGAGTTCCCGGTTGGACGCGAGCAGGTGCGCGAGTTTCTGCAACGCAAGTGGGCCCGAGAGCTCGACTATCGCCTGATCAAGGAGTTGTGGGCCTTCTCCGGCGCGCGGATCGCCGTACGTTTTGCCTATGAGTCTCACGACGACTCCGGGCAGTGGTTCCGCAGCTATGGCAACGAAAACTGGGAATTCACCGCCGAGGGGCTGATGCAGCGTCGATTCGCCAGCGTCAACGACCTGCCGATCACGCCCGAGCAGCGGCTGTTTCATTGGCCGCTGGGTCGCCGCCCCGACGAGCATCCGAGCCTGAGCGACCTCGGGTTGTGACGCTCCGCCGATAACCACCTGCGCGCCCGGGCCGCGGCAGTGGACAATGTCCCCTTGTGGGTCACGTAGATGTCGCCGGTGTGCGTTATGAGCTCCCCGATGGGCGAGTGCTGCTCGACGACGTGTCGTTCCGGGTGGGCGAGGGCGCCAAGGTGGCCCTGGTGGGCGCCAACGGCGCCGGCAAGACAACGCTGCTGCGGATCATCACCGGAGATCTGGTCCCGCACGCCGGGGCAGTGACGCGGTCGGGTGGCCTGGGCGTGATGCGGCAGTTCGTGGGGCAGGGCGTCGCCGAGCGTGACTCTGGCAACGAGGCGCCGGGCACGCCGGACAATCCGACCGTCGCAGACCTGCTGCTCTCCGTGGCGCCGCCTCGCCTAAGAACCGCGAGCGCCCTGGTGGATGCCTGCGAGCGACAGCTGATGGAAACCGACGACGAAAAGACACAGATGCGCTACGCCGAGGCGTTGGCGGAGTACGCCGATGCCGGTGGTTATGACCTGGAAGTAACGTGGGACGTCTGCACCGTCGGCGCCTTGGGGGTGCCCTACGACCGCGCGAAATATCGCTCTCTGAAGACGCTCTCGGGAGGCGAGCAGAAACGGCTGGTGCTGGAGTACCTCCTGCGCGGTCCCGACCAGGTGCTGCTGCTGGATGAGCCGGACAACTACCTCGATGTCCCCGGCAAGATCTGGCTGGAGTCACGGATCCGCGAATCGGACAAGACGATCATGTTTATCTCCCACGATCGCGAGCTGCTCGACAACACCGCCACCCGGGTGGTCACCGTGGAGCTGGGTTCGGCAGGCAATCAGGTGTGGACGCACCCCGGCGGCTTCTCGTCGTACCACCAAGCTCGCAAGGATCGCTTCGCGCGGTTTGAGGAGTTGCGACGCCGCTGGGACGAGGAGCATGCCAAGATCAAGGCTCTGGTGTTGATGTACAAGCAGAAGGCCGCCTACAACGACGGTCTCGCGAGTCGATATCAGGCGGCGCAAACCCGGTTGCGAAAGTTCGAAGAAGCAGGCCCGCCCACCGAGCAGCCGCGCGAGCAGCAGGTGAGCATGCGGCTCAAAGGTGGGCGCACCGGAAAACGCGCGGTCGTGTGCACCGATCTCGAGCTGACCGGACTGATGAAGCCGTTTGACCTGGAGGTTTGGTACGGCGAGCGGGTCGCGGTGTTGGGCTCCAATGGTTCGGGCAAGTCTCACTTCTTGCGACTGCTGGCCAGTGGCGGCAGCGACCCGGATGTCGAGCACCAGCCCGTGGGCGAGGTCCCCGTCGCTCCGGTGCACCACACGGGCAAGGCCAAGCTCGGGGCGCGGGTGCGACCTGGGTGGTTCGTCCAAACCCACGAACATCCAGAGCTGCTGGGCAAGACGCTGCTGGAGATCCTGCATCGCGGCGACTCCGCCTCGGGCGGCCGCGGTCGTGAGGGGATGGGGCGAGAACTCGCCAGCAGGGTGCTGGATCGCTATGAGCTGGCCCATGCAGCTGACCAGGTGTTCGAGTCCCTCTCGGGTGGGCAGCAGGCCCGCTTTCAGATCCTGCTGTTGGAGTTGTCCGGAGCGACGCTGCTGTTGCTGGACGAACCGACGGACAACCTCGATGTCCAATCCGCCGAGGCGCTTGAAGAGGGGCTCGAGTCCTTCGAGGGCACGGTTGTCGCGGTCACCCACGATCGCTGGTTCGCCCGGGGCTTCGATCGCTTTCTGGTCTACGGCGCCGACGGCGAGGTCTATGAGTCCGACGGGCCGGTCTGGGACGAGGGCCGGGTCCAGCGCCTCCGGTGAACAGCCCTCGGACTAACCTCGGAGAAGTCAGTCGGAGTCGAGGGTGACCGTGCCTGTCTGGGTTTGACCGTCGCGCTCCCAGGTCACTTTGACCTGGTCGCCGGGGCGATAGGAACGGATGGTCGCCACCAGAGAGTCGGCGCTCACAATCGGGTGGTCGTCGACCCGGGTGATCACGTCACCCTCCTGGAGTCCGGCCTGCTCGGCTGCGGAGCCTTGGGTGACGCCGCCGACCGTAGCCCCGTCGGTGACGAGCTCGGTGGTGGAGGGCGGGGCGGCATCGGAGATGCTGACGCCCATCCGTGCGTGCGTCGGGGTTTCGCCGTTGGACATCTGATCGACGATCGGCATCACCTCGTCGATCGGGATGGCGAAACCGAGGCCGATGGAGCCCGACTGCGCCCCGGTGGAGCTGTCGCTGCCCGTGCGGATCGAGGAGTTGATCCCGACCACCGCACCGGTGGCGTCGACGAGCGGCCCGCCGCTGTTGCCGGGGTTGATGGCCGCGTCGGTTTGGATCGCGGGGTACGTCGTGTCGTTGCCCTCTGCGTCGGTGCCGACGCTGACAGGTCGATCCAGGGCGCTCACGATCCCGCTCGTCACGGTGGCGTCAAGGCCGAACGGCGAGCCGATCGCCACCACCTCCTGGCCGACGTTGAGATTGGCCGAGGTGCCCACCGTGGCGGGGGTCAACCCCGAAACGTCCTGCGCCGAGATCACGGCCGTGTCGGTCAGCGGATCGGTGCCCAAGATGGTGGCGGCGGCATGACTACCGTCGCTGAAGGAGACCCGGACCTGGCCGTCGGTGCCGGCTACTTCGACCACGTGATTGTTGGTGAGGATCAGGCCATCGGAGCTCAAGATGATTCCGGACCCCGAACCCGCGCCCGAGGCACCCGCGACGTCGATCTTGACCACCGAGGGCAACACCGCGTCGGCGACCTTCTCGACCGAGCCCTTGGGCGCGGTGCCCTGATTGATCACGGGAGTGGTGCGCGTCGCGGAGGTCTGCGACGGGGCCGGGTCGGGTTGGGTGCGGTTCCAGGCGGCCGCTCCGCCGAAGCCCCCGAGACCACCCGCCACCAACGAGGCCGCCACGACGCCCGCAGCAAAACCGCCACGCCCCCGGGCCGGAGGGGCCGGGGGGGCCGGGGGGGCGTAAAGAGGGGATGAATCGTAGGACGGCTGCACGGGCAAGTGTTGGGTCTGCGGCGCCGGCGGGGGAGGGCCTTGGGGTGCATCGGGTTGCGGGAAGATCGGTTGGGTGGCGTTCTCGTCCATGCTCATGAGGGTCTCTCGGAACTCTGTGAACTCACTGAGACGATGGTCAAACTTCCGTGTCGAACTGCGCCGCGGGCAGGCGTCGTACGACGTCTCCCGGGCGCACAATCCCGGGCCGGATCACCCGCGCGTTGAAGCCGCGCAACCGCAACTCCTTGCCGACCTCGGAGTTGACGAAGGCGAGCGCGTCATCGCCGAACCGGGCTCGGAACTTCGCGCACCCGTTGTGCGGCTTGGCCGTCACCTCGATGACGGCCCCTTCGCCGGCGGGGTCACCGAGGGCGAGTCGGGTGCCGGTGGGCAGGTTGGCGTGCGAAAGATCGAGATCGACGAACAACTGATCACCCGCCAACGCCTGGCCGTCCACCGTGTCGGCTAGGAGCCGCACCATCCGCAGGCTCATCACGTTGATCTGGGCGTCCAGGTGGCGCCCTTCGGCGATCGCGTGTGACGTGGCGCGACTGAGCCAGTTGTCGCCCACGACGCCGGCGGTGGTGTCGAGGACGGCCTCGCCCAGGATCTCGCGCTCCCCCTCGGCCGGTCGGCGCACCACGAGACCCAGCACCCCATCATCGGCCGGCGCGGCCCGCAGATCGTCGAGTGCGTCGAGCAGTTGGAGTGTCGTGGGCTGGGTCATGACGGGATTCTTCCACTGCGCTCGGTTGACGCCACTTGGATTATCGCGGGCCAAGACCGTCGGTCCTTGTTGATCACCACGGGTGCGTGCGAGATTCATCCGGTGCCCACGCCTGCCGATCCCACCTATCTCGACGACAGGCTGGCGTGGTGGGCAGTCCACACGCCCGCTTCAGAGGCGCTGGTCTTCGAGGGACGCAGTTGGACGTGGGCGCAGTGGGAGGAGCGCGTACGCCGCGCAGCGGGCGGCTTGCGCGACCTGGGCGTGGAACGAGGCGATGTCATTGCCTTCGTCGACAAGAACCACCACTCCGCGGTCGAGCTGACGCTTGCTGCCGGGCTACTCGGTGCGGCCACGGCGGTGCTCAACTGGCGGCTCGCCGGAGCGGAGTTGACCTACGCCCTCAAGGATTCTGGGGCGCGGGTGATCTTCTCCGGGGAGGAGTTCACCGAAGGAGTCGGCGCCCTGCTCGACCAGCTCCCCGCCGTCGAACACGTCATCGGGGTCCCCGACGGTTACGAGCAGTTCCTCGCGGCGGCCGAACCGATCAGCGAGGACCACGCGACCGGCCGGACACCAGACGATGTCGTGCTGGTCCTGTATTCCTCCGGGACCACGGGGCGACCCAAGGGCGTGATGTTGAGCCACAAAAACCTGCTGGCCCACGTCATCAACACCGGCGGCAGCGACTATCCGCCGGGCGACAAGTCCCTGGTCTCTTCCCCGCTGTTCCACGTGGGGGGTTCGTCCTCGGTCTTGTTCGGCGTCGTCGATGGAGCGCCGACGGTGCTCACCCGCGACACCGGCCTGGCCGCCGTCCTCGGTGGCATCGCCGCGGGGGGCAATCACACCTTCTTGGTCCCCACGGTGCTGGCCCAGGCGCTCAACGCGGATCCGGACACGATCGAGGCGTTCGGTGCGCTCAATAGCCTGACGTACGGCGCGTCCCCGATGCCGCTGCCGGTGCTACGGCGGGCTCTAGCCACGTGGCCCGAGTTGGCGTTCACCCAGGTCTACGGGCTGACCGAAGTCTCCGGGGCGGTCACCTATCTTTCCCCTGACGCGCATCGTGACCCAGAACATCCCGAGCGCCTCAGTTCGGTCGGGGTGCCGCTCCCTGGCACCGAGGTGCGCGTGGTCGACCCCGCGAGCGGCGCCGAGGTTCCGGCCGGGCAAAGCGGAGAGCTGTGGTTGCGCACCAACCAATTGATGGCCGGCTTCTTGGGAAAGCCGGACGCCACGGCCGCAGCAGTGGACGGGGACGGGTGGTTTCGCACCGGTGACGTGGGGCGCCAAGACGCCGACGGCTTCATCTTCCTCGAGGATCGCCTGAAGGACGTCGTGATCACGGGTGGTGAGAATGTCTACGCCGCCGAGGTGGAGCGGGTCTTGGTCGAACACCCGGCCATCGCCGAAGCCGCGATCATCGGGGTCCCCGATGATCAGTGGGGGGAGACCGTCAAGGCCGTCGTGAGCCTGGTCGAGGGGGCAACCGTGACCGAGGCGGACCTGATCGCCTGGTGCCGCGCGCAACTGGCGGCGTACAAATGTCCGTCCTCGGTGGATCTGGTCGCCCACCTTCCCCGCAACCCCACGGGGAAGGTGCTCAAGCGCGAACTGCGCGAGCCCTACTGGGCCCAGCGCTGAGCCGCGGGGACGAATTCGAGGTTCCGGTCGCCGGTGTAGATCTGCTTGGGACGGGCGATCTTCTGCTCCTTGTCCTGCACCAACTCCACCCACTGGGCCAGCCAGCCGGGCGTCCTGCCGATCGCGAACAGCACGGTGAACATCTCCGGCGGGAACTGGAAGGCTTCGTAAATCAGCCCCGAGTAGAAGTCGACGTTGGGATAGAGCTTGCGCGAGATGAAGTATTCGTCTTCGAGCGCGATCTTCTCCAACTCCTGCGCGATCTTGAGCAGCGGGTTGACGCCGGTGACCTCGAAAACGTCGTCACAGGCCTTCTTGATGATCTGGGCCCGCGGGTCGTAGTGCTTATAGACCCGGTGACCGAAGCCCATCAGGCGTTCGTTGCCGTTCTTGACGCCCTCGATGAACGCCGGGATGTTCTCCATCGAGCCGATCCGGCGCAACATCCGCAGCACCGCCTCGTTGGCACCACCGTGCAGCGGGCCGTAGAGCGCCGCGACCCCCGCCGCGACGGCAGAGTAGGGATCGACCTGCGAGGAACCGACCGAACGCACCGCGTTGGTCGAGCAGTTCTGCTCATGATCGGCATGCAAGATGAACAGCACGTCGAGGGCCTTGACCAGCCGCGGGTCCGCCTCGAACTTCTGCTCGCTCATCTTGAAGAGCATGGACAGGAAGTTGGCGGTGTAGCCCAGGTCGTTGTCTGGATAGACATACGGCTTGCCCTGCGCGTGCCGAAACGCCCAGGCGCCCAGCGTCGGCATCTTGGCGATCATCCGGATGATCTGGATCTCGCGGGAGTGCTCGTCGCTGATGTTGCGCGCATCGGGATAGAACGTCGACAGCGCGCCCACCGAGGCCATCAACATGCCCATGGGGTGCGCGTCGTAGCGGAACCCCTGCATGAATCCCTTGACGTTCTCGTGGACAAAGGTGTGGTAGGTGATGTGGTGCACCCACGTGTCGTACTCCGCCTTGGTGGGGAGTTCGCCGTAGATCAGGAGGTAGGCCACCTCCAGGAAGTTCGACTTCTCGGCGAGTTGCTCGATGGGATACCCGCGGTATTCCAAGATCCCCCGCTCGCCATCGATGTAGGTCACCGAGGACCTGCACGACGCGGTGTTCACGAAGCCGGGGTCATAGACCGCCAGGCCGGGTTCGTCGGTGTTCGCACGGATCGCGCCCAGGTCGGCGGCCTTGATGGCGCCGTCGACGATCGGGAGGTCGTACTCCTGGCCGGTCCGGTTGTCGCGGACGGTCAAGGATTGCGTTCCAGTGGCCGGTACGTCGGTCACGTCGGCTCCTGTTAGTTGATGGGGGCAGGTCGACCCCCAACCTAGACTGGCGGCGGACACGATGCGAACCCGGTCCGAAGAGCGGCCGGGGGAGTGCGGGCCTGCGGTGGAAGATTGCCCGTTTTGACCTGCCGAGCAGCGCGCGCGTATTCTTGACGGTCGCGGCCAGTGCCCGGTTTCGATCTGATCGAAGCGGAGCGTGGCTGCTTGGCGTGAGGCCCCGATCAGCGGGGTGTCCGCTCATCAGATTCACATCGACGAAGAAGGCCTTCACCGTGCGCACGTATAGCCCTAAGCCCGGAGACATCAACCGGGAGTGGCATGTCATCGACGCCACCGACGTGGTGCTGGGACGCCTCGCCGTTCAAACCGCCAACCTGCTGCGCGGCAAGCACAAGCCGATCTTCGCCCCGCATATGGACACCGGTGACTTCGTCATCATCATCAACGCCGAGAAGGTCGCCCTGTCGGGCACCAAGAAGACGACAAAGATGTCCTACCGCCACTCCGGCTACCCCGGTGGCCTCACGGCGACCCCCATCGGCGAACTCCTCGAGAAGGACGCCCGCAAGGCGATCGAGAAGGCCGTGTGGGGCATGCTGCCCAAGAACCGCCTCGGTCGTCAGCTCCTCACAAAGCTCAAGGTCTACTCCGGCCCTACGCACCCGCACGCGGCCCAGCAGGCCACCCCCTACGAGATCGTCCAGGTCTCCCAGTAATTTTCGTCGCTCCAGAACACGAAGGATTGAGTGAAGCACGTGGCTGACACCGCCAACACTGACGTCACCGAGGGCGAGGTCGAGGAGACCTACGAAGCCAACGAAGACGGCGTCGCCTACTCCTCGGAGAGCGCGCCGAGCGCGGACGCCCCCCTGAAGGTGGCGACGATCGCTCCCGCAGCGGCCACCGGCCGTCGCAAGGAAGCGGTCGCTCGCGTACGTATCGTCCCGGGCACCGGCAAGTGGCGCGTCAACGGCCGCACGCTCGAGTCGTACTTTCCCAACAAGTTGCACCAGCAGGTCGTCAACGAGCCGTTCGCGACCACGCAACTCGAAGGCCGCTTCGACGTCATTGCGCGCATTCACGGTGGCGGGATCACCGGCCAGGCCGGCGCGCTGCGCCTCGGTGTGGCCCGTGCCCTCAACGATGTCGACACCGACGCCAACCGTGCGGTCTTGAAGAAGGCCGGGCTCTTGACCCGCGACTCGCGCGTCATCGAGCGCAAGAAGGCCGGCCTGAAGAAGGCACGGAAGGCTCCTCAGTTCAGCAAGCGCTAATCCGCATGGCTCGACTCTTCGGAACGGATGGGGTCCGGGGCCTGGCGAACGGTCAATTGACCGCAGAGCTGGCCCTGGACCTTTCTGTTGCTGCGGCCCATGTCCTGGCCGATCGTGGCGAGTTCGTGGGCCACCGGCCGTTGGCGGTGGTGGGCCGCGACACCCGCATCTCCGGCCAGTTCCTCGAAGCCGCGGTGGTGGCCGGGCTTGCCTCGGCCGGTGTCGACGTACTCCTGCTCGGGGTCCTCCCAACGCCGGGGGTCGCCTACCTGACCGGCACGCTCGGCGCCGACTTCGGGGTGATGCTCAGCGCCTCCCACAACCCGATGCCCGACAACGGCATCAAGTTTTTGGCCCGCGGCGGTCTGAAGATCGACGACTCCGTGGAGATCGCGATCGAGCAGCGCCTGGGACATGCCTGGGAGCGGCCCGTGGGCGCCGCCGTCGGTGAAGTGTCGACGCATCCCACCGCGGTCGAGGAGTACGCCGCCCATCTGGTGCGCACGATCGAGCACCCGTTGACCGGCATCCGCGTCGTGGTCGACTGCGCAGAGGGGGCGGCCTGGGACGCCGGGCCCCGGGCGCTGACCAACGCCGGAGCCGATGTCACCGCGATCCATGCCCAACCCGACGGGCGCAACATCAACGACCAGTGTGGTTCGACCCACCTCGCGTCGCTGCAAGCCGCGGTCATCAAGGATGGTGCGGCGGTGGGCTTTGCGCTCGATGGCGACGCCGACCGGTGCCTCGCGGTCGACCACGAAGGCAATGTGGTGGACGGCGACCAGTTGTTGGCGATCTTGGCCCTGTCGATGAAGGAGTCGGGGCGACTGGTCAAGGACACGGTCGTGGCGACGGTGATGAGCAACCTCGGCTTTGTCCACGCGATGAAGGCGGGCGGGGTCAACGTACGCCGCACCAAGGTGGGCGACCGCTACGTCCTGGAGGCAATGCGGGTCTCTGGCTATTCGCTCGGCGGGGAGCAGTCGGGTCACGTGATCATGAGCGAGCACGCAACCACGGGCGACGGGATTTTGACCGCGCTGCAGATCTTGGAACGGATGGCCACCACCGGACAGAGCCTGCAGTCGCTGGCCGGAGTGATGCAGCGCCTGCCGCAGGTGCTGCTCAACGTCTCGGACGTGGACAAGTCCCGCGCCGACGACGACGCGGTGCTGGCCGCGGCGCTGGCCGAGGAGGAGGCCGCACTAGGCGACACCGGCCGGATCCTGTTGCGACCCTCGGGCACCGAACCCTTGGTGCGGGTGATGGTCGAGGCCCCCACTGCCGATGAGGCCAACGCGGTTGCCGAGCGACTGGCCGAGGTCGTACGCCGCCAGTTGAGCCTGTCTTGACGCCTGAGCTTCTCGTTGTGTCAGCGGACCTGCCCATCCAGTGGGTCGATCCACACAACCGGGGCGCCGTCGACGCGTGGCACGCGGCGTACTTCCAGGCGGACAGCCACGGCCGCGATTGGGCCACGCCCTACCACCTGGAGGAGCTGCGGGCCGACCTGCAGGCGAGGGAGAAGGGTCGCTGGGTGGCGGCGTACTCCGGAGTGCTGGACGGTGAGGTGGTGGTTGCCGGCGCGGTGGAGACCCCGCTGTTGGACAACCTGACCTTTGCCTGGATCCAGGTGCATGTGCGCCCCGAGTTGCGCGGGCGCGGATACGGCTCGGCGATGTTGGCACACCTGGAAGGCGTCGCGCGTGAGCGCGGTCGAACGCTATTCAACGGGGAAACACCCTGGTCCTATGCCGAGCCCGCGGACGGGGCGGGGGTGCCCGCCGTCGCGTGGCTGAAGGCACGTGGCTACGCCCTAGGCCTGGTCGATGTGCAACGCGAAGTGCGCCTGCCCGTCGCCGACGGAGTGCTGGCCTCGCTCGTCGCGGAGACGGCGCCCCATCACGCCGACTATCGCCTGCATTCGTGGGTGGGGCCGGTGCCGGAGAAATTGGTCGAGAGCTACACCGAACTCGTCGCGTCCTTGGCCGTCGAAGCCCCGGTGGGCGATCTGCATCTGGAGCCCGAGTCTGCCGACGTGGAGGGGCTGCGCGACCGCGAAGCGACGATGCTGCGGCAGGGGCGGACGAAATACAACACCGTTGCTCTCAACGCCAGCGGACAGGTCGTGGCCTACACCGACATGGTGACCTCGGTGCACGAAGTCGGTCGCGCCTTCCAGTGGGGCACGCTCGTGCGGGGCACCGATCGCGGCCGGCGGCTGGGGCTGGGCGTCAAGGTGGCGAACCTCGCCCTCCTGCAGCGCGAACGCCCCGACATCGTGCGCGTGACGACGTACAACGCCGAAGTCAACACGCATATGATCGGCGTCAACGAACGCCTGGGCTACCGCCCCGTGGAGCGGCTGGGGGAGTTCCAAAAGAAGGTTGTCCCCGGGGCGGGCTAGGGTGAGGATCACCTTCCACTGTGATCGGGGGATCACCATGCCTTCGCTGTTCACCACGTCCGTCTTTGCCCGCGCGGCTCTCATCCTCGCCGCCCTCGGCTTGTCCGCCTCGCTCTTGGGCGGCGCAGTTGCGGCGCCACCACCCACCCTCGGCGTGGGCACGCCCGGAGCTCCCGGTGCGGGCGATCCCTACTTCCCCAACTACGGCAATGGGGGATACGACGCTCGTCATTACACGATCCGCGTTCGTTACGGCGTGAGGTCGGAGAAGCTGTCGGGTGAGACCACCATCGCCGCCCGGGCCGCCCAGGACCTGTCCCGGTTCAACCTCGATTTGGGGCTGCCCGCAGACCGGGTGTTGGTGGATGGGGCGCCGGCCACGTTCACTCAGGGGCGGCACGAGCTGGTCGTGACACCGGCGGCCCCGATTGCGACCGGAGTCGAGTTCACGGTGAAGGTCCGCTATGCGGGCAAGCCGGGACAGTTGGCCCAGCCCGGCATCGGGACCTGGTTTGAAACTCCGGACGGCGCGATCGCGGCCGGTGAGCCAGAGATCGCTGCGCTGTGGTTCCCCAGCAACGACCATCCCTCCGACAAGGCCACTTTCGACATCCATGTGCAGACCAACCTCGGGTCCCAGGTGGTCAGCAATGGCTCACTCGTGGGCCGCAAGAAGGTCGGCGACGAGGTGCGTTGGCACTGGAGCGTCTCGGATCCGATGACCACCTATCTCGCGACGGCGGTCATCGGCGACTACGACCTGGTCAAGGGCAAGACCCCCGCCGGCACCCCCTTCATCTATGGGATCACTCAACACATGAAGGGATCGCTGCGACGCAACGCCGTCGGCAGCCTGAAGATCACCCCGCGGGTCACCGACTACTACGCCAGGCAGTTCGGCGAATACCCCTTCGAGAACACCGGGGGCACGTTGGTCAACGCCAGTTTCGGCTTCGCCCTGGAAAACCAAACCCGGCCCAACTACTCCAAGGTGTTCTTCGGCGGCGGACCCAACCACGAGGTGATCGCCCATGAGCTCGCCCACATGTGGTGGGGCGACTCGGTGAGCGTGCGCCAGTGGCGCCACATCTGGCTCAACGAAGGCTTCGCGACGTGGTCCTCCTGGCTCTACCTCGCGCACGAGCCGAGTGCCGACTTCACCGTCAACGACATCTTCACTGCCAACTACCGGGCGCTGCGCGCTGACACGCAGTTCTGGGGCGTCGCCATCTCGGACCCGGGAGCCGACCGCCTCTTCGACTTCGCGGTCTACTACCGGGGCGCGATGGCGCTCCAGGCGCTGCGCAATCGCATCGGCGCGGTGGATCATCGCAGTCTGCTGCGCCAGTGGGCGGCCGACCATCGCAGTTCCGACGGCACCATCGAGGAGTTCATCGCGCTGGCCGAGACGACCTCGGGCGAGGACCTAGCCGTGTTCTTCGACGAGTGGCTCAACCAGACCAATCGGCCTCGTCCGAGTGTGGAGTTGGGGTTCCCGCCGAGCTTGCTGGGCAAGGCCCCGGCCAAGCCGATCCCCTCTGGGTTGCTGCCCCACGAGCGCCAGACCCTGCACTGAGGATCGACCTGAGTTGGGTCTCAGAGTTTGCGGAGCCTGACGTAACGCACCGAGTGGTCGGAGTCCTTGCGCAGGACCAGGGTTGCTCGGGACCGGGTGGGCACCACGTTCTGGGCGAGGTTGGGGCCGTTAATGGTGTCCCAGATCCGCCCGGCCTCCGCGACGGACTCGTCGGGGGTCAGTGCGGCGTACTTCGCGAAGTACGACGCGGGATCGCGGAACGCGGTTTCGCGCAGGCGCTGGAAGCGCTCGACGTACCACCGACGGATATCGGCGGTGGCGGCATCGACGTACACCGAGAAGTCGAAGAAGTCGCTGACTGCCAAGCCGATGCGCCCGTCGTCGCGGGTGCGGCCCGGCTGTAGGACGTTGAGTCCTTCGATGATGACGATGTCGGGGCGCGAGATCACCACTCGTTGATCGGGGACCACGTCATAGACCAGATGGGAGTACGTCGGCGCGTCCACCTCATCGCGCCCCGACTTGATGTCGATCACGAACTTCATCAGCGCGCGGCGATCGTAGGACTCCGGGAAGCCTTTGCGGTGCAGGATCCCGCGCCGCTCCAGCTCGGCGTTGGGCAACAGGAACCCGTCGGTGGTGACCAGGGCAACGTTGGGGTGCTCGGGCCAGTGCGCCAACATCTGTTGCAGCACCCGCGCCGTCGTTGACTTCCCCACCGCAACCGAGCCGGCGAGCCCGATCACGAACGGGGTGCGTGGCGGCTGAGGCTGATGCAGGAACGACTCTTGTTTGCGATGCAGACGCCCGGCCGACTCGACGTACAGACTCAGCAATCGGGACAGCGGCAAATACACCTGCTGCACCTCTTCGAGATCCAGCGCATCGCCCAGACCGCGCAGGCGGGCGATTTCCTCGGGACGAAGGGGACTCTCGGTCGTCCGGCCTAGGGCCGCCCAGGCCGCCCGCTCAAGCTCGACATAGGGGGAGACTTCGCGACCCTGATCGCCCGTTTCGCCACGCTCCTGGGGGCCGAGTGCCATGGGCGCATTGTTGCAGTCGCCGAATCGGGGGACCCCGCGCATCGAAGTTAGACTCGCGGCCATGTGTGGAATCGTGGGATATGTGGGGCCGAAGTCGGCTCGCGATGTCGTGATCGAGGGACTCCGCCTGCTGGAGTACCGAGGCTATGACTCCGCGGGCATCGCGCTCATCCACGAGGGCGGGATCGTCTTCGACAAGCGGGCCGGCAAGTTGGCCAACCTCGAAAAGGCCCTCGAAGAGACGCCGCTACCGCTGTCGCACACCGGCATCGGCCACACGAGGTGGGCCACCCATGGCGCGCCCACAGACCTCAACGCGCATCCGCACAACGGGCCGCACGGCCGGGTGGCCCTGATCCACAACGGCATCATCGAAAACTTCGCCCGCCTGCGGGCCGAGCTCGAGGCTGATGGGGCGGTCCTCCTCAGCGAGACCGACACTGAGGTCGCGGCGCACCTGTTGGAACGCGAGGTCGAAGCCGGCCACGGGCTCACCCAGGCCATGGTGAACGTCTGTGGTCGACTCCGCGGCGCCTTCACCTTGGTCGCCGT
Source organism: uncultured Actinomycetota bacterium (assembly GCA_963814245.1). Classification (GTDB taxonomy): domain Bacteria; phylum Actinomycetota; class Actinomycetes; order Propionibacteriales; family Nocardioidaceae; genus Nocardioides. The sequence goes on from CAWFBY010000001.1 coordinate 1,072,845, forward strand.
CGACGCCCTCGACCCCGCCCGAGTCGTCGCGGCACGGCGCAACTCACCCCTGGTCGTCGGCTTGGGGGAGGGGGAGAACTTCGTCGGCTCCGACGTCGCGGCGTTCATCGAGCACACCCGCGAGGCTCTCGAGCTGGGCCAGGATCAAGTGGTCACGATCACCGCCGAGGCGGTCGAGGTGGTCGACTTCGACGGGGCACCGGCCCAGGGTCGGCAGTATCACGTGGACTGGGATCTGTCGGCCGCCGAAAAGGACGGCTACGACTGGTTCATGCGCAAGGAGATCTTCGAGCAGCCCCGCGCAGTCGCCGATGCGCTGCTGGGGCGGCACGACGAAACCGGCAAACTCCAACTCGACGAGATCCGGATGAGCGAGGACGAGCTGCGGGGGATCGACAAGATCATCATCATCGCCTGTGGCACCTCGTTCTATGCGGGACTGGTCGCGAAGTACGCCATCGAACACTGGACCCGGATCCCTTGCGAGGTGGAGCTCTCCCACGAATTCCGTTATCGCGATCCAATCCTGACCCGGTCCACCCTGGTGGTGGGCATCAGCCAATCCGGCGAAACCGCCGACACCCTGATGGCCATCCGGCACGCGCGCGAACAAAAGTCCAAGGTGTTGGCGATCTGCAACACCAACGGCTCGACCATCCCACGCGAGTCCGACGCGGTGATCTATACCCACGCCGGCCCCGAGATCGGCGTCGCGTCGACCAAGGGCTTCATGACCCAACTCGTCGCCTGTTACCTGCTCGGCCTCTATCTGGCGCAAGTGCGGAACACGAAGTACGGCGACGAAATCGCCGGCGTCGTCGCGGAACTCACCTCGATGCCCGGACATGTGCAACGGATGCTCGACGATTCGCCGGCGCTCTATGACTTGGCCGCGCGCCTGCGCGACACCACCTCGGTGCTCTTCCTCGGGCGACATGCGGGTTTCCCCGTCGCGTTGGAGGGGGCCCTGAAACTCAAGGAGTTGGCCTACATCCACGCCGAGGGGTTCGCCGCTGGGGAACTCAAACACGGCCCGATCGCCCTCATCGAAGAAGGCTTGCCGGTGTTCTGTGTGGTGCCACCCCACGGTCGCGACCAGTTGCACGACAAGATGATCAGCGCGATCCAAGAGATCCGTGCCCGGGGGGCGCGCACGATCGTGCTCGCCGAGGAAGACGATCCCGAAGTTGCGCCGTACGCCGATGAATGGATCCGCCTCCCGCGGGTGTCCACGCTCCTCCAGCCCTTGGTGGCCGTGGTCCCCCTGCAGTTGTTTGCCTGTGAGTTGGCGACGTTGTTGGGCCACGATGTGGATCAGCCGCGCAACCTGGCCAAATCGGTCACGGTCGAGTAGCCATGGCCATCATCGGGATCGGCATCGATGTCGTCGATATCGAGCGGTTTGGCGAATCCCTCGAGCGGACCACCGGGCTGCGGCAGCGCCTGTTCACTCCCGCCGAAGCGGTGCGCCCGCTGGCCTCGCTGGCCGCGCGATTCGCCGCCAAGGAAGCCCTCGCCAAGGCGTTGGGGGCTCCCGTCGGGATGGCCTGGCAGGACGCAGAAGTGGTGTCCGCCGAAGATGGCCAGCCCTCGATCTTGATGCGGGACACGGTGTTGGCCCGCGCCGTTTCATTGGGGGTGCGCTCGGTGCACGTGTCCTTGTCCCACGACGCCGGGATCTCCTCCGCTGTGGTGGTGTTGGAGGGTTGACCGTGGCTCTCAGGCGGGTCCTGGGTTAGCGTTGCCCTCGCCGATACTCGGCGCCCCTGGCGAGTGCCGGGGCACCCACACAGAAGAGGTACCCAGCATGGGCTTCATAGACAAGGTCAAGGACGCGCTCGGGGGCGGGGACGACCAGTCGCCCGAAGATGTGGTTGATGCCGTCGAAGAGACCGTTGACCAGGCCGCCGACGCGGTGACTCCCGCGGCGCCCGAGGCAACCACCGAGGGCGGCTACACCTCGGTGATCGTCGACGAACCGGAATACACCTCGGTTGTTGCCGACGAGCCCGGCTACACCTCCTCGCTCGCTCCCGTCGAGCAGGCCGCTCACGAAAACAAGGTCGAGGAAGGCCAGCAGGAGCGCCGCGAAGAACGCCAGGAGGCCCGCCAAGAGGCGCGCGAGGAGCGTCAGGAGGCCCGCCAAGAAGCGCGCCAGGAGGCTCGCGCCGAAACTCGAGCCGAGGCCGCGCACGAAAGCTACACCGTGAAGTCCGGTGACACGCTCAGCGAAATCGGCGCCCGCTTCGGGGTCGACTACATGGACATCGCCCGGCTGAACAACATCGAGAACCCTGACTTGATCTACCCCGGACAGGTCTTCAAGATTCCCGGCAAGTGAGCTAACGCTCCACGGGAGGCACGCGTGTCCGGCCCGGTCGCCCGATGGCGACCGGGCCGCTCGCTGTCTCGGGCGTAGTTTGGTCTCATGCGCAGCGCCCACACCGTCGACCAGGTCCGAACGGCGGAAGCGGCCGCGCTCGCGGCGCTTCCCGATGGAGCCCTGATGCAGCGGGCCGCCGCGGGACTCGCGAACGCCGTCTTGGACCTCCTGGGCAGTGCCTATGGCCGACGCGTCCTGGTGCTGGCGGGGGCGGGCAACAACGGTGGTGACGCGTTGTTCGCGGGGGCGCTCCTGGCCCGCCGCGGCTGCGCCGTACAGGCGGTGTTCACCGAGCCCGATCGCGCGCACGCGGGCGGACACGCGGCCCTTCTTGCGGGGGGTGGCCGCCCTGTGAGCGTGGCGGAAGCGGCGTTGCCCGAGGTGGTCGTGGACGGGATCGTCGGTATCGGCGGCTCCGGACCCCTGCGCGGCGTGGGGTTGGCCGCCTTGGAGCGCTTCTCGGCGTCGGCCTGGGTCGCTGTCGACGTGCCCTCGGGGATCGAGGTCGACTCCGGCGAGGTTCGGGGACCGCATGTGCGCGCGGACGTGACCCTCACCTTCGGCACCTACAAGGTGGCGCACTTCGTCGATCCGGCCAGCGCGGCCTGCGGCGCCGTACATCTGATCGATCTCGGCCTGGACCTGCCGCCCGCCACCGTCGAATCGTTGCAGGCCTCGGATGTCTCGCAAGTGCTGTCCCCGCCTGCGGGCGATGCGCACAAATACGCGCGCGGCGTCATCGGGCTGCGCACCGGCTCCAAGGAATTTCCGGGAGCGGGGGTGCTCTCGGTTGCGGGGGCGCTGTCCGGGCTGGCCGGGATGGTGCGGTACGACGGGTCGGCCGGCACGGCTGTCCGAGCGGCCAACCCGGAGGTCGTCGGGGCGGGGCAGGCCCAGGCCTGGGTGGTGGGGTCGGGCAGCGGGGCGGACGCGGCATCGGCCTTGGCGGCGTGTCTGGAAGACCAGGTGCCGGTGGTGGTGGACGCGGATGCGTTGTTTCCGCTGGCCGATGTGTTGGCCGACTTCTCGGCGGGCGGGGGCCGGGCCGACCGGCTGATCCTGACGCCCCATGCGGGCGAGTTGGCCCGCCTGATGGGCTGCGCGCGAGGTGAGGTCGAGTCAGCACCCTTGACCTGGGTGCGTCGCGCCAGCGACACGTTCGGGGCCGTCGTACTCCTCAAAGGGCGGCGCACTCTGATCGCCGAGCCCGGTGGCGCGGGTCGCGTGCGCGCCAATGCGACCGGCACGCCCTGGCTGGCCACCGCGGGCTCTGGGGACGTGCTGGCCGGGCTGATCGGCTCGCTGCTGGCGAGTGGGACCGACCCCTTCGACGCGGCCTCCGTGGGAGCCTGGTTGCACGGCGCGGCCGGGACCCTGGCGGCGGCGGGTGGCCCGCTGGTGGCGCGCGATCTCGCCGCGGCGCTGCCCGTGGTGATGGCAGAACTCCTGGATGAAACAATCCGCGGGTGACCCAGGAGCCGTTGACCCCGGAGCCGATGACCCCGGAGCCGATGACCCAGATTGAGATCGTGGTCGACCTCGCAGCGGTGCGGCACAACCTCGGGGTCTTGCAGCGGCTGGTGGAGCCGGCGACCGTCATGCTGGTGGTGAAGGCGGACGCCTATGGGCATGGGATGCGCGCCTGCGCCGAGGCCGCGCGTGGCGCCGGAGTGACGTGGCTCGGCGTCGCCACCATGGAGGAAGGGCTCGACCTGCGACGAGCCGGCGACCAGGGCCGGATCCTTGCCTGGCTGGACCTCCCCGGAGCCGACTACACCGAGGCTGTCGCGCACGACCTGGATGTCACGGCCTATTCGGTCGCCGAGCTTGAGGCGATCGGCGCTGCCGCCCGCGGTCTCGGCATCACCGCGCGGGTGCAGCTCAAGGTGGACACGGGACTGTCCCGCGGTGGCGCTTCCCTGGCGTCGTGGCCGGCCCTGGTCGCGGCCGCCCGCCGACTCGAACAGGAAGGAGGCTCGGTCGTCGTCACGGGCGTCTGGTCGCACTTCGCCGCCAGCGACGAGCCGAGCCACCCTGCGAACGACCGACAAGAAGCACTGTTCCGCGAGGCTCTGGCCGTTGCCGAAGCGTCCGGGCTGCGTCCCGAGGTGACGCATCTGGCGAATTCCGCGGCCGCGATCTTGCGACCCACGTCGCGCTTCAACCTGGTTCGGTGCGGCATTGCGGCATACGGACTCGATCCGGCGCCCGGGCATCTGCCCGACAGTCTCGGGCCCGAGGGTCTGGGGCCCGAGAATCTGGGGCTGGTCCCCGCGATGAGCGTGCGGGCGCCGCTCGTGTTGACCAAGGCGGTGCCGGCCGGCGGTGGCGTTTCCTACGGCCACACGTGGGTCGCGGAGCGGGACACGACGGTGGGGTTGATACCGGTGGGGTACGGCGACGGCGTACCCCGGCACGCGAGCTCGCGAGCCGAAGTCTGGGTGGCCGGGCGCCGGCGCCCGGTTCGCGGCCGGATCTGCATGGATCAGTTCCTGGTCGACCTGGAGGGGGAAGAGCCGCCCTTGGGCTCGGACGTGGTGTTGTTCGGTTCCGGGTTGCACGGGGAGCCGACGGCGCAGGAGTGGGCCGAGGCTTGCGACACGATCAACTACGAGATCGTCACGAGGATCGGTGGTCGCTTGAAGCGGCGCTATGTGGGAGGGGTTGTGTCATGAGCGTTGCCGGCAAGGTGCTCGGCATGGCGGCCGGAGCCGCTGGGGTGGCGGTGGCCGGGGTCGCCGTACGCGTGGCCGCGCAGCGGCGTGCGATCGCGCATCGCGAGATCGACGAGGACCTCGAGTTGGGTTCGTTGCGCTCGCCGAACATCACCGTGGTCGCCGACGACGGTGTCCGGCTGCACGCGGAGATCGACGAGTTCGACGGCAGCGGAGACACAGGTGACCCCGGCGTCACGTTGGTCTTTTGCCACGGCTATTCGTTGAGTTTGGACTGTTGGCACTATCAGCGCGCCGGCTATCGGGGGCTGGTCCGCTCGGTCTATTTCGACCAGCGTTCTCATGGCCGCTCGGGCCGTTCGCCCGAGGCGCACGCCACGGTGGAACAACTTGGGCGCGACCTCAAACGCGTCCTGGATGACCTCACCCACGACGATCCGGTGGTGCTCGTCGGCCACTCCATGGGCGGGATGACGGTCTTGTCGCTGGCCGATCAGTTCCCGGAACTGTTCGGCACCAAGGTCGTCGGAGCGGCCCTGATTGCCACCACGGCCGGCGGGCTCGATCCGGGACGCATCCTGTTTCCGATGCTGCCCGCGGGCGTCGGCGGGGGTGTCGTACGACGTGTGGTCGGCACGCTAGCCAAGGGTCATTGGGCGGTCGATCTGCTGAGATCCCGCAGCCAGGACATTGCGATGGTGGTGACCGATGCTTATGCCTTCGGCGAAGGAGCCCCGGAGGAGCACGTGCAGTTCGCCTACGACCAGCTGAACGGCACGCCCTTTGATGTGGTTGCGCAGTTCTATCCGGCGTTCGTCAATCTGGACGTGTGGAGCGCGTGCTCCACCATGGCCCACGTGCCGACGGCGATCATCTGCGGGACCGAGGACAAGATCACCGCGATCGGGCACAGCCGCAAGCTGCACGCCCGGATCCACGGCTCGGATCTGCTTGAGTGTGACGGTGCCGGGCATCTGGTGCTCATCGAGCGGCACGAGGACGTCAATGCCGAGTTGGACCGGTTGCTGGCGACCGCCTCGGAGCGGGTCGCGCAGTGACGCTGACCATCCGGCGCGTCGGACCTGAGGCGGCCGAGATCGTCTGGGAGTTGGTTACCGCTGCGTTCTCCGATCGTCCGGCCCTGCAGCCACCGGCTGACGCGTTGGGGGAGACCGTTGAGTCGCTGCGTCGCGCGCTCGCCACGGGTGGCGGCCTGGTCGCGGAGATCGACGAGATCCCGGTCGGCACGCTGCTTTTTGATCCCGAGCCAGAGGGCAACGCCGTCTTCTTGCGACGCTTCGGGGTGCTGCCGGACCGGCAGCATCACGGCCTGGCTCATGCCCTGGTGGCGGCGGCCGTAGAGGCCGTGGGCGAGGCGGGCGAGTTGGCCGTGGTCGCCCGGGAAGAACTGCCCCACACCGTTGGCTTCTGGGAATCCGCAGGCTTCGTCGAAGTGGGCAGGTTGAGCCCCTATGTCGAATTGCGCCGGCGGCTCGCGGTCTCGCTGGACGTGCCGGATCCGGAGGCGATGCGGTCCCTGGGGGTCCGCCTGGCTGGAGTGGTTCGCGCGGGTGATGTGGTGGTGCTGGCCGGGGGCCTTGGGGCGGGCAAGACCACGTTGACGCAGGGTCTTGGCGAGGGGCTGGGGGTGCGCGGGCAGATCACCTCGCCGACCTTCGTCATCGCCCGCGTCCACCCGTCACTAGCGGGTGGTCCCGACCTGGTGCACGTTGACGCCTATCGCCTCGGTGGCATCGCCGAGTTGGACGACCTGGACCTCGACACCGAGGTCGAGCACGCCGTCACGGTCGTGGAATGGGGCGCCGGGCTGGTCGAGCCGTTGAGCGACTCCCGACTGCTCGTCACCATCGAACGAGCGCTGGGTGCAGTTGTCGGGGACCCCGATCCCAGCGGCAGCGAGCCGGACCTGCGCGTCGTATCCGTGCGGCCCTTCGGCCCCCGATGGTGCGACCTGGACCTCGGGGCCCTCTAACGCGAGTCGGCGCAAACTCGCGTGGAGAAGTCGCCGACTCGGGTTAGAGGGACCACCAAGCGTCGGAGACGCAGCCCTCGTCGTAGTCCCACAGGCCTTCGGCTACGCCGGCGTCCAAGGTGGCCTTGACGGCGGCCAGGTCGGCATCGGCGGGGATGTCCAGGGAGACGATGGGCCAGTCGGGCAAAGCACCTTCGCCGCCCACGTCGTAGGCCGCAAAGGAGTCCAGGATGCTCTGCAGATCGTCCTTGATCGGACCCTGGGGACGAGGGGTTACCCGGACCACGAGATTGCCCGACTCCTGCACCACACCGGTCGCCCACAACACGCCGTCCTCGCCATGCTCTACCGCCACGACGTCGCCCGGGGCCAACCCGCGAGCAAACCAGGGGGTGTTCTCGACGAGGTATTCGGCCGGGCCAACCTGAGTCGCCCACAGGCCTTCACTGGTGACCGGGGGCCAGCCATCGCCGTTTTGGTCGAGCCGGAAGCGCACTTTGGTGAAGTCGTCGGCGGGTTCCACGCGCCCAGCGTAGAGATTGGTCCACGCGAGATCCACGCCGACCCGCGGGACGGCTAACCTCAGGGGCGTGCTGCTCGCCTTCGACACTGCCACCCCTTTTGTCGCCGTGGCGCTTCATGACGGCACCGACGTCGTGGCCGAGCGGCGCTCGGCCCTGCCGATGAAACATGGCGAACAGTTGGCTCCGCTGATCGAGGGGATCCTCTCGGATGCGGAGATCGTGCGCCAGGACCTCACCGCGATCGCCGTGGGCGTCGGCCCGGGCCCGTTCACCGGCCTGCGCGTCGGGCTGGTGACCGCCCGCACGCTCGGCTTCGTGCTGGAGATTCCGGTCTACGGCGTCTGCACGCTCGACGTCTTGGCCATGGAGGCGACGGAGTCGGGCGGCGTTTTCGGCGACTTCTTGGTCGCGACCGATGCTCGGCGCAAGGAGGTCTATGTGGCGGCGTACGACGCAGCCGGGCTGCGCCGCGAGGGGCCGGTGGTGCTCAAACCCGCAGATGTCTCCGACTGGCTCGCAGGGCTGGGGCGTTCGCCCGGGTTGGCGGTTGTGGGAGAAGGTGCCGTGCTCTATCCGGAGTGGCTGTCTCCGGGCGCACCGCCCGCCGCACCCAGCGCGGGCTGGCTGGCCCGGGTCGTCGCCACCGAGAGCGTCGAGCTCTACGACCCTGATCCGTTGTACCTCCGGCGGCCCGACGCCATAGCACCTGGCAGACCCAAGGCGGTGTCGTGAGTTTGGCCAGACGAGGGCGACCGGCGTGATCCGGCCGGCCACCCGGGGGGACCTCCCTGCGCTCCGTGCCCTGGAGCAGACCTTGTTTGGCGCGTTCGCGTGGAGTCGGTCCTCGATCGAGGCGGAGTTGGTCGGAACGGGTCGCACGGTGTTGATCGCCGAGGATGCCCTGGCCCGGCCCGCCGGGTATGCCATCACGCTCTGCACGGGAGAGACGAGCGACCTGATGCGGATCGGCGTACGCCCCGACCATCAGCGGCGCGGACTCGCCGGCATCCTCCTCACCGGCGCCATCGATGCGGCCCGCCAGGCAGGGGCGCGCCGGATGCTGCTCGAGGTGGCCGAGGACAACGCGGCTGCACTCGCACTCTATCGGGGACATGGGTTCGTGACGATTGATACTCGAGTCGGCTACTACCGCGACGGCGGCAACGCGTTGGTGATGATGACCGCGATCGACCCCACGACCCCCACCAGCGCAGGCACGGGCAGATAGGGTGCGGCCGACATGAACGCTTCGGTGAACGACGGCCCCTTGGTGCTCGGCATCGAGACCTCGTGCGACGAAACCGGCGTCGGGATCGTGCGCGGCAACACCCTGTTGGCCGACGCGATCGCGAGCAGTGTCGAGGAGCACGCGCGGTTCGGTGGCGTCGTACCCGAAGTGGCCAGCCGCGCGCACCTCGAAGCGATGGTGCCCACCCTGGAGCGCGCCGCCGAGTCGGCAGGGATCCGGCTCCACGACATCGACGCCATCGCGGTGACCAGCGGCCCCGGCCTTGCCGGTGCGTTGTTGGTCGGTGTGGCCGCGGCGAAGGCGTTGGCGATTGGGCTCGGAAAGCCGCTGTACGGCGTCAATCACCTCGCCGCGCATGTCGCCGTGGACCAACTCGAGCATGGCCCGCTTCCCGAGCCCTGTTTGGCGCTGCTGGTCTCCGGAGGCCATTCCTCCCTGCTGAAGGTCACCGATGTCACCATCGGCGTCGATCCACTCGGAGCCACGATCGACGATGCGGCGGGCGAGGCGTTCGACAAGGTGGCGCGGTTGCTCGGCCTCCCGTTTCCGGGTGGGCCGCACATCGATCGGATGGCGGCGTCGGGGAGCAGCGTGTTGATCGACTTTCCGCGCGGCCTGACCTCACGTCGCGATCTGGAGCGGCATCGCTTCGACTTCTCCTTCTCGGGGCTGAAGACGGCTGTGGCGCGTTGGGTGGAGGCGCGCGAGCGCTCCGGAGAGCCGGTGCCGGTGGCCGATGTGGCGGCGTCCTTCCAGGAAGCGGTGTGCGACGTCTTGGTGCGCAAAGCGCTCGACGCCGCCGCGGCCGAAGGGATCGAGGACCTGTTGATCGGCGGGGGCGTGGCGGCGAACTCGCGACTTCGAGCGATGGCCACCGAACGCGCCGCCGCTCAGGGGGTGCGGGTGCGGGTTCCGCGCCCCGGCCTGTGCACCGACAACGGCGCGATGGTGGCAGCGCTAGGGGCCGAGCTCGTCTCGCGAGCCCGGCCCCCGTCAGCGCTGGATCTACCGGCGGATTCGTCGCTGCCGATCACCATCGTGGTGGTGTGATCCGTCGCCCCGTCGCCCCGTCGCCCCGTCGCCCGTCGCTCCGTCGGCCTGGCCTAGGGCCCCGCTTGGAGCACGAAGGGGCTGTCGACATCCTCGCCGGGGACTGGCGGTACGGCGTACTCCATCTCGCCGTCGAGGCTGATCCGCACCAAGGCGTGCTGGCCGTTTTGGAACGTCCTGATGAGCACCTGGGAGTCGTCCTCCCACCGGGTGTCCATCACGGTGGTGAAGGTGTCGCCCTCGCTGATCAGGTCCACCAGCGGACTGCCGTCGGCCGCGTTGAGAATCGCGAACTCCCCATCGCCGAGCCCGTCGCCGTACGCCTGAGCAGCCACGACGTGAGTGCCATCGGGCGAGAAACTCATGACCCGGTAGTCGCAGGTCTCCCAGAGAATCTGACCAATGCCGCGCCGCACGATCGAACAGGTCCCTGCGTCTCTGATGTCGGTGATGCCGGCGAGGGCGCCGTCGCCGCCGTACGCCGTGGTGTTCAGGATCTGGTCACCGACTACATCCACGATGCCATGCGAACTGGTGGAGTACGCCGCAACCTTGGCGCCCTTGACGTTCACGTAGACCGTGCAGCCCGCGTCGGTGGTTCGCCCCTCCTTGCAGTCCTCACCGGTGACAGCGATGGCGGAATAGGGACCCGGAGCGTCGATCGACGCCATGGTGAGCATCTCCGACCCGCCTTGACCCACGACCGTCACCTTGCCCTTGGGGGAAGCCCAGGCGACGACGTTGCCCGCCCGCGAGGGCGCGAGGTTGCCATCGAGCGGGAAACGCTCGCCGGCGACACCATCGGCGTCAAGCATGACGACCACCTGGTTGCCTTCGGCGTCACCGGTGGCGATCACCCAGCCATCGCCCATCGGGGCGAGTTGGTCGATGTGATCCACCCCGGTGACCTCGACCGTCGTGCCGTCGGCGCGATGGATCGTCAGGCCGTTGGCCCAAGCAACTCCAGGCGGAGCCCCGGTCGGCAAGTTGGACACGTCGAACACCGAGTTGTCCGTGGGTTCGGGCGATTCGCTGGCCGATGCGGTCGGGGACGGCTCGGGACTGTCGGTGCCGCTGGGCTCGGGGATTTGGGTGGGCGAATTCACCACCGGCGGTGGCCCCTCGGAGCGCTGGAAGTTGTTGGTTGCCAAGATCGCGACGGGGACCATGATCGCGGTCGCTGCTGCGAGTCCCGCGGCCACCGTGAGCCGCCGATTGCGACGGATCGTCTTGGCGCGCGCCTGAACCGCCGCAACCGTCATCGGGGCCTCCGGCAGCCCGTCCGCGCGTTGGCTCAACGCTCGACCGAGCTCGGCTCCCTGCTGATCGGGGTCGGGGAAACTGTTCGTGTTCATCGCTGCTCCTCCGCAGAGTTCGGATTGAGGCTAAGGGGCGCGCGCTCGCGCAGCGCTGCCAACGCGCGGCTGGCCTGGGACTTGACGGTGCCGGGGGAGATGCCGAGGGCGTCGGCGATCTCGGTCTCGCTGAGGCCTTCGTAATACCTCAGCACCACGACCGCGCGCTGCCGTCGAGGCAGCGTCTGCACAAAGCTCCACAGGACCGCGGCGCGCCCGTCGTCGTACGCGTCGACCACGCCATGGCTCTCCGGCACCTGCTCGACGGTGACTTCGCGCCGCCGCCAGGGGCGGCGCCAGCCGGAGTTGAGCTCGTTGAGCATGATCCGGCGGACGTAGCCGTCCAAGGACTCGCGCTGCCGCACCTTGTCCCAGGAGAGATACAGCTTGGCGAAGGACTCCTGCACGAGATCCTCCGCGCTGGCACCATCTCCGGTGAGCAGATAGGCCGTGCGCAGCAGGGCGGGTTGCCGGGCGGTGAAGTACGCCGTGAAGTCGGCTTCTTTGGCGTGTCCATCGACTGAAGTCATCGGGTGCATCCCCCATCTGGTGATGCTGGACGTGTCTGTTGGCATCGGGCACCTCCATCCTTTCTCGCTCAAGACGCGAAAACGACCGGCTGGGTTGCATTTCTTTTGTGAGGTTGGCCCCTTGGCTCCTTGCGTCTGGGCGCGGGTCTTGCGACGCTTCCCCCAGCCGCGATCGCCACGGCCTCACCCACGTAAGTCCGATCCCCGTGAAGGAGCACCACATGCAGCAGGTCAAGGCCGTCATCGCCCGAGGCAAGGGGCAGCCGGTTTCGGTGGAGACGATCAACGTCCCCGACCCCGGTCCCGGCGAGGCGGTGGTGAAGATCTCGGCGTGCGGGGTGTGCCACACCGACCTGCACTACCGCGAGGGCGGCATCAACGACGACTTCCCCTTCCTGCTCGGCCATGAGGCCGCCGGCATCGTCGAGTCGGTGGGGGAGGGCGTGACCGGGGTAGCCCCCGGTGACTTCGTGATCCTCAACTGGCGCGCGGTGTGCGGCAACTGTCGCTCCTGCAACCGTGGCGAACCGTGGTACTGCTTCGCCACGCACAACGCCACCCAGAAGATGACCCTCGCCGACGGCACCGAACTGTCGCCTGCCCTGGGCATCGGTGCCTTCGCCGAGAAGACCCTCGTGGCAGCCGGCCAATGCACCAAGGTGGACGCGTCGGCGCGCGCCGCAGCCGTCGGGCTGCTCGGCTGTGGGGTGATGGCCGGACTCGGTGCGGCGATCAACACCGGCAACGTCAGCCGCGGCAAGTCGGTCGCGGTGATCGGCTGCGGCGGCGTCGGGATGGCGGCCATCGCCGGTTCGGCCCTCGCCGGGGCGAGCAAGATCATCGCCGTCGACATCGACGACCGGAAGCTCGAATGGGCCAAGAACATGGGCGCCACCGACGTGATCAACTCCCAGGGAGTCGACCCGGTCGCGGCCATCCAGGCGCTCACCGAGGGCAATGGGGCCGATGTCGTTATCGATGCGGTCGGGCGCCCCGAGACCTGGAAGCAGGCGTTCTATGCCCGCGACCTTGCCGGCACCGTCGTGCTCGTCGGCGTCCCCACGCCCGATATGAAGATCCCCGACATCCCGTTGATCGATGTGTTCGGTCGCGGTGGTGCGCTCAAGTCGAGTTGGTACGGCGACTGCCTGCCCACGCGGGACTTCCCGATGCTCGTCGACCTCTATCAGCAGGGTCGCCTGGATCTGGATGCCTTCGTCTCCGAGGAGATCGGTCTCGGGGATGTCGAGGCGGCCTTCGAGAAGATGCACCACGGCGATGTGCTGCGCTCCGTGGTGATCTTCTGATGAGTGCTGCGGCAGCCATCACGCACGGAGTCGTCAGCGGCACCTTCAGTCTTGACGGCGAAACCTTCGACGTCGACAACAATGTGTGGATCATCGGCGATGACGATGAATGCGTCGTCATCGATGCCCCGCATGATGTGGCCGCGATCCTGGCCCTGACCGGCGGTCGACGGGTCAAGGCCATCGTGTGCACCCACGCCCACGATGACCATGTGCGTGTTGCGCCGGCGTTGCGCGAGGCGACCGGCGCCCCGATCTTCTTGCATCCCGACGACCGGCCCGTGTGGGAGCTCACGCATCCCGACGTGCTGTGGGATGTCGACTTGTCCGATGGGCAGGTGCTTGCAGTAGGCGGCACGAGTCTGCGGGTCCTGCACACCCCTGGGCACGCGCCGGGGGCCGTGTGCCTGTACGCCGAAGACCAGGGCTGCGTGTTCACCGGAGACACGCTCTTCAACGGAGGCCCGGGCGCCACCGGGCGCTCGTTCAGCGATCGTCCAACCATCGAGGCCTCGATTAGGGCGCAACTGTTCTCGCTGCCTGATGAGACCGTCGTACACACCGGACACGGGGACGACACCACCATTGGTGCCGAGCGGATGTTGTTAGGGCACTAGGGCTCCTCACGTGCGGGTCGCCAGCGGAAGGCCACCTTGACGATGCCGTGATCTCCGGTTCCCTTGGCCTTGTGCGCGGCCGTATCGGTGTCGTTGAGGTGGTCGTTGATGATCGACAGCCCGTCGAAGAGCCAGAGGCGGCGATAACTGTTGTCGTAGAACTGCTCGCTGACCAGCACGTGGTCGAGGGATTCGCGCAAGTCGTTGTGGACGTGGGTGTAGTAGACGTCGCGGGTGTCGCGATATTCCTGGAGGGTCTGCGCCGTGTAGAGCGCGATGTCTCCGCCGCCGCGCGAATCGGCGAACAGATAGCGCGGCTGCTCGGTGAGGATGTTGATCGTGTTGCTGTGTTGGCCGTCGTTGAGGTCGCCCAACACGATCACCGGAGTGACGGTGCCCTTGAGGGCTTCGGTCAGGGTGATCCGCAGCGCGGTGGCTTCCGCCGTACGCCGGATCGTCGAGAGCGCCGCGCCCAGGGCGACGCGATGGTCTTGGTAGGTCGCAGGAGCGGCGGCGTACCACGGCTCGCGATGGATCTGGGTGGGCAACTTCGACTTCAAGTGGGTCACGAACACCCGGGTCAGCGGTGGCGCATCGCGCAGCGCTACGTCGAAGGCCAAGACCGGACGGGAATAGCCCGACACCCGCACCGAGATGTCCGGCGCCTGCGGATCGTCGGTGCTGGACTCCAGGTGCATCCCCGCGGGGAACTCGTTCAGCCACTCGGGTGTGCCGCGGAGCAGGCCCTTGCGCACCAGCGCACCGCAAATGATCCGGCCGCCCGTGGCGGGTTCGGCGAGGACGTCATAGTCGTCGTCGAGATTGGCGCGGGTGAGCGCCTCCATCATGGCGTCCGCGTGCCAGAGCTCCTGCAGTCCGATGATGTCGGCCTGCAACTCCCGCAACTGATTGCCAGCCCAGATGGCCTTGCGTCGAAACTCAGCTGCGGTCCACGGCGTTTGCCCGGGATTCATGGCCGCGCCGGGAAGTTGGAAGTTGTAGAGGTTGAACGTCGCCACGCTGAACCGTTCGAAGTCCATGGTCGGCCCTTCCGTCCGGGGATTCCTTGCAGTCTGGCGCACCGCAAGGCCCGGCGTCGATGACCCGTTTGGGCCCTAGAACGGTTTGACCAACAGCGCTGTGCCGACCCCGTTGACCCGGGTCATGATCAGGGTCGCTTCGTTGTCGCCGGCCAGCGACAAGCGCTTGCGCAGCTCGTCGGGGATCACCTCGACGCCGCGCTTCTTGATCGTCAAGCGGCCGATGCCACGCTGCTTGAGGGCCAGCCGCAGCTGCTTCTCCCGATAGGGCAGTTGCTCCAGGACCTGGTAGCCCTGGGCGAAAGGGCTGTGGAAGGAGTCGTCAGAGGTGACATAGGCGATGTGTTCGTCGAGGAGTCCGCCGTTGACCCCCGCGGCCACGGCGGTGACCAACCCCGCTCGGATCACCGCCCCGTCGGGCTCATAGATGAAGCCCCCGATCCCGCGTACCGGCCTCGGCTCGCCGTCGTAGGGGTCATCCTCGTCGGTCAGGGTGGCCAAACCGGTGCGGCCCAACACGGTGGCGCGCCGTTTGGTGGCGGCGAGGTACGGCGACCACAGGACCGCCTCCTTGACCTCCCCGCGATCACTCACCCATTCGGCTTCGACTCCGTCGGGGATGAGGGAGTGTGCGATCCCCGGGGCGACCTTGACCACCGCTCTGCCCGTGAGCAGGCGTTCGACGAAGGGCCAGGGTGGGGTCCATCCCTCCACGTCGAAGACCCGGCCGCGTCCCCCGCGTCGGGCGGGGTCCGCGAAGGCGGTCCCGAAGGCGCCGACGTCGACTTCGGTCGCATCGGAGACGCCGACGGCTCCCGTGAGCCCCAACGCCGCCAGGTTTGCCTCGGCGATGGCGACCCGCACGGGATCCAGATCGACGCCGACGCTGGTGATGCCCGCTCGCGCGCAGGCAATGAGGTCGCCGCCGATGCCGCAGCCCAAGTCGATGACCGAGGTGTTTTCGGTGATCGCGATCCGGGCCGCACGATGATCGGCGACCCGGCGGCGCGTGGCTTGCTCGAGCCCGTCGGGGGTGAAGAACATGCGCAGCGCGTCGTCGCCGAACTTCGCGACCCCCTTGACGCGCAGGCCAACCTGGGTCAGCGCGGCCGCAGCCCGGTCCGCGTCGGCCTCGTGGCGGCGTACGGCGCTCGCCGCGGCGACCGGATCACCGTCCACGTCGACGTAATCCTGTGTGGCGAGCGTCAACAGCTGCTGCCCCTCAGCAGTGAGCAGCCAGCGAAAGGTCTCAAGATCCACGATCGCATCTTGTCAGGCGAGCACTGCGGACCCCCGTTCTGGCACTCTGTTGTTGCGAGTGCTAACGTCTGACTTGGCACTCTCGACCCGAGGGTGCCAGCGCTTGCGATGAAGTGCGACCCCCGCGACGGCGTACCTCAAACCGCAGGCTCAAACGTCCGGGACGCTCCCATTCGGGGGCTCCCACCCGTCAGACAAGTGGAGAAAGTGGAGGTCGACATCGTGTCGGTCAACATCAAGCCCCTCGAGGACCGCATCGTTGTTAAGCCCCTTGAGGCTGAGCAGACGACGGCTTCGGGATTGGTCATTCCGGACACCGCCAAGGAGAAGCCCCAGGAGGGCGAGGTCGTGGCGTTGGGTCCGGGTCGCATCGATGACAACGGCAACCGCGTCCCGTTGGACGTCGCTGTCGGCGACAAGGTCATCTACAGCAAGTACGGCGGCACCGAGGTCAAGTACGCCGGCGAGGATTACCTCATCCTCTCCGCCCGTGACGTGCTCGCTGTCGTTTCCTGAAACATCCTCGGGTCGTGTGCTTAACCGGTCGCCTCGCGGTGACTCAAGCACACGGCCCGATCCTTCGTTAGAGGAGAGTCATGCCCAAGATCCTGGAGTTCGACGAGAACGCCCGCCGCTCGCTCGAACGCGGCGTCGATGCCCTGGCCAACGCGGTCAAGGTGACGCTCGGCCCCCGTGGCCGCTATGTCGTGCTGGACAAGAAGTGGGGCGCGCCCACCATCACCAACGACGGCGTCACCGTTGCTCGTGAAGTCGAGTTGGACGACCCCTTCGAAAACCTTGGCGCCCAACTGGCCAAGGAAGTTGCCACCAAGACCAATGATGTCGCCGGTGACGGCACCACCACGGCCACGGTGTTGGCCCAAGCGATGGTGCACGAAGGTCTGCGCGCGGTCGCCGCTGGCGTGAACCCGATGGGGCTAAAGCGTGGCATGGACGCCGCCGCCGAGGCGATCGGTGACGCCCTGCGCGAATCCGCTCGTGAGGTCGAGACCCGCGAAGACATGGCGTCTGTCGCCACGATCTCCTCCCGCGACAGCCTGATCGGCGACCTGCTGGCGCAGGCCTTCGACAAGGTCGGCAAGGACGGCGTGATCACCGTCGAGGAGTCCAACACCATGGGCACCGAGCTTGAGTTCACCGAGGGCATGCAGTTCGACAAGGGCTACATCTCGGCCTACTTCGTCACCGACCCCGAGAGCATGGAGGCCGTTCTCGACGACCCCTACATCCTCTTACACCAGGGCAAGATCTCCTCCGTGGCCGAGCTGTTGCCGCTGCTGGAGAAGGTGATCGCGGCCGGCAAGTCGTTGTTCATCTTGGCCGAAGACGTCGACGGCGAGGCGCTCTCGACGCTGGTGGTCAACAAGATCCGCGGCACCTTCAACGCGGTCGCGGTGAAGAGCCCCGCGTTCGGTGATCGTCGCAAGGCGATGATGCAAGACATTGCGGTGTTGACCGGCGGCCAGGTCGTCTCTCCCGAGGTGGGCCTCAAGCTCGACCAGGTGGGGCTCGACGTGCTGGGCACCGCTCGGCGCATCGTCGTGACCAAGGACAACACCACCGTGGTCGACGGCGGCGGTGACCACGCCGAGGTCGAAGGCCGGGTCAACCAGATCAAGGCCGAGATCGAAAACACCGACTCCGATTGGGATCGCGAGAAGCTCCAAGAGCGCCTCGCCAAGCTGGCCGGCGGCGTGTGCGTGATCAAGGTCGGCGCCGCCACCGAGGTGGAGCTCAAGGAAAAGAAGCACCGCATCGAGGACGCTGTTTCGGCCACTCGCGCGGCCATCGAAGAGGGCATCGTTGCTGGCGGAGGGTCGGCTTTGATCCATGCCGCGTCCGTCCTCGACGGCGACCTCGGACTCACCGGTGACGAAGCGCAAGGTGTCCGCATCGTGCGCAAGTCGGTCGACGAGCCGCTGCGTTGGATTGCCGAAAATGGCGGAGTCAACGGGTACGTCGTCGTCACCAAGGTGCGTGAAGCTGGGCCCGGCACGGGCTACAACGCGGCCACCGAGGAGTACGGCGATCTCGTCGCGCAGGGTGTGCTCGACCCGGTCAAGGTCACCCGCTCGGCGCTGGTCAACGCGACCTCGATCGCGGGCATGCTCTTGACGACCGAGACGTTGATCGTCGAGAAGCCCGAGGACGAGGATCCGACCCCCGCCGGCGGAGGCCACGGCCACGGTCACGGTCACTGACCGACGCACCACACGTTTGCGTCGCGGTAGTCGACCCGCTCGCCGGCCCACTGGGGCTGCGGGCGGGTCGCCGCATTTCCCCCACGAGTCGGCGCAAACTCACCCGGATCGGTGAAACTGCGACGGGTGGGCGGTGAAATTGCGACGGGTGGGCGGTGAATCTGCGACGGGTCAGCGGAGGGGGCCGGTGACCTCACCGGCGGACTTGGCCGCTGCCACGCAGGAGAAGCCACGTTCGCCGGCGGCCCACGCGAGTTGATCGGGCGGGATCACGCTGAGCTGGAAGGCGCCCTTCTTTGTCGGCAGATAGTTCTTCAAGGCCGCCTTGGTGCAGGTACTCAGCACCACCGGGTCCTTGGCCAGGTCGGTGGCATAAGGGGTCGCAGTGTTCGGGTCCAGGATCCCGCTGGCGTAGGTCTCCCAGTAGTGCGGATCGGCGCAATCAAGCGGAGACGAGGTCACCTCCTTGCTGCTGATCGTGGTGATGCCTCCCCAACACGCGCCGAGTTCGGGCGGGGTGGCGCTGACGTCGCCGCCGTCCCCGGAAGCGTCCCCGGTCGGCGACGACGAGACCCCAGCATCGGGCCCGGGGGTGTCTTGGGAGTCACCAGCCGCCGTGAGCATGATCGCGCTCCCACCGGCACCGAGCAATGCTCCGACCACCCCGGCCGCGACCGCGAGCGGCCAACGTTTGGTGGGGGTGGCGGGTCGGGCTCCGCGGGGTACGACGTTGGGCAGGCTCGAGAAGGACGCTTCGGGCCCTCCGGTGACTCGGGAGCCGGGCTGGGTCTGGATCGGCAGGGCCTTGAGTGCGTCGTACAACTCACGCGCCGTGGGATAGCGATCACCGGGATCGAAGGCAGTGGCGACCCGGATGACATCCATCAGCGCCGCGCTGCCCGGCACCTCCGGGTCGGGGAAGGGGTCGGCGAGATGCTCCATCAGGTACTCCACTGACGGGGGACTTCCATCGGGGCTGCGGCGCGGCGAGGAATTGCTGATCATCGCGTGCAGCGTCGCCCCCATCGACCACACGTCGGAGGCGGTAGTGGGGTCTTGGGAGGAGAACGTTTCCGGAGACGCGTACGCCGGGGTCAGGGCCTCCAGGGTGACCGACAACTCGCGGTCCGGGGAGGGAAGCGCGGCCAGCCCGAAGTCGGAAAGCCGGGGGGTGCCGTAGGCGTCGATCAAGATGTTCGCCGGCTTCACATCGCGATGCAGGATGCCGGCTTCGTGGGCGGCCGCCAGTGCGCCCGTCACGGCCAGGCCAAGCTCGCGGGCCTCGTCCACGCGCAGCGGTCCGGTGGCGCGCAGCAATTGCGACAGGCTGCCGTTGGGACACAACTCCATCACCAGATAGGGCCGGTTGTCGCGGGTGGTCCCGACGTCGATCAACGAGACGACGTGGGGGTGACCGCTGATCCGTCCGGACGCCGTCGCCTCGCGCAGGAAGCGTCGACGGTTGCGTTCATCATCGAGCGGTCGTGAATCGATCTTGACCGCCACCTCGCGATTGACGGCCACTTGGACGCCGCGGAAGACCCGCGCGAAGCCGCCCCGCCCGATTTCTTCACCAAGATCGACGCCGGGCACCTGGCGGGCTAGTTGGGTCGAGTCGGGGTTGGTCACCGGGCAACTCTGCCTGGTTCTGCTCACTCTGGCCAGGGGTAGCCCAGGGAAGGTGGCTATGCACGCAGTCTTGGCGCAAGACGCGGCGATGCAGCCCCTTGAGCAGATAGATGGGATAGCCGCTGCAGGTCGTGCCATGGCGGACGTAGCGCCGATCGAGGACGTCGCGCAGGTTGGTCTCGATGACCGGGTCCCACGTGCCGAGCGGAACCCACTCGACGAACCACGTCGGCGCCCGCCGCCCCTCCAATAGGCGACGGAGCCGCTTGGCCCGAGGATCCAAGGTCCGCATCGGCAGGCTCCAGAGGTGTTCGTACGGCGACGCCATCCCGCTGGTCAGTTGGATATCGGCTCGCCCGCCATAGATCACCATCGTGTCCCGGGGCCGAGCGGCGCGAGCCAGCGCCTGACCGGTGTTGACCTCGGTGGGCGGATGATTGTTCTGGGCGAGATCAACCACCCATACGGTGAGGGAGAACACCGTGGACACCACGACCAGTCCGAGCACACCCCGCACCACCCGAGGTGCCGCCCGCACGCTGGCCGCCCCCATCTTGGACGACCGGCCGTGGCCGGGAATCGCCAGCACGAGAGCGAGCGCGAGCACGAGCACCGGCACCAGGCCGAAGAGGTACGCCGCCCAATAGCTGCCGCCCAGCACCAGCCCGACCGCCTCCAACGTGCCCACCGCCAGGGTGGCGCTGACCAAGACGGGGGCGGGACGGACGAGTCCCGGCAGTCGGGGCAGGAACCACGCCACGATGAACACCATCCCGGTGGCGACGAAGGCGACGGCCAACTGCCAGGCGCGCTCGCGGGGCGCATCCGAAGGTTGCGAGGCCAAGGTGGCGATGGCATCGGAGCGGAAGCCGTAGACGGCGTACCAGAGCGTTTCGAGTTTGACCCCCGCCCACAGTGCCCAGCCGATCGTGCCGAGCACCGGGATGGCGGCGCCACTGAACGCGGCGGCGGTCAGCCGGGCGAATTCGCCGACCCGCAGAGTGCGCCGCACGGTTTCGCCGATGAGCACGACGGCACAGAACACGAACCCGTCGGCCATGTTCTGCTTCAGACCCAGGGCCAACGCGGCGACCAAGCCGGCATGGAAGGCGTACGCCGCGGAGCGGCGCTCGACGGCGCGCAAGGTGAGCCAGAAACTTCCCACCACCAAGGGGATCCCCAGGATCTCGCCCTTAGCGGCCACCGGGTCGATCATCGCGTTGGTCGTGACGGCTGCCGTGACGACCGCCGTCCACGCGGCCGCCCGACGGCTGGTGGCCTCCTCCGCCGCGACGTACCGCGCGATCGCGCGCGCGATCGCCGCAGCTGCGAGAACGAGGAGCCCGCAGCCCAGCGCGGCGATCAGCCTCAAGAATGTCGGCCCCCCGATCGCGTCGGAGAGTTTCACGAACGCGATCAGACTGGGCGGCCGATCAACGAAGTAGCGGCCGAACATCGCATCCGGCTCGGGATGCCAGGACCTGGCCACCAGCGTGAAGCCCGCCTCATCGGGTCGCACCGGCCACAGCGCCCCCGGAAATCGGGCCAGTGCGGCAGCAACCGCGGCGGCCCAGACCATCCGACCCTGCCCGAACCCGATGCGTCCCATCTAGCGAATCTAGCCACGAGATCGGGGGACCCAAGGGAACGATGTTTTCGCAGCCGAAACGTGACCGACCCCTGGGGGCAACCTGGCCCGGGCACGCTGGAGACCTTGTCCAGCCAGGAGGAACAGTCATGTTGTGGCGCGTGCGAACCACCTTGCCCGATCGCCCGGGGTCGTTGGCGCTCCTGGCCGAGCGCTGCGGCCTGGCGGGGGTGAACATCTTGGGCCTGCAGATCTTTCCGGGGATCGACGCGGTGACCGATGAGTTGGTGCTCCGGACGCCCGCGGACTGGTCGCGGGAGGAGTTGCGCAGCCTGATCGAGGGGGCGGGTGGCGTGTGGGTGAGTGCGGCCACCTGCACCGAGGCGGCCCTCGCCGACCAGCCGACCCGCTATGTCCAGGCGGCACGCACGATCTTGGGGCAGCCCGCGGCCTTCCCCGAGGTGGTCGCGTCGCTGTTTGACGCGGAGGCCGAGTCGGTCGCGACCTCCGGCGCCCGCCGCCAGGACGTGATGGACCTCGCCGTGGGTGAGGTCGCCGTCCAGGTGCGGCGTACGGCGCCCTTCACGGCCACCGAACATGCCCGGGGCTCGGCCCTGGCCGACCTGGTGAGCGACGTCTTGGCGCGAGCCAAGCTCGAGGACCGGCTACCCCCGGCGGGGCGCCGGCTGAGCCCCTCGGGGCAGCCGACCTTCGTGTCCGAGGGCGATCGCGTCACCGCGCTCAGCGGGGGCGACCCCGTCGGACTCGCGGTGATCCGGCCCGAGGCAGGGGAACCAGGCGTGCGCGAGGTGACGTTGACCGTCGATCCCGCCTGGCATCGACGTGGCATCGGCACGCGCCTGTTGATCGAGGTCGCTCGGTTGGCGGGCTCCACAGGAGTCGCGGAGATCCTGATCACTACGCGGGCCGACAATCAGGCCGTGTTGCCGCTGGTGTTGGCGGCGGGTTTGCGGGGCCGGATCCGGATGTCGGCAGACCGACTGACGGTGCGGGCCTCGGTGCGCGAACTGAGCCCGGCCACACGCTGAGGGACCGCCGTTCGGGGATACGATGGGGGCCACTCTCCCGAAAGGTTCGTGGATCGCCCCATGACCCAGCAAGTCCCCGACAAGTTTGCGGCCCTCGGACTGACCTACGACGACGTGTTGCTGCTGCCCGGCGAGTCCGACCTCGCCCCCAGCGATATCGACACCACCACCCGCCTGACGCGCGAGATCTCGCTCAGGGTGCCGTTGGTCAGCGCCGCGATGGACACCGTCACCGAGTCGCGGATGGCCATCGCGATGGCTCGTCAGGGTGGGCTCGGCGTGCTTCATCGCAACCTATCGATCGACGATCAGGCCTACCAGGTGGATCTGGTCAAGCGCACCCAGACGGGCATCATCTCCAACCCGGTCACGATCGGCCCCGACGCGACGCTGGAAGATCTGGACCGGATCTGCGGGCAATACCGCGTCTCGGGATTGCCCGTGGTCGACACCGATGATCGGTTGCTCGGCATCATCACCAATCGCGACCTGCGGTTCACGCCGGTCGCCGAATGGGCGACCACCAAGGTCGACGAAGTGATGACCCCGATGCCGCTGATCACCGGGCCGGTGGGCATCTCGCGGGAGGATGCGACCACGTTGTTGCGCAAACACAAGCGCGAACGCCTGCCCCTGGTTGACGATCGAGGCCGGCTCGCGGGCCTGATCACGGTGAAGGACTTCGTCAAGTCCGAACAGTTCCCGAAGGCCTCCAAAGACGGCGACGGCCGGCTCATGGTCGGCGCAGCGATCGGCTATTTCGGCGACGCCTGGGAGCGGGCCACCCGTCTGATCGACGCCGGCGTGGATGTCCTCGTGGCCGACACCGCCCATGGGCACGTCCGCCTCCTCCTCGACATGGTGCGTCGGCTCAAAACAGACTCGGCGACCCGTCATGTGCAGGTGATCGGCGGCAACGTCGCCACCCGCGAGGGAGCCCAGGCGTTTGTGGACGCCGGAGCGGACGCGGTCAAGGTGGGTGTCGGTCCCGGGTCGATCTGCACCACCCGGGTGGTCACGGGGGTTGGCGCGCCCCAGATCACGGCGGTGTACGACGCGTGGCAGGCCTGCCAGCCCGCCGGCGTACCCGTGATCGCGGACGGCGGGCTCCAGCACTCCGGAGACATCGCCAAGGCGGTGGTGGCCGGTGCGGAGTCGGTGATGATCGGATCGCTCCTCGCGGGTTGCGAGGAATCCCCCGGTGAGTTGGTGTTCGTCAACGGCAAGCAGTTCAAGGCCTACCGCGGCATGGGCTCACTCGGCGCGATGTCCAGCCGTGGCAAGAAGTCCTATTCCAAGGACCGCTACTTCCAGGCGGAGGTCACCAGCGACGACAAGATCGTGCCCGAAGGCATCGAGGGTCAAGTGGCCTACCGTGGCCCCTTGTCGGCGGTGGCCCACCAGTTGGTGGGCGGACTCAATCAGTCGATGTTCTATGTCGGCGCCCGGACCATCCCCGAACTCCAGGCCAAGGGCCGGTTTGTGCGGATCACCTCGGCCTCACTCAAGGAGAGCCATCCCCACGACGTACAGATGACCGTCGAGGCCCCCAACTACTCAGGACGCTAGGTCATCGTTGGCCGGATTGTGAGTGGGCGTGAGCCAAATGGTGAGGATCCCGGTCGCCAAATAGACCGCCTGGAGAACGTGGAAAGTCCGCATGGAGGCGATCTCGCCCACGATCCAGCACACCATGATCGTTCCGGACAACAGGCTGGCCAACTGCCATCCGGGGCTCCGCTTAGCCATCGCCAATGCGGCAAGGGCAGCGCTGCCCCCGACGATCGCCATCAAAATGACGCCGGGGGCGTAAAGGCTCGGGAAGTCGGTGGCTCTGATCCACGCCGACTGCTCCGGGACTACGCCGGTCATCAGGGCGAGGCCGCCACCAACCGCGGATACGGCATTGCAGAACAACAAACCGATCAGAAATTGGCTGCGCCGGGGCACGCCTCAACTCTACGCACTGGACCAACCAAGGACTGGCAGTCGCTAGGCTGCCGCCCGTGACCGAAATCGAGATCGGGCGAGCCAAGCGTGCCCGGAGGGCCTATTCCTTCGATGACATCGCGATCGTGCCCAGCCGCCGGACCCGTGACCCCGAAGAGGTCAGCGTGGCGTGGCAGATCGATGCCTACCGCTTTGAGTTGCCGGTGTTGGCTGCGCCGATGGATTCGGTGATGTCCCCGGAAACAGCCATCGCGTTCGGTCGCTTCGGCGGTCTGGGGGTGCTCAACCTCGAGGGCCTGTGGACGCGGTACGACGACCCGACGCCGCTCCTCGAAGAGGTGGCGGCGCTCCAGGGCGAACAGGCCACCCGGCGGATGCAACAGATGTACGCCGAGCCGATCCGCGCCGAACTGGTCACCGCGCGGCTGCGCCAGATGCGTGATGCGGGCGTGACCGTGGCGGGCTCCCTGTCGCCCCAACGCACCAAGGAATTCGCCAAAGCGGTCGTGGATGCCGGTGTCGACATGTTCGTGATCCGCGGCACGACGGTGTCGGCAGAGCACGTGTCGTCCCAGGCCGAGCCGTTGAACCTCAAGGAGTTCATCTATGAGCTCGACGTACCCGTGATCGTGGGCGGGTGTGCCACCTATCAGGCGGCGCTGCACCTCATGCGCACTGGCGCGGCCGGGGTGCTGGTCGGCTTCGGCGGGGGAGCGGCACACACCACGCGCACGGTCTTGGGGGTGGCCGTCCCCATGGCATCGGCCGTGGCCGATGTCGCTGCAGCCCGCCGGGACTATCTCGACGAGTCCGGCGGGCGCTATGCCCACGTGATCGCAGACGGCTCGATCGGTCGCTCCGGCGACATCGCCAAAGCGATCGCCTGCGGCGCGGATGCCGTGATGGTCGGCTCGCCGTTTGCGCGGGCCACCGATGCCCCCGGGCGCGGCTTCCACTGGGGTGGCGAGGCCCACCACGCCCAGCTGCCGCGTGGTGAGCGCGTGCAGTTCGACACGGTCGGCACCCTGGAAGAAATCTTGTTCGGGCCGTCTCGCGTCGCCGACGGCACGATGAATCTCATCGGCGCGCTGCGTCGCTCCTTGGCAACGACCGGCTACACCGACCTCAAGGAGTTCCAGCGGGTCGAGATCGTCGTCGAATGAATCAGCCGGAGGCCACACCGCCCACCACGGTAGTTTTCCTCCACGGACTCGGGCAGCGGCCGGATGCCTGGCTCGAGCAGATCCGGGCGCTGCCGTCGGGGTGGCAAGCACGTACGCCGTGGCTCAAGGGCCTCAAGCCGACCGATCACGCTCCGTTTGATCTTGACGAGGCGGCGGCGGCGCTGGTCCAGGCGCTGGAGGTGGAAGGGATCCGAAGCTTTCATCTGGTGGGGCTTTCCGTGGGCGCCGCCGTGTCGCTGCGGGTCGCGGCGCGTTGCCCCGAGGCCGTTGACCGCCTGGTGTTGGCGTCCGGCCAGGTCACCCCTCCGAAGCTGATGCTGAAGGTGCAGCTGGCACTCATGCGACGCACCCCGGAGTCGAAGTTTCTGGCCCAGGGCATCCCCAAGGCCGCCGCCCTGCACGCCGTCGAGTCGCTCGCGAAGATGAACCTGGCCGCCGATCTCAAACTCATCAAGGCGCCGACTCTCGTCGTACATGGCTCGCGCGACAGCGCCAACGCTGGCGGCGCGAAGGCGCTCGCGGCCGGGATCCGCGGAGCCAAGCTCGTGACGTTGAGTGGTGGCCACGCGCTCAACGAGGACGCGCCGATCGAGTTGAACGAGACGATTTATCCCTTCCTGACTCAGGATTTAGCCGTTGGCTGAAGGTCCGGCCAGCGGTCCGCCCACAGGGCGACCGCGTCGGGGACAAAGTGGCCGGGCCTTTCAGACAGGTCGTGTTGGAGGTCGTCGAGCCCGCGCCATTCCCCCCAAGCGACCTCTTCGGGCTGCCACCTGATCGGCCCGTCCCAGGTCACGGCGAAGAGGAACGCGCGGACATCCGTGTGCTCGTCGGCATAGTCGGAGGCGCCGAGGAACTCCAGCGTCACGCCCCGGATCCCCAACTCCTCGTCCAACTCGCGCAGCGCGGCCTCCGCGGGATCCTCACCAGCACCCACAACGCCGCCAGCGGTGAAGTCGAGCAGGCCGGGGAAGACATCCTTGCTATCGGTTCGCCGGTGGACATAGACCTGACCAGCGGAGTTGCGGACCAGCACGGCTGTCGCTGCGTGGCGCAGGTTCTCAGCGCGCATCTGGGAGCGAGATACGGCGCCGCAGGGCCGGCCGGCGGCGTCGTACAACTCGACGAATTCGTCCACGCCTTCATCATTGCGCACCCCGGCTCGGCCACCCGCCGTCGACGCTGGGAACCAATCGCCCTCCTGCGCCGTCCCACCGCGCAAGCCGGAGTCGCGGTCAGCGGCTGCCGGCCCGATCCGAGACTCGATCTAGGGCCGCCGCCACAGGGGTGCGGCGGCCCGGATCGCGGGCACAATGCACAATGACCTCATGACGCAGACCAGCGCCCTCAGCCCCGCCGCTCGTGTCGACGCCCTCGATGCCCTGCGAGCGACGAACACGCCGGGCGCCGAGTTGGACGTGCTGGTCGTCGGCGGCGGCATCGTCGGTGCCGGCACCGCCCTGGACGCCGTCACCCGCGGACTGACCACCGGGCTGATCGAGCAACGCGACCTGGCCTCGGGGACCAGTTCACGGAGCAGCAAACTCGTGCACGGTGGGTTGCGCTACCTCGAGATGTTCGACTTCGGCCTGGTCCGCGAGGCCCTCGAAGAACGCGGCCTCCTGTTGACCCGCTTGGCCCCCCACCTGGTCCGCCCGGTGGCATTTCTTTACCCGCTGCATCACACGTGGGAGCGCCCGTACGCCGGCGCCGGGCTGGTGTTGTACGACGCCCTCGCGATGGCCGGCAAATACGACATGGGAGTGCCGCGTCATCGCCACCTGTTCCGCAAGCAGGTCGCCAGGATCGCTCCGGATCTGAAGACCGACGATCTCGCCGGAGCGATCCGCTACTACGACTGCCAGGTCGACGACGCCCGACTCGTGATGACCGTGGCGCGCACCGCCGCTTCCCATGGTGCGCAGGTGGCGACGCGCACTAAGGTGGTCGCCTTCCTGCGCGAGGGCGAGCGGGTTGTAGGGGTCCGGGCCCTCGACCTGGAAACCGACGAGGAATTCGAGGTCCGCGCCAAGGCCGTGGTCAACGCCGCGGGCGT
Organism: uncultured Actinomycetota bacterium; assembly: GCA_963814245.1. GTDB lineage: Bacteria > Actinomycetota > Actinomycetes > Propionibacteriales > Nocardioidaceae > Nocardioides. The sequence continues at coordinate 1,100,506 of CAWFBY010000001.1, forward strand.
CTGGACCGATGAGATCCAGGAAATGGTCGGCGGTCGGGGCAGCCTCAACGTGCAGGCCAGCAAGGGGATTCACCTCGTCGTACCGCGCGATCGGATCCGCTCGGAGGCCGGGTTCATCACGAAGACCGAAAAGTCGGTGCTCTTCGTGATCCCATGGGGTCGGCACTGGATCATCGGCACCACCGATACTCCGTGGGATCTCGACAAGGCCCACCCGGCGGCCAGCAAAAGCGACATCGACTATCTCCTCGGCCACGTCAACACCATCCTCAAAGACCCGCTCGACCACGAGGACATCGAAGGGGTGTGGGCGGGCCTGCGCCCCCTGCTGGTGGGCGAATCGGATTCCACCTCCAAGATCTCCCGCGAGCACACCGTCGTGACTCCCGTGCCGGGCCTGGTGATGATCGCCGGCGGCAAGCTCACGACGTACCGCGTGATGGCCAAGGACGCCGTCCAGGCCGCCGTACCCGACCTGCAACGGCAGGGTGTTGCGGCCCCCCGCGACAGCATCACCGATCGGGTGCCGCTGGTCGGCGCCCAGGGATTCGAGACGCGGACCAACCAGCGCGTCGTACTCTCGCGCCGCGCTGGCGTGCATGTGGCGGTGATCGACCACCTGTTGGGGAGGTACGGCGCCCTCATCGACGAGGTGCTCGAACTGATGCGCGATCGCCCCGCGTTGGCCGAGCCGCTCGCCGATGCGGAGGACTACCTCGCGGTCGAGATCGTCTACGCCGTCAGCCACGAGGGGGCCCGCCATCTCGACGACGTGCTGACCCGCCGGACCCGGATCTCGATCGAGACCTTCGATCGCGGCGTCGCCGTCGCTCCCTTTGCCGCAAGCCTGATGGCCGGCGTTCTGGGCTGGGACGATGACCGCACCGCCTCGGAGGTCGATCACTATCTGAGGCGCGTCGAAGCCGAGCGGCAAAGCCAGATGATGATCACCGACCAGGAGGCCGACGAGGCCCGGGTCAGCGCACCTGAGATCGTTTAGCCCTCACGCCCGCATCGCCCCAGGAGAACCCACATGGCCGACGACCCCACCACCACCACCGTGTTGTTCTTGCACGGGCTCGGCCAGACTCCCGACGATTGGCAGGCACAGATCGGCGCGTTGCCCGAAGCCTGGACGGGGCAGGCGCCCTGGATCGCGGGTCTCGATCCGGCAGAACAGCCTGTGTTCAAGATGGACGAGGCGATCGCGGCCGTGGTGGCCCACCTCGACGGGCAGGGCCTGGAGCGCGCCCACGTTTGTGGCAACTCGTTGGGCGCGATGGTCGCCATCCGCCTGGCAGCGCGCCACCCCGACCGGGTCGACAAGTTGGTCGTCAGCGGCGGCCAGGTGCGGCCGACGCGCATCGTGATGACGTTGCAGGTGGGCTCGATGCGGCGTACGTCGGAAGCGAAGTTCGCCAAGCAGGGGATCGACAAGCAGAAGGCGATCGCCGTGGTCGAAGGGTTGGCCAAGGTCGATCTGCGGCCCGATCTGCGGCTCGTCCAAGCGCCGACTCTCGTGCTGGTGGGCGCTCGCGAGCGGGGCAGTTTTGCGGTGTCGCGGCTCATCTCCAAACGCATCAAGCGGGGCAAACTCGGCACCATCAAGGGCGCCCATCCGCTCAACACGGCAAGCCCGGACGACTACAACGCGGCGATGGTCGAGTTCTTGGCGGAGGCCGACGCCTGAGGACGGCTACTCGTGGGTAGTCACGCCTTGCCACGTCGCTTAACCTCCTTCTATGACCTCCCCCCAGCGCGGGCCACTCGTCGAGGGTCCCGCCGATCCCGAACATGAACCGACGGCGTCGTACGCCCTGCATCGCGAATACGTCATGGCGCTCACCGACCGCGTCGTGGCGACAAGCGGGCGCACCGTCGAAGTGCACTCGCCGCTCACCGGCCAGCGCCTCGCCAACCTGCCGCAGTCCTCACCGGCCGATGTAGCCGAAGCCTTTGCGCGCGCCCGGAGAGCCCAGGCCGCGTGGGCCGACACCTCGATCGAGGAGCGCGCGGCGGTCCTGCTGCGGTTGCACGACGTGATCCTCGACCGCCAGGCAGAGATCATGGACCTGACGATTTGGGAGTCGGGCAAGGCGCGCAAACATGCCTTCGACGAGCCGATGCATGTGGCGCTGACCGCGCGCTACTACGCGCGTACGGCGCGCCAACACCTCGCAACCGAGCGGAAACTCGGCGTGATGCCGGTCCTGACCCGGGTCGAGGTCAACCGAGTCCCCAAAGGTGTTGTGGGGATCATCTCCCCGTGGAACTACCCCTTCACCATGGCGCTGTGCGACGGGTTGCCGGCGCTGCTGGCCGGCAACGCCGTGGTCGCCAAGCCCGATGCCCAGACCATGTTGAGCGCCCTGCTCGGCGCAGAACTGCTGGAAGAGGCCGGCTTCCCCGCCGATCTGTGGCAGGTGGTGGCTGGTCCGGGGGCCGAGGTCGGTCCGGCTGTAGTCGGACTTGCCGACTATGTCTGCTTCACCGGATCGACCGCGACGGGCCGGTCGGTGGCGCAGGGCTGCGCCGATCGCCTGATCGGCTGTTCCCTGGAATTGGGTGGCAAGAACCCCATCCTGATCCTGCGCGACGCCGACCTCGACCGGGCCGCGGAAGGCGCCGTACGCGCGAGTTTCTCCAACGCCGGACAGCTCTGTGTTTCGTCGGAGCGGATGTTTGTCGCGGACCAGATCTTCGACCGGTTCCTCGATCGATTTGTCGCGCGCACCGAGGCGATGACACTGGGGAACAGCCTCGATTGGGGCGTGGACATGGGCACCCTGATCTCGGCCGATCAGCTGGCGCGAGTCACGGCGCACGTGGACGACGCCGTCGCCAAGGGTTCTCGGGTGCTGACCGGTGGCCGGGCCCGGCCGGATCTCGGGGCGTACTTTTACGAACCCACCATCCTGACCGGGGTTACCCCGCAGATGACGTGTTTTGGTCAGGAGACCTTCGGGCCGGTTGTTTCGGTTTATCGCTTCCACGACGAGGCCGAAGCGGTCGCCCGAGCCAACGACGGTGACTATGGCTTGAATGCCTCAATCTTCTCCCGAGACGGTCGCCGGGCGCGCGAGCTCGCCGCCCGGATCCGCTGCGGCTCGGTGAACATCAACGAGGCGTTCGGAGCCACCTTCGGGAGCCTCGCGGCGCCGATGGGCGGGATGCGCAGCTCCGGGATCGGACGTCGGCAGGGACCCGAAGGCATCCACCGTTTCACCGAACCTCAGACGGTGGCGACCCAGCGGGGCCTGCGGATCGCCCCCATGTTCGGGCTCTCCGATGGGGCTTACGCCACGGCGATGTCCGGGAGTCTTCGTGTGCTGAAGAAGCTGCGGCGGCCCTAGGTGGACTACGACGTCGTCATCGTCGGTTCGGGTTTCGGCGGGTCGGTCAGCGCCCTTCGGCTGACCGAGAAGGGCTACCGGGTGGCGGTGATCGAGGCGGGGGCTCGGTTCGCCGACGATGACTTCCCCGCCACGTCGTTCGACACGAAGCGCTATGTGTTCGCCCCCGCGGCCGGGTGCTACGGCATCCAGCGGATCGACGCGCTCAAAGACTGCCTGATCCTGTCGGGGGCGGGAGTCGGCGGCGGCTCCTTGGTCTATGCGAACACGCTCTATGAGCCGTTGCCGGCGTTCTATTCCGACCCGCAGTGGGCCGACATCACCGACTGGCGCGCCGAGCTGGCGCCGTACTACGACCAGGCGAAGCGGATGCTGGGCGTGGTCGACAACCCCGTCCACACCCCCGCAGATGAGGTGATGAGGCGGGTGGCCACCGAGATGGGGGTGGGCGACAGCTTTCATCCGACTCCCGTGGGAGTGTTCTTCGGGGGGCCCGGGCAGACGCCGGGTGAGGAGGTGCCCGACCCGTTCTTCGGCGGAGCCGGCCCAGCGCGCAATCCGTGTCGCAACTGCGGGGAGTGCATGACGGGGTGCCGCCACAACGCGAAGAACACTCTGGTCAAGAACTACCTCCACCTCGCCGAAGCGGCAGGCGCCAAGGTGCTGCCGCTCACCACCGTGACGCGGGTGTCGCCACGGTCGGACGGGGGGTACGACGTACGGGTGCGTTTCACCAAGGCCAGTGCTCGTCGAGCCTCCGCCGTACGCGTGATCACTGCGGAACACGTCGTCTTCGCCGCCTCGGCGCTCGGCACCCAGCGACTCCTGCACCGGATGCGTGACGAAGGCCACCTGCCGCTCTTGTCGCAGCGCTTGGGGAGTCTCTCGAGGACCAATTCGGAGTCGATCCTGGGCGCGATCGCCCCGGACACCAGTGTCGACTACAGCCAGGGCGTGGCGATAACGTCGTCGTTCCACCCCGACGAACACACCCATGTCGAGCCGGTCCGTTATGGCAAGGGCAGCAATGCCATGGCACTGCTTCAAACGGTGCTCACCGACGACGATGGACCGCACCCGCGTTGGCGGATCTGGCTCAAGGAACTGTGGCGCCAGCGTGGGTCGATGCGCGACCTCTATGACATGCGGCACTGGTCGGAGCGGGCGGTGATCGCCTTGGTGATGCAGAGCCGTGACAACTCGATCACGACCTACACCAAGCGTTCCCGGCTGACCGGCCGACGGGTGCTCACCTCGCGTCAGGGGCATGGCGAGCCGAACCCGACCTGGATTCCGATCGCGAATGAGACCGTGCGTCGGATGGCTGCGCTGATCGGGGGTACGCCGGGCGGCTCCGTGGGCGAACCGTTCAATCGACCGTTGACGGCGCACTTCATCGGCGGCTGCGCGATCGGGGCGAGCGAGGAGACAGGGGTGGTCGACGCCTATCACCGTGTCTTCAACTATCCGGGGCTCCACGTGGTGGACGGCTCGGCGATTGCCGCCAATCTGGGCGTGAACCCGTCGTTGACGATCACCGCTCAGGCCGAGCGAGCGATGGCGTTGTGGCCCAACCGCGGCGAAGCCGACCCGCGACCTGCCCGCGGTGCGGCGTACAAACCCGTCACCGCCGTGCCCCCCCGCACCCCCGCGGTACCACCCCAAGCCCCCGCCGCCCTCCGTCCCCCGGTCGTTGAGTTGGGCCTGCCTGACCGTTGAGTTGGGCCTGCCTGACTGTTGAGTTGGGCTTCGCTGTCCTATCGCTGCTCTACCCAACGGCGGCACGGAGGCCCAATTCAACCGCCAGCAAGGCCCAACTCAACGGTCAGGGAGGCCCAACTCAACGACTTGGGGGGTCCGGCGTTAGACTCGCCGCTCCCGAGGAGAGGCCGCAGAGTGACGGATCACGACCTGGTGCTGGTGGTCGATTTCGGTGCGCAATACGCCCAACTGATTGCTCGGCGAGTGCGTGAGGCGAGCGTCTATTCCGAGATTGTGCCGCACACCATGTCCGTGGCGGACCTGTTGGCCAAGTCCCCGCAGGCGATCATTCTGTCGGGTGGGCCGTCGTCGGTGTACGAGGCTGGCGCGCCCGCCATCGACCCTGCCCTCTTTGAGGCGGGGGTGCCGATCTTCGGCATGTGTTACGGCTTTCAGTTGATGGCCCAACACCTCGGCGGCGAGGTGGCCCAAACGGGTGCGCGCGAATACGGCCGGACCCCCGTGAACGTGACCACCCCCGGTGTACTTTTGGCGGAGCTGCCCACCCAACACAGCGTGTGGATGTCCCACGGCGACTCGGTCGCGTCGGCACCGGCCGGCTTCACGGTGCTCGCATCGACCGAGGCCACCCCCGTCGCGGCCTTCGAAAACGCGGAGCAGCGGCTGGCCGGCGTCCAGTGGCATCCCGAGGTGCTTCACACCGAGCACGGCCAACGCGTCCTCGAACAGTTCCTGCACGATCTCGCCGGCTGCCGCCAGACCTGGACGATGACCAACATCGGCGAGGAACAGGTCCAGCGCGTGCGGGACCAGATCGGAGCAACCGGGAGAGCGATCTGCGGCCTCTCCGGCGGCGTCGATTCCGCCGTGGCGGCAGCGATCGTGCAACGCGCCATCGGCTCGCGGCTCACCTGTGTCTTCGTCGACCATGGCCTCCTGCGACAAGGGGAGGCCGAGCAGGTGGAGCGTGACTTTGTGGCCGCCACCGGGGTATCCCTCCACGTGGTCGACGCTCAGCAGCGGTTCCTCGATGCGCTCGCCGGGGTCAGTGACCCGGAGGAGAAGCGCAAGATCATCGGCCGCGAGTTCATCCGGGTCTTCGAGGCGGCCGAGGCCGAGGTGCTCGCTAAGACCGCCGCGGAGTTCGGCAGCGAACCCGGGGCGAAGGTGGCCTTCTTGGTGCAGGGCACCCTCTATCCCGATGTCGTCGAGTCAGGGGGTGGCGCGGGCACGTCGAACATCAAATCCCATCACAACGTCGGCGGGCTTCCCGACGACCTCGAATTCGAGCTGGTCGAGCCGCTGCGCACGCTGTTCAAAGACGAAGTGCGTCTGGTGGGAGAACAGCTCGGACTGCCCGCGGAAATTGTCTGGCGCCAGCCCTTCCCGGGGCCCGGGTTGGCGATCCGGATCATCGGTGAGGTCACCGCCGACCGGCTGGAGATCCTGCGAGAGGCCGATGCCATCGCCCGGGCCGAGCTGACCACGGCCGGGCTGGACCGCGAAATCTGGCAAATGCCGGTGGTGCTGCTGGCCGACGTGCGCTCGGTCGGGGTCCAAGGGGATGGCCGCACCTACGGGCACCCCGTCGTACTCCGGCCGGTGACCTCGGAGGACGCCATGACCGCCGACTGGGCGCGATTGCCGTACGACGTGCTCGAGCGCATCTCTACCCGGATCACCAACGAGGTCCGCGACGTCAACCGGGTCACCCTCGACGTCACCTCCAAGCCACCCGGCACCATCGAGTGGGAATAGCGATCCAGCCCCTCTAGACGGTATGGAGTGACCGCTTCGGTTGGCGAAGGGGTTGCAGGCCGGGGCCTCGCTCACACAGATTCGTGGGTTGCCAGACAGATTCCCCTGCCTGGCCTATCCGACATGTGTGGGAGGCCCCGGTGTTTACCGAGCGTACGAGTGTTGGGCTCGACGTGCACGCACGATCTGTTGCGGCAGCAGCGATCGATGGCGTCACGGGTGAGCTGTTCCAGACCAAGCTGACTCCAGCCCATGACCACATCCGTGGCTGGCTCCAGGGGCTGCCAGGGCCGGTGGCGGTGACCTACGAGGCCGGGCCGACAGGTTTCGGCCTCTACCGGGCGTTGACCCAGGCTGGGATCCGGTGCCTGGTCGCGGCGCCCTCGAAGTTGCAGCGACCTGCCGGGGACCGGGTCAAGACCGATGCCCGCGATGCGATTCATCTGGCCAGGTTGCTGCGGATGGACGAGGTCACCGCGGTCGCCGTGCCCAGCGTCGAGCAGGAGACCGCCCGCGACCTGGTCCGGGCTCGCGAGGACTCCCGCGCCGATCTGATGCGGGCGCGACACCGGCTCTCAAAGCTGTTGTTGCGCCAGGGCATCGTCTACTACGACGGTCACGCCTGGACCGGCAAGCACGACCTGTGGCTGCGTCGACAGCACTTCGCCCATGCCGCTACCCGGCTGGCCTTCGAGTCCGACTACGAGGCCGTGCTGAGCACCACAGCACGTCGCGACCGGTTGGACACCGCGATCGCGACCATGGCCGCCGACAGCGAGTTCACCGCCGTGGTGCACCGGCTGGGCTGTCTGCGGGGGGTCTCGACCCTGACTGCGTTCGCACTGGCGGTCGAGATCGGCGAGTGGCACCGGTTCACCGGCAACACCATCGGCTCGTTCGTCGGGCTGGTGCCCAGCGAGCACTCCTCGGGGTCCTCACGGGTACAGGGGCCGATCACCAAGACCGGCAACACCCACGCCCGGCGGCTCCTGGTCGAGGCTGCCTGGCACCACCGCCCGGGCTATCGGCCGGGCAAGACCCTGCGGGACCGATGGGAACTCGCCCCACCCCCCGCCCGGATCCGCGGCGACGCCGGCAACCGCCGGCTACACGCCCGCTGGGTCAGATTCACCGACCGCAAGAAGAGGCCCGTGATCGCCAACGTCGCCATCGCCCGCGAACTGGCCGGCTGGTGCTGGTCCCTGGCCGTGATGGAGAACTAACCGACCCACCAGCTGACTTCGTCGACCACGACCGGCGGTGGCAGCGCCTGGAGCGACCCGCGCAGCTACTATGAGCAGCCCGCCCGACCAGGGTCGGCGACGCTCGTTTCTAGACACGCGGCCCGCTCCTGCCGAACGCCCCGTCCTGCGGTAACCAACCCGCGCATATCAGTCTGACCGCGCGTCGCCAACGACACGCTCACCACCGGCTCGGTCACGAAGCCACGAGGCGCCCGCCCAGAGCAATCCGGACGGGCGCCTCACCCTGCCACTTGACAAGAAGCCACTCCATATCAGAAGCTACGGGACCGGCGCTAGCAATTCGGTGCGTTCGGCGGCCAGGATGACGGCGCCGATCAACGAGGCGCGCTCGCCGAGTTCACTGGCGACCACGGGGGTCGAGGCGACGGCGTCGAGCGCGTGCCGGCGCAGCCCAATGCGCACCGACTGCATCAACAACTCCCCGGCTCGGGCCATGTCGCCGCCCACGACGATGACCGAGGGATTGAGCAGGTTGACAACGCTGGCCAGCCCCCACCCCAGGTGGAGCCCGGCGTCCTCGAGGCTCCGCACGGCGGAGATGTTTCCCGAACGTGCGGCCGCGATGATGTCGTCCAGGCTGGCATCGGGCAGCTGGCTGGCCATCATGCTCTGCACGGTTTCGATGGACGCGTAGGCCTCCAGGCACCCGCGGGATCCGCAGCGGCAGACCGGCCCCTGCTCGTCGAGGGTCAGGTGTCCGATCTCTCCAGCGGTGCCACCGGTGCCATGGAACAGCTGGTTGTTCAAGATGAGTCCGGCGCCGACACCGGAGGAGATCTTGACGAAGACCGAGTTGTCGTGGCCGCGCGCCACGCCGTACCGATGCTCGGCCAGCGCGCCGAGGTTGGCGTCGTTCTCGATGTGGACCGGGAGTCCGAAGCGTGCTTGAGCGGCCGACCGGGCATTGACGCCCACCCAGCCCGGAAGGATCGCCGACGAGCGGACGACATCGTCGGTGATGGGGGCGGGTAGGCCCAGACCCACGGAGCGGACGTGGCCGAGTTCGAGCCTGAGGCTGGTCAACAGCGCGCCGAGCAGATCGGCGGCGAGCATCAGCCCGGCCTCATGGGTGGCGCCGGGGTCGAGGCGGCGCCGCTGCTCGCCGAGCACCGAGCCGGTGAGGTCGCCGATCGCAACCGCGATATGGCGGTGCCCGAAGTCGATGCCGACGACGATGCCAGCGGAGAGGGCCAGCCGCACCGAGGTGCCGCGCCTGCCGCTGCCCGGCACGGTGTCGATCAGCCCCGCCGAGGACAGTTCACGCACAATGTTGGAGACTGTGGCCGGGGCCAGTCCGGTGACGCGGGCCAGGTCCGCCTGGCTCAGCGCACTCCCGCCGGGGGCCTGGTCGCCGCCCGTGCGCAGGACCTCGAGCAGCCGCAATTGGTTGGCCGTGCGCAGGGCAGCAGTCGAGCCCGGGGCGGAGTTCGCGGCCATGGGGGAACTGTGACCCATGAGACTCTTGTCGTCAAGAGATAGCGACAAAATCGCGGAATGTAACGAAACGAGGATACTTTGCGTTCAACTCTTGACGACTAAGGCGTGAGCCACAACACTCAGACACGAGATTGCTCACGACTCGTCCTAGCGGCGAGTTCCATGCGAGGAGAAGAAATGTCCATAACTCTGCGCCGTTTCGCGGCGTTTGGCGCCGTCGTCATCATGGGAGCTGCCGGCCTCTCGGCTTGTGGCGCCAATGAAACGAACGGCGACTCGGGCACGGACGGTGACGCCAAGGTCATCGCGCTGTTGCTCCCCGAGTCGAAGACCACCCGCTATGAAGCCTTCGACCGGCCCCTGTTCGAGGCCAAGGTCAAGGAATTGTGCTCCGACTGCACGATCGACTACTACAACGCCGACCAGGACGAGGCCAAGCAGGCCCAACAGGTCGAGTCGGCCATTGGCAAGGGCGCCAAGGTGATCGTCCTCGATCCCGTCAACGGTGCCGGTGCCGGTGCGATGGTCCAGTCTGCTCAGGACTCGGGCGCCACCGTGATCGCCTATGACCGGTTGATCAAGGAAGCCGACTACTACATGTCGTTCGACAACGCCACGGTGGGCAAGATGCAGGCCGAGGCGCTCGTGGACGCGATGGGCGGCAAGGGCAACATCTTGATGCTCAATGGCGCCCCCAGCGACCCCAACGCCGGTCAGTTCAAGGGCGGCGCGCATAGCGTCCTCGATGGCAGCGGTGTCAAGATCCTCGCGGAATACGACAACCCCGACTGGAGCCCGGACAACGCTCAGCAGTGGACGACCGACCAGCTCGGCAAGTTCAAGGCAGCTGACATCCAGGGCGTGTACGCCGCCAATGACGGCCAGGCCGGTGGCGTGGTTGCTGCCTTGACCGGGGCTGGAGTTGCCGCCGACGCGCTGCCTCCGATCACGGGACAGGACGCCGAGATCGCCGCGATCCAGCGGATCATCGCGGGTCAGCAGGCAATGACGATCTACAAGCCGATCCCCGTGGAGGCCAACAAGGCCGCCGAGGTGGCGGTGGCGCTGGTGAACGGCGACGAGGTTGGCGAAACGACCGACTTCGAAGGCGTTGCCTCGTTCATCTTCGACCCGATCGTGGTGACCGCCGATAACGTCGGTGACACGATTATCGCCGATGGGTTCTACAAGGTTGAAGACATCTGCACGGCGGACTATGCCGACGCGTGCGCGGCGGCTGGCCTGAGTTGATGTCGGAAGCTCCGACCATGGAGGTGCCGGTCAGGGACAACGTGTTGTCCCTGACCGGCATCAACAAGCGCTTCGGTGCCGTCCAAGTCCTCACGGACATCCACATGGAGGTGGCCGCCGGTGAGGTTGTCGCCCTGGTGGGGGACAACGGCGCCGGCAAGTCGACGTTGGTCAAGATCATCTCGGGGGTGTACCAGGCGGACGCCGGAGACATCGTCTTCGGCGGCCGGTCGGTCGCCATCGGGGGACCGAGCGAGGCCCAGGCGTTGGGCATCGCGACGGTCTTCCAGGATCTCGCCCTGTGCGACAACCTCGATGTGGTGGCCAACCTCTTCCTGGGCCAGGAGAAGCACCACGGTGTGCTGCTCGACGAGGTCTCCATGGAGAAGGAATCGTGGCGCCTACTGCGCACCCTCTCCGCCAAGATTCCCTCGGTGCGCATCCCCATCGCCGCGCTGTCGGGTGGACAACGTCAGACCGTTGCCATCGCGCGCAGCCTGGTGGGGTCTCCCAAGATCGTGATGCTCGATGAGCCGACCGCAGCGCTGGGTGTGGCCCAGACCGCCGAGGTGCTCAACCTGGTCGAGCGACTCCGGGAGAACGGGCTGGGTGTGATCATGATCAGCCACAACATGGCCGATGTGCAGGCCGTCGCCGACCGAATCGTCGTACTGCGACTGGGTCGAAACGCGGCCGAATTCAGGACTGAGGAAGCGACCACCCAGCAGTTGGTTGCCGCCATCACGGGCGCTTCGGACAACGTGGTGGCCGAGCGTGCCTCCCGCAAGCACAGCGACGCGACCGAGGGGGTCGAACATGGCTGAGAACGAACCAACCGCATCAGCGGTCGCAGCCGACCTCGCCGATGAACGACTGATTCAGACCAAGGGCCTGGGCGGTCTTCTGGGGCAGTTCTGGAGTCGGCTCAAGGGCGGCGAGTTGGGCAGCCTTCCCGTCGTCGTCGGGCTGGTCGTGATCAGCCTGGTGTTCTTCTCGCTGGATCAAACGTTCCTCTCCTCCTTCACGATCTCCAACATCTTCTACTTCGCGGCGCCGATTGGGATCATCTCGCTGGGCATCGTGCTGGTGCTCCTGTTGGGTGAGATCGATCTGTCCGTGGGGTCAGTGTCGGGGTTCGCGTCTGCCACGATGGCCGTTTTGGTGGTCAATCAGGGCTGGGGCGTCACCGCGGGATTGATTGCCGGCATCGTGGTGGGGCTCCTCGTGGGCGCCTTCTATGCCGTGCTCTTCACCCGGGTGGGGGTGCCGAGTTTTGTGTTCTCCCTCGCCGGCTTGTTGGGCTTCCAGGGAGCGTTGCTCTATGTCCTCGGCAAGGACGGCACGATCAACCTGCCCACGGATTCGTGGCTGGTGCAGTTCGCCCGGTTCAAGTTCCTCACCGGGGCTCCGGCGTACGTCTTGGTGGTGCTGATCGCGGTGGGCTACGTCCTGGCGGCGCTCTATGGCATCCGCCGACGCAAGTCTGCGGACCTGAGCGCGCCCTCGACCATGTCGGTCCTGATCAAGGGAGGCTTGCTCGCGGTGGGCCTGTTGTGGCTGACCTGGTATCTCCAACAGGGCCAGGGCCGTGGCTGGAGTTATCTGGTGCTGCTCTTCGCAGCGCTCGTGGTCGCCATGGACCTCATCTTGCGCAAGACCCGGTGGGGACGTCATGTGTTCGCGGTGGGTGGCAACGAAGAGGCCGCACGTCGTTCGGGCATCAAGGTCAACCGGATCTACTTCTCGGTGTTCGCCTTGTGTTCCACTCTGGCGGCGCTGGGTGGCGTGATGGTGGCCGGACAGTTGACGTCGGTGTCGCAGAGTAGCGGCACGACCGACACCAACTTGACCGCCATTGCGGCTGCGGTGATCGGTGGTACGTCGTTGTTCGGCGGCCGCGGGTCGGCGTACTCCGCCATGCTCGGCATGGTGGTGTTGCAGGCGATCACGAGTGGTTTGAACATCATCAACGTGGACTCGTCGGTTCGCTTCATGGTCACCGGAGCAGTCCTGCTCCTGGCGATCGCGATCGACTCGATCTCGCGGCGACTGCGCACCAGCAGCGGTCGAGGCTAGGTCACTCAACGCAATCCACGACGTTGGGTCGCTCCCTGTGGGGGCGGCCCAGCGGTCTATTTGGCGGCCAACGCCAGCACCAAGAGCGCCCGGTGGGTCGGGTCTTCGAGATCGAAGCCGCCGAGTACCTCGGCGCGCGTCACTCGATGTCGCAGCGTGTGTCGGTGCACCCCCAGCGCGCGCGCGGCGGGGTCCCACGCCCCGTGGTGGGCCAGGTAGGTTCGCACCGATGTCACTAGCTGGGCGTCGTGGGTCACATCGTGGGCTTCGAGCGCACGCAGCCACGCGTTGGCCGACCCATCCAGGAGTCCGCGGAACTGTTCCTGGGCAAGCAGTCGATCCAGGGGCAGGTCGCCCGCATGCACGATCTGGTCGGGCTCGGACAGGTCGAGCGCGCGCACGGCGGCCGCGCGAGCCCCTGAGAGGGTGGCCAGGCTCGCCGCGTGGCTGATGCCGATCCGCACACCGGGCGCCGACCCGCGGCGTACGGCGGCAACGGCCTCATCGAGGGCGGCGGTGAGCAGTACGGCGACGGGCTCCGAGACGGATTGGTGCGGGAGCCACCCTCCCAGGGTGTGGCCCGCCGAGCGGCCGCGGTCGAGGGCCATGCGGGTCGCGCCTGCGTCGTGGTCTCGCAGCGCGATCACGTGAAGCGGCTCGTTGGGCAGGTCGACGCCGGCCGCCAAGTCTGCCGCGCCCGCACGCTCTGCCAGGAGGTGCCGCAGCACCGCGGACTCCGCTGCGGCGCCTTGCCCCGAAACCGGAGGGGACCCGACCTCGTTCGCCCACTGGAAGCGCAAGACCGACAGGGCGTGGTTGAGCACGAGACGTTCGGTCCCGGTGAAGCCGCGGTCCCGACCCAGGGCGAGCCAGCCGGTAGGTGCCGTAGGTCGTTCGCCGAGCGGCTGGATCTCCAGTTCGTGGCCGGCGCCCGCAACCCGGATGGCGCGGCCGGGTCGCCCGGCGATCTCCTGAGTGATCCGCTCGATCGGTGGCGCACCCCTGCCGCTGCGCGCGGTCACCTGTTGCCGTCCATCGAGGAGTACGACGCCGCACGCGAGGTGCCGGGCCAGCGAGCGCACGACCGCGGCTGATCCACCGCGAAGCGCGACTCGGGTCAGTTGCTGCTGGGCGTCGAGAGCTTCTTGGAGGCGCAGGCGGCGCAGCGCCCCCAGGCGTTCGGAGATCGCGCGGACCACTGCGAGGAAGGGTGTTGGCAACGGCACTTCGATCAGGGACAACCCGTGCCTTGCGCAGGCGGGGGCCAGGCCACGCGGCACGTTGGCGAAGCGCAGCCCGGTGCCGATGCCCAGCGCGCGCGCCCCAGCGGCGGCCAGCCGCGCGACGTACGCCTCCTGCCCGATGGCCCCGCGGGACAGGTGCAGCCCGGTGGTCAGGACCAGCCCGTGGCCACGCAGCCACGGAGTTGGATCCGGTAACTCGATGGCGTGGGCCCATTCGAGGGACGGGTCGAGCTCGGTCAGATGATGGGCGATCAGCCCCAACTCGGGTCGATCGAGCAGCCAGGCGAGCCCGACGACTTCCTCTTCGCCGCTGCCGGTATTGGACAGAATGGCAGAATCGCTTGTCTTCATTGGACAAAAAGTACCAAACGGGATCCGTCTCTTGCCCGTAATCTGAGGTCATGACGACCGGCCGGGCAGATGGCGTGGAGCCCGACTCTTGTGAGACCTTCGGCACTGTGATCCACGACCTCAGTCAGGACGCTCGGACGGGAGCGACCGTTGCCGAGGTGCCCGTGACTCCTCCGGCGGAGGTTGCGGACGTGGTGGCGGCAGCACACTCGGCCGCTCCCACCCTCGCCGCGCTGCACCCACGCGAACGCCAAGCCTGGCTCGAGGCGATCGCCCTGGCCCTGGAGGTGCCCGACACGGCGGCCGAGTTGGTCGCCGTGGCGGACCGCGAGACGGGACTGGGCGAAGTCCGTTTGGTCGGCGAGCTCGCGCGCTGCGCAGCACAACTGCGCTTCTACGGCCACGTCGCAGCCGAGGGTTCGTGGCTGCACGCGACCGTCGACCACGAGGCGGGCACAGCCCCCGATCTGCGTCGCCTCCGGGTGCCGCTCGGCCCCGTTGCGGTGCTCGGAGCGAGCAACTTCCCCTTCGGTTTCGGGACACTCGGCAACGACACCGCGTCGGCGCTGGCGGCCGGCTGTCCCGTGGTGGCGAAGGCACATCCCGCGCATCCTGCCACCGCCCGACTCCTAGCCCTGGTCGCAGGCCGCGCGCTGAGGGAGGCCTCCGCACCCCCGGGCACGTTCGCGCAGGTGGCGGGATTCGAGGCGGGCGAACAGCTCGTCCGAGCTCCCGAGATCACGGCGGTGGGCTTCACTGGTTCGCAGCGAGGCGGGCTTGCGCTGTGGCGCATCGCTTCGGAACGAGATGTGCCCATTCCCGTGTTTGCCGAGATGGGCACCATCAATCCGGCGGTGCTCACACCCGCGGCGGTCGAACGTCTCGACGAGATCGCGAGCGGGTTTGTGGCGTCGTTCACCTTGGGCAACGGCCAGTTCTGCACCAAGCCCGGGCTGCTCCTCGTCCCCGCCGGGCATGACGCGCCGGCGCGCGTTGGGGCTGCGTTTTCCGAGGCGGCTCCGTCCGGCTGGCTGCTGACCGAGTCGATCGCTTCGGCGTACGCCGCGGGGCTGGCCGAGTTGATCGAGGCGGGCGCCACATCTGTGGCACGTGCGCCAAGCGCAAGCTCGGGGTGGGCCGCCGAGGCCGCATTGTTGCAGGTGGCCAGCGACGCGCTGACGCCCGGGTCACGCTTGCTCGAGGAGTGCTTCGGCCCCGTGGCGCTGGTCGTGGAGTACGACGACGCCGCCGCGCGCGACACCGTTCTGGGGAACCTTCAGGGCGCCTTGGCCGCCAGCGTTTTCACCGGGGGTCCCGCAGATCCCCACACCGCCGGCCTCGTGGCCAGCTTGTCGCAGCGAGTGGGCAGGGTGATCGTGGACCAGTGGCCGACCGGGGTCTCCTTCACGTGGGCACAGCATCACGGCGGCCCCTGGCCCGCTACGACGGTGTCGTCGGCGACGTCCGTCGGGGCGGGCGCGCTCGATCGGTTTACCCGCCCGGTCGCGTGGCAAAACGTGCCCGACTCTGCCTTGCCGATGACGCTGCGCGAGGCCAACAGTTGGGGACTCCCGCGTCGGGTTGACGGAGTGGTCCACCACGGGAGCCTCTCGTGAGCGCGCCCCTTGAGGGAGTGCTAGTGGCGGACTTCAGCCGGGTGTTGGCCGGACCCCTGGCCACGATGACCCTCGCCGACCTGGGGGCCACGGTCGTCAAGGTCGAGCGTCCTGAAGTCGGCGACGACACCCGCCACTGGGGTCCGCCGTGGACGGCGAACTCCTCGGCGTACTTCGAGTCCGTCAATCGCTCCAAACGCAGCATCACGCTGGATCTACGCGACCCCGGCGACCTCGCCCGGGCCCGCCAACTGGCACTGCGGGCCGATGTGCTGGTCGAGAACTTCCTCACCGGCACCCTCGATCGACTCGGTTTGGGGTACGACGACCTCAGCGCGACCAACCCGCGCCTGGTCTACTGCTCGATCACCGGCTTTGGCAGCGGCGCCGGTGCTGACCTGCCTGGCTACGACTTCGTCGTCCAGGCGCTCGGCGGCCTGATGAGCATCACCGGACCGGTCGAAGGCGATCCGAGCAAGGTCGGTGTGGCGCTGGTCGACGTGCTCACCGGGAAGGATGCGGTGATCGGTGTCTTGGCGGCGCTGCACGAGCGAGAGACCAGCGGCGTCGGTCAACGCATCGAGGTCAACCTGCTCTCCAGTCTGCTGGGATCGCTCGCCAACCAGGCTTCGTCCTATCTGACGACCGGAGTCAGCCCGGGCCGGATGGGCAACCAGCACCCCTCGATCGCGCCGTACGAAACTCTGCGCTGCGCCGATGGGCTCCTCGCGCTCGCCTGTGGCAACGACGGCCAGTTTGCCAAGATCGCCGAAGTGCTCGAGCGCCCCGACCTGGCCGCCGACCAGAGGTTCGCCACCAATCCGGTGCGGGTCGCGAATCGTTCCGAGCTCGTCGCCGCCCTTGAGGACGGGTTGGCCAGCCGATCCGTCGCGGACTGGACGAAGGCCCTCAACGAGGTGGGCGTTGCCGCGGGACCGGTCGCGGACATCGGGTCTGCCATCTCACGCGCCGCCGAGCTCGGCCTGAACCCCACGATTTCCGTGGGTGCTGGCCATCCCGATCAGATCCGGCATCCCATTAGTTGGTCGCGCAGCACCCCGCCCGACCCCACCCCGCCACCCACCTTGGGTCAGCACAACGCACAGGAGATCCCATGAGCAGCCACGAGAGCCTGCCGCCGTTCGACATCGACGACCCGGCCGGCATCGACGACCTGCTGAGTCAGGACGAGAAGGACGTCCGCGCATCGGTGCGGCAGTTGTGCCAGGTCGTTGCGGAGCCTTACGTCGCCGACTGGTTCGAGTCTGGCCAGATCGACGATCCCCGCGGGTTGATGAAGAGCTTCGGCGAACTGGGCTTGCTGGGGATGCACCTGGACGGCTATGGCTGTGCCGGAATGTCGGCGGTCGACTATGGACTCGCCTGCCTGGAGTTGGAGGCCTGTGACTCGGGGGTCCGCTCGATGGTGTCGGTGCAAGGGTCGCTCGCCATGTTCGCCATCTGGCGTTGGGGCAGCGAGGAGCAGAAACTGGAGTGGCTGCCCCGGATGGCCGCGGGGGAGGCGATCGGCTGTTTCGGATTGACCGAGCCCGATCACGGCTCCGATCCCGCTGGCATGCGCACCCGCGCCCGGCGCGACGGCGACGACTGGGTGCTGGACGGGCGCAAGATGTGGATCACCAATGGCTCGATCGCGGACGTGGCGGTGGTCTGGGCTCAGGCCGGGGAGGGTGAGGATTCCGGCGTGCGCGGCTTCGTCGTACCCACCAGCACGCCCGGCTTTTCAGCGCCCGAGATCAAACACAAGATGTCGTTGCGCGCTTCGGTGACCAGCGAACTCGTGCTCGACGGCGTACGCTTGCCCGCCTCGGCGATCCTGCCCGAGGTCCGCGGCCTCAAGGGGCCGTTGTCGTGTCTGAACGAGGCGCGCTACGGGATCGTCTGGGGCGCGATGGGTGCGGCGCGGTCGTCGCTGTCCGCCGCCTTGTCGTACGCCGGTGTCCGCACGCAGTTCGGCAAGCCGATCGCAGCCTTCCAACTCACCCAGCAGAAGCTCGCCGACATGACCCTCGAACTGGTCAAGGGAGAACTGTTGGCTCTGCACCTGGGGCGCCGCAAGGATGCCGGTCGCCTGCGCCCCGAACAGGTCAGCTTGGGCAAACTCAACAACGTGCGCGAGGCCATCGAGATCTGCCGCACCTCCCGGACCATCCTCGGCGCGAACGGCATCTCCTTGGAATATCCGATCATGCGCCACGCCAACAACCTCGAGTCCGTGTTGACCTACGAGGGCACCGTCGAAATGCACACCCTCGTCGTCGGCCAAGCCCTCACGGGCCACGCCGCCTTCCGTTGAGTTGGGCCTCGCTTCCTGTTGAGTTGGGCCTCCCGTCCCGTTGAGTTGGGCCTGGCTTCCCGTTGAGTTGGGCCTGGCTTCCCGTTGAGTTGGGCCTCCCGTCCCGTTGAGTTGGGCCTGGCTTCCCGTTGAGTTGGGCCTCCCTGTGGTGTCCAACTCGCCCGTATACGCAGGCCCAACTGGACGTCCAGGGAGGCCCAACTGAACGTCCAGGGAGGCCCAACTGAACGTCCAGGGAGGCCCAACTGAACGTCCAGGGAGGCCCAACTCAACGTGTGGGGAGCTGGTCGCAACTGGTGCCGGGGTCAGGCGTTGACCTTCGGGATGGCGTCGTCGTACGGCGCGCCGCTGCGGTCCGCGGCCGGATGGATCAGCATGTAGATGCCACCGAATCCCACCACGATGACCGCCGACAAGAGGACCAGCCAGTTGTCGTACCACGCGGCATCGGGGGTCCGGGGCCACGCCATGTTGATCATTGCGATGACTCCGTAGGCCAGGGCGGCGATGTTGACCGGCAGACCCCAAACGCCAAGTTGGTACTTCCCGGTCGGCACCCAGCCGCGCAGCCTGGCTCGGAGCGCGGCGAGCACCACCATCTGGAAGGCGATGTAGATGCCCAACGCCGCGAAACTGATGATCTTGACCACGGCATTCGTGGAGAAGTAGGACCCGATCACAATCACGGCCGGGATGATCGCCGAGAGGAGCAGGGCGTACGGCGGGACATGTTTGGTCGTCGAGAACTTCCGCAGCAGCGAGCTCCCCACGATCATGTCGTCGCGACCGTAGGAGTACGCCAGGCGGCTGGCAGCTGCTTGCAGGCTCATCGCGCACGACACAAAGGAGAGCAGCACCACGACGAAGACGATCCTTGCGCCCGTCTCGCCGAAACCAGCCACCATCAAGGTGCCCACCGGATCGGGGTCCTCGCCCGCCAGGACCGCAGGCATGTCGCTGATGGCGAGGATCAGACCGACGCACACAAACGTGGCCGCCGCGCCGCCGATGTAGATCGTGCGCCTCATGGCCTTCGGAATGAGCACACCCGGATTGGGCACCTCCTCCGCGACGTCGCCGCAGGCCTCGAACCCGTAGTACTGGAAGATCCCGATGAGCGACGCAGCGGCGAAAGCCGAGAAGTAGTTGCCCTCACCGGCGCCAAGGTTGTCGAACAACACTCCCAAGGATTGTTCGCGATGGGCGATGAGCAGCCAGCCCCCGACGACCAGGGCCCCGAGGATCTCGGCTGTGAAGCCGATGATCGCGGCCTGCGCCAGGGCCTTGGTGCCCATGAAGTTGATCACGGTCGCAATGACGAGGAGCCCGAGGGCGCCGAGGATGACATTGACCGTGGTTGCTTCAAACCCGAGGGTGGGAGCCACATAGAAGCCTCCCGTGTAGACCACCGACGCAATAGTCGTCAGCAACGCGATGAGATAAACCCACCCTGTCATCCAGGCGTACTTTCGTCCCCACAGTCGGCGAGCCCAGGGATAGACCCCGCCGGCGACCGGGAACTGGGCAACGACCTCACTGAAGACCAACGCGACGAGGAGTTGACCCACACCCACGATGAGCAGACTCCACACCATGGGCGGCCCCGCCACGGGCAGCAGGAGGGCGAACAACGAGTAGATCCCCACCACCGGTGACAGGTAGGTAAAGCCGAGCGAGAAGTTGGCCCAGGGACTCATGTCTCGCTTGAACTCCGAGCTATAGCCAAGGGCATGCAGGTGTGCCGCGTCGTCGTGGTCATGAAAGTCGTAGTAGCCCTCGGCGTCCGGCAGGTGCCCGTGGGTTGGCGGTGTGGCTGGCTGGTTTGAAGACATCAAAGCTCCCAAACTGGATGTGTGACCGGGCGGTCGTGGTGCAGGTCCGCTGAGACTGCTGATCTGAGACTGCTGATCGCTCTTGGGACCCGAGCCGAGAGTGATAGTTAGAAAAACTACAATTCTATGGGTTAAAGCGCAACCGTTCGTGCCACACTGATTTCTGGACCGGGTCGGCTAGATTCACGCCACGCACCCCAACCGTCGAGTGGAGGAACCGATGTCGGCACTGTCGCCGCTGATGGGTCCGGTCACCTCGCGCGGGCGTGCGGGGGAGGTGGCCCAGCGGATTGTCGAGGCCATCCACCTGGGCTTGCTCAACGACGGCGAGCAATTGCCGGTCGAGGTCGAGCTCGCGCGCCAGTTCGGCGTCGCCCCGATGACGGTCCGTGAGGCCCTGGCGGAACTTCGGGAGCAGGGGTTGGTGGAGACCAGGCGCGGACGTAGCGGTGGTTCATTCGTACGCCGCACGGAAGGCCCGTCCGTCGAGGCGTTGGGCAAGCAGTTGGCGGCGATGACGCTGTCGGAACTGCGGGATCTCGCCGATGAGCACGCGGCTGTGGCCGGCCGTGCGGCCTTCCTCGCCGCTCAGCGGGCCTCGTCGGTCAATGTGCGGCGGTTGTTTGGCCTGACCGAGCAGTTGCGCGAGGCCACCAGCCTCGGGGCCCGGATCCGCGCTGACTGCCGCTTCCACATCGAACTCGCGATCGCCTCGGCGTCGGAGCGGTTGACCCGCCGCGAGGTGGCATTGCAGGCGCAGGTCGCTGGCCTCCTGTGGCTGCCGTTGGGGCCGCCCCTGGACCTCCCCCAACTCGTGGCCGACCACCATGCCATCGCCGCAGCCGTGTTGGCCGAGTCTGGCGCCGAAGCGCGCCGCCTGGCCGAAGAGCATGTCGACCGCAATCTGAGGCGGCTGGTCACCCTCAACCTGATTCTCACCGACGAATCGGAAGCCCCCACGGAGGCAACGCCATGAGCGAACTCGCCCCAACAGCTGCTCACCTTGCGGTGGCTGTGTCGGCTCTCACCGCACCGGTCTTCGTGGCGCTCGAGGAAGTCGCCGCAGAGGTGGGCGAGTGCCGAGGCAAGGCCCGTGACAACCGCTTGCTCGAACGCGACCTCGGTGCGCTCGAGCATTCGATTGCTCCCCGTCTGGCCGCCCAGCCGATTCTGGCGGGCATGGGTTACGTCGCCGCTCCGGGTGTCGTGGGTGAACTGGAGCGCTACATGATGTGGTGGCAGCGCTCGGGTGATGAGTTGGCCAGGCTGCGACTGAACTTCGATCCGTCGAGCATCGATGTCTATGACTACCTGCAGATGGAGTGGTTCCAGTCGGCTCACGATCGGGGAGAGAGGGCTGCCTTTGGGCCGTACGTCGACTACTCCGGCTCGGGGCTCTATGTCTTGACCGTCAGCGTCCCGGTTACCGATGACGGAGTGTTCCTGGGGGTCGCTGGGGCCGACGTCGAGATGGCGCACCTGGAGCGGCTGCTGGTGTCGGTGCTGCGTACCTCGCGGGCCGAGGTGGTGGTGGTCAACTCCGAGCGCCGGGTGCTGGCGGTCAACACGGCTCGTTGGGTCGTGGGGGAGCGCCTGCCGGGGATTCCGGTGGCGATGGAAGGCGAGTTCGCGGAGGCTGCGCACGTGCCTGGCGGGACCGGCTGGATCGTGGGCGTTGCCCAGTCCTAGAAGATGGGTCTTGACTCAAATCCTCTAGTGCTGGAGGATAACTTCAGATTGCCCCCTGCTCAGGAGTCACGATGACTACGTACGCCACGCCGCCGCCCGTGCCCAGATCCCCCGTGCCCAGCCTGCCCGTGGCTGACCCTGACTTCTCCATCACCTCAGACCTCGTCCATGCCGCGCGAGAGCTCAACTGGTATGCCACCACGCCCTACGGCATCGCCGTGTTGCGCTACGAAGAGATGAGCCGTTTGCTCAAGCACCCGATGCTGCGCCAAGGCAGCGTTGCCTGGCCGGCTCACAACGGCGTCACCGAAGGTCCCTTCTTCCGTTGGTGGCAAAGTTGGATACTCAACAAGGAAGGCGAGGAGCACCATCGGCTCCGGCGGCTGATGAATCCGGCGTTCTCTCCCAAACTCATCGGCGGACTCGTGCCGCGTTTTCAGGCCCTCGCGGGCGAGCTGATCGAGGCCTTCGCTGAGCCGGACCGGTGCGAGTTTGTCTCCGAGTTTGCCGAGCCGTATGCCGCCCGGGTGATCGCGATCATGCTGGGACTCCCCGAGGACGAGTGGCCGATCATCGCCAAGGAATCGGCCACTGTCGGGCTGGCCATGGGCGTCACCATGCGCGAAGACCTCCCCCTCATCGAAGGTGCATTGGCGCGGCTCTATGAGTACGCCGATGCGCTGATTGCCGACCGTCAGGCCAACCCAAAGGCCGACTTTGTGACAGCGCTCGTCAGTGCTTCGCGTGAGGCCGACGGCAAACTCAACCACGACGAATTGCGCGACGGCCTGGTCCTGCTGATCTTCGGGGGCTTCGACACCACCCGAAACCAACTCGGACTTGCGATGCAAACCTTCTGTGCGCATCCGGACCAGTGGCGCTTGCTAGCCGAACGTCCCGACTTAGGGGGCAAGGCGGTCGAGGAGGTGATGCGGGTGAACCCGACGGTTCGGTGGGTGACCCGTGAGGTGCTTGAGGACTTCACCTATTCGGGGCTGGATCTGAAGGCGGGCACCACCGTCCACCTCTACAGCGAGTCGGCGGGCACCGATCCTCGAGTCTTCGAGCCCGGGTTCGACATCACCGCCGAGCGCAAACCGCACTTCGGCTTTGGAGGCGGGGCCCACCATTGCCTCGGGCACTTCGTGGCCCGCTCCGACATGAGCGAGGCGTTGCCGCTGCTCGCTCGTCGACTGCGCGACCTCCGCGAGTTGGACGGTTCGGCGTGGCTGCCCGATTCCGGGAACACCGGACCGATCCGGCTGCCCCTCGCTTTCACTCGTGGGCCCTAACCGCAGCCCAGGCTTGTCCGCACCCATCGACCAAGGAGTAGCCCCGTGAAGGTCACTGTTGATCTCGCCCTGTGCCAAGACCATGGGCAATGCGCCATCGCCGCGCCCATGGTCTTCGCCATCAACGCGGAAGGGTCGTTGGAGTACAACGGCAACCCCGACGAATCCGAGCGCTTCAACGTCGAAGAGGCCGCCGATGTCTGCCCGGTCCAGGCAATCCTGATCGCCGACTGACATGTCGGGGTCGGTGGCAGTCGTCGGTGGGTCGCTTGCGGGTCTGCGCGCCGCCGAGCAGTTGCGGATCGCGGGCCACGCGGGCCCGATCACGGTGTACGGCGCAGAGCCGCACCCGCCGTACAACCGCCCGCCGCTGTCCAAGGAAATGCTCGCCGACCCAGAGCAGTTCGACGCCCCGACCATGGGTGAACGATTGGCCTTCCGTCAACGAGCCGTCGTCGACGACGTCGATTTTCGACTCGGGGTCGAGGTGGTTTCCGCAGATTTGGCCGCCCACACCCTGATCTGGCGTCAAGAAGTTCTGGGCGAAGGGCACGCGAGCTTCGATGCTCTCGTGGTGGCGACCGGCCTGCGCCCGCGTCGGTTGACTGTGCCTGGACCGCTCGTCGGGCGCCATGTGTTGCGGACGGTCGAGCATGCGGTTGCGCTGCGGAATGCGTTGCCGGACCCTCTGGCAGATGAGGAGGGTGTGGTGGTGATCGGCGCCGGGTTCGTCGGCACCGAGACCGCGTGCACGTTGCGAAAAGCGGGTCACCGCGTGACCGTGGTGGAGCCCACGGGTGCGCCGATGAACCGGGTGCTTGGACCCGCGCTGGCCTTGGGGGTGCAACGCCACCACGAGGCCTCGGGCATCACCTTTGTGATCGGCCGCGGGGTGACCGGGTACACCGGAACCGAGCGAGTCACCGGCGTGATGCTCGATGACGGGTCGGTCATTCCTGCCGCAATCGTCATCGAAGCGGTGGGGTCGGCATGCAACGTGGAGTTCCTCGCCGGCAATGGCCTGGATCTGCGTGACGGAGTGCTGACCGACAACAATCTTGCGGTGCGCCGCGCCACAGGGGTGGTCGCTGCTGGCGACATCGCACGATTCCCCAACCCGCTCTTCGATGATGAGCCGCGCCGGGTGGAGCACTGGTCGATGCCGACCGACTCGGCCAAGCGCGCCGCTCAAACGCTCACTGCGATTCTTGCCGGGACCGCCACTCCGCAAGAGCAGTTCGCGCCCATCCCGTCGTTCTGGAGTGACCAAAACGATCTGCGCCTGCAGAGTTTCGGCGCGCCGGGGTTAGGGGACCCCCGTGTCGTCGAGGGCGATCTGGGGGACCTGCTGGCCGGCGTACTGGTCACCTATCACCGGGGTGATGCCCACGTCGGCACAGTGGCGCTCAACCTCTCCGGAGCCCGCCAACGCGAACTGCGTGCCGCCTTTGTTGACCGTGCCACCTGACGGACATCGTCACCGCCCGAACATCGACCGACCACCGAGAAACCAAGCGAGGATCCATGGCCACGAGTGCTCTTGATCAGCACCGCGAGGAGAACGTCGCAAGCGATGACCTCCAAGCAGTGCTGGCAACCATCCGCGAACGCGGGGTTGACTATGTCTATTACCAAGGCGTGACCATCACCGGACGGGTGGTGGGAAAGGTGATGCCGGCACGCCACCTTGAGCGCGTCGCTGGGAAGGGCATCCAGCAGCACCGCACCGCCGTCGCCAATCTCCAGTCCACCCGCGAGGGGGTACTGATGGGTGGCGGCGTCAACGCGGCGGAATACACCGCGCTGCCTGACCTCGACACGTTTGCAGTCCTTCCCTGGGACACCTCGATGGCACGCGTGTTCTGCCGCCTGTACGAACCCGACCACCTGGCCGAGGGCGCCGGAGCGGCGTACGCCAGTGACTCGAGGGGGCTGCTCAAGCGAGTGCACGCCGACTTCACCGCGCGCACCGGCCTGGAGATGAGGTCCGGCACCGAGCCAGAGATGACTTGGCGTGGCCCTGGCCTGGAGGCGACGTTCCGGCCCGAATCCAGCCCGGCTTACCACATCGAACACCTCGAACGGGCCCGCCCCATCTTCCAGAAGGTCATCGCCTACGCCCAGGCTCTCGGCTTGGACATGATCGAGGGCGACTATGAAGACGAAGGCCAAATCGAGCTCAACTGGATGTTCGACCACTCCGATCTCACCGCGGACAGACTGATCACCTACCGCCAGGTGTGCAAGCAGGTGGCCCGGGAGCTGGGCATCGAGGCGTCGTTCATGCCCAAACCGGCCACGGGGATGATGGGCAACGGTTGCCATCACAACTTCAGTCTCTGGCGAGATGGAGTCAACGTGCTCGAAGAACCCGGGGTGAGCGCGCTGCACCTCTCCAAGGTTGGTCGAGAGGCGCTGGGCGGCGTGCTGACCCACGCGGCAGGGTCCATGTTGGTGATGGGCTCGACGGTGAACTCCTACAAGCGCTATTGGGACGCCGGTCAGTTCGCGCCTTCGAAGATCAACTGGGGCCTGGACAACAAAACGTGCACGGTTCGCTTGTCGGCTAACGGCCGCTTGGAGTTCAAACTCCCGGACGCCGCGGTCAACCCCTATCTGTCCCATGCGATCTTGATCGCCGCCTGTGATGACGGACTGACCAACGCGATCGACCCCGGCGAGCCAACCGTGGGTTCGTCGTACCAAGGCGTTCAAGATCCGCGCTTCCCGAAGTTGCCGCTGACCCTGGGGGAGGCGATCGAGGCATTCGAAGCCGACGAGGTCGTGCGCGCCGCGTTGGGGACCGAACTGTCCGAGCTCTTGGTGGAGTTCAAGCGCGACGAGTGGGCGCGCTTTTGTGGCTACGTCACCGACTGGGAGAAGTCGATCTATTGGGACGACACCCCGTGAGCGCCACGTTGCGGCTCGCCTGCCTGGACTCCGAGGCGCCCCCGCTGTTCAGTTTGTGGACCCCGGAGCAGGGACGGCGTGGCTACGAGCCGGGCGTCGCCGAACTTCTCGCCGAGGAGTTGGGGCGAGACCTTGAGTGGATTCGGGTTCCCTGGACCGACATGGTCCCGGCGGTGCAACGCGGGGACGCCGACGCGGTGTTGTGTGGGCAGGGGATCACGCCTGAGCGGGCCGCGGTGATGGCGTTCACCCGGCCGTACGCCGTCTTCCACGAGGGCGTGCTCATTCGTCGCGATGATCCGATCCGCCAGGCAGGTGACTTGGCGGGCAGGAAAGTCGCCGCGATCGAGAACAGCACCAACATGACCTTGGCGGAGTCGTTCACCGGCGCAGTTCTGGTGCCTTTCGGGAGCGGCTCGGAGGACGTGTACGCCGACATGCTGGCCGCACTCTTGGCCGGCGAAGTGGATGCGGTTGTCGATGACGACGTGGTGTTTGTGCCCCTGGGGGCGACCCACCCCGACTACGAACTCGCCTTCGTCGTCCAGACAGCCAATCGCTGGGGGATTTCGGTCGCCAAGGATCGACCAGAGGTGTTGGCCGAGATCGACGGCGCGCTCGACCGGGTGATCTCCGACGGAAGACTCCAGGCTGTCTGGGAACAGTGGCTGCCCACCCTCACCTTCCCCTCCGTTGAGTTGGGCCTCCCTGGACGTTGAGTTGGGCCTAACGCGCGCCGGGGAGGCACGCGTGACCTAGGCTGGGCGACCATGCGATCAACGTTGGCGACCGTCCTCGCGGGCGTTCTCGTCGCGACCGGTCTGACGGGCTGCTCAAAGCCTCCCGACCGGACCGTCATCGCCTTTTTGTTGGGCAGCACCAACTCGGCACGTTGGGCGACTTCGGACGAGCCCGCCTTCCGGGAACGGGTGGATTTTGCCTGCCCCGACTGCGTCTACCTCACCTACAACGCGGAAGGCGACCCAGCCAAACAGTCCGATCAACTTGCCCAGGTGCTCCGTGACGGTGCCGACGTGGTCGTGCTCAACGCGGTCAACGCCGACGCCGGTGAGAGGCTCGTCGTCAAGGCCGGGAAGGTCCCCGTGGTCGCCTACGATCGGTTCGTCGCGGGGGCCGACTACTTCGTGTCGTACGACGCCGACGCGATCGGTCAGCAACTCGCCGAGGGGGTCGTTCAGCAGTTGCGTGGCAAGGGCGCCGTGTGGGTCATCAATGGCGCCCAGAGCGACGCCAACGGCGTGGCGATCAAACGGGCCGTGCACCAGGTCTTGGAGAAGTCCGACATCTCCATTCGGGCGGAGGTCGACCCCGATTCGTGGTCCGCTGATGAGGCCGGAACCTGGGTGACTGCCACGCTGAAGAAGCGCCCGATCACGGGGGTCGATGCCATCATCGCCGCCAACGACGCCCAGGCCTCCGGCGTCGCGAACGCCCTCGTGGCGGCGAAGGTCAGGCCAACGAATTGGCCGGTCATCACCGGGCAAGATGCAGACCTGGAGGCGCTCAGACGGATTATCGAGGGCCGACAGTCGCTGACCGTCTTCAAGTCGTTTCCCCGAGAGGCGCAGAAGGCGGCCGATATCGCCGTCGAGTTGGCGCTCGGCGGCGAGGTGACCGGTGCCGAGCCCTTCGAGGGTGTGCCAAGCTTCATCTTCGATCCGATCGTCGTCACGCTCGACACGCTCACCAGCACGATCGTGCGCGACGGGATCTACAGCACCGAGCAGTTGTGCACCGCGGAGCTGAAACGCCGCTGTGTCGAGCTTGGCATCCTCTAGGCGGAACGACCCTCAACGACGCTGAGCGCCGAGTCGACGATGGCGCCGAAGAAGGCATCTGGATCGGCCAACGTGTCTGCCCCCAACTGCTCGAAAACCTCGCTGCTGACCGCGCCTACCAGCAAGATCCAGGCCGTCAGCCCGCGGCGCAGCGCGCCGGGGGAGAGACCCGAGCCCGCAAAGACCGGCTCTCCGAGGAGGTGGCCGACGGCCCGCTCGTCCGCGACGTTGCTCTCGACGCTTTGGGGCAGTTGCATCAGCACGCCGACCAACAGTTGTGGCACCCGCGTGCCCGACGGATTGGTCCGATCGGCGGGGGCCGCGTAGTCGGGGACCGGCGACCCATAGATCAGCGCGTACTCGTGCGGGTGCGCCTTCGCCCACCCCCGGAAAGCATGGGCGATCACGCCAAATTGCGCTTCGGGGGTGGTGGCACCGCTCGCGGTGAGGGTCTCCTCGACGCTGTCGCCGAGCGAGTCGTACGCCGCCACGATGAGTTGCGTCAGGAGCTCGTCCCGGCTCGCGACATAGCGGTAGATCGCAGATGACGCCATGCCGAGATCTCGGGCGATCGCTCGAAGGGACAGCCCTGAAGCACCGTGGGTTTCAAGATGCTCGCCGGCCACCCTGCGGATTTCGGCATCGATGGCCGCGCGGTTGCGAGCCCGAATCCCCTCCACGAGTGTCATAGAGGCGATGATGCCACATTGCGATCTCTGCACGCAAATGTAAGCATCGCTCTTGCTTTTAGGCGCCCCGTGAGGTTCACTGACAAAACGAGAGCATTGCTCGCACTAAAAAGAGAGGGAACCCCATGGGACATCACATCGTCATCGGCGCGGGAGCAATCGGGCGCCTGAGCGCCGCCAAACTGGTCGAGTCGGGCCACGACGTCACGCTGGTGAGCCGAAGCGGCACCGACCTCGACGTGCCCGGCGTACGGTCGCTGGCCGCGGACGGCGCGGACGGCGACGCCATCACGACGATCGCGCGCGGCGCGGACAGCATCATCAACGCGATGAACCCGAAGTACACCCAATGGGCTCGCGACTGGCCTCCGCTAGCGGCGTCCCTGCTCACCGCGGCCGAACGCACGGGGGCGGGCCTGGTCACGGTTTCCAACCTCTATGGCTACGGCAAGGTGGACGCGCCCATGACGGAGGCGACGCCGCTGGCTCCCAACGGCACCAAGGGGGAGGTGCGCGCCGCGATGTGGACGCAGGCGCTGGCGGCCCATCGCTCAGGTCGGGTGCGCGCCACCGAGCTGCGCCCCGCGGACTACTTCGGAGCGGGTGCGGGGGCGCAGGTGAGTTTCCTCAACAGTTATGTCATCGCGCCGGCCGCGCGCGGGAAGACCGTGCGACTCATCTTCGGTGTCCCTGACGCCACCCATAGTTGGACCTATCTGCCCGACATCGCGGCGCTCGCCGCGCGGCTCGCCACCGACGATCGCTCCTGGGGACGCGCGTGGCACGTTCCATCGGCACCCTCGCGGACCATCAGGGAGGTGGCCGCGGACGTTGCCGGGCTCGCGGGTCGTACGCCGCCCGCGGTCACCCAAGTGCCGAAGGTGGTGCGTCGTCTCGCCCGGGTAGTCCCCATCGTGCGTGAACTCGATGAAACGGCTCATCAGTTCGAGCGGGCCTTCATCCTCGATGCCACCGCCGCGGCTGAAACCTTTGGCATCGAGGCGACGGAGTGGGCTCAGGCCCTCAAGGTGACGATCGAAGGTCTGCCGGATTGAAGCGCCGCTATCGAGACGCCTCCACCCGCTCGTCGACTGGCGCCGTGGTGGGCGTTGGTCGCTCGAAGCTGCGGCTGGGCCACCAAATCTTGGCATCAAGATCGAGGTTGAGCGCGGTGACCAGCACCGACCTGACCACGAGGGTGTCCAGCAGGACGCCCAGGGCCACGGCGACACCGATCTCCACGAAGGCCACCAGGGGCATGGTGCCCAGGACGAGGAAGGTCGCAGCGAGCACGGCGCCCGCTGAGGTGATCACTCCGCCCGTGGCGGCCAACGCCACCAACGAGCCCGCGCGGGTTCCACGCTGGAGGGATTCCTCACGGACCCGGGTCATCAAGAAGATGTTGTAGTCGATGCCGAGCGCCACGAGGAAGACAAACACAAACAACGGGAGGGAAACGTCGGCGCCGGCGAATCCGAAGACGTACTTGAACAGCAACGCCGAGAGTCCAAGTGCCGCACCAAAGCTGAGGACGACGGTGCCAATAAGCAACAAGGGTGAAACGACGGCCCGAAGCAGCACGATCAGGATCAGCAGCACCACGAGCAACACCGCCGGGATGACGACGCGATTGTCGCGATTGGAGGCCTGGGTGATGTCGTCCAGAATCGCCGTCGTGCCCGTGACGAGAGCATTGGCCCCGGACACGTCGTGAACCGCGTCGCGAGTTCGGTCAACGATCGCAAACGCCGCTGGTGATGTCGCGTCGGCCAAGATCGGTGCCCGGAGGAAGGCCACCCCGTCTTGGATGAGCGGTTCACTGACCTCGCCCAGGCCGTCCACGCCGCTCATGGCGGAGGCGACGCCGTCGGCCCGGTCGGCATTCGCCACGATCAGCACCGGATTGGACTCGTCGGCCAGGTCATGGCGAGTGAGCACCTTTTGGCCGACGACCGAGTCGAAGTCTTTGGTATACGACTCCTCGGTGGTCAACCCATCGGCGTTCAGGGCAAAGATGCCCAGGCAGGCCGTCGCCAGGAGAAGGGTGGTGACGACCCACACCCGCCGAGGAGCGCGGGCGATCCGGTGGCCAACCTTGGCCCACACGCCGTCGCGGGTCGGTTCGGCTGAGCCGAAGTGCGGCACCATCGGCCAGAAGATCCAGCGGCCAAAGATGACCAGGAGCGCTGGCAGGAGCGTGATCATCACGATGAGCGCAACGGCGACGCCAACGGCCGAGACGGGCCCGAGTCCCGAGGTGGCGTTCATGTCAGCCAATAACAGACACAGCATCCCGAGGATGACGGTGGCGGCGCTGGCGATGATCGCCGGAGCCGCTCGGTGCAGGGCAAACGCCATCGCCTCGTGCCGATCGTCGTGTGTGCGCAGTTCCTCGCGATAGCGAGCCACGAGTAGCAACGCATAGTCGGTCCCGGCGCCGAAGACGAGGACGGTCAGAATCCCCTGACTCTGCCCATTGACCGTGAGGTCGGCGTACTTCGCCAGGAAATAGACCACGCCCTGGGCCACCATCAGCGAGACAAACGCAGAGATGACGGGGAGTGCCCACAGCAGAGGGCTGCGGTAGGTAAGCAACAAGATCACGATGACCACCAACGCAGTCGAGATCAGCAGCGTGCTGTCGAGGCCCTCGAAGGCGGCCGCGGAGTCGGCGGCCTGGCCACCGGCGCCGGTGACGTGGACGTTGAGGCCGGAGGATTCGGGGGCAATGTCGCGGATCTGGTCGACGATGTCGGGCATGTCGTTCCAGCCATTTTTGCCGAGGTTGAAGGTGACCAACGTCTGCATCGCCTGGCCGTCGGCGGCGGGCAAGGGGCCGACAACCGGCCCGTCCACCCCGTCGAGTTTGCCGAGTTCTGCGGCCTGCTCGGTGGCGGCGGCGATGTCGGCTTCGGTGAGCCCGGAGGCGCGCTCGTAGACGACGACCGTGGGGATCGAATTGGGATCTTGGAATGGCTTGAGCTGCTTGAGGGCCCGAGTGGATTCAGCCGTGTCGGGCAGCCACGAGGCGGTCTCGTTGTTCTGCACACCCGCCAACTTGCCGGCGAAGCCGAACATTGCTCCAAACACCACGATCCACAAAACGAGGACCAGCCACTTGGTCACGGGGCTGGTCAGGGTTCCAGCGATGCGTCGGTTCATGGGTCCTAGTTCACCAGATGACGCGCCCCGCGCACATCCGGGATATCCCCGAGTTTGTTTCAGCGCCGTTCGGCGGGGCTCGGCGGCGGCAGCACCATCCCCTGTTGCGCCATCACCTCGCGCAGGCGGTCGGGGTAGTTGGTGATCAGGCCGTCCGCACCCGCGCCGATCAGGGCGCTCATCGTCGCGGGGTCGTCCACCGTGTAAGGGAGCACCAGCAGGTCAGCGTAATGCGCGCGCCCGATCAACTCCTCCGTGGCGAAGGGTTTGTACGCCGGGTCGGCGACGCCCGAGGCAAAAGGAGAGCCGTGGATCGGGCTGATCGCGTGAAAGCCCTGAGCCGCGACGGCCGCCACGAGGTCTCCACCGAAGTCATCGATGTCCACGCCACCCAACCAGGGCGAGGCGCCGACGGCTCCGACCTGGAGGTATTTGGGGCTCGTGAGGACGTTGAGCTGGAATCGCGGCTCGTGTTGTCGCACCAGCGTGAGGCACTCCCAATCGAAGCTTTGGATGCTGATCCGGTCGACCAGACCCCACTCGTTGGCCGTGGTGGTCAGCACCTCGGCAAACCGGGTGCGCGGCGCGGTCTCGTGCGGCGCTAGTGCGTCGAACTTGGTCTCGATGTTGAATCTGATCCGGTCCGCACCCACGTCCGCGACCAGCGCGAAGAGCTCGCTCAGTCGAGGGATCCGAGTCCCGGGGACCGCGAGCTGCTGAGCATGCCCAGGCTGGGCTCGAGCGCCGGCATCGAGAGTGGCGAGCTGGTCGACGGTGAGATCGGTGACCAGCCCCCCGACGTACGGGAAGAAGGGGTCGCCCTCGATGGCCGGGCCGGTGTCGGAGTATTTCTCGGGTCCCAGCCGCCGATCGTGCACGACCATCGGGACGCCGTCGAGGCTCACATGAACATCGCACTCGAGGGTGGTGACGCCGAGTTCGAGGGCGTGAGCGAACGCGGCAAGTGTGTTCTCCGGCCTCAGACCGGCACCACCTCGGTGGGCCTGCAGGTCGAACTGGGGTCGGATGCGCTCGGCCACGTGCGGAAGATTAACCGCCCTGCGGCGCCGCCACCGACCAGGCACGCCAAGGCGAATCCTCAGGGCGAGTTCAGGGCGAGGACCGTCGGTGGAATTGGAACGCATATAGCCCGTGTCGGCGCAGCTCCCACCGGGGGTCATGGGCCTTTTGGTGATGCCAGCCGCACAGCGGCGCGGCCGAGTCATGGTCGGTGGTGCCCCCGAGCGACCACGGCTTCAGGTGATGGATTTCGCACCAGGAGAACGGTCGTTCGCAGGAGATCACGGCGCATGTGTCGTGGAGCGCCGCCAGGAGGCGATGTTGGTGACGGTTGTGCAGGCGCTTCTTGCGGCCCAGGTCGAGCGGCACCGAATTGCCACTGAGGACCAGAGGGACGAGCCCGGCCTCGCAAGCGAGCCGGCGAGCGTTGCTCGCCGAGATGTGAACACCCGTGTCGAGTCGGGCGGCGCCGACACCGGTGAGGAGTGAGTCGAGGTCCATCGTGACCACGACTTCGGTCGTGGTGCCGGTGTGGCCGGCCGTGGGGAGGTGTTCGATCAGCTCGCACAGGCCTTGGCCGAACCATTCGGTGGTGTTGAGGCCGCCCTCCCCGGGCAGGGTGTCATCTTCGACGACCACGCCCCGATGGCGTGCGAGCCGGCGGGGCGCGGTGAGGCGCTGGAGGGCGTTGCGCAGCAGATTGCCGTGCAACTCGGGGATCATGAACCGGCCGCTCCAGGTGCCATCGCCGTTGTCGTTGAGCGAGAACCAGGTTTCGCGGGCGGCATGGCGCTCTTCGGCCCGGAGCAGATCTGACTCGTGGCGGTTGGCGACCTCGACGCTGATCGTTTCGAACATCCGCCGTGCCACCTGGCGCAGGCGTCGCGCGTCGATCGGGCCGGGGCCTTGGCCGCCGCTTGGAGGATGACCCTGACTTGGTCTTGGCGAAGCCGTCCGGCGGCGAAGGCCGCCCGGGTCGCGACGTAGGTGTTGTTGAGGGAACGGGCCAGCCACAGGTCGCTGGCGGCGGTGGCGCGCGGGTGTCCCGTGTGTCGGGCGAGCCAGGCATCGGTGCCCGTGTCCGCAGTGGCGTGGTGGGGCCTGGCGCTTCTCAGCCTCACTGGAGAGGGCGAGGCGCAGCGCGACCACTTGGGACTCCAACTCCGCTAGTCGACCGATCACCTCGCCGAGTTCGCCCATCGACACCGAGCCGGGCGCGACGGCCGCCACGTCACGGATCTCATGCTGAGCAGCGCTGACCATCCCGGTGACCCGGTCTTGGTGCAATTGCTCAACGCTCATAGGGAAATTCCAGCAGAGCCCACCGACAGTCAGGCCCCAGAATGGGCCCTACCTCTCACCTGTCGAGACACCTCGCAAAAATAGATTGGGCGAGCGCCTCTTCCCGGTGACCTGCCTCGATCCGCTGCCACCGAGCCCCTCAGCTCTCGTCCCGCTGATGGCCGTTCCAGGAGTCCCAGAGCGCGGCGTACGACCCATCGGCCGCGACGAGTTCGTCGTGTGAACCGAACTCGGAAATCACGCCGTCCTCGACTACGGCAACCCGATCGGCATCGTGCGCCGAGAACAGCCGGTGCGCGATCGCGATCACCGTTCGTCCATGGAGTACGGCGGCCAGCGAGCGCTCCAGGTGGCGAGCGGCGCGAGGATCGATCAGCGAGGTCGCCTCATCGAGCACCAGAGTGTGCGGATCGGCCAACACCAGCCGAGCGAGGGCGATCTGCTGCGCCGCCGCGGCCGAGACCGCGCGGCCCCCGGAGCCGACCAGGGTGTCGAGTCCTTCGGGCAGCGCATCCACCCAATCCAGGGCGTCCACGGCGGCCAGGGCGTCACGAATCTCGCTGTCTCCGGCTCCCGGTGGGGATGCGAGGGCGAGGTTTTCCCGCACCGTGCCCGCGAAGACGTGGTGTTCTTGGGTGACCAGGGCGACGTGGCCGCGCAGATCGTCCAGCGGCAGCTCGACCAGCCCGACCCCGCCGACGGTGACCGAGCCGGTGCGCGGGGGATGAATCCCCGCCAGCAGCCGGCCCAGAGTCGACTTGCCGGCACCCGAGGGGCCGACCATGGCGATCCGCTCCCCGACGCCCACATCGAGATCGATGCCGTGCAGGACATCGCGCCCTTCGACGTAGGCGAAACGCACGTCCTCGGCGTCCAGCTTCTCTCCGGCCGGCTCACGCCCGCTGACCTCGCGGTCGTCAGGGACCTGGGCCACGCCGAGCAACCGGGCCAGCGAGGCAGCGCCCATCTGCAACTCGTCCAGAATCCCGACCACCCGATCGACGGGGTCGATGAGCATCTGGACATACAGCGTCGCCGCCGTGACATCGCCGAGCGACACCTGCCCGCGGGTGTAGAGCCAGCCGCCGAAGAGCAGGGTGGCGACCGTCGGGATCAGGTAGGCCACCTCCATGCTCGGGAAGAACACGGTGCGGAGAAAGAGGGTGTATTTCTCGGCCGCGAAGGACCCTTCGATGTCGCGGTCGGTCTGGTCGATGCGGTCCTGCTCGAGCCCCAGCGCCTCGACGCTGCGGGCGCCTTCGACGGTCTCGGTCAGGGTGCTCGTGATCTGCGACCACGATGCGCCTTCGCGCAGGTAGCCGTCTCGCGCCCGCGAGAGATACCACTTCGACCCCACGATCAGCGGTGGGATCGCCAGCGCGCAGGGCAGCGTCACCCACCAACCGACGCTCAGCGCGGCCGCGAACGTCAACACGGCAGACACCAGAGCGATCGTCCATTCGGGCAGCGCCCAGCGGACCGACCAGCCGAGCTGCTCGACATCGCGACCGGTCCGGGTGAGCAGGTCGCCCGAGCCGGCAGATTCCACAACCCCCACGGGCAGCGCCAGGGTGTTCTCGACGAAGTCCTCGCGCAACTCGGCCAACACCCGCTCGCCCAGCGACTGGCTGAGGAAGCGGGCATAGCGCGTGAAAACCGCTTGAGCGACCAAGAATCCGGCCAGCACCAGCATCACGCGGTTGACATAGCCGAGCGTGGTTCCTGCGTTGACGGCTTCGACCAGATCGCCCAGCAGGCGCGGGGCCGCGAGCGCGGACGCCGCCGCGAGAACATGCAGGCCCAACGCGCCGCCCAACATGCGCGGGTGGTGCCGCGCTATCTGAAACGCATAACGGCGTACGGCGCCAGCGTCGGCCACGGGCAGCTTCGTGCTCACGGAGCCACGTCCTCGAGCTCGCTCTCCCGAGTGACCACCAGGCGGTAGTCGCGGTTGTTCCTGAGCAGTTCACCGTGGGTGCCGACGGCCACGACCCGCCCGTCGCGCAAAAACGCCACCTGGTCGACCGCGTCGAGCATGAGCGGGCTCGAACTCGTCACGATCGTCGTCCGTCCGCGCCGCTGAGAGCGCAGCCGGGCGGCGATCCGGGCTTCGGTGTGCGCGTCGACGGCCGAGGTCGGCTCGACGAGGATCAGAATCTCGGGATCCGCCGCCAGGGCGCGGGCCAGGACGAGCCGCTGGCGCTGGCCGCCGGAGAAGGACCGGCCGCGCTCGCTGACCAACGTCTCCAGGCCTTCGGGCAGGGCGTCCAAGATGTCCCACGCCGAGGCGGTCGACAGGGCGTCATTGACCTTCCCTCGTCGGGTGACGTCGATGCTCTCGCCTAGGGGACCGGAGAACAGCACGGCCCCGGTGTCGGACACGACGATGCGGCGGCGTACTTCCGAACGTGCCAGGGCCGTCAGCGCGACCCCGCCCAAGGTGACGTCGTGATCAATGGTCGGGGAGCACAGGCCGAGCCGGTCTGCCAGCTCCGCGGACTGTTCGGGTTGTTCGCTCACGATGGCGAGCAACGTGCCTGCGGGCACCGTCAGGCCGGTGCGGGCATCGGCCAACGTCGCTTCGGGTCCGGGAGACGTCGCCAGCTCGGCCGGATCGATCAGGTCGGGAGTGAGCGAAAGCACCTTGCAGACGCGCTGGGCGGCGACCCGAGCGCGGATCAGCTTGTTGGCGTATTCGGTCGCGGTGCGCAGCGGCATCATCAAGAACGCCGAATAGCCATAGAACGCGACCAGCTCGCCCGGCGTGATGCGCCCTTGCACGGCGTACCTCGCCCCTAGCCACACCACGACGACCACAAAGACGCCCGGCAAGAAGACCTGCAGCGCATCCAGGACCGACTGCACCCGGGCCACCTCGACGCCCGCTTTGCGGGCGGTCTGCGATTCGCGTCGATAGCGATCGCCGAAGACCTGCTCGCCGCCGATGCCGCGCAGCACGCGCAACCCGCCGACGATGTCGCTGGCGGTGTTGGACAGATCACCCATCAGTTGGCGCTGGTGGGCGCTGCGGCGCTGCAACGGTTTGAGCAGGGGCCCCACGGCCAGCATCAGCAGCGGCACCCCGAGCAACACGACCAGACCGAGCGTCACCGACGACCGCAGCAAGATCACCGACACGAGGAGGAACGACACCACTGCGCCGACGAAGCGCGCGCTCACGTCCATGGCGTTGCCGAGCGGTTCGAGGTCGTTGTTGCCGATCGTGACGACTTCACCGGTCGAGACCTTGCGCGGCAGAGTGCCGCCCAAGTGGACGGCCTGACGGCCGACCAGCTGCACCGTGCGGTACGCCGCGGTCAGCCAGTTGGTCACGGCAAACCGGTGACGCATGATCCCGCTGACCGCTTGCACGAGCCCGATGATGAGCATGATCGCGGTCCACCAGAGCAGTTGGCCGGTGTCTTTCGCGGCAACTCCGCGGTCGATCGCGCGCCCCAACACGGCGGGCATCACGGCTTGGGAACTCATCCACACCACGCCGAAGAACATGCCCCCCAGCAGGGTGCGCCATTGTCCCTTGGCCAGCCACCACAAGAACCGCGCCGGCGACCGATGGTCGGCCGTTCCGGGGTGTTCGAGGGGGAGTGGGCGCACCCGCCCACGGTACGGACTCGGGCCTCTCTGCGGCGAATCCTTTTCCGTCGCCCGCGTGGACGTGCCGTGCCGCGAGTCAGATCCCGAGGTGCGCGATCACTTCGACGCCGGGCAGGAGGCCGAGCAGTCGACCGGGAATGAGCAGCTTGGACCGGCGTACCCCCGAGCCGATGATCGCGACGTCGATCTCCAAGGCCGCGGCGTCGACGAAGACCCGCCACTGCGCGGGCAGGCCGATCGGGGTGATGCCGCCGTACTCCATGCCCGACTCGGCGACGGCACGATCCATCGACAAGAACGAGGCCTTGCGGACATCGAGCAGGCGTTTGGCGAGGTTGTTGACGTCCGCCCGGGTGGTCGCCTTCACCACACAGGCCGCAATCCGCTCCTCCCCGCCGCGACGCCCCGAAATCACCACGCAGTTGGCGCCGGCGGAGAGCGGCAGGTCGTACGCCGCGGAGCACGCCGCCGTATCCGCCAGCTCGGGATCGATCTCGGTGACCCCGACCCCGTCGCGGTGCGGCCACTCGGCCAGCGCGGTGACCACGCTGGGCGCCAGGAGGTGCGGGTGGACGCCGGTCTCGAGGGAGACCAGCGCCCCCAAGATGGGCAGGCTCATGACGCGTCCTCGTCAGGCCGCACGTCCGCGGCCATCGTGGCCAGGTCGTCGGGTGTTCAAACCTCCGGCACGACCGCCCACAAGATGATGTAGGCGACGAGCAGGCTACCGAATCCGAAGATGGTGCCCACCACGGCGAGCACCCGGACCAGGGTCACGTCGACTCCGAGGTAGTCGGCAATGCCCGAGCACACGCCCGCGATCATCCGGTCATCGGAGCGGCGGACGAGCCTCTTGGACCGGTACGCCGCCTGGTAGGCGGGTTGCGGTCCTGGTTGGGACTGGGCCTGCGGCTGCGGCTGCGGCTGGGATTGGTCTTGGGCTTGGGGCTGAGGCTGGGCCTGGGCCTGGGGTTCTGCCTGGGCGGTCTCTTGCTGCTCTTGCTGTTCGTTCATCACAGTTCCTTATCCAATGTGGTGGTCTCGTTAAGGGCGTGGGCGGTCGGCGTGGGGTCGCTGGCTCGGGAGCGGCCCGAGAAGACCACGGCCAAGAGGCCAGCGGCCCCGGCGAACACCCAGGGCAGCGGGAGCAACCAGCGGACGTCCTCGGTGGGGACGAAGTCCCATTCGACGGCGGCCCAGATGCCGACGAGTCCCAGAAAGGCCAGCCCCATGACCAGATAGCCGACGTGGAGCGGATGGCGTCCGCTTCCTGACTTCTGGATCGGTCGAGTGGGGTCGGGGGTGGGTGGATAGTCGGTCTGGTTGGGGGGTGTTGCGTTCATGGCGGGCTCCTCGGAGAGTGGGGTGGGGGATCTGGTTAGGGGTTGCGGACGACGACCTCGCCGGCACCCAGTTCGATATCGAGGAAGAGGGTCGCCTGTTCGGACGGGACGTCATGCACGGCGCTGGCTTCGGCACCGAGACCCTCGTCGATCTGGTCGAAGACCTGGGCGCTCCCGGCACCGATGTGTGCCGTCGCTTCCACGTCGACACCTGCGGGGACCAGCACGAGGATCTGACCGGCTCCCATGTCGATGGAGACGTTGCGTTGGTCCAGCGCCGAGAGATCGGACACATCGGTGAGGTCGAGGGTGAACTCCCCGGCACCCTGTTCGTAGGTGCTCGCCAACCCGGCGCTCGACTCCGGATGGATGGTGGTGGTCTTGGCGCTCATGTGATCCCCCACGGACGTGACGCCCAGGGCGAGGGCCGAGAAGAGACCGAGCATGATGATGCCGCCGGGTCGGCCAAACAGGGCGCCGACGACCAGCATCAGTCCGCTGAGTGCTGTCGCGAGGGCGGCGTACGCCGGAGGGGGGACGTCGGCCCCGGCTACGTCGACCATGCCCAGCACACCGAGCGCCAGTGTGATCAAGGCCAGCGTGAACCAGAACAAGATCGGTCCGCGCTTGCGCGGATCCACCGGCCGAGGCGCGGCGTACGACGGGGTGGCCGGAAGGTTGGGCGGACCACTGGGCGGACCACTGGGCGGACCACTGGGCAGACCCATGGCCGGACCCATGGCCGGACCCGTGAGCGGAGCGGCTGTGGGCTGATTCCGATGCGAGATAGCCAACCAGGCGAGCAAACCGATGCCGATCAGGGGCACCGGGATCCACGACTGGCCCCAGGCGTCGCCGCCGACGATCAGCACCGTGAGCACGGCGACCGCGATCAGGGCCACGATCAGGCTGCGCTCATCGAGCCTGATCGTGGGGGGCTTGCCGCCATCTGACGGGAGCAGCAACCACAGCGCGATGTAGAGCAAGAAGCCGCCACCGAAGAGGGCGAGGACCACGAACCCAACGCGCACCAGCGTGGGGTCGATGTCGAGGTGCCGGGCCACACCGCCGGCCACGCCAGCGATCTTGCGCTCGGGACCCACCGTGCGACTCAGCGCCGCCACGTTGCGCACCTCGGCATAACTGACTCGCGGACCACCAGCGGTGGACCGGTGAGGAGATTCCTCGGACGAAGGGGCCTGCGGAGGTGCTGCATCGGGCATCGTGTTCATGCCTCCACTGTTGCTCGCCCTCGCCTCAAACACCATCGGGGACCACCCTGATTTCGGGGTGTTTCCGGCAGTTTCGCCTCAGGGTCGCGTCGGGGGTTCGCCTCATGGTGGGAGCGACGCTGCCTGTGTGACGATGGGCGTCGACATGAGCACTTCGACCTCCGCGCCCGAGCGCGACCTCCGCCGCGCCTACCGCGACACCCAGCAGCCGATCATCGGCGGGGTCGCGGCCGGTCTGGCCCGCCATCTCGGGTTTCCGGTGTTGTGGGTGCGGGTGGCCTTCGTGGTCGCAGCCGCCTTGGGTGGCTTTGGCGTCGCCTTCTATGCCGGGCTGTGGCTGGTGCTGCCCGCGGACACCCGGTTCGAGAACAGCGCACCGGGGCTGGAGAGCGCCACGCGCAGCGGCAAGCGGCCCGGTCGAGTGCGCCGACTCACCGACATCGGTCCCGTCGCGGCCCTGGGCGCGTTGGGGATCGGCGTGGTGTTCCTCATCGGCGCGATCCTCGGCCAGGGCGCGGTGTTCTGGCCGGTCCTGCTTGGGCTGGTGGGTGTGGCGCTGTTGTGGCGCCAGGCCGACGAAGCGCAACGCGAACGCTGGCTCGACAGCACGGGTCGGATCGACCCGTTGCGCGCGGTGTTCGGCAAGGGCGGCTGGGCGTCGTACGCCCGAGTCCTCGCTGGGCTCGGGCTGATCCTGGTCGCCTTGGTGTTGTTTTCGCTGCGCGCAGACAACTTCGGCGTGGCCCGCGATGTGGCCGTGGCCGGGTTGCTGGGGATCGCGGGCCTTGCGGTCGTGATCGGCCCGTGGATCTTCCGGCTCGCAGCAGACCTCACCGCCGAACGCAGCGAGCGGGTGCGCACCCAGGAGCGCGCCGATCTGGCCGCCCATCTTCATGATTCGGTGCTGCAAACCTTGGCCCTGATCCAGAAGAACGCCTCCGACGGCCCGATGGTGGCCCGGCTAGCTCGCGCTCAGGAGCGAGACCTGAGGTCCTGGCTCTATGCCGGCGAGGCGATGGACGACCGGACGGTTGCCTCGGCGCTGCGTCAGATCGGCGCCGCCGCCGAGGACGCGCATGGTGTCACCGTCGACGTGGTCACCGTGGGGGATGGACAGCTGACCGAGCAACTGCGGCCGATCGTGAGTGCCGCCGGGGAGGCCGTGACCAATGCCGCCAAACATGCCGGCACCGGACGCGTGGACGTCTTTGCCGAGATCACCGGCGCTTCGGTCGACGTGTTCGTGCGCGATCGCGGCCGGGGGTTTGACGCCGAAGCCGTCCCCGATGATCGCTATGGCGTGCGCAACAGCATCGTGGATCGGATGCACCGGCACGGCGGGACCGCCGAGGTTCGATCGATCCTCGGTGAAGGGACAGAAGTGCGACTGCACTTGCCCAGAGAAGAGGGAACCCATGGCTGACGACCCGCAGGTCCAAGCACCGCTCACCACCGTCGTGATCGTCGACGACCACGCCATGTTTCGCGCCGGCGTGCGTGCCGAGCTGGGCGGCGAGGTCGCGGTCCTCGCAGAGGCCGCCGATGTGGGTGAGGCGGTGTTGGCCATCCGGCGACACCAGCCCGACGTGGTGCTGCTCGACGTACACCTGCCCGGTGGGGGTGGGGTCGAAGTGATGCGCGCCCTGAGCGGCGACCACCTCACCACGTCGTTCCTGGCTCTCTCGGTGAGTGACGCGGCCGAGGACGTCATCGGCACCATCCGAGGCGGCGCTCGCGGGTATGTCACCAAGACCATCACCGGCCCCGAGCTCGTCGCCGCCATCGGCCGAGTGGCCGAGGGAGACGCGGTGTTCTCTCCGCGGCTCGCGGGTTTTGTGCTCGACGCCTTCGCCGGATCCATCGATGTGGCGGCGGTCGACGAGGACCTCGACCGACTGACCGACCGCGAACGGGAAGTGATGCGGCTGATCGCGCGAGGCTATGCCTACAAAGAGGTCGCGAAGGAACTGTTCATCTCGATCAAGACGGTCGAGACCCACATGTCCAACGTGTTGCGCAAACTCCAACTGTCCTCGCGCCACGAGCTCACCCGCTGGGCTTCGGACCGGCGCTTGCTCTAGGCGGTACGCCGCCGCCGCCGCCGCACGGCGCGCCTGCCCGGCCCGATCGGCCGGTGGGTGGTTAGGCTGCGATTCATGGAGACTGTCGAACACGTTTTCTTGCTGCTTCACTTCGTTGGTTGGGCCGCCCTCTTCGGCGGACTCGTTGTGCAATTGCGTGAGCCCGAGAAGGCCGTCAACGCCGCGATGCGCGATGGGATCGGCCTCGCGTTCCTGATGGGGCTGCTGCTCGTTGGCATCCTCGAATCCGGTGATGACCCCGTCAATCACGAGAAGGTCGGGGTGAAGTTCGCTGTCGGGTTGGTCATCTTGGTGCTGGTGATGGCCAACACGCGCAAGGAACGGATCCCCAACGGTCTCTTTCTCGCGCTGATCGCCTTGACGCTGGGCAACATGGCCGTGGCGATCTTCTGGTGAGCGACTCGCACTGAACCAGCAGTCGCCCCGCTGAACCTGGCGGCTGTGACTGTCGGCCCGGCGCCGTAGGGTTGGGCCACCATGAGT
Source organism: uncultured Actinomycetota bacterium (assembly GCA_963814245.1). Lineage (GTDB taxonomy): Bacteria > Actinomycetota > Actinomycetes > Propionibacteriales > Nocardioidaceae > Nocardioides. The sequence goes on from CAWFBY010000001.1 coordinate 1,143,366, forward strand.
GACACGTTTCCGATTCCGGGCCTCACCGTTGAGCCGGTGCGTGAAGCCAGGCAGGGCGTGGCGATCGAGGAGCTCCTCGACGGACTCAACGAGCCGCAGCGCGCCGCGGTCACCCACGCCGGTGCGCCGCTGTTGGTGGTGGCTGGTGCCGGCTCCGGCAAGACCCGAGTGTTGACCCGCAGAATTGCCTGGCTGATCTCCCAACGCAAGGCACATCCCGGCTCGATCCTGGCGATCACGTTCACCAACAAGGCCGCAGCGGAGATGAAGGCGCGGGTCGAGGAGCTCGTGGGCAAGCGGGCCCGCATTATGTGGGTCTCGACCTTCCACTCGGCGTGTGTGCGCATCCTGCGCAAAGAGATCGACAAGCTGGGCTTCAAGTCGAGCTTCTCGATCTACGACGCGGCCGACTCCAAACGGCTGATGAGCCTGGTGCTCAAGGATCTCGACGTTGATCCTCGTCGCTATCAGCCGGCGGTGGTTCTGCATTGGGTGTCGGACCAGAAAAACGAGCTGCGCGACCACGAAGAGGTGGCCAAGGATGCCCGCAACTCCTTCGAGGAGACCTGCGCTGCGGCGTACACGCTCTATCAGCGGCGCCTGCGCGAGGCCAACGCGCTGGACTTCGACGACCTGATCATGACCACGGTGCACCTGTTCTCGATGTTCCCCGAGGTCAAGGAGACCTACCGGCGCCGGTTCCGTCACGTGTTGGTGGATGAATACCAAGACACCAATCACGCCCAATACGCCTTGATCCACCACTTGTGTGCCGACAACCCCGAAGACGAAGGAGTGCTGATCGCCGCCGAGTCGCAGGGCGACCGGGTGGGGCCGGCCGAGCTGATGGTGGTGGGCGACGCCGACCAGTCGATCTATGCCTTTCGTGGAGCCAACATCCGCAACATTCTCGACTTCGAGCAGGACTTCCCCAACGCTTCGTCGATCCTGTTGGAGCAGAACTACCGTTCGACCCAGACCATCCTCAACGCCGCCAACGCCGTGATCGCCAACAACCAAGGTCGCAAACCCAAGCGGCTGTGGTCCGAGGCCGGGGACGGTGCCGCCATCGTCGGCTATGTCGCCGACGACGAGCGCGATGAGGCGCGCTTTGTGTCCGAGGAGATCGATCGGCTCAGCGACGAAGATGCGATCCGGCCTTCCGATGTCGCGGTCTTCTATCGCACCAACGCGCAATCCCGGGTGCTCGAAGAAGTCTTCATCCGGGTCGGCATGCCCTACAAGGTGGTCGGTGGGGTGCGCTTCTACGAACGCCGCGAGGTGCGTGACGCGCTCGCCTATTTGCGGATGCTCGCCAATCCCGACGATGAGATCTCCCTGCGGCGGGTGCTGAACACCCCCAAACGTGGCATTGGTGACCGCGCCGAGGCGTGCGTGGCCGCCCTGGCGGAGCGCGATGGGTTGACGTTCTGGCAGGCGTTGCGACGCGCGGATCAGGCTCCGGGGGTCGCCACCCGCTCGCTGAAGGCCATCGTCGGTTTCGTGGGCATGATCGAAGAACTCCAATCCATGGTCGAAGCCGACGAGCGTCCCGATGTCATCTTGGAGTCGGTCCTCGAACGATCCGGCTACGTCGCTGAGCTGGAGGCCTCCGAGGACCCTCAGGATGCGACCCGGGTCGAAAACTTGGCCGAGCTGGTCGCCGTGGCCCGCGAGTTCAGTGACGACCCGATCGCGGGCCCGTCCGCCGATCCGGCGGACGTCGATGCCGGTCTGGTGGCTCCGGGGTTGAGCGACTTCCTGGAGCGCGTCGCGCTGGTCGCCGACAGCGATCAGATCCCCGACACTCCCGAGGGCGAGGCTGCGGGGGTGGTCACCTTGATGACCCTGCACACCGCCAAAGGTTTGGAGTTCCCGGTGGTGTTCCTCACCGGCCTCGAAGATGGCGTCTTTCCACACTCGCGCTCCCTGGGCGACCAGCCGGAGCTGGAGGAAGAACGCCGCCTCGCCTACGTCGGGGTGACCCGGGCGCAGCGGCGGCTCTATGTGTCTCGGGCCTTGATGCGCTCCGCGTGGGGTGCGCCGATGCACAATCCGGCGTCTCGGTTCTTGTCCGAGCTGCCGATCGACCTGGTCGATTGGCGCCGAGAAGAATCAGCCCAGGCCGCCTGGTCGCGCCCCGACCTGACCAGGGGCTCCGCAGCCGGGGGCTGGTCGTCGCCCGGTGGCGCGATGAGTCAGCCGACCGCTGCGGGGCGGCGCAACTTCTCCTCCGCTGCACTTCGGGTTGATGCGGCGGCCAAAGCCAAGGCCGCGCGCGAGATTCCGTCGTTGGATCCGGGTGATCGGGTGCTGCATCCCTCCATGGGCCTGGGCACCGTCGTCTCGCTCGAAGGGACCGGCGACAAGACGATCGCGGCGATCGACTTTGGGTCAGAAGGGGTACGCCGACTGCTGTTGCGCTATGCGCCGGTCGAGAAACTCTGAGCCGAGCGGGCTCAGGGGGTGATGCCGTGGGCCACCATGGCGGCGTACGGGTCAGCCGGGTCGCCGGCGCCTGGCCGGACTTCGAGGTGGAGGTGGGGACCGGTGGTGTTCCCGGTGGACCCGACATAGCCGATCAGTTCGCCGGAGCGCACTTCCTGGCCAACGGAGACGGTGTAGGAGGTCTGGTGGCAGAACCACAACTCGGTGCCGTCCTCAAGCGTGATCACGGTCTTGTTGCCGTAGGCGCCATCGTAGCCGACCTCGGTGACAACGCCGCCGGCCATCGCCACGATCGGCGTACCGCTGGGGGCCGCGAAGTCCAAGCCCGTGTGCATGCTGGACCACAGACCATATTCACCAAACGTGGCGGTGAGGTGATAGCCGGCTAGCGGCACGATCCAGGCGTTCTCTTCGATGATCTCGGATTGAACTTCGGCCTGCTTGGCGGTCTTGAGGAGCGCGGTCTCACGCTTCTTGGCCTGCCTTTCGGCTTGCTCCACGAGCCGCGTGGACGCGCCGCCGTTGGTGCGCCCCGCGCCGCGGCTGACGGGCTTGGTGCGGCCGGTCATCAGGCTCGCGGTGGCCACCTCGCTCGAACCGCTCAAGGCCCCGGCCTGGATGCTGAGGTTGTCGGCGCCTTTCGCGGAGACCTGATCGAGCACGTCGGCGTTGATGCCCGAACTCAACGCACCACCGACCGACACGGCCATGACGGCGACACCGGCGAGGACAGGGGCCGACGGGAGTCCACGGAAGAGGGGGCCGCGAGAGGCCGAATGCTTGGCTGCCCGACGCTTGCCAGCAACCGCCGGGGGGGCGGATTGCTGGGGAACCGGGGTCAACTCCGAGGCGCTGCGGCGCGAGCCGCGGCGAACCGCTCGGTGGTTACCCATGCTGTTCCTTCGCTGACGGGGGATCAAGGACAACGACCCCAGACTGTAACGGAAAGATCACGGACCCGAAAGTCGAACTCCCCCGATTGTGCAAAATTGCACGAGTTTTGGCAGCAAAACGACGGAATTCGTGGGTGGAAGTTCCTGCGGCCACCGCCCGACCGAGGTTGCTGGTGGCGAAGATCACGGACTCGGCTAGCCTGCCCAATATGCTCCGAATCGTCGTTGCCAAGCCCGGTCTGGATGGACACGATCGCGGCGTCAAGGTCGTGGCGCGTGCCCTGCGCGACGCCGGCCACGAGGTGATCTACACCGGCCTGCATCAGACGCCCGAGCAGATTGTGGAGACCGCGATCGCCGAAGACGCCGATCTGATCGGGCTCTCGGTGCTCTCGGGCGCGCATCTGACGGTCTTCTCCAGACTCTTCGAGGTGCTCAAGAGCCGGGGCGCGGAGGACATCGCTGTGTTCGGGGGCGGCATCATCCCGGCCGAAGACATCGCGGTCTTGGAAGACCTGGGCGTGGCCCGCATCTTCACCCCTGGAGCGGCCACCGGGGAGATCGTGGAGTGGGTGGCCGCCAACTTCTGAGCCGGCCCGTGGGCTGGACCCGGCAAGGGGTGCGGGGCGAGTGCGCACTAAGGTGCCGACCATGGATTTGATGGAGTACCAGGCTAAGCAACTGTTTGCGCGACATGGTGTGCCGGTAACTCTCGGCACGGTCGTCATGGAGCCGGCCGCAGCTGCGGCTGCTGCCGAGGCGAATGGCGGCCGGGTGGTCGTCAAGGCCCAGGTGAAGATCGGCGGCCGGGGCAAGGCTGGCGGGGTCAAGCTCGCCACCGACCCGCAGGACGCGGTCGTGAAGGCTGGCGAGATCTTGGGCATGGACATCAAGGGGCACACCGTGCACCGGGTGCTCATCGCCCCCGCGGCCGACATCGCGGAGGAGTACTACTTCTCCTTCCTGGTGGACCGGGCCCATCGCAACTACTTGTGCATCGCCTCGATTGAGGGTGGCATCGAGATCGAGGTCACCGCGGTCGAGAACCCCGATGCCGTGGCGAAGGTGTCGATCGACCCCGGGGTAGGCGTCGACGACGCGAAGGCCGCCGAGATCGTGGCGGCTACCCGTTTCCCGGCCGAGGTTGCCGACCAGGCTGCGGACCTGATCAAGAAGTTGTGGCACGTCTTCATTGCGGAGGACGCGACCCTCGTCGAGGTCAACCCGTTGGTGCGTCTCGGTGATGGTCGCCTGGAGGCGTTGGACGGCAAGGTGTCGTTGGACGACAACGCGTCGTTCCGTCATGCCGACCACGCCGACTTCGAAATCCGCGCGGAAGAGGATCCCTTGGAGTTGGCGGCCAAGGAGAAGGACCTCAACTACGTCAAGTTGGATGGCGCGGTCGGGATCATCGGCAACGGTGCCGGCTTGGTGATGTCGACGCTCGACGTGGTGGCCTACGCCGGGGAACGCCATGGTGGCGTCAAGCCGGCCAACTTCCTCGACATCGGCGGAGGTGCCTCCGCTGAGGTGATGGCCAATGGCCTGCACATCATCTTGGGCGACGCCCAGGTCAAGAGTGTGTTCGTGAATGTCTTTGGCGGCATCACCGCCTGCGACGCGGTCGCGAACGGAATCGTTCATGCCCTGGAGATCTTGGGTGATGAGGCCAACAAGCCGCTGGTCGTGCGACTGGACGGCAACAACGTGGACGAGGGACGCCGAATCCTCATGGAGGCCAATCACCCGTTGGTGACTCTGGTCGACACCATGGATGGCGCGGCCGACAAGGCCGCCGAGCTGGCGAACGCCTGAGGACGAGGAGAACAACAGCATGGCGATCTTCCTGACCGAGAAGAGCCTGGTCGTAGTCCAGGGCATGACCGGATCCGAAGGCATGAAGCACACGACGCGGATGTTGGCGTCCGGCACCAAGATCGTGGGCGGTGTTAACCCACGCAAGGCCGGAGAATCTGTAGACATCGAGGGAACCTCTGTTCCCGTGTTTGGTTCCGTGGCCGACGCGATGGCCAGCACGGGGGCCGACGTGTCGGTGGTCTTTGTGCCGCCGGCGTTCACCAAGTCGGCCGTGATGGAGGCGGTCGACGCCGGAATGGCGCTCATCGTGGTCATCACCGAGGGTGTGCCCGTGCATGACACAGCGGAGTTTCGCGCGTACGCCGCGGCTCACGGCAGTCGGATCATCGGCCCGAACTGCCCGGGTCTGATCAGCCCTGGCAAGTCCAACGCCGGCATCATCCCGGCCACGATCGCCGGCCCGGGCCGCGTCGGTTTGGTATCGAAGTCGGGCACGTTGACCTATCAGATGATGTACGAACTGGCCGAGTATGGCTTTTCCTCTGCCGTCGGCATTGGTGGCGACCCGATCGTCGGAACCACCCACATTGACTGCCTCGAGGCGTTCGAGAGCGACCCCGACACCGATGCGATCGTGATGATCGGGGAGATCGGCGGGGACGCCGAAGAGCGAGCGGCGGCCTACATAAAGGACCACGTGACCAAGCCGGTGGTGGGCTATGTCGCCGGCTTCACGGCCCCCGAGGGCAAGACGATGGGCCACGCCGGCGCAATCGTGTCGGGCTCCTCGGGCACTGCCCAAGCCAAGCAAGAGGCCCTCGAAGCAGTCGGGGTCAAGGTCGGCAAGACCCCCTCCGAAACCGCGCAGTTGATGCGCGACATCCTGGGACCACCCCCGCCGCGCTAAACAACCCCACCCCCGCTGACCCGTCGCAGTTTGACCGCCGACCCGTCGCAGTTTGACCGCCGACCCGTCGCAGTTTCACCGTGCCAAGTGAGTTTGCGCCGACTCGCGAACTTAGTTGGGGGCCTCGGGCACCGGCGGCCTGGGCATCTTGGCCAGTCGATCGCGAGCCCGAGCCACGAGGGCCGCGAAATCGCCCCGACCCATGTGGACCTGCTCGGACGGAGTGAAGTCGACCTGGGCGATGGCCGTCCCCGAACGGGCGATCCCCATCAGATACGTCACCGTTTGGGTGTCGGAGATCTCCACGCTGAGGTTCCACACCGTGAGGTCCTGCGCGTCGGAGCTGACGTTGGCGACCCGGGTCACCTCGGTGCCCGGGTTGTTCTCCTCACAACCGGCCAGGCGTCGGCGTACGTCCTCGATAAAGGCCACCGCGCGTCGGCGCGGCAGGGTGCCCACGGTCTCACTGAGCCCGAACGTGTCGGGCACATCGGCCTGGGGAAACAGGAAGGTTCGGGTGAAGGCGTTCGTCACCGGGGCCCGGGTGAAGTCGGCGTTGTCACAGTCGGTGGGGGCGATGTGCGGCTGGGCTTGGCGGGGTTCGGTGCCGACCCAGGACTCGGCTACGCCCATCACGGGCGGGAGATCGACGGCGCTGATCATCCCGGGCACCGGGCCGACCGGGAGCGGGGCGATCTCGGCGGCGGTGGGTGGGCTGGCGCAGGTCCCGGTTGCGGGTGCACCGCACAAGGTGTTCACGGCGGCGGCCAGCAGTGAGGCCTGGCGGGCCACCTCGGCGTTGCTGAGGGGCGCGTCGATGGTTGCGCTGCTGGAGCTGAACGTCGTCGTGGTCACCCGGCCGGTGCGGGCCACGCCCGCAACCATCGTGGTGGCGGGCGTTGCCCACGAGCGCAGCACCAACAGCGTGGCGTCGTTTCCGACGCCGGCGACGTGGTAGGTCGAGAGCAACTGCACGCGATCGGCGGTGCAACCCGCGAACCAGCCCGTGGTGACGTTGTAGGCCCGGCGGGCGGCCTTGGTCGAGGCGGCCATCTCGGAGGCTTGGATGGCCGAAACTGTCACGGGGCGAGCTTGCTGCGCCTTCGCTGGCCCCTTGCTCGCTGCCCCTGGGTTCGGCGTGGAGCCCGCAGCCGTGCGATAAGTGCGCACTAGGGCATCGGTCGCTTTGGGGTCGGCGAAGCGGCCCAACTGGCAAGGCATGACCAGACCGTCACCCTCGACGTTGGGCGAGGTGCTGGCCACCGACCACTCGCGGTCGGGTGCGATCCGGGCGAACTGGGCCGCCTTCAGGAGATTGGCCTGGGTGAGTTCGGCGGGAGGTTCGGGGGTCTTGGTCGGCTTTGTCGGGGTGGGCGCCGTCGGGGTCGGCCGGACCGCGCTCACGGCAACGCCCGCGTCATTGGTGACCAACACGCCACTGCCCAGCATGACGGCGAGCAGCGCTCCCATGCCAACGAGAGTGTGCGTACGCCGCCGCGCGGTGCCGGCTCGGCGGATGATCGTGGCCCGGGGCCAGCGGGCCTCGGCCGTGGGCGCCTGGAGTGGCTGCAACGCAGCCCGGATCGCGGACGGGGTGATGTTGCGGTGGGCCGCAAAGAGTGAGGTGGCCGACTGCAACTCCCGGGCTGCGGCCTCGGAAGAGATCCCGGCCTCGCGGGCCAAATCGTCCATCGAGCCCCGGGTCAGCGTGGCCAGCAGCAGGATCTTGCGTTGGTCGAAACTCAGGTTGCCGAGGGCTTCGAGGGTGTCGCTGATCTCGGGGTCTGCGCTCTTGTCGCGGTGCCAGATGCGCGCTCCGTGCCGTCGGTGGGCGTGTCCCCAGGCGACCGGACGCAACCAGCGCTCGGCATCGGGGAGGCGGGAGACCTTCCGCCAGTGATGCCAGGCGCCGATGAAGGAGTCTCGGACCGCGGCCTGGGCAGCGGGGAGGTCGCCGGTGAGCGCGTAAGTCTGATGGAGCAGTCGCTCACGAACGTCCACATAGAACGCGTCGAAGTCGGCGGGATCCCTCATGGCCCGTCCACGGTACGTGAGTTGCGGGCGTGACGCACACTCGACCAGCCACGGCGAAGGTGAAGATCCTGCGGGCGGCGACCAGCCAGGCTCGGCGTGGGACCGCGAACGGCGTCTCGGTTCGGGTGATGATGGTCCGGTTATGACTTCGCTGCTCTCGGCCCCGACCCGGCCCGTCGCGAGCGACGTACGCCATCGTCGCCCGCTGGTGTTGCTGGCCACCCTCGGCGGTGTCGCCGCGGCCGCTGCGCCGCTGCTGGTGTGTTTGGCGCTCGGGGTTGCCGGATGGTTCTTGGCCGACGCCGGATCTCACGGAGCGCCGCGGGACGGACTCCAGGTGGGCGCGTTGGCCTGGTTGATGGCCCATGGTTCGGGCGTTCGCGTCCAGGGCGCCGCCGTCACCGTCGTACCCCTGGGGCTTACCTTGCTCTGCGGTTGGGGGGTGTGGCGCTTGGGTCACCGGCTCGGCGACTCGATTTCGGGACATGGCCCGGACGCCGATCGGATCGCCGACGGCGAACGCGACTGGACCGTGCCCAGCGCCACGGCGCTCTTCGCGATGGGGTACGTCGCCGTCGTGGTCCTCACTTCCTCAGTGGCTGGGACCGCGCAAACAGCTCCTTCCGTGGTGCGGGCATCGTTCTGGGCGGTGCTGCTCACCGTCGTCGTGGGCGGTCCGGCGATCGCGATCGGCTCGGGTCGACTGCCGATCTGGTCGGCGAGTTGGCCCGTGACGCTCAAGGCTTCCGTCAGCGCGGCCGCCAGGATCTTGGGCGGGTCCCTCCTCGTCGCGTTGGTGGCGTTCGTGATCGCCCTCGTCCTCGACCTCGCCTCTGCGGCCAATGTCTTGTCCCAGCTGGACACCGACGGCGCCGACACCTCGATCTTCGTCGTCACCTCGCTCGCGGTGGTGCCCAATGCGACGGTCTTCTCCGGGGCCTATCTCCTGGGGCCGGGGTTTGCTGTGGGGGCGAGCACCCTGGTGTCTCCAACCGCGGTGATCTTGGGTCCGTTGCCGCTGTTCCCGATGTTGGCCGCACTGCCCGACGCGGGACAGCCGGCAGCCTGGACGGCCTACCTGATGGCGATCCCCGTGCTTGGGGCCGCCTATGCCAGCGCCCGCGCGTTGCGGCGCTTCCCGTCAGTGCGATGGGAAGAGGGGGCGGTGCGCGGTTGCGCCGGCGGTCTGTTGGCGGGCGTCGGCTTCGCGCTGCTGTGCGCGGTTGCAGGGGGTTCCGTAGGCCCAGGACGGATGCGCGTGGTGGGACCTTTTGCCGGGGACGTGCTGGTCCATGCCGTGACCGCCCTGGGCATCGGCGGCCTGCTCGGCGGGTTGGTCATCACGTGGTGGCATCGTCGCCAGGCTCGCGCCCAACTTGGCTGACCCCCTCGGTCTGGACGACTCCCGGTCGGCGGGCGTCGGGTCGATAGGGTGACCCCCGTGTCCGGCAATCCTCCTGCGCGCTTGGTCGTCCTGGTTTCGGGAGCGGGCTCCAACCTCGCGGCGCTGCTCGAGGCCTGCACCGATCCGTCGTACGGCGCGAGCGTGGCAGCGGTCGGCGCCGATCGTGAAGGCATCGAAGGTCTGGCCCGAGCCGAACGCGCCGGCGTGCCGACCTTCGTGCGCAAGGTCAGCCAGTTTGAAACCCGCGAAGGCTGGGATCGCGCGGTGCGTGACATTGTGTCCAGGTTCGAGCCGGACCTGGTCGTGTTGGCGGGCTTTATGAAGCTGCTCGGGCCGGACTTCTTGACGGCGTTTCCCGGCCGAGTGGTCAACACCCACCCCGCCCTCTGCCCGGCCTTTCCAGGCATGCACGGGCCCGCCGACGCACTGGCCTACGGCGTCAAGGTCACCGGCGCCACGTTGTTCTTCGTCGATGACGGCGTCGACACGGGCCCGATCATCGCGCAAGCGATGGTGCCCGTCGACGACGCCGACACCGTCGAATCCCTCCACGAACGCATCAAGGTCGCCGAACGCACGATGCTGGTCGACAGCGTCGGGCGTCTTGCGCGAGAGGGCGCCACCATCACCGACAGAAAGGTCCGTTTCGGACATGGTTGACCACAGCGAAGGCCGCATTCCGATCCGGAGGGCCCTCATCTCGGTCTATGACAAGACCGGCCTCGAAGACCTCGCCCACGGCCTGCACGCCGCGGGGGTTGCCCTGGTGTCGACGGGTGGGTCGGCCGCCCTGATCGAGGGGCTCGGGGTGCCGGTGACCAAGGTCGAGGACCTGACGGGATTCCCCGAGTGTCTCGACGGTCGCGTGAAGACCCTGCATCCCGGCGTGCACGCAGGGATCTTGGCGGACCGCCGCCTGCCCACCCATGTCGCGCAATTGGCCGATCTGGGCATCGAACCCTTCGACCTCGTGGTGTCCAATCTCTACCCCTTCACCCAGACGGTGATGTCGGGCGCGAGCCCCGACGAGTGCGTAGAGCAGATCGACATTGGTGGGCCCTCGATGGTGCGTGCGGCGGCCAAGAACCACCCATCGGTGGCCATCGTGACCACGCCGGCGGCGTACGCCGAACTGCTGGAAGCTGTCGCGGCAGGGGGCTACACGCTCGCCCAACGACAGGTGCTGGCCGCCGAGGCGTTCGTGCACACAGCGACCTACGACGTACACGTGGCGTCCTGGATGGGCAACGTGCTCACCGACTCTTCGCTCGGTACGGGCTTCCCCGCGTGGCTGGGGGCGACCTGGGAGAAGTCGGCTGTGTTGCGGTACGGCGAAAACCCGCACCAGCCGGCGGCCCTCTATACCAATGGGTTCGTGCCCACCCCCGGCCTGGCGCAGGCGACGCAGTTGCATGGCAAGGAAATGTCCTACAACAACTATGTCGATGCCGACGCGGCCTATCGGGCGGCCTATGACTTCACCGATCCGGCCGTCGCGATCATCAAGCACGCGAACCCTTGTGGCATCGCGATCGGCGTCGACCTCGCCGAGGCACACCGCAAGGCCCACGCGTGTGACCCCAAATCGGCGTTTGGGGGCGTCATCGCCACCAATGGGCCCGTCTCGGTGGCCCTGGCCGAGAGCATTGCCGACATCTTCACCGAGGTGGTCGTCGCACCGAGCTATGACCCCGGCGCCCTCGAGATCTTGGCGGCCAAGAAGAACATCCGGCTGCTCGAGTGCGCGCCGCTGACCCGGGGCGGGGCGGAGACGCGGACGATTTCGGGGGGCCTGCTGATGCAATCCCGAGACCTGGTCGATGCCCCAGGGGATGCGCCCGAGACCTGGACGTTGGTGTCCGGCGAGCCCGCTTCCTCCCAGACCCTCGCGGACCTTGGGTTCGCCTGGATCGCCATCCGCTCGGTCAAGTCCAACGCGATCTTGCTGGCGGCCGACGGGGCCTCCGTCGGGGTCGGGATGGGTCAGGTCAATCGGGTCGACGCGGCGCACCTCGCGGTCGCGCGCGCGGGGGAGCGGGTGGTGGGTGCGGTGGCGGCCTCCGACGCGTTCTTCCCGTTCGCGGACGGGCTGGGCATCCTCATCGACGCCGGAGTGCGCGCCGTCGTACAACCCGGCGGATCGATGCGCGACGAAGAGGTCATCGCGGCCGCCATCGACGCGGGGATCACGATGTATTTCACCGGCACCCGACACTTCGCGCACTGACGTGAGTCGACCTGAGAGGATGCACGCGTGACCGCCCAGAAACTCGATGGAACCGCCACCGCTGCCGCCATCAAAGCCGAACTGATCACCCGCGTCGCCGCTCTCAAGGAGCGGGGGATCACGCCCGGTCTCGGGACCGTCTTGGTTGGCGACGACCCGGGCTCGCGGTGGTACGTCGCGGGCAAGCACAAGGACTGTGCCGAGGTGGGGATCGAGTCGATCCGGGTCGACCTGCCCGAAGTTGCCGGTCAAGACGACATCGAGGCCGCCGTGTTGGGGCTCAACGCCGATCCGGCCTGCACCGGTTATATCGTGCAACTGCCCCTCCCTCGGGGGCGGGACGAAAACCGGGTGCTGGGGCTGATCGACCCCGCCAAGGACGCCGATGGCCTCCACCCGACCAACCTCGGTTGGCTGGTGCTGGGTCATGAAGCGCCGTTGCCCTGCACGCCGTACGGCATCGTGGAGTTGTTGCGCCGACACGGCGTCACGATCGCCGGAGCCGAAGTGGTGGTGGTTGGCCGCGGCGTCACCGTGGGCCGTCCCCTCGGGCTCTTGCTGACGCGGCGAACCGAAAATGCGACCGTCACGCTGTGTCACACCGGCACCGTCGACCTGGCCGCGCACGTGCGCAAGGCAGACATCGTCGTGGCCGCTGCGGGAGTCCCCGACATCATCACCGCCGACATGGTGAAACCGGGTGCGGCGGTGCTCGATGTTGGTGTGTCCCGCGTCGACGGGCAACTCGCCGGTGACGTGGCTGCCGACGTGTGGGACGTCGCCGGGTGGGTGTCGCCCAACCCCGGAGGCGTGGGACCGATGACCCGCGCCATGCTGCTGTCCAACATCGTCGTCCTGGCCGAGAAATCTCTCGGTGAACAATTCTCAGTCGAACGGTCGCGGGCTGAGGTGTGACGCCCTCGGACTCCACCTTTGACCCGCCGGAGGACGTGCCGGCCGTCTCCGCTGAGGAACTCGTGGACGGCGCGTTGCCGTCGGATGAGGGTGATGAACCCCGGCGCTATCCATCGACGATCGGCGGGCTCTTCTATCTGGTCGTTCTCGCGATCACGCTGATCGGGCTCGGTCTGGTGTGGTTTGACTCATGGCGCACCGGGGTGCGCTGGCTGGGTGGTTCGTTGCTCTTCGCCGCCGTCGTCCGGATCGCCCTCTCCGGACGCAACGCCGGTATGCTCGCCGTACGCCACAAGGCCGTGGACGCCACCCTGCTCACCGGGGTCGGACTCGCGCTACTCGCCCTCGCCAATTCGATTCCCAACCAGCCGGGCTGACTCCGCTCGCTGCGTCAGATCAAGCCGAGCCCAGTCACGGCCGCTCGCTCTTCCGCCAACTCCGCCGCCGAGGCGTCGATGCGGGCGCGAGAGAAGTCGTTTATCTCCAGGCCCTGCACGATTTCCCACTTGCCGTCGCGGGTGGTCACGGGGAACGAGGAGATGAGCCCCTCGGGGACGCCGTACGACCCATCGGAGACGACCGCCATCGAAACCCAGTCGTCGGCTGCGGACCCGAGCAACCAGTCGCGCGCGGCGTCGACCGTGGCGGACGCCGCCGAGGCTGCCGAGGACGAGCCCCTCGCCTCGATGATCGCGGCGCCACGCTTGGCGACCGTGGGGATGAAGTCAGCCTCGATCCACGCCTGGTCGTCGACCACTTCGGCGGCGTTCCGGCCGGCCACTTGGGCGTGGAAGATGTCGGGGTACTGCGTGGCCGAGTGATTGCCCCAGATCGTCATCTTGGTGATTTCGCCGACTGGCGCACCCGTCTTGGCAGACAACTGGGAGATCGCCCGATTGTGATCGAGGCGAGTCAGGGCGGAGAACCGCTCGGGGGCGATGTCGGGGGCGTTGGTCATCGCGATCAGCGCGTTGGTGTTGGCGGGGTTGCCGGTGACGCCGATCCGGATGTCGTCGGCCGCGACCTCGTTGAGTGCCTTCCCCTGGGCGGTGAAGATCGCACCGTTGGCCTCGAGAAGATCGCTGCGCTCCATGCCCGGTCCGCGCGGGCGCGCACCCACGAGTAGTGCGAGGTTGACCCCATCGAAGATCGCGTTCGGATCTGCGCCGATGTCGACTCCGGCGAGGGTGGTGAAAGCGCAATCGTTGAGCTCCATCACCACCCCTTCGAGAGCCTTCAGAGCCGGTTCGATCTCCAATAACCGAAGTTCGATGGGGCGGTCGGGACCCAGTAGCGAGCCGCTCGCGAGGCGAAACAACAAGCTGTAGCCGATCTGGCCGGCGGCACCGGTGACGGCCACCTTGAGGGGAGTCGTGCTCACGTGAATTCTCCTGGATGGGCGAACGGGATTGGCCTGACGCTAGCAGCGCCAGCGGATGGGTCCCGAGGATGGGGCCGGGGATGGGTCCCGAGGATGGGGCCAGCGGGTGGGGTTGTGAGCAGGTGCGGCGCGTCGTGAGTCATGCTGTGCCCCATGGTTGGTCGCCTCAAGATGGGTCTCCTCAAGATGGGTCGCCCCAAGCTGGGTCGGCCCGCCCTCGTCGGCACGATCTTGCCGGCCCTTATTCTCGTGGGCTGCGGGGCCGCCCCCGAAACCATCGGTCCCCGGGGTGTGGACGGCCTCACCGTGCCCACCCCCTCGCCCGATCCGGCCGACTTCGTGGACGGCGTCGACAATCCCTGGCTTCCGCTCACACCGGGCAGCGTGTGGACCTATGCCTGGGTGCCGACCGGGCTCACGCCGCGCAAGACGGGTGCGCTCACGATGACCGTGACCGGGCATCGCGAGATCGCTGGCGTCACCACCACCACCGTGCAGACGACCTGGTCCCGGGCGGACGGAACAACCCTGGGTGAGCTGACTGCGGCCTTCGCCCAAGACCATGGCGGCAATGTCTGGCTCTTTGCCGAGGACTACTCCGGCAAGGTGCCCGGCTGGGCCGGCAAATCCTGGGCGGCCAAATCCTGGGAGGCCGGAGTCGGTGGAGCCGAGGCAGGACTAGCAATGTTGGCCACGCCGCGGGTGGGTGACGGTTATCGCCGCGGTTACCTCGCAGGGGTGATGGAGGAGGTGTCTCAGGTGGTCGAACTGGGGGCCACGGTCCAAACGCGCGCGCGGACGTTCACCGAAGCGGTGGTGGTCGATGTGGAGGAGGGGCCCGACAGGCGTGAGTGGTATGCCCGAGGTGTCGGTTTGGTGCGCCGCACCGAGGTGGACGGCACCGTCATCAGCCTCCGAAGTGTCACAACCGTCGAAGCCGCGGAGCGTTAGTCCTCGTCGTCGTCAGCGCGCGGCCGGATCTGGGTCCGGCCGTCGTCCTCGTTTAGCGGCGGCAGGCCGAACTGTCGGGGCAATTGCTGAGACCAGTAGGGCTCATTCGGCGACGGCGGGAAGGCCTGATCGGAGAGCGGGGGTGCCCCGCGTGCCAAATCTTCCCAGTTTTGGGGGGCTTCCCACGGCGCCGGATCCGGGTCGACCGTCGAGCCATCGGCGTCCCACGAGGTCGAGGTGAGGGGATCGATTCCGGGGGCCTCGGGGGCGCCGGGAGGCTGTGGGGTCGGTGGGTAGGCGTAGGGAGTGGGTTCGGGGGTCCCAAACGACATCGGGGCGCTCTGTTGCCACTGCTGTTGGTACGCCGGGTCGTTTTGGAAGGCGGGATCCGGCGTCCACGGCACGACGTACGGCGTGGGCTGGGGCGGGCCGGCCACAGGAGGCGCCGAGGGCGTCTCGACCTCGCGACCGAAGATGAGCGGATAGCAGACGCCCGCAACCACGGCCCCCATCAGCGGCGCCACCACAAAGACCCACAGCTGTTGCAGCGCGGTGGTCCCGGCAAACACCGCCACCCCGATCGAACGAGCCGGGTTGAGCGAGGTGCCGGTGGCGCGCAACGACACGAAATGCATGAGGGCCAATGTGAGACCGATCGCCAGGGGAGCCAGGGCGGCGTACTGCTGGCGAGCATCGGTCACCGCCAAGAACACGCCCACGAAGATGGCCGTCAGCAGCGTCTCCAGCAACAGCGCCGCCCACCAGGCGAACTCGACGTCCCCCTGTTCTCCGAAGAAGTTCTGGCCGAACTGGCCGATCGAGTTGTAGTCCCCGAACCCTTGCATCACCACCCACAGCATCAATCCGGCGACCAGGGCGCCGGTCACCTGGACGATGGCGTAGAGCCCGAAGTGGCGCCACGACAGCCGCCCGCTCAGCGTGGCTCCCAACGACACGGCGGGGTTGAAGTGGGCGCCAGAGACCTGGGCCAGCGAGTAGGCCATGACGATCAGCGCCAGACCAAACGCGAGGCCGGTGGTGAGGTTGTCACCGTCACTGATCAGGACAGCGCCAACGCCACAAAAGACCAGGACGAACGTGCCGAGTGCCTCGGCGGTGAGTCTGGCCCCGGTGGTGGGTGAAGCGGTCATGCGGCAGTGCCCCCTTGTCTCGCTGCCCCTCAGGGCAGGCAGCACTGTAACCCGGAGCGTCGGGTTAGCGCTGGACTCCTGGGCAAGCACCCCGCTGTTGCTTGCCCACGGCGGTCCTACTAGCGTCTCGAATCGTGACGACGACACCTTCGCAGCCCGTTTCCAGATCCCAGATCATCTACACCCACACCGACGAAGCCCCCCTGCTGGCGACGTACTCGCTGCTGCCGATCGTGCAGGCCTTCGCGGCGGCGGCGGGCGTGAACATGGCGACCCGCGACATCTCCCTGGCGGGGCGGATCCTGGCCCAATTCGGCGACGTACTGCCCGCTGACCAGCGCGTTGACGACGCGCTCGCAGAGTTGGGTGCGCTCGCCAAACGCAGCGACGCGAACATCATCAAGTTGCCCAACGTGAGCGCCTCCATCCCCCAGCTCAAGGCGGCGATCACCGAGCTGCAAGCTCAGGGTGTGGCGCTGCCCGACTATCCGGACAGCCCCGACAACGATGCCGAGCGACAGGTGCGCGCGAGGTACGACAAGGTGAAGGGCTCCGCGGTCAACCCGGTGTTGCGCGAAGGCAACTCGGACCGTCGCGCCCCCGCCTCGGTCAAGAACTACGCCCGGACTCATCCACATTCGATGGGCGCCTGGTCGACCGATTCCAAGACCAACGTGGCGACCATGGGGGCGGGCGACTTCCGCAGCAACGAAAAGTCGGTGGTGCTGCCCGCCGATGACGTCCTGCGCATCGAACACCTCGCGGCCGACGGCACCGTCACGGTTCTCAAGGAGTCGACTCCGGTCCTGGCCGGCGAGATCGTGGACGCGACGGTGCTGCATGTCGCGCAGCTGCGGGCCTTCTTGGCGGAGCAGATCGCGCGCGCCAAGGCCGAAGACATCCTCTTCTCCGTGCACCTCAAGGCGACGATGATGAAGGTCTCCGACCCGATCATCTTCGGCCATGTCGTGCGGACCTTCCTCCCCGACGTTTTCGAGGAGTACGCCGCCACGTTCGCTGCTGCCGACATCAGCGCCAACGACGGCCTCGGTGCCCTCCTGGACGTCGCGAAAACGCTGCCCGAAGGCCCCGCCATCGAGGCGGCGGTTGTTGCTGGCCTGGGCGTTGGCCCCGCGTTGGCGATGGTGGACTCGGACAAGGGCATCACCAACCTGCACGTCCCCTCAGACGTGATCGTGGACGCGTCAATGCCCGCCATGATCCGCACATCCGGACACATGTGGGGCCCCGACGGGCAGGAGGCCGACACCCTGGCGGTGATCCCCGACTCCTCCTATGCCGGGATCTACCAAGTGGTCCTCGACGACTGCCGCGCTCACGGAGCGTTCGACCCCGCGACCATGGGTAGCGTGCCGAATGTCGGGCTGATGGCGCAGGCCGCCGAAGAGTACGGCTCCCATGACAAGACCTTCGAGATGCCCGCCGCCGGTCAGGTCCGGGTGACCAACTCGGCGGGCGAGGTGGTGTTGGAGCATGTGGTCGATGCGGGAGACATCTGGCGCGCCTGCCAGACCAAGGACATCCCCGTGCGCGACTGGGTGAAGCTGGCCGTCACCCGTGCCCGGGCGTCGGGGTCGCCCGCAGTTTTCTGGTTGGACGAAGGTCGAGCCCATGACGCCAACCTGATTGCCAAAGTTGCGGCGTACCTCACCGAACATGACACCGACGGACTCGACCTCAAGATCATGACGCCCGTCGCCGCCATGGCTTTCTCGCTCGAGCGCATCCGGCGCGGGCAGGACACCATCTCGGTCACCGGCAACGTGCTGCGTGACTACCTCACCGATCTGTTTCCGATCATGGAGCTCGGCACGTCGGCCAAAATGCTCTCTGTCGTGCCGCTCATCAACGGGGGCGGACTCTTCGAGACCGGAGCCGGTGGATCTGCACCCAAGCACGTGCAGCAATTGCTCAAGGAGAACTATCTGCGCTGGGACAGCCTGGGCGAGTTCTTGGCGCTGGCCGTGAGCCTGGAACATCTGGCCGTCACGACGGGGAACGCCAAGGCCCAGGTTTTGGCGGACACCCTGGATCGGGCGACGGGCACGCTGCTGAACGAAAATCGTTCGCCTTCGCGCCGAGTCGGTGGGATCGACAACCGCGGGTCGCACTTCTACCTGGCTCTCTATTGGGCGCAGGAGCTGGCCGCCCAGGACACCGATCCCGACCTGGCCGCCGCTTTCCGCGGTCTGGCCGCGACCCTGACGGAGCACCAGGAGGCGATCGCCGCAGAGTTGATCGCGGTCCAGGGGTCGCCGGTGGACCTGGGGGGCTATTACCGTCCCGATCCGCTGAAGGCTGCTGCCGTGATGCGGCCGTCGGCCATGTTCAACGCCGCGCTCGCCGGGCTGGCGCTCGCGTGATGCGACTTCGCCGTGCGCGTCTGGGTGTTGCCGGGTTGTCGTTGCTGGTCGTGGGCGTCGCGACGAGCGCGCCCGCATCGGCAGAGTCCTGGACCCACCGCGATCCCGCTAAGGACGTGCAATGGGTGGCGATCAGCGAACCTGTGCGGGTGTTGCCCGGAGAGCGTCAGGGAGACATCACCAAAACCAGGGGCGAGCACTCCGCGTCGCGCTTCACGATGCGCGTCGACTTTCGCGACCTGAAGAAGAACAAGCACGCCATCGTCACGGCCAGGATCAAGACGGACGAACTGAACGTGACGCTGCACCTCGCCCCCACGCAGAACGACGTGTGGATCATGAAGCGCGAGGGGACGATGATGACCTGTGAGGGACTCCGATCACGCGTCAGCCTGGTGCACAACTGGGTGAGCGCAAGCGTGCCGCGCAGCTGTCTGAGCGATCCTGCCTGGATCCAGTTCGACTCCTCCTTCCATCGCCCGGACGTGCTGCGCTACTCCGATGTTTGGGACTACGGTCTCCGCCGACGCGGAACGAAGCAGGGTCTCTCAGCCATGCTTTCCCATCCCTGACACAATGCCGCCCATGTCGAGCAACGCCGCGACCGCGGCTTCGGAAGGCGCTACCCCTGCCACGGGGGCGGCGCTCCCGCGGGTCCTGTCGGGGATCCAGCCCACGGCCGATTCGTTTCACTTCGGGAACTACCTCGGCGCCCTGCGGCAGTGGGTGGAGTTGCAGGAGGACCACGAGCCGTTCTTCTTCATCGCGGATCAGCACGCGATCACCGTCGAGCAAGATCCCCAGGTGTTGCGGACGCGCACCCGGCGGGCAGTTGCGCAGTTGCTGGCGATGGGGATCGACCCGTCGCGGGCGTCGATCTTCGTGCAGAGCCAGATCCCCGAACATGCTCAGCTCTCGTGGGTTCTCCAGTGCTTGACCGGCGTCGGCGAGGCGCGCCGGATGACCCAATTCAAGGACAAGTCGGCCAAGGGCGGCGAGGGTGCAGCCTCGGTCGGGCTGTTTACGTATCCGATCCTGCAGGCCGCGGACATCTTGCTGTATCGGCCGCACTTTGTGCCGGTAGGTGAAGACCAGCGCCAGCATCTGGAACTCACCAGGGACCTGGCCCAGCGGTTCAACGGTCGCTACAAGAAGACGTTTCGGGTGCCCGACCCCTACATCTTGAAGTTCACGGCCAAGATCACCGATCTGCAACAGCCCACGGCCAAGATGTCCAAGTCGGCCTCGTCGTCTGCGGGCATCATCGAAATGTTGGACGAGCCGCAAATCAGCGCCAAGAAGGTCCGGTCCGCGGTGACCGACTCGGAGGCGGAGATTCGTTTCGATGCCGCGGAGAAGCCGGGCATCAGCAATCTCCTCACGATCTATGCGGCGTTGACGGGACGCACGATCCCCGAGCTCGAAGCGTCCTATGCCGGACAGGGGTACGGCGCCCTCAAGGCCGATCTCGCCGACGTAGTGGTGGAGTTTGTGACCCCCTTCAGGGATCGGACCCTGGCCTTGATGGACGATCCAGCCCACCTGGACGGCGTACTCCATCAAGGCGCCGAGCGTGCTGGCGCCGTCGCCGCCGCGACTTTGCGAGACGTCTACGACCGGGTCGGCTTCCTGCCGCGCTCCCGCGACTAGGGTCGGTCCGTGCCCACCATCGGCGTCGCGCTGGCCATCCCCGAGCCGTGGGGGACCCAACTCCAGGACTACCGCACGTCCATTGGCGACGAGCACGCGACGCTGATTCCGACCCACATCACGTTGATCCCCCCAGTCGAGGTTTCCGAAGCGGATCTCGACCAACTGCATGTCCATTTGGAACGCGTGGCCGCGGCCCACAACTCCTTCGGAGTTCACCTGCGCGGCACTGGCACGTTCCGCCCCGTGTCTCCGGTCGTGTTCGTTACCGTTGCGGAGGGGATTGGCGGATGTGAGCAACTGGCCGTGGCACTGCGCGAAGGGCCCCTCGACGTGAGCCTGCAGTTCCCCTATCACCCGCACGTCACCGTCGCCCATCATCTGCCCGACGACGTGTTGGATCGGGCCTTCACGGAGTTGGCCGACTTCGAGTGCGTCTTTGGGATCGACGCGATCCACCTGTTCGAGCACGATGCGTCAGCTGGGTGGCGTCCGACGCGCGAGTTCGAGCTCGCGGCCCCGACCGGCTGATGGTTTCGGCAGCCGTCCTTCGCGCTCGACTTGCCGCTTCGGTCGACAGCGCCCGCACGTCGGCTCCCCCGATGGATCGCTTCTTGAGGGTGCTGGGCCACTACTTACGGGTGCGCGGCAATCTCCTTGCGGGCGCGATCAGCTATTTCGGCTTCTTGTCGTTCTTCCCATTGTTGGCGCTGGCACTGTTTGCGGTCGGGTTCTTGTCCCAGGTCTATCCCGACGCGCGCTCGGGTTTGAACACCGCGTTGGAGCAACTCTTCCCGGGCCTCGTCGGCAGTGGTTCGGGGGAGGTTCAGGTCTCCGATATCGAGGCGTTGGCGGGGCGGCTCGGGTTGATCGGTCTGGTCGGCGCCGTCTACACGGGGCTGGGGTGGCTCTCCGCGATGCGGACCTCCCTGCTGGTGGTCTTCGAGTTGCCCCGCGAGGAGCAACCCAACTTCCTGGTCGGGAAGGCGCGCGACCTGAGCACCCTGCTCGTGCTGTTTGTGTGCTTGACGATGGCGGTGGCCTTTTCGAGTTTGGTCGCCGGCTTCTCTCGACAACTTCTCGACTGGCTCAGTCTGAGTCGGGACCTCAGCCCGGTGCTCGCCGTACTCGCGATTGCGGTTGGTCTGCTCTGGGAGACCGCAGTGTTCTATCTCTTGTTCACTCTGTTGGCCAGGCCCCGGCTCACGAGGCGCGCCCTGTGGGGTGGGGCACTGCTGGGCGCGGTTGGCTTCGAGCTGCTCAAGTGGCTCTCGACCTACCTTCTGCAGCTCACCTCCCACCAACCAGCCGTGATGGCGTTCGGGGTCACCCTCATCTTGTTGGTCTGGATCAACTACTTCTCGCGGATCGCCCTGTTTGCCGCGTCGTGGGCCCAAACCCCACGCCGCCCCCTCCCGTGAGTCGGCGCAAACTCCGACGTTTTGATCGTGGGAATTCTCGCGAATCGGCGCAAACTCATCACTTTTTTTGGGCGCGAGTCGGCGCTAACTCACTGGTTTCGGTGAAACTGCGACGGGTGGGCGGTGAAACTGCGACGGGTCGGTCAGTGGCCCTTGCGGAGCGCGGTGCGCAGGTCCTTGTTGAGTTGGGAGATCACATCCAGCGGGATTTCCTTGGGGCAGGCCGCAGTGCACTCGCCAATGTTCGTGCAGCCGCCGAACCCCTCGTGGTCGTGTTGGGCCACCATCGTGGTGACCCGGCTCCACCGCTCGGCCTGGCCTTGCGGCAGTTCGCCGAGGTGGGTCACCTTCGCACCCACAAACAGCGAGGCCGAGCCGTTGGGACACGCCGCCACGCAGGCACCGCAACCGATGCAGGTCGCCACGTCGAAGGCACGATCAGCGTGATCTTTGGGGACGGGTGTGGCGTGCGCGTCGGGGGCGGCGCCGGTGTTGACCGAGATGTAGCCGCCGTTTTGGATGATCCGGTCGAAGGCCCGGCGATCCACGCAGAGGTCCTTCAGCACCGGAAAGGCATCGGCTCGCCAGGGCTCGATGGTGATCGTGTCGCCGTCCTTGAAGGACCTCATGTGCAGCTGGCAGGTGGTGGTCACCTCGGGTCCGTGGGCCTCGCCGTTGATCATCAGGCCGCACATCCCGCAAATGCCTTCGCGGCAGTCGGAGTCGAAGGCGATCGGCTCTTCGCCCTCCCCGTTGAGTCGCTCGTTGAGCACATCCAGCATCTCCAGGAACGACATGTCCGGCGACACGTCCGCGAGCTGATAGGTGTGGATCGAGCCCGCACTGGCGGCATCGCTTTGCCGCCAGATCTTTAACGTCAGGTTCATCGCCTTATCCCGGCTCACTTATAGCTCCGCTGCTTCATCTCGACGAACTCATAGACGAGATCTTCCTTGTGCAAGATGGGCGGCTCGTCCTCACCGGCCCACTCCCAGGCGGCCACATAGGCATACTGATCGTCGCGACGCAGCGCCTCGCCGTCCTCGGTCTGGGATTCGGCCCGAAAGTGCCCACCGCAAGATTCGCGCCGGTTCAGTGCGTCAATGCACATCAACTCACCCAACTCGAGGAAGTCGGCGACCCGTCCCGCCTTCTCGAGCGACTGATTCAGACTGTCGGCGCTGCCGAGCACCTTGACGTTGCGAGCGAAGTCCTGGCGCAGGGTGCGGATCAGGTCGATGGCCTTGCGCAGGCCGTCTTCAGTGCGCTCCATCCCGCAGTACTCCCACATGATGTTCCCGAGCTCGCGGTGGTAGGAGTCGACGCTGCGGGTGCCGTTGGTCGAAAGGAACGCCGAGACCTTCTCGCGCACCGACTGCTGTGCTTCGAGTACGGCGGGGTGGTCCTCGGGCACCTTGTCGAACGGGCCTTCTGCTAGATAGTCGCGGATCGTGTTGGGGAGCACGAAGTAACCGTCCGCAAGTCCCTGCATCAGCGCCGACGCGCCGAGCCGGTTGGCGCCGTGGTCGGAGAAGTTGGCCTCGCCGGTCACAAACAGTCCCGGGACCGTTGACTGCAGGTCATAGTCGACCCAGAGGCCACCCATGACGTAGTGCACGGCAGGATAGATGCGCATCGGCACCGTGTAGGGATCCTCGCCGGTGATCCGGGCATACATGTCGAAGAGGTTGCCGTACTTGTCCTCGATCGCCTCGCGTCCCAACCGCTCGATGGCCTCGGCGAAGTCGAGGTAGACGCCGCGGCGTACCCCCTCCACCGCCGGGCCGACCCCGCGCCCCTCATCGCACATGTTCTTGGCTTGGCGGGAGGCGATATCGCGTGGCACCAGGTTGCCGAAGGCCGGATAGATGCGCTCGAGGTAGTAGTCGCGGTCGGCTTCGGGGATCTCGCGGGGGTTCTTGGCGCAGTCCGCTGCGTTTTTGGGCACCCAAATCCGGCCGTCGTTGCGCAGCGACTCACTCATCAGGGTGAGTTTGGACTGGTGGTGCCCGGTGACGGGGATGCACGTCGGGTGGATCTGGGTGTAGCACGGGTTGGCCATGTAGGCGCCCTTGCGGTGTGCTCGCCAGGTGGCCGTCACGTTGCACCCCATGGCGTTGGTCGAGAGGAAGAACACGTTGCCATAGCCACCCGACGCCAGCACAACGACGTCCGCGAAGTAGGTCTCGATCTCGCCGGTCACCAGGTCGCGCACGATGATCCCGCGAGCGCGGCCGTCGACGATGATCAACTCCACCATCTCGTGGCGCGGGTAGGTGCGCACGGTCCCCGCGGCGACCTGCCGTTCCAGCGCTTGATAGGCGCCGATCAACAATTGCTGTCCGGTCTGACCGCGCGCATAGAACGTCCGCGACACCTGTACGCCGCCGAACGAGCGGTTGTCGAGCAGGCCGCCGTACTCCCGAGCGAAGGGAACGCCCTGGGCCACACACTGGTCGATGATGTTGCGGCTTACCTGGGCCAGTCGATAGACGTTGGACTCACGGGAGCGGTAGTCGCCACCCTTGATCGTGTCGTAGAACAGTCGATAGACCGAGTCCCCGTCACCCTTGTAGTTTTTCGCCGCGTTGATCCCGCCCTGCGCCGCGATCGAGTGCGCGCGCCGCGGGGAGTCTTGGTAGCAAAAGGACTTCACGACGTAGCCGGCCTCACCCAGTGTTGCCGCAGCCGAGGCGCCTGCCAGGCCGGTGCCGACCACGATCACCGACAGCCGCCGGCGGTTGGCCGGGTTGGCGATGCGAGCTTCGAACTGCCGGGTGTCCCACTGTTCCTCGAGGGGGCCGCCCGGTGCTTTCATGTCTCGGATCGGGGCGCCATGGGTGTAGTAGCCGGCCGCGTCGTCACTGACCCCATCTGAGGGGGCGCTGTGCGAGGGCTCGACGTGGGTCGTGGTGTCGGGCATGTCGGTCATGACTGAACCTTCACTTTGTGATGACGCCGGCGAGCACGAAGATGGGTACCAGGGAGAACCCTCCGGCGATGACGACCGCGGTCACGACCCCCAGGATCTTCCAGCGTGCCCGAGCGTTAGCGGTGCCCGTCAGCCCCAGGGTCTGCGCGGCGCTCCAGACGCCGTGATGCAGGTGCATGGCGAGGGCTCCCATGGCCACGAGATAGAGCAAGGTCAGCCACCAGGTGCTGAAGCTGTCGACCAACAGGTTGTAGGGGTCGTCGTTGGCGCCCCCGGTGACGTTGATCTTGCCGACGGTGAAGTTCAGCAGGTGCCACACGATGAACAGCAACAAGGTGAGCCCACCCCAGCGCATCATCCGCGAGGAGACGGTGGAGCCAAGGTTCCTCTTCTTCACATACTTCACGGTGCGCGCGGAGCCGGCCCGGCGCCAGAGCTTCGCGGCGGCGTACACATGCACGGTCAGGGCCAGCAAGAGCGCAACCCGGATCAACCACAACAAACCGTTGCGGGGGAGCATGGGCTCGCCGAACACGCGCAGGTGGTGCGCGTAGGTGTTGAACGCGTCGTGGCCGGCGAAGGCCTTCAGGTTGCCGTACATATGCAGCAGCACGAAGCCGATGAACACCAGACCGCTGAGGGCCATCAGCATTTTCAAGGCGATGGTGGAGCGCGAAGCCTGCGCACCACGGACGAGCGTTGGGGTTGCCACGACTGCTTACGCTACCGCTGTTGACGGCCGTCGCTGCGACTGGGCAAATGTGACAAATCCCGCGTTGCCTGCGAATCGACCGGCCTGTCCCTTCCGTTTCGGGGCGCGGAACGGCCAGACTGCACCCCGTCCCTGCTGTTTGGAGGAATTAATGGCGTCCACGGACACCGGAGTCACCGGTCCCACTCGCGCGCGCATCGCGGCCAAGACCCTGCGCAGCGATCGGTGGTGGCTCGAGCCGCTGCTGACCTTCATCGTGTTCACCGGCTTCGTTATCTTCGCGACCTACCGCGCCTTCGCCGGTGACAACTTCTACAGCGCGCCGTACCTCTCGCCGTTCTATTCACCGTGCCTGTCGAGCGCCTGCATGGAGGGCGCTGCGGACTTGGGGCGCCCGTTCGGTTGGTGGCAACTCTCGCCTGCGCTGCTGGTGCTCATCTTCCCGCTCGGCTTCCGGATGACCTGTTATTACTACCGCAAGGCCTATTACCGCGCGTTCTGGCTGTCGCCGCCTGCGTGCGCTGTCGCCGAGCCGCACGGCAGCTATTCGGGGGAGGCGCGGTTCCCGCTCATCGTCAACAACATCCACCGCTTCTTCTGGTACGCCGCCGTCGTGGTCGCCGCGATCTTGACCTACGACACCGTGCTGACTTTCCGCAACGCCGAAGGTGAGTGGGGCCATATGGGATTGGGCACCCTGCTCTATCTCGCCAACATCGTGCTCATCTGGCTCTACACGCTTTCGTGCCACTCGTGTCGGCACACCGTGGGCGGGCGGCTGCGGCACTTCAGCAAGCATCCGGTCCGTTACCAGCTCTGGACCTGGGTCTCGCGACTCAACGTTCGGCACGGTCAATACGCCTGGCTTTCTCTGTTTTCCGTCGCGATCGTCGACTTCTACGTCTTTCTTCTCGCGACCGGCACCATCACCGATGTGAGGTTCTTCTGATGACGTCTACAGGTGTGCCCGATGATCGGCACCCCATGACCGGCAACCGGATGTCCAGTGCGGAGACCGAGGGGATCAACGGCCTCGAGCACCATCGCTACGACGTGGTCGTGGTCGGCGCCGGTGGTGCCGGCCTGCGCGCGGCCATCGCCGCGCACGATGCGGGGGCGCGTACGGCGATCGTGTGCAAGTCGCTGCTCGGCAAGGCCCACACCGTGATGGCGGAGGGCGGCATCGCGGCGGCGATGGGCAACCTCTACCCCGAGGACAACTGGCAGGTGCACTTCCGCGACACCATGCGCGGCGGCAAGATGCTCAACAACTGGCGGATGGCGCAGTTGCATGCGCAGGAGGCACCCGAGCGCGTCCAGGAGTTGGAGGACTGGGGTGCGTTGTTCGACCGCACCGAGGACGGCCTCATCTCCCAGCGTGACTTCGGCGGTCACCGCTATGCCCGGTTGGCGCACGTGGGAGACCGCACCGGTCTCGAGATGATCCGGACCCTGCAGCAGCGGGCCGTCGAGTTGGGCATCGACGTGTTCATGGAGTGCACGATCACCGATCTGCTCCACGACCGAACCTCCGACGACGGGCGGATCAGCGGCGCGTTCGGCTATTGGCGCGAGACCGGCCGATTTATCGTGTTCGAGGCCCCGAGCGTGATCCTGGCCACCGGGGGCATCGGCAAGTCATTCAAGGTCACCAGCAACTCCTGGGAGTACACCGGAGACGGGCACGCGTTGGCGCTGCGCGCTGGTGCATCGCTGATCAATATGGAGTTCGTGCAGTTCCACCCCACCGGGATGGTGTGGCCGCCCTCAGTCAAGGGACTGCTGGTCACCGAATCGGTGCGCGGGGACGGCGGCATCTTGAAGAACTCCGAGGGCAAGCGCTTCATGTTCGACTACATTCCCGAGTTCTTCAAAGCGGAGACGGCCGACACCATCGAGGAGGCCGATCGGTGGTACGACGACAAGAAGAACAACCGGCGCCCTCCCGAGTTGTTGCCGCGCGACGAGGTCGCCCGGGCGATCAACTCCGAGATCAAGGCGGGGCGCGGATCACCGCATGGCGGGATCTATCTCGACATCGCGTCGCGGCGTACGCCTGAGTTCATCAAGCGCCGGCTGCCGTCGATGTACCACCAGTTCAAAGAGCTCGCCGATGTGGACATCACCGCCGAGCCGATGGAGATCGGCCCGACGTGCCACTACGTGATGGGGGGCGTCGAGGTGGACGCAGACACTGAGCTGAGCGGGGTCGTGGGGTTGTACGCCGTCGGCGAGTGCTCCGGCGGCATGCACGGATCCAACCGACTCGGCGGCAACTCCTTGTCCGACCTCCTGGTCTTTGGCCGGCGCGCTGGCGAGAGCGCGGCGGCGTACGCCAGCGAAACCGCCGAGTCTCGGCCCGACATCGACCCCGCCGATGTGAAAGCAGCCGAGGAGAGTGCGCTGCGCCC
Source organism: uncultured Actinomycetota bacterium (assembly GCA_963814245.1). Lineage (GTDB taxonomy): Bacteria > Actinomycetota > Actinomycetes > Propionibacteriales > Nocardioidaceae > Nocardioides. The sequence continues at coordinate 1,171,006 of CAWFBY010000001.1, forward strand.
CTTCGAGAGCGACGGCCAGGAAAATCCCTACACGATTCAGCACGATCTCCAGCAGTCGATGAATGACCTGGTCGGCATCATCCGCACCGCAGAAGAGTTGAGTCGCTCCTTGGAGGAGATCGAGACGATGAAGGGGCGGGCCGCGCACCTCTCGGTCGAGGGTCATCGGCAATACAACCCTGGCTGGCACCTCGCGTTGGATCTGCGCAACATGTTGATCGTCTCGGAGTGCATCGCCAAGGCGGCTCTCGAGCGACAGGAGTCCCGCGGCGGGCACACCCGCGACGACTTCCCCGGACCCAACCCTGAGTGGGGCAGCAAGAACCTGGTCCTGCGGTTCAACGACGCGGGCACCGGTGTCGACCTCGCGCATCAGCCGCTGCCGGTGATGCCCGAGGAACTTCAGACCTACTTCGAGAGCAAGTGAGGGGCCGGCCATGGGCTACGACCTGAAGATGAGGGTATGGCGGGGCGACCAGGACGGCGGCGACCTCGGCGACTACACGGTCAGCGTCGAAGAGGGCGAAGTGGTGCTGGACGCGATCCATCGCTTGCAGGCGACTCAGGCCGGCGACCTGGCCGTGCGCTGGAACTGCAAGGCCGGCAAGTGCGGCTCGTGTAGCGCCGAGATCAATGGTCGACCCCGGCTCTTGTGCATGACCCGGTTGTCGGACTTTGACCCCACCGAGACCATCACGGTCACTCCGATGCGGGCGTTCCCGGTGATTCGCGACCTGGTGACCGACGTGTCGTTCAACTACGAGAAGGCGGCCGAGTTGCCCGCCTTCGCGCCGCCGCCGCGTGATGCGGACGGCAAGCGTCGGATGGCCCAGGTCGATGTCGAGCGCGGGCAGGAGTTCCGCAAGTGCATCGAGTGTTTCTTGTGCCAGGACACCTGTCACGTGGTGCGCGATCACGAGGACAACAAGCCGGCCTTTGCCGGGCCGCGGTTCTTCTTGCGGTACGCCGAGCTCGACATGCATCCCCTGGACACCCACGATCGGCGCGAACTCGCCCAGGGTGCGGCGGGGTTGGGCATGTGCAACATCACCAAGTGTTGCACCGACGTGTGTCCGGAGAACATCAAGATCACCGACAACGCGATCATCCCCCTCAAGGAGCGCGTGGTCGACACGAAGTACGACCCGCTGGTGTGGTTGGGCAAGAAGATTGGCCTGCGCGTCAACCAGGACAACGTCGGCCGCAAACCCATCTAACGCGAGTCGGCGCAAACTCATGCGCTTTTAGCGTCGAGTCGGCGCAAACTCACTGGTTGTGGTGAAACTGCGACGGGTCGGTGGCGAAACTGCGACGGGTCGGTGGTGAAACTGCGACGGGTCGGCATTGGGTAAGTCACATGGGGTGGCTCTGGGGGTGGGCAACTCCTAGGCTGCGATCATGAGCGCCGCGCAACCTCCCAGGCTCGATTTCGTTTCCGACGCGGATCGCGCTTCTCGGGCCGACTGGGAGGCGGCGGCTGCTGGTGTGCTGCGCAAAGCCCGCAGTCTCGCGGCGGATGCGCGGGACACCGACGTGTGGGACGCGTTGGCCTTCGATTCCCTCGCGGGAGTGAGCATCCCGCCGCTCGGCTATCGCGAGCTCGTGTCCGAGGTGGACCCTGGACACCCCGGTGTCCCGCCGTTCACCCGAGGCCGACGACCGCGGCCGGCCGCGGAGGGTTGGGATCTCCGGGTTGAGGTTCTGGGCCCCGACGCAAACGCGGCCGCCCTGCACGAGCTTGACCAAGGAGCCACGTCCGTCTGGCTGACCGAGCTCGGTCGCAGTCATCACTCAGGGGAGCCCGACGACCTCCCGCACCTCCTCGCTGGGGTGATGATCGACCTCGCGCCGGTCATCTTGGACGCGCCGCGCGATCCGGTCGCCGCAGCCACGGCGTACGCCGCGCTCGTCGCCGAACGCGGCGTCACCCTGGCTGCGGGCACCAACCTCGGGGCGGACCCCATCTCGGCCCGCCTACGGGGCGTTGCCGAGGCCAATCTCGGGGATGCCGTCGCGGTTGCCGAGATCGCGCGGAGTCTCGGTTGTCGCGCGCTGGTCGTCGACACCACCGCGATCCATGACCTTGGCGCGTCCGAGTGGCTCGAGCTCGGCTATGGCCTCGCCCTGGGCTCGACCTATCTGCGGCTTCTCATCGAGGCGGGGTTCGACATCGATGAGGCGATGGGCCTGATCGAGTTTCGCTATGCGGCCACCGCCGACCAGTTCGTGACGATCGCCAAACTCCGGGCCGGGCGCACCCTGTGGAACCGGATGGGGGAGGTGTGTGGCGCCGGCGCGAGCAGCCGGGGCCAGGTCCAACACGCGGTGACCTCGCGGCCCATGATGACGCGCTACGACCCCTGGGTGAACATGCTGCGCACGACCGTCGCGGCCTTCGCTGCCGCGGTGGGCGGCGCGGATGCGATCACGGTGTTGCCGTTTGACGAGGCCCTCGGCCTCCCCGACGACTTCAGTCGACGGATCGCCCGCAACACCTCCTCACTGCTGATCGCCGAGTCGCAGGTGGGACGGGTGCTGGACCCGGGAGGCGGCTCCTATGCCCTGGAACGGTTGACCCAGGATCTGGCCGAGGCGGGTTGGCGGTCCCTTCAGGACATCGATGCCGAGGGCGGGATCGTCGAGGCAGTGCGCAACGGCTTCCTCGAGGGGCTCGTCGCTGATGCCCGGGGCGCGCGCGAGACCCGGGTCGCGCGAAGGCGGGAACCCATCACTGGGGTCAGCGAGTTTCCGAACCCGGCCGAGGTGCCCCTCGAACGTCAACCCCGAGCTCGGGGGGTGGAGCGATACGCCGCGCCCTTCGAGGAGCTGCGGGATCTTCCGCCTTCGGCCCCAGCCTTCTTGGCGACCCTGGGCTCGACGGCGTCGCACACCCCCCGGGCGATGTTTGCCACCAACCTGCTCGCCGCGGGTGGTGTCCCCGTCGCGCCCTCGGGACCCTGCGAGACCAGCGACGAGCTCGTGGCGGCGTACGCCGGACAGCCCGTCGTGGTCCTGGCGGGCGCGGACGCGGCGTACGACACCTGGGGGACGCAGGCCGTGACTGCCCTGAGGGCAGCCGGCGCCAGGTGGGTGATCGGCATGGGCAAGGCCGCCGACCTCGGCTGCGACGAAACCTTCGCGCGTGGTGCAGATGCTGTTGCCTTCCTGGCCCGAACAAGGGAGCAGCTGGCATGAGCCTCCCCGACTCCTTCGCCGATGTTGCCTGGCGGGCCCCCGAAGGGATCGACATCCTGCCGGTCTATGGCCCCGAACACCTCAAGGGTCTCGATGGCCTCGACACCTGGCCGGGGTTGAGCCCGTTTCTGCGCGGCCCCTATCCGACGATGTACACCACGCAGCCGTGGACGATTCGGCAGTACGCCGGCTTCTCGACCGCCGAGGAGTCCAACGCGTTCTACCGACGCAACCTGGCAGCCGGCCAGAAGGGCCTCAGCGTCGCGTTCGACCTCGCGACGCACCGCGGCTATGACTCCGACCATCCGCGGGTGCGGGGCGATGTCGGCATGGCGGGGGTGGCGATCGATTCGATCTACGACGCCCGCACCCTGTTCGAGGGGATTCCCCTGGATCAGATGAGCGTCAGCATGACCATGAACGGTGCCGTCCTGCCGATCATGGCCCTCTACATCGTCGCGGCCGAAGAGCAGGGCGTGCCGCCCGAGCAACTCGTGGGGACCATTCAGAACGACATTCTCAAAGAGTTCATGGTGCGCAACACCTACATCTACCCGCCTGGGCCGAGTATGCGGATCATCTCGGACATCTTCTCCTTCACGGCAGCGAAGATGCCCAAGTTCAACTCCATCTCGATCTCCGGCTATCACATCCAGGAGGCCGGCGCCACGGCCGATCTGGAGTTGGCCTACACGCTGGCAGACGGCGTGGAATACCTTCGCGCGGGCATCGCGGCCGGGCTCGATGTCGATGCGTTTGCGCCGCGCCTGAGCTTCTTCTGGGGCATCGGCATGAACTTCTTCATGGAGGTCGCCAAACTCCGCGCCGCTCGTGCCCTGTGGTCCCGCCTGGTGCGGGACTTCGGTGCGCAGAACCCCAAGTCGTGGTCGTTGCGCGCCCATTCCCAAACCAGCGGTTGGTCCTTGACAGCTCAGGACGTGTTCAACAACGTGACCCGCACCTGCGTCGAGGCAATGGCGGCGACCCAGGGTCACACCCAGAGCCTGCACACCAATGCGTTGGATGAGGCCATCGCCTTGCCCACCGACTTCTCCGCTCGCATCGCCCGCAACACCCAGCTGTTCTTGCAGCAGGAATCGGGCACCACCAGGATCATCGATCCCTGGGCGGGCAGTTACTACGTCGAGCGCCTCACCCACGAGTTGGCCGAGCGCGCGTGGGCCCACCTCCAAGAGGCCGAGGCCGCGGGCGGGATGGCCAAGGCGATCGAGCAGGGATTGCCAAAACTGCGGATCGAGGAGGCGGCCGCCCGCACCCAGGCCCGCATCGATTCGGGTGCGCAACGCGTCATCGGGGTCAACACCTACCGACTCGACAACGAAGATCCGCTGGACGTCCTCAAGGTCGACAACGACTCGGTCTATCGCCAACAGCTCGCCAAGCTGGAGCGACTGCGGGCCGAGCGCAACGACGAGGACGTACGCCGCGCGCTCGCCGCGTTGACCGGCGCGGCTCGGGAGGAGACGGGCAATCTGTTGGCGTTGGCGGTCGAGGCTGCTCGGGCCAAGGCCACCGTGGGGGAGATGTCGGAGGCGTTGGAGCAGGTCTACGGGCGCCACCGGGCGCAGATCCGTACGATCTCTGGGGTGTACAGGTCCGCAGCCGTCGAGGGGTCAGACGAGATCGTCGCTCGCGTCCTGGGCGAAACGGCCGCCTTCGAGGCACAGGAGGGTCGCCGCCCGCGCATCCTGGTGGCCAAGATGGGGCAGGACGGTCACGACCGTGGACAGAAGGTGGTGGTGAGCGCCTTCGCCGACCTTGGCTTCGATGTGGATGTCGGCCCGCTGTTCTCCACTCCGGACGAGGTGGCCCAACAGGCTGTCGATGCCGATGTTCACATCGTGGGGGTCAGTTCGTTGGCCGCTGGCCACCTGACTTTGTTGCCGGCCTTGCGCCAGGCGTTGGCCGATCGGGGTCGTCCCGACATCATGGTCGTCATTGGCGGCGTGATCCCACCCGATGATGTCGAGACGCTTAAGCAGATGGGGGCGGCCGCGGTCTTCCTGCCCGGGACCGTGATCCCCGAGTCGGCGCTGGACTTGCTCGCTCGGCTGCGCTCTCAGTTGGGCTCTCAACTCGGCTCCACCACGGCTCAAACTGATGCCTGACGGGCCTGTGCCGGCGTCCCTGGCGCGACTCATCGCGGGAGTCGTGGCTGGCGACCGAGCGGACGTCGCCCGGGCCATCACCCTGGTGGAGTCGAGTCGCCCCGATCATCGCCGAGCGGCCCGGGAGTTGATCGCGGGCTTGGCCGAGCCGGCAGCTGGTGCGACGACCGTCAGGGTCGGCATCTCGGGGGTCCCCGGGGTCGGGAAGTCGACGTTCATCGATGCGCTCGGCCTGCAACTCGTCGAGGCGGGCCACCGGGTGGGGGTGTTGGCGGTGGACCCCTCGTCCACCCGAACCGGTGGCTCGGTGCTGGGCGACAAGACCCGGATGCCCGGGTTGGCGGTGCATCCTCGCGCGTTCATCCGGCCTTCGCCCACCGCAGGCACCTTGGGTGGCGTCGCGCGCGCCACCGCGTCGGCCATGGTGGTGCTGGAGGCGGCCGGCCACGATGTGGTGCTCGTCGAGACCGTGGGGGTGGGACAGTCCGAAGTGACCGTGTCGGAACTCGTCGACACGTTTTGCTACCTCACGCTGGCCCGCACGGGCGATCAACTCCAGGGCATCAAGAAGGGCATCGTCGAGATCGCTGACGTGGTCGCTGTGAACAAGGCCGACGGGGACCACGAGCTGGAGTCACGCACCGCCGCCCATGAGTTCGCGGGAGCGCTGCGGATGGTCACCCGAGGCGCCGGAGGCTGGGTTCCGCCGGTTGTCACGTGCTCGGGTCTCACCGGAGTGGGCGTCGAGGCCGTGTGGCAACAGGTGGAGGCGCATCGAGCCCACCTGGGCCCCGACGGCATCGCCGCCAAGCGGGCCCGCCAACAGCTGGCCTTCCTGTGGAGTCTGGTCGACGACGAGTTGCGCCAACGGATGGCCCGCTCGACGGCCGTGGCGGCGATCCGCGACGAGGTGTGTGCGGAGGTGTTGGCGGGGCGCCTGGCCGCGCCCTTCGCCGCCGACCGCATCCTGGCGGCGTACGACGCGGGAGAAGTCCTGAACTAGGGTGCTCCCAATGCCCATCTCAGAATCTTCTCGGCTGATCGAAGCCGTCGTGGAGAAGTACGCCGACGAGCTGATCGCGATCCGTCGCGACCTGCACGCGCACCCCGAATTGTCCTGGGCCGAACACCGCACGACCGACGTCATCTGTGAGCGGGTGCTGGAGGCGGGCTGGCGGGTCGAGCGACTCTCCGGCACCGGCGTGATCGCCGACCTGGGTGAGAACGGACCGATCGTGGGCTTGCGGGCCGACCTGGACGCCTTGCCAGTCGCCGACACCACCGGTGACCCATGGGCCAGCAAGGTCCCTGGGGTGGCCCACGCGTGCGGCCACGACGTACACACCGCGGCCTTGATCGGTGCGGCGGTGGCATTGGCCGAGGCCCACCGCGGCGGACTGGTCCCGGGCCGAGTCAGACTGCTCTTCCAACCCGCCGAAGAGGTAATGCCGGGAGGCGCCTTGGGCATGTTGGACACGGGCGCGTTGGACGACCTGCGCTGGGTGTTCGGCTTGCATTGCGATCCCAGCGTGGACGTGGGGACCGTCGGCCTGCGCGAGGGCCCGCTCACCGGTGCCGCCGACTCGGTGGATGTGGTCCTCAGCGGACGTGGCGGACACACGTCGCGACCGCACTTGACCCAGGACCTCACCTTTGCGCTCGGCAAGTTGATCACCGAGCTCCCGGCGATTCTGTCGCGGCGTCTGGACCCCCGAGCCGGGGTCAGCGTCGTGTGGGGAATCGTCGCCGCGGGTGGCGCGCCCAATGTCATCCCGGCGAGTGGCCGGGTTTCCGGCACGATCCGGATGCTCGATGCCGTGGCGTGGGCCGAGGCCGAGCACCTCGTGCGGGAGTTGGTGCAGCAGATCGTTGCGCCGTACGGCGTCTCTGCTCAGATCACCTATCAGCGCGGCGTACCTCCCGTCGTCAACGACCATGCCGCGACCGCCATTTTGGGGGCGGCCGTCGAGCGCGTGGTCGGTGAGGCGGGCCATGTGGCCACCTCCCAAAGCCTGGGCGGGGAGGATTTTGGCTGGTTCTTGGATCGGGTCCCAGGCGCGATGGCCAGGCTCGGCACGCGCAGCCCCGGAGGACCCACTTTCGACCTGCATCAGGGGAACCTGCGCATCGACGAGGCGGCCGTCGCTATCGGAGCCCGGGTGTTGGCTGAGTCGGCGGTCGGGGCCCTCCTCGCCCCATGAGGGGTGCACTCAGATCACTCTGGTCACACGCCTGGTCACCCTCGCATAACAACTGGCCCCCGGGATCTGAAAAGCCGATCGGGGGTATTACTGTGACAACGTCGTGCGCCGGACCCGGCGCGGAAATCAATACCTTCAGGAGGGTGCCGTGAGGAAGACGGCCCGCATCGCAGCAGTGGCATGTATCGCTGCTCTCACTCTGGCCAGTTGTGGCGAACGTCCCCAGGACGAGCCCGACACCACGCCGACCGTCTCGGATTCACCGACCGCGTCGGAGTCGCCAAGCACCGAGCCGGTCGACTTCAAGGCTTGCATGGTTTCCGACTCCGGTGGGTTCGACGACAAGTCGTTCAACCAGACCTCGCACGATGGTTTGGTCAACGCGGCAGCCAATCTCGGTGTCGAAACCGGTGAGGTCGAGTCGGCCTCGGACACGGAGTACGCCGACAACATCAACGCCCTGGTGTCCGAGGGCTGCAACTCCATCACTACGGTCGGCTTCCTCTTGGGCGAAGCCACCGAAAAGGCGGCCAAGAAGAACAAGGACGTCGACTTCTCGATCGTCGACTTCGCCTATGACAAGCCTGCCAAGAACCTCAAGGGTCTGGTGTTCAACACAGCCGAGCCCTCCTTCCTCGCGGGCTACCTCGCCGCCGCGAAGTCCGAGACCGGCACCGTCGGCACCTTCGGGGGTCTCAACATCCCGACGGTGACCGCGTTCATGACCGGCTTCGTCCAGGGCGTCAACCAGTACAACGACGACAACGGCACCGACGTGCAGGTGCTCGGTTGGGACATCAAGAAGGGTGACGGCTCGTTCACCGAGGACTTCGAGGACAAGACCAAGGGTCAGGCGGTGGCCGAGCAGATGATCCAGCAGGGCGCCGACGTGATCTTCCCGGTCGCTGGCCCCGCTGGCTTGGGTGGCCTGCAGGCCGCCAAGGACGCCGAAAACGTGAAGGCCATCTGGGTCGACACCGATGGTTGCGTCTCGGCTGCCGAATACTGCAGCGTGCTGCTCACCTCGGTCATGAAGGGCATGGACGTCGCGGTCGAGGAGTCGATCAAGCAGTCGGTGGAGGATTCCTTCTCCAACGAGTTGTACGTCGGCACCCTGGCCAACGGTGGCGTCGGGCTGGCGCCGTTCCACGAGATGGAGGGCGACATCGATGCCGATCTCGCCGCCAAGCTCGAGGAGCTCAAGGCCGGCATCATCGCGGGTGACATCAAGGTTGGCTGACCTCGTTCAGTGATTCACGCGTTGGCCGGGTCGGGACTCTGTTTCCCGGCCCGGCCAACGTGTCTTAGGGTCAGGCCAAGACGGTTGCCGCTCGCTCATGCCAGGAGAATGTCGATGAAGCTCGAGATTAAAGGTCTCACCAAGCGGTTTGGCTCCTTCACGGCAAACGACCACATCGATCTGACGATCGAGCCGGGCGAGATTCACTGCCTCTTGGGCGAAAACGGAGCCGGCAAGTCGACGCTGATGAACATGCTCTACGGCTTGCTCAGCGCCACCGAAGGCGAAATCCTGATCGACGGCACGCCCGCGCAGTTCACCTCGCCGAGTGACGCGATCGCGGCCGGCATCGGCATGGTGCATCAGCACTTCATGTTGGTCCCGGTGTTCACCGTGGCCGAAAACGTGATGTTGGGACGCGAGCAAACCCGTGGTCTCGGGGTGCTCAATCGCAAGAAGGCCTCCCAGATGGTGCGCGACCTCTCCACGCGCTACAACCTGGCGGTCGATCCCGACGCGCTGGTCGAGAGCCTCCCGGTCGGGGTTCAGCAACGCGTGGAGATCATCAAGGCGCTCTCGCACAACGCCAAGGTGTTGATCCTCGACGAGCCCACCGCCGTGTTGACTCCCCAAGAGATCGACGAGCTGATGGACATCATGCGGGCGCTGAAAGCCCAAGGCACCTCGATCATCTTCATCACCCACAAGCTGCGCGAGGTCAAAGCGGTCGGTGACCGGATCAGCGTCATTCGGCGCGGCAAGGTGGTGGGGACGGCGCCGCCATCGACCTCCGAGGCGGACCTTGCCGAGATGATGGTCGGTCGATCGGTGAGCCTGGTGGTCGACAAACCTCCGGCTTCGGTGGGCAGCGACGTCCTCGATGTGCACGGCGTGACGGTCGTGGATCCGCGCGGACACCAGATCGTCAAGGACGTCTCGTTCCAGGCCCGGGGCGGCGAGGTCCTGGCCATCGCTGGGGTGCAGGGCAACGGGCAGACCGAACTCATCAAGTCATTGCTGGGGCTGGTCAAGCCCGACGCCGGGCGGATCTTGCTCGACGGCGTCGACATCAGCAAACAGGGCCCGCGCGACAGCCTCGACGCCGGCATCGGGTTCATCCCCGAGGACCGGTCCCATGACGGGTACGTCGGGTCGTTCAGCGTGCGGGAGAACCTGGTCCTCGACCTCTACCGGAGTGACGAGTTCTCCACTGGGCCCGCGCTCAAGCTGGACGCCATCGAGGCCAACGCCCGACATCGGATCGAGGAGTTCGACATCCGCACCGAATCCATGGAGGCGCCCGTCAATTCGCTCTCGGGCGGCAATCAACAGAAGGTCGTCGTGGCCCGGGAATTCTCCCGGCCCCTCAAGGTGCTGATCGCATCGCAGCCAACGAGGGGCGTCGACGTCGGATCGATCGAGTTCATCCATAAACGGATCATCGAGGAGCGCGACCGGGGCACGGCCGTGATCATCGTGTCGACGGAGCTCGACGAGGTCTATGCCCTCGCGGATCGGATCGCGGTGATGTTCGACGGCCGGATCGTCGGCACCGTCACCCCCGATGTTGCCCGCGAACAAATCGGCCTGATGATGGCCGGTGCCCACGACGCTGCGGAGGTTGTCGCATGAGTGAGCAGCTCGAGGTTGCGCCCAAGACCAAGAAGGCTGCCGATCGGGACCCGGTGAGTTGGCTGCCGACGGTGCTCGAAACCCTGGTCGCGGTGGCGATGGCCCTGGTGATTGGCGCCTTGCTGATCGCGTTGAGCGAAGACAAGGTGATCGAATCCCTGCCCTACATCTTCACCTACCCCCAGGACTTCTTCGGCCGGTCCTGGGAGGCGATCTCCTCGTCGTACGTCGCGCTGGTGCGGGGCTCGGTCGGTAGCACCGCCGCCATCTCCACCACCTTGGTGCGGTCGGCGCCGCTGATCTGTGCGGGGCTGGGCGTGTCGATCGCCTTCCGGGCGGGTCTGTTCAACATCGGCGCCCAGGGCCAGCTCATCTTCGGAGCGCTGTGCGCCGGGTACGTCGGCTTCGGGGTGTCGCTGCCGACAGGGATCCATCTGCTGGCGGCGCTGGTGGCCGGGGTGGTCGGCGGGGCGGTCTTCGGCGGCATCTCCGGCTTCCTGAAGGCCCGGACCGGGGCGCACGAGGTGATCACCACGATCATGCTCAACTATTTGGCCGTTTCGATCCTGCTCTATGCGTTGTCGAAAGAGGCCTTCCAACGACCGGGGAGCGACAACCCACAATCCCCGTCGGTCGACGACTCCGCCGCCTTTTGGGCCGTAGGAGACATCCACCTCGGCGTGGTGTTGGCCTTTCTCGCCGCCGTGGGCATGTGGTGGTTGCTCGAACGCAGCACGTGGGGCTTTGAGCTGCGTGCCGTGGGGGTCAACCCGGACGCCTCACGCACCGCGGGCATGAGCGTGCCCAAGATCTACACCCTGGCCATGGTGTTGGCCGGCGCGCTGGCTGGGCTGGCCGCCACCATGAATGTCCTCGGCCACCACGATGCGTTGAGCCCGACCATGGCAGGCACCATCGGCTTCGACGCCATCACGGTTGCCTTGCTCGGCCGCGCAACGCCGCTCGGCACCGTGCTTGCCGGGTTGCTCTTCGGTGCCATGAGCGTGGGAGGGGTGGCGATGCAGGCCAGCGCCGCAGGCACCCCGAAGGAACTGACCGCGGTGTTGCAGGCGCTGATCGTGCTGTTCGTTGCGGCGCCGGCGCTGGTGCGAGGGCTGGCCCGCCTCAAGTCGAGCGCAGGCGATAACGCCTTGTTGGCGAAGGGATGGGGTTCATGAGCGCCGCCGTGGCAACGACGGTCGACGAGGTCGACGTACGAGATCGCACCGATATTCGTCGCCAGATCAAGGCCGTGGTGGTGTTCGCCCTCGTGGTGGCCGCGCTGCTGTATTTCGCGCTCAGCATCGACAACCCCACCGTGCGATATGTCCTGGGGGAGGGGATCACCAAGGAGGACAAGGGCTCGGATCTCAACGGCCTCAACCTGGTGTGGGGCGGCCTGGGGATCGCTGTGCTTGCCCTCGGGCTGGCCTTGGCCAACAAGATCCCGCGCAGCGGCTGGGCGATCGGGCTCTATGCGTTGGTGGGTTTGGCGTTCTTCACCGGATTCATCGTGTGGTCCTATGCCGACCAGAGTTTTGCGCGACCGCTGGCCATCATCAATCCGCTGCCGGGCACGATCAGGTTGGCCACGCCGCTCGTTTTCGGCGCCTTGGCCGGGTGCCTGTGTGAGCGTGCTGGCGTTATCAACATCGCGATCGAGGGTCAGTTCCTGATGGGCGCCTTCTTCGCCTCGGTTGCCTCGAGCCTGGCCTATAGCGCCGAAGCCGGCCTCTTGGGCGGCATCCTGGCCGGGGTGGCGATGTCGGCCCTGCTCGCGGTTTTCGCGCTTCGCTATCTCGTCAATCAAGTCGTTCTCGGCGTGGTGCTGATCGCGCTCTCGGTGGGGCTGAGCAGCTTCTTGCTGAGCCAGATTCCGGACGATCCGAAGATCAAGGGCTACCTCAACGAGCCGCTGGTGTTGGAACGGCTGCCCATCCCGGGGCTTACCGAGATTCCTGTGTTGGGTCCGGCGCTGTTCAACCAGACACTGTTGGTCTATCTGATGTATGTGTCGGTCGCGCTGGTCTACTTCCTGCTGTTCCAGACCAAGTGGGGCCTGCGAGTGCGCTCCGTGGGGGAACATCCCAAGGCGGCGGACACCGTCGGGATCAAGGTCAACCGGGTGCGTTGGCAGGCAGTCCTGCTGGGTGGGGTGTTTGCGGGGCTCGGCGGGGCGTTCTTCACCGTGGGCTCGACCGGCTCCTTCGACGAAGGAGCCTCGGCGGGCAACGGCTTCATCGCGTTGGCCGCGGTGATCATGGGTCGCTGGCATCCCATCGGTGCCTCGTTGGCGGCCCTGTTCTTTGGCTTCATGTGGACCCTGCAGAGTCAGCTGCAGGTGCTCGACAAGATCCCGGGCGAGCTGCTGCGGGCCTCGCCGTACCTCGCCACCATCATCGCGGTCGCAGGCTTTGTCGGTCGGGTCCGCCCGCCGGCGGCCGATGGCGAACCCTATGTCAAGAGCTGACGTGGCGGGCGAGGACTTCGACTGGGGGGCGCTGCGCAGCTCGGCAGTGGAGATCGCGGCCCGGGCCTATGCGCCCTACAGCCAGTTTCCGGTCGGAGCGGCTGCGACCGCCGACGATGGCCGGGTGCTGGTGGGGTGCAACGTCGAGAATGCGGCGTACGGCGTGGGGTTGTGCGCCGAATGTGGCGTGGTCTCGCAGCTGCACGCCACGGGCGGAGGGCGGCTCACCCACTTTGTCTGCGTGAACCGGCTCGACGAAGTGATCATGCCGTGCGGGCGTTGCCGACAGCTGCTCTTCGAGCAGGGTGGCCCCGACCTCAAGCTGTTGACCCCGCGGGGCGTTCGGACCATGGCCGAGGTGCTCCCCGACGCCTTCGGTCCCAGTGATCTCGACGCCGCGTCGGGTGCGGACCGGTGAGCACCCACGACGCGGTCGAAGTGATCATCGCCAAACGTGAGTGCGGCGAGTTGAGCGACAGCCAGATCGACTGGGTGATCGACGCCTACACTCGGGGCGAGGTTGCGGACGAGCAGATGTCGGCGTTGGCGATGGCGATCCTGCTCAACGGGATGACGCCCCGCGAGATCGCTCGCTGGACCCACGCGATGATCGCGTCTGGGGAGCGGATGGACTTCAGTTCGCTGACCCGGCCGACCACCGACAAGCATTCGACCGGTGGCGTCGGAGACAAGATCACCCTCCCGCTGGCCCCGCTTGTGGCGGCGTGTGGCGGCGCCGTGCCGCAGTTGTCGGGCCGTGGCTTGGGCCACACGGGCGGCACCCTGGACAAGTTGGAATCCATCCTCGGCTGGCGAGCCGGCGTGTCCAATGCGGAGATGCTGGCCCAACTCGAGTCCGTGGGGGCGGTGATCTGTGCCGCTGGGGACGGGCTGGCGCCGGCCGACAAGAAGCTCTATGCCTTGCGCGACGTGACCGGCACGGTCGAGGCGATCCCGTTGATTGCCTCCTCGATCATGTCCAAGAAGATCGCCGAGGGCACCGGGTCGCTGGTGTTGGACGTCAAGGTGGGCACGGGGGCCTTCATGAAGGACGTTGGCCGCGCCCGCGAGTTGGCCACCACCATGGTGGCGCTGGGCAGCGAAGCTGGGGTGCACACGGTGGCGCTCCTGACCGACATGTCGACCCCGCTCGGCTTCACCGCGGGGAACGCCATCGAGGTCGCCGAATCGGTCGAGGTGTTGGCTGGCGGGGGACCCGCGGATGTGATCGAACTGACGCTGGCCTTGGCCCGCGAGATGTTGGCCGGCGCGGGCCTTGACGGGGTCGATCCGGCCGAGCGGCTAGCCGATGGGTCGGCGATGGACACCTGGCGGGCGATGATCTCTGCCCAGGGTGGCGATCCGGCGGCACCTTTGCCGACGGCCCGCGAGTCGATGGTGATCCAGGCCCCCGCGTCCGGTCGTTTGACCAGGCTCGACGCGATGGCGGTCGGGATGGCTGCTTGGCGGCTGGGGGCCGGGCGGGCCCGCAAAGAGGACCCTGTCCAGGCCGGTGCCGGTGTGGTCTGGCATGCCCGGCCGGGTGATCTGGTGGTGGCGGGCGCGCCGCTGTTCACACTCCTCACCGACGAGCCAGATCGCTTTGCGCGTGCCTTGGAGGCGCTTGAGGGCGGCTATGACATCGCGGACGCCGCCGCGGCGTACGTCGGCGCACCCCTGGTGATCGATCGGGTCTCCTAGCCCGCTTCAGTCGAGGAGCAGCACCACGGTCTCGGCGACGCAGGCCGGTTTGGCTTCGCCTTCGATCTCGATGACATAGCGGAGGGTGAGCTGCTTCCCGGCGGGCAGTTCGGTGGCGGCGGCGACCGCAACGGCGGCGCGGACGCGTTGCCCAACGCGGACCGGGTGTGGGAAGCGCACCTTGTTCACCCCGTAGTTCAACTTCGCGCCCGGCGTTTCGAGAGTGAACACATCGCCGCCCAGCAGAGGGATCAACGACAGGGTCAGATAGCCGTGCGCGATGGTGCCCCCGAAGGGCCCCGCCGCTGAGCGTTGGGGATCCACATGGATCCACTGGTGGTCGCCCGTGGCGTCGGCGAACGCGTCGACACGCGCCTGGTCGATGAGCAGCCACTCGCTGTGTCCCAGCTCCTCGCCGACGGCGGTGCGGAGCTGGGACCAGGTGGTGAACGTGCGCATGGAAACCTCTCGACGGAGTGGCTGCGATGTCGTGGCGCGGCGATGCGAGGATGGCGGCATGAGTGCTGCCTCGTCAACCGAACCTAGCCCACGTGCGCGCCCCGACCAGGTGCTGGCTGCGCCAAAAGTCCTGTTGCATGATCACCTCGACGGAGGGTTGCGGCCCGGCACGATCGTGGAGCTGGCGGCTGAGATCGGTCATGAGTTGCCCACCTCCGATCCTGTCGAGCTGGGCGCGTGGTTCGTCGACTCGGCGAACAGCGGTTCGTTGGTGCGCTACCTCGAGACGTTCGATCACACGGTGGCGGTCATGCAAACGGCGCCGTCGCTGACGCGGGTCGCGCGTGAGTGCGTTGAGGATCTCCTCGCTGACGGTGTCGTCTACGCGGAGATTCGTTATGCCCCCGAGCAGCACGTCAGCCAGGGGCTGAGTCTTGACGAGGTGGTGGCCGCCGTCCAGGTGGGTTTCGACGAGGCGGTGGCGGTCTCGGGGGGACGGATCGTCATACGTCAGTTGCTCACCGCGATGCGGCATCAAGCCCGGTCGATGGAGATCGCCCAACTGGCCGTGGCCTGGCGGGGTCGGGGCGTGGCGGGCTTCGACATCGCTGGAGCCGAAGCGGGTTTTCCTCCGACCCGGCATCTGGATGCGTTCGAATATCTCCAGCGGGAGAACTCCCACTTCACCATCCATGCAGGGGAGGCCTTCGGATTGCCATCGATCTGGGAGGCGATCCAGTGGTGTGGGGCCGACCGGTTGGGTCACGGAGTGCGGATCATCGACGACATTTCGGTGGACGATCAGGGCGCCGTAACGTTGGGGCCGCTCGCGGCGTACGTCCGCGACACGAGGATCCCTCTGGAGATGTGTCCATCCTCCAACGTGCAGACGGGTGCTGCCGATTCGATCGCCGAACATCCGATCGGGCTGCTGACCCAACTGCGGTTCCGGGTCACGGTCAACACCGACAATCGGCTGATGAGCGGCACGTCGATGACTCACGAGCTGGTCGCTCTGGTCGACGCGTTCGGGTATGGGTTGGCCGATCTCCAATGGTTCACGATCAACGCGATGAAGTCGGCATTCCTGCCGTTCGACGAGCGGTTGCGGATCATCGATCAGGTGATCAAGCCGGGGTACGCCGCGCTGGGGTAGGGCTGTGCTCGGGCGCGCCGTCCATCATGGCGGAGTTAACTTCATCTCTCGAGGCGGCGCAAACTCCCTCCGCGGCGCGCCATGGCCAGCGCCGGGTGTGGTGTTCGCAGGTTTGGCTGCGCGCAGGGGATGCGAGTTGAGTCGGTGGAGGCGTCAGTAAGGGGGGCCAGATTTGCGCCTGGGGCTAGTTAGTTAGCGGGTGGCTTGTGCGTGAATGACAAACACCAGCCGCTGTTCACCGTTGTCGCCATCTAAGAATATCTCAGTAACCGTCACTTCTTCTCCGGCTTCCACCACCATCCCCGGATCTGCAAGGACTGGAAACCCGCAGTTCAACTCCCGCTCGAAGCAGATGACATTGGGCTGCGGCCCCTCCGGACCGTAGTAGCTCTTGACCTTCAAGGTAAACGTGGTGCCGACGTTCACACTGCTGTCGCCAGCGCTAGTAACCGCCAGGGT
>CAWFBY010000002.1:0-257989 GCA_963814245.1 uncultured Actinomycetota bacterium
ACAGCAACCTCGCCGTCGCCTCGTCTATCCCCAGCACTGGAATACGGGTCGTCGAATCGGACGACCGATTCCTTGGGGCCATACGTAGTTATGGTGATATCGCCTCGCCGTACCTCGTGAATGACAAGCCCGGCCTCGGTAGTGCGGACGCTGACTCGCTCTCGCTCATTGTATGTGCCCACACCTCCGGCTGGCGCGCCAACCAGAATTGCCGGCAGCAGGCAGCACAATGTTGAGAGCTGTCGCACGATAGCGTTTCGATTGATGGATCCTCCGAGTGTCCACACGCCGGTGGCCGTACGGCCACTTCGGCGAACGTACATGAGAGGCAGGTACGCTCCCCCGGGTTGGTGACCCGAGGGCTTGGGTGCCACCCACGGTCGCTTGGCCTGCTTGCCGGCCCGGACCAGCGACAATGGCGCGCGCCCGGAACTCCGGCGGATAGGGACGAGGCATGGCTGTCAGCCTTTCGTGAAAGGCCGTCAGTGAGCCACCAAATCTGGAACCCAGGAGGTAGGTCAGGTCACTGTGTCAACCAGACCCTGGGCAGACCTTTTCCGCCCTCTTCCGGCAACACGGCAAGCCACAGATGCTGCCAGTTGTTGAGTCCCAGGTCACCGTCCAAGAAGAGGTCAGGAGCGACCTGGCCGAGGCGCCCGGAGCCGGGGTCATAACAGCTGAAACCACCCGTGGGTGAGGGGCGGATCGCGAGCATGACGTGGCGCGGCGCCCAACGGCTTCCGACGTACAACCCGACGGGTCGCCCGGCCTGCAGGCCGGCCACGATGTCGCCCAGGAGTTCCGTGCGCTGCCACAACGCCTGGCGCACGACGTAGCGCCTGTCCTTGGTGGTGAGTTGCCTGGCCAAGGCCCAGGGTGGAGTGCCCAACGATCGTGGCCACGGGGGTTGGATGCGCCCGCCGATGTCGGCCAGGCCGGTCACTCGACGGTGCATGCCTTGGGTTTCGGCATGGAACCGCTCCAGCACGGTCCCCTCCGCACGAAAGCCGGTCACCGGGTGGGTGCCGGTGACGAGGAACTCGGCGTAGCCCTCATCGGCGACGGCCCGTCCCACCACCAGCGCACACGCGCCACAGGAGCGAGCGTCGGGCTGGCGGAGACGATGGGCCAGCAAACGTGCGGCCCAGGTCCGCTTCACGGCTGCGCGCTTTCGGCACGGGTCAGGGCGCGGATCTCGGTCAACGTTTCGTCGGGCGAGCTCACCCGACAACCCAGGCTGGCCGCGTGCGCCACCACGTGCGGCTGGTCGCGGAACAACGCCCAGCCGCGGCGTACCAACACTTTCGGCGACTTGCGATGCTCGCGCAGGTCGCGGGTGAGGCGGCGCCAGAAGGTGATCGCGCGCTGTTGGGTGATGCAGTACGCCGCCGCTAACAGGCCCTGCGCGGCACAGTCGGGCACGATCTCTTGGGCGAAGATGCCCTCAGCCACGAAGTGGCCGATCCCGCCCAGGTCCAGCGTCTGGGTGCCGGTCCGCCGACTCAGCGCGATGTCATAGACCGGGACCTCGGCCCGCCCGAGCGAACACAGGTGACGCACCGCGTCCAGAGCGTCGGCGCGCACCCACGCGTCGACGTGGTCCCAGTCCACGAGACCGGCGTTGGCACCCTCAACGATCAGCGGCAGCGACGGATCACCGGCGCTCTTGTAGAAGTCATCGAGTCGCAGCACCGGAAGGCCGAGCCGCGCCGCCAGTTGCGACTTGCCGGCACCCGAGGGTCCGGCAAGGACGATCACGCGAGCAGACCCGTGCCCTGTCACCAGGGGGTCGTTGTGCAGCACCGGGTCATTGTGCCCGACTCAGATCCCGATCGGGTGCCAGACCGTCTTGGTCTCCAAGAACGCGGTCATCCGGGTGAGGCCGGGATCGAGGCTCCAATCGGGCTCGGACTCGGGAGCCCGGACCACCCGCTTGAGGTTGTCGGCCGCCGCTTCCTCGAACGCCCGGGCGGAGTCGTGATCGCCCGCGGCACCGGTGAGGTCGAGCCCGTTGACATCCATATGGGAGGCCAGCCACGGCGCGGGGGCGGCGTAGGCGCCGGTGAGGAGATTGACCACCCCGCCCGGCACATCGGAGGTGGCCAACACCTCGGCCAGGGTGATCGCCGGCAGCGGCCGGGCCGCGGAGGTGATGACCACGGTGGTGTTGCCCGTGACGATCACCGGAGCGATCACCGAGATCAGCCCCAACAGGGAGGACTCTTGCGGGGCCAACACCGCGACCACGCCGCACGGCTCCGGGGTCGACAAGTTGAAGTAGGGCCCGGCGACAGGGTTCGCGCCACCCACAACCTGGGTGATCTTGTCGGCCCAGCCGGCGTACCACACCAGCCGGTCAACGGTCTGGTCGAGCACCTTCGCCGCACGACTCGCGGTGAGGCCCTCGGATTGGCGCAGCGCTTCGACGAACTGCGGGCGCCGGTCCTCCATGATCTCGGCCACGCGGTAGAGGATCTGCGCGCGGTTGTACGCCGTCTTGCCCGACCACCCTCCGAAGGCCTTGCGGGCCGCCTGCACCGCGTCGCGCGCGTCCTTGCGAGAAGCCAGGGCGGCATTGGCCACGAACCGGCCACGGGCGTCGGTGACCGCGTAGGAATAGCCCGACTCCGACCGCGGGAAGGCGCCGCCGATGTAGAGCTTGTAGGTCTTGCGTACGTCGACTCGGGTGTCGCTCATGCCGATGCGCCCTTCAGGTAGCCCTCGAGGCCATGGCGGCCACCCTCGCGTCCGTAGCCGGACTCCTTGTAGCCCCCAAACGGGCTCGTTGGATCGAACTTGTTGAACGTGTTGGCCCACACCACTCCGGCACGCAACTGGTTGGCCATCCAGAGGATGCGAGAACCTTTGTCGGTCCAGATGCCGGCCGACAGTCCGTAGGGCGTGTTGTTGGCCTTCTCGACCGCCTCCGCGGGGGTGCGGAAGGTCAACACCGACAACACCGGCCCGAAGATCTCCTCACGGGCGATCCGGTGTGCCTGGGTCACGCCCGTGAACAGCGTCGGCGGGAACCAGAAGCCGCTGGTGGGCAGGTCGCATTCGGCGGCCCACCGCTCCGCCCCCTCGGCGTCGCCGACGCCGGCCAGTTCGCGGATCCGGTGCAGCTGCTCGGCGGAGTTGATGGCACCGACATCGGTGTTCTTGTCCAGCGGATCACCGACGCGCAGGGTCGACATCCGGCGCTTGAGGCGCTCCAGGACGTCGTCGTACACGCTTTCTTGCACGAGCAGCCGCGACCCCGCGCAACAGACGTGACCCTGGTTGAAGAAGATACCGTCGACGATCCCCTCCACGGCCTGGTCGATCGGGGCGTCGTCGAAGACGATGTTGGCGGCCTTGCCGCCAAGCTCGAGCGTCACGCGCTTGGTGGAGCCCGCGACGCTCTTGGCGATGGCGCGGCCGACCGCCGTCGATCCGGTGAAAGCGACCTTGTCGACGTCCGGGTGGCTGACCAGCGCCTGCCCGGTGGCTCCGGCACCGGTGATGATGTTGACCACGCCCGGCGGCAGGTCTGCCTGCTGGCAGATCTCCGCAAACAGCAGGGCGGTGAGGGGGGTGGTTTCAGCGGGTTTGAGGACGACCGTGTTGCCACAGGCCAGGGCAGGGGCGATCTTCCACGCCAACATGAGCAGCGGGAAGTTCCACGGGATCACCTGACCGGCGACGCCGACGGGTTGGGTTCCGAAGCCGGAGTGTTCCAACTTGTCGGCCCAGCCCGCGTAGTAGAAGAAGTGCGCGGCCACGGTGGGGATGTCGACGTCGCGGGATTCGCGGATCGGCTTCCCGTTGTCGATGGATTCCAAGACGGCCAACTCGCGCGCCCGTTCTTGGATGATCCGGGCGATCCGATAGAGGTACTTCGCACGCTCTCGACCGGGGAGTTTGGACCACACCCGCGTGTAGGCCCGACGGGCTGCCTTGACGGCCGCGTCGACATCGGCGTCGGTGGCCTCGGCGATCTCGGCCAGCACCTCTTCGGTGGCGGGAGAGATCGTCTTGAATCCCTGGCCTGACCCGTCGACGAACTCGCCATTGATGAACAGGCCGTAGGAGGCCTTGATGTCGACGATCGAGCGGGATTCGGGGGCTGGGGCGTACTCGAAGTCCATGATCAGTCCAATGTGAAGTAGTCGGGGCCGCTGTAGCGGCCGGTCGTCAACTTGGTGCGCTGCATGAGCAGGTCGTTGAGCAGCGTGGAGGCGCCGAAGCGGAACCAGTCGGGGTCGAGCCAGTCGGTGCCCGCCACCTCGTTGACCAGGACGAGATATTTGATGGCGTCCTTGCTGGTGCGGATCCCGCCGGCGGGCTTGACGCCGATCATCTCGCCGGTGATCTCACGGAAGTCCCGGACGGCCTCCAGCATGATCATGGTCACCGGCAAAGTTGCCGCAGGTTGGATCTTGCCCGTGGACGTCTTGATGAAGTGCGCCCCGGCCAACATCGCCAGCCAGGACGCGCGCCGCACATTGTCGTAGGTCGCCAACTCGCCGGTTTCGAAGATGACCTTCAGGTGGGCCTGGGATCCGTCGGGGCGAGCGCAGGCCTGGCGGACGGCGACGATCTCGTCGTACACCTGGAGATAGCGACCCGAGAGGAAGGCGCCGCGATCGATCACCATGTCGATTTCGTCGGCCCCTGCCGCCACCGCATTGTGGGTGTCGGCCAGCTTGATGTCGAGGGCCGCTCTGCCACTGGGGAAGGCTGTGGCGACGGCCGCGACGTGCACGCCGCTCTTGCCGAGGACCTCCTTGGCCGGGGCAACCATGTCGGGGTAGACGCACACCGCCGCGGTCGCCGGACACGTCGCGTCGGCGGGATCCGGACGCATCGCCTTCGCGGCCAGGGCGCGCACCTTGCCGGGGGTGTCCATCCCCTCCAAGGTGGTCAGATCCACCATCCGGATCGCCAGGTCGATGGCGAACTCCTTGGCGCTGGTTTTGATGGAGCGGGTCGCGAGCGAGGCGGCGCGCGCCTCAGCTCCGACCTGGTCCACTCCTGGCAGCCCGTGCAGGAAGCGACGTAGGCTCGCTTCGGACGCGGCGACGTCGGCGAACCGTGAGGCGGTGGCGGGGGAAGGTGTCACCAGCCCAGCATAGGCTTGGCTCGACGTACTCGACATGGGGAGGAGCCGCCAGGTGAATGAGGCCATCCAATGGTTTCGCCCCACGAGTGGGCGGTTGCTGGGTCCTCTTGCCCTCGCGGCGTGTTTCGGGTTGGTGGTCTTGGCTGCGAGCGAGCGGGATCAGTCCTATGCGCTCCCGTTGGGGTTCGGCGCGATCTTCGTCGGGGTGTTGGCCTGGTCCTCGATGGTGCGCCCGGGATTGGGCGTCGTCGGGTCGACCCTGGTGCTGCGCAACATGCTCGAGACGGTGCACGTGCCGCTGGCTGCGATCGAGGAGTTGGCGATCCGTCAGGTGCTGGTGTTGCGGGCAGGTGATCGACGTTATGTCTCACCGGCGATCGGCAAGACCTGGCGCCACCTGCTCAAGTCCCCGCGGGCTTCCGGGGCCTCGGCGGTGGAATACGCCATGGCTGGCTCCTACCCCGACTTCGTGGAGTCCCGGATCCGCCAGTTGAGCGACGACGCGCGAGCCGAGAAGGGCGTCAAGCGAGGCTCGCCGGAGCAAGTTGCCTTGGGTGCCGGCGTACGCCGCGTGCCCGCGCGGGTCGAGATCGGGTTGTTGGCGCTCACCGGATTGGGCCTGATCTTCACCCTGTTGTGGTGAGGTGCAGGGCTGCAGCGACGTCGGCTTTGATGGCGGCCAACTGCCGCGCTGCCTCGGCCCGGGCGACCGCGACCTGGCCGGTGACCGTGTCGTCAGGGACTGGGACGACCACCTCGAGGTAGCACTTGAGCTTGGGCTCGGTGCCGCTGGGCCGCACCACGACGCGGCCTTGGTCCGCCAGCCTCAGGCGCACTCCGTCGGTCGGGGGCACTCCGGGTGAACCGTGGCTGAGGTCGTCGAACCCTTCGACCTGGTGTCCGCCGAGGGTTGCCGGCGGCTGGCTGCGCAGCCGCGCCATGGCCTCGGTGATCAGGGAGAGGTCGCTGACCCGGAACGACAACTGATCGGTGGCATGCAGGCCGTGCAGCCGGGCGAGGTCGTCGAGGAGATCGGTGAGGCTGCGCCCGACGGCCTTGGCCTCGGCGGCGATCTCGCACATCAGCAGCAGTGCGGACACGCCGTCCTTGTCGCGCACATGCTCGGGATCGCAGCAATAGCCCAGGGCCTCTTCGTATCCGAACGCCAACCCCGGAACCCGCCCGATCCACTTGAAGCCCGTCAGTGTCTCGACATACGGCTGACCCGCAGTTGCCGCAAGTTTGCTGAGCAGGGTGGACGAGACGATGGTCGTGGCATAGACGCCGGTGACGCCCCGGCGCAATAGATGGTCGGCCAACAGCGCCCCGACCTCGTCCCCGCGCAGCATCCGCCAGCCCTCGGAGGTGGGCACCGCCACCGCGCACCGATCGGCGTCGGGGTCGTTGGCCACGACCAGGTCGGCACCGTTGCGGGTCGCCAGCGCGATCGCCAGATCCATCGCGCCCGGCTCTTCGGGATTGGGGAAGGCGACGGTGGGGAAGTCCGGATCCGGCTCTTCCTGGGCGGGCACGATGGTGGGAGCGTCGAACCCGGAGGTTTCGAGCACGTGCTGCACCGAGGTGGCGCCCACGCCGTGCAGCGGGGTGTAGACGATCTCCAGATCGCGTGGCCCGTCGACGGCCAGCTCGGCGGCGGTGTCGAGATAGCGATCGACGATCTCGGCGCCGAGGATGCGGCCCGGTTTGCCTCGAGCGATCGAGGCCATCGGGCCGACCGCGGCGATCCGGGCGGCGATGTCATGATCGGCCGGCGGCACGATCTGGCTGCCGTCACCCAGATAAACCTTGTAGCCGTTGTCCTGCGGGGGGTTGTGGCTGGCCGTCACCATGACCCCGGCCACGCAGTCCAACTCGCGGATCGCGTAGGCCACGAGCGGGGTCGGCAACGGGCCGGGCAGCAGCAACGCGGAGAGGCCGGCTCCGGTCATAATCTCGGCGGTGTCGCGGGCAAAAGTTGCGGAGTTGTGCCGGGCGTCATAGCCGATCACCACGCTGCTGCCGTGGCGGGCGCCACGATCGAGAAGGTACGCCGCCAGGCCGGCCGCGGCCCGGCTCACCACGACCCGGTTCATCCGGTTCGTTCCCGCTCCTAGCGCGCCGCGCAGGCCCGCCGTGCCGAACTCGAGAGTCCCGCTGAACCGATCGGAGAGGTCCGCCGCGTCGCCGCCGGCGGACACCGAGGAGATGATCGCGGTCAACTCTGCTCGGGTGGCCTCGTCAGGGTCGTCATCGACCCACGCCTGCGCTTGGGCCAGCAGCGCGCTCAGGTCCTGACTCGTCATATCCGCACCGTAGCGCGGCCGGGCCGGTCGGTTCAGATTCGGGGGACGATGGTGCCCAGGAGTTCACCCATCCGAGTCGCCGCAGTGCGCCCGGCCTCGAGGACCTCTTCGTGATTGAGTGGCTCGCCGGTAATCCCCGCGGCCAGGTTGGTGACCAGGGAGATCCCGAGCACTTCGAGTCCGGCTTCGCGCGCAGCGATCGCTTCGAGCGTCGTACTCATGCCCACGAGATCGCCGCCGATGGCGCGCACCATCGCAATCTCGGCGGGCGTTTCATAGTGCGGCCCGGGGAACTGCACGTAGACACCCTCGTCCAGGCTCGGGTCGAGCTCTCGGCACAGGATGCGCAGGCGACTGGAATAGAGGTCGGTGAGGTCGATGAAGTGGGCACCCTCGATGGGGGAGGTAGCCGTCAGGTTGATGTGGTCGCGGATCAGCACCGGAGTCCCGGGCTGCCAGGCTTGGTTGAGCCCCCCGCAGCCGTTGGTGAGCACGATCGTGTGGCACCCGGCAGCGCCGGCGGTGCGGACGCCGTGCACCACGGCGGCGACGCCGCGTCCCTCATAGAAGTGAGTGCGGCCCAGGAAGACCAGAAGGTGGCGATCGCCCGAACGCACCGAGCGGATGGTGCCGGCATGGCCTTCGACGGCCGGCGGCGCAAAGCCGGGGAGGTCGGTGGCCGCGATCTCGACCGTGGTCGAGCCGAGTGCGTCCACGGCGGGAAGCCACCCCGAACCCATCACCAGGGCGACGTCGTGGCGCTCGATGCCGGTGAGTTCCTGGAGTCGGGCGGCGGCCTCTGCGGCCAGGGTCTGGGCGGCCAGGGTCTGCGATGTGCTCACGGGCCGACTTTAGACCCTGGCCAGGGCCGGCTGGCGGGGGCCCGATCGGGGGAGCATGATGGCATCATGATCGATCACTTCGGCATCAACTGCTCCGACCTGCAGACCTCCGCCGCCTTCTATGACGAGGTGCTCGGCACCTTGGGGCATGCCCGGATCCTCGACTACGGCGTGGCGATCGGCTATGGCACGACGTTCCCCGCGTTCTGGATCTCCACCTTCGACAACCCGGGGCCCAACCGCGAGGTGCACATCGCGTTCACGGCCCCCGACGAGGATCACGTCCGGACGTTTCACGAGGTCGCGGTGGCACGCGGAGCCGAGTCGCTCCACGAGCCACGGCTGTGGCCGGAATACCACCCGGGCTACTTCGGCGCTTTCGTCCGGGACCCGGACGGCAACAACGTCGAGGCCGTCTTCCACGGGGCGCAGGCCGAGAACGCAGCGGGCTAGGCGGCCAGCAGTTCACGGACCCGAGGGATGACCTCCTCGCCGTACAACCGGATGGACTCGAGGCGTTGGGCGTGGGGCAATCCGCCGACCGAATATTTGAGTTGGAGGCGGGACAGGCCCAGGGTGCGGATCGCCCAGGCGATCTTGGTGGCGACCGTCTCGGGAGATCCGACGAACAGTGCCCCCTCGGGTGCGGCGGCCTGCTCGAACTGAGCGCGGGAGTAGGGCCCCCAACCCCGCTCGCGTCCGATCCGGGTGAACAGATCCGCTTGATGGGGGTACAACTGTTCACGGGCAAGTTCGTCGGTGGCGGCGAGATGGCCGGGGCTGTGCATCCCGATCGGGCGCGGCTCGAAGCCCTGTTGGGTCAGGGTCTGCCGGTAGAGATCGGTCAAGGGCACGAAGCCCGCGGGCGAGCCGCCGATCACGGCGATGACGAGCGGCAGACCGTACGCCGCCGCGCGGACGACCGACTTGGGAGTGCCGCCCACCCCCACCCACGCGGGCAACAGCCCCGACTCGGTGGTGGGGAACGCCTGAAGCCCGTCGAGCGGTGGGCGAGTGCTGCCACTCCAGCTGACCGGCGCTTCGTGTTGCAGGTGGGTGAACAGGTCGAGCTTCTCGGCAAAGAGCAGTTCGTAGTCGGAGAGGTCGTATCCGAACAGCGGGAACGACTCGGTGAACGAACCCCGGCCCAGCTGTACTTCCGCGCGGCCTCTCGACACGGCGTCCAACGTGGCGAAGCGCTGATAGATCCGCACGGGATCGTCCGAGCTGAGCACGGTGACACCGGTGCCCAGTCGGATGCGTGAGGTTTGACCTGCGATGGCGGCGAGCACGACGTCGGGGGAGGAGACCGAGAAGTCAGCGCGATGGTGTTCGCCGATCCCGAAATAGTCCACTCCGACCTGATCGGCCAGCACTCCCTCCGCGACCACGTGCCGGATTGCTTCTGGATGGCCGACCGGCACACCGTCGGCGTTGGTCTCGAGGTCCCCGAAGGTGTCGAGGCCTAACGTCGGATGGGATCGCGTGCCCAGCACGTCGTAGCTCATGAGAGTCCTTTGTTGTGGTGGTTCTTCGTTCAACCATGGCCTGGGTGGGGTATTCCGAGGTCGCGAAAAGCCGTGATCCAGCTGTGACCTTGGGGTGGTGGATAACCCCCGCTTGGTGGACTGCGTTGTCGGTGGTCACGTCTAGATTCGGGTTATGGCAGCGGATCGAGCGAACGCGGTGGACGGGTCTCCGTCAGGCGTGTTGGAGTCGTTGCGGGCACACCGGGGTGTTCGCGATGAGGCCGATCGGGCGTTGTTGAGCGACGCAGTGGCGTGGGCCGAGATGCACCCGGTGGACTGCATCTTCGATGCCGCCACGATTTGCGTGCCCGGGGTGGCTCAGTCGGGCCTGACCGTGGCCGGGCCGGGCGCTCCGTTGATCGCGGAGTTCGCGGTCGCCGAGTTCGCCTCCGCGTTGGGGCTCTCGACGGCTGCGGGGCAGAACTTCCTAGGGCACGCAGTGGAGTTGCGCTATCGGCTGCCGCGGCTGTGGCGGGCGGTGATGGCGGGGTCCGTGGCGGTGTGGCGGGCGCGCCGGGTGGCCGAGGCGACCGGGGTGTTGAGTCGGGAGGCTGCCGGATTTGTCGACGGCCAGGTCGCAGCCGTGGGGGGACGGATCGGCCCGGCCCAGTTGTCACGGTTGGTGGAGGTCGCCACGGCCCGGTTCATGCCGGCCGCCGCAGAGGAGTTGGCAGAGCGGGCGTGGGATACCCGCCAGGTGCGGGTCGAGCATGACCAGGTGTCGTTCATCGGCACCACCCGGATCGAGGCCGAGGTCGACCTGGCCGATGCTGTGGCATTCGATCGGGCGCTCAGCGCGGGCGCTGCGCGGCTTGCGGAGTTGGGTTCCCTGGACACCCTCGACGGGCGACGGGCCACCGCGGTGGGGGACTTGGCCCGGGCCCAGCTGGGGTTGGACTTGGGCGCATCCGAGTCAGCCGCGCGCCGTGGTGCCGGTGAGGTGGTCTTGTATGTCCACCTCAGCGAAGCCGCAGTGTCCGGAACCGCTGAGGGGTTGGCCGTGGCCCGGGTTGAAAACGTGCGGCGTGCGGTGTTGGCCGAACAGGTCCGCGGCTGGTGTGCGACCCCTGGGGTGCGCGTGGTGGTCAAACCCGTCCTGGATCTGGCTGGGCATGTGCGCGTCGATCAGTGGGAGGTGCCCGACCGGATCGCCGAGCAAGTGATCGTCCGGGACGGGTGTTGTGTGTTTCCTTGGTGCACCCGACCAGCCCGGACCTGCCGCCTCCAGAATGATCCTGAGAAGGGCTGCGATCTGGACCATCGGGTTCCCCATGCCACGGGTGGGGTCACGTGCGCGTGCAACCTTGCCCCCTTGTGTCGGCGACATCACCGTCTCAAGACCCATGCCGGGTGGACCTACACCAGCCCCGAGCTCGGCACCTATCTCTGGGTCTCCCCCCACGGCTACCTCTACCTACGCGATCACCGGGGGACCCTGGACCTCACGCACGACCCAGGTCACGACCCGCCTCCACCTCGCGCAGCACCCGACCCCTAGCGATCGGGCACGATCAGCTGGGCCACGAGTCGCGGCTCCTCCTCGACGGTGAGGTGACCCGCTCCCGGCACGATGTCGCATCGAGCACCCAGGCGAGTTTGCGCCGCAATGGCGAGTTTGGCCGGAGTGAAGAAGCAGTCCTGGGCTCCCACGATGACCGAGGTTGACCGATCGCGCCACGGTTCGATGAGCCCCGCTTGGTGCGGCGGGGGAGCCCCCGACGTCCGGCAATGGAGCGCCACCATCGTCAGCCACTCGATCAGGTCGGGGCTGGGTGCGCGTCCGGCTGCCGTCATCAAACGCAGCAACGCAGCGGAGCGGCTCAGACTCGGCCGCAGCATCCACGGCAGCGCGGTGCGCAGCACCGACCAGGAGGCATTGGCCTTGATGAGTCCGGCCGGGCTGACCAGGGCCAACGCGTCGATGTCGTGAGGATCGGCGGCCAAGGCCACGGCGGCCCCCCGCGAATGGCCGGCCAAGATCACCCGCGAACTCTCAGCCGGTTGCAGCTCGGCCAGCAATCGGGTGAGCCAGGACCGCTGCGGCGTGAAGCTCTCGTTGGGCCGCTCGGCGGCGCTCAGACCAGGCTGCCCCGGCAGGTCGACACACAGGACCTTGCCTCGCGTGGCGAGTTCATCGAGCAGGGCCAGGCTTGTGGCGGCATTGAAGTTGGTGCCCGGCAGATAGACCACGGTCACGGGTCCCGACCCTGCCTCGAGAACGTGGATCTCACCCAACTCGCTGGCGATCAGTCGCCCCTGGTGCGGCACAGCCCACGCGTCGAGTCGGTCCTGGCACCAGGATTGGACCTCACGCTGAGAAGCAGCGCTGCGATACAGATCGGCCATCAGCGCCTCCTAGGACGCACCTTCCCCGCAGGGCCGACGCTACTCCGTCGCCCGGACGTTCCCGCAATCACTGCGTCGCCCAGGACCCCGCGGTGTGCCGTCGGGTCGAGCGCGACCGGTGGAGGTATCTCTCCGTGCGCCACGCCGCTCCTCACTCCTAACAGTCGTTCGCAACAGCAACGCCGAGGAGAAGGCCATGACCACCAAACACAACCCGCAAACCTGCTACTTCGTCCCGCCCTACGTGCAGACGGCCATCACCAAAAACGTAGAAGGTGTCGCCGCCGACAAAAGCCAGAAGGAACTGTCGGACGCGGCCCGCAAGCGCCGCGCCGAAGCGATCACCCAGGCGACCCAAGCGGGTCCTGGGCTGGCGCCCGCGCCCACGGGGACGGCCCGGCGCGAGGTTTTCGACAGCGCCAACTCCACCAACCAGCGCGTTGCCCTGGTCCGCCCCGAGGGGTCGCCCGAGACCAAAGACGCCGACGTCATCAATGCCTATGACAACGCCGGCCTGGTCCGGATGTACTTCAAGCAGGCGCTCAATCGTGACTCGATCGACAATCGGGCGTTGGACTTGGTGCTCAATGTGCACTTCGGCGCGAACTACAACAACGCGTTCTGGGACGGCGACGAGATGACCTTCGGCGATGGCGACGGAGTGATCTTCGCCGGCTTCGCGCGCTCCCTCGACGTCGTGGCGCATGAGCTCGCCCACGGAGTGACGCAGCACGCCTCAGGGCTGATCTACAAGAACGAGTCGGGCGCGCTCAACGAGCACTTCAGCGACGTTTTCGGCACCTCCATCACCCAGTGGGCCAACAATGAAGCCCCCGAAGACGCGGACTGGCTGATCGGTGACGAGATCATGGGACCCGATTTGTACGGCGAGGCGCTGCGTTCGATGCGGCATCCCGGCACGGCGTACGACAATCCCATCATCGGCAAGGACCCGCAGCCCGCGCACTACGCGAACCGTTATCAAGGCACGGCGGACAACGGCGGGGTGCACATCAACTCCGGCATCCCCAATCGGGCGTTCTATCTGGCGGCGACCGAACTGGGCGCCACCTTGGTCGCCTCGCGGATTTGGTACCACGCGCTGCACTTCCTGAAGCCGAACGCCACGTTCGCACAGGCCGCGGCCCAGGTCGCCGACTCCGCGCGCATCCTGGTCAAGGCCGGCGTCGTGCCCAAGGGTGCGGCCCAGATCGTGCGCGGTGCCTGGCGGGCGGTCGGGGTCGGCTAGAACTGGACCCCGCGGGTCAGCGCGCCGTCGACGACAAGATTGGTGCCGCTGATCCGCCGCGCCCGGGGGCTCGCGAGGAACACCACGGGGCCGGCCACCTCTTCAGGAGTTCCCATCTGTCCGGTCGGGTTGAGCCCGATCGCCATCTGGAACAGGTCAGGGTCGCCGTTTTCGATGCTCTCCCACACCCCACCCTCGAAGTAGGTGTTGCCTGGCGACACGGTGTTGGCGCGGATGCCCTTGTCTGCCAACTGCAGCGCGAGCCCGTGGATATAGCCGATGATCGCCGTCTTGGCGGTGCCGTAAGGACCGGAAGCAAAGTCGGACTCACGTCCCGAAACGCTCGAGATCGCGATGATCGAAGCGGCTTCGCTTCGCTCCAGGTGCGGCATGGCCGCCCGGACGAGTCGCACGGTGTGCATCACGTCGACGTTGAGGCTGGCTTGCCAGTTCTCCTCGGTGTCGGGGATAGCGAGGGCGCTGACGTTGGCGACCACGACGTCGATGCCGCCAAATGACTCGGCCGACTGGTCGACCCAGGCAGCTAGCGCCGTGGCATCGCCCACGTCGACTGTCGCGCCCGAAACAGTGCCTCGCGCAGCGAGTGCGTCACTCGTGGCGGTCACCTCGTCGACATTGCGCGCACAAAACCCGACCGTCGCGCCCTCATCGAGGAACGCCTCCACGATCGCACGGCCAATGCCGCGGGTGCCGCCGGTGACCAGGACGCGCATGCCATTCAGCTGTAGATCCATCGGGCCGTGCCTTTCGTAGGTATGGAACTCGTGTTTTGGAATCGACTCGTGGAGCAGCGGAGTTGGGTCAGACGCTGCCCAAGGAGTGGGCTCGGGCGCGGAGCTCGGCGTGGATGCCGCCGAAAGCGTGGCCCGCAGGGATCAGCGCCTTGGCGGCTTTGACGGCGACACTGTAGTTGGCATCGACGACATTGGCGATCGGCGCCAGCGCGATCTGCGAACACAGTTGGTAGGAGTCCATCAGGTGCAGACCGCAGAGCTCGCCGACCCAGCCGACGAGTTCGGCGTTTCCAATCCGCCACGAGTCCTCCAGGGGGCGGCTAGAGCCGATGGCCATCAGATGGGTGTCGTTCTCGATCCGTGGCCAACTGGGCGCCCCGCCCTTGATGAGCTCAACGATCAACGTGGTCGTCATCGCCCCTTCGACCGCCGTACCGCACGCCTCTCCCTCGCCTTGGCGATAGTGCCCGTCGCCGATCGAGAACATGGCTCCTTCGACGTTGACGCCAAGGAAGACCGTCGACCCGGCACGCATCTCGGGGGTGTCCATGTTGCCACCGAAACGGTCGGGAACGAGCGAGGAGCGAACCTCCCGGCCAGCAGGTGCTACCCCGACGGTGCCGAGCATCGGTTCGACGGGCAACTCCACGCGGTGATCGCTGTGTCGAGCCAGGAAGGCAACGGTGTTGCGGTCGCGGTCCAGCTCGTAGATCCAGGTGGTGTCGGGCAAAGGCTCCTGCAAGGTCACGACGCGGTCCGTGCTCGTCATGCCGCCGAAGAACGGGATGGCAGCAGAGGCGCCCCAGTCGCGGGCAGGTTCCACTGCCACGAAGTGCAACACCAAGGTGTCCCCCGGCTCGGCTCCTTCAACGTAAAAGGGACCTGTCTGCGGATTGACGAACCGCAGATCGACTTTCGCACTGGAGAGGTCATCGACTGAGCGAAGGGCGCCACCGAAAGCGTCGTCGGACCATAGGCGCAACACGGCTCCCGGTTTCACCCGCATCACGGGAGCGACCCCGCCGAACGTGTAGGCGTACTGGTCCCTCGTCGGCACGTACTCGATGACGTCCATTGGGGGAAACTACCTCAGTGCGTGCGTAGCCGTACATGGTCGCGTCGCAGGTCTGAAACGCGCGTCACACCCACGAGGGCCATGGTCACCGCGATCTCCTCCGCGAGAATGTCAGTGGCCCGTTGCACCCCGCGTTCGCCGCCGGCCATCAGGCCGTAGAGATAGGCGCGCCCCACCAGGGCTGCCTGGGCGCCGCTGGCTACCGCAGCGACGACGTCACTGCCGGAGAGGATACCTCCGTCGACGTAGACCTCGGCGCGCCCGCCCACCGCGTCGACAATCTGGGGCAGCACCTCTAGGGGGGTCGGCGCATGATCGAGCTGGCGCCCACCGTGGTTCGAGACGACCACGGCATCTGCGCCCGCGTCGACCACAGCGAGGGCATCGGACTCGGTCTGGATGCCCTTAACGATCACCGGGCCATCCCAGAGAGACCTCAGCCAATCGAGGTCGGCGATCGTGGCACTCGGGTCGAAGACCTTGCCGACCAGCTCAGCAACCGTGCCCTCGAAGCGGTTCAAGGAGGCAAATTCCAACGGTGCTGTCGTGATCAGGTCCCACCACCACGACGGGTGGAGCACCCCTTCGGCCATGGTCCGCAACGATAGCGACGGCGGGATGGTCAAGCCGTTGCGTACGTCGCGCAGGCGTCTGCCCGCGACGGGGGTGTCGACGGTGAGGATCAAGGCTTCGTAGCCCGACTCCTTGGCGCGGACGACAAAGTCGAGGCTCGCCGCTCGGTCGCGCCATAGGTAGAGCTGGAACCATCGACGGCAGTGCGGCACGGCGCTCGCCAGGTCTTCGATCGAGGTCGTTCCCATCGTGGACAGGGCATAAGGGATGCCCATCCGGGCCGCCACCGCAGCAACCGCAGGCTCGCCCTCGGTGTGCATCATCCGAGTGAAGCCGGTCGGAGCAAAGGCCAGTGGCAGGGCTGAAGGGTGCCCCAAGATGGTGGTCGAGGTATCCAGTCGAGAGACGTCTTGAAGAACCTGAGGTGAAAACTCGACCCGGGCGTAGGCACGCCTCGAGCGACGCAGGCCACGCTCTTCGCCGGCTGCGCCGTCGGTGTAGTCGAACACCGCTCTGGGCGCCCGCCGCCTTGCTAGGCGACGCAGATCGCGGATCGACGCCGCTCCGGCCAGTCTTCGTTCCGTGAAACCGCGCGGCAGGCTGGGTGAGCCGAGGAGCGGCTGCAACTCGCTCCAGCGTGGCATCCGGCGGGCGGTCACCGTAGGTCCCTAGAGCCCGACCGAGCGACAAGGTCGGCGCCGTAGGGCTCTCACATAGTCGGCGGGGGCGTCGGCGGCCTCCGCCGAGTCGGCCAACAAGCCGACCAGCGAGGCGGAAGGCAGGCCGCCCTCATAGGCATCGAGCACGTAGGTCCACACCAGGAGTTCGTCGGCCAAGGTGATGACCCGCACTCGCGTCTTGAGATAGAGGCCGACGTCGGCGGCCTCCCACGTGTCGAGGGCGGCTTCGTCTTCGGGCGTCACGTCGTAGACCGCCACGAAAACCTGATCCAACGGGTCCTCGACCAGTGTGGGCAGGGCGCCGTCCCAACCGTGGTCCTCGCCGCCGAAGGACAACCGCCAACCGCGCAGCCACCCTGTGGAGTGAAGGGGGGAATGCGGGCAGCGTTCACTCATGCGGGCGGGGTCCAGGTTGCTCCCGTAGGCCGCGTAGAACGTCACGGGGCACAGGCTAGCGGTCCCCGGCCGCAGACTCCTCGAAGTTGCCCCGGCGCGAGCCTCTAGGCTGAGGCCCGTGACTCACTTCAACGTTCTTGTGCTCGGAGCCGGACCGGGTGGCTATGTCGCGGCAATCCGCGCCGCCCAGCTAGGTCTCTCCGCTGCCGTCATCGAAGAAAAATATTGGGGCGGCGTCTGCCTCAACGTCGGGTGCATCCCGTCCAAGGCCCTGCTCAAGAATGCCGAACTCGCTCATGTGCTCACCCACGAGAAGGCGAAGTACGGCATCGAGGGGGACGCGACGATGGCCTACGGCCCGACCCACGCCCGCAGCCGGGCGGTGTCGGCCGGAATCGTCAAGGGGGTGCACTTCTTGATGAAGAAGAACAAGATCACCGAGATCGACGGGTGGGGCACCCTGACCGGACCTACGTCGGTCGACGTCCACGATGCGGCTGGAAACAAGACGACCTACACCTGCGACAACCTGATCATCGCCACTGGCGCTACCACCAGGCTGATCCCCGGCACGTCGCTGAGCGAGCGTGTGGTCACCTATGAAGAGCAGATCCTCGACGAGAACCTCCCTGAGTCGGTGATCATTGCCGGCTCCGGGGCGATCGGCGTCGAGTTTGCGTATGTGATGAAGAACTTCGGCGTCGATGTCACCATCGTGGAGTTCCTCGACCGGATGGTCCCGACCGAGGACGCCGATGTCTCCAAAGAACTGCTTAAGCACTACAAGTTGCTCGGGATCAACGTGCTGTTGTCGACCAAGGTCGAGTCCATCCTCGACCCGGGAGCCGACTCGGGCGAGAAGGTCACAGTTGTGGTCAGCCCCGCGGCCGGTGGCGACCAGCAGACCCTGGAAGCCGACAAGGTCCTGCAGGCGATCGGGTTCGCTCCCCGGATCGACGGCTACGGCCTCGAGAGCACGGGGGTAAGCGTTTCGGACCGGGGCGCGATCGAGATCGACGATCGGGGCCGGACCAACGTGCCCAACGTCTACGCGATCGGCGACGTGACCGGCAAGATGATGTTGGCTCACGTTGCCGAGGCGATGGGCATTGTGGCGGCCGAGACCATTGCCGGCGCGGAGACGATGCCGATCAACTTCGACATGATCCCGCGGGCGACGTACTGCCAACCCCAGATCGGTTCGTTCGGCTACTCCGAGCAACAGGCGCGCGACAAGGGGTACGACGTGAAGACGTCCACCTTCCCGTTCGCCGCCAACGGCAAGGCCCAAGGCCTAGGTGACGCGGTCGGCTTCGTCAAGGTGGTGGCCGACGCCGAACACAACGAGATCCTCGGTGCCCACATGATCGGCCCCGACGTCACCGAGTTGCTGCCGGTGCTCACCCTCGCCCAACAGTGGGATCTGACCGCGGATGAGGTGTCCCGCAACGTGTTTGCGCACCCCACCTTGACCGAGGCGGTCAAGGAAGCAGTGCACGGCATCGCCGGTCACATGATCAATCTCTGATGGCGCGCCGATGAATCGCGTCGTCATCGTCGGCGGCGGGCCGGGGGGCTACGAGGCCGCCCTCGTGGCGGCCCAGTTGGGTGCCGAGGTCACCGTCGTCGACTCCGATGGCCTGGGCGGTTCGGCCGTCCTCACCGACTGTGTCCCGAGCAAGACGTTGATCGCGACCGCCGAGCTGATGGCTGAGATGGGCGGCGCGGCCGAACTCGGGGTCACCTTCTCAGACCACCAGGGCGACTTGGCCACCAACTTGTCGGTGGACCTGGCACGGGTGAACGCCCGGGTCAAGCAGCTCGCCGCGGATCAGTCGGCCGACATCGGCGTCCGGCTGGCCCGGGAAGGGGTGCGCGTGATCACCGGACGTGGTCGGCTCGATGGTCCGCAACGAGTCATCGCCCTGCGCCCCACCGGAACCGAAGAGATCCTCGAGGCCGACGCGGTGCTGGTCGCC
Source organism: uncultured Actinomycetota bacterium (assembly GCA_963814245.1). Taxonomy (GTDB): domain Bacteria; phylum Actinomycetota; class Actinomycetes; order Propionibacteriales; family Nocardioidaceae; genus Nocardioides. Next base: position 18,829 of record CAWFBY010000002.1, read on the forward strand.
ACCGGCGCCGCGCCGCGGACCCTGCCCACGGCGGTTCCCGACGGGGAGCGGATCTTGACCTGGGAGCAGGTCTACGACGTTGCCGAACAGCCCACCCATGTGATCGTGGTCGGGTCGGGGGTGACCGGCGCCGAGTTTGCCTCGGCCTACCTCGCGCTCGGCATCGAAGTCACGTTGGTGTCCTCCCGCGAGCGGGTGCTGCCGGGTGAGGATGCCGACGCCGCCGCCGTGCTCGAAGAGGTGTCCACCCGTCGCGGGATGACTGTGTTGTCGACGTCCCGGATGGAGTCGGTGGTTCGCGACGGCGACACGGTGACCGTGACCCTCACCGACGGACGAGAGGTCCGCGGCTCACACTGCGTGTTGGCGCTCGGCTCGGTGCCCAATACGGCTGGTCTCGGCCTGGCCGAATCGGGGGTCACCCTCGACGACGGCGGGTTCATCAAGGTCGATCGGGTGTCGCGTACGTCGGCCCGCGGGGTCTACGCAGCTGGCGACTGCACGGGGGTCTTGATGTTGGCGTCGGTGGCGGCGATGCAGGGCCGGATCGCGATGTGGCATGCCTTGGGCGACGCCGTACATCCGCTGGACCTCAACAAGGTGTCGTCCAACGTCTTCACCGCACCGGAGATTGCGACGGTCGGTTGGTCCCAACGAGCCGTCGATGCCGGGGAGGTGCAGGCCGAGTCGGTGATGTTGCCGCTCTCGGGCAACGCCCGGGCCAAGATGCAAGGGGTGCACGACGGATTCGTGAAGCTCTTCTGCCGACCCGGCACGGGCATCGTGGTTGGGGGAGTCATCGTTGGCCCACGTGCCTCGGAGTTGATTCACTCCGTCTCCATCGCCGTCGCGGAGTCGCTGACGGCCGATCAGTTGGCTCAGGCCTTTACCGTCTACCCGTCGATGAGTGGCTCGATCGCAGAGGCGGCTCGTCGACTGCATCGAGTCTGAGGCCGCTAGAACCCGCCGAAGTCACCGCCGCCAAAGTCGCCGCCACCGAAGTCACCGCCACTCCAGCCGCCCCCGTCGCCACCCTCCCAGCCACCACCTTCAGCACCGCCGCTGTCGCCGCCCAGGTCACCACCCGAATCACCACCCGGGTCACCGCCTGCCTCACCCGGCCCCTGGTCCCCACTCCAACCGTCCCAGTTGTCGCCGCCGCCTTCGGGGCCGCCGCCACCCCAGCCGCCCGTCATCGAGCCCCCCATCATCGAGCCAAGAATGAAGGCGGGAAACAGCCCGTTCATCGCATAGCCGCCGTAGTATCCGCCGGCGTAGGGCCCGTACATCGGCCCACCTTGGAACCAGGGCACCATCTGATTGCCTTTGCGGACCTGGCGTACGTCGGGCTCGGCGCCCTGCGCCAACCGGTCGGCGTCGGCCAAACAGACCGGGACCTCGCGCGGTTCCCCACCCGGGGGAGCCCACGAGGCGTCGGCTTGGGCGGGTCCGTGCGCCGGATTGAAGAAGCAGGGCGGTCGCCGCTGCGGAAGAGGCGCCCCCGAGGCCCGGGCTTGGACGCAGGCCAACGCGTAGCGGCCGTCCTCCAAGGTCCGCGTCACGGGAGTCACGTCCTCCGGCTGACGCGCGTCGGCGAGCAGCGACTTGGCGTTCTCATAGGCGTCGAGTGCGCGCTGGTAGTCCTGCTGGGCCGCGGAGTCCAACTCGGCGGTGAGGGTTTCCACATGCAACGCGGAGAGCTCCTCTCCAAAGCGAGTCACGTCTTCGTCGGCCACCTTCGTCACGCTGCGCAGGGCGGTTGCGGCGGCCAACTCTTTGGCTTGGGTCTGACGCGAGCGTGACAGCGCCATCGTCACCAGAACGCCTACCACTAAGGCCAACAGGATCCAGATCATGCTCCCCACCCTAAGGCGTGTCGCCAAAGTCGATCGGACGTTTTTTCGCCATTCCCCGGGCGGCCTTCGCCCAATCGTGATCCGATCGGGCTCCACCAATCGCCCCGTCCGACCGGAGTTGTCAGCATGTCTCGCCGTTACCATCGCTCGCTTGGCCGTGCGGGCACAGCGCTCACGACCATGGGCGTCACCCTCGCCGCGCTGGTGGTGAGTGCCGGACCGGCGTCGGCGGCGGACTCGTGGAGCGTTCCGAGCGACGCGACGGTCACTATCAAGGGACACGGCTACGGCCACGGCCATGGCATGTCGCAGTATGGCGCCGAGGGCGCCGCGCGAGCCGGATTGAGCTATCGACAGATCGCCGAGTTCTACTACCCGGGCACCACCTGGGGGACGGCCAAGGGCCGGATCTCGGTGCTGATCACCGCAGACACCACCGACGACGTGATCGTGCTGACGCGCACCGATCTCAGCGTGACCGATCTCGGCACCGGTGAGCGATGGCCGCTGCCCGCCAAGTCCGCCACCCGTTGGCGGCTGCAGGGCGGCTCGGGCAACACGACCGTGGTGTCCTACTTCGCCGGGTCCTGGCGGCAGTGGAAGGTGTTGAGCGGGGACGGGGAGTTCTATGCGGGTGGTGAGCCCATCTCGTTGGTCACACCCACCGTCACCAAGACTTATCGCGGTCGGTTGCGTGCGGCCTCGCCGGCGCCGGGACAAGCGCGGCGCGACACGGTGAACGTGATCAATCTCGAGAACTACCTGCGTGGCGTCGTACCCCTCGAAATGCCCGCCCTGTGGAGTCCCTCGGCCCTGGCCGCCCAGTCGGTGGCAGCGCGCACCTATGCCGCTTACGAACGCGCCCACCCGAGGGCGGCGCACTACGAAATTTGCGACACCACATCGTGTCAGGTGTACGGCGGCGAGGCCGCGGAGCATGCCAAGACCGACGCGGCGATCTTGGCCACCAGCCGAAAAGCGCTGCTGCTCGATGGGGAGCCGACCTTCACCCAGTTTTCGTCAAGCAGTGGCGGCTGGACCTCGGCAGGCTCGGTGCCCTACCTGGCCGCGCGCGAAGATCCGTACGACGGCTGGGCCGGCAATCCGGTGCACACGTGGACCGCGACGTTCACCGACAATGCAATCGAAGCGAGGTTCCCTGCGCTGGGGAACCTGACCCGCATCGTGGTGACCAGCCGCGACGGCAACGGCGACTGGGGCGGCCGCGTGGCGTCGCTAACCTTGATCGGCGTCAAGGGCAGGGTCACCATTTCGGGTGACACGTTCCGCTCGGCCCTGGGCCTGCGCTCGACGTGGCTCACCTTCAAGGTCACCGCCAGCTAACGCCCACCAGGTCGATCAGGCGAGTACGACGACCAGATCGCCACCCTCGACAGCTTGGGTGCCGCTCAGCGCCAATCTCTCGACCCGTCCCGCCCGCGGTGCGGTGATCGAGGCCTCCATCTTCATCGCCTCGATCGTGGCGAGCGTGTCCCCCACCGCAACTTCCGCGCCCAACTCGACCGAGATCGTGACGACTCCCTGGAACGGTGCCCCCACGTGCCCGGGGTTCCCCGGATCCGCCTTCTCCGCCGCCGCGACCATCGAAGAGACGCTGCGATCGCGCACGCTGACCGGCTTGAGTTGACCGTCCAGGGTGCACATCACGGTCCGGAAGCCGCGCTCATCCGGATCGCTGATCGCCTGCACACCGACGAGGAGTCGCTGGCCGCGCGCGAAGTCGATGCGGTGTTCTTCGCCCTGGGTAAGCCCGTAGAGGTAGTCGAGGGTGGGCAGCACCGACAGGTCGCCGTACTTCTCAGTGGCTTCGGCAAACTCGCGGGTGGGACCGGGGAACAGCAACTCGTTGAGTGTCTGCTGGGGACGCGCGGCCAGGCCGTCACGCTGCTCCACGGTGAGCTGTTCGGCCGGTGGCCGCCAGGTGCGTCCAGCAAGAGCCTTGGTCCGGAAGGGCTCTGGCCAGCCCCCCGGTGGGTCGCCCAACTCCCCGTTGAGGAAGCCGATCACCGAGTCGGGGATGTCGAAGCGGCCGGGGTCGTCGGCAAACTCCGTGGGGTCGGCTCCGACCGCGACCAGATGCAGGGCCAGATCGCCGACCACCTTGGAAGACGGGGTCACCTTGACGATGTTGCCCAAGATGGAGTTGGCCGCGGCGTACATGTCCTCGATCTGTTCGAACTTCTCGCCCAGGCCCAAGGCGATCGCCTGTTGGCGGAGGTTGGAGAGCTGCCCGCCCGGGATCTCGTGGGTGTAGACCCGACCGGTGGGCGAAGGGAGCCCCGATTCGAAGGGGGCATAGACCCGGCGGGTGGCCTCCCAATAGGGCTCCAGGGCGCACACCGCGGCAAGGTCCAACTCGGTCTCGCGAGCCGAATGATCGGTGGCGGAGACCAGTGCGGACAGCGCCGGCTGCGAGGTGGTGCCTGCCATCGAAGCTGTCGCGGCATCGACCGCGTCGACGCCTGCTTCGATGGCCGCGATCAGCGTCGCCAGCTGGCCACCGGGTGTGTCGTGGGTGTGCAGATGGACGGGGAGCGCGAACTCCGCGCGCAACGCGGAGACCAGCGTGCGCGCGGCCGGCGCACGCAACAAGCCGGCCATGTCCTTGATCGCGATCACATGTGCCCCCGCGTCCACGATCCGCTGGGCCAACTGCAGGTAGTAGTCGAGGGTGTAGAGCGTCTCGTGGGGGTTCGACAGGTCGCCTGTGTAACACAAGGCCACCTCAGCCACGGCGGTGCCGGTGTGGCGGACGGCCTCGATGGCCGGACGCATCTGCTCGACGTCGTTGAGGGCGTCGAAGATCCGGAACACATCGATGCCGGTGGCGGCGGCCTCGGCGACAAACGCATTGGTTACCTCGGTGGGGTACGGCGTGTAGCCCACCGTGTTGCGCCCGCGAAGCAACATCTGGAGACAGATGTTGGGCACGGCTTCGCGCAGCGCGCCTAGCCGCTTCCACGGGTCCTCGGAGAGGAACCGGAGCGCCACGTCGTAGGTCGCGCCGCCCCAGCACTCCAGCGACCACAACTGCGGTGTCGAGTGTGCGACGTGACCGGCGACGTTGAGCAGGTCCCGGGTCCGGACCCGGGTGGCGAGCAGGCTCTGGTGGGCATCGCGGAAGGTGGTGTCGGTGACCGCCACGGTGTGGCGTTCGCGCAGGGCCGCGGCGAAGGCCTCGGGCCCCACGCGAGTGAGCAGTTGGCGGGTGCCGTCGGGCGGTGCGGTGCTCAGGTCAAGGGCGGGCAGCTTGCTGGTGGGGTCGATGCTGACCGGCGCGGCGCCGTACGGCTGGTTGACGGTGACATCGGCGAGGTACTGAATCAGCCGGGTGCCGCGGTCGCCATGGGCGCGCACCGTCAGCAGTTGTGGGTGGCTCTCGATGAACGCGGTCGTGACTGCGCCACGAGCGAAGTCGGGGTCGGCGAGGACGGCGCGCAGGAAGGGGATGTTGGTGGCGACCCCGTTGATCTGAAACTCCGCGAGCGCGCGGCGGGCCTTCTCGACCGCCATGTCGAAGGTGCGACCGCGGCAGGTGAGTTTGGCCAGCATCGAGTCGAAGTGCGCGTTGACTTCGGCTCCGGTGTAGGTCGTGCCGCCGTCCAGGCGTACGCCGGCGCCGCCGGGTGAGCGGTAGGTCGTGATCTTGCCCGTGTCTGGGCGGAAACCATTGGCCGGGTCTTCGGTGGTGATCCGGCACTGGAGGGCCGCGCCGCGCAACGTGATCGAATCCTGCGACAAGCCCAGGTCTGCCAGCGTTTCGCCAGCGGCGATGCGCATCTGGGACTGGACGAGGTCGACATCGGTGACCTCCTCGGTGACCGTGTGCTCCACCTGGATCCGCGGATTCATCTCGATGAACACGTAGTTGCCGGCGGGATCGAGCAGGAACTCCACCGTCCCGGCGTTGCGATAGCCGATCTCGCGGGCAAACCGGACCGCGTCCGCGCACATCCGGTCGCGCAACGCAGGATCCAGATGGGGAGCCGGCGCGATCTCCACGACCTTTTGATGTCGGCGCTGAACCGAACAGTCGCGTTCGAAGAGGTGGACCACGTTTCCCTGGGCATCAGCCAGGATCTGAACTTCGATGTGGCGCGGGTCCACGACGGCTTGCTCGATGAACACCGTGGGGTCACCGAAGGCACCCTCGGCCTCGCGCATGCAGGTCTCGATCGCCTCCCTGAGGCCGGCGTCGCCGGCACCTTCGGCTGGGGCGTCCACGCGGCGCATCCCCCGGCCGCCACCGCCCGCGACGGCCTTGACGAAGAGGGGGAAGGTCAACGCGGCAGCGGAGGCGACGAGCTGATCCACATCGGTGGAGGGCGCAACGCTGGCCAACGTCGGCACGCCCGCCGCCTTCGCGGCGGCGATCGCTCGGGCCTTGTTGCCGGTGAGGGTCAGCACCTCCGCGGTTGGGCCGATGAAGGTGATGCCCGCTGCCGCGCATGCCTCCGCGAGCGCAGGGTTTTCGGACAGGAAGCCATAGCCCGGATAGACCGCGTCGGCACCGGCGCGAAGGGCGACCTCGACGATCGCTTCCGGGTCGAGGTAGGCGCGCACCGGGTGTCCCGGCTCGCCAATCTCGTAGGCCTCGTCCGCCTTCAGGCGATGCTCGGACCACCGGTCCTCAGTCGGAAAGACCGCCACGGTGGCGGCGCCCACCTCGTAGGCGGCGCGAAACGCGCGGATGGCAATCTCGCCACGGTTGGCCACCAGCACCTTGGAAAACATGCTCAGAAGGCTAGTAGGGACGCGGCCAACCGCGCGCCACCGCTCGCCCGGTGGGACCGCTCGCGGCGCGCGACACGACGAGAGGTTGCCCAACCTCGCGTGGATGCGGTAGGGCTGAACGATGGCTAAGCGGCTCGTGGTGACCATCCTTGCCCTGTGCGCTGCCCACCTCCCGCTGTTGGTGGCCCCCGCGACCGCCGCACCGCCTGTGCCGGAGCGCGAGGCGGCGGCGTCGGTCTCCCTCACCAGCTGCTCGCGCTCCGACGTACAACGCGCCGTCAGTGCGGCCCCGACGGTGGCACGGTCCGGGGGCGACCGGGCCACTACACCTGGTCACAGACGGTGGAACTGCGCAACGGCAAGGGCGTGTCCCTGGTTTGTGCGGAGCCCGGCACGTGCGTGATCGCGGCCGATTCGACGGCGATCGGGAAGAACGGCACGGTGGTGGGGACCAACCGCAACCTCTATCGCGTTTCGGGCTCCACCTTCACCGGCGATCCCGGTTTCGGCCTGTGGTTCTGGGGTCCGGGCACGGTGACCAGGATTCGCATCGACCACAACCGATTCAGGCTGGCCGAGGGATCGCCACAACGGCGGACCGCAGAACTTCGAGGTGTACGCCAATCGGCTGCGCGTCGACGCGGGCTCGGCCGGATCCGGGCTCGAGGACGGCTATCGGCTCTTCCATCACCATGGCTCGGGCGCCATCGTGGCCTTCGACAATCGTTTCCGGTCCTACCGTGGAAAGTCCGACGTGGCGATCAGCGTCTATGACTATCGAGCCGACGTGAACGACGCGATGCCCGTCTGTGATGGAACCCAGGGCATCGACGGCAATCGAACCGCGATCAGTCAATATCGGGGCTACCCGTGCTGGCATCAGGCGGGGCGCGACTTCCAAGGGAACCTCAGCCCCATGTACGCGTGGAACCACGCGTGGGTTTCCGGTGGGGGGAAGGTCAAGCTCGTGACCGAAGGCGGTCGCTATCTCGACGAGCACCTCCAGGCCAACCGTGACTTCTTCAACGCGGTCACGCAGCAGCCGCAGTCGTCAACGACGACGCCGTTCGACGGATCCAGGGGCATGGGCTTCGGCTTGCTGGCACGTCGGCCCACCCAGTGCACCCCGGGCCCGGAGGCCGCCGATGCCGGCCTGGGCGGGGTCGGCTACGTCGCCACCGACACCCAAACGCTCTATCGCTGCTCCGCTATCGACACGTGGGTGAGCAGCTATCGCCCGTACGTCTACCCACATCCGCTGGTCGGCGGCTGAGCCTCTACTTCAATTCACACAGCACGGCGCCGTTGGTGACGGTCTCGCCGACCGCCGCCTGCAAACCGGTGACGGTGCCCGCCTTGTGTGCTTTGAGCGGTTGCTCCATCTTCATCGCCTCCAAGACCACCACCACGTCGCCTTCGGCCACGGTCTGACCCTCCTCGACCGCAACCTTGACGATCGTGCCCTGCATGGGCGAGGTCACGGCGTCGCCCGAGGCGGCGGCCCCAGCCTTCTTGCCGGCGCTGCGTTTGGCCTTCTTCGGTCCCGAGGCTGCGGCTGCGCCGAGCCCACCGAGTCCGCCGGGGAGGACAACTTCGATCCGCTTGCCGCCGACCTCCACGGTGACTCGCTGTCGCTCCGCTGCGTGCTCCGGCTCGCCGGGGACGGCGTCGTACGCCGGGATCTGGTTGTCGAACTCGGTTTCGATCCAGGACGTGAAGATCCCGAAGCCGTCCGCTGTGCCCACGAACGCCGGATCGCTCACCACGGCCCGGTGGAACGCGATCACCGTCGGCATGCCTTCGACGGTGAACTCGGCCAACGCCCGACGCGAGCGCTCCAGAGCCTGGGTTCGGTCGCGCCCCGAGACGATCAGCTTGGCGACCAGGGAATCGAAGGATCCGGGGATGGTTTCGCCGGCGACGTAGCCCGCGTCGACCCGGACGCCCGGGCCGCTGGGGGGTTCCCAGACCGTCAGTGTGCCCGGGGCCGGCATGAAGTTGCGCCCCGCATCCTCGGCGTTGATCCGGAACTCGATCGAGTGCCCGATCACCGCGGGATCGTCGTACCCCAACTCCTCGCCGGCAGCGATCCGGAACATTTCGCGCACGAGGTCGAGCCCGGTGACCTCTTCGCTGACCGGGTGTTCGACCTGCAGTCGGGTGTTGACCTCGAGGAACGAGATCGTGCCGTCGGTGCCCACCAGGAATTCGCAGGTGCCGGCCCCGACGTAGCCGGCCTCTTTCAAGATGGCCTTCGAGGCGGCGTACAGCTGGTCGATCTGGTCTTGGCGCAGGTACGGCGCGGGCGCCTCCTCGACCAGCTTCTGGTGACGGCGCTGAAGTGAGCAGTCGCGGGTCGAGACGACCACGACATTGCCGTGCTGATCGGCCAGGCACTGGGTCTCGACGTGGCGCGGGTGGTCGAGATATTGCTCGACGAAACACTCCCCGCGTCCGAAGGCGGTGACAGCCTCGCGCACGGCCGAGTCGTAGAGCTCGGCGACCTCATCGAGATTGCGGGCCACCTTCAACCCGCGCCCGCCGCCACCGAAAGCGGCCTTGATCGCGATCGGTAGCCCGTGGGTCTTGGCGAACTCGACCACCTCGTCGGCGCCGCTGACCGGGTCGGGAGTACCGACCACCTGGGGCGCGCCGACCCGCTGAGCGATGTGGCGCGCCTGGACCTTGTCGCCGAGCTTCTCGATCGCCGCGGGCGGCGGGCCGATCCAGATCAGGCCGGCATCGAGAACCGCCTGCGCGAAGCCGGCGTTCTCCGCCAAGAACCCATAGCCGGGGTGCACCGAATCGGCTCCGGAGCGGTGTGCGATCTCGATGATCTTGGCGATGTCGAGGTAGGTCTCCGCGGGAGTCGCCCCGCCCAACGCGTAGGCCTCGTCGGCCAGGCGGACGAAGACCGAATCCCGGTCGGGATCGGCATAGACGGCGACGCCGCCGATCCCGGCGTCCTTGCAGGCACGAAGAATGCGCACCGCGATCTCGCCACGGTTGGCGACCAGGACCTTTCGCAACCCTACGGACTGCCCACCTGCGGATCCGGCCACCCGAACACTCCTCATCTACGCGGGAACTGGTGAACGGCAGCGTAGCGCCAGCGCCCGATCTGCGGTCGGCAGCGGTGTCACGAGTCGAACCAGCTCCGCTTCATGGCGTAAATCCAGCGGCGATGCGGGTGTTCGCTGACCGACCACAAGGTGTCCGTCGAGGGCCAGTAGGTGATGTCTTCTGGGCCCATGGGCGCGGCGAATCGGCGCTGGCGAAGGTCGCCGGGACTGCCGACGAAAACCGAGCCGGGGGCCAGCGGTCCGTGGGACACGCTGACATACCACTTCCCCTTCGCGATCGTGGCGCCCTGCATCTGCTTGACACCGCGCGGCTCGATGTCGATGGGCCGGGTCGCGCCGTCTTCGCCCGTCTCCAGCAGCGACGTATTGGTGTCGAGGGGGAACCTCGCCAGCCGCCTGGTTTGGCTGGCGGAGCCGTACTCCCCGGCCACCAGCGTGGCCGGGGCCGTGCGATCGAGGGAGAGGAAGGAGTAACGCAACGTGACATGCCCGTCGTCGGTGTAGGCGCGATGGGTGAACCGCACCGGCAAGACATAACGATGGCCGTACGCCGCCGCGGCGGCGCCGCTCACGCCGTACGCCTTGAGGTTCTCGGCGCTCAGCTCGTCGGGCACCCGCATCAGGTCATCGACCCGGCAGGTCATGAAACCGCGCGCGGTGGCCGCGATGTGGAGGTAGGGCCCCCACCATACGATGCCGCCGGCGTGCACCTTGAGGGGCTCCAAGGTCACGCCGCCCTCGACGATCCGGGGGACCACCAGGAGGACGTGGCGATAACGGAGCGTGTCGAGGTCGAGGAAGGTGAGTCGCGAGCCCTGGTTCTCGCCATAGATCTCCTTGGAGTACCACGACACGACCAACACGCGGCGGCCGCCGATGTCCTCGGTGTCGGAGGCATCCGCCGAGGTCGTGATCCCCTGCGGCCACCACCGCCAGGTGCGCCGATCCGCCCGATCCCAGGTGTAGGCAGTGCTGACCGCCCTGCCGAACCAACCGTGGGCCCGGCGGGCCTGTCGATTGAGGTCGTTGAGCACGCCGTCCACGCCCACGGCACCTCCGAAAACCGCAGCGAGGGCGTTGATTTCCGCGACGCACTCAGCGGTGCGTTCGAGGTGTACGCCGGGGGCGAAGTCGGGGGGTGGCACGCGCCCCACCGTAGCCCTGGGAGGTACGGTCAGGCGCCATGACCCAGGTGGTGGGCGCGGCCATCCTCCGCGACGGGCGAGTCCTCGCCGCGCGGCGTACGTCTCCGCCGGCCGACGCCGGACATTTTGAGTTTCCGGGCGGGAAGGTCGAGGACGGCGAGGACCCGGGCGCGGCGCTGGTCCGCGAAATCACCGAGGAACTCGGCTGCCAGATCGCGATAACCCGATGGTTCGACGGATCCGTGCAGATCGGGCCGGGTCTCCAGTTGCACGTGGCTCAGGCGCGGATCGTGACCGGGGAGCCGGTGCCCGTCGAACACGACCTGGTCTCGTGGCTCGCTGTCGAGGAGCTCGACTCGGTCGCGTGGTTGCCCGCCGACGAGCCCTTCTTGACCCACGTGCGATCCGCGCTGCTCGACCCTTAGTCTGGCGCCATGACCTCAGAGGCCCCGGCACGACCCAGCCAGCGATTGCTGCTGGTGCACGCTCACCCCGACGATGAGTCGATCGGCCAGGGCGCGACGATGGCCAAGTATGTGAGCGAGGGTCGCGGCGTCACGCTGGTCACGTGCACCGCCGGGGAAATGGGCGAAATCCTGGTGCCCGGCCTCGAACACTTGGCGGCCGATCAGGCCGACACCCTCGGCGTGCATCGCCGGGAGGAGCTTGCCGCGGCGATGGCCGCGCTGGGAGTCACCGACCATCGTTTCCTGGGAGGCTTCGGCACCTATCGAGACTCGGGGATGAAGTGGCACGACGACGGGCATGCGGTGGCCGCTGACGACGTACATGAAAACGCGTTCTGGCATGCCGACCTCACCGAAGCGGCGAGCCTGCTCGTGGAGGTGATCCGGGAGGTCCGGCCGCAGGTGCTGGTGACCTACGACTACTTCGGGGGTTATGGGCATCCCGATCACATCCAGGCGCATCGCGTGGCCATGTACGCCGCACAGTTGGCCGCCGTGCCCTCCTTCCGGCGCGAGCTCGGCGAGGCGTGGGACATCCCCAAGATCTATTGGGGGGCGATGTCCGAGAGCCGGATGCGCGCCGGGCTCAGGGCCCTGCGCGACGCCGGAGACCAGGTCTCCTTCCAGGGGATGGATCCCGATGGTCAGCTGCCCCCGTTCGCCGTCCCCGACGCCGATCTGACGTGCGCCGTCGATGCCACCGATCATGTGGACCAGAAGATGGCGGCCCTGGCCGCCCATGCCACCCAGATCACCCTCGACGGGCCGTTCTTCGCGCTCTCCAACCAAGTGGGCAACTCGGTGTGGGGCCAGGAGTTCTTCCGGATCGTCAAGGGCCATCCCGGCGCCCTGGGTGAGGACGGACTCGAGTCCGACCTGTTTGCCGGCTTGTGAGTCGTGACCTCCAGACTGAGTGGGCCCAGGCTTAGTGGGTCAGGACGCCTGGGAGCCGTCGGCAAGGCTGGCCTGGCGGTGGGGCTGTTCCTGGCTGGCGTGCTGACGGCGGTCGCTGCCGTCGCCGTCCACCAGCTGGCGTGGGGATTGGGGCTCGGGTTGGCCGCAACGTTTGCCGGTCACGCGGTCTTGCCGGTGACGTGGTGGGGGAGACCGATGTTTGCGGCGGGCTGGGCGGCCCTGATCGGTTATGTCACCCTCCCGAGCCCGGGCACGGGCTTCCTGCTGGGTGCCGACGCGAAGGGTTATGCGTTGCTGGGGTCGGTGTTGATCCTGGTCGGCTGGTCGCTCGCCTCCGTCGCGCTGGCCGACCGAGGCGTGGCCAGCCGGGTCGAGCCGCCGCCGCCCGCCTAAGATGTGGAGGTGACTAAGACCTCAACGCCCACACCTTTGGCGAAGGAGAAGAAGGGTGGCCGCGTCGTCATCCTGCTCCTGCTGGGTCTGGTGATCTTGTTCGGTGGGGCCTACGTCGCGGCCTACTACGCCGCCGGAGACAAGGTCCCCCAGGGCACCACAGTCGCGGGGGTGGACATCGGCGGTCGGCCCGAGGCTGCTGCGGCGGCGGTGCTGGAGAAAGAGCTCGCCGATCGCGCCGCGGCACCGCTGGCTGCGCAGGTCAACAGCGAAGCGACCACGCTCTCTCCCGAGGGCGCCGGGTTGGGCGTGGACTATGCGGAGTCGGTCCGCGCGGCCGGCGGCGAGCGGAGTTGGTCGCCTGGACATCTGTGGGACTACTTCACCGGGGGCGACGAGCTGCCGGCCGTGGTGAGCGTCGACGAGGAAGCGCTTTCTGCCGCTTTCGATGACCTGGATCAGAAGTACGGCGTGGTCGCCGCCAACGGCGCAGTCAGCTTCAGCAAGGGGCAGGTCGAGGTGAAGGAGCCGGTCACCGGCGCGCTGATCGATCGCGACAGCGCCCGTGAGGCCTTGCTGGCGTCGTACCTCCAAGACGATGCCCGGGCTCAGCTCAACACGGTCCCCGAGGAGCCGAGCATCACCGACGACGAGGTCAGGGCCGCGGTTAACGACTTCGCCAACCCGGCGGCTTCGGGTCCGGTGCGACTCGACTTTGGCAAGTCGGCGGTGACCTTGACTCCGGCGGTCTTCACCAAGGCGTTGAGCCTGGACGGATCGACGGGCGAACTGGTGCCGACGGTGGATGAGAAGGTGCTGGGCCGTCTGATCGCCGGTTTGATCAGCGAGGACGGCGCGCCGGTGAACGCCACCGTGGCCCTGGTTGATGGGCGACCCAAGGTGATCCCGGCCAAGCCGGGCGTGACCTACTCGGACGTCGACGCCGCCTCGACCCTGCTCGAGGTCGTGACCGCCCCCTCGGGTGAACGCGAGGGCGAGGTGAAGTCGACCGTGGCGGAGCCGGAGTTCACCACCGCCGATGCCCGCAAGTTGGGGATCGTGGAGCGGGTCTCCAGCTTCACCACGTACTACCCCTATGCGGAATATCGCAACATCAACATCGGCCGGGCGGCGCAGTTGGTCAACGGCACCCTGCTCAAACCGGGGGAGACCTTCTCGCTCAACGAAACGGTCGGCGAGCGCACCCGCGAAAACGGCTTCACCGAAGGCTTCATCATCAGCAACGGGATCTTCAAGGAAGACCTCGGTGGCGGAGTTTCGCAGATGGCGACCACCACGTTCAACGCGATGTTCTTCGCTGGTTTGAAGGATGTCGAACACAAGCCGCACTCGTTCTACATCGACCGCTATCCCGTTGGTCGCGAGGCGACCGTGGCGTGGGGGGCGGTCGATCTGCGCTTCCAGAACGACACGAAGTACGGCGTGTTGGTGCAGGCCTCGGTGACCCCGAGCACTCCCAGCACCTCGGGCATCGTGACGGTGTCGATGTGGTCCACGAAGGTCTGGGACATCACCACGACCACCGGCGATCGCTACAACCTCACCGAGCCCGCCACCCGGACCCTCAACACCAAGGATTGTTATCCCAACGAGGGGTACGGCGGGTTCGACATCGACATCGTGCGCTACTTCCGCAAGGCCGGTTCGTCGGCGCTGGACCACTCCGAGCAGATGCACACCAGCTACACCCCCTCCGACACGGTCATCTGCGAACCACCACCCCCCACCGAATAACGCGAGTCGGCGCAAACTCACGCAAATTCGACCGCGAGTCGGTGCAAACTCACGCAAATTTGGCCGCGAGTCGGCGCAAACTCGTCGGCTCTACGGTGACAACCGGCCAATGTCGCGCGGAAACAACGTGACCTCACGGATGTTCGCCGCCTCAACCAGCCGGGCGGTCCAGCGTTCGAGCCCAATGGCAAAGCCCCCGTGTGGCGGCATGCCGTGTCTGAAGGCCTGGAGGTACGCCGAGTAATCCGCCGGGTTCTCACCGCGGGCGCGGAGGGCCTCGTCGTACGCCGAAGGCCGATGCAGTCGTTGTCCACCGGTGACCAACTCAAGTCCACGAAAGATCAGATCGAAGCTGTTGGACCAACGCGCATCGTCGGGCTGCGGATGGGTGTAGAACGGCCTCTTCGCCATCGGGTATCCCTCGACTGCGACGAAGTCGCTGCCGTGCTCGCTCATCGCCCAGGCGCCCAGCGCTCGCTCGTGTTCGGGCGCGAGGTCGGGCTCGTCGGCCGCCGCACCGACCAGCGCCAGCGCCTCCGAGAAGTGCAGCACCGGGATTCGGTCCGGGATCACGGGGACCCTGACCTCCAGCCGCGCGACGGCTGGCGCGGCGTACGCGTGAATCGCCGCGACCATCCCGTCAAGCGTCTCGCGCAACATCTCGAGCACGTCGCGATGGTCCTCGATGAAGCCCAACTCAATGTCGAGCGAGACGTATTCCGCAAGGTGTCGCACCGTGTCATGCGGCTCGGCCCGGAACACCGGGCCAACCTCGTAAACCCGTTCGAAGACGCCGACCATTTGCTGCTTATAGAACTGCGGGCTCTGGGCGAGGTAGGCCGGCCGTCCGAAGTAGTCGACGCTGAAGACGTTGGCGCCTGACTCGGTGGCCGACCCCACAAACTTCGGTGTCTGGATCTCTGTGAATCCACGAGCGTCCAGGGCCGCCCGGAAGCCACGCAGGCTGGCCGCAGCCAGCTCCCACCTCGCGCGCTGGGCCGGGTGTCGCCAGGTCACCGGAGCGTGGTCGAGCAGCGTCGGCAACCCGATATTGAGCGTCGGCCGCCACAGCTCAACGGGGGGCGTGACCGCGGTTTCGGTGAGCAGCCGGATCGTCGGATCAGCCAGCTCCACCCCTCCGGGTGCCTGAGGATTGGCGGTGACGATCCCCACGATCTCGACCGTTGTTTCCTCCCCGCACGTGGCAAGAAGTCCCAGGGTTGCGTCGTCGGTGACGATTGTCTGGGCCAGGCCACTGCGGTCCCGCAGGATCACGAACGTGACCGTGGCAAGTTTGCGGCGGCGGTGGATCCAGCCCTGCAATCGCGCGGTGGACCCGGGAGTCGAGTCGGGAAGTTCTGCACACAGGGTGCGTTTCATGCGGTTCACCTCCAGTAGGAGCGGAAGCCCTGGAGGTGTGGGCGGGGGCAAGGTCGCGGTGCCACCACACCTTCGCCGGATCCCTGTGGAATCGGTTTCCGGCCTTTCGTCGGTACGCCGTACGCGCGGTGCTCCGGGTTGCTGCTGGGACGTCACGCCCAACGGAGTTCTGCCACCGTAGATCGTGAGTTAGCGCCGACTCAACCGGATTTTCGCGTGAGTTAGCGCCGACTCGGGGATAGGTAGCGGTAAGCGTGGTGCGTGGTGAATCCCAGCCCCTCATAGAGCGCCAGTGCCGCGTGATTGTCGGCAAGCACCTGCAGATAGGCCGCGGTGGCGCCGTGCTCGGCACCCCAGTCGAGGAGTTCCGCGACCACGGCCAGCCCCAGGCCTCGACGACGTCGCGCGGGGGCGACCTCCAGCGCATACAGGCCCAACCAGCCCTCGGAGTAGACCGCGTGTCCACTCGCCTCGGAGCCGATCTTCGCGTGCACCCGGTCCCGGCTCTCCTCCAGCTTCACGGCGTACGACGGTCGCTCCTGGAGCGCACGGCGCGCCATCGCAACCCCGGCCACCTGAAACAGCGTGTCCGATTCGACGGATTCCGGTCCCCAGCCAGCCGAGCGAAAGAGCTGTTCCTCCGGCGAATCGGGCAGGACCGCGGCGATCGGCCGCCGCTCGGCGCCAAGATAATGTGCGGTCACTGCGGCGACCGGATCATCGAGCTCCGCCGGTCCGATAGCCAGCACCGAGTTGGCGCGGCGAGCCGAGGATGTGGCCGACAGGCGCAGCGTCCAGGCCCCGAGCGGCACGGTTTCTACATCCGGCCAGATGGCCAGCGCCCGCAACTGAGCCTGTTTGGGCGCAATGCGCAGCCGCACTTGTTCTCGTGGCGGGATCGGCTTTCCGGTCACGATGTCCGCGATGGGGATGGTGATCTGGCTGCCGTCGGCGCGGCGTACGAGAACCTCTGTCGGGCCCCAGGCCAGGCACTCACCCAAAATGTCGCTCATCGCCGGGCCTCCGGAGGGGCCACGCTGTCCCGGCAGGAGGCGCCGAACCACGATCCGCTGCCCCACGACCGCAGGCCCCAACCGATGTTTGCCCACGCCGTGGGGTTCTGGCTCGATTCCCACAGGTGGATACTAGGCTGTGCTTGCCCGCTGCCCCATCTGCATCCCCAGGAGGAACTGGTGACCTACGTCATCGCCCAGCCGTGCGTCGACCTCAAGGACCGTGCCTGTGTCGACGAGTGTCCCGTGGACTGCATTTATGAAGGCAAGCGGATGCTCTACATCCACCCGGACGAGTGCGTCGATTGTGGTGCCTGCGAGCCGGTGTGCCCCGTCGAGGCGATCTTCTACGAAGACGACACGCCGGAGCAGTGGAAGGAGTACTACACCGCCAATGTGGGCTTCTTCGACGATCTCGGTTCGCCGGGCGGTGCCGCCAAGATGGGTGAAATCGACAAGGACCACCCGTTCATCGCCGCCCTGCCGCCTCAAATCCAGGACCACTGATTCGGTTCGAAAGCCGTCGGCAGGTCTCCGCCCAACTACCTGACTTTCCGTGGGACCAACTCTCGTCGTACGCCGCCAAGGCGCGGGCGCACGCCGACGGCATCGTCGATCTTTCGGTCGGTACGCCGGTCGATCCCACGCCGCTGGTGGTGCAGGAAGCACTGCGTGCGGCTGCCGATTCCCCTGGATATCCCCTCACCGTGGGCCGCGAGGACACCCGCCGGGCCGCGATTGACTGGTTGTCCAGGCGCTTTGGGGTCACCGGGCTCGGTCTCGACGCGGTGTTGCCGGTGATTGGCTCCAAGGAGCTGATCGGCGCGCTGCCCACCCACCTGGGGCTAGGTCCCGGTGATCTGGTTGTCTATCCCGCGTTGGCCTATCCAACCTACGAGGTCGGGGCCGCGCTGGCCGGTGCGGAAGGCCTGGCCACCGACTCGCTGACCAGTCTGGGCCCGCGGACGCCCGCGGTGCTGTTCCTCAACTCGCCGTCAAATCCGACCGGTCGCGTCCTCCCAGTCGAGCACCTCAAGAAAGTCGTCGATTGGTGCCGGGAGCGCGGCACTCTCTTGGTGTCTGACGAGTGTTATCTGGAGTGTGCTTGGGACGCCGAACCCATCTCGGTGTTGCATCCGCAGGTGTGTGGCGGCTCGCCTGACGGGATCCTGAGCATCCATTCCCTGTCGAAGCGCTCCAACCTCGCCGGCTATCGGTGTGCCTTCGTTGCGGGCGACCCGGCAGTGGTCGGCGAGCTGCTCGCCGTACGCAAGAACCTGGGTCTGCAGATGCCGGGTCCCCAGCAGGCGGCCATGATCGCGGCGCTCGATGACGACGCCCACGTCGTGGCACAACACGGGAGGTACGCCGCGCGGCGGGCGAATCTGCGGACGGCTCTGGCGGCGGCGGGATTCCGGATCGACCACTCAGAGGCGTCGCTCTATCTGTGGGCCACCCGCTCCGAGGATGCCTGGGCCACGGTCGATTGGCTGGCCGAACGCGGGATCCTCGTCGCCCCCGGGACCTTCTATGGGGCCGCCGGGCGTGAGCATGTGCGGGTGGCCTTCACCGCCACCGACGAACGCGTGGCCGCAGCCTGCGCTCGCCTCAGCTCTAACTGACGGTTATTGGGCGGCCGCTGCGACGACGGACAGCGCGACGCTGGCACCCCAGTCGCGACGGGCCGTCCAGTCCGGCTCCACGTCCTCGGCACGCTGGCTGGGGAGTTCGGAGGCGTCGAAGTAGTCGGTCAACGGGTCCGGTCCGGGATGGAGACGCTCTTCTTGGAGGTCGGCGGTGGTCCCAGCCGGTGCTTGCACCCTGACCACGGCGATGCTGGCCAACCGAACAACAGACTGCACATCGTCGGGCGAGGTCAACAGCACCCCGTCGCCGTCCAGGCCGCCGATCTGTCCCTCGATCCAGTTGCCTTCGACGAGGACGCTGACGGCAAGTTCGTTGTCGTGTGCCCGCCGCAGCGCGGTCCCCACGGTGTAGATGGTCGTAGAGCTCATTAGGTAACCCCCAGAGTCGCGATCCCGAGTGGCCGTCATCTCACCACACCTGCGGCGGTTTCAGGGAGGGGCGAATCCCAAATTCCCCCAGTGGTGCAGACCAGTTATCAGTAGCGGAGGCGCTCAATGCTGATGATGCGATCTGCTGTCACGCCGGGCCACGCGACGTCGTTGCCGGACCCGCCATCGAGAACGTCGTGTCTGAAGGTGCCCCAGATCTCGTCGTCGCCGCCCCCGGCATGAATCACGACGCCGTAGCGCCCCTTATAGGGACCGGTGAGGACATTGCTTGCGTCCGAGCCGATCAGCACCCACTGGCCTTGGGGTGAATTGACGTCTTCGATGGCGGCAAGGTTGAGCAGGAAGTCGCCCACCGGGGTCTGGGCGCGGACCACCCCGTTCGCTAGGTTAATCCGACCATCAGCGCGGGTGACGATGTCACCGATTTGGCCGGCGCTGTCGGCAAACCAGACTCCGCTCAGTTCGTCGTGGTCTCCTGGCCCGCCGTTCAAGAGTTGTGGCCCGGGGCCTTGTGCGACGGCGTCGTTGAGCAGGTCGTCGCCTGCTCCGCCAAACAATTGGTCAAAGCCAGCCTCGCCGGAGAGAACGTCGACCCCCGCACTGCCGCGGAGGATGTCGTTGCCGTCGCCTCCGACGAGTTGATCGCGCCCGCCGCCCCCGATCAGTGTGTTAGGAGTGGTTTCGGGGTGGACTCGATACAGATCGATGGCCTCGAGATTGTCAGCGCCGCCGCGACCGTCGAGGAGGTCCGCCCCGGCGTTGCCGACGAGATATTCGTCTCCGGCACTGCCCCGTAGTTCATCATTGTGAGCCGAGCCCAAGAGCCTGCCGACGGGGCCCACGATGGTGTCGGTGCCTTCCCCCGTTGCCTGGCCAAGCTCGAGATCGACCGTGACCGCCGTTTCGGAGGCGGCATAGGTGAGAGTCGTTGGGAACACCTCCGACGAGGGGCGGTCATCCACACCGCCGTCGAGATAGTCGTCGCCCGGACCGCCGCTCAGCGTGTCCGCTTCGGCCACGGTGTATTCGGTGTCCGCTGTCACGATCCCGTCACGGTTGCCCTCGATGTGGTCATCGCCGGGTCCGCCGCTCAGCTTGTCGGCGCCTTCGCCGCCACACAGCACGTCGTCGCCGCCGAGACCGAGGATCTTGTCGTTACCCATGCCGCCGTGGATCACGTCGGGGCCTTCGGTCCCGGTGAGTTTGTCGTTGCCATCGGTGCCGGTGAGGGTCACGGCGACACCATCGCAGGTCTGTGCTTGGAATAAATCGCCGGCGGACGGACTAGCTGCAGAGACCACCGACAGGGTCATGGCGGACAGCGCCGCCAACCGCCAAATGCGCACGTCGGCTCCCTCCGTCGGCACCGTGGTGTCCCTGGGATCTTACGTCGCCACAGCAATTAGGGCGCGACGTCGACGTGCACGTGATCGCGGTGTTCGAGGATCTGTTGATCGCCGGCAGTGCCCGAGGGCACGTTGAAGTCGCGCCAGCCATCCTCGGAGGCGCTGCCGTTGGTCCAGATCCGATCGTCGAAGATGACGTGTTGGATCTTCAGCCGATCGGCCTGCGCGACCAAGTACGCCGCGATCGCCCAGCCGCGCTGGGTGTTGGCCGCCGAGATCGGCCGTACGAAGATGTCGACGGCACGGCCTTCATAGTGGGCCGATCCGGGCATGTGCCCGTCGGTGACCCCACCGGGGGCAAAGCCGCCGAGGGGAAGTTCGCCGAAGACCGACTCCAGTTCGCGGCGTACGACGCGGGCTCGTTTGGTGAGCCCCTCATCGGTGAGTGACCCAGCAACCTCGGGCGCATCCCCATCCATCACGCACGTGAAAGCGCCGCCGGTGGTTTCCCCGGTGAGCGCCGACGCCAAGGCTCGCCCATCGGCCTCGTGGTCGGCGTAGGCATCGGGGTAGGCCGACCGCTGGACCGCCTGAGCCGCCTCGGTGATCGGCAGGTCCTCATAACCCTCGACCTCGATCAGGGCGTCGTAGAACTTGTTCGCGGAATACGCCGGGTTGAGGATCTGCGACTCGGTTCCCCAGCCCTGAGACGGGCGCTGCTGGAACAACCCCAGAGAGTCGCGATCGCCGTGTTCGAGGTTGAAGAGTTTGGACTCCTGAAACGCCGTGGCGAGGGCGATCGAAGCCGCGCGCGGCGGCAACCCGCGCTGCACGGAGATGGCGGCGATGAGGGCGGCATTCTCGGCCTGCTCGACCGACAACTCCACGAGCCGATCGCCAACCTCGGCGCGACAACCCGGCGGATCGGGCAGCGGTCCGACGCCTCGATAGAGGCCCACGCCCACGGCCGCCGCCACGCCAAGGAGGGCGGTGGTTGCGAGCACAGCGGTGCCACGTCTCATTGCCAAGGCGCGCGGTCAGTCGTTCGCGTGGAGTGCGGCATTGAGGGCAATCCCAGCGCCGTGCCACGGCACCGCCTCGATCGCCCCGGTGACGGAGTTTCGACGAAAAAGCACGTTGCTCGCCCCCGACAGTGCCCCCGCTTTCACGATCCCGATCTCGCCATCACCGGTGTGGACGGTGACTTTGGTGCCAGCGGTGACATAGCAGCCCGCCTCCACCACACAGTCATCGCCCAGCGAGATCCCGATGCCTGAGTTGGCGCCAAGGAGGCAGCGTTCGCCGACGCTGATCACTTCCTTGCCGCCCCCGGAGAGCGTGCCCATGATCGACGCGCCGCCACCGATGTCGGACCCGTCACCGACCACGACCCCGGCGGAGATTCGACCCTCGACCATCGAGGTGCCCAGGGTTCCGGCGTTGAAGTTCACGAAACCTTCGTGCATGACCGTGGTGCCGCTGGCGAGGTGGGCACCCAGCCGCACGCGATCGGCATCGGCAATGCGTATGCCGCCCGGCACGACGTAGTCGGTCATCCGAGGGAACTTGTCGACCCCGTAGACCGCCAGATGCCCGCTCGCTTTGAGTCGGGCTCGGGTGAGTTCGAAGCCTTCGACGGCACACGGACCGGCCGAGGTCCACACGACGTTGGTCAGCAACCCGAAGACGCCCTCCATCGACAGTGAGTGGGGGGCGGCGAGACGGGAACTGAGCAGGTGAAGGCGAAGCCAGGCATCTTCGGCGGTGGTGGGCGGTGCGGAAAGGTCATCGATCACGACCTGGCGGACCTCACGGGTCACTCCCCGCAGTTCATCGGGGGTCGCGAGTCGGGCCAGGTCCTGGGGGCTGGTCGATCCGTCGGGGGCACCTAACGCCGGGTGCGGGAACCACACATCGAGCACGACACCGGCGCGATCGAGGGTGACCAGGCCGTCGCCCCAGGCGGAACCGGGCGCGGCAAAAGGAGAGGTCGTCACGAGGGGCAACTCTACGCAGCGACCCTGGAGCTTTAGTGTTCGACGATCTGGAGGGCACCCGATGGGCAGCGACCGACGACCTCACGAAGTTGGTCGGCCGCCTCGGGGGTCGTTGCGGTGCCCGGGTTGATCCACGGGCGTTCCTCGAGATTGAACACGGTGGGCATGCCCTTGACGCACTCTCCGGCATGCGAGCAGATGGCACCGTCGTACGTCACGTCAACGATCGGTCCAGAAAACGTCTTTTCAGCCATGGCCCCGATCATGGCACGGATCACCGACAGGTGGCGTTCACGAGCGACGTACCTCGACGCGAGTTATCCGATTGTCTCGTCCGCGGCTGGGGCCGTACCCTGGGCGCACAGGCGTTTGAGCCGTTATCAGCGGCGAGCCTCCGGAAGAACGGGCCTCCGACGGGAGCCTCATTAGAACCGGACGGGTAGGCCCGTGACAGCCCCGCAATGAGCGGTCGCCCGGCAACGGGTGGCAAGCGAGGTGGTACCGCGGCACACGTCCTCCGGCGTACGTCGTCCTCGTGGTTGGCCACGAAGACGAACCGCAGGAGAAGCCGATGACCTATCCCAAGGTCTCCCATACCGAGTCCACCTCTGTGTCCCCGACGCCGGCCTTCCCGGCGATCGAAGAATCCGTGCTGGCCTATTGGCACAGCGATGACACGTTCGCCGCCAGTGTCGAGCAGCGGGACACAGGTGAGGACGGCGCCAACGAGTTCGTGTTCTACGACGGCCCGCCCTTCGCGAACGGACTCCCGCACTATGGGCACCTGCTGACCGGTTACGTCAAGGACGTGGTGCCGCGCTATCAGACCATGCGTGGGCGCCGCGTCGAACGGCGATTCGGCTGGGACACGCACGGCTTGCCGGCCGAGCTCGAGGCGATGAGCCAACTGGGCATCAAGACCAAGGACGAAATCCTCGAGTTGGGCATCGGCACCTTCAACGAGAAGTGCCGCGAGTCGGTGTTGAAGTACACCTCCGACTGGGAGGAGTACGTCACCCGGCAGGCGCGCTGGGTTGACTTTGAAAACGACTACCGCACACTCAATCCGGACTACATGGAGAGCGTGATCTGGGCCTTCAAGCAGCTCTTTGAGAAGGGTTTGGTCTATGAGGGTTTCCGGATCCTGCCCTACTGCTGGAACGACCAGACCCCGTTGTCCAACCACGAGTTGCGGATGGACGACGACGTTTATCAGAACCGCCAGGACCCCGCGCTGACGGTGGGCTATCGCCTCACAGGCACCGACGAGTTGGCCGGCGCGCTCGTCTTGATCTGGACCACGACGCCCTGGACGCTGCCCTCCAACATGGGAGTCGCGGTCGGGCCCGACATCGACTACGTCGTGGTGGAATCCGATGCGACCGGCACGACCGAGCGCTACATCCTGGGCGCGGCGCGACTGTCGGCGTACGCCGCAGAGCTGACCAACGAGGGCGCAGACGCGCCGCTTGTGGTGGCCACCTTGAAGGGCAGCGAACTCGTGGGGCGCGGCTATACGCCGCCGTTCTCCTACTACGCGGGGCATCCCCGCGCCCACCAGGTGTTCGGGGCGGACTTCGTCACGACCGATGACGGCACCGGCGATGGTGCACATGTCGCCGGGATTCGGCGAAGAGGACAAGGCCACCCTCGACGCGGCCGGAGTCGAGACGGTCGTTCCTGTCGGGGCGGACGGCTCGTTCATCTTCCCCGTGACCGACTACGAAGGCATGCACGTCTTCGACGCGAACGTGTTGATCATCGAGCATCTCAAGAACGCCACACATGGCGAAGGAGAGCGGGCGGCCGTCAACCAGGGCACGGTGTTGTTGCGTCGCGAGACCTACGAGCACTCCTATCCCCATTGTTGGCGGTGCCGGCAGCCGCTGATCTACATGGCCGTGTCGTCGTGGTTCGTCGAGGTGACCAAGATCAAGCAGCGGATGCTCGAGCTCAACCAGGAGATCACTTGGGTGCCCGAGCACATCAAGGACGGCCAGTTCGGCAAGTGGCTGGAGAACGCCCGCGACTGGTCGATCTCGCGCAACCGCTTCTGGGGAAGCCCGATCCCGGTGTGGCGTTCGGACAACCCGGCCTACCCCCGGATCGACGTCTATGGCTCCTTCGAAGAGTTGGAGCGCGACTTCCAGGTGCCGGTGACCGATCTTCATAGGCCCTTCATCGACCATCTGACCCGGCCCAATCCGGACGACCCGACCGGCAACTCCACCATGCGTCGGGTCGAGGACGTGCTGGATGTCTGGTTCGACTCCGGCTCGATGTCGTTTGCCCAGGTGCACTATCCGTTCGAGAACGCCGAGTGGTTCGAGCATCACTTCCCGGGCGACTTCATCGTGGAGTACATCGGTCAGACCCGCGGCTGGTTCTACACGCTGCACATCTTGGCCACCGCGCTCTTCGATCGCCCGGCGTTCCGCTCGTGCATCAGTCACGGCATCGTGCTGGGCTCGGACGGCAACAAGATGTCCAAGTCGCTGCGCAACTATCCGGACGTGCGCGAGGTGTTCGACCGCGATGGGGCCGACGCGATGCGCTGGTTCTTGATGAGTTCGCCGATCCTTCGGGGCGGCAATCTCGTGGTCACCGAGCAAGGCATCCGCGACGCCGTACGGCAGGTGATGATCCCGCTGTGGAACAGCTGGTACTTCTTCTCCCTCTATGCCAACGCGGCGGGAGGGCCTGACGGGGCGGGGTACCACGCCACCTGGCGCATGGATTCGGACCATCCGATGGACCGCTACATCTTGGCCAAGTTGCGCACGTACGTCGAAGCCTCGACGCGGCAACACGATGCCTTCGACATCGCCGGGGCCTGTGAGACGACGCGGACCTTCCTCGAGGCGCTGTCCAACTGGTACATCCGGCGCACCCGCGAGCGTTTCTGGGGTACCGCAGAGTCGCTGGATGTGGCCGCCTTCGACACCCTCTACACCGTGCTCGAAGTGGTGTGTCGGGTCAGCGCGCCCTTGCTGCCGCTGACGAGTGAAGAGGTGTGGCGCGGGCTCACCGGGGACCGCTCGGTGCACTTGACCGACTGGCCGGACGCGAGCGTTCTGCCCCACGACGCCGCTCTCGTGGCGGCGATGGATCGGGTGCGCGAGGTCTGTTCGGCCGGGTCGGCGTTGCGTAAGGCGGCCAACCTGCGCAACCGGCTTCCGCTCGCCGAATTGACCATCGTCGTGCCGGGCGTGGACGCGCTGGCTGGCTTCGAGTCGATCGTGGCCGACGAGCTCAATCTCAAGTCGGTGCGATTGCTCGACGCGGACGCGGCCGAGGCCACGGCGTACGGCGTGCAACAGCGCCTGACGGTCAACGCCCGGGCCGCGGGTCCGCGGTTGGGGCGCGAGGTGCAGACCGCTATCAAGGGGTCCAAGAGCGGCGATTGGTCCGTGGCCGATGACGGCTCGGTGACCGCGGGTGGTTTGGCCCTGGTCGAAGGGGAGTTCACCCTCGAGACGGTGGCCGCGGACTCTGACGGACACAGCGCGACGGGCATCTTGCCTAGCGGTGGCTTCGTGGTCTTGGACACCGACGTGACCGATGAACTCGCTGCCGAAGGCGTCGCCCGCGACGTGATTCGCGCGGTCCAGCAGGCCCGCAAGGGGGCCGGTCTGGAGGTGTCGGATCGGATCGAGTTGGTGCTCGGTGGGACCGACGGTGCTCGCTCCGCGCTGACGAAGCACGCCGCGTTGATCGCCGCGGAGACTCTCGCGTCCTCACTTCAAGTGGGGACCGCCGAGCAGTTTGCCGAGCTGGTTTCGGGGGTCGATGTCGAAGTCGGCGACGGCGAGGTAGCCACGGTTTTCCTGGCGAAGGCCTGAGCCGCCTGGTCGGGCTGGTTCACTTACGCCCATGGAGTTGGACCTGGCGGCCGACGTGGTCACCCTGACCGAACAGTTGGTCAACATCGAATCGGTGAGTCGCAACGAGCGTGTGATCGCCGACGCGGTCGAGGCCGCGCTGGGTGCCGTTGCGCACCTGAAGGTCAGCCGCCACGGCAACACGGTGGTGGCCCGCACCGAGTTGGGTCGGTCCGAACGGGTGGTCATCGCGGGCCATCTCGACACGGTGCCGCTCAACGACAACCTGCCAGCGCGTCGTGAGGGGGACCTGCTGCACGGTCTCGGCACCTGCGACATGAAGGGTGGCGACGCGGTGATCCTGCGCCTCGCGGCGGAGGTGAGCGCGCCCAACCGGGACGTCACGTTCATCTTGTATGACGGCGAGGAGATCGACTCGGAGTTCAACGGACTGCGGCTCCTCGCGGAGAGCGATCCGGACCTGATGGTGGCGGATTTCGCGATTCTGATGGAACCGTCGAACGGCGTGGTCGAGGCGGGCTGCCAGGGCACCCTTCGCGTGGAGGTGCGCACCCAGGGCGAACGGGCCCACTCGGCGCGCAGCTGGCGCGGGGTCAACGCCATCCATGGTGCCGGTGACGTCTTGGCTCGGCTGAACGGTTATCAGGCGCGGCAGCCCGTGATCGATGGACTGAGCTACCACGAGGGTCTCAATGCGGTGGGCATTCGGGGCGGCGTCGCCGGCAATGTCATACCTGACGAGTGTGTGGTTGAGGTCAACTTCAGGTTCGCGCCCGATCTCAGCGAGGCACAGGCGGAGGCGTTCGTAAGGGAGTTCTTCGAGGGGTACGACGTGCGTCTCACCGATTCCGCGGCGGGGGCTCTCCCGGGTCTGGCCGTGCCGGCCGCCCGCGCCTTCGTCGACGCGGTCGGTGGCGAGGTCAACCCGAAGTTCGGCTGGACCGACGTCGCGCGGTTCACCGCGCTGGGCGTGCCGGCGGTCAACTTCGGTCCCGGCGACCCGATGTTGGCGCACAAGCAGGAAGAATTCGTACCGATCGCGCAGATACGCGAATGCGAACGACAATTGCGAAGCTGGCTGGGCAGCCAGGGGGAAGGGACCCGATGAACAACCGGTTCAAGTACAAGGGCCCGGTCATCATGCGCCGCGCCCAGGTCGACCAGGGCACCACCGATCAGCGACTGCTCGATTCGCGTGGGCCTACCGATTGGGTGCACGCCGATCCGTGGCGGGTGCTGCGCATTCAGGCCGAATTCGTCGAAGGCTTCGGGACTCTGGCCGAGCTCGGACCGGCGATCGGGGTGTTCGGCTCAGCCAGGACGCCCGTCGACCACCCGTCGTACGCCGTGGGGGAGGAGGTGGGACGCAAGCTCGTCCAGGCCGGCTTCGCCGTCATCACCGGTGGGGGACCGGGCGCCATGGAGGCCGCCAACAAGGGGGCATCCGAGGCCGGCGGAGTCAGCGTCGGACTCGGCATCGAGTTGCCGTTCGAGTCGGGCTTGAACCAGTGGGTCGACATCGGCATCAACTTCAGGTATTTCTTCGCCCGCAAGACCATGTTCGTGAAGTACTCCGAGGGCTTCATCGCCCTGCCCGGTGGCCTGGGCACCTTCGACGAACTCTTCGAGGCGCTCACCTTGGTGCAGACCCAGAAGGTCACCAGCTTCCCGATCGTGCTGTTGGGGGTGAGTTATTGGCAGGGTCTGATCGACTGGCTACGCGACACGGTGTTGGCCGAGGGCAAGATCTCCCAGGTCGATCTCGACATGCTCACGATCACCGACGATGTGGACGAAGCGGTTGCCCTGATGGTCGACGCTCGTCGGCGCCATGACCCCTCGGGTGGTGGCGCCAAATGATGTGGTTTTTCGCGGTGTTGATCGTGTTGGCCATGGGTGCAGTGGCGCTCTTGGCTGCGGGGTACGGCGGGCCGCTGGTCGAGGTGTCCGACGACCGCAGTGACCTGCGCCTCCCAGCAGAGGAGGACCTCGGCCCCGAGGACTTGCGGCGGGTGCGGTTCTCCCTCGCTTTTCGCGGCTATCGCATGTCGGAGGTCGACGCCCTCCTGGATCGTCTGGCGTCCGAAATGGAGCGATCGGCACACGTCGATGATGGCGAACACGCCGAAGTTGCGGCCCGTGATGGCGACCCCTAGGCAGTCTGCGGCAGACTGCCCCCGTGTCCATCCAGGTGATCGCCTACATCTTGACCGCTCTTGGTCTGGTGGTCGTCGTGCTCACCCGGATCCGGCTTCGCAAAGACACCGTTGCCGGCCGGACTCAAGTGCCCGCGATGCTCGTCAACGTGCACTCGGTGCTGGGGCTGCTCGGCCTGGGTCTGTGGACGGCCTACCTGGCGTCGCCCGAGGACTCGGCGCTCGGCAGTTCGAACGTCGGTCTGGCCGGCCTGGCCTGCCTCTGGGTGGTCGCATTGTGTGGCCTGTTGATCCTGATGCGTTGGCTGCCCACGCGGGGCAAGCACGTCTCAACGACGGCGGGCGATAACTGGAGCGACGGCCCCGGACTTTCGGTGTTGGCCCACGTCGGGATGTTCGTGGGCATCTGCGTGGAAACGATCGCCTTCATGCTGGGGAGTATCTGACCTTGCGCAAACTTCGTCTCATCGGCGTCTCGATGGCGCTGGTCGCGCCGCTCACGACCAGCCTCCCCGACGCCGCTGCCCTATCGAGTGCGACCGCTTCGGTTGCCGATCACGCCGTGGTCGAACGCAAGGTGATCGGTCGGTCGGTGCATGACCGCCCGATCATGGCCTACCGCCTCGGCGAGCCCGGAAAGCCGGTCATGTTGCTGATCGCCACCATGCACGGCAACGAAGCCGCACCGCGACAGATCATGCGGTCGCTGATCCAGGGTCCCAAGGTGAAGGGGATCGATCTGTGGGTGATCCCGACGTACAACCCCGATGGGCTCGCGTCGGGCACCCGCAAGAACGCGCACGGCGTCGACCTCAATCGCAACTTCCCCTACAAATGGGCGGACCTGGACGGGTCCTACGAATCGGGCCCGCGGCCCAAGTCCGAACCCGAAACCCGGGCGATCGTGAAGTTCTTGTTGGAGATCAAGCCGCGCCGGATCTTGAGCTTCCACCAGCCGTTGTACGGCGTCGACACCGACACCAAGAAGCCGAGATTCGCCAGGCGTGTCGCCCGCTCGCTCGGCCTGCCCGCCAAGCGCTTCGACTGTGGGGGCGTCTGCCACGGCACGATGACCGGCTGGTTCAACCACAAGTTCACGGGAGCCGCGCTGACGGTGGAGTACGACGCCCGCCCCAGCCGCCGACGGATGCGCGTCACCGCGCCCCGCCAAGTGATCTCCGTGTTGGGCGGCCGACGGGGTTAGCCGCACCCCGAGGGCACGCGGATCAGCGACCGACGAACCGCGGGGCCTCCTTGGCGACGAAGGCCGCCACTGCGGTTTGGTGGTCCTCTGAGCTGCCCGTGCGAGTCATCATGGCGGCCTCGATGACCAACGAATCCGCGAGGGAATGGCCGGCGGCGAAGGTCACCGACTCTCGCATCGAGGCATAGGCGAGGGTGGGGCCCTGCGCCAACGTGTGTGCCAACTCCTGGGTGGCTTCAGCGAGCGCCTCGTCGGCCACCACGCGCGTGGCGAGCCCCAGCTCCGCGGCCTCAGCGGCGGGGATGGTGCGCGGGAAGTAGAGCAGTTCGAGTGCCTTGGCTCGACCCACAAGTCGCTGCAGGGTCCAGCTGGCTCCGGTGTCGCATGACAACGCGACCCCCGCGAACGCGAGGTTGAACCCGCCTGATTGCGCCACCACCCGCAGGTCACAGGCCATGGCCAGGCTGGCGCCGGCCCCGGCGGCGACGCCGTTGAGCGCGGCGATGACCGGCTTGGGCATGGTCAGGAGCGTGGTCACGATCGGGTTGTAGTGCGCCTCGACGGTGCCGAAAAGCTGATCCCGCGGCCCGGCGCGCAAGATGGCGATGTGTTCCTTGAGGTCTTGTCCCACACAGAAGGCGCGGCCAGAACCGGTGAGCACCACGCAGCGTACGGCGTCGTCGACGGCCGCCGCAGAGACAGCGGCCAGCAGTGCCTCTTTGGTAGCGATGTTCAGACTGTTCATCGCCTCGGGGCGGTTCAACGTGATCGTGGTGACGCCGTCGGCGGTTTCGACCAGGACTGGAGAGCTGCTCATGAAGCGACAGTCTGCCCGACCGGGACTCCCCGCCCGCCGCGGGCTCTCGGGTACGACTGTCCACCGGGTGTGGGTCGGTGGTCGTCGGATGCAGGCGGATGGGGGATAATAAGCCTCGCATCAGCATTGAGCAGAAAATCAGAACAGGAAGAGGTGCGCGGATGGCGGCGATGAAGCCCCGTACCGGCGACGGTCCGCTGGAGGTCACCAAGGAAGGGCGCGGCATTGTGATGCGCGTTCCCCTCGAAGGTGGTGGCCGCCTCGTGGTCGAGCTCAATGCCGAAGAGGCTGGCTCGCTCGGAGACGCGCTCAAGGCTGTCGTCGGCTGATCTCCGTGCTGGCTGAGCACCTCGATTCCATCCCGCCCCAGGTTTCACCCCCCGAGTTCGCGCTGAGCGCGCTGGCTCCCCATGCGCTGAGCGGCATTTCGGTGATTGCGCTTCCCGTCATTTCGGGGGATAGCGGGGCGGGGGCTAGCGGGGCGGGGGAGATCAGCCTGCGACCCGAAGCCGACGCGTTTGCGACCGCTGCGGGAGTGGACTTCTTCGCGGTGCTCGAGGCTGCGGGGGCGACCGGCAAGGCGGGTGAGGTCACCACCGTGCCCGTGGCCCATGATGGCGCGCTGCTCACTGTGCACCTTGTGGGCATCGGCGAAGGCCAGCCCGCCGACCTGCGCCGTGCCGGTGCGGCGCTGGCCCGGGCCACGAAGAATTCAACGGCCGTCGCCACCTCTGTTGCCTCCGGGGTGCCCGGCGGTGGGCTGTCCGCCTTCGTCGTCGGCATGATGCTGGGTTCCTTCGGCTTCCATTGGCGCTCCTCCGGGCCGAAAGACCAGCCGGTGGCCCACGTGGTCCTGGCGGGGCTCAGCGACGCCGACGAGCACGCCCCCGAGTTGTTGCGCGCCATCGCGACGGGCGGGGCGAGCTGGTTCGCCCGGATGCTGTCCACGGTGCCCAGCAACGTCAAGAACCCCGCCTGGTTGGCCCAACAGGCGCGCGAGGCCGCCGAGCGGGCGGGCTTGCCCTGCACCGTGTGGGGCGTTCCGGAGCTCGAGCGCGCAGGGATGGGCGGTCTCTTGGCGGTTGGCCAGGCCTCGGCATCTCCGCCCTGCCTGATTCGGATCGACTACGCACCTGCCCGAGCCTCTCGTCGTACGCCGACGGTGGTCCTCGTAGGCAAGGGGATCACCTTCGACACCGGTGGCCTCTCGATCAAGCCCGGCGAGTCGATGACCACGATGAAGCGCGACATGACCGGGGCGGCGGTGGTGTTGGCGGTGCTGGGCGCGCTCGCCGAGATCCGCTGCCCCGTGCGCGTCATCGGCTTGATGGCGGTCGCGGAAAACTCGATCGCCGGCAACGCCATGCGTCCGGGGGACGTGATTCGTCACTACGGCGGGCGCACCAGCGAGGTGACCAACACCGACGCCGAGGGACGACTCGTGCTCGCCGACGCGCTGGCGTACGCCGTTGCGGAGCTCTCGCCGACGGTGGTGGTGGACGTGGCCACGCTCACCGGCGCCATGAAGGTGGCGCTAGGGCAACGGGTGGGTGGCTTCTTCGCCAACCATGACGGTCTCGCGGCTTCGATCAGTTCGGCCGGCGAACGATCGGGCGAGCCCTTGTGGCGGTTCCCGCTGGTCGCCGACTACGAGGACAAGCTCGCTTCAAAAGTCGCGGATGCCAACAACGCGGCCGGCGGCGCCGGTGCGATCACGGCCGCGCTGTTCCTGCAGCACTTCGTCGGTTCGGTGCCCTGGGCACATCTCGACGTCGCGTCGGTGGGCGATTCGCCCACCGAATCCTTCGAATGGACCGAAGGGCCAACCGGCTTCGGTGCGCGGGCGCTGCTCACCTGGCTCGGCGACGACTTCCCACTGGAGGCACTCACATGATCGGTCTCACCGTCCGCTGGTCTCTCGCTCACGCTCCGGCCGGCGTCGAGGAGGAGTTGGCGGCGTACGTCGCGGACACCTCCCACGCCCGCTTCAGCGAGATGCCCGGGCTGCAATACAAGACGTGGCGACTGCGTCGCGGGGAGTGGTTCGAGGGCAGTTATGTTTTCGCGGACGCCGCGTCCCGCGAGAAGTTTCAGGCCGACTTCACGCAAGCCGCGCCCACCGCTCCCGGATCGCTGATCATTGGCAGCGCGCCGATCCTCATCGAGCCGTGTGAGGTGATCGCGATCGCCGAGGGCGGCGCGGGCTTCCAGGCCGCCGCGCGCGCCTGATCGATCGCTGGGCGGAGCGCGCGGTCACTCCGACTCGGGCGCCCACTCCTTCTTTGCGACGATCAGGCCATCCCCCAGCGGAATCAGCAAGGGCACCAAGGCCTCGTGCTCGACGATGGCGCGACCGAGGTCGCGGATCGCCACCGTTTCCTCATCCCGTTGGGCCGGATCGGCGACCCGGTCGTGCCACAGGCAATTGTCGAACGCCACCACGCCGCCCGGACGCAGCAAGCGCAGTGCCTCCTTGAGGTAGGCGGCGTATTCCCGCTTGTCGCCATCGCAGAAGACCAGGTCGTAGTGGCCATCGGTGAGTCGCGGCAGCACCTCCAAGGCTGCTCCGGCGATGGTGCGCGCTCGCTGATGCGGCACCCCCTCGTCGGCGAAGGACTGCTTGGCCAGGCGTTGATGCTCGGCCTCGATGTCAACCGTGGTGAGCACTCCGTCGGAGCGCATGCCGCGCAGCAGCCAAATCCCGGACACGCCGGTGCCGGTGCCGATCTCCACGACGGCGCGCGCCTCCAAGACGGAGGCGACGAACCGCAGCGCGGCCCCGGCTCCCGGACCCAGTGGGGTGACCCCCACCTCTTCCGCGCGGGCTCGCGCGGCACGCAGGATGTCGTCCTCGGCCACGAAGTTTTCGGCGTACGACCAACTGGCGGGCTTGATGATGATGACCTCCTCGGTCGGCACCCGATGAGGGTGCGCTCGCGTCTCGCGCCGACCTTATCGCGATGTCGGGAACACCGACCGCACGCCGCTCGTTGGCAGCACTAGATGATCTCGGCCCACCCCGGCGCGGAGTTCTAGTTCCTAACCAGGGTGCGGGCGTTTCACAGGTTGCTCTCAGCCCCCGTCCCTAACGTGAGAAAGGCCCAACATCAGTGTTTGGTCACTTTGCGCGTCAGCGCCACGAGGAGGCCCCGGTGCCAGAGCAGCCGGCAACAACAGATCGATCGGGAGTCCCCACGTGGGACGAGATCGTCGAGTTGCACTCCGACCGGGTCTATCGCCTGGCCTATCGGCTCACCGGCAATCGGCATGACGCCGAAGACTTGACTCAGGAAGTCTTCGTACGCGTCTTCCGCAGCCTCGACACCTTCACCCCCGGCACCTTCGAAGGGTGGCTGCATCGCATCACCACCAACCTCTTCCTTGATCAGGCGCGCCGCAAACAGCGGATCAGGTTCGACGCGCTCTCCGACGAGCGCGCCGACCGACTGATCAGCCGGACCCCTTCCCCCGACGATGCCCTGGTGGACGTCACGTTCGACGACGACGTGGAGCGCGCCCTCGCAGTGCTGCCGCCAGAGTTCCGAGCGGCGGTCGTCCTCTGCGACGTCGAAGGCCTGTCGTACGACGAGATCGCGGTGATCTTGGATGCCAAACTGGGCACCGTGCGTTCCCGAATTCACCGTGGCAGAGCGATGCTGCGTCGATCACTGGCCCACCGTGCTCCGCAGGGGGACCGCTTGCGCTATTCCGGGCCACTCGTAGCCCAGGGCGCAGACCGGGCGATCGAGCAGGCTCCTTCGCGTTCGGTGCGAGGAGCGCGCTGATGGCTCATCTGGGAAACCGGGTCAGTGCCTTGCTGGACGGCCAACTCTCCTCTGATGACGAAGAGCGTGCCTGGGCTCATGTGCACGGCTGCTATGCCTGCCGCGATCAGGTGGAGCGGGAGGGCTGGGTCAAGACTCAACTCGTCGGGTTGTCGTTCGGTGGTTCGTCGGTTCCGGCGGGGCTCAAGGGTTCGTTGTTGGGTGCTTCCCAGCTCACCTCCTCCTTCCTCGCTCCGGTGGCCAATGCCTATGCCCACACCGAGGTGTCGGCGGACCGCGTCCGGCGCGCCGGGTGGGTCGCGATCGGCGGTGGCGCGGTGGGCGCGGCGGTGCTCGGAGTGCTCGCGTTAGGTGCCGCCCCCGCTGTCGCTCCTGCGGTCGATCGGCGGACGCCGGTCACGGTGATCCTGCCGACCGCCACCCCCAAGGACCCGACGAACGACCGGGTGCGCACCCCGTCACGGCAGCTCAAACAGCCCCAATTGGTACCTGCTAGCCGGGTTAGGGACAAAATAGCCTGGTGACCGACTTCCCAACCGATCCGGCTGGTGCCCCCGTGCCATCGGATCAGCCCGCTCCCGCTTACCCGCCGGCGCCGGGCCCCTCTGCTCCGCTTGCCCCGCCCGTATGGGCTCCGGGCCCAGATCGCGCGCCCGCTCTAGCCGCACCGCAGCCGTT
Source organism: uncultured Actinomycetota bacterium (assembly GCA_963814245.1). Lineage (GTDB taxonomy): Bacteria > Actinomycetota > Actinomycetes > Propionibacteriales > Nocardioidaceae > Nocardioides. Next base: position 53,452 of record CAWFBY010000002.1, read on the forward strand.
GGCACCTCCGCCCGTGCCCCCCACCTGGGGCCAGCAGCCCTACCGTTACGGTCCGGTCCCGCCCCCGGGTGGCGGCCCGCAAATTCCTCTTTCGGGTAGGGGTCGCGTTCCCGGCTGGCTGTGGCCCGCCGTCACGGCGCTGGCGTTGGCGGTGGGGCTCCTCGGAGGCGCCCTGGGCGGGCTTGCCTACGAGTCCTTGCAGGACGACAACTCGTCCACGAACAACACCTCTTCGGATGGGGTCGACACGTCCGTGGAAGCTCCCCTCTCGCCCGACAACGGGTCGGTTTCGGCGGTCGCCAAGGCGCTCCTCCCCAGCACCGTGCAGATCATCGCCACCACCAAGGCGGGCAAGAACGGATTCACGGGTTCCGGCTTCGTCTTGGACCGCGAGGGCCACATCGTTACCAACAACCATGTCGTGGCGGCGGCTGCGGTGGCCGACAAGGGGACCATCGAGATCGTTGACCAAGAGGGCAACCACTACGGCGCGAAGGTCGTCGGGCGCAGCCCGGTCTATGACCTCGCCGTGTTGTACGTCGCTGAGGCGACCGAGCTGCGTCCCGCGGCGCTCGGCGCTTCTCGCAGTCTGCGCGTTGGCGAAGAAGTGGTGGCGTTCGGATCCCCGTTGGGACTCACCTCAACGGTGACCGCCGGCATCGTGAGCGCCATCAATCGTCCGGTGACCACGGGCGACAGCGCGGACGAGACTTCCTACATCAACGCCGTGCAAACCGATGCCGCGATCAATCCGGGCAACTCCGGTGGACCGCTCGTCAACCTCGCTGGTGAGGTTGTCGGCGTAAATTCGGCGATCGCCACCACCGGTGGCGGCAGCGGGGAGTCGGGCAACATCGGTGTCGGATTCGCCATCCCGATCGAGCAGGTCCGGGTGACCGCCGAACAGATCCTGACGGATGGTGAAGCGAAGTATCCCGTGATCGGGGCGACCGTGCAGACCGGGCGGGTCGACACGGTCGGTGCGGTCATCGACCAGGTTCTAGACGGCACGCCCGCAGCTCGGGCGGGGCTGCGCAAGGACGACGTCATCACCGAGATCGACGGAGACCGGGTGGTCGACGGGATTGCGTTGATCGTGGCGATCCGCACCCACCAGCCGGGAGACACGGTGACCTTCACCCTGACCCGTGACGGCCGGGAGCGGCGTACGGACGTCACCCTCGACGCCAAGGTCGGCTAGCTCAGCCGCTGGTCTCGGACGCGACGTCTGCGTCGGCTTCGTCGAAGGGATGATCGTCGACGAACGCGGCGGTTTCTTTGTACATCCGGCTGATGTAGTCCTCCAACATGGCCGACTCGACCCGCCACTGCCCGCGGCCACCGATTTTGATCGCGGCCAACTCCTTGCGACGGACCAGCGCGTAGACCTGGGCGCTGGAGGTGTTGAGGATCTCGGCGACATCGGCGAGAGTCAGAAACCGGGGGGTTGCGGCCATGTCCCCATCGTCCCATCAATGGCGCCGCGACGCGGCCCGGACCCGCTGCACTGTGGACAACGGTGTTTGCGAATCCGCGCAGTTGACGGATGATGTCTGCCGTGACGAGCCTCGGGACAACTGACGCACCGCCAGCCCTCCGGATCGCGACGCCGGGGTGGCGCGACCCGCGACTGTGGATCGGGCTGGTGATTCTGGCTGCGTCGGTGTTGGGTGGTGCCCGGCTGCTCAACGCCGCCGACGACCTGGTGCCCGTCTGGGCCGCCAGTCACGAGTTGGTCCAGGGCGACACGGTCACCCACGACGATCTGGTGGTGCGGAGGGTCAGATTCGACGATCCGGCCGACCTCGACCGCTATCTGCTTGCCGACGATGCGTTGCCGACCGAGACCCACCTGCTCCAGGGCGTGGGGGCCGGGGAGTTGGTGCCCCGGTCGGCGCTCGGCGCGGCCGAGGACACCGGCCTATTGTCGGTGCCGATCTCGATCCCCCCGTTGTCGGTGCCGCCGGAGATCGGTCCCGGGTCCACAGTCGACGTGTGGGTGACCAGTGAGAACGAAGCCGGCAAGAAGGTCGCCAAACCGCTCCTGATCGGCGTCGTCGTGATTGCGGCGCCGCCGGTGGCGAGCGGGTTCGGAAACGGCGGGGAGCGGCAGCTCGTGTTGGGCGTCGACGCGGCCCAGGAGGAAGCGCTGGGCAAGACCCTGGCGGCGATCGGCGAGTCCGCGATCACCGTGGTGAGCCGAGGCTGAGCGTGAGCGGCGTGTTGTGCGTGCTGATCGTCGCTTCGGGCGCGGAGTGGGAGTCGGCCGCCTTGGGCGCGATCACCCGCAGATCCGATCTGGTGCTGCTCAAACGCTGTGTCGATGTCGATGACCTGCTGGCAAATGCGGCGGCCGGACAGGCCGATGTGGCCGTGGTCTCGGCTGATGCGCCGGGCCTGGACCTGGTTGCCGCCGAGCACTTGCGTCGGCACCGGGTGCGGCCCGTGGTGATCGTGCCGGCCAGCGCTGGGCGGGGCGTGGACGCCGGGGCCGACGCGGCCCGGCTGCGCTGCACCCAATTAGGCATCACCCGCTTAGTCGAGGCCGACGATCTGGACGGCCTTGTCGCGGCGATCACCACTCCGGATGACCCCGCATCGGACTCCGATCCAGATCCGGAGCCGAGCTTAGAGCCGGTCGCTGACGGGCGCGTCGTTGCCTTCTGGGGGCCGCAGGGCGCTCCCGGAAGGACCACGCTGGCGGTCGCCTGCGCCGCCGAACTCGCCGGTCGCGGGCGGCGTACGATTCTGGTCGACGCCGACCCCTACGGCGGTGCGATCGCTCAGCAACTGGGCGTTGTCGACGAAGTCTCGGGGCTCTTGGCCGCAGCCCGGCTCTCCGGCTCGGGCAACTTGGCGCAGCGCTATGCCTCGGCCCAGCGCGCCCTGGGCGACCATCTCAGGGTGGTCACCGGCCTGCCGCGGGCCGATCGGTGGGCGGAGGTGAAGCCCGGAGTCATCGAGCACGTCCTCCAGATCGGGCGCGAGCGCGGAGACGTCCTCGTCGACACCGGCTTCTGCCTCGAAGAGGACCCGCGGATCGAGGTGGGGGTTCGGCCCAGCCGCAACTCCCTGACCATGGGAGCCCTGGCCGAAGCGGATGGCGTCGTGGTGGTCGGCGCGGCCGACCCGGTGGGTTTGGCTCGGTTGGCCCGTGGCCTCGTGGAGTTGCGCGAGGCAGTGGGGGCTACGCCGCTGTGGGTCGTCATCAATCGCTTCCGAGGGTCGTTGGGCTGGAGCGAACGCGACATCGTCGGCATGGTGGAGGGCTTTGCCCGGCCCGAGGGGATCCACTTCGTGCCCGATGATCGGCAGGCCGCTGATCGGGCACTGACAGCGGGTGAGGCGCTCGGCCTGGGCGGCGATGCGGCAGTGAGTCGTGCGGTCTCGGCCGTGGTTGACGCGGTTTTCGGCCCGGCCCCAGGGGCCACTGGTCGGGGTGCTCGCCTCAGGAAGCGAACAGCAAGTAGAGGCCGCCGACGGTGAACCCGATCATCGCCATGAGCAAGGGCACTTGGCCGGCGAGTTGATGTCGGGGCGGCAGGATGCGCACGGCCCGGTCATGCGCGGCGACGACTCCTAGGACGTGACCCAGGACCACGGCGCCGACCTTGGTCGAGGCGAGCAGACTGGGGTGCTTGGCCAGCCAATAGCTGACCTGCAGGTCGGCTGTGCCCAACAGGTTGCTGCCGTTGGAAAGCGGGTCGCTCATCAAGATGATCGTGCTTTGCCCGACGCCGACCAGATAGGTCAGATAGTGGGCCACGACATAACCGACGACGATCGGGATGATCGAGTGGGCAAACAACGTCGGCAGTTCGGCTCGGCGTACGCCGTCGGCGACGGCGGTGGCCATGGAGCCGACCGCCAACACGACGGCGACCCCAACACAGAACCCGACCAGGCCCAGACTGTTCGACGGGATCGGTGAGTCGGTGTTGCCCGCGATCGAAAACCACGCACTGGACTCGCTGAACGAGTCGAAGGCCGTGCTCCCGAACAGCACGGCCACCACCGCGACCAGGCCAGGTCGGGCGGGCGTGGTGTCCAGATTGGCCAAGGGGCTGCGCACCACGAGTTGACCATCGCGTCGGCCCCACGGCGACAACTTCGCGACAAGGGAGGAATAGACCTCGAAGGGATCCGCGTGTTCGGTGAAGCGCCCGCCGAAGATCGCGACGCCCATCATCATCAGCGCGCAATAGACGGCGATCCAGAAACGGACCGGGCCGAGCTCGTCGGACCGAGGAAACACCAACTCCAACCACACAAACGCAAACAGCCCCAGCGCGGCCGGCCAGTAGCCCAGCCGGTCGGGATAGTCGAACAGGCCGGAGTCCGGGTCGCGGCGGGCGAGCCGAGCCAACGCGAGGTTGAAACTCCGGAACGGGCTGATCGCGCGCCACACAGGTCCCAACACGACCGAGGCCGGGACCAATCCCACCCAGAGCAACACATAGAACATGCCGAAGAGAGGGTTCGTCAGCAGGTCTTTGCCCCATACCGCGACCCACAGCGTGTACGCCGTCAGGAGCAGTCCGAACAGCCGTGATCCCCAGATGAAGGCCGTCGAGTCCACAACCCCGCGGAGCCAGCGGGGGGCCGGTTGCCCGCTCGTCGTGGCGTCGTAACGCGGCGTACGCCAGGCCATGGCCAACACCGCGAAGGAGACGACGAGAGCTGCGACGGCGCCGATGATCGCCAGCGACGGAGAGATGGGCAGGTCCTGGGCTCCACCGATGCCGTGCGCCTGGGGCAGACGATCCACCCGGGTCACTGCACTTGGAGTTGTACGACGGTCACGGCGGGGTCGTGCGCTTCGACCTGAACGACCCCAGGAGTTTCGATGAAGATGGTCTGGGTCGTGTCTCCCGCCCCGTATACCACCTCTTGCTCGGGTGAGGAGTGCACGTGCAGCGTGCCGGCGACATCGGAGTGGATGACGAATTCGATCGGCATCCCGACATAGGTCTCGACCCGATCCCCCTTGGGGGTGACGTCGCCATCGGCGAAGTTCACCTCGATCGAGACCGGGGTGACCTCGTCGATGATGACGGACTCGCTCACGGGCTCCTCCTTGCCTCCGCAGCCCGCGAGCAGGGGCACGAGGACCAGCGAGACAACCAGAGCATGAATCGTGCGTCGCATCGAGCGAGGCTCCTTCCTCCCGTTACGGCGCGGCGCCGAGGGCTCTGTCAGAATCTCATGAGACCAGAAATCCAGCGTGGGAGGGTGAGGACATGAGTGAGCGGCTCCGGCCGCGGGACTTGGCCTTCCTCGCTGGCGAGTCTCCGTCGTCCCCGATGCACAACGCCACGGTCGAAGTTTTCCAACCCGGACCAACCGGCTTCGACTACCAACAACTGGTGGCGCTCATTGACGACCGCATCGCCTTCGTGCCGCGCTATCGCCAACTGCTCGCCCCGGTGCCGGGCCGCCTCGCCAACCCCGTCTGGGTGGACGACCCGGACTTTGATCTGGGTTTCCATGTGCGTCGTTCGGCGTTGCCCAGACCGGGCGGGCTGGACCAACTGCGCGAGTTGGTGGGGCGGATCATCTCGCGCCCGTTGGATCGCGACCGTCCGCTGTGGGAGGTCTACTTCGTCGAAGGCCTCAGCGAGGGCCGCGTGGCGATGTTGTCCAAGTCCCACCAAATCCTGGTCGATGGGGTCGAAACCGTGGACCTGGGTCAGGTGCTCCTCGACGTCTCGGACCAACCACACTTGTTGGAGCACGACGAGTGGCAGCCGGTGCGACGACCCACGCCGGCCTCGTTGGTGGTAGATGCGCTCAATGACTCGCTGCACAGCCCGATGACGGTGGCCAACACGGTGTTGGGCAACGTCGATGCCGCGCTGCGCACCACGAACGGCGCCCTGACCAGGTTGTCCTCGATGACCAATGCCTTGGCCAACCGGCGGACCACCGCGGATTCGCCGATCAACGGAGTGTTGTCGCAGCAGCGGCGCTTCTTGGCGGTGCGCACCGACTTGGCCGACTATCGCGCGATCCGCCTGGCCCACGGGGGGACGATCAACGACGTCATCTTGGCCACCATCACCGGAGCCTTGCGGGGCTGGCTGATGACGCGGACGGAGTCGATGGGCGGGCTGCGTCAACTGCGGGCGATGGTGCCGATGTCGGTCATCGACGACGAGCTCGAGGCCACCTCGTTGGGGACCCAGATTGCCGGCCACCTCGTCGACCTGCCGATCGGCGAACCCAGCCCGGTGGTCCGCCTGCACCAGGTGTCCTATTCCTTCCAAGCCCACAAGGAGACCGGGCGGGCGGTGGCGGCCAACCGGCTCGCCGGGATCGCGGGCTTCGCGCCGACGACGTTTCATGCCTTGGGGTCACGGCTGGCCGCCACGGAATTGCGTCGCGGCTTCCACTTGAGCGTGACCAATGTGCCGGGTCCGCAGTTCCCGTTGTACGCCGCGGGAGCGCGGATGTTGGAGACCTACCCGGTCCACCCGTTGCTTCCCGGCCATGCCCTGGCGATCGGCGTGACGTCGTACGACGGGGGCGTTTTCTTCGGCGTCACCGCCGATCGCGATGCGCTCCCCGACATCAGCCTGTTTGCCCAATGCCTGCGCGAATCCTTGGACGAACTCCTCGACACCGCCTCGGGTGGGCGCCCCCAAGCGCCCCGCGGTCGCAAACGCGGGAACAAACCCGCCTCGGCTCCGAAGCCATGAGCGTGCGCGTATTTGTGCCGCTGACCTGGTCGGGTCTGGCCGCGTTCGTCGAGACCGGGCGGATCCCCGGCCCGCTGCGCGCCCATGCGGTGACCGACGACCTGCGCCGTGCCTGGCCGGAAGCCGACCAAGACGACGGGGAGTACGCCGCCCTCCTTGCCGCGGCGGGGGCTTCGCGGGACTTGGCCGAAGATCCGGGCGCGCGACGCGTGGTCATCGCCGCCGACGTCAGCAGCGTCGAAGCGGTGGGCGAGGCCGAGGCGGCCACGGAGGTTGACCTGGCCCACGACGTGGTGTGGCGCAACGTGGCGGCGGCGCACCTGGACGAGGCGCCAGGTGCCGCCGATGACGATGACCTGTCGTGGTTTGCGACCCAGGAGATCGCGGGGCTGCTCTAGCCGGCGTCGATCGCCTGGCTCACTTTGAGCCCCTCGAAGTTGTCTGACAACATCGGCCTATGGACTCCATCACCCACACCCCGCCGCCGATCAACGAAGCCACCCTGGACTATGCGCCGGGGAGTCCCGAACGCGCGGCGTTGGAGACCGAGTTGGCCCGGCAGGAGGGCCTGCAGCACACCTTCAAGGCCACCATCGGTGGCCGCAAGGTGTTGCCGAAGGGTGCCGAGATCGCGGTCGTCCAGCCGCACGACCACGCTCACGTGCTGGGCGTGATCAAGAGCAGCACCCAGGCCGATGCCCGGGCCGCGATCAAGGCGGCCGGCGAGGCCGCGCCGATGTGGCGCGAGCTGCCGCTCGATGAGCGGGCGGCCGTGCTGCTGCGGGCCGCCGACCTCTTGGCCGGTCCGTGGCGAGCCAAGCTGAACGCGGCCACGATGCTGGGGCAATCCAAGACCGCCTGGCAGGCCGAGATCGACTCCGCGTGCGAGCTGATCGATTTCTGGCGCTTCAACGCGCACTTCGCCAAGCAGATCGTCTCCGAGCAGCCGATGGCCAACTCGCCAGGCGTGTGGAACCGGATGGACCACCGTCCGTTGGAAGGGTTCGTCTATGCGATCACGCCCTTCAACTTCACCGCCATCGCCGGCAATCTGCCAACCGCGCCGGCGCTGATGGGCAACACGGTGATCTGGAAGCCCGCGGCCACCCAAATGACCGCCGCGCACTATCTGATGGAGTTGCTCGAGGAAGCCGGCTTGCCTCCCGGGGTCATCAACCTGTTGCCGGGCCACGGCGTAGAGGTCTCCGAGGTCGCCCTCAACCACCCGGATCTGGCGGGGATCCACTTCACCGGTTCGACGGGGTTGTTCCAGCGACTGTGGGGCCAGGTCGGCGCCAACATCGCGTCGTACAAGACCTATCCGCGCCTGGTGGGAGAGACCGGCGGCAAGGACTTCGTGGTGGCCCACAAGTCGGCCGACCCCGATGTCACCCGGGTGGCGCTGGTGCGCGGGGCGTTTGAGTTTCAGGGGCAGAAGTGCTCGGCCGCGTCGCGGGCCTATGTGTCGCGCTCGGTCTGGAAGAAGATGGGGGACCAGTTCCTGGCCGAGGTCGACGCGCTGGCGATGGGCGACGTCACCGATCTTTCCAACTTCATGGGCGCCGTCATCGACGACCGCTCGTTTGCCACCCAGAAGAAGGCGATCGATCGAGCCAAGCGCAGCCCCAAGTTGACCGTGGCAGCGGGCGGGAAGTACGACGACTCGGTCGGCTACTTCGTCCGGCCGACCGTCGTCGTGTCGGAGGATCCGACCGACCAGATGTTCGCCACCGAATATTTCGGTCCGATCCTTGCGGTCTACGTGTTCGACGACAACGACTTCGAGACTGTCGTGGCGCAGATGGAAAACTTCGCGCCCTACGCGCTCACCGGGTCGATCATCGCGCGGGATCGTCGCATCGTGTCGTGGGCCCAGGAGCAGTTGCGGTTCGCCGCGGGCAACTTCTATATCAACGACAAGCCCACCGGAGCGGTCGTGGGCCAGCAGCCATTTGGAGGGGCCCGGGCTTCGGGCACCAACGACAAGGCCGGCGCCCCTCAGAATCTGCTGCGGTGGACCTCCACCCGGTCGATCAAGGAGACCTTCAACGCCCCCACGGACTACCGCTACCCCCACATGGGCTGATCGGTGGCGAGTGTTGAGTTGGTGACCCTGCACTGGGTGACCCTGTGTGTAGTGGCCCTGCACTGGGGGGCCCTGCACCCGGTGGAACAGGTGCTGGTCTTCCTCGTGGCCTTCGGGCCGATCCTCGCGCTGTTCTGGGTGCTCTCGCGCCGACGGGCTAAGAACGACTAGGCGCCGTCGGTGAGCCAGCGTTGACCGACGGTGTTTTCGGCGTCCAAACCGAGTCGGAAGATATCGCCAACCAGGGCCTCGAGTTTGCTGCCGATGAACGGGATGCTCACCTTGATCTCTCCGTCGATGGTCTCGCGGGTGCCCGTGGCGGTGGGGGTAAGAATGATTGCGCCGCTCATTTGTCCGGGTTTGCCGGGGATGCTGATGTGGAGGTCGGCGGTGGTTTCGCTCGTCCAACGTTCGCGTTGCTCGACCTCGATCTCCTCACCGACGAACTTCGCCGCGAATGACGGGATGCCCGTGGCGGGTTGGACCTGGTCGACGTCGATGGTCACGTCGGTCTCGGTGCGAGACACCGAAACGTCGTACCGCAACACCTGCTGGTGGTCGCATACCGCCTCGCGGAAAGCGGGGTCGGTGAGCATCGCGAAGACCACCTGAGGGTCCGCGGGATAGTCCATCTCGTGGGTGAATCGCATGGCGACATCATGACGTCCCCCCAATCCAGCGGAGCCACGACCCACCGACGACACGACGCACTGATGACCGGGGCTGTGTTGTCGAGGCGGGGTCGGGGACCTACTGTCAGGGGGTGGTTGCTACTCCCGAGGACACCAAGGCCGAACTTCTCAACAAAGCGGCCGATGTGGCCGCCCATCGTCGGGGCTCTGGTGGGCCCCCGCCCGGGCAGGCCACGGAACTGTTGGAGGCCTACTACCGCCGGGTTGCCGCAGAGGACGTGAGCGATCGCGGCGACGTCGACTTGTACGGTTCGCTCGCGTCACATTTCCGGCTCGCCGCCAACCGCCCGCAAGGTACGGCGACCGTACGGGTGTTTACCCCCAGCATCCCCGAGCATGGGTGGTCGGCGGGCGGCCACTCCGTGGTCGAAGTGGTCACCGACGACATGCCGTTCCTGGTCGACTCGGTCACGATGGCGTTGGGGGCGCGACAACTGACCGTGCATGTCGTGATCCACCCGCTCTTCGACGTCGTCCGCGATGTCTCAGGCGAATTGCGGGAGGTTCACGACCTCGTCGAGAACCCCAGGCCGGAGGATCCGGGCACCGGGCTGGAGACGTTGCGCGAATCCTGGATGCACGTTGAGATCGACCGGATCAGCGACGAAGCAGATCTGGCCGCCATCGAGAGCATCCTCCAGAGTGTGCTGCGCGATGTCCGCGACGCGGTCGACGACTGGCCCCGGATGCAGGCCCGGCTGCTCGACATCGTGGGCGAGTTGGAGGCCGCGCCCCCGCTGCCGCTGGACCCCGATGAGCTTGCCCATGGCATGGAGTTGCTCCGCTGGCTGGCCGACGATCACTTCGCCTTCCTGGGCTATCGCGAATATGCCCTCGAGGCGGACGGCGAAGACCTGTCCTTGCATGCGCTGCCCGGCACCGGGCTGGGCATTCTGCGCGCCGATCAACTGCGGTCCAGCGCCTTCTCCAAGCTCCCCGCGCCGGTGCGTGAGCGGGCCCGGGAACCCAAGCTTCTGGTCTTGGCCAAGGCGAACTCTCGGGCCACGGTGCACCGCTCGGCTTATCTCGACTATGTCGGCGTGAAGAAGTTTGCCGACGACGGCAGCGTCATCGGGGAGCGCCGCTTCCTCGGGTTGTTCTCAGCAGCGACCTACACCGAGTCGGTCCTGCGGATCCCGGTGTTGCGCGAGAAGGTCGCGGAAGTGCTGGCGCGGACCGGGACAGACGCCACCAGTCATGCCGGCAAATCGCTGGTCAACGTGATGGAAAACTACCCCCGCGACGAGTTGTTCCATACCCCGATCGAGGAACTCGTGCCGATCGCCGAGGCGGTCATGCTCACCCATGAACGCAGGCAACTACGGTTGTTCACGCGCAGGGACACCTATCTGCGCTATGTCTCGTGCCTGGTTTATCTGCCGCGCGATCGCTACAACACCGCAGTACGGGAGAAGTTCTCCACGATCCTGCGCGAAGAACTCAACGCCGAGGCGGTCGAGTTCACCGTTCGGGTCAACGAGTCCTATCTGGCGCAGGTGCACTTTGTGGTGCGCCCCCCCGCAGGCGGCATGATCGCCGAATTCGACGTACGCGAACTGGAGCGCAAGCTCGGCGAGGCTGCTCGCTCGTGGAAGGACGAATTGACCACCGCGGTGACCTCGGACTTCGGTGAAGAGAAGGGGTCGCGACTCGCGCGCCTCTACATCGATGCCTTCCCGGAGGCCTACAAGGAAGACTTCGCGGCCCGCACCGGATCGGTCGATCTGGGGAGACTGGAGGGGATCGCGGGCGACGAAGGCATCGACATGTCGCTCTACGAGCAGATCGATTCCGGTCGTGGGGAGGCCAGGCTCAAGCTGTTCCGCATCGGCTCTCCGCTGTCGCTGTCACAGATCCTGCCGATGCTCTCCTCGATGGGCGTGGAGGTCGTGGACGAGCGCCCCTATGAGCTCGAGAATCTGCCGCGGCCCAGCTTTGTGTACGAGTTTGGTTTGAGGTATGGCCGCGGACTCCCGGGCAACGCTCGCGACCTGTTCCAAGACGCGCTCCGCGCCGTGTGGGACGGCCAGAACGAGATCGACGGGTTCAACTCGTTGGTGCTCGGCGCCGGTCTCACCTGGCGCCAGGCGACGGTGCTGCGGGCGTACGCCAAATACATGAAGCAGGGCAACACCCCCTTCGCGGTGGACTACATCGAGGAGGCACTGCGCAGCAACGTCGACATCACGCGGCTGCTGGTGGAGTTGTTTGAGGCGCGCTTCACCCCCGGAGTGGCGTACGACGATCCCGAGCGCGTCGCGCGCATGCAGGATATCGAGTCCCGGATCTCCCGGGCGTTGGATGACGTGGCGAGCCTGGACCATGACCGGATCCTGCGGTCCTACCTCGCGCACATCCGGGCGACCCTGCGCACCAACTACTTCCAGCACGAAACCTCGGGCAACGTGCGGCCCTACATTTCGTTCAAGCTCGAGCCCTCGGCGATCCCGGACCTTCCCGCCCCACGCCCCAAGTTCGAGATCTTCGTCTATTCGCCCCGGGTCGAGGGTGTGCACCTGCGCTTCGGCGCTGTCGCCCGCGGCGGCTTGCGTTGGTCGGACCGCCGCGACGACTTCCGCACCGAGGTGCTGGGGTTGGTCAAGGCCCAGATGGTGAAGAACACCGTGATCGTGCCCGTCGGCGCCAAGGGTGGTTTCTTCTGCAAGCAACTGCCCGATCCGGGCGAGCGGGAGGCCTGGCTGGCCGAGGGTGTCGCCTGCTACAAGACCTTTATCAGTGGGCTGTTGGACATCACCGACAACCTGGTCGCGGGGGCCACGGTGCCGCCGCGCGACGTCGTACGTCATGACGGCGACGACGCCTATCTCGTGGTGGCCGCCGACAAGGGCACCGCGACGTTCTCCGACATCGCCAACGGGGTGGCCGCCGACTACGGCTTCTGGCTGGGCGACGCGTTCGCCTCGGGTGGCTCGGTGGGCTATGACCACAAGGCCATGGGCATCACCGCCAAGGGAGCGTGGGTGTCGGTGCAACGACACTTCCGCGAGCGCGGCATCGATTGTCAGGCCCAGGACTTCACCGCCGTCGGCGTGGGCGACATGTCGGGAGACGTCTTCGGCAACGGCATGTTGTGCTCCGAGCACCTGCGCCTGGTGGCGGCCTTCGACCACCGGGACATCTTCTTGGACCCGAACCCCGATGCCGCCACGTCGTACGCCGAGCGGCAACGCATGTTTGCGCTCCCGCGGTCGAGCTGGGCCGACTACAACCGGCAGCTGATCTCCGATGGCGGCGGCGTCTTCTCGCGCTCCCTGAAGTCGATCTCGATCACCGAACCGGTGCGCCGCGCCCTCGGCCTGGAAGCCGAAGTCACGTCCCTCACGCCGGCGGAGTTGATGCGTGCGGTCTTGTTGGCGCCGGTCGACCTGCTGTGGAACGGCGGCATCGGCACCTATGTCAAGGCCTCGACCGAACAGCACACGGCGGCGGGCGACAAGGCCAACGACGCGATCCGGGTCGACGGGGCCGAGCTGCGGGCCAAGTGTGTGGGTGAGGGTGGCAACCTCGGCTTCACCCAGCTGGGGCGAGTCGAATATGCCCTCGGGGGGGGCCGGATGAACACCGACTTCATCGACAACTCGGCCGGCGTCGACACCTCCGACCACGAGGTCAACATCAAGATCCTCCTCGACCGGGTGGTCGTCGCGGGTGACTTGACCACCAAACAGCGCAACGCTTTGCTGGCCGAGATGACCGACGAAGTGGCTGCGCTGGTGTTGCGCGACAACTACGAGCAGAACCTGGCGCTGGCCAACGCTGCCGCCAACGCACCCTCGTTGCTGCACGTGCACGAGGAGTGGATGAAGCGACTCGAGCGGGACAAGGTGATGAGCCGCGCCCTGGAGGGTCTGCCGTCGAGCAAAGAGGTAGCCCAACGGCTCGAGCGCGGCGAGGGATTGACCACGCCGGAGCTCTCGGTGTTGCTGTCGTGGACCAAGATCGTGTTGGCCGAGGAGTTGTTGGCCTCCGACCTGCCGGACGACCCGTTCTTGCATACCGACCTGTTCGTCTACTTCCCGTCCCGGATGCATCAGGGTTATCGCGAGCAGATGCTCGATCACCCCCTGAAACGCGAAATCATCGTCACCCAGGTGGTCAATGATCTGGTCAACGGTGCGGGGATGACGTTTTGGCCGCGGCTCTCGGGAGAGACCGGAGCGACGGCGGCGGAGCTGACCAATGCCAACTTTGTGGCGCGCGAGATCTTCGGTTCGTTGGCATTGCGCGATGAGATCAAGACCTACGACAACGTCCTCGACGCGGCGGTGCAGACCCGGATGCGGGTCGAGATGCGCACGCTGGTCGAGCGCTCCTCACGCTGGCTGGTCAACAACCGGCGCCCGCCGTTGGACTCCGAGGCGGTCGTGGAGTTCTTCACCGTGCGGGTCCAGCGGGTGATGGGCCAGTTGCCTGAGTTGATAACCGGGCGCGAGCTGTCGGCTTTCGAGGCGCGGCGCGATGCGCTGATCGCAGCGAAGGTTCCGGTCGAGCTGGCCACCAAGGTGGCGGTCTTGCCGGCGGCGTACATGGTGCTCGGGGTGGTCGAAGTGGCCGATCAGGCCGGACTCGAGCCGGCCGAAGTGGCCCGGGTGCACTTCGCGCTCGGGGAGCGCCTCGGCCTGCCCTCTCTGGTGGGTCGGATCCTGGAATTGCCGCGCGATGATCGGTGGCAGACGATGGCGCGGGCGGCGCTGCGTGACGACCTCTACGGCGTACACGTGAACCTCACCGGTCAGGTGATCGCGGCCACCTCGAGCGACGATCCGGCCCCAGTCAGGATCGCAGCCTGGGAGGACGACCACGGGATCCTCGTGCGGCGCGCTGCCGAGACCCTCGAGGAAATCTGCGCGGACGACACCGCGGACCTGGCCCGGATGTCGGTGGGCCTGCGGGTGGTCCGGGGACTGTTGACCAACAGTTAGGCGACGCCTGGACCCATCACGGCAAAGAGCAGACCGGCCGGATCGGCGAGCAGCGCGAGACTGCCGTAGGGCGTGTTGTTGTTCTGCATCGTGAGGCTGCCTCCGGCTGCGACCGCCGCCGCGACGGTGGCATCGGTGTTCTCTACCTGGATGTAGAACTGCCACCGAGAGGGCAAGTCGCCCAGCATCGCGCGGGCGTCCATAAGGCCGGCGAGAGCGGACTCGTTTTCGCCGAGGGTGCTGTATTTGAACTCGTCGGTGTCGCTCATCGTGTGCAGGTCCCAGTCGAAGACCGCCGGATAGAAGGCCTGCGCTGCGGCGTAGTCCTTGCTCAAGTTCTCAAACCACGAAGGTGCCCCGGTCACGGCCCGGGACATGAAGCCGGGGAAGTTGATCGCCTCCCACACGCCCACCATGGCGCCCGCCGGATCCACCAGCACGGCCATCCGGCCCAAGTCGCCCACGGTCATCGCCTCGGCCACGACCGTTGCGCCGGCCGCTCGGGCGCGTTCGACGGTGGCCGCTGCGTCGTTCGAAGAGAGGTAGGTCGACCAAGCGCTCGGACCTCCGGCTGACCCGTCGTTGTGCATCAGCCCGGCCAGGGGCAGCCCGTCGCGCAAGAACATCCGGTAGCCGCCGAATTCGGGCGAACGGTCAGTCGCCGTCCAGCCGAAGAGGCCGCCATAGAAAGCCACGGCCGCCTCGGTGTCTGCGGTGAAGAGCTCGATCCAGCAGGGTGCTCCGGCGGTGTCGGTCATGGGGTTCTCCTGAGGCGGGGTTAGCTGGCCTTGGCCTTCTTGGCCGGGGCCTTGCGGGTGGACTTCTTGGGAGCTTCTTCGACGGTTTCGTCGACCTCGCCCCGGGCCGTCTTGGCGGCTTCGACGGAGCGCTGCAACGCAGCGAGGAGGTCAACCACCTCGCCGGAAGACTTGGTGGTGGTGGCGGTCTTCTTGACCTCGCCGCCTTCGATCTTGGCCTTCACCAGCGCTTCCACGGCCCCGGCATAGTCGTCCTCGAAATCACTTGGCTCGAAGTCTCCGGCCAGGGTCTCGACCAAGAGGTGTGCCATCTTGACCTCGGCGTCCTTGATCTCGCCGGGTTCGATGCTGAAGTCGGGCTGGCGCACCTCGTCGGGCCACATCATGGTCTGCAACACGATCACGTCGTCGCGGACGCGGAGCACGGCGACCGACGTACGCTGGCGCAGCGCGACGGTGACCACGGCCATCCGATCGGCGTCCAACAGGGCCTGGCGCAGCAGGGCGTAAGGCTTGGCGCCGCTCTTTTCGGGCTCGAGATAGTAGGACTTCTCGAAGAGCATTGGATCGATCTGGTCGGTGGGCACGAACTTCTCGACGGCGATCTCGCGCGAGGAGGTTAGCGGCAACTCGGCCATGTCGTCCTCGGTGAGGATCACCATCTCGCCGTCTTCGGTCTCATAGCCCTTGGCGATCTCGGAGTAGGCGACCTCTTCGCCGTCGACCGAGCAGACCCGCTGATACTTGATCCTCCCGCCGTCCTTGGCGTGGACCTGGCGGAACGACACGTCGTGGGACTCGGTCGCGGAATACAACTTCACGGGCACGTTGACCAGCCCGAAGGAGACCGCGCCCTTCCAGATCGCACGCATGGGGGAAGAACCTTTCGACGGCACTCTTGACGGTCGGCACGCCCCCGAAGGCACGCCCAACTGAATCAGTATCAGTCACACCAGTATCACCCCACAGGCTCTGTCCGCGCATCCCTCGGCGCGCCGATCGGTGGCAACGGGTGACAATGGTGCCCATGCGCCCCATGCTCGCCACCAAAGGCAGCCACGTGCCGACTGGCGCCGAGTGGTCGCACGAAGTGAAGTGGGATGGCATGCGCCTGCTCATCGACATCGATGCGGGACGCGAGCCACGCGTGCGCCTCCTGAGTCGAGCCGAGAACGACGTCACGGTGTCGTTCCCGGAGTTGGCCGACCTGCCGGGACGCGATGTCTTGCTCGATGGCGAGGTGGTCGCGCTGGTCGACGGCACGCCGTCGTTTGCCGCCTTGGCCGAACGCATGCACGTGCAGAAGGCCGATCGTGCGGCCCGGCTGGCGGCGCGCCGCCCCGTCACGCTGTTGGTCTTCGACGTGTTGCGCCTCGACGGGCAGGACCTCACCCGCGAGCCGCTGTGGCGACGCCGCGAGATTCTGTCGGGTCTGGAGTTGGCCGGTCCGCACTGGCAGGTGCCGGCGGCGTACGACGACGGCGCGATGTTGTGGGAGGCCACCCGCCAGCAGGGGCTCGAGGGGATCGTCAGCAAACGGTTGTCCTCGCGCTACGACTTCGGGGCGCGCAGCCCCCATTGGCTGAAGTTTCCGCACCGCCTGCGCTCGTCGTACGTCGTGGGCGGCTGGCGACCCGAAACCGACTCGAAGACGCGGTTAGGGGCGCTGCTCGTGGGCGAACCAACTCCCGACGGGTTGGTCTATCGGGGGCGCGTGGGGAGTGGGATTGCTGGCAAAGTGGGTCCCATGCTGAAGGAAGCCCTCGCCCCCCTGGCTCGGTCGAGCAGTCCGTTCGTCGATGAGGTCCCGCGCGCCGATGCCCTCGGCACGCTGTGGGTCGAGCCGAGGCTGGTGGTCGACGTGGAGGCCTTGGGGTTGTCGTCGCAACAGCGCCTGCGGCAGCCGGCGTACCAATCGCTGCGTGTGGATCTGACCCCCGAAGATCTGGTGCCCGACGCCGACCAAGCGGTCGGCCAGCACCACCCCGAGGACGGCGGATGAGGCGGGCACTGCTGGTCGCCGTGACCATGTCGGTGCTCTGCGCGCCCAGCGTGGCGCACGCCGACTCGGTCACCCTCGACGGAGTCCGGGTGCGCGTCACCGAGCAGACCGAGCAGGTGCTCACGGTCAACCACACGCGGGGTTATCGCGCTCGCGTGGTCTGGTGGACCCGCGACGGTGGCGGCTGGACGGAGCGGGAGCGGGTGCGCGACGGCCGGATCGGGTACGGCGGGCTGGTGCGCGGCCGCGACCGGGTCCAAGGCACGGGCACTACGCCCTTGGGGACCTACTCGCTGCTCTCGGCTTTTGGCACCGGGCCGGCGGAAGACCGGTGGCGGCTGGGCTATCGGATGATCCGGCGGGGCGACTTTTGGGTGCAAGACAACCGATCGGCCTACTACAACCGTTATCGCAACCGAGCCCAAGGCGGGTTTCGTTGGTGGTTGCCGAGCAGCCACGTCAACGCCTCGGAGCGCTTGAGCGACTACCCGCGGCAATATGAGTTTGCTGTTGTGACGAGCTTCAACCGACAGCAGGTGCGACACCGAGGATCAGGGATCTTCTTCCATGTGAACGGTCCGGGCGCGACCGGTGGTTGTGTCAGCGCTCCGCGGCCCTTCGTGAAGCGGCTGATGGCGCGACTGGATCCGGCGAAACATCCGGTGATCGCGGTCGGGCGATGAGCGGGCTCCGATGACCGAGGCGCCCACCAACGAGGTGTTGGTCGACGTCGAGGGCCGCACGCTGCGCCTGACGAATCTCGGCAAGGTGCTCTATCCGCGCACCGGCACCACCAAGGGTGAGGTGCTCAACTACTACGCGCGGATCGCGCCGGTGTTGTTGCCGCATCTGGCTGACCGCGCCGTCACCCGGATCAGATGGCCCCACGGCGTGAACGATCTCAGCTTCTTTGAGAAGAACGCGCCCGCAGGGACACCCTCGTGGGTGCGCACGGTGCGGGTCCCGACCACCGGAAGCCGCTCCGGCTCCGGGGCCGATGTGTTGACGTTCCCGATCGTCGAGGACCTCGCCACGCTGACCTGGCTGGTGCAGTTGGCGGCCCTGGAGTTGCATGTCCATCAGTGGACCGTGGGCCGCAATGGCCGACCCCGCAACCCCAACCGACTCGTGGTCGACCTCGATCCTGGCGAGCCGGCTGGCTTGTCGGAGTGCTGCCAGGTGGCGCTGTTGGTGCGGGAGCGGTTGGCCGACCACGGGCTGGTGGGGCTGCCGGTGACCAGCGGCAGCAAGGGTCTGCACGTCTACGCGCCGTTGCCTGGGAAGTTGAACTCCGGCGAAGTGACGGACCTGGCGAAGCGACTGGCGGAGGACCTGCAGCACACTCATCCGAAGTTGGTCACGGCCACGATGACCAAGGCCCGACGGCCTGGCAAGGTGTTCTTGGACTGGTCGCAGAACGCCGGCGCGAAGACCACCATCTCGCCGTACTCCCTGCGCGGACGCGAACTTCCCTTTGTCGCCACCCCGATCACCTGGGCCGAGGTCGAGGCCGGCGCCGACGATCCCTTGGACCTCGATCAGTTTCAGTTCGGCGAAGTGCTGGCCCGGGTGGAGGCGCACGGGGACCTGTTTGCGACGCGGCGGCGCTAGGCCGCCTGATCCGTGGTCTCGGGTCCCTGGATTCGATTCTTGATCAGGCCCACGAACACCGCGACGAAGATCAGGTTGAACGCCAAGTGCAGGGTCACCACGGCACGCGCAACCTGGCCGGCGGCGTGGATATCGCCGTACCCCACGGTGGTCATCGTGGTGGTGGAGAAGTAGAGCGCGTCCAGGCGAGTGCTGATGCCGACCATCTGGCCGTCGGTGTTGATCGCGAGGGCGTAGTAGCTGAGCGAGAACGCCGCGAGGACCACCTCGAGGGCAAGCAGCAGATGTACGGCGCGTAGCGCGGCGCTGGGCTGGCGGGCCTGACGGATCATCAGGAGTCCGACGGAGCACGCTGCGGCCAACGACAGGATCACGCCGATCGCCAGGCTCGTCGGCGAGTGCTCATCGCCTACGGGCGCGGAGAAGTAGAAGATCAACACGGCCAACAGGTTGGCCCCGTTGCGCCACCAGTGGGCGAGGAGGTCGTGGAAGGGGCGAGTCATCAGAGGTCCTCCACAGGCTGGTCGACGGAGATGGCGGGGCTCACTACCTCGCTCTGCACCCGGTCGGCCCGCGTTGCGATGGCCGAGCGGGTCGACCCGGTGCGATTCTGACACGGCACGCACCGGCGGTGTGGCAGCCTCGCACCCAGCGGGTGAGGAATGCAGTACGGTCACCATCGAACAAGCGAAAGGTGCTCCCGTGGCCGAGCGAACGCAACCCCGGATCGTGATGGTTCTGGTGGTCGCGGCGGCGCTGACGATCACGTTGGCGGGGGTTCGGGCTACCTCGGGGATCATCGGCCCGACCGTGCTGGCGCTGGTCCTGACGATCACGGTGCATCCGTTGCGCGATTGGTTGGCCAAACACCGGCTGCCCGAGTGGCTGGTGACGATCGTCCTGGTGATGGCCGTCTACGCGATCTTGATGGCGATCACCGTGGCCTTGGTCTTCGCCGTGGGAAGGCTGGCCGTGTTGATCCCGAGCTATGCCCCCCAACTGCAGGACAACCTCGACTCGATCGCCGACTGGCTTGCCGGGCTAGGGGTGGGCGATCAGCAGATCCGGGCGATGATCGACGCCTTCGACATGGGGAAGATCCTGTCTCTCGCGAGCGGGTTCTTCGGCGCGGTGCTGGGCATCCTCTCCAACCTCTTCTTCATCATCACCCTGGTGCTGTTCATGGCCTTCGACAGCACCAACGTGCGTTCGGTGCTCGGCAAACTCCGCGGGGCCAAACCCGATCTGGTCCATGCGTTGGATCACTTCGCTGAGGGCACCCGCAGTTATATGGCGGTTTCGGCGGCCTTCGGGCTGATCGTGGCGATCATCGATGGGGTGGTGCTGTGGGCGCTGGGGGTGCCCGGAGCGTTCGTCTGGGCGGTGCTCGCTTTTGTCACCAACTTCATCCCCAACATCGGCTTTGTGATCGGGGTGGTACCGCCCGCGCTGATCGCCTTGCTCGAGGGTGGTCCGGGTCTGATGCTCGCGGTGCTGATCGTCTATTCGGTGATCAATGTGGTCATCCAGTCGGTGATTCAACCGCGGTACGTCGGAGACAAGGTGGGTCTCACCGCGACCTTCACCATGTTGTCTCTCGTCTTCTGGGCTTGGGCGCTTGGCCCCTTGGGGGCACTGCTTGCGGTGCCGATGAGTCTGCTCATGCGGGCGCTCCTGGTGGAGGCCGATCCGAGCGCCCGCTGGGTCTTGCCATTGATCTCAGGCAAGTGGGCCCACGAGGACCGTCCCTAGGGGCACTGCAGTTGCGGGTGGCGGGCCTTGGGCGGGCGGGACGTGCCATGCTCGGGTAGCCGGAGTCGTTCGGGACAAGGAGGGTGCGTTGTGGCGGCTGGATCGCGCAACCTGGTGTCCCGACTTATGGTCTTGTTGGCGTGTGCACTGTTGCCCCTGGCGATCTTGTCGACCTGGGTGGGCGGCATCGTCAGCGACACCGACCGCTATGTGTCCACGGTCGCGCCGCTGGCCGATGACCCGGTGGTCCAGCGGGCCGCGGAGCGGCGCTTGGAGGAGTTGGCCCTCCGCCAGGTGGACGTGGAGGGTCGATCTCGCGAACTGACGGCCGTCCTCGTGGCGCGTGGCGTTGACCCAGCGATCGCCGGAGAACAAGACGCGTGGACGACGTTGATGCGCGAGTTCATCGACCAGGCGGTGCACCGGGCCGTGGTGCGGGTGGTCGAGGGGGAGGAGTTCCGTCCCGCTTGGGAAGCGGCCAACCGGTCTGCGCATGCGCAGTTGGTGAAGGTCTTGTCGGGCGGTGACAGTGCGGTTGGTCAAGACGGTCGAGTCGGCATCCAGCTCGGCACGTTGTTGAACTCCGTGGTCGGCATCTTGGACTCCGAGGGCCTGGTCGACGCCGATCGGGTGCCGCAGATCGAAGCGTCGTTCCCGCTGATCGATGCCGATGAATTGGCCCGGGCTCGCGGGCTTTACCGCGTGGTGGAGGTGTTGGGTTTCTGGCTCCCCGCACTGTGGATGTGCTGTGCCGGGGCGGCGGTCTATCTGGCGCGGAGTCGCCAAACGGCGCTGGGTTGGCTTGCTTGGGGGTCGCTCGCAGGCGCCGGACTGTTGGCCATCGCCCTGTGGTGGGCACGCGGTCGGGTGGTGGGGGGCGTGGCTGTCGGCGATGAGCGGGAGTTGGTCTCTTCGGTCTGGACGATCCTGGCGGCGGGGATGAGGTTGGCGCTGCGCGCCGCACTCCTCGTGGTGTTGGCGACCTTGGGCGCGCTCTGGGTCTCGGGGGAAAGTACTCCGGCCTTGGCCTTGCGGCGCAGCGTTGCTGATGTGGTCACCTCTGGTCGGTCGTGGGTCGACCCTGTGGTGCTGCGCGGCCTGATTGCGGTGGTGCTGGTGGCCGCGTTGTTGCTGCTTGTGGTCTGAGCGTCACTGAAGTGAGGCGGTCAGCCTCATCACGTTGTCGATGTACTTCAACCGTCCCGGGCGTTGGTCCCACTCGGCGAGGGTGAGTTGTCGTGACTTGGCGCGATAGACGTCCTCGACCTCGCGCATCCGGGCGACGATCTGCGGGCCGAGCATCATCAGGCTGATCTCGTAGTTGAGGGCGAAGGACCGCATGTCCATGTTGCTGGAGCCGACAACCGCGACGTCGTCGTCGATGGTGAAGTGTTTGGAGTGCAGGATGTAGGGCGCGGGGTAGAGGTAGATCCGCACGCCGGCCAGCAGGAGCGCGCGATAGTACGACGCCTGCGCGTGGCCGACCATGAACTGGTCGGATTCTTCGCTGACGAACAGCTCGATCGCGACGCCGCGCTGGGCGGCGGTCGTGACGGCGTACAGCAGCGACTCGTCCGGGACGAAGTAGGGGCTGGTCAGTGAGATCCGCTTGGTGGCCGCATAGATCAACGTGTTGAACAGACGCAGGTTGTTTTCGGACTCGTAGCCCGGGCCGCTCGGCACCAGTTGGCACGCCACGTCGGCGAGCACGCGATCGTCGGTCACGGTGGGCGGCGCGGGGCGCGGTGAGACGGCAAGCACTTCGCCAGATTCGGTGTACCAATCCTGGCCGAACGTCGCCTCGAGCGTGGCCACGATGGGTCCTTGCAGGCGGACCATCAACTCGACCCACTCGCGACCCATCTTGTGGTGCTTGGGCTTGTTGTAGCCGGGTTCGGTGAGGTTCTGCGACCCGGTGAAACCGACTCGGCCATCGACGACCAGCAGCTTTCGGTGATTGCGCAGATCGGGGCGGCGGAAACGACCCTTGAAGGGTTTGATCGGGAGGGCGGGGTGCCAATTGAGGCCGGCGTCGTCGAGTTTCGTGACCAGGCTCTGATAGCCCGGGATGCTACGCGAGCCGAGATGATCGAGGAGCAGCCGCACGCGTACGCCGCGATCGTGGGCGGCCGCTAGGGCGAGAAGGAACGGCTCGGTCATGTCGTCCCACGCGGTGATATAGAACTGCACGTGGACGTAGTCGGTGGCGGTGGCGACCGCGGCGGTCATCGCCTCGATGGAGCCGCGGTAGTCAGGCAGCAACTCCACCGTGTTATTGCCCACCAGCGGGAGCGAGGACAGGGTGCGGTTGAGCTCGATCACTGAGGGCACGTAGGTCGGGGTGCCCTCGGGAAGGGGGTGGTTGGGCAGGTCCTTGGTCTTGGTCAGGATCAGGTGGTTGGTCTCCTGCTGCCGAAAGTCGCGGCGCCGCCCCAACCGCGCCGATCCGAAGAGCCCGAAGATGATGAAACCGATCGCCGGGCTGATCATGATCAACAGCAGCCACGCCATCCCGGTCGACGGCCGACGATTGCCGGGGATGATCCCCAACGCCGCGACCCGCATCCCGATCCCGATGGCCAGCAGGAGGGTCGCCACGAGGGCTCCGTGACCAAAGGTGACCCGATCCAAAAACATGGGCGAACCGTAGCGCGCCCCCGTTGAGTTGGGCCTTCCTTCCCGTTGAGTTGGGCCTCCCTTCCCGTTGAGTTGGGCCCGCCTGCCGGTTTCTGCGAATCGTAAGGAGTGAACGGGCGGTCGCTGGCCACCTGTCGCGTAGCCTCAAACAATGACCAGATTCAACCGGTGGACCCTCGTGGCGCTGGGTCTGGTCATCGCTGTCGCCTCCGTGGTGGGCTATCGGACGAGGCCCGTGTCGGCTTCGCACACGGACGCCGGTGCGCTCCTTACCCGGATCGAAAAGGCCCAAGGGGCGCCGTACTCCGGTTATGTCGAAACCCATGGCACGCTGCTTCTGCCGGTGGCCGACCGCTTCACCGATGTCGGTGCGCTCTTCGGCGAGCGCACCAGGATGCGTGTCTGGTGGCGCGACGCGCAAACGTGGCGCGTGGACAAGTTGCTCGTCGCTGGCGAAGTCGACCTGATCCACGACGCGCTGGGGACGACGGAATGGAACTACGAAAAGGCCGAAGCCACGCGCTATCTTGACCCCCCGATCCGGCTGCCGCGTACGGCAGATCTTCTGCCGCCTGCGCTCGGGCATCGCGTGCTGGAGGGCGTTAACGCGGGGGACCTCACGTCGCTTGAGTCCCGCCGCGTCGCTGGTCGTACGGCGCTGGGCCTTCGGGTCACGCCTTCTTCGCCCCTCACCAGCATCGACCACGTCGACCTCTGGGCCGACTCGGAAAGCGCCATCACGCTGCGCGTTGAGGTGTTCATCGCCGATGACCCAGTGGCAGTGTTTACCAGTGAATTCCAGGAGTTCTCACCCGTGCGCCCTTCCGCAGGACGTGTTTCGTTCACCCCGCCACCAGGGGCCACAAGATCGTTCGACGACATCCTCGACATCGCCGACGCGGCTAACCAATATGCCGACGAGGTGCCGCCGCGGACTCTCTTGGGTCTGCCCCTGTCGCCCAAGTCGGAGCAGGCGGTCGGCATCTATGGCTCGGGGCTCACCCAGGTCATGGCGATCCCGGTGTGGGACCGCGCAGCCGTCCCGCTGCGCGAGCAACTGGCCACCAACCCCGACACGCGGATCGTCGACGGCGACACCTTCTTGCATGTCGGGCCGCTCGGGGTGCTGCTCACCGACGAGCCAGATGGCGACGGCTGGTTGGTCACAGGGACGATCAACCAAGCGGCACTGACCCGGGCGGCGTCCGAGCTGGCGGCTCTTCCTTGGCGCGGGGGACATCACCACTGATGATCAAGACCGTCCAACTCACCAAGCAATATGGCCCGATCCTCGCCGTCGATCGTCTCGATCTGGACGTGCGCGAGGGCGACATCTATGGCTTCCTCGGCGCGAACGGCTCGGGCAAGACCACGACCGTGCGGATGCTGCTCGGACTGGTGCTCGCCACGTCAGGGTCGATCGAGGTGTTGGGCGAGGCGATGCCTGGGGCCGCACGCAGCGTCCTGCCCCAGGTGGGCGCCCTCGTTGAGGGCCCGGCTGGCTACGGCCACCTGTCGGGCCGGGCCAACCTGGCATTGTTCGACGCCATGGGTCCCGCAGGAGGGCGGTCGACGCGGGCCGGGCGCGTCGACGACGCGTTGGCTCAGGTGGGCCTGTCGGGGATCGATAAGCGGCCCTTGGGGGCCTACTCGTTGGGGATGCGCCAACGACTTGGGCTGGCCGGCGCCCTGTTGCGCGCTCCTCGGCTGCTCATTTTGGACGAACCCACCAACGGGCTGGACCCACAGGGCATCCGGGAGATTCGGGAACTACTCCTTGCTCTCAACGCTCAGGGAACCACGATCTTTTTGTCCAGCCATCTCCTGGCCGAGGTGGAGCAGTTGTGCACCCGGGTCGGCGTCCTGGACCGGGGTCGGTTGGTGATCCAAGATCAGATTGCCGACCTGCACCGCCCGACCGGGCGAATCGTGGTGCGCACCCCCGACGTGGCGATGGCTCGGGGGCTCCTCGACGGTCAGGTCGAACACTTCGACGCCGACCACCTGCTCATCCGCGTCGCTGATGCGGCCGAGCTCAACGCGCTGCTCGTGGCCGGCGGGGTGCGGGTCCATGAGCTCGCGCCGGAGCGCCGTACCCTCGAAGAGGTCGTCCTTGCCGCCGTCGAAGCCAGCCCCGATCGACGGGAGCTCGCATGATCGGCGTCGAGTTGAGCAAGATGGTGCGCAGTCGGCGGACCTGGGTGACGATCGGGCTGATCGACGCACTGCCCACCCTGGTGGCCGTGTTGCTGGCGCTCACCGATCTGGGTCCGCGCCCGGGCACCGGCCCGGCGTTCTTGTCGGCTGTGCTCAGCGACGGCACGCTCTTCCCGTTGGCAGCGCTGGCGATCGTGGTCCCCTTGTTGCTCCCGGTCGCGGTCGCGCTGGTCGCCGGGGAATCGATCGCGGGGGAGGCGCAGGCGGGCACGCTGCGCTACATGCTGATCAGGCCCGTCGGGCGGACGCGACTGCTCGTGGCCAAGCTGGCGAGCGTGCTGGCCTTCGTCGTGCTGACCGTGGTGGTCGTGGCGGTCACGGCGTACGCCGTCGGCGTGCTGCTGCTGGGCACAGCCCCCGCCGGCGGCTCGGCGAGCGTGTCCGGCGTGACCTTGTCGACCCAGGAGTTGGTTGGGCGCACCGGATTGGCCCTCGCGTATGCCATGTTGTCGATGTTGGGGGTGGCGGCGCTGGCGCTGTTCTTGTCGACACTGGTGGACAACCCGCTGGGCGCGGCCCTGGGCACGCTCGCGGTGCTGATCGCCTCATCCCTGTTGCTCACCCTCGATGCCGCCCACGCCCTGCATCCGTGGTTGCCGACGCGCTATTGGCTCTCCTTCGTGGATCTGTTCCGCGACCCGATCTTGTGGCGCAATGTGCTGCGTGGCACCGGGTTGCAGGTGATCTATGTGGTCGTGTTCTTGGCGGCGGGGTGGGCCAACTTCACGACCAAGGACATCACGACTTAGCCGACGCAGATCGAGGTTGTGGGGAGTTGGGGATCGGCCACGCCGAGCTCGAACAGGGTCATCGCGATGACCGTCGGGGTGCGCGGAAGATCGCGGTGGGCGATCGTTTCTCCAGGGCAGATCGACTGGATCGAGAAGTTGAGGGCACCGTCTAGTGCGGCGGATTCGGGGGGCTGCACGGTCCTGTCGTTGACGGTCCAGAGGGAAACCCAACGCGGGCCGCTGGGCGTTTCGTCCTGGGCATTGAGTTCAAGCAGCAAGTCGCTGTCGGTGGCGAGCTGCTGGCACGCAACGGGGCAGCGATCGGGCGCCAGGTCGGCGGCCAACGCCGCAAGGTCGGTGCCGTGATGGGGTGAGCCCAGGGTGACTACGCGCCTTGTGAGTCGGGCTCCGTCGAAGTCGGTGAGCCACAGACGCACCGTCACCCCGCCCGCCGAATAGCCCACCAGGTCGAGCGCGGGCGCGCCGGTGCGGTCCAGGGCGGCGGTGACCGCGTCGTCAAGGACCTGGGCTTGCTCGCGGAGATCTCCGGTGCCGTCGCCGGCCAAGGTCACCACGGTGGCGTCGCGCCCCTCGTCGCGGAGCGCGGCGGCCAAGACATCCAGGCCGGCCGTGGAACCGCCGTACCCCGGCACCAGCAGCACCGGTCCCGGCCTCGCTTGGTCGACCGGAGCAGCGGCTGTTTTGCGATTGAGCAGAGTGGCCGCTGTTGTGCCGAGCGCCGCCAGCGCGGCGAGCAGGGCCAGCCCCACGACGAACCGACGCCGCGCGGGAGACAGCCGGGCCAACATGGCTCGATCCTCCCAGGTCGGCGTTGAGTTGGGGTTTCCGCGGGGTCTGAGAAACTGTGGCTAGCGCAACCGATCGGCCGGCCCTAGTCTCCTGCTATCGGAAATATCGGCTCGCGGCCGTCTGTGACCCCGCGACCGGGTATCGGGATTCGGTTTCGAAGGTGGCAGCGGAAGCGACGGGTCTGGGAGACACGTCATGAAGAAACCCGCTGTCACTGTCAGATTCGTCGGAGTCCTGGTGGCCCTTGGGCTGATGGCCCTTACGCCGCTCGTGGCGACTGGCCCCGCAAGCGCAGATGGCGCTCCAGCGGGTTGCGCCGATGACCCGTTCGCCTACTACACCCCCACCGGGCCGGCGCTGGCGCGAGTGTGTGTCGCTCAACCGGTCGCGGGACCGGTCAGTGGCACGATCACGGTCACCGCGACGCTCACCAACATCGGTGAACCGACGTTCCCCAGGAGCCAATTCGCCGCCCGGCGGATGGAGTTCACCCTCGACGGATTGACGCTGCTGACTGACTACCAGGCCGAGCCGAAGGTCAGCGTCGCCGACCCGGCCGTCTACACGTTCCAACTCTCGACCGACAGGTGGGTTGACGGGATCCACGTGCTGCGGGCTCATGCCGTGATGGGTGACACGTTGAAGGGTCCTTATCCTGCCCAGACACCTGCACCCGGACGAGTCACGGTCGACGCCGTCGCCTCCTTGACCTTCGTCAATGGCATCACGGTGGTGCCCCCGAACACGAACACCTTCACTCCATCGACCGGGTCCCGGCCAGGCCCGGGCGCGCCATTCGTCCTCGCGGCCACGGGTGATGCGGCCGGGGGCGAGCCGGAGGCCGACGCCGTGATCGAGCAGATCGCTTCGTGGAATCCCAATCTGTTCCTCTACCTCGGCGACGTCTATGAAAGCGGCACGTTCACGGAGTTCCAGAACTGGTACGGCATGGGCGGCCAGCGGTGGTCCAGGTTCCGGGCGATCACCAATCCCACGGTCGGCAATCATGAGTACGACAACGGGGTTGCGCCTGGCTACTTCGACTACTGGAACAACGTCCCCGACTACTACAGTTTCAACGCCAACGGATGGCATTTCGTCAGCCTCAACTCAAACGATCCGGTCGGCCAGCAACCGGGGTCGCCGCAATACGAGTGGCTCAAGAGCGACCTTGCGACCAGCGCGGCGGCCTGCACAGTGGCGTACTTCCATCATCCGCTGTTCAACGTCGGTGCACAGGGCTCGACGGTGCGGATGAGTGCGTTGTGGCAGTTGATGGCGACGTCGGGGGTCGACCTGGCCCTGACCGGACACGATCACAACTACCAGCGCTGGCAGGCCCTCGACGGCGTCGGCAACCCGGATCCGATGGGGCTGACCGAGTTCGTGGCAGGCGCGGGCGGGCACGGCGTACGGCCGTTCACGACCACCGATCCCCGGCTGGTGGTTGGCTTCGACACCACCCCCGCGGCGCTCGGTTCGCTGAAGTTCGAGCTGGCCGATGATCGGGCCACCTTCGCGTATGTCAACAGCGCGGGTGCAACGCTGGACTCGGGTCAGGTCCTGTGCGAGCGGTCGCCGTACGCGCCGGACAGCCCGCGTCACGAGATCTACGTCGCCCGAGCCGCGCTTCAGCGGCTCTTGGCGGCCGGCGTGACGCCCCAGGCGACCCTGACCAGCGCCATCGGTCATCTCAACAAGGCACAGGCGGATGCGAAGTGGGTGAGCGACTGGAGTCCGATTGCTATCGGTGGCGAGGTGGTGCTCGACGAGATGAAACGTGCGGTTGGCGATCTGAAGAGCATGGCGGGCGCAAGTCCCGTGGTGCCGAGCACGATGACCGAGTTGTCGCTGGCGGGGCGTGGCATGGCGCAGGCAGCGATCATCGAGGCGACCGCTGCGTACGGCGCTCTCGACGCGGTGACTCAGGCCCGCTCTCTCTTGGCCGACGGGATGCAGCGGGCGTCCGCGGGGGATCTGGTGGGGGCGCTGGACAAGTTCAAACAATCCTTCAAGGCGGGTCGCGACGCCCTGGTCGGAGCTCCTGACGCCTGGACGCCTGGAGTGGGCGCGCGGGGTCGTATCGGTGCGGAGTTAGCGGCGCTTTATACGCTCTACCCCACGGTCGTCTCGAGTGATCAGAAGGGCATCAAGGGGGCGGTTGCGGAGCTGGGCAAGGCGCTCGATTTGGCGCTGTGGCGCAGCGACTTCGCGCCTCGGGTGAAGGATGTTTTCGACCGTTTGAAGGCGGCGGGCGATCAACTGTCCTCGGTAGCGGGCTACGACGTCTGGAGTGATCAGCTCACAATCGTCGCCGTCGCCCGAGGGCTCGCGACCGACGCCATCGATGCGGCGATCGCGCGCGGCGGCAGCCCGAGCAAGATCACGACGGCTCGGGCCAAACTTGCCGAGGCTGAGGTGAAGGTGACCCAAGGCAAATACAAGGAGGCGATGGATCGGTTCCGAGACTCCTGGTTGAGCGCGACCAGCGCTTAGGTGGCTGCCTGTTGTCCCTTGACCGTACGGCGCAGCCTGGGGTCCGCATGTCGCAACCGGGGGCCGGCCCGAAGTTTTATCCACAGTTTTCGGTCGACCCCTTCTTAAGTGGTGCCGTGGTGGCTTAGGTTTCCGTCACGGAATCCTGATCCGGGATGGGGCCCAAGCGATGACCGCACTGCACGCAGACGCACATGAGGCGTTGGTGGAGACCCTCGACGGCCGAGTCCGTGAGCTGGTGCGGGCCGACGGGGTCGACCCCCAGCGGGATTCCGGACGGGTACGCCGCATCGCCGAGGCCGTGGTCCGCGAGCACGACGAGCTCAGTCTGACCGGTGCCGTGGCTCCCGTCGTTGATGTGGGACTGATGGTGGGCGAACTGGTTGCCCGGGTCTCCGGCTTCGGTGCGCTCCAGGTGTTCTTGGACGATCCGTCGGTGGAGGAGATTTGGATCAACGATCCGACGCGGGTTTTTGTTGCGCGCAACGGGCGCCACGAGTTGACCAACCTGATGCTGACCTCGGGACAGGTCAATGAGTTAGTCGAGCGCATGCTCAAGTCCAGTGGCCGTCGCCTCGACATCTCGCGGCCGTTCGTTGACGCGATGTTGCCCGAAGGGCACCGCCTTCATGTCGTACTGGAGGGGATCAGCCGAGGATTCACGGCGGTGAACATCCGCAAGTTCGTGCTCAAGGCCGCTCGGCTCACTGATCTGGTCGAGTTGGGTAGCCTGCCCGCCCAAGCTGCGACCTTTCTGGAGGCTTCGGTCCGAGCCGGGCTCAACATTCTCGTCGCCGGCGGCACCCAGGCGGGCAAGACCACGATGTTGAACTGCTTGGCGGCTGCCATCCCGGGCGGCGATCGGGTGGTGTCTGCAGAAGAGGTTTTCGAGCTCCGTTTCCCCCACCCCGATTGGGTGCCGCTGCAAACGCGTCAATCGGGTCTCGAAGGGACCGGCGAGATCCAGTTGCGGGATCTGGTCAAAGAGAGCCTGCGGATGCGGCCCAGCCGAATCATCGTGGGGGAGGTCCGCGCCGAGGAGTGCCTCGACATGTTGTTGGCACTCAACGCGGGCCTCCCCGGGATGTGCACCATTCACGCCAACAGCGCCCGCGAGGCCCTGGTCAAAATGTGCACCCTCCCCCTGCTCGCGGGGGAGAACATCTCGGCGCGGTTTGTGGTGCCCACGGTGGCGTCGTCGGTTGACCTGGTTGTCCATCTGGGCATCGACAGCGCGGGAGTGCGTCGGGTCAACGAGATCGTGGGGGTGCCGGGTCGGGTCGAGAACGACATCATCGAAACCGAGCCGATCTTTGAGCGTTCGGGGGCTGAGCTCGCCCGCATGGGCGGCATGCCGCCTCGTCCCGAAGTGTTCGCGCGGGCCGGGATCGACCTGCAGCGCATCCTCAACGAGGGTGCCTGAGATGGGTGCGCTGATCGGGCTTGGGGTCGGTTGCGGGTTGCTGCTGATCTGGTCGGCTTTCTTCGTGCCGCGTCGCGAGCGGCGTACGTCACCTGCCGGAGGGCGTACGACGGCGCTGCTGGCCAGTGCGGGCCTTTCATCGGTGTCGGTGACCAGCATCTGGGCGCTGTGCCTCACGCTGGGATTGGTCGCCGCCATGGTGATCCAGGTCGTCTCGCAAACGCCCCCGGTGGCGCTCGCGTTCGGGCTGATGGCGGCCTATCTTCCGCTTGGCCTGGTGCGCTCACGCGCCCGAAAACGGCTGCGCGAATTCGCCCAGGTCTGGCCGGAGGCGGTCGACAATCTCGCGTCGGCCGTGCGCGCGGGTCTCTCGCTGCCGGATGCTTTGGCTGGCCTTGGGGTGCGGGGACCCGAGCCGCTGCGCCCCGCCTTCGATCGTTTTGCCGTCGACTACCAAGTGACCGGGAGGTTCAACGAGAGCCTCGATCGACTCAAGGACACGCTGGCCGATCCGGTTGGGGACCGCGTCGTGGAAGGACTCCGGATCGCCCGCGAAGTCGGCGGCGGGCAACTCGGCCGACTGCTGCGCAACCTCTCGGGATACTTGCGAGACGAAGCCCGCACCCGCTCCGAGATGGAAGCCCGACAGGCGTGGACTATCAACGGCGCGCGGCTGGCGGTTGCTGCGCCCTGGGCGGTGCTCTTGTTCATGTCGCTCCAGGGGGAGGTGATCCGGCGCTATGCCACGCCCACCGGCGCGATCGTGCTGGCCATCGGGGCCGGTCTGTGCGCGGTGGCTTATCGGCTGATGATGCGGATCGGGCAACTCCCCACCGAGCGGCGGATCTTGTCGTGACGCTGACTCTGTGGGGAGCGCTGCTGGGGGCGAGCGCCGCGAGTGGACTGCTCCTGGCGTGGTCCCGGATCAATGCCATCCGGCGCCCGCAACTCGCTGTACGCGTGCTGCCCTTCGTCCGCGACGTCCCCCAACTGGGTCGTGGTCCGGCGCTGCCCTCGCTCACCCCGGCATCCACGTCGGCGGCGGTGGGGGTGTTTGGTCCGCTGCTCGGATCGGCCGCGCGCGGAGTCGAGCGGGTGCTCGGGGGTGCCACCTCCGTACGCCGCAGGCTCGCGCGGGCCGGGCTGGATAAGACCGTGCACGACTTCCGCGTGGAGCAGGTGTTGTGGGGGCTGGTGGGATTTGTGGCCCTGGCGGCCATCGGATTGCTGCGCTCACTCGCCAATCCGGGCAACGCGGTGTCCTCGATGGTGCTCTGCCTGCTGGCGTTCGCCCTGGGCGTCATCGCGCGCGACAACCACCTGTCCAGCCAGGTCACGGCCCGCGAGCGTCGGATCCTGTTGGAGTTCCCGACCATTGCGGAGCTGTTGGCGTTGGCGGTGGCCGCTGGCGAGGGCCCGGTCGCTGCCTTGGATCGCGTCGTACGACGCAGCGGCGGTGAGCTGTCTCGTGAGTTGACGGCCGTGTTGGCTGCGGTGCGCACGGGTGAGCCTGTGGGTGTCGCCTTCGACCGGTTGGCGGCCACGACCGGCGTGCCCCTGGTGTCGCGCTTCGCCAGCGGGATCGCGATCGCCGTCGAGCGGGGCACGCCTCTCGCCGATGTGCTCCACGCCCAGGCTGCGGACGTGCGCGAGGCCGGCCGCCGTGAGCTCATCGAAACCGCCGCACGCAAAGAGGTCTTGATGATGGTCCCCGTTGTGTTCCTGGTGCTCCCCGTCACCGTGATTTTCGCGTTCTACCCAGGAGTGGTTGGGCTCAGCCTGACCACTCCCTAACCCGTCACCAAAGATAGGAATCGAGATGTTGCATTCAGAGGCAATCGGCCGGGTGTGGCGGCGTGTGACCGCACATCACGTGCGCGACGAGCGTGGTGACGTGCCGGGGTGGGTGATGATCACGGTCATGACGGCCGCGTTAGTCACCACGATCTGGGTAGCCGCCGAGGGGACTCTGGCAAGCATGATCTCCGACGCGCTCAACAGCGTGAAGTAGGTCATGTCGCACCCTCAGCGCCGGTGCGAACGCGGCTCCGCGGTCGTCGACTTCGTCTTGGTGCTGGTCCTCCTGGTCCCGTTGTTCCTGGGCATTTTGCAGGTCGCGCTCGTGCTGCACGTGCGCAACACCCTGGTGTCCGCGGCCTCCGAAGGTGCCCGATCCGGCGCCACAGCCGACGGCTCGCTCGCGGATGCCGAAGCAAAGACCCGAGACCAGATCAATGGCGCAATCTCGGCGACGATTCGCCGAAAACGTGTCGGCCACGGCATGACCTCGATCGGGGGTGTGCCGGCAGTCGTCGTGCGGGTCGAAGCGACAGTCCCAGCGCTGGGAATCGGCGGCCCGGGGATCCATCTGTCGGTGGAAGGCCACGCAATCGAGGAGCAACCGTGAGGTGGGTGCGTCGGCGTCGGGATGAGGAAGGCAGCGCGATCATTGAGTTGGTCTGGCTCGGCATCTTGTTGCTCATCCCGACTTTGTGGATGGTGATCTCGGTCTTTGAAGTGCAGCGTGGGGCGTTTGGGGTGAGCGCGGCCGCCCGCGCGGCCGGACGGGCCTACGCTTTAGCCCCGGACGACGCGACGGGTCTGGTCCGGGCGAACGCCGCCGCACAACAGGCGCTGGCTGATCAGGGGGTGGGTGGGGCGCCCCTGGAGATCGCGGTCACGTGCACGCCGTACCCCCAGGACTGCCACAGCGGGACCTCGGTTATCACCGTGGTGATCAAGTCCCGCGTGGATCTGCCGCTGATGCCCGAAGTGTTGGGCGGGGACCGACCCAGTTTTGCGTTGGATGCGACGCACACGGTGCCGATCGGGCAGTACGTCGAGATTGCCGACGGGCAGTCGTGATCCGGCACGAGCACCGCAACGAGGTCGGCCAAACCACGCTGCTGATCGTCGGCTTGGCGGTCGTGCTGTTGATGGCGCTGGCCATGGTGACCGACGCGTCTGCCGCCTACCTCCAACGCCAGGGCCTGGACAACGTGGCCGATGGGGCCGCCCTTGCGGGGGCTGATGCCGGGGCGCAGGGTGCTGAGGTCTACACCGAGGGTGTCGACGCCGAGCGGCTGCAGCTCTTCGAAGACAGTGCGCGAGCCGGTGTTGCCGACTATCTGGTGCGCGCGGGTGCCTATCAGCGCTTTCCCGGGTTGGCGTACGACGTGCGCGTGGACGCGACCGAGCGGTCGGTGACCGTGGAGATCCGGGCGCCTCTCGATCTCCCGCTCACCGTGCCGGGCGCACCCCAACGCGCCACGATCGGTGCGCGCGGGTCGGCCATCGTTGCGCCGGAGCGTTAGGCGGTTAGTGGGAGTCTGGGTGTCACCCGGTGACATCCTGCACTCCCACTAGTGCCGACAGTCTTCGACTCGGCGCGGAGAGTCAGCGCCGAGCGCGTGGGGAGTTCGCGGGTGGCGTAGGGTTGCTTCTCGTGGCCGGACCCGACTTTGACACTGAGATCAAGCAACTCCAGGCGACCATGCACACGATCGAGCAGGTCCTGGATCTGGACAAGATGCGCGCCGAAATCGCCGAGCTCGGCGAGCAGGTCGCTGCGCCCGATCTTTGGGACGACCAGGCCAACGCCCAGCGCGTCACGGGTCGGTTGTCGGTTCTCAACGGGGAGTTGGACCGCTTCACCGAACTCAACTCCCGGGTCGACGACCTCGGCCTGCTCGTCGAGATGGCCCAAGAAGAAGGCGACGCCGAGTCGCTCGCAGACTCCGAAGCCGAGCTCGTCCGGGTGAAGAAAGCCGTGGAGGCGCTCGAGGTCCGGACCCTGCTGTCGGGCGAGTACGACATTCGCGATGCGCTCGTGACGATTCGCTCCGGCGCCGGGGGTGTCGACGCTGCGGACTTCGCCGAGATGCTGATGCGGATGTATCTGAGGTGGGCCGAGCAGCACAAATACCCCGTCGAAGTCTTCGACACGTCGTACGCCGAAGAGGCTGGGCCTCAAGTCGGCGACCTTCGCCATCCGCGCGCCGTACGCCTATGGCACCCTCTCCGTCGAAGCCGGCACCCACCGGCTCGTGCGGATCAGCCCGTTCGACAACCAGGGGCGGCGGCAGACCAGTTTCGCGGCCGTCGAGGTTGTGCCCGTCCTGGAGACCACCGATGAGATCGACATTCCTGATGAGGACATCCGCACCGACGTCTACCGTTCGGGCGGGCCGGGTGGCCAATCGGTCAACACCACCGACTCGGCCGTGCGTCTCACCCACATCCCGACCGGGACCGTCGTGAGCTGTCAGAACGAGAAGTCCCAACTGCAAAACAAGGCCAGCGCCATGGTCGTCCTCAAGGCCAAGCTGCTCGCCTTGAAGAAGGCGGAAGAGAAAGCCCACCTCGACGGCATGCGTGGCGATGTGCAGGCCAGTTGGGGCGACCAGATGCGCAACTACGTGCTGAACCCCTATCAGATCGTGAAGGACCTGCGCACGGGCTACGAATCGGGCAATCCCTCGGCGATCTTCGACGGCGACCTGGACGACTTCATCGAAGCCGGCATCCGCTGGCGTCGCGGTGCCGATCGGGCCGAGGCCAACTAGCGAGTTTCGGGGACAACAATGAAGCGGACCTGAGGGGTCGGGCTCGTTGTTGCGAACTTGATTCGAGGTCTTCCCTGGACGGACCTTGTGAACGCTTGAGTTTGCGCCGACTCGGGGAAGATCTGGTGTGAGTTTGCGCCGACTCGGGGTGGATTTGGGGTGAGTTTGCGCCGACTCGCGGGGCCTTAGCAGTTGACCTTGATTTCGGCGAAGCAGCGGTCGGGGCCGGGGCCGCCGTCGGCGGAGTCGGCCGCGCCGCCACTGCCCTGGAGTAGGTCGTTGCCGCTGCGGCCGCGCAGGATGTCGTCGCCCTCACCGCCGATCAGGTGCTCGTTTGCCTTGGAGCCGGCAATCATGTCGCCATAGGGCGTCCCGATGATCGTCTCCAGGGAGGCAAGGGTCAGTGTGAGTGCCGCATAGGTGGCGGTCTTCGCGATCAAGTCCACCGACACCGGGAGGATCAGAGCGACCAGACTCAACGTGTCCTCGCCGTCGCCGCCGTCGACGGAAGGCGCGGCATTCATCGCTACCACCAGATAGTCGTCGGCCGCCCCACCAGAGAGTGCGGGCGCACCAGAAACGGCGTCGAGGCGGTCGGTGCCGTCGCCGCCGTACGCCTTCGCGAGTCCCGAAACCTGCAGCAGATCGCTGCCACCGCCACCGAAGACCTGCGAGCCGTCGCCCGCGCTCAACGTGTCGCGCCCGCGCCCGCCCTTGACCACGTCGTTGCCGGAGAAACCGACCCACACGTCGCGATGATCGGTGCCGCGCACGACATCGTTGCCCTGGGATCCGTGAAACAACTCGATCGAGGCCCACTTGTCTTGAACCGATCCGGTCGCCGTCATCGCCGTCATGTCCACGTTGACCCCGGAGGCCACGTCAAAGTCGAGCTCGTCGATGCCCGGCCCACCGTCGGTGGTGTTCCGCCCCGAGCCGTTGGCGATCACGTCGCTGCCCGCGCCGGCGAAAACCACGTCGTTGCCTGCTCCGGTGCGGATATCGTCGCGACCTTCGCCCCCACAAACAGTGTCGTTGCCGCCCAGGTCCGATTGGTAGTAGTCGTTGCCCCCACCCAGGATCACCACATCGTCTCCGGGAGTGCCGGCCACCACGTCCGGGCCGTCACCGAAGACCATCGTGGCGGGCTTGCCGCCACACTTGGGTGCGCCCGCAATCGCGCTCGAGCCCAACCCCAGACCGGCGCCCGCCGCGAAGGTCAAGACCATCGCACACGCCGCGGCTCTCGCCACACCTGCTCGCACCACCGGCGTCTCCTTCCCAAGACCCGGTCAGGATAACCGCCGTCAGTTGGCCGCTGCCCTCGCCACTTCCACGCACCAGCGTCCGGCCCGGTCGAGGAGTCGCTCGTCGTGCTCGGCCACGGGCACGGCCAAGGAGCAACTCAGCCACGCGTCGCCGAACAAACCACGAAACGTCAGTTGCCTGCGCCCCGACGACACACAATCGGTGGTCGTCGACGGGCGCCCGAACTTCGGCGCCTCGACGACGCTGCAATCCTCAGCCGCCTCGCTCGAGGTCACCAGGTCCTTGGCTCGGCCCGGGGTGATCGGCGGAGAGAAGATCCACGCGCGAGCCACAGTCTTGCCCCGGAAGAACGTGCACGAGCTTTCATGCGCAATGTCTTTCACCGTGCCGGTGACGTTGCCCCGCTGGCCATCGGTGTACGCCGCCCCGCCCTCTTGAGGCCCGCCCAGCGCGCGATCGATCGCCGCAGCCGACAACTCGTCGCAGAAAGGCTCGCGCGCCAGAGTCAACCGACGGGTCTCGAACTTCTCCAGCGGGGTGCCGTTGTCGCTCGGTTTGGCTGCGGGGGTGGAGCCCTCCGACGTACACGAGGTGAGCGAAGCGAGCGCGGCGATCACCACCAGGGCGCGCGCTAACACGGGTCGGAGGCGGCGGGGCATGGCGCAAAGATAACCTCGCGACCCCCCCGGCGTACGCAGGGTGCGAAGACTGCCTGGCCCACTCGACTACCCTCAACACAGTGATCCGCTTCGAAAAGGTCAACAAGACCTACCCCGGACAAAGCCACGCCGCCCTCGATGAACTCACTGTGGACGTAGAGAAGGGCGAGTTCGTCTTCCTCGTTGGTGCCTCCGGGTCCGGCAAGTCGACCTGCCTGCGGTTGGTGCTGCGTGAGGCGCGGCCGACGGCGGGCAGGGTGTACGTCGCCGGCAAGGAGATCAATCGACTCGCGAGTTGGAAGGTGCCCCGGCTGCGCCGCCAGATCGGGACCGTGTTCCAAGACTTCCGACTGCTGCCCAACAAGACGGTGAACGAGAACGTCGCCTTCGCCCTCCAAGTGATCGGCAAACCCAAGTCCTACATCGCTGAACGCGTGCCCGAGACCCTCGACCTCGTCGGTCTCGACGGCAAGGGTGACCGGATGCCCGACGAGTTGTCGGGCGGCGAGCAACAGCGCGTCGCGATCGCCCGGGCGTTCGCCAATCGACCGATGATTCTCATCGCCGACGAGCCCACCGGCAACCTGGATCCGTCCACGTCGCTGGACATCATGAAGCTGCTTGACCGGATCAACCAGACGGGCACCACCGTGATGATGGCCACCCATGACGCCCATCTCGTCGACCAGATGCGCAAGCGGGTGATCGAGCTCGAAGGGGGCCGCTTGATCCGCGACGAGGCCCAGGGCGTCTACGGCTCGGCCAACTGATGCTCACGACCGCTCCGGACAGAAAGTCTTCGAACTGATGCAGTTGCGTTATGTCTTCACCGAGCTCGCCCAGGGGTTGCGGCGCAACCTGTCGATGCATATCTCCGTCATTTTGACGCTGTTTGTCTCGCTCACCCTGGTGGGGGTGGGGGTGCTGCTCAACGAACAGTCAAAGATCGCCGCAGCCCACTGGGGCAGTCAACTCGAGATCACCGTCTTCTTGTGCAATTCCGACGATCTCAATCCCGCGTGCTCGAGCGAGATTACGCCCGCGCAAAAGACGGCGATGATCGAGGTTGTCGAGGCCAACCCCGAGGTCGCGGGCTATCGCCTGGAGTCCCAGGAGGTGGCCCTGGAGAAGGCCAAGGCGCGGTTCGGCCCGGAGCCCTTCGCTGGCCCGCGGCCCGCTGTAACCGCCGAGGACATGCAGGAATCGGTGTGGATCGAGTTGAAGGATCCCGAGAAGTTCGAGGGCATCACCAGCGCCGTGGTCGGCCTGGACGGGGTTTCGAAGGTTCGCGACGCGCGCGATCTGCTCAAGACCATCTTCGACTCGATTAGCCTGCTGAGGACGGCCGCCCTTGGCACCGCCGGATTCTTGGTGTTCGCCGCGCTGCTCCAAGTCGCCAACACCATCCGGCTGGCCGCTCTGGCGCGCCGGCGCGAGATCGGCATCATGCGGCTGGTGGGCGCCTCCACGTTGTACATCGCCCTGCCGTTCTTGTTGGAGGCGCTGGTCACCGCACTGATCGGCATCGCACTGGCGGGCGGCGCGTTGGCCGCGTTCGTGAAGTACGGCGTTTCCGACGTCGCCGCGTCTCGCCTGAAGTTCATGCCGTGGGTGAGTTGGGGCGAATACGGCTTGGCGATGACGATCATCGCGATCCTCGCGCCTGTGCTCACCGTGATTCCGACACTCGTGTTGACCCGCAAATACCTCAAAGTGTGATCGCGTTCGGCTAGCGTCGAGGAGTTCACTTCCCCGAACACCTAAAGGTTGACCGGTGCGACCCTTCCCCCGTACCCCCCGCATGCCCTCGCGCGCTCCGACGCGTGGCAGCGTGCTCACTCCTCTCCTCATCCCGCTGTTGCTGCTGACCCTCGTGGCGGCCATCGATGGCCACGCAACCGGCCCCCGGCGCACGGGTGAGCTCGCGAGCGCCGGCTTCGCCGCCGATCCGCTCAAGGACAAACAGCGCAAGGTGCGCAATCAACTCGCGCATGCCCACGACGACCTGGGCGAGTCGAGCGCCCGCGCGCGGCGTACCCAAGTGGCGTTGCAGGCCGCTCGCGACGAACTGACCGCGGCCCAGGCCGCGTTGGCCGCTGCCCAGGAGAGGGTCGCCGCCGCCCAGGCGCGCGACGCCGAAATGCAGCAGCGATTGGAGCTCTCAATCGCGGAACTGCTGGCCGCGCAGCAAGCGGTGGCCGCAGGCAAGCAGCAGGTCGTCGCCAAACGTTCCGACATCGCCGACTTCGTCGTGGACGCCTACCAAGAGGGTGACCCCCAACTGTTGTCGCTTGCCGCGCTGTTCAACAGCGACACGGCGGCCGACCTGACCCGTGATGCGCAGACGCGCGTCATCATGGTCGGCGAAGAGACCAGCACCTACGACGCTCTGCGCACCGCCGAGGCCTCCCTCAAAGTCCAGGAGGCCGAGGTCGATGCGGCCAGGGTCGTGGCCGAGCAACGCCGCGTAGAGGCCGCCCAACAGCTCGAGGCGCGTCGCTCCTTGGAGCAACAGGCCGCCTCGGCCGCCGCCGCTGTCCGCGCGAGTGTCGATCGCAGCCGCAAGGCCAAGGCGGACGCCGATGCGGCGCGGGCCGCAGACCTGCGGGAACTGCGTGCACTCAAGCGTGAGGAGGAACGCGTCGCCGAGATGCTGCGCAAGCGCGCCGAGGCCGCCCGCGACAAACATTCGGGTGGCGTCCGCGACTCCGATGGGTTCCTGAACTATCCCTCGGGCGGCGAGATCACCTCGGGATTCGGTTACCGGACGCATCCCATTTACGGCTATTGGGGGCTGCACAACGGCATCGACTTCGGTGCCAATTGTGGCTCGCCCCTCTATGCCGCCGCCGACGGCGAGGTCGTCTCGGCGTACTGGAGCACCTCCTACGGCAACCGGTTGATCATTGACAATGGCTACGCCCGGGGCGTCGGCCTAGCCACGATCTACAACCATGCGATCCGCTACACCGTGGGGGTGGGCCAACGGGTCGAACGCGGTGAAGTGATTGGGTACGTCGGGTCGACCGGGTGGTCGACGGGCTGTCACCTGCACTTCACGGTCATGGTCAACGGCCGTGCTGTTGACCCGATGCGTTGGCTCTGACCGCCCAGCCTGGGCGAGTGGCCAAACCAGTTGAGCTGGCCTGAGACACTTCTCCCATGGTCAAGGAGCAGGGGCGCAAAGTGGTCGCGCAGAACAAGAAGGCGCGCCACGACTACCTCATCGAGGACACCTGGGAGGCCGGGCTGGTCCTGATGGGCACCGAGGTCAAGTCGCTGCGCGCCGGGCGAGCTTCACTCGTCGATGGATTCGGCGAGGTCGATGACCATGAGGTGTGGCTGCATTCGGTGCACATCCCCGAATATGCCCAGGGCACCTGGACCAACCACTCCGCGCGCCGCAAGCGCAAACTGCTGCTCAACCGACACGAGATCGCCAAGATCGAACGCAAAATCGCCGACAAGGGCTACACCCTGGTCCCGCTGTCCCTCTATTTCAAGGACGGCCGGGCCAAGGTCGAGATCGCCCTCGCGAAGGGCAAGAAGTCCTACGACAAGCGGCACGCCCTCGCCGAACGCCAAGCCACCCGCGAAACCGAGCAAGCCATCGGCCGACGCCTCAAAGGCATGGACTAACCCGTTGAGTTGGGCCTGCCTTCCCGTTGAGTTGGGCCTGCCTTCCCGTTGAGTTGGGCCTGCCTTCCCGTTGAGTTGGGCCTTGGGGCGCGCGCGTACCGCGCCGCTCGCGTTCTCGACTTGGTGAAGGGCGCGTTCAGGTGGTCGTGCTGGCTGAGAACTTGAAACGGGAGACGCGGTGGGGCTTGGCGGCCCGCACCCGATAGACGTAGTCGTGCCTCCGGGTCACCGCCTTGTCGCGATAGGTGACGGTGCCGGTGGGCAGCGTGGCGATGGCCTTCCAGTTCGCACCTTCCCGTGTCCAGTGGCCGGCCAAGTCGAGACAGTTGGCGGCGCAGCGCCACACCTGGACCCGCGCCGGCACCCTGTTTCGCCACGCGAGCGTCACCGAACGGGCAGCCGGGGTGGTCGTCAGGGCTGCGGGCGCGGCGATGGGATCTCCCGCAACCAATTCCACCGGTTCGCTGTAGCCGGTCCAAACGGTGTGGCGGAACGCCCGCACGCGATAGAAGTACCTCGCTCCGAGGAGCAGGTCCGTGTCGACGAACGAGGTGGCATTGGGGGCGAGTTCGGCGATCGGCTCGGTCGCCAGGCAGATGCCAACCTCGCACCGTTCGACGACGTACGACGTCTCATTGTCGGCGTTGTCGACCCACGCCATGGTCACCGCGCCCGCGGCGTACGTCGCCTCGAAGCCCGAAGGTTGACCCGGCCGATGCCAGCTCGTGCGGGCGGTCCCGATGTTGGTGTACGCCGAGGCTCCGGCGTCGTTGACGGCCCGGACGCGGTAGGAGTAGACGGTGTCTTCCGTCTTGGGAGTGTCGTCGAGCGCCCACGTCATGCCGGGGCCAACCGAGAGGACCAGGGCAAAGTCTGTGCAGTCGGCGCCGGTGCAGCGCTCGACCTCGAAGGCGGTCTCGTTGTCGGGATCGGTCTGGGTGTAGGACGTGTCAGTCCAAAACATGGAGAGGGCGGTCCCCTCGATCCGCGTGTCTTCGGGGAGCAGGTCGATCGGTGCTGAGGGAGGGTTCGTCGCGGCCCACGCCGACCCCGGCGTCAGTGCGCTGAGAATGGCCACGGTGAGCGTGGCCCCGAGGATGATCCGTAGTCGCTTCATGTCGTCCTGCTTTCCGCCGGTGAATGTCTACGACCGACGCTAGTAGTGGGGCCGCGAACCGGCACCCTGTCCGATAGTCCTAGTACTACTCCCCGTCGTAGATCGATTCGCACGCGGGTCGGGAATCGATGCGACCGTGGGCGGGTTGTGCCGGTAGCATGACCACATAACTACAGAGGGGCTGATCGGTTTCGACTTGGGACGTTAGTTCCAGGGGAAGCGGGTCGAGGAGCCAGCGTTATCTCGTTAACGACCGCTGGAAACCAATAAGTGCCAACGCTAAGCGCACTGACTTCGCTCTCGCTGCCTAAGCAGTGATCGAAGGGTCAGACCGGGCATCCGCCTTCGTCCCGGACCCTGGCCTCATTTAGAAGGCTTGCTGGTCAACTCTTGTCATGGAGGTTGACCGGGACTTTTCCGTGACTGAGCCCGTCGGCGACGTGTTGGTGCGAGCGCCGGGGCCGAGAAACCGCTAACACCAACTGCACCCGGAGAAGACCTGGTTCGACGCTCGAGGACGCGGGTTCGATTCCCGCCAGCTCCACTAATGTGATGTCTCGCGAGATCGCGTCCGGCCGGACCCCCATCGTTGGGGGTCCGGCCGTTCCCGCATTGCGTGGGTCACGAACCATGGGCCCGACAGACCCCCAACAGTTGGCGCCGGCGCGCGGCTAGGGTGGAAGCGTGAAGCCTGCACCCTGCTTGTTCTGCTCGATCATCTCTGGCGACACGGCCGCCGAGGTGGTGCTTGAGGACGTGGACTTCATGGCGTTCCTCGACACCCGTCCCGTGTTCAAGGGTCACGTGCTGCTCGTCCCACGCGCGCACGTGGTCACATTGCCCGACCTCGCGCCGCGACTGCGCGAGGGCTTCCTCGGCCACACCCAACGCCTGGCCGCCGCCATGGTCGAGGCGTTGGGCGCGGAGGGATCCTTCGTGGCGATCAACAACACGGTCAGCCAATCGGTGCTCCACTTGCACTGTCATGTCGTGCCCCGCACGAAGGGCGACGGGTTGCGCGGATTCTTCTGGCCACGCACGGTGTACGACGAAGGAGAGGCGGTCGCGTACGCCGCCCGCCTGCGTGCCGGCCTCGCCGCATGACCAAGCTGCATCACCTCAGCCGCGCCGATGCCCGGCGCATCGCCATACGGGCCCAACTGCTGACCAAGGATCGGCCGCGCGATCTCGTCGCCACGGTGCGCCAACTGTCGCTGCTGCAGATCGAGCCGACCAGCGCGATTGCGCCCAGCGCCGAGTTGGTCGTGTGGAGTCGCCTGGGGTCGGGTTTTGACCCGCGCGCCCTCTGGGATGCGGTCGCCGAGCTTCGGCTGATCGAGTTGCATCAGACCCTGCGGGTGCCTGAAGACCTCGCGTTGTTTCGAGCGGACATGGCTGCCTGGCCGGGAACGGGGGAGTTGCGGCCGTGGCAGCACCACGTGCGCGACTGGGTCGCGGACAACAATGCGTGCCGCCGCGACATCTTGGAGCGACTGCGCGCGGACGGCCCGCTGCCCACCAGTGATTTCCCCGACACCTGCGTGGTCCCGTGGGCTTCGAGCGGTTGGAACAACAACCGCAATCTCCGGATGATGCTGGACAAACTCGTGGAGAAGGGCGAGGTGGCGTCCGCGGGCGGGACGGGCCGCGACCGGCTGTGGGACCTCGCGTCGCGGGTCTATCCCGATGACCCGGTGCCGTCGGTGGAGGAGGCGAGCCGACTTCGTGCCCAGCGCCGCCTGGAGTCGCTCGGCATCGCCCGGGCCAAGTCCACCAAGCTCCCGATGGAGCCGGTCGACGTCGGAGCGGCGGGGGAGGCTGCGGTGGTCGAGGGCGTCCGAGGGGAGTGGCGGGTTGATCCGGCCCAACTCGGCCAGCCCTTCGCGGGACGGGCCGCCTTGCTCTCGCCATTCGACCGGCTCCTGGCCGATCGCAAACGGCTGAGCGAGTTGTTCGAGTTCGACTACATCCTGGAGATGTACAAGCCCGCGGCCGCCCGCATCTGGGGCTACTACGCCCTGCCGATCCTGTACGGCGATCGCCTGGTCGGGAAGCTTGACGCCCGGGCCGATCGCTCCA
Source organism: uncultured Actinomycetota bacterium (assembly GCA_963814245.1). Taxonomy (GTDB): domain Bacteria; phylum Actinomycetota; class Actinomycetes; order Propionibacteriales; family Nocardioidaceae; genus Nocardioides. The sequence continues at coordinate 97,636 of CAWFBY010000002.1, forward strand.
GCGGTGAGTTGATCGTCGCTGCGATCCACCAAGATGCGCCCTTCTCCCGGGCAATGGCGGCGGCTGTGGATCGGGAAATCGAGGATCTCGCGCGCTGGCTGAAGCTGGAACTGGTGAGCACTATCCCCCCTGGCTAGCCTTGGGTCCCATGGCCCCGATATGCACCGCGATTGGCTTCGACAACTCGTTTGCTCGCGAGCTCGAAGGCCTCTTCACGCCGTGGCCCCCGACCGCGGTGCCCGATCCCCACCTCGTCTTGTTCAACGCGTCCTTGGCCGACGAACTCGGCCTGGATGCCGCCTGGTTCGGCACCCCCGAAGGCGTGGCCATCCTCGCGGGCAACCAGGCTCCGGAGGGTTCGGCGCCGTTGGCGCAGGCCTACTCCGGTCACCAGTTCGGTGGCTTCTCGCCCATCTTGGGCGACGGTCGCGCGCTGCTCTTGGGTGAGGTGATCGATCGGAGCGGCCGGCGCCGAGATCTGGCCCTCAAGGGCTCGGGTCGTACGCCGTTCTCCCGCGGCGGGGACGGCAAGGCCGGGCTCGGCCCGGTACTGCGCGAATACGTCCTCGGCGAGGCGATGCACGCGCTGGGCATCCCCACGACGCGCGCCCTTGCTGCCGTCACGACCGGCGAGCGGATCCGGCGTACGACGCCCGAGGCCGGTGCCGTCTTGACCCGGATCGCGGCCAGCCACGTGCGGGTCGGCACCTTCCAGTTCGCGGCCACCCAACGCGGCCACGACGAGCTCACCCGGCTGGTGGACTATTGCCTGCGACGCCACTATCCCGACCGTGCCACATACCCAAAGCCGGCTCATGCGTTGCTCGAAGCCGTGGTGGCCGCCCAGGCCGAGTTGGTCGCCGCGTGGATGTCCGTGGGGTTCATCCACGGCGTGATGAACACCGACAACATGACGATCTCGGGCGAAACTATCGACTATGGACCTTGCGCGTTCCTCGAAGGCTTTGACCCGCAGACGGTCTACAGCTCGATCGACACCGGTGGGCGTTATCGCTTCGCGAATCAGCCGCCGATTGCCATGTGGAACCTCGCCCGCTTCGCTGAGACCCTGCTCCCGATCCTCGACGAGGACCAAGACCGCGCCGTGGCCGAGGCGACCGAGGTGCTGGATACGTTCGGCGAGCTTTACCGCACGGCGTGGCTGGGGCGGATGCGGGCCAAGCTCGGACTCGTGGGGACCCATCCCGACGACGAAAAGCTGATCGGCGAAGTGCTCGCCTTGTTGGCCGCCGAACGCGTCGACTACACGTCCTGGTGGCGAGCCCTCGCGGCGGAGCTTCGACGTGCCCAAACCACCGCCGACCTGGTGCTGGACCGGGGCACCCTCGCGGCCTGGCAGGAGCGTTGGCGCAGCCGCCTCTCCGAGCGGGAGCCACTGGCGACAGCCGACGCGATGGACGCGGTCAACCCGGTCTATGTGCCCCGCAATCACCTCGTCGAAGCTGCGCTGGCAGCGGCCGCAGAGGGCGACCTGGAGCCCACCCAGGACTTGCTCGCCGCGGTCAGCGACCCGTTTGCCGAGCGGACCGAGCGGGCCGAGTTCGCGCAACCTGCCACCCCCGAGTTCAATGCGGCACACGTCACCTACTGCGGCACCTAGCCGGCACCCACCTTGATGGAGGACAGCATGGATCGATTTGAGGGCCGCGTCGCCGTGATCACCGGGGCTGCGCGAGGGATTGGCTTGGCCATCGCGAAGCGCTTCGCCAGCGAGGGTGCGGCAGTGGCGATCATCGACCTGGAAGAGAGCGCGGCCCTCGCAGCAGCGGCAAAGCTCACCGGCCGACCCGCGCTGGGGATCGGGTGCGACGTCACGAACGAGGCCGAGGCCGAAGCCGCGATCGAACGGGTCGTGGCCGAGTTGGGTGGCATCCACATCCTGGTCAACAACGCGGGCATCACGCGGGACAACCTCCTGTTCAAAATGTCCGCGGACGACTGGGATCAGGTCCTCAACGTGCACCTGCGTGGCGCCTTCTTGATGACGAAGGCGGCCCAGCGGCACTTCGTGGCTCAGAAATTCGGCAAGATCGTCAATCTCTCGAGCGTCTCGGCCCTGGGCAATCGCGGCCAGGCCAACTACAGCGCCGCAAAAATGGGCGTCCAGGGCTTCACTCGCACCCTGGGCATCGAGTTGGGCCCCTTCGGGGTCAACGCCAACGCGATCGCTCCGGGCTTCATCGCCACCGAAATGACCGACGCCACCGCGGCCCGCCTCAACATTCCGGTCGCCGATTTCCGCGAAATGGCCGCCCAAGCCACGCCCGTACGCCGGGTCGGTCAGCCCGAAGACATCGCCGCCGCCGCCGCCTTCTTGTGCAGCGACGACGCGTCGTACATCACCGGTCAGACCATCTATGTCGACGGCGGCGCCAAACTGGGCTAGCCCCAACGTGACCGACGCCATACGCGCGCGGTTTTGGGGATGTGGGGGCCCGTCTGCCTAGCCTGGAGGTCGCACAACAGTGCGCGCTTCAGGGAACGCCGAGTCCTGCCTGCCCCTGAAGTCGACCTTCGTTTTGCAACGACGGGCAGGAGTGGGGGACCCAAAGGTTCCACGCGAAGTCGCACCAATCGGGGGTGCGAGGACGCTCGGGGTGAAGTCGCCGGAGGCGACGGGGCACCTTTCAGCCCTAACCCGACAGCTCACCTCACAGGCGTGGGAAAGGGACATCACTCATGCCTGCGATCGTTCGCATGCCCTCCTTTGGGCTGCCCATACACCGCACTACCCGACGCGGTCTTTCCAGTTTGCTGACCTTGCTGGTCGCGTTGGTGGTTGCCCTCGGCGCCACCGTCGCCTCCAGTACGCCGGCCAACGCCCAACAGACGCGCGCCAAGCGAGTCGCCGTGGCGCGCCAGATCGCCCTGCATCAGGTCGGCGATCCTTATCGGTACGGCTCCGCCGGACCTCGTTCCTTCGATTGCTCCGGACTCATCTTCTACAGCTACCGTCGCGCCGGCTTCGGGCATGTTCCGCGTACGTCGTCGGCTCAGGCCGGCCATGCCCGGCGCATCTCGAAGCGAGCCCTGCGCGCTGGAGACCTGATGTTCTTCACCAGTGGCTACGGCGTCTACCACGTGGGCATCTTCCTCAAGTGGCGTCACGGCCGAGCCGTGATGTTGCATTCCCCGCGCCCGGGACAACGCGTCCGCGTCGAACGGTCGTGGACCTCCAGCTGGTTCGCGGGGACCCTGCGCGCCCGCTGATGTGCGAGCGTTCGGCGGGGGCGTTCGGCGGGGGTAACCAAGCGGGGGTTATCCAAACCGCTGGGCGCGCCTGCCGCGTCGGGCTTGGCTGCCCGTTCACACTTGGACTCGAGCAGCCACCAGCAGACCCACAGATCGGAGCGCCCGTGCGCCGCGCCACCCTGCCCTTCCCCAACCGGTCGCGACTGACCGTGCTTGGGATCGGCCTTGCGACTCTCGGTCTCGCCGTCGCCGGTTGCTCCGGAAGCGAACCCGAGCCCTCGGCGGAGCTGACCAATGCCGAGCCCACCGTGACCGATGGCCCGACGCTGGTGGCGACCTGGCCACTGACGGGGTTGCCCGTGTCGGGGTCCGCCAACTCCGAGCAACCGCACCCGGTGCTGGTCACCAAGATCGACAACACCTCCAGCAGCAGCCCCCAGGTCGGACTCGGCTCGGCCGACATGGTCGTGGAGGAGCTGGTCGAAGGGGGCCTCACCCGCCTTGCGGTCTTCTACTACTCCGAGATTCCGGATCGGGTCGGCCCGGTGCGTTCGATGCGGGCCAGCGATATCGGCATCGTGTCGCCCGTGGAGGCCTCCGTGGTCACCAGTGGGGCGGCCGCACGCACGATCGCCCGCATCCAGAACGCCGGGATTCCGTTCTTCGAAGAGGGTGCGCAGGGGATCTATCGCGACACCGACCGCTACGCGCCGTACAACGTCTTCGCCGACCTGGGCGACATCGCCACGACCGCCAAGATCGACGCGAGCCGCCCCGATGACTACTTGCCGTGGGGCGAAGCGGCCGAGCTGCCCGCAGGGCGGCCCGCGAACACACTCTCCGCGTCCTTCTCGGGTGGGCACACCACGTCGTGGGCTTATCGCGGCGGTGCCTATGCCAACGTCAACACCTACGCCGCCAAGGGCGACCAGTTTGCCGCCGACAACGTGTTGGTGTTGCGAGTCCAGGTGGGGGATGCGGGCTATCTCGACCCCGCCGGCAACCCGGTGCCCGAGACCAAGCTTGAGGGCGAGGGCCCGGCACTATTGTTCACCGGTGGTCGGGTCATCCGCGCCACTTGGAGCAAGGCAAGCCTTACGGGCGCGCTCACGCTGTCCAACAACGCCGGGGAGATCCTCGTGCCCCCTGGGCACACGTGGATCGAGTTGGTGCCGGCAACCGGTGGGAACGTGACCTTCAAGTAGCCCCTCCGTCATGATGAACCCATGAGTGAGGTTCGGGCGGGCATGCTGCTGGTGGCGACCGCGGAGTTGCTGGACCCCAATTTTGCCGAGACGGTCGTGTTGTTGCTCAACGTCGACGAGGACGGCGCGCTCGGGGTGATCCTCAACCGGCCTTCGCCGGTTCCGGTCGGTGATGTCCTCGAAGCTTGGGGTGAGGTCGCCACCGAACCCGGCGTGCTGTTCCAGGGCGGTCCGGTCAGCCCGGAGGGCGCCTTGGCCGTCGGACTCCTCCCGCCGGCCGTCGAGCCGCCTGTCGGTTTTCGCGCGGTGCACGAGTCGCTCGGGCTGATCGACCTGGATGCGCCGGTGGAGCTGCTCGACGGCTCCCTGGTGGGGTTGCGCGTTTTCGCGGGGTACGCCGGGTGGGGCGTCGGCCAGTTGGAGGACGAGATCGAGGAGGGGAGTTGGTACGTCGTCCCGGCCGATCGTGCCGACGTGTTCGGTCCCGCCCCCGAGCACCTGTGGCGCGTCGTACTCCGCCGCCAGCCGGGCGAGTTGGCGTGGCGCTCGACACGGCCTCTCGACCCGGACATGAACTGACCTCGACGCACGACCTCAACTAGGGTGGTCCGGTGAGCAATCCCTCGATCGGCTTCGCCCCCAGTGGGGATGTGCTGGAAGACACCCGCACGGTGCCCACCGAGGACGGTGACCACGAGAAGTTCTCCCACTTCGTGCCCAAGGACAAGCTCACCGAGGCGATGGTGATGGGCACGCCCGTGATCGCGTTGTGCGGCAAGGTGTGGGTGCCGAGCCGGGCTCCCGAGAAGTTCCCGGTGTGCCCCGAGTGCAAGGAGATCTGGGAGTCGCTGCGTCCTGGCGGCGGGGACGGCGAGGGCTCCGACGGATGACGGGACGACCCGAGGTCGTCCCCCTGTCACCAGCCTGGCCGGATCGGGCTGCTTGGGGCACGGCCACCTCGCTGCGGGCCTGGCAGACCGCGGCGATCGCTGACTATGCCGAGCGCGCCCCGCGCGACTATCTGGCCGTCGCCACGCCCGGCGCCGGGAAGACGACCTTTGCGCTGTCGGTGGCTGCCGATCTCCTCGGACGTCGCGTGGTGGATCGGATCACGGTCGTCGCGCCCACCGAGCACCTCAAGACGCAGTGGGCCGAGGCCGCCGCTCGGGCGGGGATCCCGTTGGACCCGACGTACGCCGCAGGCAAGGGCCGCACCAGCCAGGACTTCGTCGGCATCGCCGTCACCTACGCCGGTGTTGCGGTCAACCCTTTGGCGATGCGGATCCGCACCGAGCGCTTCAAGACCCTGGTCATCTTGGACGAGGTGCACCACGCGGGTGACGCGTTGTCCTGGGGGGAGGGCGTCAGCGAGGCCTTTGGTCCGGCGACCCGAAGGCTAGCGTTGACCGGCACCCCGTTTCGTTCGGATGTCAATCCGATCCCTTTCGTCACCTATGCGCCGGGCGGCGACGGGATCCCGCGCTCCCAGGCCGACTTCAGTTATGGCTACGCCGACGCGCTCGCCGACCACGTCGTACGACCGGTGTTGTTCTTGGCCTACTCGGGGGAGATGCAGTGGCGCACTCGTGCGGGGGACGAAGTCGCCGCCCGCCTGGGCGAGCCGCTCACCAAGGACCTGACGGCCCAGGCGTTGCGCACGGCACTCGACCCCGACGGCGCCTGGATCCCGGCGGTTTTGGAAGCCGCCGATCGTCGGCTTTCGGAAGTACGCCGCCACGTGCCCGATGCGGGCGGGTTGGTGATCGCTGCCGACCAGGATTCGGCACGGGCCTACGCCGCGCTGTTGAAGAAGATCAGCGGCGAGCCGCCCACCGTGGTGCTCTCTGATGAGAAGGCGTCGTCGAAGAAGATTGCGACCTTCACCGCGTCGGAGTCGCGCTGGATGGTGGCCGTGCGGATGGTGTCCGAGGGTGTCGATGTGCCGCGCTTGGCCGTGGGGGTCTATGCCACCACCACAGCAACACCCCTGTTCTTCTCCCAGGCGGTCGGGCGATTTGTGCGCGCTCGCAAGCGCGGAGAGACGGCCTCGATCTTCGTGCCGTCGATCGCCTCGCTGCTGACCTACGCCGCGCAGATGGAGTTGGAGCGAGATCACGTGCTCGGCCGCACGATCACCGACGAGGCCGACATCTTCGCGGCCGAGCGAGCGCTGCTGGCCCAGGCCGAGGCCGGCGAGGGAGCCCTCGACTCTGAGTTGGGGCTGCCCTTCGAGGCGCTCGGGTCCAGCGCCAGCTTTGACCACGTGTTGTTCGACGGTTCGAGCTTCGGGCACGCCGGCGAGGTCGCGGTGGGCTCCGACGAAGAGATGGACTTCCTCGGCATCCCAGGGCTCTTGGAGCCCGACCAGGTTCGCGAGTTGTTGCACCATCGACAAAGCGAGCGCGCCCGGCGTCGTACCGACGTGGCCGAGGAGGCGGTGGCCGAGCTCACCACCCATGAGCAACTCGCGGTGTTGCGCCGCGAGCTCAACGGCTTGGTGGCGGCCTGGAATCACCGCACCGGACAACCCCACGGCGTCACACATGCGGCCCTTCGCAAGGAGTGTGGTGGACCCCCGGCCGCGGTGGCGAGCGCCGAACAGTTGGTGGGCCGCATCGCTCGGGTGCGCGAGTGGGCGTTGCGCAAGTCGTCCTAACCGAGTCGGGGCTCGCGGAGCGTCGCAGCGGGCTTTCGGTGAATTCCCATCAGTGCGTGAGAGCATCGTCTGCATGAATCAGATCTCGGCGGGGTGGTACCCCGACCCTGCTGCCGCACCTGGGACTCCCGCAGGCGTGCGCTGGTGGGACGGCCAGCAGTGGACCGATCATGTCCAGGCGGCGCCTCCGGTCGCCCCCGAGGCCACGCCCCAGCCGCCCGCTGTGCAGCCACCGATCGAGCAAGCCCCCACTGGCTATGGCCAGGAGCAGGGGGTGGATCCGTACGGCCAACAGCCGGGTTTCCGCGAGCAGTACGGCCAGAGTTACGGCCCGCAGTACGGCGAGCAGTATCCGCCCGTCAGCTATCCCAATGCCGGCTACCCCAACGCCTATCTGGCGGGCGTTCCGTCGACTCCCGATGGCCAGCCGTTGGCGGGCTGGTGGTCTCGCGTGTTTGCCACCATCATCGACGGCTTCTTGTTGCTGCCGCTCACGTTGTTGGCGTCGTTCCCGTTTGTCGCGCAAGCGTTCGACGCCTTCAAGAAGTATTTCGACGAGGCTCTAAGTGCGGCCGAACAGGGTTTGCCTGCACCGACCGAAGCGGAATTCATGGCGGATGCCGTAGGCCCGCTCATGGCGATCACCGTGATCGGCATAGTGGTCAACCTGATCTACACGTTCGGGTTTCTGCGCTGGCGCGCCGCGACCCCGGGGAAGATGGTCATGGGTTTGCAAGTGCGGTTGCGTGACCGTCCGGGCCAGTTGAGCTTCGGCACCATCGCGAAGCGGTGGGTGGTCCAGAACATCAGCACCTTGGTCGGACTGGTCCCCATCGTCGGGAGCATCGGCAGCCTCTTTGCCCTCGTCGACTCGCTCTGGCCGCTGTGGGATGGCAACAAGCAGGCCATCCACGACAAGTGGGCCGCGACCAACGTCGTACGCCGGGGCTAAGTCCCGAGTTGAACAGGCCCACACAAACAACCGGGAGTCTGGGTGTCACCAGGGGGATCTGGCGGCGCCACTCCAGGTGCGGCACGATGACGCCATGCCGACGTACGCCGCCTTCCTGCGCGCCATCAATCTCGGGGCCAACCGTCAGTTCCCCAAGCAGGCGATCGTGGCCGCCACCGAGGCTGCCGGGGGGACCGAGGTCGAGACCTACATCGCGAGTGGGAACGTGCGGCTGACCAGCTCCCTACGCTCGACCGGTCGGTTGGAAGGCGCCCTGGAGGAGGCCTATCTGGCCGATCGCGGGTTTGCGGTGCCGACGATGGTGTTCACGCTGGCAGAACTCGTCGCGATCGCGCGCGACGGGCTGAGCCTGAGGGCGGAGTTCGCCGCAGAGCATCCGGGGGAGGGGCGCCACTACGTCTCGCTGCTGAAGGCCGATCCGCCGACGCAGGCCGTGGCCGACCTCGAGTCGTGGCAGGTGCCCGGCGAACGCGCATGGGTGCGCGGGCGCGCCGTACACATCGCGCTCAACCGGCGCGACGCCTATCACTCCGCCGAGATCACCAACGCGCTGGTGGAGAAGCGGATCGGGGTGGCCACCAACCGCAACCTCACGGTGATCATCGAGCTGGCCCAACGCTGGGGCGGCGCGCAGGATCTCTGAGCGGGGACTGGCCCCGACCGGGGTGCACCTGTGTCACGATGTGCGCGTGTCCACCGCAAGCCCCGTCGAGGTTGAACCGACCCTGACACCGGAGGGGATCACCAACCTGTCCACCCCGTGGGTCACGATCGTGTGGAACGATCCGGTGAACCTGATGTCCTATGTCACCTATGTCTTCCAGAAGTACTTCGGCTATGACAAGGCCAAAGCCGAGAAGCTGATGCTCGAGGTCCACCGCGACGGTCGCTCGGTGGTCAGCGTCGGCAGCCGCGAGGAGATGGAGCGAGACGTCTCCGCGATGCACGAATACGGCCTGTGGGCGACCATGGCCAAGGACGAGTGAGCAGCCGGATGAGTGGATTCGCCCGCCATCGGCGCAGCGGACACCTGATCGCCACCTTCTCGGGCTTCGAGGCTGATCTCCTGCGGTCCCTTGCCTCGCAACTGGTCGAGCTGCTGAGCAACGAACGCGCCGTGCCGGTAGAGGCGATCGATCCGCTGGAGGCGATGTTCGACTTCTCCGGACCCACCTCGGCGCCCGAGGATCCGGTGCTGGCCCGGTTGTTCCCCACCGCCTACCCCGATGATGACGACGCCGCCGCCGAATTCCGGCGGTTCACCGAGGGCTCGCTGCGCGATGGCAAGGCGGCCGCGGCCAGTGCGGTGATCGACGCGCTCGAGGAGGCGGGGCTCCCCACGGACCCGACCCACCTGGATCTGACCATCGATATCGAGCTGGACGAGGGCCCCGCCCACGAGTGGTTGCGCTCGTTCACCGACATGCGCCTGGCGCTCGCCACCCGGCTCGAGGTCGAGGAGGGCGACGAGGACTACTGGCACGCCCTTCCCGACGACGACCCGCGGGCCCAGGCTCACGACATCTACGAATGGGTGGGCTATCTCCAGGAGACGCTGGTCCTCGCGTTGAGCGCGGCCTGAGCGACCGTACGCCGCCACACCCACACCAAGCCGCCGACGCCCACCGCCGCGGTGATCAAGGCATCCGGTCGCCCACCCCAACCGAGCGCCACGTTGACGAGCACGAGCGGGAGCACCAGGCCCACGACCGCGCCGAGTCGCCGTAGGTCGCGATCCAGCGGTGCCACGCGAAGCCCGATCCAGAACCCGCCCCACGCGACCGCCAGCGCCAAGGCGAGGCCGGCTGGCCACGGAAGCGGGGTCAGATGGGCCAGCCAGACGATGAAGAAGTGTGCGCTGGCTGCCGCCAGGGTTACCAGCGCCAGGCTCGTGGGGCGGCGAGCCGGACGGGGACGGGAACGGTGGTCGGGTCGCTCGGTGACCGGCTGGGTGCACCGCAACGCGACGGCGATGACGACGGAGGCGAGCATCCCGGCCGCCGCCATCTGCGGCCAGCGAGGGGTGAAGAATCCTTCGACCGGCAACAAGGTCAGCGGCACCAACGCGGCGAGCATGACCGCGGCCACGAAGAGCCAACGCTTGCTCGCCCAGGCCTCGCCTTGCCGGGCGGGATAGAGGAGTTCCACGATCGCGATCGAGCAGCCAATGCTCACCGCCGCGTGAAACAAGGTGAGATGGGTCGCTTCGAGCACGTTGGTCTCCCACACCCGGCTGTAGGCGCTAGCGGCGGCGTTGGGCATGAACTCGGGGGCGAACCAACTCCGGACCAGCAGGGCTTCCTCATAGATTCCGTACGCCGCCCCGAGCAGCAGCAGTCCGAGCAACCGCAGCCCGCGACGCCGGGCGACCTCGCGGATCAGCAGCGCGCCGCCGCCGTACAAGGCGGCCTCGGAAACCAAGACCAGCGGGTGCGGGAACTCAAAGATCGACGTCGCGGTGGAGAGCACTTCCCCGACAAACGGGGCGATCAGGAGGATCGCGAAGGCGGGTGGCGGTCGGCGCATGTTCCGCACGCTAGGCAGGTTGGGCAGGGCTCACCAGAGTCTGAGCTCGAATTCCGGGGCAAATCGGGGGACACCCTAGGGGCGACGTGCGCGACCGTTCCGTGGTCTTCGGCCACACGAAGCCCCGGTTGCTCGTAGGCTTGGGCGCCATGCTGACCTTCGACCGGGCGACGTACGACGCCATCGTCGCCCACGCCAAGCGAGACCACCCCGACGAGGCCTGTGGCGTCGTCGCGGGCGGGGTCGGCAGCGACCAACCGGTGCGCTTGGTGCCGATGATCAACGCGGCCAGCAGCCCGACGTTCTATGAGTTTGATTCCGGCGAATTGCTCGCGCTCTACAAGCAGATGGACGACCTCGACGAAGAACCCGTGGTGATCTACCACTCGCACACCGCAACCGAGGCCTACCCCAGCCGGACCGATATCAACCTGGCTCAGGAGCCCAACGCACACTATGTGTTGGTCTCCACCCGCGAGTTTGGGAATAACGAGGGCCCGGTGGAGTTTCGGTCCTACAGAATCGTTGACGGCATCGTCACCGAAGAAGACGTATCCATCATCGACACACAGGAGCTTTTCTAGATGGCCATCGAGGTCCGGATCCCCACCATCTTGCGCACTTACACCGGCGGCGAAAAGGCCGTCACCGCCGTCGGCGCAACCCTCGCCGAGTTGATCGACGACCTGGAGGCCAACCACCCCGGCCTGAAGGATCGCCTGATCGAGGAGTCCGAGTTGCGTCGCTTCGTCAACGTCTACATCAACGACGAGGACGTGCGCTTCATCGGCTCCCTCCAGGCCACCCTCAGTGACGGCGACCAAGTGGTCGTGCTCCCGGCTGTCGCCGGCGGCTGATCCGAGCGATGGTCCGGTTCGACAACCTTCTCCAGTCCGTCGGCGGAACGCCGTTGGTCGGGTTGCCGAGCCTTTCGCCGAGCCCGTCTGTGCGGATCTGGGCCAAACTCGAAGACCGAAACCCCACCGGCTCGATCAAGGATCGGGCGGCGCTGTCGATGATGGAAGACGCCGAGAAGGCCGGGCGGCTGCGCCCCGGGTGCACGCTGTTGGAGCCGACCTCGGGCAACACCGGCATCAGTTTGGCGATGGCGGCCAAGCTGAAGGGTTATCGCCTGGTCTGCGTGATGCCCGAAAACACCTCCGAGGAGCGCCGCCAACTGCTGCGGATGTGGGGCGCCGAGATCGTGTCCTCGCCCGCTGCCGGCGGCTCCAACGAGGCCGTGCGGGTGGCCAAACTGATTGCGGCCGAGCACCCCGACTGGGTGATGATGTACCAGTACGGCAACGAGGCCAACGCGCTCGCCCACTACGAAGGCACTGGCCCCGAGTTGCTCGCCGATCTGCCCGAGATCACCCATTTCGTGGCCGGGCTCGGCACCACCGGCACGCTGATGGGCGTCTCTCGCTATTTCCGCGAGCACAAGCCCGACGTGCGCATCGTGGCAGCCGAGCCGAGGTACGGCGAGCTGGTCTATGGCTTGCGCAACCTCGACGAAGGCTTCGTGCCCGAGCTCTATGACGCCGACCTGATCGACACCCGGTTCTCGGTGGGCCCGCGTGACGCCGTACGCCGCGTGCGCGAACTGTTGGAACTGGAGGGCATCTTCGCCGGCGTCTCGACGGGCGCGATCCTGCACGCCGCGCTGGGGCAGGCGGCTAAGGCGGTCAAGGCCGGTGAGCGCGCCGACATCGCGTTCGTCGTCTGCGATGGCGGCTGGAAATACCTCTCCACGGGCGCTTACGAAGGCACCGTGGACGAGGCGGAGGATCGGCTCGAAGGCCAGTTGTGGGCCTGATCCGGCGTACGGCGATCGCGCTGCTCCTCGCGGTGAGCAGCGGACTGTCCGCCACCCTGCCCGCAAGCGCGGGCAACCCGATCACCAACGTGGAGCCGCCCGTGGTTGCGGGCGACGCGGTGTTTGGGGCCCTTCTGTTTGCGGAGCCGGGGACCTGGACCCCCGACGGTCTCACCATCACCTACGCGTGGCTGCGCGACGGCACCCCGATCGCCGGGGAGACCCAGCGTCGGCATCGGGCTGGGCTGGACGATCTGGGACACACGCTGGCCGTGGTCGTAACCGCCTCCGACGGGGCCGGCAACGAGGCCTCGGTAACGACCGCGTCGACGCCGGTCGTGCGGCGTGCGCGTTTCGAGACCCTCGGGCTGCCCCAACTCTCGGGGGTTGCGCGCTACACCCGTCCCCTGGAGGTCAGCCCGGGGAAGTGGTCGGCCAAGCCCACACAGGTGCGCATCCGGTGGCTGCGGGACGGTGTCCCGATCGCGGGCGCCAACCGGGCGACGTACGTCCTGCAGGCCGCCGACGTCGGCACCCGGGTCAGCGCCCGAATCCGGGTCAGCCGGGACGGCTATCGGCGCGGTGAGGCGGTCTCTTCTGCGGTACGCGTGCGACACCGGGTGCCGGTAAAACGCACCGTGACCTACAACGTCGAAACCCGGGGGCGGATCACCGCGAATCTGGGCACCTTCCGACGCCAGGTGCTCGAGACCTATCGAGCGGCGCGGGGCTGGCGGTCGGCCGGGATCGTGTTCCGGCCGGTGAGCTCCCGGGGGACCTTCACCGTGGTCCTCAGCCAGGCGAGTTGGGTGCCGCGATTCTCCTCCGCCTGCAGCCCGCAATGGAGTTGCCGGGTGGGCCGCTACGTCATCATCAACCAAACCCGGTGGCTGCGCGCGAGCCCCTCCTGGAACGAGCATGGCCTGGCGCTGCGCGACTATCGCCACATGGTGCTCAACCACGAGACCGGCCACTGGCTGGGTCACGGGCATCTGGGCTGCCCCGGCGCGGGCCAACTCGCGCCGGTGATGATGCAACAGTCCAAGGGCCTCGACGGCTGTCGGCACAACCCGTGGCCCAAGGCCTCGGAGTTGTGGACTCGCTAACCGCCGACCCGTCGCAGTTTGACCGCCGACCCGTCGCAGTTTGACCGCCGACCCGTCGCAGTTTGACCGCCGACCCGTCGCAGGATTCCACCGGGGGCGTGCGCGGGTTATGGTGTGGCTCGACCCCATCAGATCGCTGGCCGGAGCCCCCCTTGCGTGAGAACCTCCGCAACATCGTCGTGTTCAGTGGCAGCGCCCACCGCCCGCTCGCGCAGGCGATCTGCGACAACTTGGGGGTTCGCCTCGAATCGGTGGAGATGACCCGGTTCAGCAACGATTGCCTCCAGGCGCAACTGCAGGCCAACTGCCGCCAGCGCGACGTCTACATCGTGCAACCGCTGGTGCCGCCGACCCAAGAGCACTTGATGGAGCTGTTGTTGATGGTTGATGCGGCGCGCGGCGCCTCGGCCGCTCAGATCACCGCGGTGATGCCCCACTATGCCTACGCCCGCTCGGACAAGAAGGACGCCTCGCGGATTTCGCTGGGCGGCCGCCTCGTGGCCGACCTGCTCAGCACCGCCGGCGTACACCGTGTCGTCACTATGACCCTCCACGCGCCGCAGGTGCATGGGTTCTTCTCCGTTCCGGTCGATCAGCTGACCGCTCTTGGGGTGCTCGCCGATCACTTTCTGGCCACTGATCTGACCAATGCGGTGGTGGTGTCACCTGACCTCGGCAACGCCAAGACCGCGACGCAGTTCGCACGCCTGCTGGGTCTGCCCGTGGCCGCCGGCAGCAAGCAGCGGCTGGCCGACGACCGGGTGGTGATCGACGCGATTGTGGGAGACGTGGCCGGCAAGCGGGCGATCGTGCTCGATGACGAGATCGCCACCGGCGGGTCGATTGTGGAGTTGCTCGACCGCCTTGCGGACGAGGGGTGCACCGGGGCGGCGGTCGCGTGCACCCACGGGCTGTTTGTGGGGAAGGCCGTGGAGCGACTCCGCAACCACCCGATGATCACCGAGGTGGTCACCACGGACACGGTGCCGGCTCCCCAGGACTGGCCGGAGTTGAAGGTGCGTTCGGTGGCGGGGCTGTTCGCTGAAGCGGTGGCCCGTGTGCATGCCGGGGAGTCCGTGAGCAGTCTCTTCGACGGCGTCGATCCCGCGCTCGGTCCGCCGCAGCCCAAGCTTTTCGAGTGACCTGACGGACTGACGGCGTCAGTGGGCGACGTGACGTCCGTCGCGGTTCAACCCATCGGGCCGTTCTCGGCCTTACCCTTTCTGGTTGTGTCGTCCAACGCGCCCGACCGCGCCGCCCCCACCGAGCTAGATGCTCCGATCGGCATCTTCGACTCGGGCTTCGGCGGGCTCACCGTGGCCCGGTCGGTGATCGACCAATTGCCGCACGAATCGCTGCGTTATCTGGGTGACACGGCGCGCCAGCCTTATGGGCCCAAGCCCATCGGCGAGGTGCGTGAGTATGCGCTGGAATGCCTCGACCACCTCGTCGCCGAAGGGGTCAAGGCCCTGGTGATCGCGTGCAATTCGGCCAGTGCGGCCATGCTGCGCGACGCGCGCGAGAGGTACGACGTACCCGTGGTCGAAGTGATCCTCCCGGCGGCCCGGCGGGCCGTCGCGGCGTCGCACAACGGCCGGATCGGTGTGATCAGCACCCGGGCGACGGCCGAGTCGATGGCGTACGACGACGCGTTCGCCGCCGCGCCACACGTGCAGCTGATCACCCAGCCGTGCCCGCGCTTCGTCGACTTCGTCGAGCAGGGAGTCACCGGTGGCGAGGAGTTGCTCAGCGTGGCCCACGAGTATCTCGATCCGTTGGTCGCGGCCGAGATCGACACCCTCATCCTGGGCTGCACGCACTATCCGCTGCTCACGGGTGTCATCTCCTACGTGATGGGCGATGACGTGACACTCGTGAGCTCCGCGGAGGAGTGCGCGAAAGATGTCTACAAGATGCTGGTGCGGACCGACTTGATGCGTCCGGGAGGCGAGGCGACCTATCACTTCTCGACCACTGGTGCTCCGGAGGAGTTCGAGACCATCGGGCGCCGCTTCCTGGGGCCCGAGCTGCATGCGGCGTCTCAGTTTGTGGGTGGCGTCGGATGAAATTGACGGTGGTGGGCTGCTCCGGATCCTTCCCCGGGCCCGACTCGGCCGCCAGCTGCTATCTCCTCGAGGCCGATCACGAGGGCCGGACCTGGCGCCTGCTGATCGACCTGGGCAATGGGGCGTTGGGGCCCCTGCAACGCCACGTCGACCCGTTGGCGATCGATGCGGTCTTCCTCAGTCACTTGCACGCCGATCATTGCCTGGATCTGTGTGGCTATTACGTGTTGCGCAAGTATCACCCGCAGGGTCATCAGCCGCGGATCCCGGTCTGGGGACCGGTGGGCACCGCGGCGCGGATGGCCCGTGCCTACGACCTACCCGCCGTCCCCGGCATGGGCGAGGAGTTTGATTTCCGGGCGTTTGGTGCGCGGCCGATCGACTTCGGTCCTTTCGTCATCGAGCCCTTCGCGGTCGAGCATCCGGTGGCGGCGTACGCGCTGCGCGTCAGCGCCGACGGGGCGACTCTGACCTATTCGGGGGACACCGCCTCGTGTGAGGCGTTGACCTGCGCGGCCGCGGGGGCCGACTTGTTCCTCGCCGAGGCATCTTTTCGCGACGCGGTGGATAACCCCGCGGGAGTGCACCTCACGGGCGGCGAGGCCGGCCGGACGGCGACCGAGGCCGCCGTACGGCGACTCGTGCTGACCCACATCCCGCCCTGGCACGACCCCCAGGTTGCGTTGGCCGAGGCGCGCACGACCTACGCCGGTCCGCTCGAGCTCGCCACCCCCGGCGCAACCTTCCACCTATCCCGACCCGTCGCAGTTTGACCGCCGACCCGTCGCAGTTTCACCGATCTGCCGGGGTGGGGGAGTCCACAGCCTTGAGCGACCCGGCAGAGTGGTGCCCATGATCACCGTGACTGGACTCACCAAGAGATACGGCAGCTTCACAGCCGTTGACGATGTTTCCTTCGATTGTCTTCCCGGCCGCGTGACCGGGTTCCTTGGCCCCAACGGGGCCGGGAAGACCACGACGATGCGCGTCATGGTGGGGCTCACTCCGGCGACCGCCGGATCCGTGAGTGTGGGAGGCCATCGTTTCTCTGACATCCCCAACCCCGGGCTTCATGTCGGAGTCCTCCTCGATGCCTCCGCCCAGCACGCGGGCCGCACCGGCCGCGAGGTGCTGATGCTGGGAGCCACGACGATGGGCCTGCCATCGTCTCGCGTTGACGAGATGCTGGCCCTGGTCAGCCTGACTCCTGCTGAGGCCAAGCGTCGGGTCCGAAACTATTCGCTCGGCATGCGCCAACGGCTCGGCATTGCCCACGCGCTGCTTGGTGACCCCTCCGTGTTGATCCTCGATGAGCCCGCCAACGGGCTCGACCCTGCCGGCATCCGGTGGATGCGTGACCTGCTGAGGGGCTACGCGCATCGTGGGGGCACGGTGCTGTTGTCCAGTCACCTGCTGCATGAGGTCGAAAAGATCGCCGATGAACTGGTGCTGATCGGCAATGGCCGCATTGTCGCACGCGGCGATCAGGCGAGCCTTCTGTCGGGCGCCGGCAGATCGGGCTCCTTGGTGACCGCCCTCGACAATGATGCGCTAGCCAACGCGTTGGAGGCGGAGGACGTGCGCACGACTCCCCTCGGGACCGGGCTTCGGGTCGAAGCCGCGCCCGTGGTCGTGGGCACCTGCGCAGCTAAGCACGGGATCGTGCTGACCGATCTGCGCGTGGCCGAGGGTGGCCTCGAAGACCTGTTCTTGGAGCTCACCGCTGATACCCAACGCGACGTCCCTGTCGACGTACCCCTGGAAGGAACCCCGGCATGAGCGCGCTCAATCCGACCATCGACATCAGCGACACCCAACGCATCCCCTTTGGCCGACTCGTTCGGGTCGAGATTCGCAAAATGGTCGACACCCGAGCGGGGGTGTGGCTGCTCATCTCGACGGCCCTGGTGACGGCGTTGTTCCTGATCATCCAGTTGTGGGTGGTGGTCGCCAACGACATCGCGGTCAACTTCGGCGACTTCATGGTGGGCATGAACACGCCGATGGGCATCTTCCTGCCCATCCTCGGCATCATGGCGGTCACACAGGAGTGGACCCAGCGCACGGCGTTGGTCACCTTCACCCAGGTGCCTTCGCGGCTCACCCTGATTGCCGCGAAGTTCGCCGCGAGCCTGTTCGTCGCGGCGCTCGCGGTGGTCGTGGGATTGGTGTTGGCGGTGGTGGCTAACTTGATGTACGGCGCCCTGTCGGGCAGCGCCGTCGCCTGGGAGGTGGGGGCCGACGATCTGGGCCGCTATTTCCTGCTCCACGCCATCGGCATGGCCACCGGCTTCGCGTTTGGCACCTTGTTCTTGAACACCGCGGTCGCGATCGTGCTGTATTTCGTCTACTCCTTCGTGCTGCCGGGACTGTTTGGCCTCGGCGCACTTTTCCTCGAATGGTTCGCGGATATCCGCCCGTGGATCGATTTCGGATCGGCCCAAGGCCCGTTGGCGTTCGGTGGGCTCACGGGCGAACAATGGGCCAACCTCGTCGTGTCCGGGCTGCTCTGGTTGGTGCTTCCGGTCGTGATCGGCGTGTGGCGGGTGGTGCGCGCCGAGGTGAAGTAGCCGCCCTTCAGGGCGGACGCCGCGTGGCGGCGTACGACACCTAGGATCGGTCCATGACTTCTGAGACCCTCCGCGCTGACGGGCGCGCCAACGACGACCTGCGACCGATCAAGATCACCCGCAACTGGCTCGACCATGCGGCGGGTTCGGTGTTGGTGGAGTTTGGCGGGACGCGCGTGTTGTGCGCCGCAAGCGCATCGGAGGGCGTGCCGCGCTGGCGCAAGGGATCGGGCCTTGGCTGGGTGACCGCGGAATACGCCATGTTGCCCGCCTCCACCAACACCCGCTCCGATCGTGAATCGGTGCGCGGCAAGATCGGTGGACGCACACACGAGATCTCGCGGTTGATCGGGCGTTCGCTCCGCGCCGTCATCGACTATCGAGCGCTCGGCGAGAACACCATCGTCCTTGACTGCGATGTCCTCCAGGCCGACGGAGGCACCCGGACGGCGTCGATCACCGGTGCGTACGTCGCGCTGGCCGACGCAGTGGCGCACCTTCGATCGGTCGGCGCGTTGACCGGCGAGCCCCTCACGGGATCGGTCGCGGCGGTCAGCGTCGGAATCATCGACGGAGTGCCGCGCCTGGATCTGCCCTACGAAGAAGACGTGCGCGCCGAGACAGACATGAACGTCGTGATGACCGGTGACGGCAAGTTCGTCGAGGTTCAGGGCACCGCCGAGGGCGCGGCATTCGACCGCGCGGAGCTCGACGCACTGCTCGCGCTCGCCGAAAAGGGCTGCGCCGATCTCACCCGATTGCAGCGTGAGGCGCTCGGTGGCTGAAGCCAACCGGACCCCGACGGTCTTAGTGGCCTCTCGGAACGTGAAGAAGGTGGCCGAGCTCGAGCGCATCTTGAGTGTCGTGGTGCCCCAGCTGCGGGTGCTGGGACTGGCTGACGTGGCGGCGTACGACGAACCGGTCGAGGACCAACCGACCTTTGCCGGGAACGCGCTGCTCAAGGCACGCGCCGGGGCGGCGGCAAGCGGACTCCCCACGATCGCCGACGACAGCGGGCTGTGTGTGGAGGCACTCAACGGGATGCCCGGCGTGCTGTCGGCGCGGTGGTCGGGGCAACCCAAGTCGGACGCCCGCAACAACGAACTGCTGTTGGCGCAACTCAGCGATGTGCCGGCGGCGCGGCGCGCCGCGTACTTCGAATGCGCCATCGCCTTTGTCGACCCCCCCGGGAGCGAGATCGTCGAGCGCGGCCGGATGAGCGGGCGGGTGATCGGCGAAGTGCGTGGGGCGGGGGGATTTGGGTACGACGGGCTGTTCGTCGCGCAGGAGCATGTCGGCGTGGACCCCGAGCGAACCACAGCCGAGTTGACCATCTCGGAGAAAGACGCAATCTCGCATCGTGGCCGAGCGTTGGCCAAGCTGGCGCCTCGGGTGGCCCAGGCGTTGCTCTCGACTTCGGCTGGCTAGCGCTTGCGCAGGAGTCGGCGCGCGGTCATGAACTGGTAGATGAAGTAGGCCACCACGAGCGCCAGGAATACCCACAAGTACCACGCGGGACCGTCGGCAGCGCAGGACGCGTCGGACGGCGGCACCACCACCGGCTCAGGTGAGCCGGGGCGCGCCGGCGTAACCACCGGCTCATGGCTACCGCAATCGCTCACCCTTATCGATACGACACTCGCGGCGGCCATCGCGAGCACGAGCGGTAGACCCGTGCCGAGGGAGAGAAGGCCACGGAGCTTCTCGCGCCCCGTCCAGACTTGGGAGACAGCCAGCAACACCAGGCCGACGATCCACGCCGGGATTGAGAGAAACACCAGCGGTGCGGTCAGTCCAGTGGCGATGAGAACAATCACGGCGCCGATTTCGATGCCTCCCGGCTGCCGGGTGAGCTCAGCGGGGGAGGTGGCGGCGGGTGGCTCGGTCGCTCCGGCCGCGGAGTCAACGACCTCACGCGGCGTACCCAAACGGTCCAGGAGGGTGCGAACTTCGGCCTCGGAAGCGGTGTCGGAGAGGCCCTCGTGCACATGTGCGGTGAGGTCGCTGAGCAGTTCTTCCGCCTGGTCTGCGGGAAGCCGCCGACACTCGGCAGCCAAGCGGGCGAGGTAGTCCTGCGCCAGCGGTGGAAGTTGGGTGTTGGTCATCATGGCGTCCTTCTCTCGAGGATCGAGTCAACGGCGTTCTTGAAATCCGGCCACGAGGCCCTGAAGTGCTCCAGGGCGGCGCTCCCTTGGGGAGTGAGGGAGTAGTAGCGACGGGGTGGCCCCTGAGAGGACTCCTCCCAGGTTGTCTGCACCAGTGATTCCTTGCGCAGCCTGCTCAGCAGGGGATACATCGTGCCTTCGCTAGCGAGCAGCCCGGCGTCGGAGAGCTCGGTGACGAGGTCGTAGCCATAACGTGGCTCTCCCTCGAGCGACGCGAGGACGCAATGTTCGAGCGCCCCTCTGCGTAACTGGGCCACCGCTGGATCGTCCGCTCCCATGTGACGCACGATAGCAAGTAGGTACCTTGCAACGCAAGTAACCAAATTGTCGCCCACCCGTCGCAGTTTCACCGCTCACCCGTCGCTATTTCACGAGTTATCCACGGGGCTTGTGCACAAGTGGTGAAACTGCGACGGGTCGGTGGTGAAACTGCGACGGGTCGGTGGGGGTGGTACGCCCGGCGAGACTCGAACTCGCACTGGCCAGGACCTAAACCTGGTGCCTCTACCAATTGGGCTACGGGCGCGGGTGGCGGGGCAGGCCCCGTTTCACACGGTTGAGCAGGCCTAGGCCAAGCCGAGGTCCTTGCGCAGTTTGACGACGTGGCCGGTGGCCTTGACGTTGTATTGCGCAAGCTCGATTGTGCCATCGGGGCCCACCACGAAGGAGGACCGGATGACGCCCTGGACCACCTTGCCGTACAACTTCTTCTCGCCGAACGCGGCGTACGCCGTCATCGCGGCCTTGTCGGGATCGGACAGGAGCGCGATCGTCAAGCCGTCGCGTTCGCGAAACTTCGCCAGTTTGTCCGGCTTGTCCGGCGAGATGCCGACCACTTCGAGGCCTTGGGCGCGCAGCGAGTCGAGGGAGTCGGTGAAGTCGCAGGCCTGCTTGGAACAGCCAGGGGTCATGGCGGCGGGGTAGAAGTAGACGATCACTCGCCGGCCACGCAGGTCGCTCAGCGACACCACGTTCCCGGTATCGCTGGTGAGGCTAAATCCGGGGGCGGGGTCGCCAACGGATAACCGTTGGGCGGGTGGTTGTTCGATGCTCATGGATTCCTCATCGGCTCTTATTGCAAATGACTTGCAATAACGTAGGGTAGGCAATGTCGCTGGATCAACTTACTAGGAGTCCCGATGCACGTGCCCGACGGATTCCTCGATGCTCCGACTTCGGTGGCCACGTTCGCCGTGGCCGCACCGGCGGTGGGGCTGGCCCTGTGGGGCGCCCGTCGCGAGCTCGATGACCGTACGGCGCCGATGGCCGGCCTGGTCGCGGCCTTTGTCTTCGCGGGGCAGATGATCACCTTCCCCGTGGGCCTGGGCACCAGCGGACACCTCCTCGGGGGCGCGCTCGCCGCCGTACTCGTGGGGCCCGCCACCGCCACCTTGTGCCTGTGCGTGGTCTTGCTCGTGCAGGCCTTGCTCATGGCCGACGGCGGCCTCACGGCGCTGGGCACCAACATCACGCTGATGGCTGTCATCGCCGTGGTGACCGGGTGGGTGGTTTTCGCCGTCATCACGCGCTTGCTGCCTGCGCGCCTCGGGCTGATCGCTCCCGCGGCCGCCGTGGCTGCGTTCGTCAGCGTCCCTGTGTCAGCCGCGGCCTTTGCCGGCCTGTTCGTCCTCGGCGGCACGGCGCCGATCGACCCGGGCAACCTCCTGGCCGCCATGGTCGGGTGGCACCTGGTGATCGGTGTGGGCGAGGCGCTCATCACCGGACTGGTGGTGGGCAGCGTCGTGTCGGTGCGACCAGACCTGGTGTACGGCGCGCAGCGTGCCCGAGTCGCACGACCCCTCGTCGTCGCCGGGGAGACCGCATGACGCGCGGATCGGGGCGGGCGTGGTGGGTGGCCGGCCTCCTGATGGTGTTGCTCATTGCCGGCGTCGGCAGTTATTACGCGAGCAAACAGCCGGACGGGTTGCAGGCCGTCGCGGAGAGAGCGGGGTTCGCCGGACAAGCGCGGCCCTCGCCCGCTGAGAGCGGGCCCTTGGCCGGCTACGAGACGGCAGGTGTCGACAACCTTCGGCTCAGCGGGGGGCTGGCCGGATTGATCGGCACCCTGGCGGTGTTGGGTGTCGCGGGCGCTGGATTCTGGGTGTTGCGCCGCCGAGACAACGGGCCGGACGAGGCGCCCCTGGCGAATGAGTCCGCCTGATGGGGTCCGCTTAGATGGGCGCCGGGCACGGTCATCGGCTGCATTTCCACGGGCACAGCCCCGTCCATCGCGCACCCGCCCACCTCAAGTTGGTGTCGCTGATCGGCTTCATGGGTCTTGTCGTGGCGACGCCACGGGAGTGGTACGCCGCGTTTGCGGCTACCTCGTCGTGCTCGCGATCACCATCGGGGTATCGCGAGTGCCGATCACCTATCTCGCCAAACGTCTGGTGATCGAGGTGCCGTTCGTGGTCTTCGCGCTGCTGCTGCCGTTTGTTGCGACCGGGCCGCAGACCGAGGTGCTCGGCGTGGGCGTTTCCGAGCCGGGCCTGTTGGCGGCGTGGGGCATGCTCGCCAAGGGCACGTTGGGGGTGTTGGCCTCGCTGACCCTGGCCGCCACCACCGAGTCCGATCAGATCCTGCGCGGGCTGGGCCGCCTGCGGTTTCCGGCCTTGCTGGTGCAGATCATGGGCTTCATGATTCGCTACCTCGACGTGGTGACCCGCGACCTCGGCCAGATGTCGACCGCGATCCGGTCCCGCGGCTGCGACCCACGCTCGCCGCGCCAGTGGCCGACGTTGGCCCGCTCGTTGGGGGCGCTGTTCATCAGGTCCTACGAGCGTGGCGAGCGCGTGCACTTGGCGATGTTGTCGCGTGGTTATACCGGCACTCTCCCCGAGGTGGACCCTCGATGACCACGCCCGTGCTCGACGTACGCCACCTGGCCTATGCCTACCCCGACGGCCACCAGGCCCTGTTCGGAGTCGACCTCCATGTGCATCAGGGCGAGCGGGTCGCCCTCTTGGGCCCCAACGGTGCGGGCAAAACCACGTTGGTGTTGCACCTCAACGGCATCCTCACCGCTGGCGCCGGCTCGGTCGCGGTGAGCGGGCTGCCTGTCGAAAAGGCCCATCTGCGTGAGATTCGACGCCGCGTGGGCGTCGTCTTCCAAGACCCCGACGACCAACTCTTCTTGGGCTCGGTGCGCCAGGATGTGGCGTTCGGCCCGGCCAACCTGGGCCTGCGCGGCGCCGAGTTGGATCGGCGGGTCCATGCTGCGCTCGAACAGGTCGACATGGTGGACTTCATCGACCGGCCACCCCATCACCTGTCGTTCGGCCAACGGCGACGGGTCGCGGTGGCCACGGTGTTGGCCATGGAGCCTGAAATCCTGGTGTTGGACGAGCCCTCGTCGAACCTTGACCCGGCCTCCAGGCGCGAGTTGGCGGAGATTCTGCGGGGTCTCGACGTCACGGTCTTGATGGTCACCCACGACCTGCCCTACGCCCTCGAACTCTGCCCTCGGTCGGTGATCTTGAGCGCGGGATCGGTGGTCGCCGACGGGCCGACGTACGACCTGCTCACCAACGATGCGTTGATGCTTGCCCACAGGTTGGAACTCCCCTTCGGCTTCGATCCCCGCACGATTGGTAACCTTCCCGCGTGACCTCCCACCTGTCCTCCCTCGAGTCCGACATCGAGCAAACCCGCGAGCGGCTAGCCAGCACGATCGACGAGTTGGTCTTTCGCGCGAGTCCCAAGACGATCGTGGGCCGCCAGCTCGACTCGACCAAGGCACACTTCGTGGACGTCGAAACGGGCGGGCCACGCACCGACAACATCCTCAAGGTGGCCGGTGCGGTCGTGGGAGTGTTGGTCGCCTTCGCGATCATCCGCAAGATCGTGCGTTGACGCTGTGGGCACGACCATGACGGAGAAGACGCCCATCAAGATGCTCCACGACCGGATCCTGGTCGAATTGGATCGTGAATCGGGCGAACGTCGGTCCGCCGGCGGGATCGTGATCCCCGCGACCGCCGCGATGGGCGCGCGTCGCCTGGCCTGGTCCAAGGTCGTCGGCGTCGGACCTCATGCCCGCACGGTGGAGGCGGGGGATCGGGTGTTGTTCGACCCCGAGGACAAGGCCGAGGTCGAGGTCAATGGCGAGGTGTACGTCGTGATGCGCGAGCGCGACATCCACGCGGTCGCGGCCGACCGGCTCGGGGATTCCCCGACCGGGCTCTATCTGTGACGCGTCGGTCCCAATCGGGTGACGATTCGCTCGGGGTGTAGAGCCCCGCGCTCCTCATCCCTAGCGTGGTCGTGTGTTCCCTGGGAGGGTGCGTTCGAGATCGCTGGCGCTGGTCGTGGCGCTGCTGGTGCTGGTTGCTGTTGGCTGCGCGGAGTCGGGTGAACCATCCTCGCCGAGCCCGGGCGTCCCGGTGGGGTCCTCCGCGGCCTCACGCAACGCCTCACCTCCACCCTCGGTCCGCCCTGGTCCCGACGGTGAGTTGCCCGCCACCGATGGATGGGTGACCTCGCCGGTCGCCAAGATCGGGCTGGGCGGGACTCCCTGTGGCGTGGTGGTCGCGTTCGGTGCTGCCTGGGTGACCGATGCCGAAAAGGCCCGGCTGCACCGGATCTCCCTCGCCACGAACAAGGTCGAGGCAACCCACCCGGTCGACGACGCCCCCTGCGAACTGACCGCGGCGGCCGGGTCGTTGTGGGTGACAACCCAATCGGGTCGGCTGGACCGGATAGATCCGACCACCGGAACCGTGACGTCCCGGATCAAGGTCGGCGCGGCGTCGTACGAAACCATCGCCGCCTTCGGCTCCCTGTGGGTCAGCAACCGAGGCGACAGCACGATTACCCGAGTCGATCCGGCCACCGGCCGCACCAAAAGCTTCAGCGTCGGATCGGCGGTGCCGGGCGGACTGATCGCCGCCGGCGGCTATCTGTGGGTCGGCCGGGACACCTCGCAAGCCACCTCGATCCTGCGCATCGATCCTGCCGACTGGACCATCACCGAGGTCGAAACCGGCGGCAAGCGACCCGCCTGGCTTGCGGCAACCCCAGGGTCGGTGTGGGTGGCGCACATGTCATCGGGCACAGCTGTCGCCATCGATGTTGAAACTTCTGAGCCGCGGGGATTGCCGGCGCCGGCCGGCTTCAGCCCGGTCAACTTGGAGGCCACTCCCGATGGCCGCTTCGTGTGGGTGCCCGACGACTACAACAACTGGTTGACCCGGATCGACGCCGCGACCGGAGACCCGGTGGAGCGACTGGCGGTCGGGGAGGGGCCGGCGGTCGTGTCGGCGCAGAATCGCGAGGTCTGGGTCACCAACTTCACCGAGGGGACCGTGTGGCGCTTGCGCCTTGGCCGCTAGGCCTTCCCGGAGGACAAGGCAGCGGGCCACCCACCCGCCACTGGTTAACAAACGCTAACCGAGCGGGCTAGCATGAGGTCCATGGCCTTCGAACTAACGCGTGAGCATGAGGAATTTCGGCGTACGGTCCGCGACTTCGCCCAAGCCGAGATCGCTCCCCACGCCGCCCGCTGGGACCGCGAGCACTACTTTCCCGTCGAGGTGGTGGGCGCCATGGGAGACCTGGGACTCTTCGGGCTGACGGCCCCGGAGGAGTTCGGCGGAGCCGGACTGGAGGCCGATGGCGGGTTCACCTCGCTGTGTCTGGCGATCGAGGAGATCGGCCGCGTCGACCAATCCGTCGGGATCACGTTGGAGGCCGCGGTCGGGCTCGGCATCAATCCGATCCTCACCTTCGGCACTCGGGAACAACAGGAGACGTGGCTGCCCGATCTCGTCGCCGGCTCTGCGCTCGCGGGCTTCGGTCTCACCGAGCCGGGCGCGGGATCAGACGCCGGCGCGACGCGCACCAAGGCAGAACTGATCGATGGAAACTGGATCATCAACGGGGCCAAGCAGTTCATCACCAACTCCGGATCGGCGATCACCAGCCTGGTCACGGTCACGGCGCGCACGGGGGAGCGCCCCGATGGCCGCCCCGAAATCAGCACGATCATCATTCCTTCGGACACGCCGGGATTCACCGCCGAGCCGTCGTACGACAAGTTGGGCTGGCATGCCTCCGACACCCATCCGCTGAGTTTTGTGGACGCGCGGGTGCCCGAGGCGAACCTGCTGGGTGAGCGCGGACGTGGCTATGCCCAGTTCCTCAGCACCCTCGACGACGGCCGGGTCGCGATCGCGGCGCTCGCGGTCGGCTGCCTCCAGGCCTGCTTGGATCTTTCGGTCGAGTACGCCGGGACGCGGCAGACGTTTGGGGGTCCGATCGGGCGCAAACAGGGTGTGGCGTTCCAGATTGCCGACCTCCAGGTGATGCTCGACGCCGCCCGATTGCTGACCTATCGTGCGGCTGCGATGAAGGATGCCCTGGCCGCAGGACAAGGGCCGAGCATGCAGGAGTTCAAGCAGGCGGCGGCCGTGGCCAAGCTCTATGCCACCGAATCTGCGGTGTCGGCCACCCGGATCGCCACCCAGGTTTTTGGGGGCTATGGCTTCATGGAGGAATATCCCATCGCCCGCTTCTATCGCGACGCGAAGGTGCTCGAGATCGGCGAAGGCACCTCCGAAGTGCAGCGCATGTTGATCGCCCGCGGCCTGGGCCTCCCCGTCGAATAACCCCCCGTTGCCCGTTGAGTTGGGCCTCCCTTCCCGTTGAGTTGGGCCTGCCTTCCTGTTGAGTTGGGCCTGCCTGGCAACTTTTCGGGAGGTGGCGACCTCTTACCCCCGGGAGGTGCCATGAATCGTCAAGGTTTGGCCGTGGTTGTCGTGATGACGGCGCTGGTGACGGGTGCCTGCTCGGCGAAACCTCCGGCAAGACCCGGTGACGACAGCCTCAGTGGAAACACAAGTGCCCCCTCCGCGACGCCACAGACACCAGAGGAAGAGGCGGGCACATCGGGCGCCGAAGCACTCGTGGAGGATCCCGAAGCCCGGCTCACTTCCTTCGCTGTCGCCGTCGAAGATCCGCAACTTCGAGCGAGTGTGTGGACCTTGCGGTCCTGCGACAACTGCACCGACCCGGCGTACGCCCTGGTCACCACGACCGATGGCTTCCGCACCCGGACGATCGCTGACGTTTCGCCGGCCCGCTTTCTCAGTGTCACCGCGCTCGGCACGCATTCCCTGGCGATCCGCCAGGATTCACGATTGCGCTGGATCTTGACCGGCGATGGACAGCTCAGTCCCGTGGAGCCCCCGACCAAACCCAGCCCGGTCACGGCCGCAGAAGTAGTGGTCCGTGACGGGCTGCGTTTCGTCGCGCTGAACCCAGGCACGGGTACGACGCATCGCCTGCTGCTGCCTCGCCGCGAGCGTGCGGACTCCGGCAAGCGGCGACGCGTGACCTTCGTCGAGGTCACCCGCCAAGGTCGCTGGCTGACCGCGATTGCACGGACGCCACGCCGACCGTGGTTGGAACGATCGAGTGACGGCGGTCTGCATTGGACGAGGTTGCGACTTCCCGGGGAAAGGTTCGGAGTCTTCGATCCGATGCCGAGCGCGGTGCCTGGTGTTCCTACCTTCTTCGAGAGCGCCGACGGGGCGACCTTGGTCCCGTTTGTTGGGTCCCATCGCCTCGCGAGCACCACGTGGAAGTCGGCGCCCGGCCCGCAGGATCCGACTGCTTATCTCTCAGGCTGGGGAGTGCTCCCCAGCGGTGCGATGCTCGCGGTCGCCACCAATTGGAGCGATGATCGGGCGGGCAAGTTCACGACATCGCCCGGCTTCTATCAATCCGAGGTCGACGACTGGTCGCGCTGGCATCGGGTGCCTCAGGGTGCGCCGTTTGCGGCGGTGCAGCGTTTCCAGCCCGAGGTACTTCAACTCACGGCTACTCCCGGTCGCCTCCGCGTCACGGTGGTGGGACCGGACTCGCACACGGCAGGACCACCACGAGCGCGGGACGCGCCTGGCGCGAGTTGGCCGCGCGGTGACGATCAGGACCACAGGGCGGTCCAGGAATGCCCCAGCTCCAACAACAGGTCGCGCAGCAGGGGGAGGCTGACGCCGACCACGTTGTGGTAGTCGCCCTCGATGCCGGTCACGAAGGCACCGCCAAGGCCGTCGACGGTGAACGCTCCGGCGACGTGCAGGGGCTCCCCGGTGGCGACGTACGCCGTAATTTCGGCGTCACTGAGGTCGGCGAAGTGGACGATGGTGGTTGCGGTCGCGGCCACGTTCCGCCCGGTCGCCACGTCCCGAAGGCTGTGCCCGGTGTGCAGCTGGCCGCGACGGCCGCGCATCGCCTGCCACCGGCGTACGGCGTCCTCGGGGCCGGTCGGTTTGCCGTAAGCCGCCCCATCCAGCTCGAGCACCGAGTCGCAACCCAACACCAGCGCATCGGGCGCGACGTCGGGGAGGGCGGCCACCGCGGCGGCCTTCAACTCGGCCAACTGAAGGGCCAATTCCGCAGGCGGCAGCCCCGAGAGTTGGTCCTCATCGACCCCGGACACGACCACCGTCGGCTCCACGCCGGCGCCGCGCAAGGTGGCCAGCCGCGCCGGCGAAGCCGACGCCAGCACCAGCCGACTCACAGGCGCGCGAGGGCCGCGGTGAGCGGATCGAGGCCGATCGAACCCAGGTCGAGCGCTGCGCGGTGGAACGCCTTGACGTCGAAGCTCGCGCCCTGGCGCGCCTTCGCGGCGTCGCGGGCCTCGAGCCAGATGCGCTCACCCACCTTGTACGACGGCGCTTGGCCGGGCCAGCCTAGATAGCGATTGACCTCGAAGCGGATGAAGGCGTCGTCCATCTGACAGTGGGCGCGCATGAATTCCAACCCCAACGCCGGGGTCCAGCGTTCGCCGGGGTGGAATCCGAACGGGTTATCGGCGGGGATGGTCAGCTCAAGGTGCATGCCGATGTCGACGATGACGCGGGCGGCCCGGAAGGCTTGCCCGTCGAGCATGCCGAGCCGGTCGGCGGGGTCGGAGAGGAAGCCCAGGTCGTCCATCAGCCGCTCGGCGTACAACGCCCAGCCTTCGCCGTGGCCACTCACCCAGCACATCAGGCGCTGCCACCGGTTGAGCAGATCCTTGCGGTAGGCCGTTTGCGCCACTTGGAGGTGATGTCCCGGGACCCCCTCGTGATAGACGGTGGTGACTTCACGCCAGGGAGAGAACGTCGTGATCCCGTCGGGCACCGACCACCACATCCGCCCGGGGCGGGAGAAGTCTTCGGACGGCCCGGTGTAGTAGATGCCGCCGTCGTTGGTCGGCGCCAGACAGCATTCGATGCGCCGGATCGGCTCGGGGATGTCGAAGTGCACGTCGGCCATCTCGTCGACGGTGCGTTCGGCCAGCTCCTGCATCCAGTCGCGGAAAGCCTCCTTGCCCTCGATCTGGCGACTCGGGTCGGCGTCCAGTGCGGCCACCGCGTCGGCAAGCGACCCTCCCGAAACGATGCGCCCCGACGTTGCCGACATGTCATCCGAGAGACGCTTGAGCTCCTCCCAGCCCCAGTCGTAGGTCTCCTGGAGGTCAACGGTCGCGCCGAGGAAATAGCGGGAGGCGAGCGCATAATGCTCGCGCCCCACGGCTTCCTTCTCGCGACCGCGCGCGACTAGTTCGTCATCGAGGAACCGGCCGAACTCGGCGAACGCTTCGCGTGCCTGGCTCGCGTGCCCAAGCAGCTGGGAGGCCAGAGCGCCGCCCTGGTCGGTCTGAGCCGCGAGATTGGTGAAGAAGTCGCCACCTTCGCCCTCCTGCCCGGTCCAGCCGCGCACCTGTGCAGCCACTTCGGTGTATTGCCGCGCGGCGGCCACATGCCCTCGGTCCGCCTCTTCGAGCAGCGTGGTGCGGTAGTCGGCGAGTGCTTGGGGTACGCCGGCGATGCGCGCGTCGATGTTGGACCAGGCTTCCTCGCCCTCCGTGGGCATCAGGTCAAAGCCCTGACGGATTTCGTGGAGACCGCTGCTGAGCACGGAAAACTCGGCCCGGACGTAGCCGGCTTCGGACATCTCTCGCTGCAGGCCCAAGCGCTCGAGGAACGCGTCACGGGCCACCGCTTCGCGCTCATCGGTGGGGGTGGCTCCCGTCGCTGCAGCCAGCGCTCGCCGATTGAGTTCCTCGCGGGCGGCGTACCCATCTGGCGAGAAGTCCCCGAGCCGGTCATCGTGGCCCGCAATGCCGAGGTAGGTCGCCGCAAGCGGATCCAGGGCCGCATAGTCGTCGACGTATTGGCTGGAGATCGCATCGATCGGTCGCTCGTTGGTCACTTGCTGAGCCTACTCGTGACTCATTCCCCCGAGTCGGCGCAAACTCATCGGAAATTCGACGCGAGTCGGCGCAAACTCATCACGATTGCATCGCGAGTCGGCGCAAACTCATCGGAATTTCGACGCGGGTCGGCGCTAACTCACCGGTCTGGCAGCGCACCTTTGTGAGAGGTGCGCCGATAGCAGCGATGGACGGCCCCGGCGCTGCCCTCAAGAGCGTGAGTTTGCGCCGACTCGCGTCAGACCTGACTTGGGTCACTGGCGACTGGTTCTCGACGCCGCAAGCCGCTGACCTGCGACGATAATGCGGCGAAGTGCCTTGGCAAGGCACTAAGTCTGGCCGTTCCGGCTGAGATGCACTGGCTTCGGCGCTAGAGATTGCCAGCTCGTTGGCGTCTTCGTCGCCTTGACCGACTTGGAGCGGGTCTCGCCCCTCCGGTGGGCGGCGTGTTCGTTGTTGACGACCGCTGACATCGGGCTTCCGGAGTCGTGCGCGGTCGTGGCGACGCAGGGCACCTCGTCGCAACGTGGCCGCCGTTCTGACCTACAACCGGGCCGTGACCTGCGACGACGCACGAATGGGCCGCGGAGATACAGCCCATCGCAAGGCACTAAGCCGAATGACCCAAGTCAGGTCAGATTTAGCGTGAGTTTGCGCCGACTCGCGGGGGAAAACGCGTGAGTTTGCGCCGACTCGCGTCTATCGGGGGAGGGAGCTGGCGCGCCAACCACCGGGGCCGTGGGAGTAGCGCACGCGTACGGCGCGGTGGGGGGCGGCCCACTCGGAGCGCGCGGGGGCCGAAGGCGCGGGCGACGGGGCGCCCAGCGACGAAAACACGGCGACCAACGCCGCAATCTCCTCCGCGGTCGTGTCCGGCGTCAGCACCCTCAACAGGGGAGCCGAGGGGGCGCCGGGGTCGCTCTCACCGGTCATAGCGGGATGTTCCCGTGCTTCTTGGCGGGGAGTACGGCGCGCTTGGTGCGCAAGAGTCGCAGGGCTCGGACCACTTCCATCCGGGTTTCGTGGGGCGTGATCACCGCGTCGACATAGCCCCGCTCGGCGGCGATATAGGGGTTGGCCAGGGTGTCGTCATATTCGGTGATCAACTCCGCCCGGCGGGCCTCGGGGTCGTCAGCGGCTTTGAGTTCGTGACGATACAAGATGTTCACCGCGCCTTGGGCGCCCATCACCGCGATCTGGGCCGTGGGCCAGGCCAGGTTGATGTCGGCACCGAGGTGTTTGGAACCCATCACGTCGTAGGCCCCGCCGTAGGCCTTGCGGGTGATCACCGTGACCAGGGGCACCGTCGCCTCGGCGTAGGCATAGATCAACTTGGCCCCGCGCCGGATGATCCCGTTCCACTCCTGATCGGTGCCGGGAAGGAAACCGGGCACGTCGACGAAGGTCAAGACGGGGATGTTGAAGGCATCGCAGAACCGCACGAAACCGGGCGGCCTTCTCGGAGGCGTCGATGTCGAGGGTTCCGGCGAACTGCATCGGTTGATTGGCCACAACGCCCACGGATTGGCCTTCGACCCGACCGAAGCCGACGATGATGTTGGGCGCGAAGAGGGCCTGCACCTCCAAGAATTCCTCGTCATCGAGGATCGCGGTGAACACCTCGTGCATGTCGTAGGGCTGGTTGGGGGAGTCGGGGATGAGCGTGTCGAGGGCCCGGTCGACGTCGTTGACCGCGAGGTCGGCCTCGTCATCGAACGACGGCGCCGGGTCCAGATTGTTTTGCGGCAGGTAGGACAGCAGGGCCTTGACGTAGTCGATGGCATCGTCCTCGTCGGCCCCCATGAAGTGGGCGTTGCCGGACTTGGTGTTGTGGGTGCGCGCGCCACCCAGCTCCTCCATGGACACGTCTTCGCCGGTGACGGTCTTGATCACGTCTGGTCCGGTGATGAACATGTTGGACGTCCCGTCCACCATGATCGTGAAGTCGGTGACCGCAGGGGAGTAGACATGCCCGCCGGCACAGGACCCCATGATCATCGAGATTTGCGGGATCACGCCGGACGCGTGCACGTTGCGGCGGAAGATCTCGCCGTAGAGCCCCAGCGAGACGACGCCCTCTTGGATGCGCGCGCCCGCGCCTTCGTTGATGCCGATGATCGGGCATCCGGTGCGGATCGCGAGGTCCATCACCTTGGTGATCTTCTCGCCATAGACCTCACCCAGGGAGCCACCGAAAACGGTGAAGTCTTGGGAGAACACGCACACTTGCCGGCCGTCGATGGTGCCGTAGCCGGTCACAACCCCGTCGCCGTAGGGGCGCTTGTGTTCGAGTCCGAAGGCGGTCGAACGATGGCGCGCCAACTCGTCCAGCTCGACGAAGGAACCCTCATCGAAGAGCAGCGCGATGCGCTCGCGCGCGGTCTTGCGGCCCTTGGCGTGTTGCTTCTCGATCGCCTTCTGCGAGCCGGCATGGACCGCTTGGTCGAGCCGCTGCGCCAGGTCGTCCAACTTGCCGGCAGTGCTGTGGATGTCGATGCCCTCGGTGGGTTCTGCGCTCACGGTGTTGGCCTCCTCGGATCTGCGTAGGTCAATCTAGTGCCATGAACGATCGTGTCGACCTACGCCCACCTCTCGATCATGCGCGACTTGCTGACCCCCGGCCGTTTGTGGTCGAGGTCGTCGCCGAAGCCGCCTCGACACAGGTCCTCGTCGGGGATCGGGCGCGGGCAGGGGCCTGCGAATTCACCACGGTGGTTGCCGAACACCAGGTCCGTGGCCGGGGCAGACTCGAGCGCACCTGGGATTCGCCAGCTCGGGCCGGGCTGACGTTTTCGGTGCTGCTGCGCCCCGCGATGGCGGCGGGTGCCTGGCCGTGGATTCCGCTGTTGACGGGGTTGTCGGTGGCCAGAGCGTTGCGCGAAACCGGAGTTGAGCCGTCGCTCAAGTGGCCGAACGATGTGCTCGTCGGGGCCCGCAAACTCGCCGGCATTCTGGTCGAACGAGTCGAAACCACGCAGGGCCCCGCCGCGATCGTCGGCGTCGGCATCAACGTCTCCAACACCCCCGCAGAGTTGCCCAGCGAAACCGCGACCTCCCTCGCCGAATCCGGGGTGAGCGTCGAGCGCACCGACCTCCTGATCGCCACGTTGCGGGAGCTGGCTCAGGCCTATGCCGCCTGGCAGGCGCCGGGTGGTCAGGCCGCCCTGCTCACGTCGTACGCCGCCGCTTGCGGCACTGCCCACGATCAGGCCGTGCGGGTCGACCTGCCCGGGGGGAAGGTGCTCGACGGCGTCGGAGTCGGGATCGAGGCTGGCGGGGGGCTGGTCGTGCGGACCGCGGCGGGCGCGATCACCGTCAACGCAGGCGATGTCGTGCATGTGCGTTCGGCCGGTTGAGTGAGAGGATCACCCCGTGGCTATCAATCCTAAGCTCCTCAATGACGGCGAAACCGTCGTCATCAGCACCCGCACCCATGTCAAGGCGCTGCTCCTTCCGGCCCTGATCTTCCTGGTCCTGCTCGCCCTCGCGGTGGTCGCCGACCGGGCCTTCGCCGACGGCACCGTGGCCCTGATCATTTGGATCGTCGCGGGCATCCTGGCCCTGTGGCTCTGCCTCAAGCCGTTCCTGGAATGGCTGACGGCGACCTACTCGATCACCAACCGCCGCCTGATCACGCGCAGCGGTGTGCTCGCCCGCAAGGGCCACGACATTCCGTTGACCCGGATCAGTGACGTGGCCTACGAGAAAGGCGTCTTGGACCGGATGCTCGGGTGCGGCACCCTCATTATCAGCGACGCCAGCACCCACGGACGCGTGCTGCTGCACGACATTCCTCAGGTGGAGGAAACCCAGCGGCGGCTCAACCAACTCCTGCACGACAAGGACAATCCGACGTCAGCCGATGACGGCACCTGATCAACCCACTCCCGCAGAGCGGCTCGAACGCGCGATCTTGCGCGAGGACACGGAGTTGGTGGCCACCGAGGTCACCGGACATGCCGGGGTCGACGTGGAGCAGGCGCGGCGTTTGTGGCGGGCGCTGGGTTTCCCCGAACAGGTAGGAGACCGCGCGTTCACGCGGGCCGACGTACGCGCGCTTGAGACGGTCTCCCAGGTGGTCCACAGCGGCTCACTCGACATCGACACCGCAATCAACCTGACGCGAGCCGTCGGACAGACGATGGCGCGCCTGGCGGACTGGGAGGTCGCGACGCTGGTCAGCCGCATCGAGGAGCAGGTTGCCGAGGACGAGCATGCCGGCAGTCGGATGGACGCCGCGATGCTGCTCGTCGATCAGGTCAATGGCCCCTTCGAGGAGTTGCTGATCTATGCCTGGCGCCGGCACCTCGCAGC
Organism: uncultured Actinomycetota bacterium; assembly: GCA_963814245.1. Taxonomy (GTDB): domain Bacteria; phylum Actinomycetota; class Actinomycetes; order Propionibacteriales; family Nocardioidaceae; genus Nocardioides. Next base: position 132,447 of record CAWFBY010000002.1, read on the forward strand.
CGCGGCTAGTCGCGTCGAGGCCTTGGCGGCCAACGAGGAGGACCTGCACACCGTGCAGGTCACGGCGGGGTTCGCCGACATCGTCAGTTTCACCGAACTGTCCAATCAGCTGCCTGAGAAGCGGATCGGGGATCTGGTCGAGATCTTCGAGTCGCGTTGCGCCGACGTGGTGGCGGCCAGGAGCGGTCGACTGATCAAGAGCATGGGCGATTCGGTGCTCTTTGTGAACGAGGATCCCGCCCTGGCTCTGGAAACCGCGGAGGCCATCATCGACGTGGTGGGGCGCGATCCGCGGATGCCCGACGTACGCCTCGGCTTGGCGACGGGATCGGTGGTGATGCGGCTCGGCGACGTCTTCGGCCGACCGGTCAACCTGGCCGCCCGGCTGACGGGGGTGGCGCGGCGCAACCGGGTCATCGTCGATCAGGCGACGGCCGATCTGCTGCCGGTGGAGCGGTTTTCGTTGCGCCGGATGCCCGCGCGGCCGGTGCGCGGCTTTGGGGTGATCGAGCCGGTCACGGTGCGCACCCGAGGCTGAAACCGGTTGTTTGCCGCCATGTGTGGCCAGAAAGTGCCACGAGTTTGTTCATTCCGCCACGAGATCGCCGCGATCTTTCTACGGTTATCCCCGTGTACGCAGTCCAGGACGTCAAACTCGATCCCGTGGATCGCCGCGTGTGGCGCGGCTCCAGCGAGATCCCTTTGTCGCGCAAAGAATTCGATCTTGTTCACGCGCTGATCGCGCGCCCGGGTCAGGTCGTGACCCGCGACCAACTGATGCGCGAGGTGTGGCACACCAACTTCTGGACCTCGTCGAAGACCATCGACGTGCATCTGGGTTGGGTACGCCGCAAGCTGGGGGATGACACCCGTCACCCCTCGCTCATCACCACCGTCCGCGGGCGTGGCCTGCGCTTCGAGCCTGCCGACCCGCACTGATCTCGGCCGGATCTTCCGGTCCGCATCGACCTCGGCCCAGCGCCCACTAGGCTCGTCCCTCGTGACCCACCCCTCGACCTCTGCGGCGCCGATCTTGGCTGTCATTGGCGGAGGGCAATTGGCCCGGATGATGGCCCAGCCCGCGATCGCCTTGGGGCTGCCGTTGCGGCTGCTCGCCGAAGGTGAGGGAGTCAGCGCCGCACAGGTCATCCCCGATCACGTGGTCGGTGACTATCGCGATCTCGACCAGCTTCGCCAGGTCACCGCTGGCTGTTCCGTGGTGACCTTCGATCACGAGCATGTGCCGACGGCTCATCTGCACGCCTTGGAGAGCGACGGGATCGCCGTGCGCCCAGGCCCAGAGGCGTTGGTGCACGCCCAGGACAAGGCGGTGATGAGGGCCGCGCTGGAGCGGCTCGGGCTGCCCAATCCGCGATGGCGGGTCGTCGCCACGCTCGACGACGTGGTCGGATTCGGCTTCCCCTGCGTGTTGAAGACAACCCGCGGCGGCTATGACGGCAAGGGCGTGTGGAGGGTGGAGTCTGCCGCGGAGTGCGCCGACGCGTTCGCGGCGGCCGAGGCCGCGGGGGTGCAGTTGCTCGCTGAGGAGTACGTCGACTTCCGCAGGGAGCTTTCGGCGTTGGTGGCCCGCTCGCCCAGCGGCCAAGCTGCGGCGTACCCGATCGTGGCCAGCACCCAACGCGACGGTGTGTGTCGCGAAGTCATCGCGCCGGCCCCGGACCTCGATGAGCACCTGGCCACCCATGCGCAGGAGATCGCGCTGCGGATCGCGGGCGAGCTCGGCGTGACGGGGATCTTGGCGGTCGAGCTGTTCGAGACCAACGATGGTCGGGTCCTGGTCAATGAGTTGGCGATGCGCCCGCACAACACGGGTCACTGGACGCAGGACGGGGCCGAAACGTCGCAGTTCGAAAACCACTTACGCGCGGTGATGAACCTGCCGTTGGGTGCCCCGACGGCGCGGGCGCCATGGACGGTGATGGTCAACATCTTGGGCGGCGCGGCTCCGGTGGGGCGGCTCTGGGATGGCATCCCGCACGCGTTGGCGCGCGACCCGCAACTGCGCGTGCACTTGTATGGCAAGGAGTTGCGACCCGGGCGCAAGGTGGGCCATGTGAACGCCTACGGTGATGACCTGGACGAGGTGGTGGCGCGGGCTCGGCACGCCGCCGCCTGGTTTGCCGGTGAGTTGGGAGAGCACAGTGAGTGAAGCCACGGCCGCCCGCGTGGGCGTTGTGATGGGGTCGGACTCGGACTGGCCGGTGATGAAAGCCGCGGTTGAGGCGTTGGCCGAATTCGACATCGCCACCGAGGCCGACGTCGTGTCGGCTCATCGGATGCCCGAGCAGATGCTGGCCTATGCGCGCGAGGCTGCCGGTCGGGGGCTGTCGGTGCTGATCGCTGGCGCCGGCGGCGCGGCCCACCTCCCGGGCATGTTGGCGGCCGCAACGCCGCTGCCGGTGATCGGAGTGCCAGTGCCATTGAAGTATCTCGACGGCCTCGATTCCTTGCTCTCGATCGTGCAGATGCCCGCCGGGGTGCCGGTCGCGACCGTGGCCGTGGGCAATGCCCGCAACGCCGGGCTGCTCGCGGTGCGCATCTTGGCCGCCACCGACCCCGCGCTGCAAAAGCGGATGGTTGAGTTTCAGGAGTCGTTGCGGGACACGGCCGTGCACAAGGGCGAGGTCGTCCGCCGTGAGTCGGGCCAGGGGCCGGGCCGGATGGGTTTCTGAGCCCCACGCCGACCGACCCTTCAGGAGTTGAGGTACGCCGCTGCGACGGCGTGCGCCCGGTGTCGATCCAGGATCGGTCCGTGCCCCGGGAGTGCCCGCTCGATCGGCAGCTCGAGCAGGCGGCGCATGGTGGCGGCGTAGGCAACGGGGTCCGCCCCGATGCACGAGTCGATCAGGCCGCCTTCGTAGAGCACGTCGCCGGTGAACAGATCCCCCGACACTGGGTCGTAGAGCCCGAGCGATCCCGGCGTGTGCCCCGGAAGGTGCAGCACCGAGAAGAACCGGTCCCCGAGGTCGATCGCGTCTCCGTCGGCCAGGCCGGTTGCGTGGGGCACGGCGCGCAGTTCGTACGACGCGGGCAGGTAGTCGGGATCGGGAAGGGCGTCTACCAGCCAGCCTGGCGAAGTGCCCTCGGAGTCCAGTCCCAACATGCCCAGCAACTCGCGGCGGTCCAAGCTCATCCGCGCCGGGCGGTGTAGGTCAGAGAGTTCGCTGAGGTGGGCGCAGCAGTCATGGAACTCGTGGGCCCCTCCCATGTGGTCGAGGTGGGCATGGGTCAGCACCAGCACCGGGTCGTTTTCGAACAACCAGGGGAGCGCCTCCCGCAAGCAAACGATGCCCAGCCCGGCGTCGACCACGAGGTCTCGGTCGCTGCCCCGCTGATGCCAGAGGTTGGCGGCGAGCAGGTCATCGACATAAGGTTCCTCGATCAGGGTCAGTCCGTCCCCCAGGTCGGTCACCCGAAACCACTGGGCTGGCTCGACGGCCCTCATCGGTCTTCACCGCGCACGCGGCCGCGCAGGGCTTTGGTGTGCCCGCGCTGCCGCTTCTCCTCGACCCGGCGGCGTTTGGCGGCCTTGCTGGGTTTGGTGGGGCGGCGCGGTGGCGGAGGGGGCGCGACCGCGGCCCGGAGCAGGTCGGCCAGGCGTTGTCGGGCCGCCACGCGGTTGCGGTGCTGGGAGCGATACTCCGACGCGACCACGATGAGGTGTCCTTCGATCAGTCGGGAGGGCAAGGCCACGAGTGCCCGATCTCGTTGGGTGTCGGTGAGCGCCACCGACCGCGCGACGTCGTACTCCAACTCCACTCGGCTGTCGGTGGTGTTCACCGATTGCCCGCCTGGCCCGGAGGAGCGGGAAAACCGTTCCACCAACTCGCTCGCGGGGACCACGAGCCCCGCGCGAGCGCCGGGCCCAGCCGCGATCTTGAGATCTTCGCCGGGCGTGGTCATGGGACGCAGGAGGAGGTCGCGTCGAGGACAAAGTCGGGGACCCCGCCATGATTGTTGACAAGGTCGATCGAGTGGTCAGCGGTGGCGATCGGAAGCAGGTGCGCGGCCGGGTCGCCGTTCGTGGTCAGCGCCTCGGCGATCTCCGCGCTGGTCTGGGCGATCCCGGCGTTGCCGGTCTCATAGGTCACCCACGCACTGTCCGGGGCGTTTGCCGACAGCGAGTCGAGACCGCTGGCGTCGAGCGACCCCGACGCGTCGACGGCGGCCAACACCGGTGAGATCGAGATCAACGCACACGGTGGTGCGCCCAGCAGCGGCGGCGTCGAGAAGGCAACCGCGTTGCCCATCGAGGACGCCACCAGGACGACGCGGTCAACACCACGCTCGCGGAGCTGAGCGACCGCGGTCGCAGTGTCGCTCGGCTCCAGGGAGAGATCCGGCTTGGCGGGGGACGCGCCGTCGCCCCGGCGATCAAAGAGCAACACTTGTACGCCGGCATGGGCTGCCAGCTCTCCCGCGAGCGGCAACCAGTCACAGATCCGCTGCGAGCGCCCCTGGCGGATCACCATCCCCACAGCGGCATCTTCCGGACCTACGAGGGCGCCGCCCAGGATCGTGCCATCGTCTGCGGTCAGCGTGATCCGACGCGCTCCGTCCGGCACTCGGCGGCACTGCTGATCGAGGGGGCTGTCCGCGGCGACATCGGTGCTTTTGTCGGGGCCACGTTGTGCTTCAACGAGCCGCCAGGCGGCCACGGCCAAAACGGTGACAGAGAGAACGGTGACCAGGAGAACGGCGACAGGGATCAGCCGTCGCCGTACCGTCACCGGCGAGTCCACTCGATCGCGGGGCAGGTGTCCATGACCATCGCCAAACCGGCCGCTTCGGTGCGCCGGAAGGCGGCCTCGTCGATCACGCCCAGTTGAAACCACACGCCGTGGGCGCCGATCTCGACCGCCTGGTCGGCAAACTCGCCGGCCGCTTCGGAGCGCCTGAACACGTCGACCACGTCGATCGCGAACGGCACCTCGGCCAACGTGGCGTAACCCTGCTCGCCCAACACGACCTGCGCATCGGGGTGGATCGGCACGATCTTCTTGCCGTGTTCTTGGAGCACCTGGGCGATGGAGTACGCCGTGCGCTCGGGGTTTTCGGAGAGGCCCACGATGGCCCACGTCTCACAGTCGTCAAGCATCAAGGAGATGGCGTCGGGATCCTGCCAGTTGATCTTCACCACGCCCACGTTAGTCGGGCCCGGGTTGCCCGCCCTGATCCGGACCCCTAGCCCGACGCAACCTGGGACAACCTCCACCTTGACCCACCGGATGCGGCATGATCGGGCCCATGGCAGTCAGCAGCTCCGGAGTCGTCGGCGCCGCAGGGCGCTATGCGTTGCCCCCCCAAACCTCGCCCCGGGCGGCGGGGTTGGTGCTGGGCGGCGCGCCGCTGCCGATGGCGGGGACGTTGCGCATCTACACCTGCGGCATCACGCCGTACGCCGTCACTCACCTCGGCCACGCGGCGACCTTCATCTGGGCCGACCTCCTGGTCGGCCTCGCCAAGGCTCTCGAGGTGCGCACTTTCACCAGCCGCAACGTCACCGACATCGACGACGTGTTGACCGCCGAGGCCGAGCGCCATCACCTGCACTACGACGAACTGGCCGTCACCCAGGAGTTTCACTTCGATCGCGACATGCGCGATCTGGGCATCGCGCGGCCGGACGCCGCGCCCCATGCCCGCTCCCACGTCACTCAGGTGGTGCAAGTGACCGATGCGCTGCTCACCCTCGGCAAGGCCTATCAGGTGGGCGGCACGGTGTTCTTCCGGGCGCCGGATCTGCTGACCGAACGCGGCCTCAGCGAGGACCAGGCACTGGCAGCGTTTTCCGAGTTCGGTGACCATGCCGATGATGGGCGCCAGGCGGTCTGGGATGTGCCGCTGTGGAAGCCCTCACCCGAGGATCATCCGGCCTGGCCGAGCCCATGGGGTTGGGGACGCCCGGGATGGCATGTCGAGTGTGCGGCGATGGCCGCGTGTGAGATCGGCGCCAGCGTCGACATCCTTGTCGGCGGCGCCGACCTGGCATTTCCCCATCACGCTTATCAGGCCGCGATCAGCGAGGCTGCGAGCGGGATCACCCCGTTCGCGCGCCGCCAGGTTCATGTGGGCACGGTGCACTTCGCCGGCGCCAAGATGGCCAAGTCGACGGGCAATCTGGTCCTGGTGCGCGACCTGCTGGACCGCGTGCCCGGTCCGGTATTGCGGATGTTGTTGCTCAATCGCCCCTGGGCACAGGAGTGGACCTATGAGGACTCTCTCCTCGACGAGTCCGCCGAGACCCTGGAGCGGCTCCGCCAAGCAGCGGCGCGGCCCGCGGGCGAAGGAGTCGACCTCGTGCTGGCGGCCCTGCTCAACGATCTGGATGTGCCGGCCGCTGTTGGCCTGGCCCAGGAGTGCGGCGGCGACGCGGCGCAGCGGCTGCTCGACGTACTCAAACTGGGCCGCTGACCTGGTGCGGCGGCGGGGCGGCTACCGCTCCTCACGGGGCGGAGGCGTGCCTTGGCCCGGTTCGGTTAGGCCGGCTGCCACAGCTCGACCCGATTGCCTTCGGGGTCGGTCACCCAGCCGAAGCGGCCGACACCTTCGAGGGCTTCGGTCTCCGCAGCCACATCCGCGCCTGTGGCCCGCAGTTGCGCGAGCATCGCGTCCAGGTCGCTCACTCGGAAGTTGATCATCGCCTGTTGCGTGCGGGACCCGAAGTAGTCGGTCTCAGGCTCGAAGGTCGCGAACACCATCGGCCCGGGTTCGTGAAGCCACAGTCCGTTGGCGTCGGCGTCCAGCCCCAGGCATTCGCGATACCAATCGCCCAATGCCACGGGGTCGTTCGCTCGCAGGAAATATCCGCCGATGCCAAGAACGCGTTCCATGCGGCCATCCTGCCAGCCATGGGCTCGCTTCCGCCCCGCTCCTCACGGGGCGGAAGCCACGTCAGCTCACGTTTCGACGTGATCCTCGACGTCGCTGCAGTGATCCTCGTTGCGGCCACCCCACTTGCCATGAACTTTGCAGTCCTTGCCGCGCGTCTGCTGCGGATCTTCGCGGCAGAGCTTGGCCGAAGCGCCGTGGTCGCACCCGTCGGCGACTTCAGTGTGGGTCACCTCGTCGGTGACCGGACTTGCCTGCGCCGGAGCGCCGGCGAACAACAGGATCCCCGAGAAGATGAAAGGTGCGATGAGAGTGCGCATCACAGAGGCCCCGTGATTGCCTGTGGTTTCTAAGGCTTCGGTAGTCCCCGTGGCCGGCACAGCGCCTTGGTGATGCCGGAGGTGTCGTCGTCGATGATGTGCCCGAACATCTCGTTGGCGCGCTCGGTGTCCCACTCGACGCTGAGGTTGGCGATCGGCACGCTGCAGGTCAGACCCGCTTCGCCCGACACCCGGGTCATCGCCAATGCGAACCTCGCCATCGAGAACGGTCCGGTTCCATCGCTGACTCGCAAGGAGGAGGCGGCCGCTGTGTTGAGGCGGTAATAGCGCATGGGATTGAGGATCGACCACGGCGAGACCGCCTTCTTGCCCACGGCGGAGACCACTTCGCGTTGGTGCAGCGCTCGGGTGATGTCGCCGTACCTCGGATCGGTGTGCCGAGAGCGGGCATAGCCGAGGGCCGTCACCCCGTCGGCCTGTTGGCAGCCCTTCTTGAGGTCGAGGTTGGCCAGGGGGTCCTTCATGTTTCGGGTGGGGCAGATCTCGATCCCACCGACGGCGTCGACCACGCCGACGAAGCCACCAAAACCGATCTCGACGTAGTGATCGATGCGGATCCCGGTGTTGTCCTCGATGGTTTGCACGAGCAACTTGGGTCCGCCGAACGCGAAGGCGGCGTTGATCTTGGTGCGCCCCTGGCCGGGCACCTCGACCAGCGAATCCCGCGGGATCGACATCAGCAGATTGGGTCCTTCGCCGGTGTGCAACAACATGATCGTGTCGGTGCGTTGGCCGGTCGCCGAGCCGGTGCCCAACTTCTTGCGTTCGGCGGCCGAGAGTCCCGCTCGGGAGTCCGAGCCCACGATGAGGTACGTCGTCCCCGGCTGCTCCGCGGGCCGGTCGCCGGAGCCGAAGGCGTCGACACTGTCGACCCGCGTCCACGCCCACCACGGCACGGCGATCAGGAAGATCAGCCAGGCGAGCAGGGGCAGCACCAGCCAGCGGACCCGGAAGCGGCGACGCCTTTTGGTGGCCGGAGCCGTGGGGGGTACGACGCGCCGCACCACGGTCGTGTCGGCATCACGGGGCATCGTGGGCAGCACCCGGGTGGAGTCCGGGTCGGCGGAGCTGGCACCTGCGGCGGCGCCGTACAGCCAGTCGTATTCCGGAGTTCCTTCTTGGGGGCCACTGCCGCCGGTTGGTCCCTTTGCCATGAGGAGACGTTAGCGTGCACGCCATGAGCTCAGATTTGGTCGAGGCGCGGCCTCCGTCCTACTCCCGCGTGTCGTTGGCCATCCTGACCGACAACCGCGAAGCCAACCTGTTGGGCAATGTCCACGGTGGCGAAATCATGAAGTTGGCGGACTCGACTGCGGGTGCGGTCGCGCAGCGCCACTCGGGCGGCCCGGCCGTCACCGCGGCGATGGACGAGATGGCCTTCTTGGAGCCGGTGCACGTCGGGGACATCGTGCGCACCTCGGCCCAGGTCAACTGGGCGGGTCGCTCGTCGATGGAGATCGGGGTCCGGGTCGAGGCGCAGCCCTGGAACGACGCCACGGGAGCACCCCTCCACGTCGCCTCCGCCTATTTCGTGTTTGTGGCGATCGATGACGCCGGCGAGCCACGCCTGGTGCCGGCGCTTGAGCCGGAGACGCCCGATGAGGTCCGTCGCCACCAGGAGGCGCAGATCAGGCGCACGCATCGACTGGCCCGCAAGGCCGCGATCGATGCGACCCGGGCCTAACCGGTTTGCCGCCTCGGCGCGTCGCAACCCGAAGTGACGCATGTGACTGGTGATACTGGGGGGACCTGACTTTGGTCAGCCGCCTTGCCACTTCCCCAGCAAGAGAGGCATCTCGATGCACGCCCGACCTTCCCCCGGGTTGCTCGACGGCACGGACTCCCGTCCTCGCGCCGCGACCAACGATCGCGCTGCGCGGGTGCGTTTCCGCCGAGCGGTCACCCTGATGCTGATGACGCTGCTGGTCCCCGGGTCGGCTCAGATCGTGGCTGGCAACCGTCGCGCTGGCCGGATCGCGCTGTGGACCTGGCTGGGGTTGCTCGCCGGAGGCTTGCTGCTCGCGGTCGTGCTGTTCTTCCGGCGTGACGCCGCCTTCTGGCTGGTTTCCGACATCGGCGTGTTGGCCGGACTGCGGATCCTGCTCGTCGCGCTTGCCATCGGCTGGGCGGCGCTGTTCGTGGATGCCTGGCGGCTGGGCCAGCCGCTCTCGTTGCAGCAGAACCAGCGGTTGATGGCCGTGGGCCTCAATGGCGTGTTGGCGTTGTCGGTGGCCGGCTCGTTGCTCTTCGGCGCCCACCTGGTCGCCGTACAACGCAATTTGATGGTCTCGATGTTCGGCGACGGCACCGCAACGGGAGCCACCGACGGCCGCTACAACATCTTGCTCTTGGGCGGAGACTCCGGCGCCGGTCGATGGGGCCTGCGGCCCGACTCGATGACGATCGCGAGCATCGACGCCGAAACCGGCAAAAGCGTGCTGATCGGGCTGCCCCGCAACCTGGCCAACTTCCCGTTCCGGGAGGGGTCGATCATGGACAAGCAGTTCCCCCACGGCTTCAACTGCGAAGGGTGCTATCTCAACGGGGTCAGCACCTGGGCGGGCGACCACGCCGATCTCTTCGGCAAGTCGAAGCAGCCCGGCGTCGACGCGACGATCATGGCGATCGAGGGGATCACCGACCTGAAGATCAACTATTGGGCGATGGTCAACCTCGAGGGCTTCAAGGGACTGGTCGACGCCGTGGGTGGGGTCACCCTCAACGTGCGTACGCCGATCCCGGTGGGCGGCCTGGGATCCGATGTGACGGGCTACATCGAGCCCGGAGTCCGCAAACTCAACGGCCACGACACCCTGTGGTTCGCCCGTGCTCGCGAAGGGTCGGACGACTACTCCCGGATGGCTCGGCAAAAGTGTGTGATGGCGGCGATGCTCGATCAGATCAGTCCGTCGTCGGCGCTGCACAACTTCTCCAAGATCGCCAAGGCAAGCTCCCAGATGGTGTCGACCAGTGTCCCGCGCAGCGAAGTGGATCGATTTATCGGGCTAGCGCTCAAGGCCAAGAGCCAGAAGATCGCCACGGTGTCGCTCGTGCCGCCGCTGATCAACACGGGGGACCCCGACATCGACCTCATTCAGGACACGATCGCCCAGGCGATCGATCGCTCCGAGAGCGATGCGGCAGCGCCCAGCAAGCCCCGCAAGAAGCGCAAGGGGGGCGCGGTGACCGGTGGCTCGCTGGGCTCGCTTTCCGATGGCTACGCCGCGAACCAGTCCGACGACCTCGGCGCCGCCTGCTGAAGGCGCCCCCGCCCAGGCACGTAGGCTGACCAGGTGACCTCGAGCCCCCCGCCGCGCATCGTTGCGGTGGTGGTCACCTTCAACCGTCTGCCGCTTCTCACGGGATTGGTGACGAGGCTGCGTGAGGTCCCGGGGCTCGACGAGATCCTGATCGTCGACAACCAATCAGGTGACGGCACCCACGCGTGGCTCGCCGAGTTGGACGCTTCGCCGACCTCGTCGGGGGCGCTGCTGAAGAGCCGTCAGCTGGACCGCAACCGGGGTGGCGCGGGTGGATTTCGCGCCGGGTTGGAATGGGCCGTGCAGCGAGACGCCGACTTGATCTGGCTGATGGACGACGACGGGCTGCCCGATCCCGACTGTCTGGAACGGCTGCTGGAGCACTCTGGCGAGTTCGACTTCTGGGGGCCGGCCGTGATCGACGAAGCTGATCCCAGCCGGTTGGTGTTCCCGATTCGTCTCCCCGGACGCGCCAAGGTGGTCCATCAGATGTCCGAGGTGGAGGCTGCTGCAGTCGACGGGGTCATTCGAGACGTGGTGATCCCCTTCAACGGGGTGCTGGTCACCCGTGAGTTGGTCGAGCGGATCGGGCTGGTCCGCGAAGACTTCTTCATCTGGGGCGACGATCACGAATATCGGCTGCGGGCCGAACGCGCTGGAGCCCGGATCGCCACCGTCGTCGGTGCCCGGCTGCGGCATCCGGCGGTGGGCGCGCTGGGCACCCCGATGGCGTTCGGCAAGACGACGTACAACCACAGCCCTAGCGACCTCAAGCACTACTGCATGGCCCGCAACAACCTGGTCAATCTGCGCACCTATCGGGGCTCGGCGGCCGCGGGGGCGTTCGTCGCGAAGACGGTCTGGTTCTACACCTTCACCCGGCGTGACCCGGGTCGGCTGCGGCTCAGCCTCGGTGCCATGTGGGCGGGGCTGCGGGGCAACTTCACTGGGCACGAGAGGTTCTTGGCATGAGTGACGCGGCTCAGCCCGAGACCGTGGCGGTCGTGGTGGTGACCTTCAATCGAGCCGACCTGTTGTCGGGGATGCTCGACGGACTGGCCGCTCAAACTCACGTCCCCGATGCGGTGATCGTGGTCAACAACGCTTCCTCCGACCACACTGCCGAGGTCCTGGCCGCGCGCACGGATCTGCCCATGCAGGTGGTGCATGCGGAGGAAAACTCGGGGGGAGCGGGCGGATTCCACCGCGGCGTCGAGCTGGCCTTCGCCCAAGGCTTCGACCGGATCTGGCTGATGGATGACGATGTCGTCCCCGCCCCGGACTGCCTCGCCGTGCTGATGGCCCACGACGAGGACTGCCTGATGGCGGTGCGCGAAGACACCGGCGGCGTGCTGGTGGAAAAGACCGCCGTCCACTTCGATCTGCGCAACCCGCTGGCCATCCGGCCCAAGGTGGCGAGCGTGGAGTCGACCTACCTCAATCGGGCGGCGATGCCGGAGCGGGTGGAGATCCACAATGTGGCCTTCGAGGGGTTCATGACCCGGCGCCGCGTGGTCGAGGCGATCGGCCTGCCCGACCCGTCGTACTTCATCTTCTATGACGACGTGGACTTTGCCCTGCGCGCGCGGCGCGCCGGGTTTCGGATCTGGGCGATCCGCGACGCGGTGCTGGTGCGCCAACTCGACTTCGACCAGCAGCACGCCCTCGACACGTGGAAGGGGTTCTATATGTATCGCAACCTCTTCCTCGTGCATTTCCGGTACGCCGAGAACGGGTGGGTGCGCGCCAAGCCCTACGCCATCGCGGCGGCGGTCGTCGGGTTGAGTCCGCTGCGCGGGGGTCGAGCCGAGGCCGGGAACGTGCTCCGGGCGATTCGGGCCGCTCGGGTGATGCCACGCGAGGCCCCCCGATGATGCGGCCGATGAGGTCTGGCCGATGATGCGGGGCCCGTGCTCGTGCCCCGCTAGACTTGCCGCCGCTTCCCATCTTCAGGAGTTCTTGCTTGTCTTCCGCTGACCTTCCTTCCGCCTCGGCTGACCTGCCCGATCTCGTTGTCGTCGGCTCCGGATTTTTCGGGCTGACCATCGCCGAGCGATGTGCCAACGACCTCGGCCTCAAGGTCCTGGTGCTCGAGCGCCGCCACCACTTGGGCGGCAACGCCTACAGCGAGGCCGAGCCCGAAACGGGCATCGAGGTGCACGTCTATGGCGCACACCTCTTCCACACCTCCAACAAGCGGGTGTGGGACTACGTCAACCGGTTCACGACGTTCACCAACTACCAGCATCGGGTCTTCGCGAAGTATCAAGGCTCGGTCTATTCGTTCCCGATGAACCTCGCCCTGATCAACCAGTTCTTCGGCCGCAGCCATACTCCCGCCGAGGCGCGGGCGCTGATCGCTGAGCAGGCCAGTGAGATCGCCACCGAGGACGCGACGAACCTCGAAGAGAAGGCGATCTCGCTCATCGGCCGCCCGCTCTACGAAGCGTTCGTCAAGGGCTACACCGCCAAGCAATGGCAGACCGATCCGACCGAGCTCAGCGCCGACATCATCACCCGGCTGCCGGTGCGCTACACCTTCGACAACCGCTACTTCAGCGACACCTACGAAGGTCTGCCCACCGACGGTTACACCGCGTGGTTGACCAAGATGGCCGACCACCCCAACATCGAGGTGCGGCTCAACACCAACTTCTTCGACGTCGCCGAGGAGTTCAAGGGCAAGGTGCCGATCGTCTACACCGGCCCCGTCGACGAATACTTCAACAACTCCGAGGGGCGGCTGTCGTGGCGCACCGTCGACTTGGAGCCGTCCGTGGTCGAGGTCGACGACTTCCAGGGCACCTCGGTGATGAACTACAACGACGCGGACGTGCCCTTCACCCGCATCCACGAGTTCAAGCACTTCCATCCCGAGCGCACCTACCTGCCCGGCAAGACCGTGATCGTGCACGAATACAGCCGATTTGCCGAAGAGGGAGACGAGCCGTACTACCCGATCAACACACCCGCGGACCGTGAGAAACTCAAGAAATATCGCGAGCTGGCCGCGGCCGAGGCGGCCCAGCACAACGTGCTGTTCGGCGGCCGACTGGGGACCTACCAATACCTCGACATGCACATGGCGATCGGCTCAGCGCTGTCGATGTTTGACAACAAACTGATGCCACACTTCCGCGACGGTGTGGCCCTGCATAGCGGGGGAGTGGACGAATGAGCGACGCCACCATGGTGCGCCGGGTACTGCAGCGCCAGATCTTGCCCCAGGGCAAGGATCTGGACGTGCTGCCGTTGTATGTCGACCCCGGGGCCGCCGTACTCGACGCCGACAAATACGAGATCGGCACCAACCGCAACGCCAAGGAAATCAACGCCGCCAACATGCGGCAGTCCATCGCCAGCGGGCACACCATCCACCCCGATCAGATCACCGGCCGCCATAGCCTGCGGATCACCTCGGGCGAGCGGTTGTCGTTCGGCACCTACTTCAACGCCTTCCCGGCCGGCTATTGGCGACGTTGGACGATCATCAACGAGGTGCGGCTCACCATCCATGTCAGCGGCCGTGGCGCCGGGGTGACGGTCTATAAGTCGATGGCCAACGGTCGCTCGCAGCGGGTCGAGACGGCCGGCACCGAGGCCGAAGCAGAGGCCACGTTCACTTTCGATCTCTCGCTCAAGCCGTTCGTCGATGGCGGTTGGTACTGGTACGACGTCGTCGCCGGTGACGAAGATGTCGAGGTCACCGCCCAATGGGACGCCGCAGTGCCCAAGGATCGGGTCGACTCGGGGACCGTGACGATCGGCATCACCACCATGAACCGCCCCGACTTCTGCGCCAATCTTTTGGCCCAGATCGGGGAGGACGCCGACGTCATGGCGATCCTCGACGAGGTCCTGGTCATGGAGCAGGGCACCCAGCGGGTCGTGGATTCGGAGGAGTTCCCGCGTGCCGAGAAGGCGCTCGGCTCGTCGCTTCGGGTGCTGGAGCAAGGCAATCTGGGCGGCTCGGGCGGTTATGCCCGCGGCCAGATGGAGACGCTGCGCAAGGGCACGGCGACGTACTTCATGTGCATGGACGACGACGTGATCTGCGAGCCGGAGGGCATCTTGCGGGCCGTCACCTTCGGCGACCTGGCCCGCCGCCCCACCATCGTGGGCGGGCACATGTTCAGCCTCTATTCGCGGTCGCGGCTGCACTCGTTCGGCGAGGTCATCCAGCCGTGGCGTTTTTGGTGGCAGTCGGCGCCCAACGTGTTCAACGACTGGGACTTCGGAGCCCGCAATCTGCGTTCGGCACGCTGGCTGCACCACCGCGTCGATGTGGACTTCAACGGCTGGTTCATGTGCCTGATCCCGACGCTGGTGTTGCGCGAGATCGGCCTTTCGCTGCCCCTGTTCATCAAGTGGGACGACAGCGAGTTTGGCCTGCGGGCCAAGGAGGCGGGCTACCCGACGGTGTCGATGCCCGGCGCCGCCGTGTGGCACATCCCCTGGACCGACAAGAACGATGCGCTGGACTGGCAGTCCTACTTCCACCAGCGCAACCGTTTTGTGGCAGCCCTGCTGCACTCGCCCTACGAACGCGGTGGCCGGATGATCCGTGAGAGCCTCAATCACCAGATCAAGCACCTGGTTTCGATGCAGTATTCGACCGTCGAGTTGCGCCATCTTGCGCTCGAGGACGTCTTTGCGGGGCCGTACCAACTGCATGCCGATCTGGCGAGCAAGTTGCCGGCGATCAACGCCTTCCGCAAGGAGTTCTCCGACGCGCAGTTGCAGGCCGATCCTGATGCGTTCGCGTCCGTACGCCGCACCAAGCCGCCGAGGCGTGGCAAGGATGGCACCGATGTCCCCGGGCGGGTGTCGCAGTTGATCACCGCCGGTTTGGCGCCGTTGCGGCAGCTCAAGGCACCCCGGGAGCTGTCTCGGCAGCATCCCGAGGCGGAAGTGTTGGCGATGGATGCGAAGTGGTATCGCTTGGCCCGCTATGACGCGGCCGTGGTGTCGATGCCCGATGGCACCTCAGCAGCGCTCTATCAGCGTGATCCGGAGAAGTTCAAGGACCTGCTGAAGCGGACCATTGAGATCCACCAGCGGCTGCACAAGGAGTGGCCGCGCCTCGCGCAGGAGTATCGCTCCTCGCTGGCCGAGATCACCTCGCCGGAGGCGTGGGAGGAGACCTTCCGACCATGGCTGACGCCAGACGATGAGTGAGTCCACCCTCATCGAGGCGCCGCTCGTCTCACCGGCGGCGACGAGCGGGCTGCTTGAGGTGTTCCGCCGGAGGTATCTCCTGCGGCTGCTCGTGCGGCGCGAGATCTCCGCGCGCTATTCGGGCTCGTTCCTGGGGCTGTTCTGGTCCTATATCCAGCCAGCGATCAAACTGGGGTTGTACTACTTCGTCTTCCAGATTCTGATCGGGCGCGGAGCGAAGATCGACAACTTCGCGATCCACGTGTTCGCCGGCCTGGTGCTGGTGCACTACTTCACCGAGACCTTCGTGGCTGGCACCCGCTCGATCGTGCGCAACCGGTCCGTCGTACAAAAGATGGCCGTGCCGCGAGAGATGTTCCCGGTGGCGTCGATGCTCGTCTCGGCCTATCACGTGGTGCCTGGGATCGTGTTGTTGTCTATCTCGAGTGCGGTCTTGGGTTGGCGGCCTGAGGTCGAAGGTATGGGCGCGGCCCTGTTGGGTTTCTTGATCGTTGCCGTGTGGGGCACAGCTTTGGCGTTGCTGTTTAGCGTGGCCAACGTGTTTTTCCGCGACTTCACCAATGTGGTGCAGTCGCTCAATCAGTTTGTGACGTTCAGCGTGCCGATGATCTATCCCTTCAGCATGGTCCAAACGCGGTTCGGTGACGCTGCTGCCTATTACCTGTGGAACCCGATCGCCGAGGCCGTGTTGCTGTTCCAGCGGGGGTTTTGGGTGGGGTCCACAGAGGATCCGGCGGCCACTATCGCGGAGCACCTGCCCGACCACCTGTTCACCCGCGGCTTCGTTCATCTCGGGGTGGCGGTCGTGTTCTTGGCGTTTGCACAGTGGGTGTTTGCCCGGCTGGAGAACAAGATTCCGGAGCGGCTCTAGATGAGCGAGTCGATCCTGGTCGAGAACGCGACCAAGCACTTCACCATCCGCTATCACCGCACCCTCAAGCAGATGTCGGTGGCGGCGCTGCGCGGCGCCGACCTCAGCGACACGTTCCGCGCGGTGGACGAGGTCTCCTTCAGCATCGAGCAGGGGGAGTCGATTGGGCTGATGGGGCTCAACGGCTCAGGCAAAAGCACGCTGTTGAAGTTGGTGAACGGGATCATGCGTCCCGACTCCGGGAGCGTGCGCACCCGCGGCCGGATCGCGGGGCTGATCGCGACCGGCGCCGGTTTCCACCCCCAACTCACGGGCCGCGAAAACATCTATCTCAACGCGGCGATCTTGGGCATGGGCGATGCGGAGACTAAGCGGAAGTTTGACGACATCGTGGAGTTTGCCGACGTCGGGAAGCACCTCGACAGCCAGGTCGGCCACTACAGCTCCGGGATGGCCGCACGGCTGGGTTTCGCGGTGGCAATCCATGTCGACTGCGAGATCTTCCTCGCCGACGAGGTGCTGGCCGTCGGTGACCGTCCGTTCAAACGCAAGTGCATGGTGAAGATGCAGGAGATCCGCGACAGCGGCCGGACGCTGGTCTATGTCAGCCACGCAGCCGCGTCGGTGCGCAAAATGTGTGACCGGGTGATCGTGCTAGAGAAGGGTCGGGTCGGTTTCGACGGCGACGTCGCCGCCGGCATCGCCTACTTGAAGTACGACGACGACGTCACTGATGAAACCTCCGAGGACGAAGAGCTCGGGGCTGATATTTAGGTTGGAGTGGGTCTGGACCGAAAATCGGGGGTCCGGACATCACAGATGAGACTTCCGAGGACGAAGGGCTCCGGGCCCGATATTTAGGGCGGCGTGGTTGCTGAAGCCGACTGTTGGGGCTCTCGCGCGGTGTGGACCGAAAATCGGGGGGCCGCACAAGGCCAATGAGGCCACCCCGACGAACCATCAAGACCTCCCGAGCGCACGAGCCCCCACGTGAGCCCGGATCTGCAGACAGTAGAGGTCCCCGGGGCGCTGGCGCCAGCCCCCGACCGGTCACGATTGCGCAAAATCGGCCTAGACAATTTGACATTTCCCGGATTCATCGGCGTGGCGACTGGAAATTACACGTTTGTAGTTACTCGCATTCCCTTGCGGTAACCAGTGTGACTGATGTGAAACTTGCAACTCGTGTGATTACTTCCCCTCGCACTGGAGTTGTTGATGCGTCCCGCTCAGGCCCGATTTATCACCGCGTGCCAACAGTTGTTGGCTCTCGGTGCGGTCCTGGCTGTGCTCACCCCAGCAGCGAGCGTGATCACTCTCGATGTCGTCGGCGGCAAGCCCTCCGAGACCTCCACGCGACACACCAGGCCTGGCCTGGAGGCCTACCGGGTGGCCAGCGACGCCAAGGTGCCGGCCACCACGGTCAAGCCCGTCGTCCGCGAAATTTCCCTGACCGCGTCCTCAAGCGCCAAGACGGCCGCGCCGCTCGCCCGCCTGACCACCCCGCGGAGCGGCGTACGCACCTTGGTGAGCGTGCCCCAGCCCGTCACCGGGTACGGCGCCGTCGGTGTGACCTGGGGCAGCGGACAGGCGCCAGACGAGGACCAGCTCGGCTTCGAGGTCCGCACCCGCACCGCAGGGGCGTGGTCGGGTTGGACCACCGTGGAGTACGACGCCGACCATGGCCCCGACCCTGCCAGCCGCGAAGCGCTGCGGGCCCGGCCGGGCACCGACCCGATCCTTGTGGGTGAGGTCGACGACGTGCAGGTGCGCGCAACCGCCGACGGCGTGACACTCCCGACCGACATGAAACTCGCCGTCATCGACCCAGGCACCGCCTCCACGACCCGCACCGAGCGTCCCGCCATCGACACCTCAACGCTGCCTTCGACGCAGACCAGCGGAACCCCGACCACCACGGCCGTCGAGCCCACCAAGTCGACCGGGGCCGAGCAGGCCGACGCGCTCTCCCTGCGGGCGGCGACGTACACCCCCAAGCCACAGATCTTCTCCCGCGCCCAGTGGGGTGCCGACGAGTCCAAGCGCGACAAGAGCTCGCTGCACTACTACGAGGTGCATGCCGGCTTCGTGCACCACACGGTCAACGCCAACGACTACTCCCGCGACGACGTGCCGGCCCTGCTGCGCGGCATCTACGCCTATCACACGCAATCGCGCGGGTGGAGCGACATCGGCTACAACTTCCTCGTCGACCGCTTCGGCCGGATCTGGGAAGGCCGGTACGGCGGCGTGGATCGGCCCGTCGTCGGCGCTCACACCCTGGGCTACAACGACTATTCCTTCGCCATGTCGGCGATCGGCAACTATGAGACCGCCCGACCCTCCGACGCGGTGCTGCGGGCCTACGGCGCACTCTTCGCCTGGAAACTCTCCCTGCACGGTGTTTCCGCGTCCTCAACCAGCCAGGTGGTCGGCCCCTCCACCTTTGCCGCGATCAACGGCCACCGCGACGCCGCCTCGACCGCCTGCCCCGGGCGTTACCTCTACGCCAAGCTCTCGACCATCAGGGCGTACGCCGCCGACGACCAGGCCGGCTGGAGTGGGCGCGAGCTCGAATCCGATCTCGGTGGCAGCCCGCACCCCGACCTGATCGTGCGCCGGGCAAGTGATGGACAGGCGTTTGTGCTGCCGACCGGCGGCCTGCTCGACTTTGAAGACGCCACCACCATGTCGACCGGGTGGACCAGCTCGGACACCGTCGTGGCCACCCCCGACATCACCGGAGACGGCCGCGGTGACGTCGTCGTACGCCGCGCCGACGGGACCCTCAAGGTCTACCCCGCCACCAGCTCCGGTGGCCTTGGCGCCGGCATCAAAAGGACCACGGCCTTCCGCAACCACGATCAAATCACCGCCGTCGGCGACCTCGACGAAGACGGCCACAACGACCTGCTCGCCCGGCACATCGAGACGGGCCGGCTCGACGCCTACTTCGGCGGTGGCCGCGGCGGGTTCCAGCGCGAAGCGCTCACCACCGGATGGGACGCCTATCGCACCATCACCGGCGCCGGCGACGTCGACGGCGACGGGCACGTCGACGTGGTCGCCAAAGACCCCGGGGGAGCCCTCTGGCTGCGCCCGGGGAACGGCAACGGGAAGTTGGGCGCACCCGTCAGCATCCCCGGCGGCTACGGCCGCTACGACGCCTTGACCGGCGTCGGCGACTACAACCGCGACGGCCGTGACGACCTCTTCGCCCGCGAATCCAGCACCGGGCGAGGCTTCGTCCTGCCCTCACGCGGCAACGGCACCTACGGCCGAGCGCTCGGCCCGCTGTGGGGGGCCAGCGACCTCTCGGGCATCACTGGCGCCCCGATCGGTGGCAGCGCCGATCCCGACCTCGTGGGCCGCCGCGGTGGGTCGATCGTGCTGCTGCGCCACGCCGGGACGCTTGATCTCGCGCGCCCCATCAACACCGGCATGAACCTCAGCAAGGCCAACCTCGTGCTCAACGTCGGCGACTGGGATCGCGATGGCTTCGGCGACGTCATCGCGCGCAGTTCCGAGAACGGGTCTCTCTATTTGCACCGCGGCGACGGAGCCGGTCACTTCGGCGCGGCGATCCGGGTCGGCACCGGCTTCGGCTCGATCAGCCTGCTCGCCGCCGTCGGCGACATGACCGGCGACGGCTCGCCCGACCTGATGGGCCGCGCGGGCGGCTCGATGCGGATCTATCCCGGAGCCGGGCTCAAGGGACTCAAGCCGAGCTATCTCGCCTATGGCTCGATCTTCGCCGCCGACCAGATCGGCGTCGGACGATGGGATCGCGACGGCTCGCCGGACAGCCTGCTGCGCAACGGCTCCAAACTCCGGCTCTACCCCGGCAACGGCCCCGGTGGCCTGGTCAACAACGTCACCACCTTCGGTCTCGACGTGGCGGCATACGACTGGATCATCGGCATCAGCGACGCCACCGGCACCGGACACGGCGACCTGATCGCCCGCGAGGCGGCCACGGGCAGGCTGTGGCTGCTGCCGGGCAACCGCGACGGCTTCGGGACCCGCCGCTTCCTGGGCGAGGGCCTGGGCGCCTACGACCTGGTGGGCTAGTCGCCCCAGGTCGCGCTGGCGCGTTCGGTGACGTACGTCGCCTCGAGGCGCGCGGGGTCCGGATGGGCCACCAGCACCAGAGAGCCGCCCCTGGCGAGCGCCGCGGCGAATGCACGAGCCCCCTGGATCGAGGCGGGATTGGCGACAGACAGCCAGCGTTGGGGCGAACCCATCGTCCACAGTTCGTCCTGGGTGAACCCCTCCAGCGCCGGATCGGCGCCCGTGGGCGGATCCCAGGCCACGAACGAGTCCGGCTGACCCCACACGTCGACCCCGAAGTCGCGGACCCCGTCGGGCAACGCTTCGGTGAACCGGGTCGCCATCGGATGCAGGGCGGTCGCGATCAGCGACACCGCGCCAGAGCCGGTCTCAGACGCGAGCTCGGCCGCCAACTCCGCGACGTTCACCGGGCCGCAGACCACGATCCTCGCCGAACCCTCGAAAACGACCTCAAGGCCAGCGCTCCACGCCGCACCCAGGAACACCGGGCCGAGCCAGTGAGTGGGCAGCGCCAGGTGGAGCCGATCGCCCCGCTCCGCGTCGAATTCCTCGACGAGCAAGCCTGCGGTCTTCGCGACCCAGTTGGCATAGGTCACCACCGACAACTCGGTGCGCTCGCCCGAATCGTGGTCATAGAAGGTGATCAACGGGCGTCCGGGCTCACGCTTGAGCAGGGAGTCGAGCAAAGTCGTGAAGGTGGTCACCGGGTCAGCGTAGGCTGCGCGAACATGACCCCACTCACCCACTTCTGGGCGGTCATCCCCGCCGGTGGCGCGGGCACCCGCCTCTGGCCGCTGTCGCGGGCCGGGGAGCCCAAGTTTCTGCACGACCTGACCGGTTCCGGGCGGTCCCTGCTCCAGACCACGCGAGACCGGCTCGCCCCGCTCGTGGCGGATCGGGTCATGGTCGTCACCGGTGTCGCCCACCGTCCTCTTGTCGTCGAGCAACTCAGTGAGCTCGACCCCGCCCGGATCATCGCCGAGCCCGCCCCACGCGACTCGATGGCTGCGATCGGGCTGGCGGCAGCCCACCTGGAGCGCGAAGATCCCGACGCGGTGATGGGGTCCTTCGCCGCGGACCATGTGGTGACCGACCCCGAAGCGTTCCTGGACTGTGTGCGCCTGGCCGAGCAGGTCGCACGCGACGGCTGGCTGGTCACGATCGGCATCGAGCCGAGTTATCCGGCGACGGGGTTCGGCTACATCCACGCTGGTGCCGAGATGGTCGAGCACCCCGGTGCTTTTGTCGCCACGCAATTCGTCGAGAAGCCCGTCGCTGAGGTGGCGGCTCGCTATTGCGCGGCCGGCGACTATCGGTGGAACGCGGGCATGTTCGTCGTGCGCCCCGGCGTACTCCTTGACTTGCTGGCGCTCTCCGATCCGGAATTCGCGGCCTCGCTGCGATCGATCGCCGCCGCCCCGGAAACCCTCGAGGCCGTGTGGGCGACCCTGCCCAAGATCGCGCTCGATCACGCGGTCGCCGAGCCCGCTGCCGACGCCGGCCGGGTAGCGGTTGTCCCCGGCTCCTTCGGCTGGGACGACATCGGCGACTTCGCCAGCCTGCACACGCTCCTGCGCGACGACACCGAAGGCATGACCGTGCTGGGCGACCCACGCCTGGTCCGGTCCATCGACGCGAGCGGGCTCGTGGTGGCCGGGACCCACCGGATGGTGGCCATCGTGGGCCTCGACGACGTGGTCGTGGTGGACACCGGGGACGCGATCTTGGTGACCACCACCGAGCGTGCCCAGGACGTGAAGGCGATCGTCGAGGAACTCAAAGCGGGCGGACATCCGCACCTCACCTAGCGGGGTGGGTCTGCGACGCCCAATCCGGTCGGCAAGACTGCGCGCATGGCGATTCTTGCCCTAGACCAGGGGACGTCGGGCACCAAGGCCGTCGTCGTCAATGACGACGGGGCCATCCTCGCCTCGGCCCTGGTCGAGTTGCGGCCGGACTATCTCGGCGGCGACGCGGTCGAGCAGCATCCGGACGCCCTCTGGGCCTCGGTGCTGGAGAGTGGCCAGCGGGCGATCGAGGAGGCCCGCGTCCCGATCGACGCGGTCGCCCTCGCCAACCAGGGCGAGACGGTGTTGGCCTGGGATCCCGCCACTGGTGCGCCGTTGACCCCGGCCCTGGTCTGGCAAGACGGTCGGTCCGCGAGCGTCTGCGCCGAGCTCACGGCGTACGCCGATCTCATCGAGGCGCGCACGGGGCTTACCCTCGACCCCTATTTCTCGGCCCCCAAACAAGCCTGGATCCGCCGGCATTGGACCACCGAAGGAGTTGTCACCACCACCGACGCGTGGCTGTTGCACCGGCTCACCGGGCGGAGCGTGACCGACCCCACCACGGCCAGCCGCAGCCTGGTCTTCGATCTGGCCGCGGGGACCTGGGATCCCGAACTGGTCGCCGCCTTTGGGCTGCCCGAGAGCGCCTGCCCGCCAGTCGTCGCCAACGATGAGATCGTCGGCGAGACGAACGCCTTTGAGCTGCCCCCCGGGATGGGTGGCCGCGCCGCGCTGCCGGTGGCCGGCATCGTGGTGGATCAGCAGGCGGCGCTGTTTGCGCAAGGGTGCCTGGAGGTCGGCCAAGCCAAAACCACGTTCGGCACCGGCGCTTTCGTGCTCGCCCAAACCGGTGACACGCCAGTGTTGACGTCCAGAGGACTCAGCGCCTCGGCGGCCTGGACGCTGCGCGGCCACCCGTCGTACTGCTTGGACGGGCAGGTCTACACCGCGGCCTCGGCGGTCCGGTGGCTGGTCGGACTCGGCGTCATCAGCAGCGCCGCTGACCTGGACCACGTGGCCACCGACTCGGCCGGAGTGCTCTGTGTCCCGGCCTTTGCTGGACTCGCGGCGCCCGTGTGGCAGGCCGACGCGCGCGCCAGCTTCGTGGGGCTGGGGCTGGCCAGTGATCGCGGTGCCCTGGTGGCCGCGCTCGTGGAGGGCCTAGCCGCCTCGGTGGCCGAGTTGTGCGCGTTGGTGGCGCTCCAGACCGGGGTGCCCCTCGACCGGCTCCGGGTCGACGGCGGGCTCACCCGATCTCGCCGGCTGATGCAGGCCACTGCCGATCTGCTGCAACGACCCGTCGAGATCTTCCCCAGCCCCGACGCCACCGCGCTCGGCGCGGCGGCCATGGCTCGGCTGGCGCTGCGACCCGAGTTGACGCCTGCCGAGGTTGTCGGCCGATCCAGTGGCACCGTGGTCGAGCCGGCCTGGAGCCCCGACCGAGCCGCCGACTTCCTGTCGCGCTGGAGGCTGGCCGCCCAGCACTCTGTCGCGCTCGGGTCCGGTGTTGAGCGCGCCGATGGGTGAGTACGACGTCCTCGTCGTCGGCGCGGGCGTAGTGGGCTCGGCGATCGCCCGCGAGCTTGCCGGAGCGCGGCTCCGGGTGGGGTTGGTCGAAGCGCGCTCCGATGTCGGAGCCGGCACCAGCAAGGCCAACACCGCCATCCTGCACACCGGTTTCGACGCGGTCCCCGGCACCTTGGAGTCGCGCCTGGTGGCGCGTGGTCATCGACTCTTCCGTGCCTATGCCGAGGCGGTCGGCATCCCGATCGAGGACACCGGGGCGATCCTGGTGGCCTGGACCCCCGAGGAGTTGGCGGCCTTGCCCTCCTTGGCCGCCAAGGCTCGAGCCAACCGCTATCCCGCCGTCCGGGAGCTCGACGCCGACCAGGTGCGCGAGGCCGAGCCGCAGCTGGGTGAAGGGGT
Source organism: uncultured Actinomycetota bacterium (assembly GCA_963814245.1). Taxonomy (GTDB): domain Bacteria; phylum Actinomycetota; class Actinomycetes; order Propionibacteriales; family Nocardioidaceae; genus Nocardioides. The sequence goes on from CAWFBY010000002.1 coordinate 156,736, forward strand.
GCTGGGCGGACTCCTCGTGCCCGATGAGGCCATCACGTGCACCTGGACCGCCACCCTGGCGTTGGCCACCGAAGCCGCGCTCCGCGGGGTCGCGATCCTGCGCAACGCTCGTGTCGAGCGGGTGGAGGTGGGGGCTGAGGCGACGGTGGTGAACACCAGTGCGGGGACCCTGAAGACCTCGTGGCTGATCAACGCGGCCGGCCTCGGGGGAGATGAGTTGGACCACGAGATGGGTGGCGCGCGATTTGCGCTCACCCCGCGGCGCGGGCAGTTGATGGTCTTCGACAAGCTCGCCCGTCCACTCCTCAACCACATCGTGTTGCCGGTGCCGACCGCGTTGGGCAAGGGCGTATTGGTGAGTCCCACGATCTACGGCAACGTGATGGTGGGGCCCACTGCCGAGGACCTCGCCGACCGGTCGGCGACCGAGACCACCGCCGAGGGGCTGGCGTTTCTGCAGGGCAAGGCGGCGCGGCTGGTTCCGGCGCTGGCGCAGGAGGAGGTGACGGCGACGTACGCCGGACTGCGCGCGGCCAGTGATCAGACCGACTTTGTGATCGAGGTCGATCCAGTGAAGCGCTATGCCGTCGCGGGCGGCATCCGTTCCACCGGGTTGACCGCCGCCCTGGCCATCGCCGAACACCTCGGCGAGTTGTTGGCCGGCGCGGGTCTGAGCCTGGAAGCGAGGGACGATCTGCCTGCGCCGCCGCGGATGCCCAACCTGGGGGAGGGATCGCTGCGCCCCTATCGGGACGCCACCCGGATTGCGGCCGACCCGGCGTACGGCACCGTCGTGTGCTTTTGCGAACGCGTCACTCAGGGGGAGGTGCGCGACGCGTTGACGTCCACGATTGCGCCGGTCGATCTCGATGGGCTGCGCCGACGCACCCGCGCGGGCAACGGTCGCTGCCAGGGCTTCTATTGCGGCGCTCGGGTCGAAGAACTCCTGCAAAGCGCCACCGAGAGCCCGCGGTGATGGCGGTGCTCACACCCGATGTAGCGATCGTGGGCGGGGGGCCCGCGGGGCTCACCGCCGCGGCGACCTTGGCCCGGCGCGGCCTGTCGACCCTGGTGTTGGAGCGCGAGCCCGTGGTGGGAGGGATCCCGCGGCACAGCGACCACACGGGCTATGGGGTCCGCGATCGCCGTCGGTTGCTGCGCGGGCCGCGTTATGCCGAGTTGCTCCGAGACGAGGCCGCGGCCGCAGGAGCGCGGCTGCTCGTCAACGCGACGGTGACCGATTGCTCGCCTGAGCGTGAGTTGTCACTCACCTGCCCCGAGGGGCTCGTGCGGGTGGCGCCGCGCAGCCTGATTCTGGCGACCGGAGCCCGCGAACGTGCGCGCCCGGCGCGGCTGGTGCCGGGGGATCGGCCGCCAGGGGTCCTCACGACCGGGCAACTGCAACAGATGGTGCATCTGCAGGGACGCCGGCTCGGGGGGCGCGCCGTCGTCGTGGGCAGCGAGTTGGTGAGCTGGTCTGCGGTGTTGACCCTGCGGAAGGCGGGGGTGCGGGCCGTGTTGATGTGCACCGAGGCGACGCGGGCCGAGGCGGGGCCGTGGGTCGCCACCGCCGGACGCGCGGGGCTGCGGGTGCCGGTGGCGCGCCGTACGACGGTGGCTCGCGTCGTCGGCAACGCCGCAGGGGTCCACGGTGTCGACCTCTCCGACCTCGACACCGGCCGGAGCCGACGCGTGGACTGTGAGTGGGTCGTCTTCACCGGCGATTGGGTGGGCGAAGGCGAGTTGGCACGCAGCGCCGGGGCAAACTGGGATCGCGCCACGGGCGGTCCGTTCGTCGATGGGGGACTTCGTACGTCGTTGCCCGGCGTCTTCGCGATCGGCAACCTGGTGCACCCCGTCGACACCGCCGATGTTGCGGCGCTGGACGGCCAACATGTCGCGGACCGGGTGACGGATTTCGTGGCAAGTCACGCTGAGTCGGCGCAAACTCAGGGGAATCCCCAGGCGCCCACAACTGCGTACGACGGCCCGAGGGTGCGAGTCGTGGCCGGTGACGGGCTTTCCTGGGTCAGCCCCGGGGTCTTGAACTTCGCCGACCCAGTGCCGGCCCGGGGCCTCCTCCTCGCGTGGCCAACACGCTTCGTTTCGCTGCCCGTGGTGATCGCGGAACAGGGTGAACGTCAGGTCCGATCTCGGCTCGTCAGGGCGGCCAGGCCGGGGCGCGTCGTACGCCTCCCCTCGACCCTGTTGCGCGGGTTCGGCCCCTCCGGCGGCCCGATCACGCTCACCCTCCACTAACGCGAGTCGGCGCAAACTCACGCAAATTCCACCCCGAGTCGGCGCAAACTCACGCACCTCGCCATGAGTTTGCGCCGACTCGGGGGGAAAAGAGTGTGAGTTTGCGCCGACTCGGGCTCTTGTGATGGATGTGTGGGTCATGGGGTTCGTCCGGGGAGTGTTGGTCGGTGTCCGCCGAGGGAGAGCATCAAGATGGCGATGAGGGCTTCGGGGTCTCGGAAGCCGAAGGCCATGCGGGTGCGGAGTCGGACTTTGAGGTTGATGGATTCGGTTCGTCCGTTGGACAGGCCGTGCTCGATGGCTAGCAGGATCGGTCCTCGTTGGGCTTTGATGGTGCGGGCGAGGTCGACGAATTGGGGGATTTGGCAGCGGCTGGCCGAGGTGATCCAGTTGTCCAGGGCCACGCTGGCTTCCTTGGTGGGAGAGTTTGAAGATGGTGCGTAGGCCCTCTTTGAGTTGGTAGGCACGCCAGAGTCGGTCGTCGGTCGCGGCGATCCAGTCGAGTTTGGCTCGCTGGCTTTCGGTGAGATTTTCGGGGTTTTTCCACAGCGCGTAACGCGATCGGGTCAAGATCTTGAGCCGCTGGTGTGCCGGGAATTCCTCGGTGGCATCTCGTGGTGCCCGGCCCTTGCCGCGGGAGTTCGCGCGGGCGATCCGGCGAGTCTCTCGCCAGACATCTAGCCGCACCTCGCCTAGAGCGTCGTTGGCCCACTTCACGACATGGAACGGGTCTGCGGCCTGGACCGCGTCGGGACAGTTCTGGGCCACAACATCGGCGATGTAGGCGGCGCTGTCGGCGGTGACGTGGGTGATCTCGGTGCAACGTTTCGGGCCGAGGAGGTCGAAGAAGCCCTGCAACGTCGCTTTCGTCTGGCCTTGCCCAGCCCACACCAGCCGGCCGGTGTCGTGGTCGATGACAACCATCAGAAACAGGCGACCACGACGGTAGGAGACCTCATCGATCCCGATTTTGGCCAGCCCGCCCATCCGGTCCACACGGCCCTCAACCTCAGCCCAGACCCGGCCGATCACCGCCCCCACCGTGCGCCACGCGACCCGCATCAACTCAGTCACCGCGTACTTCGAGGTCTGCGTCGCCAACCAGGCGACCTGTTCCTCGAAGACACACGTCGCACCAGCATCGTGGCGCGCCCAGGGCACATGCGCGACCACCACCCCATGCTCGCGACACTTGACCCGTGGCGCCTCACCATGGAGACGACACCGGATCGTGCCCAGATCCAGAGTCCGCCAGTAACGACGCCCTCGCCCCGTGTCGTACCCGGCTGCCGGACGCATACAGCGTCCACACCGATTCCGGCGCCCCACAACCGGCCGAACAGCAATCGTCACCATCAGCGCCCCAGGGTCGAAGTCGACCCCCTCAATGACGGTGTTCTCGACCCCAACCAACGCCCGCCATAAAGTGCTCTCACGCACGCCGTTCTCCTCGCCGCCCGGTTGATGTTCCTAGACAGCTCAAAAACCTAGGCAGAGAACGGCGTGCCCCCACTCACGACGCGCACACCACCCACACATCCATCACAAGAGCCCGACTCGGGGGGAAAAGAGTGTGAGTTTGCGCCGACTCGCGGTTAGGGGGTGACGTGGAGGCAGACGCCGCCGTGGGGGGCGAGGGTCAGGTTGAAACCGCCCAGTTCGTCGACCTCACCCAGGGGCGAATTGCTACCCACGTCGGACACCGTCGACCCGGCGCTGAGCGCCTCCGACAACACCGTCCCGGTGATCTCCTCGGACGAGAAGTTGAGAGCGGTGACCTGATGCCGTTCACCGTCGGGCAGGGCGTGCACCATCACCAGCATCGCGCGATGAGAGACCGCGGGCACATCCACCTGCACGGCCGTCGCCAGCTCGGCGCGATGACGAACGTCCAAGATGTTGTGCAGCTGGCTGACGAAGGAGTTGGGATCCGCTAGTTGCGTGGGCAGGTTGCCATACAGCGTGCGACCGGTCGGCATGCCCGGGAACAGGCCCTCGTCGTCATAGCCCATCAGGTTGTAGGCGGCGCGATGCAGCCACCGGGTGTCGCCGCCCGCCAGCAACGGCTCGATCGAGGCGCGCTCCAGGGGGAGCACGCCGCACAGGTCCCACCCGGACAACGCAAACACGCCGGGCTGCCACGCGTTGTATTTGGCCAGCAGCAGATGCGCGGCCTTGATTGCCCCCACCTGCTCATCGTCCAGGGTGCTCAGATCGGACAAGCCCAGGCTGGGGGCGATGATGCTGGCCGTGGTTGAGGCGATCCCATTGGTCGTGAAGATGGCGTTGTACGGCGCCGCATGGCCGGTGAGTCGCTCGACCATCTCGGCGCGAATCAGCTCCGCGAGGTCGCGGCCCATGATCTGCTCACCACGGAAGTCATAGAGCTCATCGGCGTGGCCGGCCGCGAAATGCACCAACTCGTAGGTGAGTTCGTCGTGGTTCTGCAGGGCATGGACCAGTCCCTTCGGCTGCACCTGAAGCCGGATCGCCTCGTTCAGGGTGAGCCGCAAGAACTCGGTGTCCGCGACGGCCAGTGCATGGTGATAGGCCGGCCTGGTGACGAAGTCATAGGACAAGTCGGCGCCGGTCTGCGACGTCTCGCGAATGTCGTCGATGGTGAGGTTGAGCTCTTGGAAAGTAAAACCGCCCACCTTGCGCACCATGCTGGCAATCAGGTGGTTGGCCGCTTCGCTCAGCGGATGCCCTTCGGACCAGGCTGGCCCGTCGGCGCGCCGCTCCACGCCCAAGAAGCCGTTGGCATCCAACCGCAGCGCCCCGGAGCCGAGATCGCTCAACGTGTGGAGAGCATCGCCGATGACCAGCCGCATCCCGGCACACGTGGGGTCTAGCCAGTTGATCGAGGGCTGGCCCTCCTTGAAGTAGTGCAGATAGACCCAGCGGCGGCTGGCCCCATCGGGCCCGACCACGGGCGCCGTCACGCTCCAGTTGGTGTCCTTGACCCCGGGGTCGTGGAAGATGACGCGTTGCATGCCGCCCACGATGTAGCCCGCATCAGCTAACCGGGATTCGATGTCCGGCTTGATGTTGACCGAGTCCCGCCCAACCGGCACCTGCGGCAGCCACTCCCAATCCTCCGGTGCGATCTCCACCATGTGGTAGATGCCCGGGTAGTCGCCGACCTTCATCTCTGCGAGCCGGAAATCCGCACCCTTGCCGGTGTGGCCGGGCACGATGTCGTCGATCACGGTCCCGCCGTGCCAGGTGGCCACCTCACACATCGCGCGAAAGTCGTCCTCGCTCCCGAAAACGGTGTCGATCTCGGTGCTGATCCGGTCGAAGTGACCATCCACGCTCGGCGTCGAGACCCACCCCGTGATGCCGCCGGCACGTTTGACCGGACCGGTGTGGATGGCGTTGATGCCGATGCGTTCGAAGCAGGTCCACAGATCCGGATCTGCCAACGTGGCCAGATAGGAATGCCCCGGCCGCGTTACGAGCGACATGGGATAGGCGGTGAACCACACCGACGCCGTCGCGATCGCCGCGTCGGGGTCGGGAGTCGCGAACGGTTTGCGCCACATGCTGCCCTGTCCGGCGAACTGGCCGGACATGATCTGCGCGTCGCTGAGCATGGACGCTTGCTGGAGCCAGGAGACGTACGCCGGGTTCGTGCCGTCGGGTTCCCCCGACTCGGCCGCGATCCGACCCGCTAGTCCCTCCGCGCGCAGTCTCGCCCGGGGCCGATCATCGATCGGTCGCGCGGGGAAGAACTGCTCGGCGTAGGTCGGCTCGACCGGCGTCAGCGACGGGTCAGCGTCGAGCGACTCTGTGGTGGGCCCAGAAACGCCGGGTCCAGACTCAGATCGCACCGACTCAGACAGCTCCAGGCTCGGGAGAATCCATGTAGGGATATTTCTCCATGAACGACTTGAGTCCGGCGCCGCTGGGGGCCGAGCAGTATTGCCAGACGCCCACCTGCTCGCCGGTCGCCGCGTCGCCCGTGCCGCCGTTGGACCAGTGCGTCATCGCGATGTGCTGGCCCTCGGGGAACGCTTCCCCGTCGGCTTTCAACCAGGGAGCCGCCTTGAACTTCAGCCGGAGGTTGTCGGTGCCCTTGTATTTCAACGCGATGGCCTCGACGTCGGCCATCATGTCGTCGTCGCCGGCCGCGGTCTCGTCGTACCACAAGATCGTGAAGCCGTGCTCGAGGTTGTGCACCAGCTTGCCGACATCCGGGCGGTCCGCTTCGGTGTAGAGCTTGCGGTCCATTGACTCCCACACGTCGTAGTGTTGGCCGAAGGCCGGCGGCGCGTCGGGGTAGGTGATCGGAGTCCCCGGCGTGACGTGATCCTGGTTGCCCACGGCGGGCTTGGTGTCGATCTTCCCGCACGCGCTCGCGGGGGCCCCAATGGTTTCGAGGGCCAGATTCTGAAACTCGCGCTCGTCGTACCAGTTGCGCGATACGTAGGGGACGCCGCTGCCGAACCACAGCGCGGAACCGATGATCGCCAAGGCGACCGCCGCACAAGCACCGACGATCGCGAGTCCGCGATTGCGCTCAGCGCCCTTCTGTTCGGCGCGCATCTGCTCGATGACGGCGCGTCGGTTGTTCTTGTCGATCTTGGCCACGATGAGGCTTTCTGTGCCGGCAAACGGGGGACAAGCCATGAGTCTACGGAGTGATCGGGCGCAATCGGCCAATCCACGCGAAATCGCCCGACACCGCGCGCCGCAGCCGCAACGCCCCTTAGGAGATCAGGTCGATTGCTGCCGCCGCCATGGCGGCGGTGGCGGCGTGGTCGGTCATCAGCAGAGGTACGGCGCGGCAGGCGAGCCCCCCGGCTTCGACAGCGGTGACACTGGCGGCATCCGCGACGTCGACGAGCCACGCGTCCAGCAATCCATCGCGGGAGCGCGCTCCGTAGTGGCCAGCCACACCGGCAGCGGTGACCGGAACTCCGATAGCCGTGAGCAACTGACGCGCCATCCCGTGCACATGGTTGCCCCCGACGATCGGGGAGACCCCAACGATCGGTGCCCGCGTCTGGGTCAACGCGGCCCGCACCCCGGGCACCCCCACGATGGTGCCGATCGAGACGACCGGGTTGGAAGGCGGCAGGATTACCACATCCGCCTCGAGAATCGCTTCGACCACGCCAGGTCCCGCAGTCGACTCGGTCAGGCCCACCACCACGACCGATTCGGCAGGGACCTCGGCCCTCAACCGCACCCAGTACTCCTGGAAGTGCACCACCTTGAGCCCGCTAGGTGACTCCGCGTCCGCGATCGCGACATGGGTTTCGACGCGATCATCGGTCATCGGCAACAACCGCACGCCGGGCTGCCACCGCTCGCAGAGCGCCGCGGTGACCTCGCCGAGGGGATAGCCGGCCTGCAACATCTTCGTGCGGACCAGATGGGTGGCGAGGTCGCGATCGCCCAGCCCGAACCATGCCTGGTCCACGCCGTACGCCGCCAACTCGGCGCGCATGCTCCAGGTTTCGTCGCGGCGGCCCCACCCGCGCTCGGTGTCGATGCCGTTCCCGAGGGTGTACATCACGGTGTCGAGATCGGGGCACACCTTCAGGCCGTGGATCCACAGATCGTCGGCGGTGTTGGCGATGACGGTGACCTCGGCGTCGGCCTGCACTCCGGGCAGCCGGCCCTGCTCGATGCCGAACAGGAGGCCCTGGATGAACCTCGCGCCGCCGACGCCACCCGATAGCACGGTGAGTTTGCGCATGGGGCCAGAGTGCCGTACGCCGCGTTCACGGACTGGACCAGTCCAGTGAATACCAGATCGGGGCTTGACTTTGGCGTAAGACAGGCATGTAATTCCCACAGTGTGTTTTGCACTGGTCCAGACGACCAGCGCGACTGAGGAAACACCGACTGTGCAAACGCCGAGGGCGACTTGCCTCGCACTACTTGGGTCGAAAGGGCGAAGACCGTGAGAGAGCTGTTCCTTCTCGAACCGGACGCCGATGATGCGGGCTGGCAGGAGCGGGCGCTGTGCGCGCAAACCGATCCTGAAGCGTTCTTCCCCGAAAAGGGTGGATCGACACGCGAGGCGAAGAAGGTTTGTCTTACCTGTGATGTTCGCGGTGACTGCCTCGAGTACGCCTTGATGAACGACGAACGCTTCGGCATCTGGGGCGGCCTCTCCGAGCGTGAGCGCCGCAAACTCAAGAAGCGCGCCGTCTGACCGACTGACCCGCTGCAGCCCACACCGGCCATGCGGGCGCGATGAGGCCACGCCGGCTGGGGCGGATAGGGTGCTCCGGTGACGGTCACGGCGCTTTTGGTCAGCCACGATGGCGCCCGCTGGCTCCCGGCGGTGTTGCAGGGCCTCATCACCCAAACCCGCCCGGTCGACCAATTTGTGGCCGTTGATACCGGCAGCAAGGACGAAAGCGTTGACCTGATCGGCGCTGCGTTGGGACCGGCCACCGTGATCAACGCCCCGCGTGAGGCCTCATTTCCGCGGGCTGTCGAGGTGGGGCTGGAGAACGCGGGCGATGCAGAATGGATCTGGCTCCTGCACGACGACGCCAACCCGGAGCCCGATGCGCTGGAGCAGTTGTTGGCGGCCGCGGAAGCGCACCCCGAAGCAGATCTCTTCGGCCCCAAGCTCCGCGAATGGCCTTCGCTGCGGCGACTCTTGGAGTTGGGCGTCACGATCTCCTCGACGGGGCGCCGCGAGACGGGCCTGGAGCGTGGCGAATACGACCAGGGACAACACGACGTCGTGCGCGCCGTACTCGCGGTCAACACCGCCGGGTTGCTGATCCGGCGCCGGGTGCTCACCCAACTCGGTGGCCTGGACCCGCACCTGCCCATCTTTGGCAACGACATCGACCTCGGGTGGCGCGCAGCCGAAGCGGGCTTCACCACGATGATCGTGCCGCCGGCGGTCATGTTTCACGCCGAAGCGGCGCACCGGGGGACACGTCGTACGCCGCTCACGGGGCGGCACACGCACTATCAAGAGCGTCGGGCGGCGCTCTACACCCTCCTCGCCAACGGCAGCGGCAGGGCACTGCCCTTCCAGGTGGTGCGGCTGACGCTGGGCAGCCTGCTGCGGGTCATCGGGTTCTTGTTGGTGCGTTCGGTCGGAGAGGCGTTGGACGAGCTGGCCGCGCTGGTTTCTCTGTACGCCTCGCCCCGGCTGCTGCTCCAGGCTCGCCGCGAACGGGCCGCCCATCGCGCCGCCCGCGCACCCGATGCGCCCCCCGCCAAAACTCCAGGACTCCTGGCGGCGTGGTGGGTGCCCTATCGGCATGGTCTGGACTTTGTGACCGACGTGTTGGCGGCGGTGACCCTGCAGGCCCAAGACGTTGCGGAGCGCAGGCGGGCCGCCAAGCTGGTGGCGGAGGGCGGCCCCGCACGCACGGTGCTGGACGAAGAGGAAGAGCTCGCGGAGGACACCGGACTGGTGGCCCGCTTCGTGACCAACCCGCTTGCGCTGATCGTCGCCGCATTCGTCGTGCTCGCCCTGATCGGCGCCCGGTCGGCCTTCGGTGACGTCAGTGGCGGTGCGCTCTCGCCCGCTCCCGGAAGCGTGGCCGACTGGTGGCGGTTGCACACCGAGGTGTGGCATCCGTTGCTCAACGGCACCCAGGTGCCTGCGCCGGCGTACGTCGCCCCGCTGGCGGTGCTCGGCACCCTCCTGGGCGGCAGCGCTCCCGCCGCCGTTTCGGCCATCCTCGTGGCCGCCATCCCCGTGGCGCTTGCAGGTGCGTGGCGCTTCCTGCGGGTGGCGGGACGCTTCTTGAGCGCGGAAGGCACCTCCCGCTGGGTGGTGGCCTGGGGCGCGGCGACCTATGCCCTGGTGCCCGCCACGAGCGGCGCCTGGGGCGATGGTCGCCTCGGCACCGTGGTTTGCGCGGCGCTCCTGCCCTGGCTGGCTCACGCCGCCCTGGGTTTCGCCGACCCCGAACCGGACAGACGCTGGCGGGCGGCGTGGCGCACCGGGTTGCTCTTGGCGGTCATCGTCGCCTTTGCCCCGCTGACCTGGCCGATCGCGCTGCTAATCGCCCTCCTGGCCCTCGGGGTCGGGGTGTGGGCCAGCCCGAGTGGTGTCCGGCAGCGGTCGGTGCTGGGTCCGCCATTGACGGCGCTCCTGATCGCCCCTGCCCTGCTGGTCCCCTGGCTGTTGCCGATGCTCAGGTCGCGCGCGTCGGGGCTGCTGCTGGAGGTGGGTCGCCTGCCCGCGCCCTCGCTGGACTGGCAGGATCTGGTGGCCGGGCATGCGGCCGCCCAAGGGGCGCCCCGGGAGTTGGGAATCGCGCTGGCTGTGGTGGCGTTGGCAGCGCTGATCCCGGAGCGCTCGCGGGTGATGGTCGTGGTCTGCTGGCTCGTTGCGCTTGTGGCCGCGGTGGTGGGCGCGGTGACCTCCCGACTCATGATCGACCTTGCGGCACAGCCCGCCTGGCCCGGCCAGGGCGTGGTGGCCGTTGTTTTGTCAGCGGCCTGGATATGCGCGCTTGTGCTTGCCGCCCCGCAGGCGTGGCGGATGGCTCCCCTGGCGGGCAGGCGAATAGTGGGTGGCCTCGGGATCGCGGCGTTGACCGTGATCCCCGCCGTCGGGCTCGGCTGGTTCGTGTCCGGTGAGTCGAGTTCGCTCTCGTCGTCCCCTGATTCCCTCGTGCCGGCGTACATGCTGCAAAGCTCCGAGCTGGGCCCCGCCCACGGCATCTTGGTGATCGAAGGCACCACGCAGGCCGGGCTGACCTTCGCCGTACGACGCGGCGACGGCCCGACGCTGGGCGAGGACGAGATCGTGGCCCTGACCGACATCGACCAAGTCTTCGCCGAGGACGTGCAGGCCCTCGTGTCTCGCCCGACCGCGGCGATCGTGAACGGCTTGGCCGACCAGGGCATCGAATACGTTCTTCTGCCCGCCCCGGCCGACCCCCAGGCTGCCGCCACGCTGGATGCGACGGCCGGACTGACCCAGGCGAGCACCGAAGACCGCTCTACTCGCGCGTGGAAGGTCGACAAGGAACTGGACCCCGACGCGGTGCGTTCGGCCACCTCCACCAACCGCTGGCTGCTCGTGGGCTGGCAGGCCATTGCGGTGCTGGTGACGGTCGTGATGTGCGGTCCCACGCGACGGGAGCGGACATGAGCGAGGAGGTGAAGCAGACGTCGCGGATGCGGGTCTCCCGGGTGAACCCCGTCGTGGCCCTCGCCCTGGCCGTGCCGCTGGCCACCCTGGCCGCGCTGTCGTCGGTGAGTGCCCCGACGGTCGCCGAACCTGTGCAGTCGCCCCAGGTGATCGCGCTCGAACGCGCGGACCTCGGTTGCCCCGCACTGCCGCGCACGCCGTCGTCGGTGCTGGTCGCCCGCGCGCTGGACGCCGGTGCCGGTGAGGTCGAGTTGCGCCAGCTGCGTAGCGGGGACCCCTCGCCCACGCCCACGAGGATTCCAGCCGGGGGCGTCGCTGTCGCCCCCCGATCGACCTCGACGACCCTGGTTTCGGGCAATGGCGAGTTGGCTCCGGGTCTCCTGGCGGCGCGGTTCGGCACCTCTCCCCTGTCGGCGCTGCCCTGCCCCGCGCCCTATCCGGAGCTGTGGTTCGCCGGGTTGGGTTCGCGTGCCGACCATGCCTCGACGTTGGAGTTGACCAATCCCGACGTGGGCGCGGCCGTCGTCGACATCAGCGTGTTCAGCCAGCAGGGCGACGTCGAGGTTCCCGAGCTGCGCGGGCTGCGCCTGGCCGGCCGCACGACCACGCGCCTGGACCTGGCAGAAATCATCCCCCGCCGCGGCGACATCGGCGTGCACGTGGTGGTGTCGCGCGGGCGGGCCACCGCGAGCGTGGTGGATCAGGTGGGCGGCCTGGGCACCCAGGTGGTGAGTCGCGATTGGCTTCCGGGGCAAACCCAGCCGGCCACAACCAACTACCTGATGGGGTTGCCCTCGGGCCCGGGCGGGCGCACGCTGTCGGTGCTCAACCCCGGAGCGGATGAGGTTCGGGTCAACGTCTTGGTGGTCGCTCCCGAGAGCACGTTCGCCCCCGCAGGGATCGAGGAGTTTGCTGTCGGCCCTGGTGCGATCGTGACGGTGGCGCTGGATCAAGTGTTGGCTCGCGAAGTACGCCGCGGCGCGCTCGGTCTGCTGGTCGAGGGGTCGGGGCCGGTGATCGCCTCGGTCGCCACGCTGACCGCCGACGACCTCACCACCACCGGGCCCGCGGTGCCCGGCGCCGACGACACGGCGCTGCTCGTCCCTCCCGGCAAGGCGATGCTGACGCTCGCGGGGGCAGCGGTCCCCGGTTCGCTGACGCTGCGGTGCCTCGATGCGGACGGCAAGGAGTTGCGCACCGACCGGCTTGAGGTAAGCCCCGCCCGCGGTCATCGCGTGGGTCTGCCTCCGGGCACGGCCTTGGTGCAACTCACCGACCTGACCACGCCGCTGGCGGCCAGCGTGTTGGTCGTGGGTCTGGACAAAGGGAAGGTGAGCGCCGAGGCCGGCGCTGCGGTGTTGCCCGCATCTGCCTTGGTGACCTTCGGTTTGGTGCCGGCCGTGCGGCCGGCTCTTCCCTGACGTCGGCTAGTGATCCGACCCGTAGCGCGGGTCCACGACCTGCGGGTCCAGCCCCAGCAACTCGGCGACTTGCTCGACCACGACCGTGAGCACCATGGCTTCCAAGTCGGCGCGGGTTTCGCACCGATGCTCCATCGGGCGGCGGAACAGCACCAGCCGGGTGGGCTGGATGCCGGTGCCGCGGATGAGTGAGGACAACGGGACCGTCAGGCTTTCCCAGTCGTCGGGGATTTGCGGCGCGTCCTCCACGGCGTACTCCACCACGCCAAGGCGCTCGTGCCAACGCCCGTCGACCTCGGCCACGATGCTCAACGCCAGCGCGTCAAAACGGGCCCGCGCCGAGGTGTGCAGCCGCGAGGGACCGGGCCCGGCGAGCTGGGCGGGTCCGCGCATCCCCCGGCCACGACGGTCGCGCCGACGGGGTCGGGGGTTTCCGGGCTGATTCACACGGGCGAGCCTAATCGCAGCGCACCGCACCTGGAGGTAGCGTCGGCGCCGTGACCCCCACCCGTCGCTGTTCGCGCACCGCTTGCGGGCGGTCGGCCGTCAACACGCTGACCTACGTCTACGCGGATCAGACCGCGGTCTTGGGCCCTCTCGCGCTGTCCGCCGAACCCCACGCCTACGACCTCTGCGAGGCCCACAGCGAGCGACTTTCTGCCCCCCGAGGGTGGGAAGTGATGAGGTTGGCGCCCGACCCGTCGCTGCGCGGGCCGTCCAACGACGATCTCCTCGCGCTGGCCGATGCCGTGCGCGAGGCGGCCCGGCCGGTGCCTGCTCCGGTGACCGTGCCGAGCGCGGAGACGGGCCGCGAAGTCGGCCGCCGCGGGCACCTGCGGATGCTCACGTCCGAGTGAGTCAGCTCGCCTGACGGTTCGGCGATAGGGTGACCGCCATGTCGATCCCCGCAACGTTGACCAGCGACAATCTCGCCGCAGTCTTCAAGGCGTACGACGTGCGCGGCACCTTTCCTGACCAGATCGACCACCACCTAGCGCGCGCCGTGGGGGCCTCCTTTGCCGCCCTAGTGCGGGCCGACTCCGGCGACGGCAAAGCGAAGATCGTCGTGGGTTATGACATGCGGCCCAGTTCGCCCGCGTTGGCGCAAGCCTTGGCCGAAGGAGCGGCGGAAGCCGGCGCCGACGTGGTGCTGATCGGGCTGGCGTCGACCGACGAGCTCTACTTCGCTTCGGGGCACCTGGGCATGGCCGGCGTGATGTTCACCGCGAGCCACAATCCGGCGCAATACAACGGGATGAAGTTGTGCCTCTCCGGGGCTCGCCCTGTGGGGATGGAGTCGGGTCTGGCCACGATCCGTGACTCGGTGGCGGCCGGCCTGGAAGTCCCGGTAGCGACCCCCGGTGGGGTGAGCGAAGAGGACGTGTTGGACGCCTACGGCGACCATCTGCTGGGGTTGGCCCCGGTCTCGGGCCGTCCGCTGCGGGTCGTGGTCGATGCCGGCAACGGGATGGCCGGGCTGATCGCGCCAGCGGTGCTGGGACGCCTCAGCGACACCGTCACGCTGATCCCGCTGTACTTCGAGCTGGATGGCACCTTTCCCAACCACGAAGCCAATCCGATCGAACCCGAGAACCTGCGCGATCTCCAGCGGGAGGTGCACGCCCAGGGCGCCGACATCGGGTTGGCCTTCGACGGTGACGCCGACCGGTGCTTCCTGGTCGACGAGCGCGGCGACCTCGTTTCCCCCTCCACGGTCACCGCGCTGATCGCGGCCCGCGAACTGGCCAAGCACCCCGGTTCGGTGATCATCCACAACCTCATCACCAGTCGGGCGGTGCCCGAGATCGTGCGCGAGTTGGGAGGCACCCCGGTCCGCACCCGGGTGGGCCACTCCTTCATCAAGGCGACGATGGCCGAGACCGGGGCGGTGTTCGGGGGTGAGCACAGCGGTCACTTCTACTTCCGCGACTTCTGGCGCGCCGACTCGGGCATGCTCGCCGCGCTGCACGTCTTGGCGGCGGCCGCGGAGTTCGACGGACCCGTGTCGAGCCTGCTGGCCGACTATCAACGCTACGTGCTCAGTGGAGAGATCAACTCCACGGTCACCGATGTGCCGACCGTGTTGGCCAGGATCGAGGAGCACTTCGCCCGCGTCCCCGAGGTGGTGGTGGATCGACTCGACGGTACGACGTTCGAGCATCCCGAATGGACGGTTAACGTGCGCCCTTCGAACACCGAGCCGCTGCTCCGGCTCAACGTCGAGGGCAAGGACGAGCCGACGATGACAGCCCAACGCGATGCCGTACTCACCCTGATCAGGAGCCAGTGAATGAACCTCGACCCCACGCTGCTTGCCATCATCGTCTGCCCCGATTGCCACGCCGACCTGCGCGTCGAAGCCGAGGAGTTGGTGTGCGTCGGCTGCGGATTGATCTACCCGGTTCGCGACGACATTCCTGTGTTGCTCGTCGACGAAGCACGCCGACCCGGCTGACTCGCCGGACGGAAGAGGGCACCCGATGGCCACCTGGTTTGACGAGTCACGGCTCGACGACGCACCTGCGCTCGCGACGATCGATTCCCTCCTGCGCCAATTGGCCGAATCGGGCGCCCGCGTCCGCCGCGAGGCACACGATGCCGCCGCCGCGACGGCCAGCGCCATCGCCTCCCATCCGGATTTCGAGCGACCTCGGGCGGTGATCGCCGCCGGCCCCGATTCACGCCTGCTCCGCGCGGTCCTGGAGCCGTGGTGCCCGGTGCCGTTTGTGGCCTGGCCCGGGGCGGGCTTGCCCGGCTGGGCGGGCAGCATGGACCTGGTCGTGGTGCTGGCGCCACTGGGGGCCGACTCCACGACGGCCTCGTCGGCAGCCGAGGCCGTACGCCGCGGCTGCCAGGTCGCGGTCGCGTGTCCGCCCCACTCCCTGGTCGCCGAACACGCCGCGGGCCGGTGGACCACGATGTTGCCCACGGTGACCGGTGACCAACTGGCGACCGCGGTGGTGATGCTCGACTACCTCGATCGCGTGGGTCTGGGCCCTCGGGCCGACGCCGACGCGGTCGCGAGCGCTCTCGACGAGGTCGCCGTTGCCTGTTCGCCGCATCGCGACTTGGCGGTCAATCCCGCCAAGATGTTGGCGATCGCGGTGGCCGACGCGAGCCCCATCGTGTGGGGCGGATCGGTGCTGGCAGCGAGGGCGGCGCGGCGGGTGGCGGAGTCGCTGCGCCGTGCAACGGGGCGTACGGCGATCGCGGGCGACGCCGAGCATCTGCTGCCCGTCCTCGAGGCGACGCGTCGGCGCGATGTGTTCGACGATCCGTTTGCCGAAGGCGCGGCGACCCCCCGGCCCGTGCTGCTTGTCCTCGAGGATGGCGCCGACGAACCGGTGGTGCGCGAACAGCGCGGCCGCCTGGGCGCGGTGGCGGCCGAGCGCGGCGTACGCCTGGAGACGGTGTCCACCGCAGCCGAGACCGAGGTGGCACGGTATGCCTCGCTGGCTCTCACGGGCAGCTACCTCGCGGCCTACCTGCGCTTGGGCCTGGTTGAGGAATAGTCGAGGACGTTCAGATAGCGTGCGGCCATGGCAACCGACGGTGGCACGCGAGCAGTGGTCGCGGCGCTCATAGCAAATCTCGGCATTGCGATCACGAAGTTCGTCGCCTATCTCTTGGCGCACAACTCCTCGATGCTGGCCGAGGCGATCCACTCGCTCGCCGACTGCGGCAACCAGGCGTTGTTGCTGCTCGGTGGGAGGCGGGCCAAGCGGGAAGCGACCGCGCGCCATCCCTTCGGTTATGGCCGCGAGCGTTATGTTTACAGCTTCATCGTGTCGATCGTGCTGTTCACCGTCGGCGGCCTGTTTGCGTTGTACGAGGCTTATCACAAGTGGGAACACATCCAGGAGCATCCGCTCGACACCGGGGTGGACCCGAAGTGGTGGTGGCTGCCGCTGGTCGTGCTGGGTCTGGCGATCGTGTTGGAGTCGTTCTCGTTCCGCACCGCCATCGTCGAGGCGAACAAGGTGCGCCACGGTGCGTCGTGGACCGAATTCATCCGGCGCGCCAAGGCCCCCGAGTTGCCGGTGATCCTGCTGGAAGACTTTGCCGCGCTGTTGGGTCTGGTTTTCGCCTTCGTCGGGGTTGGTCTCAACGTGTTGACCGAGAACCCGATCTTCGACGTCATCGGGACCGGCATGATCGGCATCCTGTTGGTGTTGGTCGCGATCGTGTTGGCGGTGGAAACCAAGAGCCTGTTGCTGGGGGAGTCGGCCACCGAAGACGCCCAGGAGCGCATCGAAACCGCCCTGGTTGCTCAAGCCGGTATCACCAACCTGATCCACATGAAGACCATGCATCTGGGGCCGGAGGAGTTGCTCGTCGCCGCCAAGTTCGGGGCCACGCCGGGCGCGAGCGCTGAGGAGATCGCCAATGCGATCGACCAGGCTGAGCTGGCGATTCGAGCGGCCGAGCCCACCGCGGCTCACATCTACCTGGAGCCCGACATCTTCCGGGCCGACTATCAGCCCGCAGACCGGCCCGAGCCGCCCGCCCCGGCCGGGCACTAAGCGCGAGGATTCTGCTCTCTTCTGCTCTCCGGTTTAACCTAGTTTGACCGCGCGCACGAGCGCGTCGGGTTTTCGTTCGGAGGGGCAAAATCATGGATTTCAAGGTCGCTGACCTCAGCCAGGCAGACTTCGGCCGGACCGAAATCACGCTGGCCGAACATGAAATGCCCGGCCTGATGGCGATGCGCGAGCGGTTCTCCGCCGCCCAGCCGCTGGCCGGCGCCAAGGTCGCCGGCTCGCTGCACATGACCGTTCAGACCGCCGTACTGATCGAGACCCTGGTCGCCCTCGGCGCCGAGGTCCGCTGGGCCTCCTGCAACATCTTCTCCACCCAAGATCACGCAGCGGCCGCGGTGGTCGTTGGGCCCACCGGCACCCCCGAGGCGCCTGCTGGGGTGCCCGTCTTCGCCTGGAAGGGCGAGTCCCTCGAGGAATACTGGTGGTGCACCCAACAGATCCTCCTTTGGCCCCACGGCGAGCGGGCCAACATGATCCTTGACGACGGCGGCGACGCCACGATGCTGGTGCACCTCGGTGTCGACGCCGAGAAGTCCGGCCTCGCGCCCGATCCCGCCACGGCGGGCAGCGCCGAACAGCGGATCGTCTTCCAGGTCGTCGCCCAATCTCTGCAAGAGTCCGATGAGCGTTGGACCAAGATCGCCAACGAGATCAAGGGCGTCACTGAAGAGACCACCACGGGCGTGCACCGGCTCTACGAAATGATGAAGGAAGGCTCGCTGCTCTTCCCCGCCATCAACGTGAACGACTCGGTGACCAAGTCCAAGTTCGACAACAAATACGGCTGCCGCCACTCCCTCATCGACGGCATCAACCGGGCCACCGACGTGCTCATCGGCGGCAAGGTCGCGGTCGTGTGTGGGTACGGCGACGTGGGCAAGGGCTGTGCCGAATCGCTGCGCGGCCAGGGTGCCCGCGTCGTCATCACCGAAATCGATCCGATCTGCGCCCTGCAGGCGGCTATGGACGGCTATCAGGTCGCCACGCTGGAAGACGTGCTGCCCGTTGCCGACATCGTGATCACTGCCACCGGCAACAAGGATGTCGTGACCGCCGACCAGATGAGTCGGATGAAGCACCAGGCGATCGTCGGCAACATCGGTCACTTCGACAACGAGATCGACATGGCCGGGCTTGAGACGTGGCCGGGCGTGGTGCGCAAGAACGTCAAGCCACAGGTCGATCTGTTCACCTTCCCCGCCGGAAACTCGGTGATCGTGCTGTCCGAAGGCCGCTTGATGAACCTGGGCAACGCCACCGGACATCCCTCCTTCGTGATGTCCAACTCCTTCACCAATCAGGTGCTGGCCCAGCTCGAACTGTTCACCAAGACCGAGGACTACCCTGTCGGCGTCTACGTCTTGCCCAAGCACTTGGACGAGGAAGTCGCCCGCCTGCACCTCGCCTCGCTCGGCGTACGCCTCACCACGCTGAGCCAGTCGCAGGCCGACTACCTCGGCGTCGCCGTGGAGGGTCCCTACAAGCCCGAGCAGTATCGCTACTGATCCGCGCGCGGCTTCGGTGTTGGGTCAGCGCCCGCTGAGGGTTCCCATGACAGACTTGGCGCCATGACGCAGGCAACAGACGCTTCCCCCAACGGGGCGCCCAACGGCCGGGTGCTGGTCGTCGATGATGACGCCTCGCTGGCGGAGATGCTCACCATCGTGCTTCGCCAAGAGGGGTTCGACTCCCGAGTGTGTACCCGAGGCGACCATGCCATGGCTGCGCTGCGCGACTATCGGCCCGACCTGGTGCTGCTCGACCTGATGTTGCCCGGCATGGATGGCATCGACGTGTGCCGCGAAATCCGTGCCGAATCGGGTGTTCCGATCGTGATGTTGACGGCCAAGGGAGACACCGTTGACGTCGTCGTCGGCCTGGAGTCGGGGGCGGATGACTACATCGTCAAACCGTTCAAGCCTAAGGAACTTATCGCGCGGATCCGGGCGCGGGTACGCCGCTTCGACGTCCCCGGCGCGGATTCGTTGACCATCGGGGACATGTCGATCGATGTCGCCGGCCACACCGTCACCAGAGACGGTGCGCCGGTGAGCCTGACCCCGTTGGAGTTCGATCTGCTGGTCTGCCTGGCTCGCAAACCGTGGCAGGTGTTCACCCGAGAGGTGCTGCTCGAACAGGTCTGGGGCTATCGCCATGCGGCCGACACGAGACTGGTCAATGTGCACGTGCAACGGCTGCGGTCCAAGGTGGAGCATGACCCAGAGAACCCCGAAATCGTGTTGACCGTGCGCGGCGTGGGCTACAAGGCCGGCTCGGCCTAGGCCGACTGCTGCCATGACCGGTCGATCCACGCCTCGGGGACTGCGCGAGGCGCTCACCTTCTGGCGCCGCTCCATTCAGGCGCGGGTCGTGGCCAGCACCGTGTTGTTGTCGGCGTTGGTGTTCAGCGGCGTCGGGTGGTTCCTGCTGCAACAGACCCGAGAGGGGTTGCTCGAACAACGCGTGGCCGCCGCGATTGCCGAGGCGAACACCGAGACGGCGGCCGCTCGTTCGCGGTTGGAAGGCGTTCCTGGCACCGATCTCGACGCCAACGGACAACGGCGCGACCTGGTCGAGCCGATCAAGGAGCGCGGCGCGCTCCGCGGGTTCGGCGTGATCCTGGCCGGCCCCAACGACAACCAGTCACTGGAGTCCGGATCTGCGGTGCTGAGCCCGGGCTTGGCGGGGGAAAGCGTGCCCGAGTCGCTCCAGGCACACTTCCGCGAGTCCTCCACCGCCGCCTGGACCTACACCCACATCGTCACCAACGCCCCGGGGGGCGCGATGTCCGACGGACCCGGCATCGTGGTCGGCTCGACCGTGCAACTGCCGGCCGACGGTGCGGCGTACACGTTGTATTACCTCTTCCCGCTCGATGACGAAGTGGCCACCCTCGACCTGGTAACCCGAGCGCTGCTGACCGCCGCCGTGCTGTTGTTGGTGTTGGTCGCCGGGTTGACGTGGCTGGTGACCCGCCAGGTGGTGACCCCGATCCGGCTGGCCCGGCAGGTCGCCGAGCGACTGGCGGCCGGGCAACTGCAAGAACGTCTGCTCGTGCGCGGCGAAGACGACCTGGCTCGCCTGGCGACGTCGTTCAACCAGATGGCCAGCAACCTGCAACGCCAGATCCGCCAACTCGAGGAGCTGAGTCGGGTCCAGCGCCGGTTTGTCTCCGACGTTTCCCATGAGCTGCGCACCCCGCTCACGACAGTGCGCATGGCCAGCGACCTCATCCACGACGCCCGGTCGGGGTTTGACGCAGCGACCGGACGGGCCGCGGAGTTGCTGCAGACCGAACTGGACCGGTTCGAGACATTGCTGGCCGACCTGTTGGAGATCAGTCGGTTCGATGCTGGGGCAGCGCTGCTGGAAACCGCCGACCTGGATCTGACCGTGCTCGTGCACCGGGTCGTGGACTCCACGAAGTTGCTCGCCGAGCAACGCGGCACACGGATTGTGGTGCGCGCCCCCGACGCTCCGTGCCTGGCCGATGCCGACGTACGCCGCATCGAGCGGGTGGTGCGCAACCTCGTCACCAACGCCATCGACCATGCCGAGTCCGGCGACATCGTGATCACCCTGGCGGGCGACGAACACTCCGCCGCGGTCGCCGTCCGCGACTTTGGCATCGGCCTGGCCCCGGGCGAGAGCGCGATGGTCTTCGACCGCTTCTGGCGAGCCGATCCGGCCCGCGCGCGCACCAGCGGCGGCACCGGTTTGGGACTCTCGATCGCCCTCGAAGACACCCATCTGCACGGCGGGTGGCTGCAGGCGTGGGGTCAACCCGGGTTCGGCTCGCAGTTCCGGCTCACGTTGCCCCGGCGGGCCGGTCAACCGCTCCGGCAGAGCCCCCTCCCGTTGGTCCCGGTCGAGGCGGAGGAGCGGGTGTGAGCCGGCGTCCTCGTGTCGGCCTCGGCAGCGCCCTGTTGGTGGCCCTGCTGACGACCTCTGCCTGCATGTCCATGCCGGAGTCGGGCAAGGTCGTCCAAACCGGTGATCAGGCCGGCATTCAGCCCGACGATCCGGCTGACATCGTGGTTGCCGGGCCACGGCCCGGAGAGTCGGCGACCGACATCGTCGTCCATTTCTTGGACGCGATGACCGCCTCACCAATCGACCCGTCGGTGGCCCGAGCGTTCCTTACCGAGGATGCGGCAGCGGCCTGGGACCCCAAACAGCGCACGATCACCTATGCCGACAAGTCCCAGCCCATCGGCTCCTCACCGATCGACGTTTCCCTGATCGGCGCCCAGCATCTGGATGGGCGCGGGACTTGGCAAGGTCCGTTGGCGCCCGAACGCAGCATCTTGCATTTTGTGGTCGAGCTGGAAAACGGCGAATACCGGATTGCCAGCGCGCCCAACGCGCTGATCGTGCCCCAGCGCTGGTTCGAGCAGCGCTTCCAGCAGGTGTTGCTCTACTTCTTCGAGCCCAGAGCGGAGGTGCTCGTCCCCGAGCCGGTCTATCTGCCGCGGGGCAGCGAGCTGCCCACGGCATTGACCCGGGATCTGCTCTTGGGACCTCCCAACGGCCTGGCCCGGGTCGAACGCACCTTCTTTCCCCAGGGGATGACCGCGCGGCCGTTCACGATCGAGCCGGATTCGAAGGTGGCCGAGGTCGAGCTGGAGGGGGACGCGAGCCAACTCTCGACCCAGACCACCCAACTGATGTTGGCGCAACTGGCGTGGACGTTGCGCCAGGTGCCGGGGGTGACCGCCCTGCGCGTTTCGATCGGCGGCGAACCGGTGCTCCTTGGCACCGACGACCAGGACCTGCCGATCGGCGAAGGGGCCGAATACGATCCCAACGGCATCTTGGCGAGCCCGGTTCCGTTCGCCCTGCGTGCGGGGCTGCTGGTGAGCGGCCCGCTCGAGGCTATGGAGTCGGTGAGCGGCCCCTTCGGAACCAAGGACTACGGCCTGCACGACATCGCCGTGGACCCCACCTCGAACACCATTGCCGCGGTAAACGCCGAGCGCTCGGCGCTCGTCGTCGGCCCGGTGCACGAATCGGCGCGGCCGGTGGACGAGGTTGTCAGCGGTGCCACGGACCTCCTCCGCCCCAGTTGGGACCTCTCGGGACGGCTCTGGCTGATCGATCGCCGGGCCTCCGGCGCGTTGGTTTCGGTGGTGCTCGGGGACGATCCACCGTTGCGCATCGAAGCCCCCGGGATCACGGGCGAGCGCGTCAAAACCTTCATCGTGTCTCGGGATGGGACTCGACTCGTGGCCGTGCTCGACGGCCGCACCCAAGATTCAATCGTGATGAGCCGCATCCAACGAGGCGACGGTGGGCTTCCGACCTTCGGCCCCGCGACGCAGCTGCCCTGGAACGCGGATGGCCCGGTGGACATCCTGGACATCGGGTGGCGCACGCCCACCTCGATCGCGGTGTTGCACCCGCTCACCGACGAACTCTCCCAAGTCCGCACCTTGGCCTTGGACGGCTCCCCGGGCACGGGGCAGTTGCCGGCCACCACTCCGTTGAGTGGCGGCTGGCGCTGGCTGGTCAGCTCACCGGTCGATTCGGAGCCGCTCTATGTCGTCGGGAAGGACGGGGTCGCGGAGTTGTCCCGCGCCGAGCGCGTCTTCCGGCCCGCCCGGGTGAACCTCGACTCGATCACCTACGTCGGATAGCCCCGCTGGGCCCGTCCACAGGTTGGTGGCGGGTCCCTTGCGTGCCGCTCCCGTGATGCGGTGTGCTGCCCTCGTGGAGAGCTACGGCGATGCGCTGGCCGACCTGCTGGCCGGCGGCACCTGCGTGGGGTGCGGGGAGCCGGGGCGAAGTCTGTGTGGGCGGTGTCGAGCCACGTTGTCCGGCGACGCCCGTCAGGCCTGGCCCTCCCCGACTCCTCCGGGGCTGGCGACGCCGTGGACAACGTGCGAGTACGCCGACGTCGCGCGCGCGATGATCGTCGCCTTCAAGGAACGCCACGTCACCGGCCTCGCCGCTGACCTCGGCGATCTGCTGGCCACCGCGCTGCGCGGCGCGGTCGCGGACCAGCTGCGGTCGGCGCCCGTGATCGTGGTGCCGGTCCCCTCCCGGCGCGCCGCAATCAGAGAGCGTGGACACGACGCGACCAGGTTGTTGGCCGAACGTGCAGCGTGGGGGCTGCGGTCCGAAGGCCGTCTCGTGGAGGTGCATAGGTTGCTCCGATCCCGGCCCGGGGTGGCCGACCAGGCAGGGTTATCGGCCGCGGAACGAGCGCGCAACCTGCAGGGCTCGATGGCTTGTTCGACTCGCGCGCTGCGCCGTCTGGGGCGGCGTCACGATCGGGTGGCCGTCGTGGTGATCGATGACGTGCTGACCACGGGGGCGACCGCGCGGGAGGCCCAGCGCGCGCTCGAGGGGGTGGGGCTCCCGATTACCGCGATCGCGACGATTGCGGCCACCCGGCGCCGCCTGTCTGACTCATCACATCGGAACTTTGGGGCTTTCTCCTTTCATCGAGGGCTTTGACGCACTAGCGTCGCAGTCATGGAGTCCGTCCGGGTCCGTGGTTGCGTCGAGAGGTTTGCTCACGCCCTTGGGCGTGAGGAGACGTTTCGGCTAGCCGATGCCAGTCGCAGGCAAAACGGTCCACGTAAGGCCACGACCGAGGGCTGGTCCCTCGGGTGCGGTCGAGCACGGTGCGGCTTAGGAGTAAGTCCTGCCTCGCCCTCGGCGTCAGATGCGACGAAGTGCGGGAGAAGGGCAGTAGTGACGGAGAAGTTGCGAACCCCTCAGCAGGCGAATGTGGGGTCGAAGACCAGGTCGGCCGGACGGACTCCATCTCGACGGCGCGTCGTACCCGGCGCGTCTGCAAGCCCCAATGAACTGTTCTGACGCGGGAGGTTCACATGGAAGTTGTGGTCACCAGCCGGCACTGCGAGGTGTCGGATCGGTTTCGAGGTCATGTTGCGGAGAAGTTGTCGCGGCTGGAGAAACACGACCATCGCATCATCCGCGTCGATGTTGAGGTCGAACAAGAACGCAATCCCAGGCAGCACGATCGGGCGGTCCGCGTCGAGTTGACGGCGTTCTCTCGCGGCCCGGTGATCCGGGCGGAGGCGGCGGCCACCGACAAGATGGGCGCGCTCGATCTCGCCGTGGACAAGATGGCGTCACAGATGCGCCGGGCCGCCGATCGTCGC
Organism: uncultured Actinomycetota bacterium; assembly: GCA_963814245.1. Lineage (GTDB taxonomy): Bacteria > Actinomycetota > Actinomycetes > Propionibacteriales > Nocardioidaceae > Nocardioides. The sequence goes on from CAWFBY010000002.1 coordinate 181,184, forward strand.
GTAAGGGGCCGCCAAGCGCGCGTGCCGACGGGTCTGGCCATGGCAGCGGGCGCGGAGACGGCCACGGATTCTGCGGAGGACGACACCCAGACGCTCGAGCGCCAGGTGGGGCCGATCACGGTCACCGGCGACGGCCCGTTGGTGGTGCGGGAGAAGTCGCACCAGGCGGTGCCGATGATGTTGGACCAGGCGCTCTACGAGATGGAATTGGTGGGTCACGACTTCTACCTGTTCCTGGACAAAGAATCCGAGCGCCCCTCCGTGGTCTATCGACGACGTGGCTATGACTATGGGGTCATCTCGCTCGACCTCGAGGGCGACGACTGAGTCACCCCGGGGAGGGAACAACCAGACCGCACACCGCTGGGCGAGGCCACAAGTGGGCTCAACTTGTGGGCTATCGCGCGCGAGAGGTGCTGACCGTGCCATGATGCCTGCGTGAGCGATGGCGATAGTGGCGAGCCGATCCGGGTGCTAGTGGTCGATGATCAGGAGTTGTTCCGCCGCGGCATCACGATGCTGTTGGCGGCGGAGCCGGGCATCCTGGTCGTGGGCGAGGCCGGTGACGGTTTCGAGGGCACCTCCTTAGCGGTGAGCACCACGCCCGACGTCGTCCTGCTCGATGTGCGGATGCCCAAGCGCACCGGCATCGAAGCGTGCCTGGCCATCAAGGAAGCCGTGCCGTCCGCAAAGATCGTCATGCTGACCGTGTCCGATGAGGAAGCCGACCTCTACGAAGCCGTCAAGAGTGGTGCTTCGGGCTACCTATTGAAGGATTCCTCCATCGAGGAGGTCGCCCAGGCAGTCCGGGTAGTGGCCGATGGCCAATCCCTGATCAGCCCGTCGATGGCGGTCAAGCTGATCGACGAGTTCAAGCAGATGTCCAAGCCCGAGCGCGAGAACGTCCCCGGATTCCGGCTGACCGAGCGCGAGCTCGAAGTGCTCCGCCTGGTCGCTCGGGGCATGAACAACCGAGAAATCGCCAAACAGTTGTTCATCAGCGAGAACACCGTCAAGAACCACGTGCGCAACATCTTGGAGAAGTTGCAGTTGCACTCCCGCATGGAGGCCGTGATGTACGCCGTGCGTGAGAAGATCCTCGAACTTCCCTGACGGCGAGCCACCGTGCAGGAGTTGAGCCTCGCGCAGGCACGCCGCGTGGCGCTGGCCGCGCAGGGATTCTGCGATCCGCACCCCGTCAAGCCCGATCTGCGCACCCTGTCCCGCACGCTCTCTCGGACCGGCGTGTTTCAAGTCGACTCGGTCAACGTCTTGCAGCGGGCGCACTACATGCCGCTGTTCTCGCGCGTGGGGGCCTACGACACCGCTCTCCTGCACCGGGCGGCCGAGCGCGCGCCGCGGCGGATGGTGGAGTACTGGGCGCACGTCCAGGCGTTCATGCCCGTCGACCTGTGGCCGGTGATGAGTCACCGGATGGCGGACTACCGCGCCGAACGCGGCAAGTGGCACCGGCTCGACGCCAATCCGAAACTCGAGGCCGAACTCCTCGCCGAGTTGCGCGATCGCGGCCCCAGCACCGCTCGTGACCTGGACGACGGGCTGCCCCGCCTCAAGAAGCACTGGGGTTGGAACTGGTCGGAGACCCGCAAGATGTTGGACTACTTGTACCTGGTGGGCGAGACGGCGGTCGCGGGACGCAACTCCCAGTTCGAGGTCCTCTACGACCTGCCCGAACGCGTCCTGCCGCCCGACGTACTCGCGCTCCCGACGCCGACCCTGAGCGACGCGAGCCGGGAGCTGGTGCGGCGGGCCGCCCGCTCCCACGGGGTGGCCACCGCGGGGTGCCTGCGTGACTACTACCGCATGTCGGCTGCAGCCACGAACCAAGCGATCACGGAGCTGGTGGAGGCCGGGGAGCTGATCCCCGTCCGGGTGGCCGGCTGGGACCGTCCGACCTACCTTCATCACGCGGCACGGTTGCCCCGCAAGGTGGAAGCCGCCGCGCTGTTGAGCCCGTTCGATCCGCTGGTGTGGGAGCGGGCCAGGGCCGAGTCGCTCTTCGAATTCCGCTATCGCATCGAGATCTATGTGCCCGCGCCCCAGCGGGTCTATGGCTACTACGTGCTGCCCTTTCTGCTCGGCGATCGGATGGTGGCGCGCGTCGACCTTAAAGCCGACCGCAAGAGCGGCGCGCTCTTGGTTCATGGGGCGTTTGCCGAGGCTGGCGCGCCCGAGAACACCGCCGCTGCCATGGCCGAGCGGCTGCGGGCGTTGGCTCAGTGGCTGGGTCTGACCCAGATCCGGGTAGGGTCCCGTGGAGACCTGTGCCCCGCTCTCGACCTCCTCGTCTCCTGAGGCGGGGTTTCGGCGGCTGATCGCGATTGCCCCGAGCGCCCCGGATAATTGCGCGGTCCCGTAGGCTACGTCGGTAGCCCAGGTCTGCCCCATGGCCTGATAGTGCCCATCCTCAGGAGTCCACGCACGTGCCTGCCATTCTCGACAAGATCCTCCGCATCGGCGAGGGCAAGATCCTGCGTCACCTCGAAGGGATCGCCAAGGCCGTCAACGCAATCGAAGACGACTTCGTTGGGATGAGTGACGACGAATTGCGCGCTCTGACCACCGAGTTCAAGGAGCGGCTGGCGCAGGGCGAGACCCTCGATGACCTGATGCCCGAGGCCTTCGCCACGGTCCGTGAAGCCGCGCGCCGGGTGATCGGCCAGCGGCACTTCGACGTGCAGATCATGGGTGGGGCGGCGCTCCACCTCGGCAATATCGCCGAGATGCGCACCGGTGAGGGCAAGACGCTGGTCGCGACCTTGCCGACCTATCTCAATGCGCTCTCCGGCGACGGCGTGCACGTGGTCACCGTCAACGACTATCTCGCGAAATACCACGCCGAGTGGATGGGGCGGATCTACCACTTCCTGGGGCTGACCACCGGGGTGATCCTGCCGTCGATGAAGCCGGCCGAGCGCCGCGCGGCGTACGCCTGCGACATCACCTACGGCACCAACAACGAGTTGGGCTTCGATTACCTGCGCGACAACATGGCCAACGCCATCGAGGATTGTGTGCAGCGCGGTCACAACTACGCCATCGTCGACGAGGTCGACTCCATCCTGATCGACGAGGCCCGGACGCCGCTCATCATCTCGGGTCCCACCCAAGACGAGGTGCGCTGGTACGGCGAGTTCGCGACGATCGCCGGGTCGCTCGTGCGCGATGTCGACTACGAGGTGGACGAGAAGAAGCGGACGATTTCGGTGCTGGAGCCGGGCATCACCAAGGTCGAAGACCACCTCGGCATCGACAACCTGTATGACTCGGTCAACACACCGCTGATCTCGTTCATGAACAACTCGATCAAGGCCAAGGAGTTGTTCCGCAACGACAAGGAATACGTCGTCATGAACGACGAGGTGATGATCGTCGACGAGCACACCGGCCGGATGTTGTCGGGTCGTCGCTACAACGATGGCCTGCACCAGGCGATCGAGGCCAAGGAAGGGGTCGAGGTGCGGGAGGAGTATCAAACCCTCGCGACTGTCACCTTGCAGAACTACTTCCGCCTCTACGACAAGCTCGCCGGGATGACCGGCACGGCGATGACCGAGGCCTCCGAATTCGACAAGATCTACAAGTTGGGGGTCGTCCAGATCCCCACCAACAAGCCGATGGCGCGCGCCGACCAGCCCGACCTGGTGTACCGCACCGAAGAGGCAAAGTACGCCGCCGTCGTCGAGGACATCGTCGAGCGACACGCCACGGGACAACCGATCCTGGTCGGCACCGTGTCGGTGGAGAAGTCCGAACACCTGTCCGCCATTTTGAAGAAGCGCGGCGTCGCCCACACGGTCCTCAACGCCAAGCAGCATGCTGATGAGGCGAAGGTCGTCGCGATGGCCGGTCACCGCGCGGCGGTCACCGTGGCCACCAACATGGCCGGACGAGGCACCGACATCATGCTCGGCGGTTCGGTGGACTTCCTGGCCGACGACGAGTTGCGCAAGAAGGGCTTCGATCCGCAGGAGTCGCCGGAGGAATACGAAGCCGCTTGGCCGGCGATGGTGGAGAAGATCAAGAGCCAAGTTGAGGCCGAGCACGATCAGGTCCGCGACCTCGGCGGCCTCTATGTCATCGGCACGGAGCGGCACGAGTCCCGGCGCATCGACAATCAGCTGCGCGGGCGGTCTGGTCGCCAAGGCGACCCGGGGGAGTCCCGCTTCTACCTCTCGCTGCAAGACGAGCTCATGCGGCTCTTCAAGTCGGACTGGGTCGACCGGGTGCTGCTGGTGCTCAAGGTCCCCGATGACGTGCCGATCGAGAACAAGCGGGTCACCGGGGCGATCGCCAATGCGCAGGCCCAGGTGGAGTCGCAGAACTTCGAGTCCCGCAAGAACGTGTTGAAGTACGACGATGTGATGAGCCGCCAGCGCGAAGTGATCTACGGCGAACGTCGCGAGGTGCTCGAAGGGGCAGACCTCGAGGATCACGTGCGCGGGTTCATCCGAGATGTCGTTTCCGGCTATGTCACGGCCGCGACCGAGGACGTCTCGGAGGAGTGGGACCTGGACGGTCTGTGGATCGCCCTGCGCCAGCTCTATCCGGTCAAGGTCACTGTCGACGACGTGGCCAGTGAGTCGGGCGCCCTGAGCCGCGAAGTCCTGATCGACTCGATCCAAGACGATGCCTTGGCGGCGTACGACGCACGCGAGGCCGAGGTCGGCCCCGAGGTGATGCGCGAGCTCGAGCGTCGGGTGCTGTTGTCGGTGCTGGACCGAAAGTGGCGCGAACATCTCTACGAGATGGACTACCTGCGCGAAGGCATCTACCTGCGGGCCTATTCGCAGCGCGACCCGCTGGTGGAATACCAGCGCGAGGGCTTCGACATGTTCGCGACGATGATGGACGGGATCGCCGAAGAGTCGGTGGGCTTCTTGTTCAACCTCGAGGTTCAGGTCGAGGAAGAGGAGCCGTCGACGCCTCTGGGGATCGAGGTCGAGGTGATTCCCGACGCCGCCGCCGCCGAGGTGCCGGCCGCCCCCGAGTCCCTGATGAAGCCGCGCGAGGCGCCCCACATCGTGGCCAAGGGTCTGCAGAAGCCGAGCGCACCACAGAATCTCTCCTACTCCGCTCCTACCGAGGACGGCGAGGTGGCGGTTTCTGGCACCACGGTGACCAACACCGACGATCCCTACGCCACGGCGGGCCGCAACGCCGCGTGTCCGTGTGGCTCGGGCAAGAAATACAAGAAGTGCCACGGCGCTCCGGGCGGCCCCACGGGACTCACCACTCGCGTCAACGGTTAGGTCGCACGGGCGCCTCACCCGGGGTGATTAGGCGAACTCCAGCGCGCTGCATTGCCAGCGGCCGGCCCGGTGTTCGAGTCGGGCCGCGATGGCCCGCGAGCGCTCGCCGTACCTCACGTGCACGCTGACCTCGACGAGGCCGCTCGCGAGAAAGCAGGTGCGCACCCCCATCACCTGGGGGCGCACCAGCGCGCGGGTGGCGACCTGCGCTGGGCGGGACCCGGCGCGCGCGACGAGGTGGGCGCGCCGAGCGAGATTGGCGTAGACCTCGGGGGTGGTCCAGCGCAGCACCTGGGTCACGGGCCGATCTCCGCCGACGATCTCCACCACGGCCTGGGCGTAGCGATGCGCCCACCTCTCCACCTCTCGACGGTGAGCGCGGTCGATCGGCACGACATCGCCCCCGGCAACTCCCTGAGTGGGGGGTTTCAACACGGGGGTGTCGCGCCGGGGGATCGCGTCGAGGGCGAGGGTGCCTTGCACCGTGCCGATCGGCACCCCGGCCGGTGGCCGACTCGTGGCCAGGAACGGTCGAACGTTCATCGTTGCTCCTTCGGACTAGCGGTTTGGTCGGGTGGAGGAGGCGGAAGAGGGGGGAGAAGCAGGCGCATTCCGGGGCTGAGCCGGTCTGGATCCGGGCCGATCACGGCGCGATTGGCGGCATAGATGCGGTGCCACTCCTCGGTGATCTCCGGGGTGCTCGCGTCCCGGCCCAGTGCGTCGGCTGCCAAGCCCCAGAGCGTGTCCCCAGAGGTCACCAAGACCGCGGCCGATGCCGGAGTGGGCGACGGCCGGGTCTGCCCTGGGCGGGTCTGCGCTGAACGAGTCTGCGCTGAACGAGTCTGGGCTGAACGAGTCTGGGCTGGGCCGCTGGACACGGGGCGAACGGGGAGTGGGAGTCCGTCGAGGCCCGCCAGCGTGGTGGTCGTGGAACCCCCGGCAATGATGTGGTCGGCCCCGCGGGGAGGCCGGTCGGCTGCGACCGCGGCGCCGAGTGGACCCTGACTCAACAGGACGCCGCAGCCCACCAAGACCCAGCGGCGCAGGCTGGCTGGGCAACCAGTGACCTGGTGGGCCGTCCGGCCGCGCAGTGCTCCCCAGATCACCAGCGAACAGACCGTCCAGAGCCAGGCGGATGCGCAACTCAGCACCACTGCGGCCAATCCGCTGAGGAGTTGGGAGAACCCCAGGGGACCGCTGACCAGCAGGGTCTCGCGGGCCGCGTCGAGGGCCAGCCCCTGACTCAGGATCAGCGCGCCCGTGCCGGCTAACCAGAGGGTCAAGCAACGGGCTGCTCCGAGTTGCTTTCGCACGGCTTCCTCTCGTTTGCTTATGTTTGACTAGTTTTAAACTCGTTTAGAGTGATGTCAATCGTTTATCCACAGATGGCGATAGGAGGCTGCGCATGGCAGGCTCGGCACATGGCGTGGGAGAACGAGCTCTTTGACCTGTTCGACGACCTGGAAGCCCAGGCGTCGCGACTCTTCGACGCCGATCGCGACCTCGAGCTCGTCGACCGCAGTCGGGCGGAGTACGCCGCGGTGAGTCTGGCGAGCCGACTGATGGCATCGCTGGACCGGCACCTGTGCCTCGAGGTGCTCGTGATCGGGACCCTGGAGGGACTGCTGGGGAGAGTCGGCACCGGCTGGGCGTTGCTGCATGCTTCGTCAGCCGATTGGCTGATCCCCTGGGACAGCATCGTCAGTGTGCGGGGAGCCGCCACTCGCTCGGTCTCAGAGTTGGCCTGGTCGCCACTCGCCAAACTGGGGATCGGTTCGGCCTTTCGGCGCCTCGCCGAGGCCGAGCAGCGATGCGTGCTGCATCTAGCCAACGGGTCGACCTATGACGGCCATCTCGGCCGGGTCGGCAGGGACTTCGTCGAACTACACGACGAGTCGGGGCAGACCAGGCTGGTCGCGCTGGGCAGCCTGATCGCTGCCCAAAGCTGGGAGTGACGCGGGGGCTGACTCAGGTCGCGTCGTCGTCGTACGGCGGGTGCTCGTCGGCCGCCAACGGACGCTGCCGGCGGACCGGCTCTTCGACCTCGTCCTCCATGGCCTCGATGATGTGCTTGCGCACGATCGTGCGGGGATCCAGATCGCGCAACTCCAAGTCGGCGTAGTCGGGTCCCAACTCGTTGCGCAACTCATCGCGCGCGCTGTTCGCCATGTTCCGCAATTGGCGCAGGAGGCGGCCTGCTTGTTTGGCCAACTCCGGCAGCCGTTCGGGTCCGACGACCAGCACCGCCACGAAGGCGATCACGGCGAGTTCCTGGAGCCCGACGCCGAACACGTGACTAGATCCGCCCGCTCGGAGTGAGGCCGAGCTGCATGCCGGCCAAGCCACGACCCCGGCCATCGAGGCTCTCGGCGATGGCAATCAACGCGGCACCTGCTGGTGACTCGGGATCGGTGGCGACGATCGGCTGCCCGGAGTCGCCTCCGGCGCGCAACTTGGCTTCGAGGGGGATCGCGCCCAGCACGTTCACGTCGTACCCCAGTCGGGTCGTGAGCGTCTCCGCCACCCGCTGGCCACCGCCGGTGCCGAAGATCTCCAGGCGATGCTCGGGGCCACAGTGCGGGCACGGCAAGAAGCTCATGTTCTCGATCACGCCGACGACTCTCTGGTTCATCATGGAGGCCATCGTGCCTGCGCGTTCGGCCACTTCAGCGGCGGCCTCTTGCGGTGTCGTGACCACGACTACCTCGGCATTGGGCAGGTGTTGCCCCAACGAGATGGCCACGTCGCCGGTGCCCGGAGGCAGGTCCAACAGGAGCACATCCAGGTCGCCCCAATAGACGTCGGCGAGCATTTGCACCAGCGCCCGATCGAGCATCGGTCCGCGCCAGGCCACGACCTGGTCGCGGCGCGGCTTGAGCATGCCAATGGAGATCACCGAGACGCCGGACGGGGTCGGCACCGGCATGATCATGTCTTCGACCTGGGTGGGTCGCGAGTCGGCCACGCCCAGCATGGCCGGCACCGAGTGGCCGTAAATATCGGCATCGACTAACCCCACCTTGCGACCACGTGCCGCAAGCGCGAGCGCGAGATTCACCGTCACCGAGGACTTGCCGACCCCGCCCTTGCCGCTGGCGACGGCCAGCACTCGCGTGAGTGAGCCGGGCTGGGCGAAGGGGATCTCTTTGGCGGCCTGACCGCCGCGCAACACCTCGCGCAGGCCGATGCGCTGCTCGTCGGTCATCACGCCCAAGCTCACCGACACCGCGGTGACACCCGGGACGGCCGTGAGGGCGGCCGTGACGTCGGAGGTGATGGTGTCTTGGAGCGGGCAACCGCTCACCGTCAACAAGATCCGGGCAGCCACGTCGCCACCCTCCCCAATCACCACGGATTCGACCATTCCGAGGTCAGTGATCGGACGCTTGATCTCGGGGTCGTTGACCGTGGCGAGGGCGGCGTCGATCTGCTCTCGGGTGGGGGTGCTCATGGTGCGCAAGCCTAGTCGGTCCGCCGCGGATCCCTATGTCCGGGACGAGGGAGCTAATCGGCGGAGGAGGCTGGTTGGGCGTCCGCGCCCAACTCACCGGAGATCGGCTCGCCGATGCCCGTGGCTCGGTCGTCGAGGTCGACTCGAAGACCGCGCAGTTCGGAGCGGATGAAGTCGCGGGTGGCGACTTCGCCCACGGCCATCCGCAGGGCGGCCACTTCGCGGGCCAAGAACTCCATGTCGGCGTGGGCGCGCGCGTTGACTTGGCGATCCTGTTCGGCGATCACCTTGTCCCGAGTCTCCTGGCGGTTTTGGGCCAACAGGATCAGCGGAGCGGCGTACGACGCCTGCAGGCTCAAGATCAGCGTCAAGAAGATGAACGGGTAGTCATCCCAGCGCAGCGACTCGGGCGCCAAGGTGTTCCAGCCGATCCACACGGCCACAAAAAGCGTCATATAGAACAGGAAGCGAGCGGTGCCCATGAACCTGGCGAACTGCTCGGCGAAGATGCCGAAGGCGTCCGAATCCGGGTCCGGGCGTCTCAACAGCGGCCGTCGGATGTCCTTCGGAGTGTCCAGGCGCGCGCGGGTGGCTCGGGTTTCGGACATGGGTCAGCCGTCCGTCCTGGCCCCGAGCGGGCGACCGGCTTGCTCGCGCCAGTTGTCGGGAAGCATGTGATCGAGCAGGTCGTCGACGGTGACCACGCCCAACAGGCGGCCCTGGTCGTCCACGACCGGCGCAGCGGTGAGGTTGTAGAACGCGACGTGAGCCGCGACCTCGTTGATCGGGGCGTCCGCATGGATGTAGGTGGTCTCCCGATCCAGCACACCGGCGACCAGCGCCGAGGGCGGCTCGCGCAGGAGTCGCTGGATGTGGACCAGCCCGAGCAGTTTGCCGGTGGGCGTTTCGAGGGGCGAGCGACACACGTAGACCTGGGCGGCGAGCGACGTGGGGAGCTCGGCTCGCCTGACATGGGCGAGCGCTTCGGCGACCGTGGCGTCGGGTGCCAAGATGACCGGCTCGGGGGTCATCATGCCGCCTGCAGTTTCTTCGCCGTACTCCATCAAGCGGCGTACGTCTTCGGCCTCTTCGGGCTCCATCAACGCCAACAGGCGCAGGGCGGTTTCCGGGGGCAGGTCGGCAATCAGGTCCGCGGCGTCGTCCGCGGACATCTCCTCGAGGATGTCGGCGGCCCGCTCCGGAGCGAGGTGGCTGAGGATCTCGACCTGGTCTTCCTCGGGCAGCTCTTCGAGGACGTCGGCGAGTCGTTCGTCGTCCATGGCGGCGACCACCGCCGTACGCCGCTCCTCGGGCAGGTCGTGAATGGTGCTCGCGGCGTCGGCGGCTCGCATCTCGGCCAACGCGGCGATCAACTGGGTGGCCCCCTGGGCGGCTTCTCGGCCGGCCAGGCCGATCACGGCGTTCCACTCGACGACGTGGGTCTGCCCGCGCCGCCTGAAGCCACGGCTCGGCTCCTGCACGGCCACCCGGCTGATCATCCAGTCCCGGGTGCGCCCCTGCTCCATGGCGACGTCGTAGATCACACCGTGGATCCCGGATTCCTTGATCTCGACCTGGCGATCCAGCATCTGACCCATCACCAGGGTCTCGGTGGGTCGCTGCTCAAACCGGCGCATGTTCAACAGGCCCGTCGTGTAAACCTGGCCGCTGTCGATGTTGGTGACCCGGGTCATGGGCACAAAGATGCGACGCCTGCCGAACACCTCCGCCACCAGCCCCAACACGCGGGGTTGCCGGGCTTCGGTGGTCACCGAGACCACGAGATCGCGCACTTTGCCCACCTGATCCCCGCGCGGGTCGAACACCGGCAGCCCGACGAGTCGGGCTGCGTAGACGCGGGAGGGGGCGGTGCTCACGGAGGTACGGTACCGGGAGCGGGCCCCGAACGTGGCCCACCGATACGATGACGGCGCAGATCAACCACTCAATTGTTGGAGCGCATTTTCGTGACCACGCAGGCTGGCCGTTCGACCGCGTCGGTGACCGACGTGCGGTTTGGTCCAGATGGGCTGCGAGCGAAGGCCGCGCGGGAGAGCGTCCTCGACGTGCTGTTCGACGGGCGGCGGATCTGGTCGTTCTGGTTGCAGCGCGATGGGGTGGCCGAGGGCGACTCGACCTTTGTGGCCTGGCCCAAGCCGCTGCGCAAGTTTCTGCACGGGCAGACTCGGGTTTCCGTCGTCGTGCACGCCACCGGTGAGGTGGTGCACGAGGAGGACATCTCATTTGGGTCGAGCACCCAGCGCATCGAGGTCGTGGATGCCCAGGGCAACCCCCTCGCCACCGACAAGACCGGTCACCTGGTCAAGACCTTCGCCAATCGCAGCGCCGAACACGTGGCCCCCTTGCTGGACGCCGTGGAAGAGGTGCTCGACGCGTTGCGGCGGGCGGGGGTCGAGGCCTTCTTGGCCTACGGCACGCTGCTCGGCGCCGTACGCGAAGGACAACTCATCGGGCATGACAGCGACGCCGACCTGGGCTATGTCAGCGCCCATGATCACCCGGTCGACGTGATCCGGGAGTCTTTTCGCCTGCAGGCCAAACTGGCCGAGATGGGCTATCCCACCCATCGCTATTCGGGGGGTGCCTTCAAGGTCAATGTGCGTGAAGCCGATGGCTCGATGCGTGGCCTGGACGTCTTTGGCGGCTTCATGCGGGACGGCTACCTCCACCTGATGGGGGAGATCCGCACCCCGTTTCGGCGCGAGTGGGTCTTCCCGTTGGCGACCGCCACACTCGAGGGTCGCACCTTTCCGGTGCCGGCCAATTCCGATCGTTTCCTGGCCGCGACGTACGGCGAGTCCTGGCGCTCGCCGGACCCGGCCTTCAAGTTCGAGACCCCGGCGTCGACCTACCGGCGCCTCAACGGATGGTTTCGTGGCATCCGGGTCAACCGCGGCCTGTGGGACGGCGTCTATGCCCACGCCACCGTGCCTGACGACCTTTCCCCCTCCGCGTTGGCGAGGTTCGTGGTCGAACGCGAGGGAGTCCCCGAACGATTCGTCGACCTGGGGTGCGGCCGCGGCGTCGATGCGTGGTGGATGGCCACGCAGGGGTCGCACAGCATCGGTTTGGATCATTCCCCGAAGGGTTTCGCGCCGCTGATCGACAAGGCGGCCGTGGAGGGGGTGGACGTCACCTACCTCACCTACAACCTCCTCGAGTTGCGCTCCCTGCTGGCTACCTCGGCGCTGGTGGCGGCCGAGCCAGGTCCGCGGGTGTTGCTGGCGCGCCATCTCGTGGACTCGCTCGACGCCCGTGGTCGCCAGAATCTGTGGCACAGCGCCCAGATGATGCTCAGAGGTGGGGGCAGCCTCTATCTGGAGTTCCTGAGCCGTCGCGGTGGGGATCGCTTTGCCGGTCGCAACCACGTGATGGCGCGCCGAGCTCATCTGGTGGGTCAAGAGCTGCGGGCGGCGGGGGCGAGCATCGATCATCGCGAGATGTTGCTAGCCTCGGGCCCGGACTTGCGTCAAGGAGAGGGCGTCAAGCCCTCCAGAATCTGTCGAATGGTGGCGTCGTGGCATCAGTAAAACGTCTGATCAGTGACCGGCGTCGAGCCTTTCTCGAAGCACGTGACAAAGCAGGGATGTCGGCAGCCATCGACCTGCGGCGCCGAGTGAAGGCGCTCGAGGACGAGGTGCAGGAATGCCGAGCCCTCAACGTGCGGCTGGCCGAGCTCACCGACATCGTGACCGAACTCCTGGTGCCACTCGCCCAACGCGACGAGGCCAAACTTGCGGAGTTGCTCAAGCGTTATCACCAGGGCCTTTAGGCGCGATATGGCGCGCGAGGTCTATCTGCACATTGGCCTACCTAAGACCGGCACGACTTACCTGCAGGGGATCATCTGGTCCCAGCGCAAGGTGTTGCGTTCCGAGCGGGTGCTGCTACCCGGTGCCAACCACCGCGAACACCTCTGGGCCGCCCTCGAAGCCCAGGGTCGAGACGTCACCAAGCGACATCGCAGCGCCGTGGGCTCCTGGGATCGCCTGGTGGCTCAGGTGCGGGAGTGGCCCCAGAAGGCCGTGATCTCCCACGAGTTCTGGTGTGCCGCCTCCGCCGAGCAGGCCGCCGCCGCAGTTGCGGCTCTCGCTCCCGCGGAAGTGCATCTGATCGTCACCGCGCGGGACGCGTTGGGGATGCTCACGGCCGGTTGGCAGGAGTCGGTCAAGAACGGCGGACGGCGTGGACTGGCCCAGTCGGCTCGTCGCAAGGCGGGCGGCACCGCCAGCGAATTCAGCTGGCGCACCTGGGACCTGGGCGGAGTACTGCGCCGTTGGGGCCCGACGGTTGCCCCCGACCGGGTCCACGTTATCCCCGTGCCCGCTCCGGGGCAGCCCGCCGATCAACATTGGCGGAACTTCGCCGACACGGTGGGGCTGACCGCCGATCGTTACACGCTGCCCGAGGGTGCCACGAACACCTCGTTGGGAGTGGTTCAGGTGGAACTGCTGCGGCGCATCAACGCACACCTGGTGAGCTCGGGCGCCGGCTTCAAAGGAGCCACCGACCGGGGGGTGTGGATCCGCAGCTATCTGGCCGAGGGTCACCTAGTGGGCCAAGGCGGCCCGAAGGCCGGTCCGGGGAAGGAGACGGTCGAGATCTGCCGCCGTCGCAGCCATCGGGCCGTTGACTTGATCGAGAAACACGGCTACCACGTGGTGGGGAGCCCGCAACAGCTCCTGGTTCCAGACCTGATTCCCGCTTTGCCGAGCCCAGAAGAGGTCGCTGACTCCGAGCTCGTGGACGCTGCTGCCGAGCTTGTCGCTGATATGCTCAGGGACGTTCGGAGGATGAAACGCGAGCTCGGCAACCGCGGGTCCAGCGAGACCGGTCAGTTGTCTTAGGCGCACGTTTCGGCCGAGCGAGGCCGTGCACGCAGACCGAGGTGGTTTCGAACGCGGCCTTCAGTCATGCTTTCGTGCGGTGTGGGTCGCGCGGACTGCCATGAACAACGGGAATCTAACGATGCGAGGGCACTAACGTGAATCGGCGCGCAACCCTGGTTGTGGTTGGTCTGGTGGCTGGGCTTCTGGCTACGCTTGCACCGACAGCCGCCTCCCCGCACCCCACGTCGAGTCCGCAATTGAAAGCGGGCAAATACCGCCCCGCGCAGGGCCCGCTGTTCAACAACCCGTATGGCACTGACGACGATCGCTTCCGGATCGAGCGGCACATCATCAAGGCCATCCGCAACACGCCCAAGACCGGGCACATCCGGTTTGCGCTCTATTCCTTTGACCGGATTCCCGTCGCCAAGGCGTTGATCGCGGCCCGCAACCGTGGCGTCCAGGTGCAGGTGCTGCTCAACGGTCATCAGGTGACCCGAGCCCAACGACTCTTGCATCGCCGCTTGGGGATGAACCCCCGCAAGAAGAACTTCGCCTACGAGTGTGAGTTCAGTTGCCGCGGCCGACGCGACTTCTTGCACACCAAGTTCTATCTGTTCAACAAGGCCGGAGCGGCCGACAAAGTGGTGATGGTCGGCTCGGCCAACCTCACCCTCAACGCCGTTCGGTGGCAGTGGAACGACCTCTACACCGTGAACCAGCAAGAGCAGCTCTACGAAGACTTCGTCGAGTTGTTCAACGACATGCGACACGACTACAGCCGCAACCGTCCGTTCTACCTGTTCTGCGGCAAGGCCAAAGGGGTGTGCCACCGACGCGATGAAGCGCGCGTTGCCCAGGTCTTCCCCAAGAAGGTCACCGCCGGCGACGACCCGGTGTTGGACCTCCTCAACGATGTCCGCTGCGTCTATGAAACCCCGGGCGGCACCGCCCGCACCATGGTGCGGTTGTCGATGCACACCATGCAGGGTGACCGCGGCGAATACATCGCCGCCAAGGTGCGCGAGTTGTGGGCCAACGGGTGCGACATCAAGGTGCTCTACGGACTGATGGGCTTTCACGTGAAGCAGGTGATGGGCGCCATCACCCCGCGCGGGCGGATCCCGCTGCGCTCTCTGGGTTATGACTACAACGATGACGGAGAAGTCGACCGCTACACCCATCAGAAGTACGTCACCATCTCGGGTCGCTGGGCCGGAAAGGCGGCCAGCATCACGTTCACTGGGTCGTCCAACTGGAGCAGCCGAGGCACCTACGGCGACGAGTTGATGTTCAGTGTCCGGGGACCCTCCAATGTGGCCAAGTGGAACTCCAACTGGCGCTTCATGTGGGATCGGCATTCGCGCGACGCCTATACGACGACGGCCTCTGAGTGGCGCATCGTGGTGCCCACCATCGACTCGAACGGCATGCTCACGACCAAGGTCGTGACCAAGCGGCTCGAGGTCACCAGGGTCCTCCCGGATCATCTGCGCGCCGGCGAGAACTTCGAGAAAGACTGAGGTTGTGGGTCTTGGCCGAACCTGAGTTGCTGCTGCACATCGGAGCGATGAAGACCGGCACGACCTACCTGCAGAACCTGCTGTCCAGCAACCGCGAGGCCCTCAAGCAGCAGGGTTGGCAGGTCCCGCGGGCGCCCCTTGTTGCGGCCGCCGCACGCGAAGTGCTCGGCCTGACCGATGCCGGCCCCGCTGGCCTCGACTCAACCCCCACCTGGGATCGATTGGGGGAGCAGCTTCGCTCGTGGACCGGCACCGGGTCCTTGGTCTCGATGGAGTTTCTCAGTTATGCCCGCGCGGGCCAGGCAGAGCGGATTCTCGAAGGACTCACCGGCACCCGGGTCAGCGTGCTGCTCACGGTTCGCGACGCCGCCGGCGCGTTGCCCTCGCAGTGGCAGAGCTATTCACGCAACGGGGGTGCGGTGACCTGGCCGGAGTTCGCCTCCGGGATCACCCACCGGGTGAGAGGCACACAGACTCCCGTCACCCGCACGTTCGACCGTACCCAGGACATCCCCAGGATGCTGCGCGTTTGGGGCGCTCTCATGCCTCCGGACCGGTTCACCGTGGTGACGGTGCCCCCCTCGTCCGCACCGACGGACTTGCTCTGGCAGCGCTTCTGCGAGGGTGCGGGCGTCGACCCCTCGACCACGCAGGTGGACGCGTCGGCGTACGGCAATCCGGGGTTGGGCTACGGCAGTTGCGAACTGCTCCGGCGGATCAATGCCGCCGGGCTTCGGGACGTACGACCCAGCGCCTACCGCAAGGTGGTGCGCGCGATCGCTCGGCGGCATCTGGTGCCGCTGCGGACAACGGAGTCGAAGCCGCGCTTGGATCAGGACACGGCGAAGTTCGCGGCACGGCTCAATCGGCGGACCCGATCGGGGATCAAGCGCCACGCCCGCCTTATCGGCACCTTCGAGGATCTGCCGGACCGACCTCGCACCGAGGGCCTCGACCCAGGTCCGGAGCCCGCCCAGGTGCCTGATGCGGAGGTGTGGGCGGCTGCCGCCGTGGCTCATGCCGGAGCGCTGACTCTGCTTGCGGACCTGGGCATCACCGCGCCGCCCGGCTCCGGGGAGCCAGCGAGCGATCTCGAGCAGGCGATTGATCAGTTGGCGACGCTGCTGCGCCTGGCGGCCGGAGGCGCCAGTTCAGCCGTCTGAGCCGTCGTTGGGGGCGTTGGCCACTTCCGCGGTGAGCAACTGCTTGGCCAACGCGACGACCTCGGCCTTGGTCGGGCCGGCCACGACAACCGCGGTGCTGGGCAGTTGGTTGGTCAGGACGTAGACGTCCTCGCCGACGAACGACTTCCACTTGCCGGTGCCAAAGCGGGTGAGGTTCACGTCGGCTCCCCCGAGCAGCGATCCGAAGAGTTCGGTGGCCAACGCGGTGGCGTCCCCGGCGCGTTGGTCGACGGTGACCTCGGCCCCAGCTTCGGAGGTCATCACGAGGTGCCAACTCTCGTCGGCGACGTAGGTGCCTTCGCCTGCGGTCCAGCCCGCAGGGGTTTCGGCGGGAATCATGGCCGGGAATCCGTCCTTGGCGGCATCGATGGCCGCCGCGACGAAGGCCTCGTCGGAGGTGGTCGGTGTGGTGGGGTCATCGGTGCCGGTGGCAGAACTTGTGGGGGTGGGGTTGTTGTCTCGTGGCTGGGCATCGGGGGTGGTGCTGGCCTGGGTGAGATAGATGCCCAGCACCACGACGATGATGGCAGCGATGCCGGCGGCGGCGCCCTTAAGCGAGGCTGGGGGACGAGTCGTAGTGCCGGTCATGGAACAAGTGTGACAGGCCTAGTGCGGCTTAGGGGAGGGTCTGGCGAAGGTCGGTCGTGCGAAAAGCGGGGCGCAGCTAACTGGGTGGGCAGTAGAGGGCGGGTTCTTCGCCACTTTCTCCGGGGACCTCGACGCAGTCATCGGGAGTGTAGGCCGGCTCGACGACCGCCCAGGCACGGATCATCGGATGATCGCTCTGCTTGCGGATGAAGGCGCTGCGGTCGCCGACATGCCCGGAGAAGTTGACCTGGGAGCTGCCTACGACCCAGTCGACCCACATCGGGCGGGGCAGGTGGCAGGTGCCGTCGTAGTAGGCGCCGTCGGAGGAATGCATCCCGGCGTCAGGGGCGACGCGACACATGAACCGCTCACGGTCGTTGAAGTCGCCGGTCATGATTACCGGATAACCGGTATTGGCCTTCAGAGAGTTGATCAACCCGATCTCGATCGACACCGCAAGATCGCGCCAACGCTGCGCTGGCCCATGGGCGTCGGCAGGGTTGTGGAAGTTCATGAACCAGACATGCCGGCCGGTCTGCAGGTTGCGCAACAAGACGTAGGGCATCTGGATCCGGTCGCCGCCGAAGTAGGGGATCGGCGTGGTGTGGCCTTCGACCAGCTCCCAGTTGGATCGACGCCACACGATGGAGTTTTGGACGGCCGCGCGCCCCAGTGAGGTCCCGGGGTAGACGGCGTACTCGCCGCCGGCAATGGAGACGAAGTGGTTGAACTGCTCGGTTTGAAACTCCTGGAAACCAGCGACGCTGACGTCGTTGGCGCGCAGCGACTGCACGGTCCAGGTCATCCGGGTGCGGCCATCGGCATAGCCGGGCTTGTTGCCGCCCTTGACCGTGTGGCCAAAGCCGAGCACGTTGAACGAACTGACCCGGAAGGCGGTTTCCTGGGTCGAGTCGGCGGCGATCCGCACGAAGTTGGCCGGGATCCGCGGCTTCTTGCGCTTCTTCTTCTCCGCGGCAGACAAAGCGGGGGTGCGATCGACGTAGATCGCGGTCATCTTCTTCGCCAAGGCGGGGCTGGCCACGAGCCGGGCAGACTTGACGGCCGGGCGGTGCTTCTTGGCCTTGTGGGTGATCTTCTCGGTCGCGGCCGAGGAGAAGGTGCCCTCGACCGAATCGCTGCTCGCATCGTTGGCGGGTGCGTTGAGGGCGATGGTTCCGACGGCGACCGGGAGCACGACCAGCAGGGCAGTTTTCTGCAGGACTGCGCGGAGACTCGGTCGCGGTGCCGCGTGGCGGCGTACCGCGTGCTTGCCCATCGAAAAGTCCCTTTCCATCACTCGAGTCACGTCGCCCTGTCGCGTAACAGCGCGCACTGACGGGGCAATGGTGCCGGACCGATGAGTCCGTGCCCCTGCTTGAAGCCTCGGCGAGTGTACCGCAGGAGAGACCGAAAGGTCAGAACAACGAGAGCATTCCGGAGACTCTTGGCGGGGGCCAGGTCGAGATCAGGCACCACTCGCGAGGTTCGAATGCGTCACATCTCGTCGCCAGAAGGCGGATGCGATGGCCATACTTGGGCCGCCCCGCACCCGCTCGAAAGGACACCAGCGATGGGTCGACTCTGCGAAACCGATGGCTTGACCGACGATCAGATCGAGATCCTGAAGGCCGTTCGCGGATTTGTCGAGGCCAAGATCCTGCCAGTGGCGACCGAGCTGGAACACCGCGACGAGTACCCGACCGAAATCGTCGAAGGGCTCAAGGAGCTCGGCTTGTTCGGCCTCACGATTCCCGAAGAGTACGGCGGCCTCGGGGAGTCGCTGCTGACCTATGCCTTGGCCGTCGAAGAGATCGCGCGCGGCTGGATGAGCGTCTCCGGCATCGTCAACACCCACTTCATCGTCGCCCACCTGTTGTTGCAGCACGGCACCGAGGAACAACGTCGTCGCTACCTGCCCCGGATGGCCGAGGGGGAGGTGCGCGGCGCCTTCTCGATGTCCGAACCCGGCTGCGGGTCGGACGTGGCCGCGATCAAGACCAAGGCGGTGCGCAACCCCGACGGCAACTACCGCATCGATGGTCAGAAGATGTGGTTGACCAACGGCGGCTCCGCCAATCTGGTGGCGGTCCTGGTGAAAACCGACGAGGGGGCCGACAGCGTCTATCGCAACATGACCACGTTCTTGGTGGAGAAAGAGTCCGGGTTCGGCGAGACCGCGCAGGGTGTGACGGTGCCGGGCAAGATCGAGAAGATGGGCTACAAGGGCGTCGACACCACGGAGTTGATTTTCGACGGCCACGAGATTGGGGCCGACCAGATTCTGGGCGGCACTCCCGGTCGCGGCTTCTATCAGATGATGGATGGCGTCGAGGTGGGTCGGGTGAACGTGGCTGCCCGTGGCTGCGGGGTGGCCAACCGAGCCTTCGAGCTCGGGGTCGCCTATGCCCAGCAGCGTGAAACCTTCGGCAAGAAGATCGCCGAGCACCAGGCGGTGCTGTTCCGGTTGGCAGAAATGGCTACCAAGGTGGAGGCGGCCCACCAGATGATGGTGCGGGCCGCCCGCAAGAAGGACTCCGGTGCGCGCAACGACCTGGAAGCAGGGATGGCGAAGTACCTCGCGTCGGAGTATTGCTCTCAGGTGGTCGAGGACTCGTTCCGGATCCATGGCGGGTATGGCTTCTCCAAGGAATACGAGATCGAGCGGCTCTACCGCGAGGCGCCGATGTTGTTGATCGGCGAGGGCACCGCCGACATTCAACGGATGATCATCGGTCGTCGGTTGCTCGAGGACTACAAGCTCTAGGGTTCGTGGTCCGCGACCGGACACCCGATAGGTTGAGCGCCGATGCGCGCCGCTGCCGGCCGCGACCCCGGGGATCGATGGAGGCACCCTCATGTCAGCCGAGTCATTGTCAGGTGAGGCACTGCACGACTACTGGGACGGGTTCTATGCCAGTCGCGCCGCGGCCGCGGTCCCGGAGGACTGTTCTGCGTTTGCCACCTGGGTAGCCGAGCGACTGGGTCCCGAGGTCACCCTCGTCGAGTTTGGATTCGGCACGGCCCGCGACTCGTTGTTCTTCGCCCGGCGCGGGCATCGCGTGTTGGGTTTCGACTTCGCCGAGAGCGCCGTGGAACGGGCCAGCGGTCGCGCCGTCGCGGGGGAGTACGACGCGGAGTTCGACGTACTCGACCTCTATGACCAACCCGGCACCGTGCGGGTGGCGGAGTCCTTGCGCGAGATCGAACCGCTCGTGGTCTATGGCCGCTTCTTGCTGCATTCGCTCGAAGAGGCCGGTCGCGACAACCTGTTTGACCTGGCCGCGACAGCCTTGGCGGGCGGTGGCGAACTGCTGGTGGAATTCCGCACCGGCTTGGACGCGGGCCACGAGCACCTGTTCGGCGACGATCACTATCGCGCCTACCTCGACCCGGACGAGGTCGTCGAGCGCATCGAGCGGCGAGGTGGGTCGATCATTCATCGCGAGCAGGGCCACGGGATGGCGATCTATAAGTCCGAGGATCCCCATGTCGCGCGTATCGCCGCGCGCTTCGGGTCGGTCGCGGGATAGGCTGAAGACCCGACTGACGAAGGGCCAAGTTCATGACGGACGACCACACGAACGACGACCTCAAAGCAAAGATGCGCGAAGCTTTGGATCGCAAGAAGGGCAGCGATCGGGGAGTTCCGAAGGCGGGGCCGGTGCGGGAAAAGGCCCACGGCGCGGAGGTTGAGGGCGGCGCGTCCCCCCGGATGCACCGGCGCAAGGCCGGTGGGTGAGAAACCCCACGTCCTCGAGGGCTGACCGCGGCGGCCCGGGTTGGGACGATGGGCGCCTCACCGGATCGTTGACCTGAGGAGCTCGTCGTGCAGTTCGGCCGCAGTTATGAGGAGTTCGAGGTCGGTGCCGTCTATCGGCACTGGCCGGGCAAGACGGTGACGGAAGCGGACGACCATCTGTTCTGCCTGATCACGATGAACCATCACCCGCTGCACCTCGATGCGCACTATGCGGAGGAGACGACGCAGTTTGGCCGCAATGTGGTCGTGGGCAACTACGTCTATTCGTTGTTGCTGGGCATGTCGGTCCCCGATGTTTCCGGGAAGGCCATCGCGAACCTTGAGATCGAGTCGCTGCGCCACGTCGCGCCGACCTTCCACGGAGACACCCTCTATGGCGAGACCACGGTGTTGAACAAGTGGGAGTCCAGCTCCAAGGACGACCGGGGGATCGTGCATGTGGAGACGATCGGCTACAACCAAGACGGCACCGTGGTGTGCATCTTCCGCCGCAAAGTGATGGTGCCCAAGCAGAACTACCTAGCGGCACGCGGTGGCGAGCAGCCCGGCCGGCCCAGCCCGCAACCGAGTCGGCATTGGCCAGCCAAACAGAGTCCGGCCAGTGAGAATCCGGCCGAGTAAGTTCCGGGCTAGCCCCTGAACTCGAACGCGCCCAGGTCATAGCGCGCGCCGTCGCGCACCCGCTCGACATAGCGCTGGGGGTGGCGGTATTCGTAGCGAGGGCGCTTCTGCTCGGGAGCCCAGGACGCCTTGTTGATCGCTCGCGAGTCCGCCTTGAGTCGGAAGTCGAATCCTGCTGCATCGACGAAACCCGAGGTGCCGACCCGCAAGTTGGCCTCGCGTTGCGCCGTACCGGAGACGAGATCGCCCGGCCCGACCAACAGGTTGTTCCACAGATGTACGTCGCCCGCGCCGGGAGCGAGCACCACGAAGGTGCCGGAGTCGCGGTGGTTGACGATGGTGTTGTTCACCAGCCACAGCCGGGTGGTGGGGTTGGTCAGTCCCTCGGCGCCGTAGGAGATGATCCCGCTGTTTTCGGAGTTGGGACCCTGTTCGATCACGTTGCCGGCGATTTTGGTGTCGCCGCCGTTGGGCAGATCGATGGAATAGCTGGCGGTGCCGCTGCGATCGACGATCAGGTTCGCGGTGATGGTGTTCTTCAGCGCCCGAGATTTCACTTCGTGGCCGACCTTCGCGGCCATGATGTAGCTGCCTTTGAGGTAGAACGAGCGCACCGCCCCGATGTAGATGTTGTGGGTGAACCCATCGCCGGCGCCGTTGCGCGCAAACTTGGAGCGCCGGATCTCGATGTCGCTCGTGGGGTTGGCGCCGGCGAGGATGCCGTTTTCGTTGTCGTGGAAGGAGCAGCCGGTGATCACCAGTCCCGCGCCCTCCTGACGGATCCCCGCACCGTTGCCGTCGGGCACCGTGGCGCCGGTGAACTCGATGTTCTCGACCCGGGTGTTGTTGCCGGCGATGACCCAGATCCCCTTCCCCTGAGCGTTGGCACCATCAGCGTCGAGCACCGCGCGGCCGCCAACCCCGCGAAGAGTCAGGTTGTTCTGGGTCCAGGTCGCGACATCGCCGAGGTAGGTGCCGGCGTCGATCTCGACCGTGTCGCCATTCACCGCCACGGCAGCCGCCGCGCTGGGGGTGGTGAGGGTGCGCCCCGGGCCGACCCGCAGCACGCGACCGGGCTCGGCCCCGTGAGCGGAGGGGGCGGACAGCAGGGAGGCGATCAGCAACAGACCGAGGGGCAAACGTTTCATGGCAGACACCCTGCCACGGGGGGGCGAGCGATGGCACACTCCCTCCATGACCGTCCCCAGCAGCACCGCTTCCGTCATTTGGCTGATCCGACATGGCGAAACGGAATGGAGCCGCACCCGACGCCACACCTCGGTCACCGACCTGCCGCTCACCGCTGAAGGCGAGGCGGTGGCCGCGGAGTTGGGGGCACGGCTCGCCGGCGAGAGTTTCGAGTTGGTGCTTTCCTCCCCACGGCTCCGCGCGCGGCGTACGGCGGAGTTGGCCGGTTTTGGCGACGCCACCCTCGATGCGGACCTCGCGGAATGGGCGTACGGCAACTATGAGGGCATCACCACCTCCGCGATCCAGGAAACGGTGCCGGGCTGGAGCGTGTGGACCCACCCTTCCCCAGGGGGCGAAACGGCCGAGGAGGTGGCGACGCGTCTGGATCGCGTCGTGGAGCGGGTCGCCAACGTGTCCGGGTCGGTGCTGATCTTCGGGCACGGGCACGCCTTGCGCGCGTTCGCCGCCCGCTGGCTGGGCCAGCCGGTGAGCTCGGGTGCGTGGCTGCGCCTCGACACCGCGACGATCTCCCAGGTCGGCTACGAACGGGATACGCGCGCGATCTTGCGCTGGAACTCTTGACGAGCGGCCGCTGACCTTGGAGGTTGGGCGACATGACGCTGACGATCGGTTGCCCCCGCTGCATCGGCGAGGTGTGGGAGACCCCGAGCGGTTGGCATTGCGTGGCCCACGGCGAAGTGGCTCCCTGTCGGCGGCCGAGCGAGTCGTCCTACGACGCGTTCGGGGAGCACCTGCTGCTGGCCGGGGCATTTCCGACCCTGATGCCCTGGCCGCTGAGCCCGGGTTGGCGGATCAGCGACTTTGCGTTGGTGGGCGGGGCCGGCACGTCCGTGCGCGCGACGCTCACCTGCGCCTCCGGCCCCAGTGACCTGGATGGGCCGGTGGACTTCATGGTCATCACCGAGGAGCCGGGCACCGGTCTGGGGGCTCGTTGTGCGGGCCTGAGTGGCACCGATCCGGGCTCGGAAGTGGGGTCGGGGCCGCCTGCGGCGCATGTGCGGATCGGCTCGCACCCGGCGGCGCTGTGGGCGATTTCCACCGGCGCCGCGGACCCGCACTTCGATCGTTCGGCGTTTGTGGGGGAGGCCTCCGGACGTTGGCTCTGGCTGGTCCTGCGCCCCGCGTCGGCGATGCTGCTGTTGCAGCAGGAGTGGACCTTGGGTGATGTCTCCGAAGTTGGCCCACAGTTGATCGAGGTCGAATTCGGCGGTCCGTCACCTGGGTGGTGACGCGGCTAGAGTGCGCAGGTGCGGATCGACCTACACACTCACTCTCACCTCAGCGACGGGACGACCAGTCCGACCGACGTGGTGCGCGCCGCTGCGGCCGCGGGCCTCACGACTGTGGCGCTGACCGACCACGACACGACTGCCGGCTGGCAGGAAGCCCGGGTGGCGGCCGCCGAGTCGGGGATCGAGTTGGTGCCCGGGATCGAGATCAGCACTCGCCATGCCGGGCAGGGGGCGCATTTGCTGGCCTACGGCATCGATCCGGCCGACACCGAGCTGGAGTCGGCCCTCGACAAGATCCTGGCCGGGCGGAACTCACGGGTGCCGGCGATTTTGGAGCGGCTGCGGGCGGCGGGGATCGAGATCGACGTCAGCGACGTACGCCGCGCCGCTGGGCCGACCGCCGCCACCGGACGCCCCCACATCGCCGACACCTTGGTCGCTCTCGGAGTCGTGCGTGACCGCGATGAAGCGTTTAGTCGGTTCCTCGGCCCCGGACGGCCGGGTTATGTGGAACGTGCCGGGGTCGCCTTGGTCGACATGATCGGGATCGTGACCCGCGCCGGTGGCGTGGCGGTGCTGGCGCACCCGTGGGGTAGGCACCCCAGCGAATCGTTGCGCCGGGCCGGACTCGCCGAGTTGCGCGATGCGGGCCTCGCCGGCCTGGAGGTCGACCACGAGGACCATCCGCTCCCGATCAGGGCCGAGTTGCGGGAGATCGCGTCGGACCTGGGGCTGCTCGTGACCGGCGCCAGCGATCATCACGGCGCGGGCAAGGTGGGTCACGACCTGGGCTGCAACCTCACTGCTCCCGACCATTTCCGGGGTCTGCTCGAGCGCGCCAACACCGCGTGGGAAAGCTCCGGTCGTCCGGCGCGAGACAACGAGGTGTCGCTATGAGCGGTGTGCTCAACGGCGTGTTGTTGACCGAGGTCTTCGTGACCTTGTTCGTGATCATGGACCCGGTCGGCACCGTGCCGATCTTCTTGTCGCTGACCTCCGGCCGCTCCCCGGCGACGGCTCGACGGGCCGCCTGGCAAGCCGTGACCGTCTCCTTCGTGGTGATCACGGTCTTCGCCTTCTTTGGGCAACAGATCCTGCGCTATCTCCACATCTCGCTGCCGGCCCTGCAGTGTGCGGGAGGCCTGTTGCTGTTGTTGGTGGCCCTGGAATTGTTGACGGGCAACGAGAAGGAACAGACCGCTGCCAGCGGCACCAACGTGGCGCTGGTGCCCTTGGGCACCCCGTTGCTCGCGGGTCCCGGAGCGATCGTGGCCACGATGTTGTTCTCCCGACGCGTCGACGGGTGGGCCGACTTCGCCGCGGTCGCCCTGGGCATCGTCTTGGTGCACCTGAGCCTGTGGGTCGCGATGCGCTATTCGCTGCCGATCCTGCGTCTGATCCGGGAGAGCGGGGTGTTGTTGGTGACCAGGATCGCTGGTCTGCTGCTCTCGGCCATCGCGGTGCAACTGGTGGCCGACGCCGTGCGTGCCTTCATGGCCGGTGAGGGCTAGGCAGCCCCGCCCGCCCTTAGCGCCGGCCCCAGGATTGGAATCTGCGCAGGACTGACGAGGGAACGGCGCGCGCGGCGCCCGCGATGGCTTTGTAGTGTGCGCCCGGGACCGACAGCACGCGGCCCTTGTCGAAGTCGGCCAGCGCCTCGCGGACCACAAAGTCGGCATCGAGCCAGAGATATTCCGGCGCGGAGTTGCGGCCCACGCCCATCCGCTCGTGAAACTCCGTGCGGGTGAAGCCGGGACACAGGGTGGTCACCGTGACCCCCCGGGGGCCATATTCCGCGGCCGCCCATTCACCGAAGCTGTTCACCCAGGCCTTGGCTGCGGCGTACGTCCCCCGGGGCAGGAACGCCGCCACGCTCGACACGTTGATGATGCCGCCGTGGCCGCGCGCGACCATCGGACCCAACGCGGCGTGGGTCAACCGCAACACCGCCGAGACCAGGACGTCGAGCATCAGCTGTTCGTCGTCGATGGTGTTGTCCAGGAAGCGGCCCTTGAGCCCGAAGCCTGCGTTGTTGACCAGCAGGTCGACGGGTTCGCCCTCAGCCAGGCGGTGCTCGACGCTGGCCGACTGGCTTCGGTCGGTCAGGTCGGCCGCCAAGATCTCGATGTCGACGGCGTACGTCGTACGCAGTTCCTCCGCGACCTTCATCAGCCGCTCGGAATCGCGGGCGACCAGGACCAGCCCGTAGCCGCGCCCAGCGAGCTGATGGGCGAACTCCAGTCCGATGCCGGCGGTGGCTCCGGTGATCAGGGCAACTCTCGTGGTGGACATGAGCCAAGCAAAGCACGCACCGACGTCCCGGTCCGGCATGATGGGTCTCGATGACCGTCACGCTCGCGATTGCCAACCAGAAGGGCGGAGTGGCCAAAACCACCACCGTCGCCTCGATCGGGGCCGCCCTCGCGGAGTTGGGACACCGGGTGCTGTTGGTGGATCTGGATCCGCAGGCCTGCCTGACTTTCTCCTTGGGCATCGACCCCGAAGACCTTGAGGTTTCCCTCCACCACGTCCTGACCAAGGGGATGCCGGCGCGCGAGGTGATCCTCCCCACCGCCGACGGTCCGGATCTGCTGCCCGCCACCATCGACCTGGCCCGGGCGGAGGCCGACCTGCTCACCCGCACCGGCCGCGAGCAGGCGGTGCGGGCCGCCTTGGCCGAGGCCGGTGACTATGACTGGATCCTGTTGGACTGCCCGCCCTCCCTAGGGATCCTCACGGTGGCGGCCCTGACGGCGGCCGACGCGGTGCTCATCCCGCTGCAGTGCGAGACGCTGTCGCAGCGAGGGGTGGGCCAACTGCTCGACACGGTGCACGACGTACGCCGGTTCACCCACCCGGGTTTGGCGGTGTGGGGGGTGCTCCCCACGTTGTACGACGGTCGCACCAACCACGCGCGTCGGGTGTTGGACACGATCTCCGAAACCTATGAGCTTGACGTGATCTCGCCCCCGATCCCCAAGACCATCAGGTTCGCCGAAGCGCCGGCCGCGGGCCGTTCGATCCTCGCTACGAGTCGCAACAGCGCGGGAGCCAAGGCCTACCGGGAGGTGGCCGCCGCCCTCGTGCTGCGCGCCAAGCGTCGTTCTCGCAAAGCCAAGAAGCGCTGACCATGGCGCAGCATCGCCAACCCACCCACCGGTCCGTGCGGCCCCGCTACGGCCGGTTGATGGCCGCCACGACCTCGGCGGTGATTACCGCGGTGGCGTTGCTCGGCGGGTTGGGGTTGCTCCAAAATCGGGTGGCCCTGGACGCCGCGGCGTCCTCACCGGGAGGCACCGCCTCCAGTGCGTCGTCCGCGCCCAGCCCCACCCCGGGGGCGGAGGAGTCGCTGGCCGCCGGCACACCCTCGGCCGGCACACCCTCGGGCGGCGTCACGTCGTCCGGCAGCGTCACGTCGTCCGGCAGCGTCACGTCGTCTCCCCGCCCGTCCGCTGCGGAGA
Source organism: uncultured Actinomycetota bacterium (assembly GCA_963814245.1). GTDB lineage: Bacteria > Actinomycetota > Actinomycetes > Propionibacteriales > Nocardioidaceae > Nocardioides. The sequence goes on from CAWFBY010000002.1 coordinate 208,339, forward strand.
AGCCCACTGGGCCAGCCACGGGGCCGCCCAATCCGGAGCTCGCGCTGCCTCGGGATTCTGGGGTGGGGCGACGCATTGTGTTCAGCGAGGGCCGACAACGGGTCTGGCTCGTCACCGGCCGACAACACGTGAAACGCACCTATCTGGTGTCCGGCAGCGCCTATGACAACCTCGACCCGGGCACCTACTCGGTCTATTCGCGCTCGAAGCAGGCGTGGGGCATTTCGGATTCGGGGACGATGAAATATTTCGTGCGGTTTGCCGAAGGCGAGACCGCGGCGATCGGGTTCCACGACATCCCCGTGGACGATGGCCGGCCGGTGCAGACGCTCGACCAGCTCGGGACCCCGTTGTCCCACGGGTGCATCCGGCAGCGCCGCTCGGACGCGCGAGTGTTGTGGCGTTTCGCCCCGATCGGCAGGACCGTGGTGGTCACGCCCTGAGCCCCGCCGCGGCGGGGTGCTGCCAGGTCGGCTAGTCCGCTGCGGGACGACGCCTGCGCCGCCGGTTGCGGGCGGGTCGCGTCGCTCCCGACTCGCCGGGGCCGGTCTCGCTGGCTGTCGGCACGGCCACGGCGACGGCGTTTTCCGTCCTCGGGGCACCCGAGGTGGATTGACCGCTGCGGCTGCGGGTGCGGTTGCGATTGCGGGCCGGCCGATCTCCGGCGGGCTTGTCTCCACGTGGAGGCCGGTCCGCCGACTTGGCAACGACCGGGGCCGGATCGACGATGCGTCCGGCGGTTCCGCGCGCAATGGCCAGGTCGTGGAAGAGGTGATCGGAGGTCGAATAGGTCTCCTGTGGCTCCTCGAACGGCAGATCGAGCGCCTTGTTGATGACCTTCCAACGGGTTAGGTCGGCCCAGTCGACAAAGGTGACCGCGGTCCCGGTCGCTCCCGCGCGGCCGGTGCGGCCGATCCGGTGCACGTAGGTCTTGTCGTCCTCGGGGCAGGTGTAGTTGATGACATGGGAGACGCCCTGGACATCGATCCCGCGCGCGGCCACATCGGTGGCAACCAGCACGTTGAGTTTGTCCTCACGGAACTTGGTCATCGCGCGCTCGCGGGCCACCTGGGCCATGTCACCGTGCAACGGCGAGGCCTTGAAACCGCGTTCGGTCAGGTCGTCTGCCACCCGCTGGGCCTGACGCTTGGTGCGGGTGAAGACGATGATCTTGTCGGCGTCGTCGGCCTGGAGGATGCGCGCGATGATCTCGGGCTTGTCCAGGTCATGGGCTTGGTAGATGAACTGCGCCGTTGCCGGGACGGTCTGGCTGTCGTAGGACGACTCCGCCCTGATGTTCATCGGGTGACGCATATGGGTGCGAGCCAGCGACACGATGGCGGCTGGCATGGTGGCCGAAAACAGCATCGTCTGGCGGGTCTCCGGGGTCATCGCCAGGAGGCGCTCCACGTCGGGCAGGAAGCCGAGGTCCAGCATTTCGTCGGCCTCGTCGAGCACCACGGCGTGGACATGGGAGAGATCCAGGGCGCGGCGGTTGGCCAGGTCGATCAGCCGTCCGGGGGTGCCGACGACGATGTCGACGCCGCTGATGAGGGTGTCGAGTTGGGTGTCATACCCAACGCCGCCGTACACCGTGAGCACGCGCAACCCGCGGTCCACGCTGGCCAGGGCGAGGTCTCCGGAGACCTGCAGGGCGAGTTCGCGAGTCGGGGCCACGATCAAGGCCTGCGGCTTGCCCTCGGGGATCTCGGAGTAGTCCGGGTCGTGAGGCGCGACGCTGCGCTGCAACACGGGGATGCCGAAGGCCAGCGTCTTGCCGGTGCCGGTGCGGGCTTGGCCGATCAGGTCGGTCCCGACGAGGGCGACCGACAGGGTCATCTCTTGGATGGGGAAGGGCTCGGTGATGCCGGCGCGCTCTAGCGCGTCGCATATCTCGGGGAGCACCCCGAGTTCGCGGAAGGTAGTGATTTCTATTGTCGCTTTCGTGAGGTCCAAAGGTGCGGCGGACTCCACGAGGGACTCGACAGGGTCTGCCGCGCACATGCCAGGCGGGTGTCGTCCGGGGCCTAAGTGCAGGCACGGGGGCTCTCGCCGGTGCCACTCGGATGAGCGGCTCAGATCAGGAGGGCAGTCTATCGGTAGGGTGCGGGCATGACTGAATCGGCGGGCTCCGAGGCGACCGTCGATGAAGCTGATGTGGCCTACCGCGCGGCCGTCATCGACCTGCTGGGAGCGATCGCGTACGGCGAGCTCACCGCTTTCGAGCGGCTCGCCGAGGACGCGGCCCTAGCGCCGACGCTGGAGGACAAACTCGCGCTCGCCTCGATGGCGGCCACCGAGTTGAGCCACGTCGGCCCGCTGCGTGCGCGGATCCAGGCTCTGGGCGGCGATCCGTCGGGTGCGATGGAGCCGTTTCGGGCCGCGATCGATGGCTTTCACGAGCACACCGCCCCGGCCGACTGGTTCGAAGGGCTGATCAAGGCCTACGTCGGTGATGGCTTGGCCGCAGACTTCTATCGAGAAATCGCCGCCTCCCTGGACCCCGAAACCCGTGACGTGATCGTGGCCTCGATGGTCGATGCGGGGCAGACCGAATTTGTGGTGGAGCGGATCCGGGCCGGCATTGTGGCCGAGCCGCGGATCGGAGGCCGGCTGGCCTTGTGGGGCAGACGCCTGATGGGGGAGGCGCTGTCCCAGGCGCAACGGGTTGCGGCGGAGCGCGAGGCGTTGGGGGTCTTGATGGCTGGCGGCGCCGGTCGCCCGGGGATGGATCTGGCGGCGATCGGGTTGATGTTCCACCGACTCACCGAGCGGCACGAGGAGCGGATGGGTCGGCTCGGGCTCGATCCATAGCCCCAGGGCCGCCGTACGCCTGAGGCCCTGGCCGGAGCCAAATCACACGAGGCCCCACAACCGAAGTCGTGGGGCCTCGCGAGAGAACTGCGGGGGTTAGGCCTTTTGCTTGCCCGTCACCATTGCCGCGGCCATCACCAGCACGGCTGCGATCACGATCGAAGCGATGAAGGCCATCCAGTCGAAGCTGCCGTCATTGCCACGGCCCAGCAGGGCGTAGCCGATCATGACGCCCACGATGCCACAAATGATCGTGAGCCACAGGGGGATGTTGTCGCGGTTGCCTGGGGCAACGAACTTGCCCAGAATTCCGATGATCGTTCCTCCAACAAGAAAACCGATCACAGTCATGCGTTTCTCCTCTACTCAAGGCGTTCCCGGGACCCCGGGCACGCGCTAATCATGCCTCACGAGGCACCTTAGTGGCGGAACCCGACCTGTCCGGCCACGCCGCCGCCGATCTCGACGTAGGCGATGCGCTCGCCCGGGACCACGATCCGGCGGCCCTTGGTGTCGGTGAGGCCGAGCACTCCTCCGGCCGTGACCGCCTCGGAAATGAGGCGTTCGACGTTTTCGGTGGTGTCGTCAACTTCGATGACGAGCTCACGCGGGGCGTATTGCACGCCGATTTTGACCTCCACGGATGTGCCTTTCCTTCGGGTTGGGGATAACTCGACAAACTGCGACGGGTCGCGACTAGTGCTCGTGCTCGTCGGTGAGGGGATAGCCCCGCACCCCGCGCCAGGCGAGGCCGGAGACCAGGGCGGCGGCCTCCGAGCGACTCAAGACCCCACCGTCGGCCAACCAATAGCGGGCACTCACCTGGGCCATGCCGACCAGGGACACGGCCAACAGCCGCGAGGCTTCGTCGGGCAGCCCGGTGTCGTCGTGAATCACATGCGCGATCATCTCGGCGCATTCGGTCGTGACGCGGTCCAGCTGTTCGCGTACGGCGGGCTCGTTGGTCAGATCCGACTCGAAGACCAGCCGTGAGGAACCGGTGTCGCCGGCGACATAGGTGTAGAACGCATCCATCGTCGCGCCGACGCGCAACTTGTTGTCGTGCGTGGAATCCAGCGCCAGCCGACAGTTGTCGATGATGTCGTCGCACGCGGCTGAGACGAGGGCGAGGTAGAGGTCGAGCTTGCTCGGGAAGTGTTGATAGAGCACCGGCTTGGAAACCCCGGCACGCTCGGCGATGTCGTCCATCGCCGCCGAGTGGTAGCCCTGGGCGACGAAGACGCCGAGAGCGGACTCCAAGAGTTGGGTACGCCGCTCGCGTCGGGGCAGGCGTCCGCCACGCGGTCGCATCTCGACGTGATCGCGGGCAACACTCACCTGGGTTTGCTCCTTTGTGGCTGGCGGATTCGAAGCCTACCTTCGCCTCCACCCTGAGACCTCGCTCGGCGCCCCGCCGGACCGGTCCGGATGCCGGGACGCGAACCCGTGTCGGCAGGCCACGCGGGGAACAATGCGCTAGGTAGGGGTGTTGCACGATCGACCCGAATAGCCGCCTAACTGGCGCCAAAGAGGAGTGACTGACGTGAGTTTTCCGCCGCTGGTGGCACCGGCCCCCGAGCTGACCATCGACGAGGTGCGTCGCTACAGCCGCCACCTGATCATCCCCGATGTCGGCATGTCTGGTCAGAAGCGCCTCAAGAACGCCAAGGTGCTGGTCATCGGCGCCGGCGGTCTGGGCAGCCCGGCCCTGATGTATCTGGCCGCTGCCGGAGTCGGCACGCTGGGCATTGCGGAGTTCGACGAGGTCGACGAGTCCAACCTGCAGCGTCAGATCATCCACGGCCAGTCCGACATCGGACGTCCCAAGGCCGAGTCGGCGCGCGACTCCGTGAACGAGATCAATCCGTTGGTCAACGTGATCGTCCACAACGAACGCCTCGAGAACGACAACGTGTTGGGCATCTTCGAGGGCTATGACCTCATCGTCGACGGCACCGACAACTTCGCGACCCGCTACATGGTCAACGACGCGGCGTACTTCTTGAACATCCCCTATGTGTGGGGCTCGATCTACCGTTTCGACGGCCAGGCTTCGGCGTTCTGGCCCGCGGCTTCGTTTCCGGACGGGACTTCGGCCGAGGCGCCGTGTTATCGCTGCCTGTATCCCGAGCCCCCGCCGCCCGGCATGGTTCCGTCGTGCGCCGAGGGCGGCGTCCTAGGTGTCCTGTGTGCGGCGATCGGCTCGATCCAGGTCAACGAGGCGATCAAGTTGCTCACCGGCATCGGTGAGCCGCTCGTCGGCAAGTTGATGATCTATGACGCCCTCGAGATGGAATACCGCAAGCTCAAGGTGCGCAAGGACCCCAACTGCGCGCTGTGTGGCGCCAACCCGACGGTCACCGAGTTGATCGACTACGAGACCTTCTGTGGTGCGATTTCGGAAGAGGCCGCGGACGCGGCGGTCGGGCACACCATTTCGGTGGTCCAGCTCCAGGAGATGCTCAAGGAGCGGGAGCAGGGCACCCGCGACTTCGTGTTGATCGACGTGCGCGAGCCCAACGAATACGAAATCAACCAGATCCCCGGCGCGGTGCTGATCCCCAAGGGCGAATTCCTCAACGGAAACGCGCTCGCCGAGTTGCCGTCCGTGGACGCGGGCACCCAGGTGGTCTTGCACTGCAAGTCGGGCGTGCGCTCGGCTGAGTGCTTGGCGATCATCAAGGGCGCGGGGTACGACGATGCCGTGCACGTCGGCGGTGGCGTGGTCGCCTGGGTCAACCAGATCGATCCCAGCCAGCCGGCCTACTAACGTTCCGCTGGGTGTGGCGGTCGCCATGGACGCTGCGGAGTACGTCGAGGCGGTGCTGGCCTGCGTGGAGCGGGTCCCGCCGGGACGAGTCACGACGTACGGCGCGATCGCCGACTGTGTGGGAGCCGAGTTGGGTGGTGGGGGACCGCGTCAAGTAGGGGCCGTGATGGCCTTGCACGGCGGGGCTGTGCCGTGGTGGCGGGTGGTGCGCGCCGATGGATCCTTGCCGCCGAGCCACCATAGTGAGGCGCGCCAGGCCTACCTCGCGGAGGCGACCCCGTTGCGCCCATCGGGCAACGTCGACCTCGCGGCCGCGTTTTGGGATCCGCGACACTAGGCGTCCGGCTCGGCCGGTGGCTCGTTGTAGATCCCGGCCAACTCTTGGCCGCTGAGCGAGGAGATCGCCGTCATGATCTCGTCGGTGACTTCGCGACGCGCCCGACCCAGGGGCACACCGTCGTACCGACCGCTGAAGTCGAGCGGCGGTCCGAATTCGACGCTGACCCGCACGAGGCGGGGAAAGCGAGTGCCGACCGGTTGGAGGTGTTCGGTGCCGGTGACGGCGACGGGCACGACGGGTACGCCGGCGGTCAGGGCCAGGTGGGCCACGCCGGTGCGGCCGCGATAGAGCCGTCCGTCGCGGGACCGGGTGCCTTCGGGATAGATGCCGAACGCCTCTCCGCGGCCGAGCACCTCCAACGCCGTATCCAGGCTGTCCATAGCGGCCTTGCTGTCGTCACGATCCACCGGGAGCATGTCGATGCCGACGAACCAGGCGCGCACGAGTGCTCCCTTGATCCCGGTGCCGGTGAAGTAGGACTCCTTGGCCAAGAAGACCACCTTGCGGGGAACCACGACGGGGATCACGATGCTGTCGGCGAAGCTCAGGTGGTTGCTCGCCAAGATCACCGCCCCGGTGGGGGGCACGTGCTGGAGGCCGCGCACTCGGGGTCGCCAAATCGCCTTGAACAGTGGCGGGATCACCCGGCGGGCAACGCGGAAGAACATGGACTTATTGTGCCGCCGCCGGGGCGGTTGCGGGTGCAGCGTCCACACCACGCATCCACCCCCACCCGAGTCGGCGCAAACTCACGCGGTTTTGGTCGCGAGTCGGCGCAAACTCACGTGTGAAGTGCCGCCGAGTCGGCGCAAACTCACGTGTTTGGTGAAACTGCGACGGGTCGGTGGTGAAACTGCGACGGGTCGATGTGGGGGGCGCCGACCCGCCGCCGTCACTCAGGCGCTCGAGTCGGTCCCAGAATCGGTGCCCGAGTCGTCGGGGTGATCCGCATCGGGGCCGCCCCTGTGCCCGTCCTGGGCGCCGTCGGGTCCGTCCGGGCCGCCCGTTTCGGTGCCCGTGATGGCGTAGGCCGTGTCGAGTTCGACGGTGATGTGAGCGCCGTCGCTCGTGACGATGTGCGCCTCGTAGACGCCGTCGGAGTCGGTTTCGATGCGCTCGATGGTGGCGTCGGCGTACTTCTCCAGCACCGCCGCTTCGACCTGGTCCGCGCTAGTTCCGGTGAGCAGTTGCTCGTCGGTCCTTTGCGGCTGACTCGGATCCGCGGGAGTCGCGTCCGGGGACGCGCTGGTGGAACTCGCCGACGAGATGGGATTTATACCGCTCGCGGAGTCGTCGGCGGACGCGCTCAGCGACATGGCGAGTACGCCGCCGGCAAGGAGTCCGGCCGCGCCGATGGCGGCTCCGACTGCCAGACGAGCGGGACGCCGCGAGGGCGAGGGGGTGGGGTCGGGAAGGGTTTCGGACACGTTGATCTCCTGGTAGTGAAGGTCGCCCTGTTGGGCCGGTTGTTCACTACCTTGCTGACCTAGGCTGTCCAGAAACTGCCGTGCAGATGTGCCCTGGCTGTCAAAGGCGAAGGGCCCTCGTGAGTATGAGTCACAAGGGCCCTTCTGGTGACCGGATCTGGTGACGCCTCCAGTCGATCGCTCTTTGCTTCCAGCCCCAGCTGCCTCGTCACCCAGCAACCGCAGCGAGTTGCCCCGCCGTATGGACCCTCGTCTCCGAGCTATCCCGCGTTCCCCGGAGGGACCGCGTGTGCAAGTTCTATGCCCTGGAAGGGCCTCACCACAAGGGCTAGCGACCACGATTTCGGACATTTTTTCGGCAAAGGCTCGCCCTCCACAGAAGCGCCCTAGTTGTCCACAACCTTGGCCCCATTTCCACAGGTTTGCGTGCTGCCTGTGGACAAGCCCCGATCAGCCTTGCGCGGCGACCTGGCCCACCATGGTGATGAACAGACCGAGCATCTGGACCGGCCCATTAACCCGAGCGGTGGTGCCCCCGAACTCTTGGGAGAGCAGGCGCAGCCCCTCGATGTCGGCCTTGGGTCCGAAGCCCACGCCCATCACCCGGATGTGCTTGTCGGGATCCTCTTGCTTCTTGATCTCGCTGATCAGCGTCTTCACGCTCATCCCCGAGCGGGGATCGGTACGTCCGTTCGTCATCACCACCAGCGACTGGGCGGCGCCGGGGTCAAACTCCTCCTGGAGGTGTTGATAGCCCGCCAGGATCGTCGGGTAGAGGGCTCCGGTGGTGCCGGGGATCAGGCTGACGTCCTCGACCGCCGTACTGATGGCTTCTCGGTTCTCGCCGAGGGGGGCGACCGGCACCAGCTCTCGATGGTCGACCTCGCCGTCGATGTTGTTGCCGAACAGCCAGACCCCGACCGAGGTGTGGTCTTGGAGGGCGGACATCGCGATCAGGGCGGTGGAACGGACGGCATCGAACAGGATGGTTCCGTCCGCCTGCACTGCTCCCATTGAGCTGCTCACATCGAGTGCGACCAGGACCCGGCCGCGCACCGACCCGGAGGCGCTCAAGCCATAGAGCTTGATCGTCGAACCTTCGTTGGGGAGCAACATGCGTCGGGCGGCGGTGCCCAACTCGGTGGTGTCAAAGCCGGCGGTGCCATCAGGTTCGCGCAGTTGGGCGGCAGCTCGCTGATCGGCCAGGGCATCGGAGGCCAGCACATCGATGAGCTCGTTGACCGCCTCTCGGGAGTTAGCGTCTTGGGCCACGTTGTAGGCCGGGAAGTCCATGTAGGGCTCGCCCTCGGCACCGCGCAGCACCTGTACTTCGGCGGAAGGGGACGCGGCGTACTCCCCGGAGAACAACAACACCCGGTTGGGTGGTGCGGCCAAAACGGGGGTGCCCACGATGGCGGGTTGGGCTAGTGCCTGCGCCGTCCAAGCCAAGGCGGTGTAGGGAACCTCGGAGATGTCGCGCTGGGCCTTCAGCAGCGGCCAGGCGGCCAACAGGCCGGTGGCCGTCGACGAAGGATCGTGGAAGCCGAGGCGAATCGTGCGCTCGGTGGACAGCAACGTAGGCCAACTGACGGTGGCGTCGGTGCCCAGCTCGGAGGCCGTTCCGGAGTTCGCGCTCGCCACGATCGGGCTGGACGCAATGCTCACCGCGGTGCCCGGATCGGTGTGGCGGGCTGCTCGCCACAGGCTGCTGTCGGTCAGCCACAAGTCGGTGGTCTCGCTGGCGCGCACGCCCTCGCGGCCGGCAGCTTCAGTCAAGTCCAGCTCGATGCAGGCCTGAGCTGCGGCCTCATTGAGTAGAGGGAGTACGACGCCGGGTGCCACGGCGCTGATCTGGGTCGTGCTCGTGCAATCGGCCAACGGGTCGGGGGCATTGGCCAAGGGATCAGCCTCGGAGGAACTGGTGCCCAACTGGCTGACCGCGGCAAACGCGCCCAGGCCCCCGATCAGTACACCGGCCAAGAGGCCGATCCACCACTTCGAGCCCAAGCCTTCTCTTTCTCGGTGCCGTGCCACGAGGGCCTCCCCCTAAGGCCGGCCCTGCCCGAGTGTTGCCGACTGATCTTCTGTGCGGGTCGCCTCCATAGGCGACGGAGTTCACTGATTCCGGCGTGATCGTAGTCGTTTTCCGTCGGATCGACGCATCGAATCGACGGGTGGACCGAACTGGTCTATCGCGCGTCGTCGCGGGGCAGGGCGCAGGCGGCGGTGCCTCCGGGCAATTGGTGGCGGTGGGCCGCCACCCAGGCATAGCCGCGGGCCGCGATCGGCGCGAGCAGCCGGGCATCCACGACGCGACCGGCGGCCCTGACTGCGGCGTACCGGGACCGACGCAGCGTGCCGGCGATGGCGCGATGCCCCGAACGGACTTCTCCGGCCAGCAGAAGATGGGCGGCGGAGTTGGCGACCTCGGGGGTCATCGGGATCCTGGTGAGGTCGAAGGCCTGCCAAGCGCTTGGTCGTACGTCGCAGCCAAGGCGCAGGGCCACGCTGACGCAGCGGGCGCAGAAGCCACAATCCTGGTCATACAGCAGGGTGGCTTCCATAGACCCACTCTACGACGTGGGGGTGTCGCTCTCGGGGGCGGCCAACCAGGCTCGGATGTCCGCGCCCTGCTCGTCCAGCATGGGTGGCGGATCATGCCGGGCCCGCCCCGACGAGTGGGTGGCGTCGCCAAATCTGAGCGGCGATCCGGGCAGGCTCAGCGTCCCGTGCAACGGGTGTTCGACCTCGATCACCAACCCTTGTGACCGCGTTTGCTCCCACTCATAGACCTCGTCCAGCGTGCGCACCCGGCCCGCCGGAATGCCGCGCTGACGGAGCACCTCCAGCCAATGCTCGGCAGGCTGTTCGCTCAGCGCGTGCTCGATCGCGGCCACGAGGGCGTCGTGGTGGGCTACGCGAGCCTGATTGGTGGCGAAGACGCCGTCCGGGTCGCGCAGCCCGAGGGCCTCGGAGAAGATCTGCCATTGACCTTCCGCGCCCACTGCGACCTGGATCGGAGCCGTGGCGGTGGCGAAGACGCCGTACGGCGCAATCGCCGGATGGTGGCTCCCCGAGAGGCCGGGCACCTCGCCACCGACGGTCCACCGGGTCCCCTGAAACGCGTGCGCGGCCACCACCCCGGCCAGGAGCGAGGTGCGGACCACGGTCCCGAGGCCGGAGGAGTGCCGCTCATGCAGCGCGGCGACCAGGCCGTACGCCAGGTTCATCCCGGCCAACAGATCGGCGATGGGCACGCCGACCCGGGTCGGCTCGCCGATTCCTGTCACGCTCATCAGACCGCCCTCGCCCTGAGCGATCTGGTCATAACCCGCTCGATCGGCCTCGGGGCCATCGTGACCAAACCCGGTGATCGAGCCGACCACCAGTCGGGGGTTGATCGCGTGGAGCCGCGCGACGGACAACCCCAGCCGGTCCATGACGCCGCTGCGGAAGTTCTCCACCAAGACATCCGCGCGCTCGATCAGTCGGGTCAGGATCTCGATCTCGGCCGGGTCCTTGAGGTCGAGAACGATCGACTCCTTGTTGCGATTGGCCGCCAGGTAGTAGGTCGAATCCGGCCGACCCGAGGCAGACTCCTCGGGTCCGGCCCAGGGAGGTCCCCACGCTCGGGTGTCGTCGCCGGACTCGGATTCGACCTTGATCACCCGCGCCCCCAAGTCGCCCAGCATCATGGTGGCGTGCGGTCCGGCCAGGGCGCGGGTGAGGTCGACCACGAGAACTCCCGAGAGCGGGCCACTTCGCTGCGTTGCACTCATGATCGAACCGTAGTCCGCAGCGATGAGCGACCTGGCGGGGAGCGGCGTTAGTCAACCGTCGAGGACCCCAGCCCCGGGTGTCGGCGGGGAGTGATTGGGTTGACCCATGTCGGCCAGCCACCCCACCTATCACCTGGTGCGGCCGCGTCCCCCGGGTGCGGGGACCGACGAGCCTGAAGGGATCACCCTCGACGAAGATCAGCAACGCGTCGTCGACCACCCTGGGGGGCCGCTGCTTGTCCTGGCCGGCCCCGGCACCGGCAAGACCACCACGCTGGTGGAGGCGATCGTACGTCGTGTGGAGGACGGCGCCGATCCCGACAGCGTCCTGGCGCTGACCTTCTCCCGCAAGGCCGCGCAACTCTTGCGCGACCGGGTCAACGCCCGGTTGGGCCGCACCACCAGCACGGCGGTGGCGGCGACCTTCCACTCGTTTGCCTTCGGCCTGATCAAGGCGTTCTCGCCCCCGGGGCTCTACGATGCGCCGCTGCGGTTGCTCTCGGCGCCGGAGTCCGAGGTCGTCATCGCCGACCTCCTCAACGATGGGCCCGAGTCGGTGACCTGGCCCGACGGGCTGCGCCGAGCAGTGGGCACGCGCGGTTTCGCCAGCGAGGTCCAGGCGGTGTTGTCCCGGGCTCGGGAGCGAGGCGTCGAGGGCGGCGACCTGATTGCCCTCGGACGGGCCAAGGACGTGCCGGAGTTCGTGGCTGCGGGCACGTTCTTGGAGCAATACCTCTCGGTGCTCGACAGCCTGGGTGCGACCGACTATGCCGATCTGATCCGGCGCGCCACCATCGAGGCGCAGGCGCACCTGGGCCAGGTGCGGGCGCGCTACCGCCACGTGTTCGTCGATGAATACCAAGACACCGACCCGGGTCAGATCGCGCTGCTTCGGGCGCTTGCCGGTGACGGGGGCAACCTGACGGTCGTCGGCGATCCGCACCAATCGATCTACGGGTTCCGCGGCGCGGAGGTGCGGGGCATCCTCGACTTTCCCCAGCAGTTCACCTCGCGCCACGGAGAACTAGCCCCGGTCATCGTGCTGGGCACGACCCGCCGGTTTGGTCCGCGGCTGTCCGTAGCGGCCCAGCGCGTGGCCGAACGACTGCCGTTGCCGGGATCAATCGGGGCCCAGGCGCGCGTGGCTTTCGGCCGTCCGCGGGCGATCGACACCGGGTTGGGCGACGGACGGGTGGAGGTGTTGACCTTCGATACGGTCCGCGCCGAGGCTGAAAACGTCGCCGATCTGCTTCGGCGCGCCCACCTGGAAGACGGGGTGCCGTGGTCGGAGATGGCGGTGCTGGTCCGCTCGGGCCGGACCTCGATACCGGCGTTCCGCCGGTCCCTGACGGCGGCCGGTGTTCCGATCGAGGTGGCCTACGACGACACGCCCCTGGTCCGCGAACCCGCAGCTCAGCCGCTCCTGGCCGCGCTCAAGGCGGCTCTCGGGCTCGGGGTGACTGACCCCGGACACCGCGACTATCTAGATGCCTTGGGAGCCGAGGCGCTGCTCATCTCACCGCTCGGCGGGCTGGATGCGACCGAGTTGCGTTCCCTGGCCCGCGCCCTTCGGGCCAGTGAAAGCGGGCGACCTTCTGCGGAGTTGATCCGGGCCGCCCTGGTCGAGCCAGGGCTTTTGGAAGGGGTGCCCGGCGACGCCACGAAGAAGGCGCGCGGGCTCGCACAACTCCTCCACCGCGCCCATGACCTGATCGACCGGGGGGCGACAGCCGAGGAGATCTTGTGGCTGCTCTGGGACGGCACCACGTGGCCGCGACGCTTGAGCTCCACCGCCGAACACGGTGGTCCCGGCGCCCGGCTGGCCCACCGGGATCTGGACACGATCTGCGCGTTGTTCGAGGCCGCGGCCAAGGCGGAGGAGCAGCGCGGCCACACCAGCGTGCAGACGTTCCTGGCCACGTTGTCGGCGCAGCAGATCCCCGGCGACACCTTGGCCGAGCGGGGGGTGCGCGGGGCGGCCGTGCGGTTGCTGACGGCCCACCGCGCCAAGGGCCTCGAGTGGCAACTGGTGGTGGTCGCGCACGTCCAAGAGGAGGCGTGGCCCGACGTACGCCGCCGCTCCACGCTGCTGCGCGCCGACGAGATCGATCACCATGACCTGCGGCCCCGCGTCACCTCCCGCGAGTTGTTGCTGGAGGAGCGTCGCCTCTTCTACGTCGCCTGCACGCGGGCGCGGGCCCGGCTCATCGTCACCGCGGTCGCCTCTCCGGATGACGAGGGCGAGCAACCATCGCGCTTCGTCGAGGAGCTGGGGGTCAACGTGGTGCACCTCCAAGGGCGTCCCGCCCGGCCGCTGTCGTTGGCCGGAGTGGTCGGTGAGTTGCGGCGTACCCTCAGCGACCCGACCGCCAGCCCTGGGCTGCGGATCGCGGCTGCGACGCGGTTGGCGCGCCTGTCGCAGGAAGTGGTGCGCGGCCGACACGTGGTGCCCCAGGCCGACCCGGCGGCGTGGTGGGGGACCCGTGCTCCCACGATCGGCGACCAGCCGGTGCGCCCCGTCGATCAGCCGCTCAGTCTCTCGGCGAGCGCGCTCACGGGAGTCTTGGACTGTCCGGCCAAGTGGTTCTTGGAACGTGAGGCCGGCGGTGCTCACAAGACCAGTCAAAGCCAGGGTTTCGGCAACGTCGTCCACGCGTTGGCCGATCGGATCGGGCGCGGTGAGCTCGCGGTGGGGGCCGACAGCGTCGATGAGTTGATGGAGTTGGTCGACGACGTGTGGTCCCAGGTGACCTTCCGTACCCCGTGGTCGGGCACCCGCGAGCGCGAGGCGATCCGGCAGGCGTTGAGCCGCTTTGTGGCCTGGCACGCGCGACCGGACGCGCGCACCCTCCTGGACACCGAAGCGGAGCTGCGCGCCGAGGTGACCCTGCCCGATGGGCGCCGCGTGCTGCTGCAGGGGTACGCCGACCGGCTGGAGGTCGACGATTCCGGGCGCGTGGTCGTGGTGGATCTTAAGACCGGAAAATATCCGCCGCCGGACAAGGAATTGGCGAGCAATCCGCAACTGGGGCTCTATCAGTTGGCCGTCGAGAGCGGGGCGCTCGATGACCGCTTGCCCCAGGCCGTTCCTGGAGGCGCGGAGTTGTGGCAACTGCGTCGAGACGTGCGGGGAGTGCTCAAGGTCCAGAGCCAGGCCCCGCTCACGTCCGCTGGACCCGAGGCGGGAGAGCGCGAGGTCGAGCAGCAACTGATGACGGTGGCCTCCGCGATCGCCGATGAGCGGTTTGACGCTCGTCCGGGCAAACACTGTGACCACTGTGGGTTCCATGCGCTGTGCCCCACCAAGGTGGCGGGGACGGTGTTGTCATGACGGGTCCGGTGCAGATCACCTCGCCGGTCGAGCTGCGTGCGGTGATGCACGCGCCGTTCGAGGTGAGCGAACAACAGTGGCGGGCCGTGAGCGCACCCCTCGAGCCGGCGGTGGTGATCGCCGGCGCGGGCTCGGGGAAAACCTCCCTGATGGCGGCGCGCGTGGTCTACCTCGTGGCCACCGGGGCGGTGGCTCCCGACGAAGTGCTCGGACTGACCTTCACCACCAAGGCGGCCAGTGAGCTGGCGGGCCGGGTCCGCGAAGCGCTGGTGAGCGCGGGCCTGGACCGCAGCGTCATCGACGAGGAGGGGGCGCAAGAGCGGCTGGAGCCCACCATCGCGACCTATCACTCGTTTGCCGCGAGCCTGCTCACCGATCATGGACTGCGCCTGGGTCACGAGCCGGACACCCGAGTGATGGCCGATGCCTCCCGCTATCAGCTGGCCGCCCGGACGATTGCGGGCCATCGAGGCACGGTCACTGCCCTGACCGACAGCCCCAGTCACGCGGTCGACTATCTGCTGGCCCTCGATGCCGCGCTCAGCGAACACCTCACCACTCCCGACGACGTGCGGCGCTTTCATGCCGCCGAGCGACCGCGCTTCGTGGCCGCCTGGGAGAGCGAACGCGCCAAGAAGGACATCGAAGGGGTGCTCGCCCGGATGGACCAGCGCGAGGAACTGTTGGCCCTCGTCGAGGACTATCGCCGGCTCAAGGCGCGCCTGGGGCTGATGGACTTTTCCGACCAGATCGAACTCGCCGCCCGGCTCGCCACCGAGCATGCCGAGGTGGGAGCGGCGCTGCGTGCGGCCTACAAGATCGTTCTGCTCGACGAATATCAGGACACCTCGGTGGCTCAGGCCACGATGCTCGGACGCCTGTTTTCCGGCGACACCGTCGCCCGCGGGCGCGGTCATCCGGTGACCGCGGTCGGCGATCCCAACCAGGCGATCTATGGCTGGCGCGGGGCGTCGGTCTCCAACCTGATCCGCTTTGGCGACACCTTCGCGCGCGCCGACGGGTCGGCGGAGATTGCGGCCTATCCGCTGACGGTCAACCGGCGTTCCGACCGCCGCATCCTCGCCACCGCCAACCTGCTCGCGGAGCCGCTCTATGCGGCGACGGTCGCCGTGGCGTCGCTCGAGCCCGACGAGTCGGCGGGTGAGGGCCGCGTCGAAACAACCGTGCACCACACCCTGGATCACGAGCTGACCTGGGTGGCACAACAGATCCTGGGTGCGCGGGCGGCGAGCGGTGGGCTCCCGGGCTTCTGGCGGGAGATCGGGGTGCTCACCCGCGACAACGCCACGGCGGCGACGGCTTTCGACGTGTTGACCTCCCACGAGATTCCCGTCGAGATCGTGGGGTTGCAGGGGTTGTTGCGACTGCCCGAGGTTGCCTCGGTGGTGGCCACGCTGACGCTGCTGCAAGACCTGACGGCCAATGCCGAGCTCCTGACGTTGCTCACCGGCCCCCGCTGGGCGATCGGTCCGCGCGATCTGGCGGCTCTCGGTCGTCGAGCCCGCCTGCTCGCGGGGGGTGCCGGGACGCGGCGCCCGGAGGGTCTCAGCGTGGCCGATGAGCTAGCCCACGCGGTCGCCGGAGCCGACCCCACGGAGGTGGTGTCGCTGTGCGATGCGCTCGACGATCCGGGCGAGGAGTCGAGCTGTTCGCAAGCGGCGCGCGAACGCTTTGGCCTGCTGTCGGCGGAACTGCGCTCCCTGCGCCAACACGTGGGCGAGCCGCTGCTCGATCTGGTCCGACGGATCATCGACACCATCGGCATCGACCTCGAGCTCACGTCGTCGGTCTCGGCGACCGCGGGCGCCCGCCGAGACAACCTCGATCTGTTCGTGCAGGCGGTCGCAGACTTCCAAGCCATCGACGGCGAGGTGTCACTCCCGGCGCTGCTCGCCTTTCTCGCCGCCGAAGACGAGATGGGCACCGGCCTGGACATCGCCACCCCGTCCGAGGCCGATTCGGTGAAGTTGCTGACGGTGCACCGGGCGAAGGGCTTGGAGTGGGACACGGTGTTCGTGGTCGGCGTCAGTGCGGACAAGTTCCCGTCCTCTCGGGGACGCAGTCAGTGGACCACCGGCTCGTGGGTGTTGCCGGCGCCGTTACGCGGCGACGCGAGCGACACGCCCCAGTTGCGGGGCTACGACAAGGGCGCGCTCGAGCAGCTGAAGGCCGAGGCCAGGGCCCATGAGGCGACCGAGGAGTTGCGGCTCGCCTACGTCGCGCTCACCCGCGCCCGACACACCCTGTTCGTGTCGTCCTATCTCTGGGCCGAGAGTCGGGCCAAACCCCTTGGTCCTTCCGACTATCAGCGCACGGTGCGCGAAGCCGTCGAGTCGTGGGGCGGCGAGCCACTGTCGTGGCTGGAGTGCCCCGAAGCCGGGGTGCCCAATCCGTTGCAGGACGTCGTCGCGACGGCCACCTGGCCGATCCCGGCCACCAGTGCCGAAACCCTGCGCCGCATCGAGGCGGCCGAGATCGTCCGGGATGTCGCCGCGGGTCGGCTGGCCGAGCCCGAGCTCGACATGGTGGAGACCGCTTTGGTCGCCGACTGGGACGGCGAGTTGGCGCGGCTGCTCGCCGAAGTACGCCGCGAGCGCGCCGACGACATCGCCGTACCCCTGCCAGCCAGTCTGTCTGCCACCGCCTTGCAGCGGCTGCGCGAGAATCCGCACACCTTTGCCCGCGAATTGGCCAGGCCGATGCCCCGAAGGCCCTCGTCGGCGGCTCGTTTTGGCACCCGCTTCCACACCTGGGTGGAGTCCCGCTTCGAGCAGCAGCCGCTGATCGACCCCGACCAACTCTCCGATCGCGCGGATGCCGGCATCGATTCCGACGAGGAGCTGAGCGCGCTGATTGCGGCGTTCGAAGCCGGCCCCTTCGCCGAGCGAGCGCCGATCCGGATCGAGGCGCCGTTTGCTCTGGTGGTGGCCGGCCAAGTGATCCGCGGACGAATCGATGCGGTCTATCGCGAGGCCGACGGCACCGACCTGGTCGTTGACTGGAAGACCCATCGGCAGGCGAGCGCCGATCCGCTTCAGTTGGCTCTCTATCGGTTGGCCTGGGCCGAGTTGCGGGGGGTGCCGGTCGAGGAGGTGCGGGCGGCGTTCTACTACGTACGCCGCGCCGAGCTCGTGGGCCATGACGACCTGCCTGGGCGCCCCGAGCTGGAGCGGCTCCTGCGCGAGGTGAGTGATCAGTGACGGTCGCCGACTCGGGAGCCGAAAGGCTGACCCGACGCGGCATTCCCTTGGACCGGCAACTCCGCGTGCTGGCGATCGGCACCTTCGCTACCCGCTTCGGGAGTGGCGCGGTGATGACCACCTCAGCGATCTACTTCACCCGTCACCTGGGTTTCACCCCGGGCGAGGTGGCGCTCGCGATCTCCGTGTCCGCAGCGGTGGGCATGGCTGCGGCCCTCCCCGCGGGTCACCTCGGGGATACCCGTGGACCGCGGGAGGTGTTGATCTGGCTGATGATCGCGCTCGCCTTCGCCACGCCGCTGCCGGTGCTGGCCGACACCCCACTCACCCTGGCCCTGTTCCTGGCCGTGGAAACCGGGCTGGCCTCGGCGGCCAACTCGGTCCGCAATGGCGTGGTCGCCCAAGTGGCCATCGGTGGGCGGGGAGTGAGTTTCAAGGCCTACCTGCGCGCGGTCACCAACAGCGCCATCGCGGTCGGGTCGGTGTTTGGCGGTGCCGCCCTCGTGCTGGACACCGACGCCGCGTTCGTTGCGGTGTTCGTGTTCGCTGGCCTCCTGACCGCCGTGGCCGCCTGGAACTCCAGCCGCCTCCAACACCTTCCGGCCTACGCGCGACCCGAGGGCGAGCCGCGTCTCGGGGTGCTGCGCGACCTCCCCTACGTCGCCGTCTCCCTGGCCACCGCCGTCTTCTCGCTGCACTTCTTGGCCGCCGAGCTCGGACTCGCCCTGTTCATTGTCGAAAGCACTCACGTGCCCCGCGTGATGGTGGCGGTGTTGTTGCTGATCAACACCGTCTGTGTCGCGTTGTTGCAGGTGCGGCTGTCGCGGTCCGCCGATTCGGTGCACACGGGTGCCCGGGCGCTGTTGCGGGGAGGGGCGCTCATTGCCGTCGGGTTCGCCCTGATCGGCCTGGCCGACGGAGCCCCGCGCGCCGTGGGAGTCGCCGTCTTGGTCGCGGGGGCGCTGATCCACGTCGTGGGCGAGATGATCGGCTCGGGCGGTCAATGGGGACTCCAGATGGGGCTGGCGCCACACGAACGCCAGGGCCAATATCAGGGCTTCTCGAGCTTGGGCTTCTCCTTCGCCAACATCGTCGGACCGCCCGTGGTGACGCTGCTGTGCGTGCACGGCGGACGGTTGGGGTGGTTGGCCATGGGCGCGATCATCTTCGCCTCGGGGCTGATCGCACAGCCGCTGTCCCGGTGGGCGCTGAGCAACCGCGAGGCGTACGGCGTCACCACGCACTCGGGGTGACTTAGCCGTAGCCAGCGGGTGCTAGCCCTCCAATGCCGCCCCGAGAGCGACCTCGACCATCGTGCCGAAGGTCTGTTCGCGCTCCTGGGAGGAGGTTTCCTCTCCGGTCACGATGTGATCGGAGACCGTGCAGATCGCGAGTGCGCGGCGACCGAACTTCGCGGCCAGCGTGTAGAGCGCACTGGCTTCCATCTCGACCGCCAGCACGCCGTACTCCACCATCCGCGCCACCAACTCCGGTCGCGCGGCATAGAAGGAATCGCTGGAGAAGATCAGGCCGACGTGCACCCCTTCTTGGGCGATGTCCTCGGCGCGAGCCACGGCCGCGCGCAGCAGCCCGAAGTCCGCGACGGGGGCATAGTCGAGACCCTCGAACCTGATCGTGTTCATCGAGGAATCCGTGCACGCACCCGACGCGATCACCAGGTCACGCACGGCGACCTTCTCCGTCAGCGCCCCGCAGGAGCCGACCCGGATGATGGAGGCGACGTCGTACTGATCGAAGAGTTCGTGGGCATAGATCGCCAGCGACGGCTGGCCCATCCCGGAGCCCTGCACCGACACCGGCTGCCCGCGCCAGGTGCCCGTGAAGCCGAGCATGCCGCGCACGTTGGAGTAGCACCGTGCGTCCGCGAAGAACGTCTCCGCGATCCACTGGGCGCGCAGCGGGTCGCCGGGCATCAACACGGTCGGGGCGATGTCGCCGGGAGCGGCGGCGATGTGGGTGCTCATGGTTCGACACCCTAGGGCGCGGGCGGCGACGGGGGATACCGGCGACGGGGGATACCGTGACCCGGTGAGTTTTCCCCACCTCGATCTGGCCGCGAACGCCCATGACCGCGCCGGCGTACGCCGCCTCGACGAGTCCTGGCTCGCCCGCGAATGGGCCGATCCCAGCAGTCGGGTGTTGTTGGTGGCCGAGACCCGGATTCGACCCGTGAACGGGCGCCTCGACTGGTGCGCGCCGGCGGATGCGCCCGCGGGGACCCGGCTGCTGCTCGGTGAGCGCGCCGGTCAAACCTGGTGGGCGGTGTTGATCGATCAGGATGACGCGCCAGGACAACGCGCGGACTGGGTGGGGCTGCGGGCGGTGTTGATGGACCTGGTCGCCTCGGTCGAGGGCGAGTCGCCGTTGCTGCTGCACGCGATCGGACTGGCGGAGTGGCATCACGCGACGCGGTTCTGCCCGACGTGCGGGGGGCCCTTGGAGTCGCGTGCGGCGGGGCACGAACTCGTGTGCCAGACGTGCGGCAAGACCCAATTTCCGCGGACCGACCCCGCAGTCATCATGGCCGTGACTTACGGCGAGCCGGGAGCCGAGGACGAGCTGTGTCTCTTGGGCCGGCAGTCCGCCTGGCCGCCCGGGCGGTTCTCGACGTTGGCGGGGTTTTGTGAGCCGGGCGAATCGCTGGAGGACGCCGTACGCCGCGAAGTGCTGGAGGAAGTGGGCGTCCCCGTCGGAGAGGTGTCCTATTTGGGCAACCAGGCCTGGCCGTTGCCCAGCAGCCTGATGCTGGGGTTCGTCGGCCGGGCCACCGCCACCGAGATCGTTGTCGACCAGCACGAGATCGAGCACGCCCGCTGGTTCACCCGCGCCCAGATGCGGGCCGAGACCGAGGCCGGCACCCTCGTCCTGCCCTCGGGCCTGTCGATCAGCCGCTCCCTGATCGAGACCTGGTACGGCGGCCCGCTCCCCGGCACCTGGTGACCCCCCCAAGTCGTTGAGTTGGGCCTCCCTGCCCGTTGAGTTGGGCCTAACTGCCGGTTGACTTGGCCCTCAATGGCTCCGTTAGCTCTCGAGCTCAGCCAGTTTCGCCTTGACCTGGGCCAGGGAGGGGTTGGTCATCGCCGAACCGTCGGAATAGACCAGCGTGGGAACCGTCTGATTGCCGTTGTTGATCGTCGCGACCAACTCGGCGGCCTCGGGTTGCTGCTCAATGTCGACCATCTCGAAGGGGATCCCCTCGCGATCCAGTTGGCCCTTGAGCCGGAAGCAATAGCCACACCATGGCGTGGAATACATCGTGAACGAGCCGCTCATCTCAGGGTTGTCCCCTCTGCCCTCTAGTGTTGCCAGCGAGACAGGCTAACCACACGATTGCGGAGATTGTTCCCTCATGCCCACGCCCGCTGACTTGCTTGCGGAGCTCGACCCCGAGCAGCGCCTGGTGGCGGAAGCGCTGCGAGGACCGGTCCGGGTGCTGGCCGGGGCCGGCACGGGCAAGACTCGGGCCATCACCCATCGCATTGCGCATGGCGTGGCGTCGGGCGTCTATGCACCGTCAGCGGTGTTGGCGGTCACGTTCACCACGCGCGCCGCCGGGGAGATGCGTGGCCGACTCCGGTCGCTCGGTGCCTCGGGAGTTCAGGCTCGCACCTTCCATTCGGCCGCCTTGCGGCAGCTGCGCTACTTCTGGCCCGCTGCCCGCGGGTCGGAGTTGCCGACGCTGATCGAGTCAAAGTTGGGGCTGCTGGCCAACGCTGCCCGACGGTCGCGGATCGTCGCTGATCAGACCTTGTTGCGCGACGTCGCTTCGGAGATCGAGTGGGCCAAGGTGAGCAACATCGGCCCCGGCGACTATGCCCGGCTGGCGCCCGACCAGGGGCGCTCTGTTTCCGGTCAAGATCCCGAATCTATTGCCCGGCTTTTTGCCGGCTATGAGTCGGTCAAGCGCGATCAGGGCCGGATGGACATGGAGGACGTCCTGCTGTTCACCGCGGGGCTCCTGGCCGAGGACGAACGCGTCGCCGCCCAGGTACGCCGCCAATACAAGTGGTTTGTCGTCGACGAGTTTCAAGACGTCTCGCCCCTGCAATCCGCTCTCCTCGATCTGTGGCTCGGAGGGCGCGACGAGATCTGCGTCGTGGGCGACCCCGCGCAGACGATCTATTCCTTCGCGGGCGCCAATTCGGCCTACCTCACTGACTTCCCGAGCCGCTATCCGCGGACCATTTCGATCGACCTGGTCCGCAACTATCGTTCGACACCGCAGATCGTGGTGGCGGCCAACACGCTTCTTTCTGTTGGTACGACGCGGGGCGTCGAGCTGCGGGCCGAGCGGGCCTCCGGTCCCGAGGTTTCCTACACGCCTTACCCCGACGAAGTGGCCGAAGCACAAGGCGTGGCCGCCCAGATCGCTCGGCTGCGCGAGTCGGGGAAACCACTTTCAGAAGTCGCGATCCTGCTGCGCATCAACGCCCAGACCGAGGCGTTCGAAGACGCGCTGAGCGGGCGTGGCATCCCCTATTCGATCCGGGGGGCGGCCCGGTTCTTCGAGCGACCCGAGGTCAAGCAGGCAGTGACGTTGCTGCGTGGGGCGGCACGCTCCGGCACCGGCGAGACGGATCTGGTCGACGAGGTGCGCGCGACCGTTGCCGGGATGGGCTGGAGCCCCGAATCTCCCACCGGCCGCGGACAGACCCGAGATCGCTGGGAGTCGATGCAAGCCCTCGTCGATCAGGCCGTTGGCTTCGCCCAATCCCCGGGCGCTTCACTCAACGCGTTTGTCGACGACCTTGATCGCCGGGCCAGCGAGCAACATGCACCGGTTGCCGAGGGGGTGACCATCTCGACGCTGCACGCGTCGAAGGGTTTGGAGTGGGACGCGGTGTTTGTGTGTGGCGTACACGAAGGGACCATGCCGATCGTCTATGCCACCACGACCGCTGGCATCGAGGAAGAGCGGCGGTTGCTCTATGTCGGTGTCACTCGAGCGCGCCGCGATCTCGCGATCTCGTGGGCGGCGGCCCGCAATCCAGGTGGGCGGGCCAAGCGGGTGCCGTCGCGCTTCCTCGACCGACTGCTCCCGGCGGCTCTCGTCGCGGATGGCACCTCCGGCCCTGGCGGCGCCAAGAGTCGAAGTCGTCGCGCGGTGTCCTGCCGGGAATGTGGCCGCGCCCTGGCGACAGGCCCGGAGAAGAAACGCGGGCGCTGCGTTGACTGCCCCGCGTCGTACGACGAAGCGCTGTTCGAAGAGCTGCGCGCGTGGCGCCTGCGGCGCGCAGGCGAGGAGTCGGTGCCCGCGTTTGTGGTCTTCACCGACGCCACGTTGCAGTTGATTGCCGAGCATCGGCCGACCTCGCCGGAGGGGCTGCTGAAGATCAACGGAGTGGGGAAGACCAAGATCGAGCGGTACGGCGAGGACCTGCTCGCGATCCTGGCCTGACGGCCTGGCGGATCGTTGCCGAATCGTGGCAAGAAATACCCACAAAATCGTTTGCCCATTACAACGCGGGCAAGGTAACTTTCTCGGACAGCAACCACGCGCATCCCGAGTCTGACAAGCTCCGCGCCCGACGCACCGAAGGAGGTGCCCAGATGAGCACCAGCACCAAGCCGGCCAACCAAGGCCACGGCAATCTGCCCACCTTTGGGTCCACCTTCGGCAGCGCCCTCAATACGGGGGCGTGCGCCCTGGCGGATACCCACATGTGGGCCGGCGATCGGATGACCAAGAACACGCGCGAGCGGATTTCGGCTGTCGTCACGAGCCGCAAGGACGCCTTTCCGGGGACCTCCGCCTGGAGACCACCCATCTGTTGATACCCAACAGATCGGCACCTCCAGGCCGCGGACCCACACCGGGATCCGCGGCCTTCTGCATTTCGCAACACAGGTTTGAACAACTTACGAGCGATCAGGTCAATCAAGAGGGAGGTGAAACATGACCATCAGCGTTCTCGACCGCGTGGACGTGGCTGCCGAGCAGCTCACGTTGGGAGAACTGCACGACGCTGCAGGTCGGGTCCACCGGGAGCTCCTGCCGTGTCGGGCCAACGACCCTGAGCTTTGGTTTGCGGAATCTCCCGCCGACGTGGAGTTCGCCAAGACGCTTTGCCTGGACTGCCCGGTCCGGTCGTTGTGCCTTGACGGCGCTCTCGAGCGGGCCGAGCCCTGGGGCGTTTGGGGCGGCGAACTCTTCTTGCAGGGCACCGTGATTCCGCGCAAGCGGCCACGGGGCCGACCCCGGAAGGACGCACCTCGCGCCGACGAGGTGGCCGCCTGACCGGCACACCACATCACAACTTCGATCAACAGTTTGGAGCTTGACATGAACCTCATGACCGAGGATCTGGCGCGCGCGCAGATGTCCGCGCGCCTGGGAGAGGCGCATCAGTTGCGGCGAGGCCATCAGTTGGTCCTCGCTCGCCGCTTGAGCCGCAAGGCCGAGCGAGCAGCGCAGCAGGCACGCCTGGCCCTCGCCCGCGCGCTGTAGCACCACCTCAGCCCTGATCGCGGGCAACACCTGGGAGCCGGGTACGACGCACGTCGTTCCCGGCTCCTTGCCATGCCGCGAGTCGGCGCAAACTCACGTGCTGAGGTCCGCGAGTTGGCGCAAACTCGCGATCACGCGCCGAATTTGTCCAGGGGCTTGCTGAGTTTGTGCCGACTCGGCGGGGGATTTGGGTGAGTTTGCGCCGACTCGGTTAGGTGGGCGGGAGCAGGTCCCAACTGCAGCCGCAGTGGGGGTGCCGAGTCCAGCGGTGGCGCGGGAGATCGAGCGCCGCTGTGAGTTGCACGGTGCTCGACCAGGTGGCCGGGATTCGACCCTCGACCCAGGTCACCAGATCGCGGACCGCCCAGGCCATTGCCAGGGTCCACAGCGAGAGGTCGCAGGGTTCGGTGATCAACCGGGGGATAACGGGCGAGGCGTACTGCTCCATCACCAGGGCGCGCCGAGGATCGCGGATCGCCAGGTGCGCGTCGATGCAC
This sequence comes from uncultured Actinomycetota bacterium, assembly GCA_963814245.1. Taxonomy (GTDB): domain Bacteria; phylum Actinomycetota; class Actinomycetes; order Propionibacteriales; family Nocardioidaceae; genus Nocardioides. The sequence continues at coordinate 232,987 of CAWFBY010000002.1, forward strand.
CTCAGGCAGGCGGTGCGGCCGGGTTCGACGAAGGGTCCCAGCGTCACCGCGCGGTCCAGGGCGGAGACGATCAGATGCGGCTCGCCGCGTTGGGCGAGGGGATCAAACTCGGCGGACAGCGGCGGTTGGTGGCGGGCAATCAGCCACACATCGGGGCTCGGGTCGGATGGGGTCGCGGCGAGGCCGGCGCTGACCAGCAGGCTGACCACCAACTCGCGCCGCTCGGGAGGCACATCAAGCCCCACCACAGCGCGGCGCCGGGCGGCAAGGCGGTCGGCTGCGCTGTGCGGGTCTTCGGCGTACGCCGTGGCGGTCAGCGTGTCGCCCGGATGGTGCGACACGGAGGCCCAATAGGTGTCGCCGTCGGCGATCAGTCCGGCATCGTCGAGACGGCCGCACAACGCGCGGGCAACGTCGGTGTCGGGCAGCTCCTGCCGGCCCTCCGCGATCCTGGCGAGTACGTCGCGCACGTCGGGGGAGTCGTTCAGGACCACCTGATCGGCGCCGAGCCCGACCTGCAGGTGCGTGTCATCGCGGCGTACGACGCGCGCGCCGGGCCGCAGCAGGGGCCGCGCCGGAGGCTGTTGGACGACAGACATGGCGGCACGATGTCAGATGCGCAGCCCGGGCGCAGGCCTGCATCCACAGGCCCACCAACCACGAGCGGCGCCACCCGACCAGGTCGAGTGGCGCCGCTAGCTGCGAATCGGGGGCGAACTACGCCTTGCCGAGGATGCGATTGAGGTTGGTGCTGCAGACGGGGCAGACAGCCTTGGCCATCCGGGTGCCCTTGTCGTTGACCCTGACCTCACCCGAGGCCTCGCGCTTGGCCTTGCACTTCACGCAGTAGAACTCACCGCTCCAGGTTTCCGCCATGACGGCCTCCTTGCCTATTTCTTCTCGGTCGTCGCGACGGGGATTCGGGGAAGCCCGCCGGAGTCCTCCGACGGGTGTCGGATGGACCGTGCAAAACCCTACGTCACGCCTGCGCGCAGGCGTGGGAGGCGCACCGTCTGAGCGTGGGCGCGTCGCGACGGAGAAACCACCCCAATCGGTCGATTCGGAGCGGAAATGTAGAAGAGACCCCCGCCGCTTCGCCTGACGTTTGCCTTCCCCTTGCGAACGTCACCCGAATGCGACCGGAGCCTCATCTGGCGGCAAACCTAGGAGGCCCGGCCCCACCGGGTCAACGCGGGGCCGCACCACCTGTGGATAACCCTGTGAAATATCCTGTGGAAAAGTGGCCACACCGGTGGAGGGGCCCCCAGAATCCGGGACAATCCTGTGGAGGAGTGGCCCGTGCCGGCGCCGTACGCGCCGATGACCAGCAAGAATGCTGTCCACGGGGTGTGGAGAAAAGAAAGTTGGAGGAATTCTCGTGACGGAGCCGTACGACGGCGGGCCGGTGGCGGCGCTTCGCCGGATCGCCTTCCTGCTCGAGCGCGCCCGCGAGGACACCTACAAGATCCAGGCGTTTCGCAGCGCGGCGACCGCGATCTTGCCGCTGCCACCCGAGGAGGTGGCCGAGCGGGTGGCCGCCGACACCCTGACCGCGTTGCCCGGGATCGGGCCGAGCTCCGCGCGGGTGATCGCCGCCGCCGTACGCCGCGAGTTGCCCGAGCGCCTCGCCGACCTGGAAGCCAAACACGCCGGACCGCTGGTGCCCGGAGGGCGCGAGCTGCGCGCCCAGTTGCGCGGCGACCTGCACTCCCATTCGGATTGGTCGGATGGGGGTTCGCCGATTGAGGAGATGGCCTTCACCGCGATCGAGTTGGGCCATGACTACCTCGTGCTGACCGACCATTCGCCGCGCCTGAAGGTGGCTCGAGGATTGTCTGCCGAGCGGTTGACCCGGCAACTGGGCGTGGTGGCGGCGGTCAACGAACATCTCAGCGAGACCGGATTCACCCTGCTCAAGGGCATCGAGGTCGACATCTTGGACGATGGCGGGTTGGACCAAACCGACGAACTGCTCGACCAACTCGATCTGCGGGTGGCCAGCGTGCATTCCAAACTGGCGATGGACGCGCCGGCGATGACGCGCCGGATGCTCGGGGCGATCGCCAACCCCTGGACCAACGTCCTGGGGCACTGCACCGGACGCCTGGTCACCGGCAATCGGGGCACTCGCCGCAGCAGCGAGTTTGAGGCGCGCGCAGTGTTCTCTGCGTGTGCCGAAGCCGGCGTGGCGGTGGAGATCAACTCGCGGCCCGAGCGCCGCGACCCACCCACTAAGCTGCTTGAGTTGGCCCGGGACATCGGGTGCCTCTTCTCGATCGACTCCGACGCGCATGCCCCCGGGCAGCTCGACATGTTGGATTACGGCTGCGAGCGGGCCGAAGCGGCCGGGATCGCGCCCGAGCGGATCGTCAACACCTGGCCGCGCGACGAACTGGTGGCCTGGGCCGGCGCGCGGAGCGCCGGGTCGGCCCCACGGACGCAGTAGCGTGAGCGCGATGTCGTCACCAGCCGTGGAGGTACGCCGCTCGAAGCGCCGCCGGCGCACGGTGTCGGCGTACCGCCAGGGCGATCGCATCATCGTCCTCATCCCCGCCTCGCTGACCAAGGCCCAGGAAGCCGAGTGGGTCGAGACGATGGTGGCCCGCCTGGAGAAGTCCGAAACCCGGCGTCGTCCCTCCGATGGAGATCTGATGGCTCGAGCGCGCCGGCTCAGCGACCTATATCTCGGCGGTCTGGCCGTGCCGGAGTCGGTGCGCTGGGTGGAGAACCAGCGTTCGCGTTGGGGTTCTTGCACGCCGGGGGACCGCACCATTCGGCTCTCGGCGCGACTGCAGGCCATGCCGGCGTGGGTGGTCGACTATGTGCTCGTGCACGAGCTGGCCCATCTGTTGGAGGCCAACCACAACCGGGCATTCTGGGCGTGGGTCGAGCACTACCCCAGGGTGGAGCGGGCGAAGGGGTATCTCTCGGGCTACTCGGCCGCGGCCCATCTGGAGCCGCCGCCCGGCGAGGCCGACGACCTCGAGCTTGACCTCGACCCAGTCCTCGACTCTGGCGGAGAAACCGACGCCTAACCCAGGCGCTCGCGCGCGAGCCGGATCAGCGTGTGCATCTCTGTCTCGAGCTCGGGCAGCGCCCCGATCGGCCACCACCGCACGTCACTGCTCTCCTCACTGATAGCAGGGGCGGAGCCATCGGCGCGAGCCGCGAAACGGACGTCGAGGTGGCGCACCCGCCCGCGGTCCCCACAGAACGGCACCTCGTGCAGGTCCAGGTGAACCGGCGCCGGATCGAAGTCGACGGACGCCAACCCGCTCTCCTCGAGGGTCTCGCGCCGGGCCGCGTCGACCAGGGTGTGGTCGGCGGGCTCGCAGTGCCCGCCGAAGTGCAAACCAGCGCTGCGCCTTGCCGTGCAGGTTGAGCAGCACGGCGTCGAGCGCGTCGTTGAGCACCAGCATGCCGGTCGTCAGATGGTCGGGAAAACACTCCCGCGAGAGCCCATCGGGGTGTGCTTGCAGGTGATCAACGAAACGGTCGCGCAACGCTGCCTGGTCGGGCGTGGGCGCTGCCCACGAAGAAAGTACGGCGTGCGCGTCAGCGTGCAACGACAACGTCACGGCGCGTCGGGGCCAACGGGGTCATCGGGGTCATCGGGGGCCTCGCCCAGGCCGCCTTCGAGCAGCGAGGCCAACTCGGCGTCGAACTGCGTCGGCACTCAACTCGGCGGGGGCGGTGGCGGTCTCGCGGAACCCGAGGGGATCGTCCAGGTCGGCCCCGGTGGGCAGCAGATCGGGATGCATCCAGACACCGTCGCGGGCCTCGGCACCTTGGCGGGCGCGCAGCGAGCCCCACAGGGTGGCGGCGTCGCGGAGTCGACGGGGCCGCAGCTCCAACCCGACAAGCGAGGCGAAGGTCTGCTCAGCCGGCCCGCCGGCGGCGCGGCGGCGGCGTACGGCCTCGGCCAAGCGACCCGCCGCGGGCATCCGCTCGGTCGCGGCCTGAGACACGATCTCGTCGACCCAGCCCTCGACGAGCGCCAAGGTGACTTCGAGCCGAGCCAGCGCGCTTTCCTGGGCGGGCGTCTTGGCTGGCTCGAACATGCCGGAGGCCATGGCCTCTTGCATGGCGGCGGGGTTGGTGGGGTCCAGGCCGCGCAACTTGTCCTCGAGCCCGGTGGTGTCAATCTCGATGCCACCGGCATAGTCGGCGACCGCGCCGATCAGGTGGTCGCGCAACCAGGGCACGTGGGCGAAGAGACGTTGGTGGGCGGCTTCGCGGAGCGCGAGATAGAGGAGCACGTCGGAGTCGTCGATGTCGAGACCGTCGGCGAACGCGGAGACGTTGGTGCTGACCAGGGCGGCGCGGCCGGCGGGGCCGAGCGGCAACCCGACGTCGGAGGCCGAGAGCACTTCGGTGGCCAGGCCACCGAGCGCCTGGCCGACCTGGGTCGCGACCATCATCCCGGTCGCCTTCTCCATCATCGGGAGCAGCGGGCCGGCCATCGCCCGGGCCTCTTCGGGGATGGCCGAGCCCATCGCGCCGATCAGCTGGGTGACAACGGGTTCGACGAGGACCTTCCACACGTCGGTGGTGGCCACGATCCATTCGGCGCGACTCCAGGCTGCCGTGGTCGTGACGGCCGACGGGAAGCCGGTGGCATCGTCGAGCCAGTGGTCGGCGAGGCGGACGGCGTCGGCGATGGCGTCGTTCTGGCGTTGGGTGGGGGAGGGGTCGGGCGCCGACGCAATCGTCTTGCGGGCGACGTCGAGGGCGTAGTCCCAGTTGATCGCCCCCTCGTGGGGCGCCATCATCGACTGCATCTGGGCGAAGAGTTGGCCGAGATCCGGCATCGCGCCCGAGCCGGGGCCGCCCGCTCCCGGGGCGCCGAACATGTGCTCAAACGGGGTGCCGGCGAAGGGATTGCCGGCGGCGGGGTCCGGCTCGTTGGCGTCATCGCCGGGCTGGTCACTCATGAGCCAAAGTTACCCCGCGCGCGGTTGCCGCTCAGGGGTTGCCCGGCGCTAGGCTCGGTCGGTGACCGCGACCCCGCACTCCGCCGTACGCCTCGTCGATCTGCGCGAGGTGCCGCTCGACGTCGCCGAGGTGGTGGCGGCGTTGGATGACGACGCGTCGGGGGGCCTGACGTTGTTCGTCGGACGGGTCCGCGATCACGATGGCGGACGGGGGGTCACGGGGTTGGAATATTCGGCGCACCCCACCGCGCTGGCTCGCCTGCACGAGGTCTGCGAGCGGGTGGCCAACGAGTTCGACGTGCAGGGGGTCGCCGCAGTGCACCGCACCGGAACGTTGGCGATCGGCGACATCGCGGTGATCACCGCGACCACCTCCGCGCACCGCGGCGTCGCCTTCGAGGCGTCCCGAGCGTTGATCGACACGCTGAAGGGCGAGGTGCCGATCTGGAAACACCAGCTGTTTGCCGACGGAAGTGATGAATGGGTCGGGACTCCCTGACCGCTCCGCGTTTCTCCCCCACCTGACGCCGATCGCTGCCTAGGCTCAGGTCGTGGAGATCCTCTGGTGGTGGGTGCCCGCGATCGTGGCAACCTCGATCGCGATGGCCTGGGTGACGTGGCTCGGCCGCGCGCCCGCTGCCGACCTCGATCCCCAGGTGGGCGCGGAGCGGTTGGCGCGGGCGATGGCCAAGGCTCGCCCGATGCCGTACGCCGCGCAGCGGCCGCAGGCGAGCCCGAGCGGCGCCGTACTCCCCAGTGATGGGCTCGATGAAGACACCCGTCGCGCGTCCTAGTTGTCGACGGGTGAGAGGCTTGGGGCTATGAGTCAGCGCCTGCTTGCCACTGCGCTTGCGCTGATCCTCTTGCTGGGGTTGGCGACGGCGGCGTTGTTCGTGCCGCTGCCTTATGTCACCTACGATCCGGGGCCGACCGTCGACGTGTTGGGCGAGAAGAACGGCAAGGAAATCGTGCAGGTGACCGGGCATCCGACCTACCGCGACGACGGCCAGTTGCGGTTGACCACGGTGTATGTCACCAGCCCCGACTCCCATGTGAGTCTCTTCGACGCGATGGACGCGTGGATCAGCGATCGGCGGGGCATCTACCCCTACGACGCGGTCTATGCGCCGGGCGAGACGGCCGAGGAATCCAAGACCGAGTCGGCGGTCGAGATGGTGACCTCGCAGGACGCGGCGATCGCCACGGCATTGCGCGAGTTGGGCTATGACCTGACCCCGATCGTGGAGGTCTTGAATGTGGCCGACGGGTTGCCCAGCGAGGGCAAACTCGAGGTACGCGATGTGTTGGTGCGGGTCGGGGACACGACGATCACCAAGCCCGATGACGTGTTGGCGGCGATCAAGGGAGCGCCCGAAGGGGCGGCGTTGGACTTTGCGATCCTCCGGGACAAGAAGCCGATGACGGTCTCGATCACCCCGCGCCTGGTCGAGGGGGAGCGGCGGATCGGGATCCTGACGGGACCGGGCTTTACGTTCCCGTTTCAGGTGGAGGTCAACATCGACGAGAACATCGGTGGCCCGAGTGCGGGGCTGCTGTTCTCCCTGGGGATCTATGACACGTTGACGCCGGGCTCCCTGACCGACGACCGGGTCGTGGCCGGCACCGGGACTATCGACGCGGATGGCAAGGTGGGGGCGATCGGCGGCATCCAGCAAAAGATCGTGGCGGCCGGTGACGCCGGGGCCGAGTTGTTCTTGGTGCCAGCAGACAACTGCGACGACGCGGTGGGAGCTCCGCGCGGTGAGCTCAGGTTGGTGCGGGTCGCCACCATGCATGAGGCGGTTGAGGCGATCGAGACGTGGACCCAGGATGACGAGGCCGACCTTCCGGCCTGTGCGGGGGATTCATGACGGAGCCCACGAGCGGGGGGATCGGCCCCGGCGCGGACCTCGATCTGACGGCCGCGGTGATGGAGATCGAGGCCCACGTGGCCGACGGTGGCTGGGACCAACCGGCCCGACTCTTCGCCCTCGTCGATACGGTCGCCCTGGTGGCGCGGGAGCCCGCCTTGGCCTCGGCGATGGGGTTGACCGGAGCCGCTGACGAAGGCGCCTTGACCGCGGTGGAGCAGGACGGGCTCACCCCCGGCCTGGCGTTGGAGCAGATGTTGGAGACGATCGTATGGCCCTCGGGGGTCAGCGGCTGTGCGGCCGTGGTGGAGCGGCTGGTGTTGCCACCGGAGGTCGACGATGACCTTCCCGCCGACTCGGCGGAGGCCACAGAGTTCGCGGCCACGCATCCGTTGCGTCAGGAGGTGCGCATCGTCGCGGGTGCGACCCGCGCCGGGGCGACGTACTGTGCGATGAGACTGCGCGCGCACGACCATGCCGTATCGGTGGTGGGTGGGCCCGACTTGGTGCCCGCCTTGTTGGAATTGCTGTCGAGCACGTTGACCGAGGAGAGTTTCTAGTGAGCGAGACGTTCGACGACAACGAGCCGGTGCAGTTCAGCCGGCCACCCGCACGCCGATCGAGGGCGCTGCTGCTGACCGGGGCGATCCTGCTGGCGGGACTCATCGGCTTCAGCATCTTCGCCTCGATCTGGACCGAACGACTCTGGTTTGCCTCGACCGGCTATCGGTCGGTGTTCTCCACGTTGTTGGGCACGCGGGTCCAACTGTTTGTCGGCTTTGGCGCCTTCATGGCCCTGATCGTGGCGGCCAACATGATGGTCGCCTATCGGTTGCGGCCGGTCTTCCGGCCGGCCTCCGCCGAGCAGGTGGGGCTGGATCGCTACCGCGAGGTGGTCACGCCGATGCGGGTCCGGCTGGTGGTGGGGCTGGCCCTGCTCTTCGGCCTGTTTGCGGGCTCGTCCGCTTCGGGGCAGTGGCGGTCTTATCTGTTGTGGGCCAACGGAGTGCCGTTTGGCAAGACCGACCCCTACTTCGACCGCGACATCGGCTTCTATGTCTTTGATCTGCCGTGGTTGCACTTCCTGGTCGACTTCGTGATGGCTGTCTTGGTGGTGTCACTGTTGGCGACTGCGGTGGTGCACTACCTCTTCGGTGGGATCCAGCTGCAAAACCGACACGATCGGATGTCGCCGGCGGCGGCGGGCCAACTGTCGGTGTTGATGGGGCTCTTGGTGTTGGCCAAGGCCGCGGACTATTGGCTGGGTCGCTATGACTTGCTCAATCACACGCGCAGCCTGTTCACCGGCGTGAGCTACACCGACGACCACGCCGTACTTCCGGCCAAGAACATCCTGGCCGGGATCGCGGTCGTGTGTGCGTTGCTCTTCTTCTTGAACCTGTGGTGGCGCTCGTGGCTGTTGCCGTCGGTGGGGTTGGTGTTGCTGGCGCTCTCCTCGATCCTGTTGGGCGTCGCCTGGCCGGGGATCGTGCAGAACTTCCAGGTTGACCCGACCGAGGCCGACAAGGAGGCGCCGTACATCCAACGCAACATCGACGCGACCCGGGACGCCTATTCGATCGGCGACGTTGAGGAGGAGGCTTACAGCGGTACGTCGGCGCTGGCGCCCGACGAGCTGGCGAGCGCGGCGATCAACAACCCGGGGATCCGGCTGGTCGACCCGCAGCTGGCGCCAACGATCTTCGAACAGCTCCAGCAGGTGAAGGGCTATTACTCCGCGGCACCGGTGCTGGACGTGGATCGTTATGACATCGAGGGCCAGGAGCGCGATTTGGTGTTGGGCGTGCGCGAGCTCGATCAAAACGGGTTGCCGGAGAACAGCAAGAACTGGGCCAACCTGCACACCGTCTACACCCATGGCTACGGCCTGATTGCGGCCTACGGCAATCAACGGCCGGCCGACAACCTCGCGCAGGTCACCACCGACGAGCCGGCGTGGGCCGAGACCGACATCCCGCCGACAGGCCAGCTGACCGATCTGGCTGGGCCCGAGGGCTATGAGGGGCGGATCTATTTCGGCGAGCAGAGTCCGGCGTACTCCATCGTCGGAGCCAAGACCGACGGCGCCGCAGGGATCGAGCTCGACCTGCCCGGCGGCGAAGACGGCGGGGGCGTAGAGACGTTCACGACGTACGACGGCAAGGCCGGAGTGCCGATCGGCGGACTGCTCAACAAGACGATGTTTGCGATGAAGTTCGGTGAGACCAACCTGATCCTCTCCGAGCGGGTCCACGAGAACTCCAAGATCCTCTATGACCGCGAGCCGCGGCGGATGGTGGAGAAGGTGGCGCCGTGGCTGACGGTGGATGAGGATCCGTTCCCGGCGGTCATCAATGGGCGGGTGGTGTGGTTCGTCGACGGTTACACCGTCACGGATCGCTATCCCCTGAGCCAGCGCGAGTCGTTCGAGACGATGACCAACGATGCGTTGGCGCAGGACACGGCGTTCCAGACGCTGCCGACCGATGAGATCAACTACATGCGCAACGCGGTGAAGGCGACCGTGGATGCTTACGACGGCACGGTCACGCTCTATGCCTGGGACGAAGAGGATCCGATGCTGCAGGCATGGCGGTCGGCCTTCCCGGGCACGGTCAAGGACCGCGCCGACATCCCGCCGGAGGTGTTGGAACACATGCGCTATCCGGAGGACCTGTTCAAGGTGCAGCGCTATCAGCTGGCGTCCTATCACGTCACCGACGCGGCGACTTTCTATGGCCGGGGCGATCAGTGGGAGGTGCCGGTCGACCCGCAGTTGACCACCACGCTTCAGCCGCCGTACCGGCTCTCCGTGCAGACCCCGAGCGGCGGCGAAGTGCCGACGTTCTCGCTCACCTCGGTCTATGTGCCGGCCAAGCGCGCGAACCTGGCAGCCTTCTTGTCTGTGGACGCGGCGGCCGATCAGGAGGGGTATGGCACGTTGCGGGTGTTGCGTCTGAGTTCGGCGTCCCAGATCCCGGGGCCCGGCCAGATCGCCGGCCAGTTTGCGGCGAACGACACGATCCAAGAGGAGCTGGTGAAGTTCACCAGGACCCAGTCGAAGGCGGTCTACGGGAACTTGTTGACGCTGCCTGTCGGCGGTGGATTGTTGTATGTGCAACCGCTGTATGCCGTGCGGGAGAGCGGTTCGGGAAGCTATCCGGTGCTGAAATATGTGCTGGTGTCGTTGGGCAACGAGTCGGGCATCGGTACGACGCTCGAAGAGGCCATCAACGATGTGCTCGACATCGATCCGGATGCGCCGCCGGTCGTCGATCCTGGCATCGACCCCGGCCCCGGTCCCGATCCGGGGGGCGAACCGCCGACCGGGACGTTGTCGCAGCAGGTGCGCAAGTTGCTAGCCCAGGCGGACGCACAGTTTGCCGAAGCCGACGAGCGCCTGCGTGCCGGCGATCTCGCGGGCTATCAGGAGGCAACCAAGCGGGCAGCGCAGTTGGTGAACGACGCGTTGGCGCTGGCCAACAAGCAGGCTGACCGGTCCAGCAACTAAGCGGCGGAGGATACGCCGGGATGGCGGCGTGGTTGACCTCGAACCGCTGCTGCAGTTTCGGCGATGGTTCGCAGTCACCCGCCACCGAGGGTGCACAATTTGGTGCGAAGTCGTTCGGCGTAGTGGTGTTCGAGACGGTCATAGACCTCGAGGGCCTCTTGCCAAGCGGCGCGCGCCGCCGCCTCGTGCCCAGCGGCGTGATGAGCGTCCCCCAAGCCGGTCAGCACGTCCGCCCGCATGAACGGAGCGTCGATGTCGACGGTGAGGTCGATGCCCCGGGCGTAACACCCGATGGCTTCTGCGTGCTTGCCCAACTTGCTGTAAACGAAGCCGAGACTGTCCCACGCCGATGCCTCACGCAATCGATCGCCCAGGGTTTGGTGTGCCTCCAGCGCCTCCCGGCAGTTGACGAGAGCCGAGGGGAAGTCCCCCAACTGCGCCTGGTGCCACCCCATGTTGTTGAGTGCCGACGCCACGCCGACAGGATCTTCGGCAGCACGAAAGAGGGCAAGCGCTTGCGCGTTGTGGTCCAGCGCTCGGGCGTGGTCGTCGTCCTTCTCGGCGAGGCTGCCCAACCGGACGTGAACGGCCGCTTGACCTCGGCTGTCGTCAAGGTCAGCGAACAACGTCAGTGCCCGCGCCAGGTGTGAATAGCCGAGCTCCATGAGCCCCGCCTGGGCGTGGGCCCCGCCGAGCGTGTGGTGCATGTGCGCCTGTCCGAGCAGGTCCTCCGTCGCCTCCGCTGCAACGAGTGCCGCTTCGCCCAACCGCAGTTGATCTCCTGCTCGAAAACGTTGGATTGAATAGGTCGACAAGGTGCGCACCAGACGCCAAGCCCAGCCTTCGAGCCCCGGGCTGCGCACAGCCAACTCCGAGGCGGTCAGCAGCGCGGGGTATTCAGCGTCCAACCAGGCCAGAGCCCGTCGTTCATCCTCGGGTTTGGCGACCAGGACGCCGGGCAGGACGGTAGGCAACACCGGGTGCCCCGCCGGGCCGTACACAACCTCAACGGCGACCCTGGCGGTGTGCAAATAGTGATCGAGCAAGCGTTGGGTGGCCTGCTGGCGCTCGACGGCAGTCTCGCGCTCAACGACCAGCTCGGCGGCGTACTCGCGGAGCAGGTCGTGAACGGTGTAGCGGCCCCACGACACCTCGTTGATCAGGTTCGACTCGGCTAGCTCCCTCAGAAACACAAGGGCTTGTTCGCGGGTGCTGCCCGCGAGGCTGGCCGCGGCATCCAACGCAAGGTGAGGACCGGGATGGAGGCCGATCAGCGCGAACATTCGTTTTGCTGCGGGGCTCAAGGTGGCCGTCGACCAGGAGAACACCGCTCGGACGTTCGTGAGCCGATCACCGGCGTCAAGAGCCTCCAGCGCGGCACCGCCGCTGGCCAGGTTCGTGACCACGTCCTCGAGGGTCAACCCGGGTTCGGTTGCCGCGCGCGCAGCGACCACGGCCAAGGCGAGGGGAAGCCGGGCGCACCTGTCGATGATTTCTTGCACCGCGCCCGGTTCAGCGGATGCGCGCTGACGGCCAACCCGGTTGGTCAACAGTTCGATTGCGGCGTTGGGGCTCAACACATCCAACCGGACAGGGTGCGCGCCTTCGGTGGCCACGAGCGCGGCAAGGCGATTCCGGCTGGTCACCAGGCTGAGACAACCAGGCGTGGCGGACAGGAGTGGGCGGGCTTGCTCGGCTTCTCGGGCGTTGTCGAGGACGATTAAGACTCTCTTGCCGGCCAAGACGCTGCGATAAAGACCCACCTGCGCGTCCAGGTCGGCGGGGATCCGATGCTCGGCGACCCCGAGCGCCACCAGGAACCCCCGAAGCGCCTGGGTGGGTTCGAGAGGCCCATGGGTCGGATCGAACCCGCGCAGGTTCACAAAAAGTTGGCCGTCGGGAAAGCGATCGGCCACCCCGTGCGCCCACTGCACGGCCAAGGCTGTCTTTCCCACCCCGGCCATGCCCGATACAGCGGAGATCACCGCTCCAAGCGCAGCGTCCGGTCCGTCGAGGAGGTCATCTAGCCGGCCGAGTTCGTGCGACCGGCCAGCGAACCCCGCTACGGCCGGCGGCAACTGGGCGGGAATGGCCCCCGCCGGGCGACGGCCGGCCAGCAGCGATCCACCGTTCGCCGCAGGCTGCGTCTCGGCGTCGCAATCCAATTCAGGATCCTGACGCAGCACCCGTTCCTGGAGGTCACGCAGGTCGGGTCTGGGCTCAAGACCCAGTTCGGAGTCCAAGGCGCCACGCAGGCGCTGAAATGCCTCCAGCGCCTCGGCTTGCCGACCCGCGCGATAGAGCGCGACCATGAGGTGGCCATGGAGCGCCTCGTCGGTGGGGAATTCGTTGGTGAGGAGCACCAGGTCGGGCAGGGCATCGCAGTGTTGACCGAGCCGCAAGCGCCGTTCAGCCAGGCTTCGCCGGGCCTGGGTCCGCAGGTCCGATAGCCAGCGTGCCTTTTCGGCGAACCAAGGAGTGTTCGGTACGCCGCCCAGCGGATCGCCGAGCCACCAACTGAGCGCCTCGATGAGGCTGGCCACCGCCGTGGCGTCGTCGGTCGAGTCAAGGCCACGGCGAATGAGCGGCCCGACCAGCGCCACGTCACTGCTGAACATCTGGTCGTCCAACACATAACCCGGCGGCTCAAGGCGGATAGATGAAGGGTTGCCGAGCGCCCGACGCAAGTGTGAGATCTGACTTTGCAGGGTGCTGGGCGGCGGTTGCGGACCCCCGTTTGCCCAGATCGCCTCCACGAGACGATCGGAGGGAACTACTTCGCCCACGTTGATGGACAAGGCGGCCAGGAGCCCCCGCCGCCGTTCGCCGGAGACCGAGCGCCGCAGTCCCTGGTATTCGATCGCGACGGGCCCGAGCAGGCGCACCCACCGCCGATCAGGATCGGAGCCGCCCATGGGGGGAGGCTACTCACAGCCTCCCCCTTCTGCCCAGGCTCTGTCCGCCGACCGAGCGGTCCGCAGCGGCGGTCGGCAGCGGCGACAAGCCTTAGAGGCAGCGGGTCAATCCTCCCGTCGCGGCGCTATAGAGCGGCCACCTGATGACCGACCTCGTAGCCGGTCCATACACGCCGTCTTGGCGCAGCCCATGGGCCCGCTGGACGGCAACGACGGCGGCCCGGGTCTGCGGACCAAAGGAGCCATCCACGGAGATCGGTTGACCGTGGCACCGATTGAGCGCGGTCTGCAGGGCCCGGACGGCCGAGCCCGAATTGCCCGATCCAAGCAGGCATCCGATGTCGTCCACTGACCCGTTTCGGTACGTCGGGATCACGGCGTACTCGTTCTCGGCTGCTGTATAAGCGCGGGTGGTGCTGTTGCAGCTGGGTAGGGCTGCCTCGGCAGGCGCGAGGGGGAGAAGCAGTGGGCCAAGTGCGACCACGAGGGCGGCGATCACGGGTGAGGTTCTCAGTTTCATGAGTCTTCCTGTCTGTCGAGAGCGGTTGTTGGTTGTTCGCCGAGTCGGTCACCCACAGCGAGTCAACCCACCTGAGGCGCTGCTGTAGTACGGCCACGCCATGGCGTCGCGAGTCCGAGGTCCGTAAACCCCGTCCTGAGTCAGCCCGTGGGCACGCTGCACCGCGATCACTGCGGCTCGCGTTCGGGGGCCGAAGACCCCGTCGGCGCTGATCGCCTGACCGTTGCACCGATTCAGTGCGGTTTGGAGTGCGGCGACCGCCGGTCCTGAGTTGCCGGTGGCAAGCACGCAGTCGAGGGTGATGTTGGCGGCGGACTTGTGTTCTGGCCACAGCCTGTATTCGTTCCCAGCCTGGGTGTAGACGCGAACGGAAACGTTGCAGTTCGGCAATGCCGCCTGAGCCGGTGCCGCGGCGCTCGCAAGGGCCGCGATCACGATGCAGGCGGCCGCTGCGGGTGCTGATCGAGATCGCATCCCGATCACCTCAGCAGCCGCAGCTGTAGAAGGTGACGTCCCAATGGCTACCTTCGTCGGCGTACAGATTCCCCGAGGCGGCCTGATAGAGGGGCGCTCCGTCGCCACGAAGGCCGAGGTAGCGGTAGGTGCGGTGGACCCAATTGGTCAGGCAGGTCGTATCGCGGAAGTCGAGTTTGTAGCCGTTGTAGTGGCTGTAGGTCCCTGAAGCGTGGCCGACCTCTGTGCCGCCGGTGATCGTCAAGGCGCAGCCACTTGCCCGCTTGAGGGTGATCGCCCCGTCGATCGTGGCCTGTCGAATTCCGTCGAATGACGTGCACCTCGGATTGCTTCGGGTGGTGCAGTTGCCACTCGAACTCCAGGTGATTCCGGCGGCTCGGAACTGAGCCTCGGCGCTCGCCTGGGTCACCGCAGCCGCAGGCTGCGCAGCAGCCAGGGTTGCGATCAAGGCGACCACCAGCGTGGTTGCCGCGGACGTGATCTTGCCAATCTTCATGGTCAACACCTTTCGGATCAATTGATGTAACTAGCAGGACTCAAGGACTCCCCAGTGCCAGGACTCTCGGGCGTATTGCTTGATGCCAAACCGTCGTGCGTTTCGATCCAGGAACTTCCAGACCGAGTTGGTGCTGGTGGCGCGGGTGGCGCAGGTGCCACCACCCGTAGGAGTGGGGCCAGCAAAGTCGACGGCAGCCCCAAGTTGGTGATTGGAAGTTCCTGGTTTGGCGACCAAGCTGTAGTTGCCGGTGCTACATCCGGGGTCGGCTTGGCAGAGCGCCTGTTGCTGAGCCATGGGACGGAAACTGCTGCGTGCGGTCAGGGTCAGTCCACTGTTTCGGGCGGCTCGAAACAGGCCCAAGAACGCGCCTGAAGCACGCGCATTGACAACCACTTCTCCGTTGGCCCCGGAGATGTAGAACTGGCTCGTCGGCCGGGATGCGTCAGCGCTGCTGGCGAAACCGGGGATCGCGCAGAGGCGAACCCTGACTTTCACCCCTGCGGTGTAGCCATCGTGGACCCCCAGGTCTCGGGTGGGGCTGACGCAACTCACCCCTGATGAGTCGGAGCGGATATCGCCCGAGACGGGGAGCCCGCACTCGCGAAGGGGAGACAGTCCCATCGCCCCCATGGTTGCCGGACCGGCTCGGCCGTCGGCGACCAGCCCGCGCAGTTGCTGATACTGAACGATGGCCTGCTTGGTGTTAGGCCCGTTGCGTCCGTCGGGGATGAGGCCGACGGCGTACTGGACAGATTGCATCTGTGCCACTAGCCGATCACCGGTGAGCGAGCCGGCAGCGCCATCGGCGTCCATGCACTGATCGATCTGGAAGCGCCTGACAGCCTCGCGAGTCTTGGGCCCGTTCGCACCGTCCACATCGGCATAGCTCAAGTAGGCAAGACCGGCGAGATTCCACTGCACCTGCGTGGTCGTCAGTGTGACGGCCCCCGCGGGCGGCTGGACTGCGATGACACCAGCGAGGCTCACGATGGTGCCTACGAGAAGACTGACAACCCGGGCGTAGCGCACGATAGGCACCTTCCGATCTCAGACAAGTTGAGCCATTACAGTGCGCGGGGGGCCTAGCGCTGCCCTAGCGTGCGCCGAGCACGCCCAGCAAGGCACTGGACTCTCGCAGGACTCTCGCAGGGTCAGGCGCCCCTCGGACGGTCACGGCCGGGCACTGGGTTCTGGGCCGATTCGAGATCGGTCGAGACGTTTGGTAGCGTTCGTGTTCCAACACCAGCAAGATGATCGGGAACGCCGGTCGGACCAGCGGTTTGGGTGGCCTGTTACGTTTGACCAGGCCAACGGCGCGGGGTGGAGCAGTTCGGTAGCTCGCTGGGCTCATAACCCAGAGGTCGCAGGTTCAAATCCTGCCCCCGCTACAAAGTGCAAATGCGCAGGTCAGAGGCGGTTTCCGGAGAGATCCGGAGACCGCCTCTGATGCTTCCCTGAGGCCGTATGTCCGCAGTATGTCCGCAAACCGCGCCTTCGACTCGGCTGCTGAGCGCGTCCGCGGTGTGGTGTGAGTCGGGGCCGACCGGGCGAGTGAGTGGGTCGGTGAGGGCGCTCGACGCAGGACTTCCGGGAGAGCGGCTAGGATCTCGCGCCCCGCCGCCGCGCGGCTCATCGTGCGAGTCGGACAGTCTGGAGCCGTGACCTACGACATTGCGGAGGTCGGCCCCGATGCCCCGAGCACGCTCCGGAGTGAGATAGCCGCCTTCGTGTCAACGGCCGAAGGCAGCTCAGTGTGACTTGTCCTCTGACCGTGGCCAGCGATAGAAGCTGCTCAGTATCCTCATCTCGTCAGACGGAGACAGGCATGCTCCGAACCGGGCCGAGCGACTTCAGCCGCGAACCCAACCGTGCCGGGCAGGATCTGAGCCAGCCGAGCACGCGGCCCGAGGAACGGTCGCTGTGCTCGAGTGTTCGAAGAAGCCTCATCCAACCCAGTGGGCCGCGGAACGTGCTCTGAATGCAATCCGCGTGTCCTGCCTGTCGCGTGGGCGAGAGGCTCCCACAGGGTCTTACTGGTGTGGCTCGTGCAGGGCCTGGCATCTGACGTCGAAGCCGAAGAGCCGTGCCCCGAGTTGGATGAGAAGGCCGCGGCCCCTCGACGAAAGGCGCTGAGCGGCGGGCACATCCGGGACAACCCACCACCTCGACCGGACGATGCCCGGCAGCGGAGCAGCGCGTCCGTGTCGACCGGGTGGTACGCGGCGGTCATCACGCGGCGGAAAGGGGCACCCCCTCAGCGGCAGATCCGGACGGAACCTACTGGGTTAGCCTGACGGGATGATGGGGCGCTTGGCAGACGTTGCGCGGCGAGTCTCCCCGTCCGCATGGTTGCTCGGCTCGGTTTATGTGCTTGTCGTCGCCGGCGTAGCCGCCGTGGGATTCGTCGGCGAGTCGACCGCCGTGATTCTTCTCGCCGCGCTGTTGTCGCTCCCAGCGAGCGTGATCGCGCTGCCGGGCTACTACGTGGCGTATGGCCTATTGGCGCTTGTCCCCGGCGCGAACCCGAATGAGAGCTCGGGCTCGTCTTCCTGCACCTCGGGTGGCGATTGCGTGTCGTCTACGACGGGTGATCTCGCGGACTGGTTTCAGACCACGACGGAGGTCCTCGGTGTCTTGGCGTTTACCTGCGCAGCGCTCACTAACCTGCTTGCACTGCGGATCCTGACTGCTCGCCGCCGGAGCGCAGGAGCGGTCTGAGCACGCCGGTCAATCAGGATGGCGTCACAACCGCGGCAGATCCGCACGGCCGCTCCGCGGCAATTGAGGACGTTTGTTTCACGGCGCACTACGGCTGGATACTGCCCTGGTGGGTGTCCGCAACTATCTCGTCGAGGGCGTCTCCGGAACGGGGAAGACCTCGGTGTGCCGAGAACTGAACCGGCGTGGCTACCAGGCCATCAACGGCGACAGGGAACTCGCGTACCAGGGCGACCCCGCGACTGGTGAAGCGACCGATGCCGCTGCGCACGAGCACCACATCTGGGACGTCAGGCGTGTGCGGGCTTTGGTGGCAGATCATCAAGAGCCCGTCACGTTCTTCTGCGGAGGCTCGCGCAACTTCTCGAAGTTCGTCGATCTGTTCGACGGGGTCTTCGTCCTCGACATTGATCTCGAAACCTTGCACTGGCGGCTCGACCAGCGCCCGCAAGACGAGTGGGGGTCGAAACCATCCGAGCGTGACCTCATTGTCCGACTCCACCGGACCAAGGAAGATATCCCAGGTTCCGGGGTGGTGATCGACGCGACGCGACCGCTCGCGGACGTGGTCGGCGAGATCCTTCGTCGGGTGGGGCTGTCCGGCGCTGGCCGAGACGACGCCTATTGATTTCATCCCGCCCTCAACTCGGCATGGCCGAGCAGATCGGCTGCGTCCGACTGGCGGCGGTATGCAGCGACTCTCTGGCCGCAGGACTCGTGGCAGGTGCGGGTGGTCCCTGCGGATGGCGGGCAGGCGCTAACCGTTGGTCAGGTAGCCGCCACCACGCTTGGCAACCAGGCATGCTCCGGCCTGGACGGCATCACCGAAGTCAAAGCAGCTGCCGTTGAACCTGGGCTCCATCAGTCTGACGTCGGGGAACTGGAACGCGAGCGCTGACAACTGCGACCACAGCAGGGCGGACTGCGCGCTCGTGGTGCTCTGCAAGTGGCCGACTCGCAAGTCCAAATCGATGATGGCCCGGTCGCCGACGATCGAGACTCCATTCAGCATCCGTCGGGATCCCAAGGAGACGAGGTACCTGCTCTCGGAACGGTTGGGTCCCGTCACGTAGGCAACGAGAGCCCGACGCAGGCGCTGCTCTGTGGTGGCTCCAGGATCGACGAAACGTTGCACGGCAACCGTGCGCTGGTTCGTCGCCTTGCACGCGAAGAACACCAACACGCGGTCCGGACGCGTGACTTTCGAGTCGCCCTGGCACCGAGCTGGCCTCGTTGAAGGTGAGGAGGCATCGGATGGTGATCCCGAGACCGATCCCGATGGTCTTGCGCTTTCCTGAGGGACCGATCGGGTCCCTGAGGGTGACCCGGAACAAGCCCCCAGCAAGAGACAGACAACCAGCGCGGCCGTGAGGTAGCGCATCACGTTCGCCCCTTTCGCGATGGGACACCTATCACTATGACGCGCTCGCCCGGATCGCGGTTGTCAACCCCGCGATCGCACATCGGCAACGTCGAGTTGATCCTGCCCGCCAGATTCGCGGCGGAGTGACGCGGGTGGCCCCTCGCCTGGGTCCAAGACTCACGTGATGTGCGGGATGTTTCTCATTCGGTAGGTCGCGAGCAGCTGCTCGCAGAGGTCCAGCGCATGCTGTGGGGCCATTAGAGAGCGCGGCAGATCGCTGGTCATGCGGGTGTGCAGGATGTCGGGGTCTTCTGTCGGCAGTTCTTCGCGTTCGAGAAAGCCCAGACTTGCCCAAGGTCTTCCGTGGGCAAAACCTGAGCAGAGTTGCCAGATGAACTGCGTGCTCAACATCTGGTTCGCTTGGCCGCGAGTTTCGTCGACGTATCGGACGACCTCTGTCGTGGAGTAGCCGCGCCGGAAGCCGGGCGGGATCGAGCCCACGGTCCGCGTGATCGCTGTCTCCAGGTTGATCAGTTTCTCTTCGCGTGTTGTGCTCAGTGTTTGATCGGGCAGCGCCTCCAAGGCAGTGTGCATGTCCTTGACGTTCTGGACGTGCCAGCGGAGCGTCCGGGTGACTCGTTCTGCTCGGGCGGCTGGAGTGAGAAGCCACAGTCCGGTCGCGAAGCTCTCCAGGGCTCCGCGCGCTAGGAGGTAGTGCGCTGCTTGGTGAATCACGATTCGACTGGGTTGTTCTGAGGGGGCGCCGAACATCATGTGTCGGAGCCCGTGCAGGTTGTCGATCCCGGTCGCTAGGCAGGATTGAACCGCGTGGCTGGTCTGGTACGGGCGACTTCGCCGGTCGTCGCCGGATAGGGATGTGTTTGAGCGCACGGACCAGCTGCCGACCTCGCTGGTCATCTCCACGAGTTCGTCGATTCGCTGGACGACGAGCGGCCAGAGCCGCGTCGCCAGGTCGTCGAGGTCAGCAGCGGAGTTGTCCACGGATCTATCTTCGCCGCTAGGGAGGTCGGTCGCTCGCCTGTTGCGCAGTTGGCCCTCGAAGGGGGACAGTCCCTCGTCGCACGGACGCCCGAGCCGGTTCAGAAACTCGAAACCGACTCGGCGTCAGCGCAAGCCGTCTAGCCTGCGGGGATGCTGATCTTCCTTCTCGGGGCACTTGTTCTCTACCTCATCGTTCGGACTGCGACTCGGCATGGAGTCGGCGATGCCGAGGGGATCCGAGTTAGTCGCGAGCGCTTTGAGGCGCTCGAACGGAAGATGGAGTCCGGTGATCTGCCCAATCTGACGGCGCTTGAACATCCTGAGCGTCCCTAGGCGGCGGTATGCAGCGTGTCCGTGAGTGCCCGACTCGCAGCATGGTCGGACGGCTTCGTGTCAGTCCCAAGGGCGCGGTGTGACACCATTCTGCGCTGTGACTTCGTGGCGAGACACCTCATCGGCCTTGGCGCAAGACGACCTTGACGCCCTGTTGAATGCTCTCCTGCCCTTTGCAGAGGACCAACTAGCGAAGAATGGTGCGTTCTATCCCTTCGCTGGGTCGATGTCCCTTGACGGAGAGGCAACCCTCGTCGCCACCGACCCCGGGCTCGGGGAGCATCCAGCGTCTGACCAGGTTCTGACCACGTTGTACGACGGAGCGCGAGCCAATGCCAACGCCTCGCGGGCGTTTGCCTTCGTCGCGGATGTGCGAGCGAATGGCTCGGACGCCGTGCGGCTCGAACTGGAACACCGAGAGGGTACGGCGCTCGTTCTGCTGCTTCCGTACACGCGCAGCAGGTTCAAGAAGGCGCTGACCTTTGGGCAGATGGGCGTCTCGACCGGAGCCCCCCGAGTCTGGCTGACCACCTAGATGATTGATTCCAAGGGCTACGGCGGTGTGGCGGCCGTGATGTAGGTCGAGGGTGTCCAAGAGTCGGTGTTGCGACCCAACTCAAGCTCTGGAGGCCTGGTGGACACCGATCTGGACACCCTCGCAACTGCACTTTAGGGACTGCCCCCGGTTTGGTTGACACTTTGGGTTTATGGTTCTCAGGCCGCGTCTGCGGCCGTGTAGATCATCTCAAACTCGACCGGGGTGAGCTTGCCCAGGGCCCTCTGTCGCCGGCGGCGGTTGTACTTGGTCTCGATCCAGACCACGATCGCCAGCCGGAGCTCCTCGCGGGTCTCCCAGCGTCTGGTGTCCAGGACGTTCTTTTGCAGCAGCGAGAAGAAGGACTCCATTGCGGCGTTGTCGCCGGCGGAGGCGACGCGGCCCATCGAGCCCTTCAGCCCGTTGTTCTTCAGGATCCGCATGACCTTCTTGGAAGCGAAACTGACTGCCTCGTCGGAGTGAAAAATGGTGCCGACCGGTGAGCGGAGCGCGATCGCGTTGCGCAACGCTGCGGCGGCCAGCGAGGACTTCATGCGCGAATCGATGGAGTAGCCGACGATCTTGTTGGAGTAGCAGTCCTTGATCGCGCACAGGTAGAGCTTCCCCTCGGCCGTCCAGTGCTCGGTGATGTCGGTCAACCAGACCTGGTTGGGGACGGTGGCGGTGAACTTGTGCCGCACTCGGCCCTTCTCGTCGACCACGGCCAGTAGGTCGTCGTGGACCGGCGGCCCAGGCTTGCTGGCCTTACCCTTGCGCCGGTGGTGGGAGGCGAAGATCCCGGCGGTCGAGCACAGCCGCCAGACCCGGTTCTCGCTGGCGGTGATGCCGACATCAGCGAGCTCGTCGGTCAGGAACCGGTACCCCAACGTCGGGTCGTCGGCATGGAGCTCAAGACGACGTTGATCAGATGCGCGTCGTCCCAGTCCCGCTGGCTGACGGGGTCCTTCAGCCACTGGTAGTACCCCTGCCTCGACAGGCCCAACACCCTGCACGCCACCGCGACCGGCACCCTGATCGGGGCACCGGCCGCGGCCATCTCACGGACGAGCGGGAAGACTATTTTCCCGGCAGGTTCGCCTGGGACAGGTACGCCGCCGCACGACGCAGGACCTCGTTCTCCTGCTCCAGGAGCCGGATCCGCTTGTTCGCCTCCCGCAACTCCTTGCGGTCGGCATCGGTCAGGCCGGGACGATGGCCGTCCTCGACGTCGGCCTTCTTCAACCAGCCGTGCAGACAGCCTTCGGAGATCCCGAAGTCCTTCGCGATCTGGTTCAACGGAGCCTGACCCTTGCGGGCCACAGCCACGACATCGTCGCGGAACTCCTTGGGATAGGGCTTGGCATGCTCGACATCCTTCCATCGAGGACGAATCCTCACACGTCAGGTGTCAACCAGACTCTGGGCAGACCCCGGTACGCGGCGGTGTGGACGCGTGTGGAGTCTCAGTCGCTTGTGATGCTGGGTGCGGTTAGGACGCTTTCCGAAACCCGACGGAGCCACCTGGCCATGTCGGCGACGCTGACGGGGGCGGAGTAACGGACGGCGAGCTTGTCGTAGTCGCTCACAACGACAAGCAGACACGAGCGAACGTTCGTCGGCGCCGGTCACTTGGTGTCGGCTCGAAAGTACGACGTCTCGACACGTTCTCCCCTGATCTGCGAGTTCACCACCGCGGCAGTGATCTCCTCTTCTTCATCGTCTGTCGGAAGCCGCAGCCGCATGGCCTCGTACAGGGCGAATCGGTCGAGATCAAAGAGGTGTCGCATTGCGATGCCGTAGCTGTGAGCGACAGTCACCGCCCCGCGATAGGCAATGAGGCAGACGGCGTAGGGCACCAATGAAATCAGCAGCCACCAGCCGTCGGTCAATGTGGTCGCGGCGATGATGACGGTGGCCAGGAACGTGACGGTGCAGACGCTCACGGCCGCATCCATCTGCTCGGCAGCCTCGTTCATGTAGGCGTGGTGATTGCGGTCGGCCGCCAAAGTGAGTGCCGGGATCACCTCTACGCCGGACAGCCCGTAGGCCTTGCCGGCCAGATCCTCGTGACGACGAAGGACGTTGCCGAGTCGTGTCGGCATGACACGCTCATTGTTGGTTGGAAGGTCTGCCAACGCTTTGTCGAGTTGCTGCTCTGCGACGAGGAGCGCAACTACCGGATCAGCGCCCACCTCGCTCTCCTCGGGATACTTCCTGGTGAAGAAGTCGAGCTCGTTGAGCCTCAATTGCGTCTCCGCCAGCTGCTTGTCCAGGTCCTGCTTTCTCAAGCGGTTGCGCTTGATACTTCGGATCATCAGCGACTGTCCCACATGGCTGGTGCCCCAGTAGCCCTCGAGGAGCTGGGTCAGGGCGAACTGGAGTGGATGAAGGAGGTAGCCGACTGCGAAAGCAATCAGAAGCGCCAACCCGACCGCACCTAGCGACAGGCCCTCGAAGGATGTGGCGAGCCCGCTCGGGTTCGGAGAGCCGCCGAGGGCGCCGGAGGCGGCCAGGGCCCACACCAGCATGACCAAGAACACCGAGGGAATGAAACTGACGACGCTGAAGGCTCGACCCACCTTGGAACCGGCGCTCAAGGCAGTTGTCGCCATGTCGGTGCTCGACACGACTACTGGGCCGTACCCGAGCAGGCCGGGCACGCAACGCCCGGCCGCCGACCTATGTTGCCACCACAACTCTCACATACGAAGTGTCGCGGCTTCTTTGTGCATTCAAGGCCCGCTTCCTCCTGAATCGTCGGCACGTCGTGGACCGAACAGGGCGTTGTGACCACGCGGGCCCGGGTCGGCGCCGTACCCGGCGCTCGCCTGGCGCTTGCGGGGTTCGGGAGGGAGAAGGCCGACCCGACTACGGGCAACGCCACAAGCGCGAAACGCGCTGAAACGGATCCACGACGACGCATGGCGCTCCTCCCGACACAGCGAGGCTACCGCCCGCGCTCTCGGCGTGGGAACCCTAGAAGCGAGGAGTGAACCTGCTATGCCGAACCCATGGCCGACCCCGATCCGAGAGAGTGGGACGTCGCCCACCCTCCTGGGGGGAGGATCAGCGTCCCCCTGGCGGCCCTTCCGCCGGCCGGGATCGTCGCGGTAGGCGCCACGGGGGCAATTGTCGGACCGGCTTGGGCGGTCGCAGTCGCGGCCATGTTCGTCACGGCGTTGGGCATGTGGGTCGCTAGGGAAACCAACTCACCGAAAATGGCAGTGGTGGTCGGCACTACGGGTCTGGTCCTCGCAGCAGGAGGTGTCCTCTACTACGCGAACCATGAAACACCGGAATCGCGCGACTCGAGCAAGTCGCATCAACCAGCCGAGACTCCTGGAGTGAACCTTGGCGGCATGGATCTCCGCGGACTCAACCTCACAAGGGCCATCCTGACCAACGCCAACCTGCGTTCGACCAACTTCACAAGAGCTTGTCTGCGGGCGATAGACCTCCGCGGCGCTGATCTGACTGACGCGATCTTCACCGATTCTGACGTTTCCGGCGCCCTAATCGACAACGAGAAGCAGACAACCGCAGCGATTAACTGGCCAACCGCGCCACCCACACCTTCACCATGCGGCTAGGACGCCAGCCGGTCCACGTCCCTGGCCCGGACCAGGCTCCTGGACCAGCGATGAACTCAGCGCATTGGAGAGTCTGGTCGAGCCCTTACAGCAGCGCAGCGAGGAGACGTGCGAGACGCTGGGGACGGTCCTGTTGCGTTCGCCGACTCCAGGCCTATCCTGCTGACCCGCGCGACGTCTGCGAGGTCGATGTGACTCGAGGAGCAGTCGCCCAGCGACCTACCGCTCATCGGTAGATCCGCGCACGCGGTGGACGCCGGGCAGGCGGCGCTGTGACACGGCCGCGGGCGCACGCTACGCGGCGAAGTGACGCGGCTTGAGAGATTCGAAGCTGTCAGCAACAAGCCGTCATGAGGGGAGGCGCGAACGGCTCGCCTCGCTCGCCGTCGGGGGCCGTTGTCGAAAATCCCAGTCGCGGCTAGTGTCTGAAGAGTAAGTGTCTGCCACGACTCTGAGTGCTGTTGCGGCCTCGATAGCCGGACTCCGGCGTTGGCCGCCGCATGTCTATCTGGTTGGACGGCCCATCTTGCGGCCCAACGGGATGAGAACGACGGAATAATGGATGCGTTCTTGGACGTCGTTGTGGCTTTCCTTGAGGCTAGCTTCGCCGGAGCAGGAGATCTTGCTCGCAAGGCGCGCTTTCGAGGCGAAAATTCAGACCTTCATAGACCGCACGCTCGAGGTCGAGATGACTCAGATCGAAGCGCTCACTCGCATGCGCTTGATCGCCCCAGAGCG